>NZ_JAAKGV010000022.1 GCF_011043735.1 Methylobacterium sp. DB0501 | reverse complement strand
TCGGCGATCTCGCGGAACCGGGCGAAGTCCCAGTGGCGCGGGTAGCCCGAGCCGCCCGCGATGATGACCTTCGGCTTGTGCTCGTGGGCGAGGCGCTCGACCTGCTCCATGTCGATGCGCTGGTCGTCGCGGCGCACCGTGTAGGAGACCGGCTTGAACCACTTGCCCGAGACGTTCGGCGGCGCGCCGTGGGTGAGGTGGCCGCCGGCGGCGAGGTCGAGGCCGAGGAAGGTGTCGCCCGGCTGCATGGTGGCCATGAACACGGCCTGGTTGGCCTGGGAGCCGGAATTCGGCTGCACATTGGCGAAGGCGCAGCCGAACAGGCGCTTGGCGCGCTCGATGGCGAGGGTCTCGGCGATGTCGACGAACTCGCAGCCGCCGTAGTAGCGGCGCCCGGGATAGCCCTCGGCGTACTTGTTGGTGAGGACCGAGCCCTGCGCCTCGAGGACGGCGCGGGAGACGATGTTCTCCGAGGCGATCAGCTCGATCTCGTGCTGCTGACGCCCGAGCTCCTGCGCGACCGCGCCGGCGAGCTCCGGATCAACGTCGGACAGCGACGCGGAGAAGAACGAGTTGGACCGGGAGTTGGCAGCGGTGCCCACGCTCATGATGGCCTCGGGTTTCCTCGGGGGCCGCCCGGACGGAGCGCCGGTGCGGAAGTCTATGACTGGGATCGGCCGGCTTCTACACGCGGGCGACCGAGAGTCCAAGGCGGTGACGCCCGGACCTTCCGCCGCGCGCGCCACCGGGCCTCAAAACCTCGTATCGGGTCGATCGATGCCGGTGATCGGTCCGTCGGACCCGATCCGCGCGCAGATTGGATTTGAAACGAGAAGAAGAAAACACAAAAAAATTGAAAGCATCGTTGGGGAAAATTCGTGGGCCGGGTCCCTTGCGAAGCCGGCCGTCGAGAGGGGGGCGCCGAGCGGTGCCGGCAGGCTCGTCTCGCGGTGTCGGCCGCATCGCCGCCCCGGCGGGTCGAGCACCAATGAAGCACGACGAATCCGCTTTAATCCCTGCTCACGGAAAATTTATACCCACCTTCATCTTCGGCAAATCTGTGTCGTTGCGGTCACTGTGCGCCGCAAATGGCCAATAGACGACCTCCGACAAGAGAAAATCTGCAACTTTCCCCGCGTCGTGGCCCGCCGGTCATTGGAGATGGAGGAACGCGGCCTCACACATCGTCGGCGTCTTGATCGCGCGAGAGGAAAACCGGGACCCATGCTGAAATCGCTGCTCACCGCCGGCACCGCCGTCGCCCTGTCCGTCGGCGCCGCCTCGGCCGCCGACCTTCCTCGGCGCGTCGCGCCGCCGCCGGTCTTTACGCCGGTGCCGGTCTTCACCTGGACCGGAGCCTATTTCGGCATCAATGCCGGCTACGCCTACACCGAGGCCGACCGGGTGAGCACGGTCGGGATCGGCGCGCTCCAGGCCAATGTCAGCAACGGGCTGCGCCGCGCGAGCGTGCCGCTGGCGCAGGACGGCTTCACCGCGGGCGGCCAGGTCGGCTACAATTATCAGTTCACGCCCGGCTCCGGTTTCGTCATCGGTCTCGAGGCCGACGCCGCCTATACTGACCTGAACCGGCGCCGCACCGAGTCGATCTTCCTGCCGGCGTTCAACCCCAACCAGCTGACCAACACCTACCGGGCGGATCTCAGCTTCCTCGGCACGGTGCGGGGCCGGATCGGCTACGCCTTCGACCGCTTCCTGGTCTACGGCACCGGCGGCTTCGCCTACGGCGACGTGACCCAGACGGTCGCGTTCCAGACCAACGCGCCAGTCACCTATTTCGGCAGCCGCTCGCGCATCGAGACGGGCTACGCCTATGGCGGCGGCGTCGAGTACGCCCTGCCGACCGACTCGTTCCTGAACGTCTTCAAGTCGAACGCGGTGACCCTGAAGGCGGAGTACATCCGCTACGACCTCGGCAGCCGCAACCTGCTGGTCGCATCGACCGGCGCGCCGCTCAGCCCGGGCGTCGGCTACTTCACCCGCTTCCGCACCGAGGGCAGCCTGGTGCGCGCAGGCCTGAACTTCAAGTTCGGCACGTTCTGAGCCGCGATCCGCCCCGGGCCTCGCGGCCCGGGGCGGTCCCGGCGGTCAGTAATGCGGCGGCGGCGGCTCGTCGCCGACGGCTCCGGTCGGGCGTTCGGCCATCTCGCGCACCCGCTCGCGCAGGGCGGCGACGTGGCGCGTCAGGAGATCGATCGCGCTCCACTGCTCGGTGACGATGCGGTTCAGATCCTCGATGGTCGCATCCTGGTGCGCGATGCGGGTCTCCAGCGCGTCGAGGCGAGATTCCGGATCCTGAGTCATGGTGAGCGTTCCTTCGAAGAGGCGGGCGTCGCGCCGGCGAGACGGTTTCGCAGGGTCGCGACGGCGAAGCGGGCGATCTCGGTGCCGCCGTGCAGGACGAGCAGGTCGCCCGCTTCGGTGACGGTGAATGCGACCTCCTCCGGATCGGCGCCGTCGGGGATCGCGAGGTCCCGGTCGAGCAGCCGCGTCCACCGCAGATTCGTGCCGGAGCGGGCGCCAAACAGGCTGTCGCCGCTCGCCACGAACGGGTTGGCCACGGCGAGCGGCGGCATCTCGACCGACCGGAGCGGAGAGGGCGCCCGCACGACAAAGGGCGAGACGCCGGCAGCCCCGACGAGGAAGGCGCACCACGGCATCCCCAGTGCCGTCGCAGGCCGGCGCCAGCGTCGGGCCGCCGGCGAGCAGCCCGAGCCCGGACGCGATGACGACGACGTCGTGGACGTACACCGGGTTGAGGACGTGGGTCCAATCGGCGAAGCCGGCGACACCGATCAGGACCTGCCCCGCGTAGGCCGCGAGCAGGACCCCGCGAAGCATGGCCGCGGCCCGTGCAACGGTTCCGCCTGACGGCGACCGGCATGGCGCCTCTCCGTCCGGATGAGGTCGTCGCGACGCGAAACGGCCCGGGCTCTCGCCCGGGCCGTCATCAGAGCGCGCCGTGTCGGACGATCAGTTGGTCTGATCCTCGTCGACGTCCGGGTTGAAGTTGCGCGGGCCGGCGGCGGCGGCGGCCATCGAGGCGGTCGGGGCGCCGGCGCCGTCGCGCTTGTAGATGTCGTCGCGGAACTGCACGAGGCCGTCCGGGGTCGACCAGGCGGTGATGTAGGTCCAGTAGACCGGGATCGGTGCGACCGGGCGGGCATCGACCCGCTGGCCGCCCTGGATGATCGCCTCGATCGTGTCCGGGTTGGCGTTCGGGGTACCCTGCAGGATCCAGGACACGTACTCGCGCACGTTCTGCACGCGCACGCAGCCCGAGGAGACGAAGCGGAAATCGTCGCCGAAGATGCCCTTGGCCGGCGTGTCGTGCATGTACACGCCGTGCGGGTTCGGGATGTTGATCCGCACGAAGCCCATCGAGTTCAGGTCGACGCCCGGATCCTGGCGGAAGCGGTAGCGGGTCGCCTCGTCGGAATGCCAGTTGACCTGGGACGGCGGGATCTCGCGGTCGCCGTTGAAGATGCGGATCTTGTTGTCCGTCAGGTAGGCCGGATCCTTCTGCATCTTCGGGATCAGGTCCTTCTTGATGATCGAGGCCGGCACGGTCCAGTAGGGGTTGAAGTTCACCTCCTGGATCTTGGCGTTCATGATCGGCGACTGGCGGTCGATCTTGCCGACGCCGGCGGCGTGGCGGGTCGCGACGTGGTCGCCGTCGACCGTCTCGACCAGGGCCGCCGGGATGTTGACGATGACGTAGCGCTCGCCGAGGTTGCCCGAGTAGGAGCGCAGGCGCACCGCGTTCAGCTCGAGCTGGCGCAGGCGCACGTCGGCCGGGACGTTCATCGCCTGCACGGTGGTGATGTTCATCGAGCCGGTCTGGTTCAGGCCGTGGCGGGCCTGGAACCGGCGCACGCCGGCCTCGACGTAGGAATCATAGACCGGCGAGGAGCCGGCGGCCGGGTCGAGGTCGCCGGAGACGATCAGGCGCTGGCGCAGGGCCGTCACCGCCGGGCTCTTCGAGCCGACGCGCAGGCGCTCGGCGCCCGACACGGATTGCCAGCCGCCGCGGGCGACGATGTCGCGGTAGCGCTCGACCATCTGCTCGGTCGCCGCCAGGGTCTGGGGCGAGAGGATCGGCGTGTTGGACCGCTGCACCCGCATGGTGGCGGCGGAATCGTAGTTCTGCGCCCACTCGGCCTGGGCCAGCGCGCCGCCCCGGTCCTGCGCCAGGGCCGGGAGGGCGGTGGCGGCCAGGAGAGCCAGACCGAGCGAACCGGTGAGGGAAACGCGTGTCAGCATGGGTAATCTGCTCTCGAACCTTGCGGGGGCGACGATTGCGACGAGACGGCCTCGCGGCCGGGTTGCGCCCCATTCTATGGCCCGTGACGGTGCCGGGATGCGGTTAAGACACTATGAGGAGCGGGCCAGATTGTGGCGCCCGGCGGGCATGGCTGTGAAGCGCCGAGCTGAGCTGTGGACTGCGGTAATTGTGCAACGCGGCCGGTCGGCGCAGGCCGCCGCGGCCGTGGCGGAACCCCAACGCCTCCTCTATGTCTTGCCGGATGAGCGATCTCGGGCATCGATCGGGCGGGAGGACGTCGCGCTGGCGCGCGCTCGTCGCCGTGCTGTCGCTCTACGGGCTGGTGCTCCAGGCCTACCTCATCGGCCTGGGCCCCGCTCCGGTCGCGGCCGGGTCCGGTATCCTGTGCCAGGGCCATCAGGACACGCCGGGGAGCGACGGCCTCGCCCGCGCCCATGCCTGCTGCCCCCTCGCCTGCTCCGAATCCCTGGCGCCGCCGGCGCCCGCTTCGGGGCAGGCCTGGCCGCCCCGGGCCGCCATCGGCCTGACCTGGCGCCCTTCGGCGATCACGGCCTCGCGCGCTCGGGCGGCCGGCCCCGCTTCCGCCCGCGGTCCTCCGGTCGCGTGACCTCGACCGGGCCTTGCCGCCCGTAGACGGGCCCTTGCCGCCCGTCCCCGTCACGCTTCTCCAGGACACGATTCCATGACGTTCCCGTTCCGCGCCGGCCTCGCCGCCGCGCTCTCCCTGGCCGCCGCGCCCGCGCTGGCCCATGCCGTCCTCGCCGTCACGCAAGGCAGCCCGAACCAGACCTATCGCGGCGTGGTCCAGATCGGCCATGGCTGCGACGGCCGGGCCACCACCGGCCTGACCGTCACGATCCCCGAGGGGGTGATCGACGCCAAGCCGATGCCGAAGGCTGGCTGGCAGCTCTCGACCGTCAAGGGCGCCTATGCCCGCGCCTACCCGTCCCATCACGGCGCGATCGCCGAGGGCGTGAAGGAGATCGCCTGGACCGGCGGCTCCCTGCCCGACGACCAGTACGACGAGTTCGTGTTCCGGGCCCGGCTCACCGACGCGGTCGCGCCGGGCGGCACGGTCTACTTCCCGGTGCGCCAGCAATGCGACGGCGCCGTCGCCGACTGGCGCGAGGTGCCGGCGGCCGGCCAGTCGGCCCGCGACCTGAAATCCCCGGCGCCGGGCGTGCGCATCGTGGCGGCGGCCGGTGCTGCGCACGCGTCGACACCCGTGGCCGCAGCCCCGACCGGCCCGGTGAAGGCCGGCGACCTCACCATCGAGCAACCTTGGATCCGTGCGACGCCGGGCGGCGCCAAGGTGGCGGGCGGCTACCTGCAGGTCACCAATACCGGCACAGAACCCGATCGCCTCGTCTCCGCCTCGATCCCGCTCGCGGCCCGCGGCGAGGTGCACCAGATGGCGATGGACAAGGGCGTGGCGAAGATGGCGCCGGTGGAGTCCGGCCTTGTCATCAAGCCCGGCGAGACCGTGGTGCTCAAGCCCGGCGGCTACCACCTGATGTTCCTCGACCTGAAGGGTCCGGTGAAGGCCGGCGACACCCTGGAGGGCAGCCTCACATTCGCCCGCGCCGGCACCGTGCCGGTGCGCTTCGCGATCGGCGCCATCGGCGCGTCGGCGCCGGAGACCGCGAGCGGACACCAGCACCATTGAGGGGCGGGCGAGCACCGGTGTGACGTTTCGGTAACGAAGGTGGCGGATCGCGTAGGCCGTCCGCCACCTTCCGCGCGGCTCGGCCGTTATTGCTTCGACGGGCCGGCTCCCGCCGGCCGCCTCGGAGTGACGATCATGAAGCTCAAGCTCCTCGCCGCCCTCGCCGTCTCCACCCTGGCTCTCGCCGGCGCCGCCGAGGCGCAGGGCATTCCCGGCGGGATGCAGCGCGGCGCCCGCGAGGGCAACCGCGTTGCCGGTCCGGTCGGCGGCATCGTCGGGGGTGCGGTCGGCGGCGCCGTCGGCGGCGTCAACGGCGTGCTCGGCATCGATCCGGGCCGGCGCGCCTACCGCACCAACCTGCGCGGTCGGCACTACCATCATCACCGTCGGCACCGGCATTATCGCTGAGGGCCGCGCGGGGCGGGCGGGGCTCGATCGGCCGCCCGCACCCGATCGAGCGAGATCGATCTTTTCCGACCGGCTCGATTTGTGGATGTTACTTCTCCACAACGGTCGAGAGGCCCGCCCGGGAAGCAAAAATTTCGGTTTTACTGTGCGCAACGCCATGCGGCGGCGCTTGACCCTCAGGCCCGCCAAGTCCTAAGCACGTCGGCCAAGGACCGACGCCCGAGGACGCCATGACCGACCGCCAGCCCGGCTTCAACACCCTCGCGATCCATGCCGGCGCGGCGCCGGACGCCGCCACCGGCGCGCGGGCGACGCCGATCTACCAGACCACCTCGTTCGTGTTCGACGACGTGGACCACGCCGCCTCGCTGTTCGGGCTGCAGGCCTTCGGCAACATCTACAGCCGCATCACCAACCCGACCAACGCGGTGCTGGAGGAGCGCATCGCCGCGCTCGAGGGCGGCACCGCCGCCGTGGCGGTGGCCTCGGGCCACGCCGCCGAGTTCCTGGTGATGCACGCCCTGATGCAGCCGGGCGACGAGTTCATCGCGGCCAACAAGCTGTACGGCGGCTCGATCAACCAGTTCAACCACTCCTACAAGAACTTCGGCTGGAACGTCGTCTGGGCCGAGACCGACGATCCGGCCTCGTTCGAGGCGGCGATCACGCCGCGCACCAAGGCGATCTTCATCGAGTCGATCGCCAATCCGGGCGGCGTCATCACCGACATCGCGGCGATCGCCGCGGTCGCCAAGCGCCACAACATCCCGCTCGTCGTCGACAACACCATGGCGACGCCGTACCTGATCCGGCCGTTCGAGCACGGCGCCGACATCGTGGTCCACTCGGCCACCAAGTTCCTCGGCGGCCACGGCAACTCGATCGGCGGCCTGATCGTCGACGGCGGCTCGTTCAACTGGGCCGGCGACGCCCGCTACCCGATGCTGTCGCAGCCGCGGCCGGAATATGCCGGCATGGTCCTGTCCGAGACGTTCGGCAATTTCGGCTTCGCCATCGCCGTGCGGGTGCTCGGCCTGCGCGACCTCGGCCCGGCGCTGTCGCCGTTCAACGCGTTCCTCATCATCACCGGCATCGAGACCCTGCCGCTGCGGATGCAGCGCCATTCCGACAATGCCAAGGCGGTCGCCGAGCACCTGAGCCGACACCCGGCGGTGGCCTGGGTGAGCTATCCGGGCCTCGAGGCCGACCCCTATCACCAGTTGCACAAGCGGTACTGCCCGCACGGCGCCGGCGCGGTGTTCACCTTCGGCCTGAAGGGCGGCTACGAGGCCGGAATCGCCCTGGTGTCGAACCTCAAGCTGTTCTCGCACCTGGCCAATATCGGCGACACGCGCTCGCTGGTGATCCACCCCGCCTCGACCACCCACCGCCAGCTCACCGACGAGCAGAAGACCCGCGCCGGCGCCGGCCCGGAGGTGGTCCGCCTCTCGGTCGGCATCGAGGACCCGCGCGACCTGATCGCCGATCTCGACCAGGCCCTCGCCTGAGCGATCGGCCCGGCCGCCGGGCGGCCGGGCCGTCTCGCCGCCAATCCGCGGCAAAATATCCCTTCGCCGCGAGTGCCCCTTCCGCTGCGGCGCGGCGGCAAGGGAAAAATTCCCGCAAGCATTGCAGCCAAGCCTGATCCCGTGATCTATTGCCGGGGTCCAGGCCCGGCAACGGTTCAGCCGCGATGCTCCGCCGCCGGCCCGGATGACGACCGCCCGGGCAGGTCTGGAGGCTGGTGCGATGGTCGCCGAGGACGCCGACGCCGAACGCGCCTCCCGCGAGGAGACGGCGCGCCGTCGCGCGATCAGCGAGGAGACCGCCCGCCTGCGCAATCTCCTGCGCGATGCCCGCGGCGGGCCGGAGCGGCAACCCGGCTTTTCCGGCTCCACCGCCGAATGGGAGGCGCGCCTCGCCACCGCCGAGGAGCTGAATGCCCGCCTGCAGGCGAGCGAAGCCTTCACCGCGCGCCTGCTGGCGGCGAGCCGCGACAGCATCCAGGTCCTCGCCCTCGACGGCACGGTGCAGTGGCTGAGCGAGAGCGGCCGCGCCGCGTCCGGCCTTCCCGACGAGGCGGTGATCGGCACTCCATGGGCCACCTCCTGGCAGGACGGCGACCGCGTCGCCGCCGAGGTGGCGCTGGCCGCCGCCCGGACCGGGCGCACCGGGCGCTTCCGCGCCCCCTCCGGCTCCCGCGACGCGCCGCGCTGGTGGGACGTCGTGGTCTCCGCCATCCAGGGGCCCGACGGCACCCCCGAACGCCTGCTCGCCGTCGCCCGCGACGTGACCGAGGCGCAGCAGGCCGAGGAGCAACAGGCGCTGCTGATGCAGGAGATGGCGCACCGGGTGAAGAACACCCTGGCACTGGTCCAGGCGGTGGCGGCCCAGACCCTGCGCAGCGCCACCTCGGTCGAGGCGGCCATGGAGGCGTTCAACGGCCGCCTGATGGCGCTCTCGGACGCCCACGACGTCCTGATCCGGGGCGCCTGGGCCGAGGCCGACCTCGCCGCGGTCGTCGACGGGGTGATGGCGCCGCACCTCGACGCGCTGGCCGATCGCTTCGTCGCGTCGGGCCCCGCCGTCAGCCTCGGCCCGCGCTCGGTCCTCACCCTGTCGCTGATGCTGCACGAACTCGCCACCAACGCGGCGAAGTACGGCGCCCTGTCGAGCCCGTCGGGCCGCGTCGCCGTCACGTGGGCATTGTCCGGCGACGAGCCGTGCCTGCTGCACCTGCGCTGGCAGGAGAGCGGCGGCCCGTCGGTCGCGCCGCCCCGGCGCGGCGGGTTCGGCTCCCGGCTAATCGAGCGCAGCCTGGTGCACAGCTTCGGCGGCCGGGTCAGCCTGCGCTTCCCGACCGAGGGCGTGGTGATGGACCTCGAGGCTCCCCTGGCGGCGATGCAGGACGGCAACGCGGAGCGGTCCTGAGAACCGGGAGTCGCGCGGCTTCCAGTCGGCGCGCGAAGGCGGAACCGCCCGGACGACTCCCGGAGCGGGGCACCCTGACGCATGGTCCCGGGCCCCGTCCGGCCACGCTTGACCCCCGGCGAGCGGACCCATAGGCAGCAACCTTTCGTCCCCGCCCGCATTGGCCGCGATGACATCTGATCCGGACCGAAAGCCCCACGACGCGCAGCACGAGGGGCTCAGCCCCGCCTGCGAGGCGGCTCCCGTGGTACTCCTCGTCGAAGATGACGGCCTCTTGCTGATGGAGGCCGCCGACACCCTGGCCGAGGCCGGGTTCACCGTGCTGGAGGCGCCCCACGCCGACCAGGCGCTCAAGGTGCTGGAGAGTCGCCCGGACGTCGAGCTGCTGATGACCGACGTCGACATGCCGCTCGGCTCGATGAACGGCTTCGCCCTCGCTCGCCTCGTCTCCCGGCGCTGGCCGCGCATCCCGGTGCTGGTGGTGTCCGGCATGGGCAGCCCCGGCCCGCACGACATGCCGCCGGGCGCCCGCTTCATCCCCAAGCCCTACGCCCCCTCTGCCCTGGTGCGCACCCTCCACGACACCGTGCGCCGCGCCGCCTGAGCTTTCCCACGGACGACCCCGATGACCGATCCGACCAAGCTGCATTTCGCAACCCGGGCCGTCCATGCCGGTACCGCCCCGGACCCGGCGACCGGCGCCCGGGCTCAACCGATCTACTTCACCAACGGCTTCGTGTTCGAGTCGAACGAGCAGGCCGCCGACATCTTCGCCATGCGGGCGACGGGTTTCTCGTATTCCCGCGGCTCGAACCCGACGGTCGCGGCGCTGGAGCGCCGGGTCGCCGCGCTCGAGGGCGCCAAGGCGGCGGTCGCGGTCGCCTCCGGCCAGTCGGCGATGCTGCTCGTTCTGATGACCCTGATGCAGTCGGGCGACGCCTACGTCGCCTCGTCGCGGCTGTTCGGCGGGTCGCTCGGCCTGATGCGCCGGCTGGAGGGCCGCTACGACCTCGTGCCGCAATTCACCCGCGGCCTGACGCCGGAGGACTTCGAATCCGCGATCACCGATAGGACACGGGCGATCGTCTGCGAGTCGATCGTCAATCCATGCGGCACGGTGATCGACCTCGAGGGCGTCGCCGCGGTGGCCCACCGGCACGGCCTGCCGCTCATCGTCGACAACACGCTGGCCTCGCCGGCCTTGATCCGGCCGATCGAGCACGGCGCCGACATCGTCGTCCACTCGACCTCGAAGTTCCTGTCGGGCTCCGGCACGGTGATCGGCGGCCTCATCTGCGACGGCGGCCGCTTCAACTGGAAGGGAACCGGCCGCTACAACCTGATCAACGAGCCCTGGCCGGACTATGACGGCCTCGTCGTCTCGGAGCGCTTCCCCGAGACCGCCTTCGCGGTCGCCTGCCGGCTGTTCGGCCTGCGCGACCTCGGCCCCGGCCTGTCGCCGATGAACGCCTTCCTGACGCTGACCGGCACCGAGACCCTGCCGCTGCGCATGGAGCGACACTGTTCCAACGCCCGGGCGGTGGCGGCCTTCCTGAAGGGCCACCCGAAGGTGGCCTGGGTGAGCTATCCGTCGCTCCCCGGCCAGCCCGGGGAGGAGATGGCCAACCGCTACGCGCCGATGGGCGCCGGCTCGATCTTCACCGTCGGCTTCAAGGGCGGCGAGGCGGCGGCCAAGGCGTTCATCACCGGGCTCAACCTGATCTCGCACCTCGTCAATATCGGCGAGATCAAGTCGCTGGCGATCCACCCGGCCACCACCACCCACCGCCAGCTCCCCGCCGCCGACAAGGCGGCCGCCCGGGTCGGCCCGGACACCGTGCGACTGTCGATCGGGCTGGAATCGATCGAGGACCTGATCGCCGACGTGGCGCAGTCGCTCGACGCCCTCGACTGAGCCGCCGCGCCGTCCGGATCAACCCCGGACGGCGCTTGCCTCCGCCATCGAACAAATGTAGAACGCGATCAGGCCTCCGGCATGTGTGTAGCGGGCACAAGGCGCCCCCTCCCCTTGCCGGGCCCGGCTCGTTCGGCCCAACTCGCGCGACCGAAGCGGTGGTCCGCGGCGTCGGCCGGGCATGCGCCCGAGTGAGATGGAACGAGAGGAGAGCGGGATGGCGGGCAGCGTGAACAAGGTGATCCTGGTGGGCAATCTCGGGCGCGACCCCGAAACCCGCCGGCTGGCCTCCGGCGATCCGGTGGTGAACCTGCGCCTGGCCACGTCCGAGTCCTGGAAGGACAAGGCATCGGGCGAGCGCAAGGAGAAGACCGAGTGGCACTCGGTCGTGATCTACAACGAGAACCTGGCCCGTGTCGCCGAGCAGTACCTGCGCAAGGGCTCGAAGGTCTACGTCGAGGGTCAGCTCCAGACCCGCAAGTGGCAGGACCAGTCCGGCGTCGAGAAGTACACGACCGAGATCGTGCTGCAGCGCTTCCGCGGCGAGCTGACGATCCTCGACGGTCGCGGCGGCGGCGCCGAGGGCGGCATGTCCGAGATGGGCGGCGACGACATGGGCGGCGGGCAGATGGGCGGCGGCCAGATCAGCCGCGGCGGCGATTACGGCGGCGGCGGTGGCGGCCGCAGCTCCGGTGGGCGTTCGTCCTCCGGCGGCGAGCGGCGCCCGGCCCCGGCGTCGAGCGGCGGCAACCAGAAGCGCTACGACGACCTGGACGACGATATCCCGTTCTAGTCTGCAAGATCTAATATCATCGACTCTTTGACCGAAATTCGGCTGGAACCAAGAGGTTCCAGCCGTTTTTATTATCTCACTCTAAATTTACTGCGCAATTTCTTCAAATATAATGCGACTTCGATATGACAGCCTTCATGCTGATTCATGGCGATCCAATTTTTTGGCGCCATCAATTTACTTGTCTTCGCAATGCTTCATGAGACGCAAGATAGGCGCCCGGCCGTCGCGCCGGGCGCCCTCCCCTTCCTGCCGTCAGGCCGGCGCGCCCGCGGCCTTGGCCTCGCGCCGCCGGGCGTGCAGCACGTACTCGGTGTAGCCGTTGGGCTGCACGCGGCCCTTGAAGACCAGGTCGCAGGCGGCCTGGAAGGCCGGTCCGTCGAAGCCGGGCGCCATCGGACGGTAGAGCGGGTCGCCGGCATTCTGGCGGTCGACGACCTTGGCCATGCGCTTCATCGTCTCCATCACCTGGTCCTGCGACACCACGCCGTGGTGCAGCCAGTTGGCGATGTGCTGGGACGAGATCCGCAGGGTCGCGCGGTCCTCCATGAGCGCCACGTCGTGGATGTCGGGCACCTTGGAGCAGCCGACGCCCTGGTCGATCCAGCGCACGACATATCCTAAGATGCTCTGGACGTTGTTGTCGATTTCCTGCTGCACGTCGTCGGGGGCGAAGTTCGAGCGGGCGAGCGGGATCTGCAGGATCTCGTCGAGGGCCGAGCGCGGACGGCGCGCCAGCTCCTGCTGGCGGGCCTTCACGTCGGTCTCGTGGTAGTGCAGCGCGTGCAGGGTCGCGGCGGTCGGCGAGGGCACCCAGGCGGTGCTGGCGCCGGCCTTCGGGTGGGCGCCCTTCTGCATCAGCATGTCGGCCATGGCGTCGGGTGCCGCCCACATGCCCTTGCCGATCTGCGCCCGGCCGAGCAGGCCGCAGGCGAGGCCGACATCGACGTTGTTCTCCTCGTAGCCCTTGATCCAGGGCGTGCCCTTCATGTCGTTCTTGCGGATGACCGGGCCGGCCTCCATCGAGGTGTGGATCTCGTCGCCGGTGCGGTCGAGGAAGCCGGTATTGATGAACACCACCCGCTCGGCCGCCGCCTTGATGCAGGCGGCGAGGTTCACGGTCGTGCGGCGCTCCTCGTCCATGATGCCCATCTTGAGGGTGTTGGGCGCGAGACCCAGCATCGCCTCGACGCGCGAGAACAGCTCGACCGCGAAGGCGACCTCCTCGGGCCCGTGCATCTTCGGCTTGACGATGTAGACCGATCCGCGGCGGCTGTTGCGGATCGGCGAGGTGCCCTTGAGGTCGTGGATCGCGACCAGCGCGGTCACGGCGGCGTCCAGGATGCCCTCCGGCACCTCGGCCCCGCTCTCGTCCAGCACCGCGTCGGTGAACATGTGGTGGCCGACGTTGCGCACCAGCATCAGCGAGCGGCCGGGCACCGTGACCTCGCCCTCGCCGTTCGGCGCGGTGTAGGCGCGGTCGGGATTGAGCTTGCGCTCGAAGCGGCGCCCGTCCTTCTCGACCGGCGCCGAGAGGGTGCCGTTCATCAGGCCGAGCCAGTTGCGGTAGACCACGACCTTGTCGTCGGCATCGACCGCCGCGACCGAATCCTCGAGATCCATGATGGTCGAGACCGCCGACTCGACCAGGATGTCGGCGACGCCCGAGGCGTCGAAGCGGCCGATCCGGTGGGTGCGGTCGAGCACGATCTCGGCATGCAGGCCGTGATGGCGCAGGAGGAGCGCCGTCGGCGAGCTGGCCCTGCCGCGATAGCCCGCGAAGGCCTCCGGGCGGGCGAGCGGGATGGTGTCGCCGGTATTCATGTTACCGACGAGCTGGCCGCCCTCGACCGCGTAGGTCACCACGTCGGCGTGGCGGCCGCCGGCGAGCGGCAGGTTGCGGTCGAGGAAGGCGCGGGCGCGGGCCACCACCCGGGCGCCGCGGGTGCGGTTGTAGCCGCCGCCCCGGATCGCGCCGCCCTCCTCCGACACCGCGTCGGTGCCGTAGAGCGCGTCGTAGAGCGAGCCCCAGCGGGCATTGGCGGCGTTGAGCGCGTAGCGCGCGTTCGAGGTCGGCACCACGAGCTGCGGGCCGGCGATCGTCGCGATCTCGTCGTCGACGTTGTCGGTGCGCACCTGGACCGGGCCGGGATCGGGCAGGAGGTAGCCGATCTCGGTCAGGAAGGCCTTGTAGGCGGCTTCGTCCACGGGCTTGCCGGCCCGCTCGCGGTGCCAGGCGTCGATCTTCGCCTGGAGGGCGTCGCGGGTCTCGAGCAGGGCGCGGTTGCGGGGGGCCAGATCACGCACGATGGCCGAGAGGCCGTTCCAGAACGCCTCCGGGCCGATCCCGGTCCCCGGCAGGGCCTCCCCGACCACGAAGTCGTGCAGCACACCCGCCACCGACACGCCACCCACCGTCTTGCGATCCATGGTCTTTCCTCCCGCCGGCACCCGCACGTGCCGCGTTGCGGCTCCCCTTAACAGGGGACGGGGGCGCCAGAAAGTCGGGCTTGCGCGGGGTCGATGCGGCAATCCCGCCGGGGACGCGGCACGGGCCGGCCAGGGGATCGGGCAAGGGGATCGGCCGAGGGACCATGGATGAGACGGCCTGACGAAAACGTAATGCTAGGTGTGGGCGAAAACGCTGCGCTCGAGCGTTGCCTCCCCGTGACAAATGCCGGTCCCCCTCCCATCTCGTGGGCGCCGGGCCGGGCCCGCCCACCGGCAACCGAAGGAGTACGGCTCCATGAACAGCGAAGAACGCGACGTCATCAACGGCATTTTCCAGCGACTGGAGCAGGCCGCGCAGCAGCCCCGCGATGCCGACGCGGAACGCTTCATCGCCGACAAGATCCGCGCCCAGCCCTACGCGCCCTACGCGATGGCCCAGCTCGTCTACGTGCAGGAGGAGGCGATCAAGAGCCTCAACCAGCAGCTCGAGCAGGCCCGCGCCGAGGCGCAGCGCGCCGGCCAGGGTCAGGGCGCCGGCCAGGGCTCGGGCGGCGGCGGCTTCTTCTCCAGCATCTTCGGCGGCGGCTCGCGGCCCGAGCCGCAGCAACCGCCGCAGCGCGGCGGCGCCTGGGGCAACCAGGGCGGCGGCTACGGCCAGCAGCCGGGCTACGGCGCCGGCCCTCAGGGCTACCCGCCGCAGCAGCCGGGCTACGCCCCGCAGCAGGGCGGCCCGTGGGGCGGCCAGCCGCAGGCGCCGCAGCAGCGCGGCGGCGGCTTCCTCGCCACTGCCCTGCCGATGGCGGCGGGCGCGGCGGGCGGCATGCTGCTCGGCAGTGCGCTGAGCAACGCCTTCGCGGGCGGCCATTCCTCCCTCGGGAGCATGGCGGGCCTCGGCGGCGCCGGCACGGGTGGCGGTGAGACCGTCGTCGAGAACAACTACTTCGGCAATCCCGGCGGCAGCGAGGATTTCGGCGCTCCCCTCGGCGGCGACGATGCCGGTTTCCAGGACGCCTCCTACGACGGCGACGTGGGCGACGGCGGCAGCGACGACTGGGTCTGACCGGTCGCACCGTTCGGACCGAAAAGCCCCGCCGCGGCGACGCGGCGGGGCTTTTTCGTCGGTCGGGTCAGACTGTCGTCGTCAGATAACTTGCACGCGGGCGCCGACCGGCACGCGCTCGTAGAGGTCCATCACGTCCTCGTTCATCATCCGGATGCAGCCAGAGGAGACCGACTGGCCGATCGTGTGCGGCTCGTTGGTGCCGTGGATGCGGTAGAGCGACGAGCCGAGATAGAGGGCGCGGGCGCCGAGCGGGTTGGCAGGACCGCCGGCCATGTGACGCGGCAGGTCCGGGCGGCGGCGCAGCATCTCGGTCGGCGGGGTCCAGTCCGGCCATTCACGCTTGGCGCTGACCGTCTTCATGCCCGACCAGGTGAAGCCGGGCCGTCCGACGCCGATGCCGTAGCGCAGGGCCCGGCCGCCGGGCTGGACGAGGTAGAGGAAGCGCGACGGCGTGTCGATCACGACGGTGCCGGGCCGCTGGCCGCCGTCATAGGCCACTTCCTGGCGCTGGAAGCGCGGATCCATCGCGCGGCCGATCCCCTCCTCCCGGGCCGCCTGCACGGGCTCCGGCATCGGCGCCGGACGGGCGCGGGGCATCTCGAACGGGTCCGCGTAGGCTTGCGAAGGGTAGCTTTGCGAAGGGTAGCCTTGGGTCGGGTAGGCTCGAGCGGGGTAGGCCTGCGCCGGCACCGGGTCGCCGGAATGGGGATAGGCGCCCGGCGCGACCGGCGCGTAGCCGACCTGGGCACCCGAATATCCCGCCGCGGCGTAGCCGGCGGTGCGGGCATAGGTGGGCCGCTGCGCATAGGCATCGGGGGCGTAGGCCGAGGGACGGGTGCCGCGCCCGGCCAGGACCGTGCCGTCCGGGGCGACCGGCATCGGGCGCAGGGGCCGGGCCACGGCGCCGGGGTCCTGCCCGGTCATGAGGTACTCGATGAAGCCGCCGCCATAGGCACCCGGCGCGCCCTGCGCCAGGACCGGAGACGCCGCGATCCCCAGTCCGGCCGCGACGCCCCCGGCCAGCACCATCCCGCGCACCCTCATCGCACCCGTCCCCGCCACATGCCCGGCCGACGGCCGGCGATGGCGCGAGAAGAGCAGCGGACCTGGGACCGGGCCGTGAAGGAACGTGGTGAGCTTTTCGCTAAATCCTTGATGCAAATCGTTAATCAGACCGCATCGTGAATCCTTCGTCACCGCGCCCGCGCGAGCGCGCCGCATTCAGCAATTCGCAATCAATCCTGGCGACACTCTGTGGGTGGGCCGTGCGACGCGGCCGCGGTTGCAGGCTCTCTCGGACCCATGAAGAACAAGCGCTTCCGCATCGAGGATAGTCTCGGCGTTTCCCCCGCCCCGATCGAGACCGCGCCGCCGGCGCCGTCGGCCAACGACGAGCGGATCTCCGAGATCCTGGCGACGGTGAACGAGCTGAAGCGGCTCACCCAGACCACCACCGGCGACGTGATCGACGCGTGCCGGCGGGAGATCACCGAGGTCTACGGGCTGCGCAACGAGCTCGACGTGATGAAGGCCGCGATCGGCCGGACTAAGCACGAGATCGCGGTGCTGCACCGGCAGGATTTCGACGGCAAGGGCGTGCGCCGGGCCGCCGGCGAGCTCGACGCGGTCGTCGACGCGACCGAGCGGGCCACCACCACCATCCTGGCCGCCGTCGAGGACATCGAGACCCACGCTTCGGTGCTGCGCTCGAGCGGCGCGCTGAAGGACCGCTCCGACGTCGACGCCATCCTCGAGCGCACCGTCGTGCTCTACGAGGCTTGCAACTTCCAGGACCTGACCGGCCAGCGTATCAGCAAGATCGTCAGCGTGCTGAAGTTCGTCGAGGACCATATCGACCGGATGATCGAGGCCTGGGGCGGGATCGAGGCCTTCAGGGACCTGATCGGCGAACGCGCCGGCGTCGACATCGAGGACGAGAGCAGCCTGCTCAACGGCCCCAAGCTCGACGAGGATCCGGGCCACGTCGACCAGAACGACATCGACGCGCTGTTCGATTGATCGCGGCCGTCGCCTCTCGATTTCGACGCGACCGGAGCGACACCCTCGGCGCCATCCCGGGGCGGCGCAGCGGAACCCGGGATCCATGACCGCTGACTCCGGGGACATCAGCGCAGTGCGCTCCGCTTCCTCCTGGATCGTCAGCGGTTACGCAGCCGGGGTTCTCGGCTTCGCCGAGCCGCCGGATGACGCAAAGGGTGTGAAGCCGGGGCGTAAGTGAGACCATAGCCTCGTTACGTCGCCGACGGGCCGCGCCCCGTCAGCCGGCCCAGCCGCGACCACGCCCCCGCGAGGGCCCCGCGCCTCTCCCCCGCCGCCAGCCGCTCCATCCGCCGCAGCAACCCTTCCGCTGCCGCCCGCGGATCGGGCAACCGCTGCTGGCTGCCGAAGGCGCCGGGCTCCGTCTCCGCCGTGCCCGGCTGGTGCAGGTAGGCGACGGTATTCCCGCACAGGGCATCGACGAGCAGGAAAGTCGGGTTGACCTGCGGCCCGGGGCTCAACGCCACGACCCGCCGGCCCGGCGGCGCGAACAGGGCGGTGTGCAGGGCCGAGCCGAGGGAGCCCGCCACCATCCGCCGCCGGGCGAACAGCCGGACCTGCTCGGCAAAGCCCATCGCCTCCGGGTGGAGGATCTCGACGCCCTCCCGCGCCAGGATCTCGGTCACCTCGTCCTCGTTGGCGAAGCGGCGCACGCCGCCGGCGAGCCGGGTCTTGGCGAGGTACACCGGGCGCGCATCGGCATCGACCTCGCCCGGATCGTAGCAGCCGGCGCCGATCGTCAGGCACAGGTCGCGGAAGACCGTGTGGGCGAAAGCCTCCTCCCGGAAGGCCGGCTCCGGCACGACGACCCGGCGCAGGCGCCGCGGGCCCTCGAAGGCGTGGATGTCGCGCACGTTCACGCCGAGCAGGCCCAGAATGTCGATGGCGAAGCGATAGGGCTGCCACAAGGCCTCGTGCGCCGGAGCGTAGCAGAGGATCGGCGAGGGGGTCGGCGAGGGGGTCGTCACGCCGCCGCGTCCCTGGATCAGCGGCCAGAACCGCGGCAGGGTGGTGACCAGGAAATGCCCGTAATGCAGGTGGGCGCCGCCGAGGAAGAGGTAGGTCTCCTCCGGCGCCTCGGGCACGTCCGCCGGCAGGCCGGCCGCCCATTCCGCCGGCCAGTCGGTGCGCTGCCACGACGGCGTGTCGCCGGTCCCGCGGATGTCGACGCTCGACGGCACGAAGCGGCGCGCCGCATCGAACAGGGCCGAGGGCTGCCCTCGCGCCGCGCTATGCGGCAGGTAGAGGGCGTTCTCGATCGTGCGCACGGCCGGCCTCTCGCGCCGGAGGCGCGGGATCCGGGGCGTCCGGCAGTCGCGGAGCGTCATGCGGCGGGCGGGGGCAAGCGGCGGATCCTCGGGCGGAGCGGCAGGGGGGTTGTCACGGGGGCCTTTTCCAAGGGTGGCCTTTTAACGCCTGGGCACGGTCTTTCCAGCGGCGCGCGCGCCGCCTACATCGGCCTCATGAGCCGACAGCCCGGGAACGACGTGCCGCCCGACGCCCTCGACACCCTCGAGGACGACGAGGAGGCGGTGGACGCCCTCGATACCGCCCCCGAGATCGATTTCGACCTCGATGCCGGCGCGGGCGCGATCCAGGCCGGCACGGCGGTGATCCGCCGGTTCTGGACCACCCTGCCGACCTCGCCCGGCGTCTACCGGATGTTCGACGCCAAGGGCGACGTGCTCTACGTCGGCAAGGCCAAGAACCTGAAGAACCGGGTCGGGTCCTATGCGCGGGGCCAGGCGCATACCAACCGCATCGCCCGGATGATCGCCGAGACGGCCTCGATGGAGTTCGTCACCACGGCGACCGAGACCGAGGCCCTGCTGCTGGAGGCCAACCTCATCAAGCAGCTGAAGCCCCGCTTCAACGTGCTGATGCGGGACGACAAGTCCCTGCCCTACATCCTGCTCACCGCCGATTCCGACGCGCCGCAGCTCGTCAAGCATCGCGGGGCGCGGCGCCGGGCCGGCCATTACTACGGCCCCTTCGCCAGTGTCTGGGCGGTCAACCGCACGGTCAACGCGCTCCAGCGCGCCTTCCTGCTGCGTTCCTGCTCCGACAGCTACTTCGAGAACCGGACCCGGCCCTGCCTGCTCTACCAGATCAAGCGCTGCTCGGGCCCCTGCACCCACGAGATCTCGGTCGAGGATTACGCCGTCCTGGCGGCGGAGGCGCGGGGCTTTCTCTCGGGCAAGTCCAACGCCGTGAAGGAGCGCATGGCCGCCGAGATGCAGGCCGCCTCCGATTCCTGGGAATTCGAGAAGGCGGCGCGCTACCGCGACCGCATCGCCGCGCTGGCCGCCATCCAGGGCGTGCAGGGCGTGAACACGCAGGGCATCGAGGAGGCCGACGTCTTCGCCCTCGACGAGCAGGCCGGTCAGTTCTGCATCGAGGTGTTCTTCTTCCGCAACTGGCAGAACTGGGGCAACCGGGCCTATTTCCCGAAGGCCGACCGCAGCATGAGCCCGTCCGAGGTGCTGGCCTCGTTCCTGGCCCAGTTCTACGACGACAAGCCGGCGCCCCGGCTGGTGCTGGTCTCGCACGAGATCGAGGATGCGGAACTCCTGGCCGCCGCGCTCTCGACGCGGAGCGAGAACCGGGTCGAGATCCACTGCCCGAAGCGGGCCGAGCGCAAGAACCTCGTCGACTACGCCGCCCGCAACGCCCGCGAGGCCCTCGCCCGGCGCCTCGCCGACACCGCCTCGCAGGGCAAGCTGCTGGCGGCGCTCGGCACGTCGTTCGGTCTCGGCTCGGCGCCGCGGCGCATCGAGGTCTACGACAACTCGCACATCATGGGAACGAACGCCGTCGGTGCGATGATCGTCGCGGGGCCGACCGGCTTCATGAAGACCCACTACCGGACCTTCACCATCAAGTCCGAGGAGGTGAAGCCCGGCGACGATTACGGCATGATGCGCGAGGTGCTGCAGCGCCGGTTCGCCCGTCTGGTCAAGGAGCATCCGCGGACCACGGCCGAGGCCGCCCGGGCCGCCGCCGAAGGCGGGCCGGCGGAGCCCGTGCCCGCGCCCGATCCCGCCGATGCGGAGACCTTCCCGGCCTGGCCCGACCTGGTGCTGATCGACGGCGGCCGCGGCCAGCTCGAGGCGGCCCGCAAGGCGCTCGACGAGATCGGGGTCACCGACGTGCCGCTGGTCGGCATCGCCAAGGGGCGCGACCGCGATGCGGGACGCGAGACCTTCTTCGTGCCCGGCCAGGCGCCGTTCCGGCTGCCGCCGCGGGACCCGGCGCTCTACTTCGTCCAGCGCCTGCGCGACGAGGCCCACCGCTTCGCCATCGGGGCGCACCGGGCCAAGCGCAAGCGCGAGATGGTAAAGAATCCCCTCGACGAGATCCCGGGCATCGGCCCGACGCGCAAGCGCGCGCTCCTGCACCATTTCGGGACGGTGAAGGCGATCCAGCGCGCCGCACTCGAGGACCTCGCCAGGACGCCGGGGGTGAACGCCGCGACGGCCCGCGCCGTCTACGACTTTTTTCACGCGGATGCGTGATTCGACGCCGATGCGCGACGCCCCGTCCGAGCCGAGTTCTGTTGACGCCGCCTCCCCCCGCGTGGTTTCACCGATGGCGATGAACGTGGTCGTACCCCGGCGCCGCTCGACGGCCCTGAACCTCGCCAACCTGCTGACCTACGGCCGCCTGGTCGCGGTCCCGGTGGTGGTGGCGCTGCTGTTCTGGCCGCAGGACGAGACGGCGCGCTGGATCGCCGTCGCGGTCTTCGTCGTCGCGGCGATCACCGATTACCTCGACGGCTACGTCGCCCGCACCTATTCGCAGAGCTCGGCGCTCGGGCGCATGCTCGATCCGATCGCCGACAAGCTCCTCGTCGCCGCGAGCCTCCTGATGCTCTGCGCCGACGGCACGATCCGCGGCTGGTCGCTCTGGGCGGCGATCGTGATCCTGTGCCGCGAGATCCTGGTCTCGGGCCTGCGCGAGTACCTGGCCGAGCTGAAGGTCGGCGTGCCGGTGAGCCGGGTCGCCAAGTGGAAGACGGGGGTGCAGCTCGTGGCGCTCGGCGTGCTGATCGCGGGACCTGCCGGCGAGCGGGTGCTGCCCGGCAACGGCACCCTCGGGCTCGTCCTCCTCTGGCTCGCCGCCGCGCTGACCCTCTATACCGGCTACGACTACATGCGCTCCGGCATCCGCCACGTCATCGACGACGAGAGATGAGCGAGTCACGATGAAGCTCGTCTACTTCGCCTGGGTCCGCGAGCGGATCGGCCGCCCCGAGGAAAGCCTCGACCTGCCGCCGGAGGTGGCCACCGTCGCCGACCTCGTCGCCTGGCTGAAGGGCCGCGGCGAGGAATACGCCTACGCCTTCGAGACCGAGGGCGTGGTGCGGGCGGCGGTCGACCGGGTCCATGCCAAGCCCGAGACGCGGCTCGCCGGCGCGAGCGAGGTGGCGTTCTTCCCGCCGATGACCGGGGGTTGAGCGCCATCCCCGATCCGACGCTCTCCGTACGAGGGCCGGTTCGTCTCTCGCGCCGATCCTGACACTCTCCGGGTCATCCCGGGACCGCGGACCGTGCCGGACCGGGCGGGATTCGCTCCGCCCTCGTCGGAAGCGCTTGCCGCTCCGGATCCCGGGCTCCGCTTCGCGGTTCCGGATCGACGCGGAGCGGCGTCGATGCGAGCGCACAATCGACCGGCCTCGGTCATCAACCGGCTCCGAAGGTTCCCCATGCCCCGCTCCCTCCCGCTCCTCGCGGCCCTCGTCTCGTCCGTCCTGGCCTCCGCCGCGTCGGCCGAGACGGTGACGGTCGGCCCGGTGCTGGAGCATCGCGGGATGTGCGAGGCCTCCGGCGCGGTGGCCTATCCGCGCGGCAGCGTCGGCGACCGCTTCCTGGTGGTCGACGACGAATCCGCCGTCATGGGCCTCTACCGGGCGGGTGCCGGCGGCGAGGCACTGCCCCTCGGCGGCGCCGACCTCGCCGTCCCGCTCGGCCTCACGCCGGAGGACCGCAAGGCCGACCTCGAATCCGCGACCTGGCTCGGCGCCGATCTCTACGTGCTCGGCTCGCACAGCCGCCGGCACGGCGGCAGGCAGAGCCCCGGCCGCGGGCGCCTCCTGGCGATGACGGTGACGGAGTCGGGCGCCGGGCCGACCCTGGTCCCGAAGGGACAGGCGGTCAAAGGGCTGCCGCAGGCCCTCGCCGCCCTGTCGCCCCTGTTCGCGGCGCGGATCGGCCTCGGCGTGCCGGCCCGAGACGACCTCGACCCGAAGCGCAAGGGCTTCAACATCGAGGGCATGGCGCCCCGCCCGGACGGCACATCCCTCTGGCTCGGCCTGCGCAACCCCCTCGACACCGACGCCAACGCCCTGCTGGTCCCGCTCGAGAACCCCGCCGAGGCGATCCACGGGGCCGCCCCGCGCCTCGGCCCGCCGGTCGCCCTCGACCTCAAGGGCCGCGGCATTCGCGACATCGCCTACTCGCCCGAGGCGAAGATCTACCTGATCCTCGCCGGCGGTGCGGGCGGGGGTGGAGAGCCGTTCGACCTCTACCGCTGGTCGGGCGAGCCGGGCGCGACGCCGGTCCGGGTCGCGGGCGCGGCGGCGGCCTTCGCGGCGATTCCCGATTTCCAGCCCGAGGCGGTGCTGGTCGGCCCGGCCGGCGACCGGGTCCAGGTGCTGAGCGACGACGGCGAGGCGCTGGGCTCCGACGGCAAGCCGTGCGAGGAGTCGAAGGACGGGAAGCGGTTCCGGAGCCTGACGCTCGACCTCCGGTGAGTGGGGCGGAGCGTCGGCGACAGGCGATCGTGGCGAGTCAGACGACCTTCAGTTGATCGCCCGGCGATTGCTGCGCAACCGCGTTCGCAATGCGAAGTTCGGCTTCGCTCAGACGCCGCGCGGGCTGATGATACCATTTCCGGAAGTCATCGTCCGGAAATGGCATCACTCCTTCAGCGCCGCCGCGAATTCCTGCGCGTTGTGGCGCATCATCGCGACATAGGTCGGCGCCGGGCCGCCGGGCTCCGACAGGGCGTCGGAGAAGACCCGCCCGCCCGCCTTGGCGCCGCTCTCGCGGGCGATCTGCTGCATCAGCCGCGGGTCGGAGACGTTCTCGAGGAACAAAGCCGGGATCTTGTCGCGACGGACCTGGCGGACGATGGCGGCGACGTCGCGGGCGGTGGCCTCGCTCTGGCTCGATACGCCCTGAGGGGCGAGGAAGCGCAGGCCGTAGGCCTTGGCGAAGTACCCGAAGGCGTCGTGGGTGGTGACGATGCGCCGGCGCGCCTCGGGGATGACGGCGAGCGCCGCACGGATCTCGGCGTCGAGCGCGTCGAGCTGCGCCAGGTAGGCTGACGTATTGGCCTCGTAGGTCGCCTTGCCGTCGGGATCGATACCGGCCAATCCGTCGCGGATATTCGCCACGTAGCGCTTCGCGTTGGCGACGTCCTGCCAGGCATGGGGATCGACGGCATGGTCGTGACCGTGGCTCGCCCCGCCCTCGTCGTCCTCCTCGATCGGGACGATGCCCTTCGAGGCGACGACGACCTTGGCCTTGGTGCCGGAGGCCTTGATCAGGCGGTCCATCCAGCCCTCGAAGCCGAGGCCGTTCACCACCACCAGCCGGGCGGCCGCCACGGCTTGCGCGTCGGCCGGCGCCGGCACGAAGCTGTGGGCGTCGCCGTTCGGCCCGACCAGGGTGGTGACCGCGACCCGATCGCCGCCGACCTGGCGCACGAGGTCGCCGAGGATCGAGAAGGTCGCCACGACCCTCGCGGGCTCCGCCCGCCCGGGCGCACTCCATCCGAGCGCCACGGCCAGCAGCAGCATCCCGATCCTTACCCTGTCCATCACGCCGGTCCCTCGCTCGATGCCGCGCCTGCCCTAGGCCGGCGCGCGCCCAATTGCAATAATGTTACATCTCCGCGGCGCGAGAATCGGTCCCGGAGTTGACCTGGGTCGAGGACAGGCCGCGGCGGCCCCGTCCACGGTCGCGGGTCACGCCGTCCCTGCCGTTCCCGCTCGGACGGCGTCGCCGGCAGGCAGGGGCATCGCGCCTGCCGCCCGGAGTTCCCCAGCGCCCCCCACCCGTCCGGCCGAACGCTGCGCCCCCGCCGTCGGAGGACGCCGGCCCCGGGATACCTGCCGGGCAGCACCGCCTCCGTTTAGGGCTTCCTTAACCATGACCCGCGATGGTCCCCTCACATGAACACCGAGGAGGTCGGGATGGATCACGTCGAGACCAGCATCCGCGAACGGGCCTATGCCCTGTGGGAGCGCGACGGCCGTGCACCGGGCCGCGCCGAGCATTACTGGCATCTGGCCGAGCGGGAACTGGCCGCGCAGATGGGGCAGCCGGCGACCGAGGCCGTCGCCCGGGAGATCGTCGCCGAGCCGATCGTTGCCGCCGAGATCGTTGCCAAACCGGTGCGCAAGCCGGCGGCCCGCAAGCCCGCCGCGCCCAAAAGCCCTGCCGCGAAGAGCGCCGCGGCCAAGACGGTAGCCGAGGTGGCCGAGGCCGCCGCGAAGCCGGCCCCGCGCCGGCGTCGGGCCACCGCCGAGACCGTCACGACCCACTGAGGACCGCCGGCCTTATCGTCCTCGGGCGTCTTGCACGACCTCATCGGGCTTCTTGCACGCCCGACGCGTTCAGCCCCTTCCGCCCTGCGGGAGGGGCTTTTCGTCGTGCCGGGCCCGGACCGGCACCGCGCCGCGGCGCCGGACCCGCCACAGCAGCGCCACGAGGCCGACGTCGATCACCCCGAGGATCGCCAGCACGAGCAAGGCCGCGTCGGCACCGCCATGGGCGATGAGATAGGCGCCGGCGGAGGGCGCGAGGGCCTGCGCGGCGAGGTTCGGCTTCGCGAGGCGGCCGAGGAGCGCGGCATAGCGCTCGGGGCCGAACAGGGCGAGGGGCAGGGTGCCGCGCCCGATCGAGTAGAGCCCGTTGCCTGCGCCGTAGACCATAAGCACCAGGGCAGGCGCCTGGAGCCCGGACCCGAGCAGGACGAGGCCGAGCGCCATCAGGACCACGGCGATCGTGAGCGTCCAGATCGGGTGGTGGCGGCTGCGGTTGGCGACCTCCAGGAGCCGCGCCCCGACCTGCGACGGCCCGACCAGGGTGCCGAGCGATACCGCGGCGGCGAGCGACAGGCCGCGATCCTGCAGCAGCGTCAGCAGGTGGACCGAAACGATCGAGGTGGCGATGCCGGTGCAGGTCACCACGGCGGCGAGCACCAGGAAGGTCGGTCGCTCGGCGGGATCGAGCGCCGCCTCGGACCGCCCTCCCCCCGTGGCAGCCGGCCTCGGGGCCGCGGGCGGGACCAGGCCCAGCACCAGCGGCAGGCACACGGCGATCTCCAGCGCCGCGTAGGTCAGGCAGGTGCCGCGCCAGCCGAGATGGGCGAGCAGGAAGGCCGAGAGCGGCCAGCACAGGGTGCTGGAGAAGCCGCCCCACAGGGTCAACGCGGTGATCGCCGGGCGTGCGTCGGCACCGTAGAGCCTGCCGAGGGTGGCGAAGGCGGCATCGTAGAGCCCCGACCCCATCCCGGCCCCGATCACCAGCCAGGCCAGCGCGAAGACCGGCAGGTTCGGCGCCAGCGCCAGCCCGACGAGCCCGGCGGCGAGCAGCAGGCTCGAGACCGCCAGGACCGGCCGGCCGCCGTGGCGCCCGATCATCCGGCCCGCCATCGGCGCGACGGCGCCCGCCACCAGCATGCCGGCGGTGAGACTGCCGAAGATCCAGGGCAGCGGCCAGCCGGTCTCCGCCGCGATCGACGGACCGAGCACCGTCAGCAGGTAGTAGCTGCAGCCCCAGGCGAGGATCTGCACGATGCCGAGGCCGGAGATGACCGGCCAGCGCCGCTGCGGGATCGCGGGAATCATCGGGAGCCGGCGACCCGGCGACCCTGCGCGTCGACCGCCCGCTCGCCGTCCTCCCCGACGAACTCCGCCCTCACAGCTGGCAGCAGATCCCGCACCCGCTCGGAGGGGCGGCACAGGAGCATGCGGCCCGGGCTCGCCACCAGCGGGCGCGCGAGCGGGACGGGATGGGTGGCGATCGCGTCGGGGTGCCGGTCGTCGGTGGGAGCGGCCTCGTCGAGGCCGGGCGCGACGAAGGGGGTGCCCGTCCTGGGCAGCACGTCGCGCACCGAGAGCCCGACCCGGTCGAGGAGCCGCCGCAGCAGCGCCCGCGTCGGCGGGGTCTTCAGGGACGCGACGATGCGGGGCTCGATGCCGGCATCGCGGATCTTCGCCAGCACGGTGCGCGAGGTGCCGCAGACCGGATTGTGGTCGATGACGACGTCCATGGGCGGCCTCACGCAGCGGGCGGCTCGTCGCGGACCCCGCATCCTTTGCCAATCTCTAACGACTTCGCGGGACATTCGTCCACAGGATCCAGCCGGGCTTGAGGAACATCCCCGGAACACCCATCTAAGATGCTGATTTTCTTGGCCTTCCGTCTGTCGTGCCGGCACATGGCGCTGGTGCTCGGCGGCAAAATCGGCTAAGCCGGCCACGAGTGTGTGAGCCCGCGCGGGCCGCGACGAGAGATAGACCTTGGCAGAGAACGACCCGACCGGCGCCCCCCCGCCCGCGACCGACATCAAGCCCGTCTCGATCACCGACGAGATGCGCCAGTCCTACCTGGCCTA
This sequence comes from Methylobacterium sp. DB0501, assembly GCF_011043735.1. Taxonomy (GTDB): domain Bacteria; phylum Pseudomonadota; class Alphaproteobacteria; order Rhizobiales; family Beijerinckiaceae; genus Methylobacterium; species Methylobacterium alsaeris. Next base: position 110,418 of record NZ_JAAKGV010000022.1, on the reverse strand, counting down.
CGCGATGAGCGTCATCGTCAGCCGGGCCCTGCCGGATGCGCGCGACGGCCTCAAACCCGTGCATCGCCGCATCCTGTACTCCATGTACGAGAACGGCTACCTGCCGGACCGCAAGTACGTGAAGTCGGCGCGCATCGTCGGCGACGTGATGGGTCAGTATCACCCGCACGGCGACCAGTCGATCTACGACGCCCTCGTCCGCATGGCGCAAGACTTCGCGATGCGGCTGATGCTGGTCGACGGCCAGGGCAATTTCGGCTCGGTCGACGGCGACCCGCCGGCGGCGATGCGCTACACCGAATCGCGCCTCGCGAAGCCCTCGATGGCCCTCCTCGAGGACATCGACAAGGACACCGTCGACTTCAACCCGAACTACGACGAGTCGAAGGACGAGCCGGCGGTCCTGCCCGCCCGCTTCCCCAACCTCCTCGTCAACGGCGCCGGCGGCATCGCGGTCGGCATGGCGACCAACATCCCGCCGCACAACCTCGGTGAGGTGATCGACGGCTGCATCGCCCTCATCGACGATCCGGCCATCACCATCGAGGGCCTGAACGACATCATCCCGGGGCCGGACTTCCCGACCGGCGGCTCGATCCTCGGGCGCTCGGGCACCCGCTCGGCCTACATGACCGGCCGCGGTTCGGTCATCATGCGGGCGAAGTCGCACATCGAGGAGCTGCGCAAGGAGCGCGAGGCCCTGATCTTCACCGAGATCCCGTATCAGGTGAACAAGGCGTCGCTGGTCGAGAAGATCGCCGATCTGGTGCGCGAGAAGCGCGTCGAGGGCATCGCCGACCTGCGCGACGAATCCGACCGCGACGGCATGCGCATCGTCGTCGAGCTGAAGCGCGACGCCGTGGCCGACGTGGTGCTGAACCAGCTCTACCGCTACACGCCTTTGCAGACGAGCTTCGGCTGCAACATGGTGGCGCTGAACGGCGGCCGGCCCGAACTCCTCAACCTCAAGGACCTGATCCAGGCCTTCATCGACTTCCGCGAGGAGGTCGTCTCCCGCCGCACCAAGTTCCTGCTCAACAAGGCGCGGGAACGGGCGCACGTGTTGTGCGGGCTGGCCATCGCGGTCGCCAATATCGACGAGGTGATCCGGCTGATCCGCACCTCGCCGGATCCGAACTCGGCCCGCGAGGCCCTGATGGCCCGCGACTGGCCGGCGGAGGACATCGCGCCGCTGATCGCGCTCGTCGACGATCCGCGCCATCGCCTGCGCGAGGACGGCACCTACCGCCTGTCCGAGACCCAGGCCCGCGCCATCCTCGACCTTCGCCTGCAACGCCTCACCGCGCTCGGCCGCGACGAGATCGGCGACGAGCTGAAGCGGCTCGCCGACGAGATCGCCGACTATCTCGACATCCTGCGCTCGCGCGCCCGCATCATGGGCATCGTCAAGCACGAGCTGGCGGAGGTGCGGGCCGAGTACGCGACCCCGCGCAGAACCGAGATCCTCGACTGGGATTCCAGCGTCGAGGACGAGGACCTGATCCAGCGCGAGGACATGGTCGTGACCGTGTCCCATGCCGGCTACATCAAGCGGGTGCCGCTCTCGACCTACCGGGCACAGCGCCGCGGCGGCAAGGGCCGGGCCGGCATGTCGATGCGCGACGAGGATTTCGTCACCCGGCTGTTCGTCGCCAACACCCATACGCCGGTGCTGTTCTTCTCCTCGCAGGGCCAGGCCTACAAGGAGAAGGTGTGGCGGCTGCCGCTCGCGGCGCCGAACGCGCGCGGCAAGGCGCTCGTCAACATCCTGCCCCTCGACCAGGGCAAGGAGCGCATTACCACGATCATGCCGCTGCCCGAGGACGAGGCGTCCTGGGAGACCCTGGACGTGATGTTCGCCACGGCCTCCGGCAGCGTCCGGCGCAACAAGCTGTCCGACTTCGTGCAGGTGAACCGCAACGGCAAGATCGCCATGAAGCTCGACGAGGGCGACCACATCGTCCATGTCGAGATCTGCACGGAAGGCGACGACGTGCTGCTGACGACGGGCGCGGGCCAGTGCATCCGCTTCCCCGTGACCGACGTGCGGGTGTTCAAGGGCCGCGACTCGACCGGGGTGCGCGGCATCAACCTCGGCAAGGGCGATCGGGTCATCTCGATGACGATCCTGCGCCACTTCGAGGCCTCGCCCGAGGAGCGCCAGGCCTACCTCAAGCGCGCCAATGCCGATCGCCGCGCCACCGGCGAGGCGATCGAGCTGCCGGCGGCGCCGGAGCCCGAGGCCGAGGAGACGACGGCCTCGATCGATCTGGAGCAGGACCGCTACATCGCCATGGGGGCGGCGGAGCAGTTCGTCCTCACCCTGTCGGAGCGCGGCTTCGGCAAGCGCACCTCGTCCTTCGAGTACCGGATCTCCGGCCGCGGCGGCAAGGGCATCAAGGCGATGGAGGTCAATGCCCGCAACGGCACCCTCGTGGCCTCGTTCCCGGTCGAGACCAGCGACCAGATCATGCTGGTCACCGATGCCGGCAAGCTGATCCGCGTGCCGGTGGACGACATCCGGGTGGTCGGCCGCGCCTCTCAGGGCGTCACGGTGTTCAACACCGACAAGACCGAGAAGGTGGTGTCGGTGGAACATATCGAGGGCGAGGGCGAGGCGGAGGTCGAGATGGATGGGGAGGCGGAGGGGGCCTGAGCCCCCTCATGGCTGCGTGTAGGGCCGTCGCCTTTCCATCTCGACGGCCCTGACACCCTCCACCTGACTGCTGGACCCCGCTCCAGAGCATGGTCCGACGAAGCGGAGCCGGTTCGTCGCCGAAAATGCGGCACAATCGAAAATCGAGAGCAGCGTTCGATGGCAGCGCGACCGGGCGCTGCTCTCGCGGTTGCGGGTATCGACTGTGGCCTTCCCGGGTTCGAGTACGGTCCACTCCCTCGAGAAGGCAGAACTCAGACCCTCACCGTCCGATCCCGCGCCGCGAACAGCCCGAAAGTTCCCGCCGCCAGGCATAGGGCCACGTAGAGCGCCGCCGGCCAGCCCCAGCCGCCGCTCACCTCGTGGACGATGCCGACCAGGAACGGCCCCAGGGCCGCGCCGCAATAGCCGACGCCCTGTGCCATGGCGGAGAGCTCGGCGGCGGCGCGGGGGTCGCCGGCGCGCAGCACGATCAGGGTCAGGGCGAGGCCGAAGCAGCCGCCGAGCCCGAGGCCGAGCAGCAGCGCGAAACCCCAAGCGAGGGCCAGCGGGCCGAGGAGCAGCCCGGCGAAGCCGACGAGCGGCAGGCTGACGACCAGCACCACCCAGGGCCGCTGGTCCGGCCGGCGTGCCGCGAGCGTCGGCACCACCAAGGCCAGCAGACCTTGCGCCAGCGCCGAGACCGAGGCGACGAGGCCGGCGGTCACGATGTCGAAGCCGCGATCGACCAGGGCGGCGGGCAGCCAGCCGAACACGATGTAGGCCAGCGACGATTGCAGGCCCATGAAGGCCGTGACCTGCCAGGCCAGGGGATCGCGCCACAGCGCCCCGCTCGGCCGCGCGGCGACCCCGGAGGGCAGCGGCCGGCCGCGCGCGAAGGGCAGCCAGGCGGCAGCTGCGACGAGGGCGGGGGCGGCCCACAGCATCAGGGCGCCCTCCCAGCCGAGGCCGAGCGCCTGGCGCACCGGCACGGTGAAGCCCGCCCCGGCGGCGGCGCCGAGGCACAGGAGGGCGGTGTAGAGCCCGGTCATCAGCCCGGCCCGGTCGGGAAAGTCGCGCTTGACGATGCCGGGCAGGATCACCCCGACGATCCCGATCGCCGCGGCGGCGACCACCGAGCCGAGGAACAGCAGCGGCACCCCGCCGAGCCCCCGCAAGGTCAAGCCGAGGGCCAGCACCGCCAGGGCCGCCAGCACCCCGGCATCCGGCCCGATGCGCCGCACCAGCAGCGGCGCCAGACGGCCGAACACCCCGAGGCACAGGACCGGCAGGGTGACGAGGGCGCCCGCCAGCGCCGCCGACAGGCCGGTCTCGGCCCGGATGCCTGGCAGGAGCGGACCGACGCTCGACAGGGCCGGCCGGAGATTGAAGGCGACCAGCATCAGCCCGAGGCCGATCAGGACCGGCGGAAAGCCGGCCGGCGCCCTCCCCGGCCGCGCGGCAGCGGCGCCCGGCGCCCGTTCGATGGTTCGCACCCGCATCCTCCCGTCGCGCTCATGCGCGATTTTTCCTCGCGCGTGAGCGCGCGTTCGGGGGCGTCATAGCGTCAAGGCGGGCCGGCGAGCAGCGAAACCTGTGCAACCCCGCATCCCGCGGGGCGGCCCGGGCACGGCATCACTCCGACGGGGCATCGGGGCCGGGGCCGATCGCCTCGACCAGGCTGATGATGCGCCGGCGCACCTGGCCGTCGGTGATGCGCTGGAAGGCGCGGACCAGTTGCAGGTCCTGGCTGGTCCAGAACACGTCGTGGGCCGAGGTGTCGGAGGCCGGCTCGGTCGGGGTCTCGTCGCGCCCGCCGTCCTGGCGCGGGGCCCCCTCGTAGAAGAAGTTCACCGGCACGCCCAGCATGTCGGCGATCTGGCGCAGCCGGCTGGCGCTGATCCGATTGGCGCCCTTCTCGTATTTCTGGATCTGCTGGAAGGTCACGCCGAGGGCATCACCCAGCTTCTCCTGGCTCACGCCGACGAGAAGTCGACGGACGCGCACACGATGCCCGACATGACGATCGACAGGATCGGGGGCCTTCTTCACAATGACGCTCCGCGGGGCGGGAAAGACGCGCGGCGATAACGCGCGCCGAGGGCTATCAAGCCGCACCCTAGAAGCATGGCGAGGAAAATTAAATCACCGAATCGTACGTACGACGTGCTTTCCCTAAGGTTTCGCGGGAGGTTGCGATCGAGCACCCCCTCGACCCCGACCGACAACATCCCGGTCACCCGGCCATAAGGATCGACCACCGCGCTGATCCCGGTATTGGCAGCGCGGACGAGAGGAATTCCTTCCTCGACCGCGCGCAGGCGGGCCTGGGCGAAGTGCTGGCGCGGCCCGGGCGTGTCGCCGAACCAGCCGTCGTTTGTGACGTTGAGAAGGAGGCCCGGATGGGCGTGCCGCGAGGCGACGGCGCCGGGAAAGATCGCCTCGTAGCAGATCGAGGGCGCCACCGGCGGCAGGCCCGGCACCGCGAGCGAGGGCCGCTCCCGCGCCTCCCCAGGGGTGAAGCCGCCCGGCACCGCCACGAACTGCTTGAGCCCGAGGGTCCGCAGCAGGGTGTCGACCGGCGCCGGCAGGTACTCGCCGAACGGCACGAGGTGGAGCTTGTCGTAGCGCCCGCCGACGAGGCCGTCCTGCCCGATCATCAGGATGGAATTGTAGAAGTGCAGCCGCTCGCCCGGCAGCGGCTCGTCGGCCCGGGCCGCGCCGGTGACCAGCAGCGTGCCGGGCGGCAGGGCGGAGCCGATCCGCCGCAAGGCCTGGGGATCGCGCTGGATCAGGAACGGGAACGAGGATTCCGGCCAGATCAGGTGGGTGACGTCGCGCAGGCCCTGCCGGTCGGGCGCGGTGGCGCTGTCGCTCATCCCCAAATAGCGCTCGAGAATGCCCTCGCGGTTGCGCGGGTTGAAGCGGGCATCCTGCGGGATGTTGGCCTGGACGAGGCGCAGGCGCACGCCGGGCACCTCCGGCACCGGGCCGGAGGGCAGGCGCAGAGCCCCCCCGATCCCCAACGCCGCCACGACCGCGACGGTAGCGAGAAGCGGGCCGCACCGCCGCCGGGCTCCGCCGGCATCGGCCAGGGTGGCGGGCGCCGCGGCGCACAGCACCGCCAGGACGGTCAGGCCGTAGAGGCCGATGACCGAGGCGGCCTGCATCAGCCAGAGATTCTGGCCGAGCGCCATCCCGAGGGCGTTCCAGGGAAAGCCGGTGAAGAGGTGCCCGCGCAGCCACTCGGCCCCGGCCAGGCCGAAGGCCAGGGCGGCGATGCGGCCCGGGCCGGGCGACCACAGGAGGCGGGCGGCGGCGAAGCCCGCGCCGTAGAACAGCCCGAGCACGGCCGGCAGCCCGAGCACCCCGAGGGGCATCAGCCAGGCGAACTGATCGGCCTCGACCAGGAAGGCGGCGCCGAGCCACCACAGCCCCGCCGTGAGGTAGCCGAAGCCCCAGGCCCAGCCGATCAGGCCGGCGGCGAGCGCCGTGCCGCCGCGCCGGCCGAGGCGCGAGGAGGCGGTGGCGGCCCCGTCGAGTAGCCAGACCGCCGGCACCAGGGCGACGCAGAGGGCGGGCAGGAACCCGAAGGGCGGCATCGCCAGCGCGCCGCAGGCGCCGAAGAGCCAGGCCAGGCCCAGCCGCGTCCAGCCGGAGGTCAGGGCGATGCGGTGGGCGAGCGGCGCGAGGCCGAAGGGCGCCGCCGGGGCAGCGAGCGCCGCCCCGTCCGTGTCGGTGTCGTGCATGGGCGGGCTCGCGGGGCGGCGCCGCGCGCGACGCCGCAAAATGAGGATCAGGCGGCGGTTTCAGCCCGCAGGCCGGCCTCGCCCTCCGGCGGCGGCAGGGCCAGCGGCGTCTCGGGGCCGGTGAGGCGGGCGAGGCCGCGATGCATGCGCAGGCGCTTGATGCGCCGTGGGTCCGCATCCAGCACCTCGACCTCGAAATCGCCCGGAACGGCGATGACCTCGCCCCGTGCAGGGACGCGGCCGGCGATGGTGACGATCAGGCCGCCGAGGGTGTCGACTTCCTCGGCCGCCTCCCCCACCGCCGCCGCGAGGTCGACGCCGGTCGCCTCGGCGACGTCGTCGAGGCTGGCGCGGGCGTCGGCGACGAAGATCTCGCTCTCGCCGTCGACCTTCAGGACGCGGTGGCCCTCGGCCTCGTCGTGCTCGTCCTCGATGTCGCCGACGACGACCTCGATCAGGTCCTCGATCGAGATCAGGCCGTCGGTGCCGCCATACTCGTCGATGACGAGGGCCATGTGGGTGCGGCTCGCCTGCATCCGGGCGAGCAGGTCGATCGCCGGCATCGAGGGCGGCACGAACAGCACCGGCCGCAGGATGCGAGTGGTGGCGAGGGTCTCGGTAAGGTCGACCCCGGCGAGGTCGGGCAGGCGGTCGCCGCCGGCCTCGGCGCGGTTCGCCATGTAGTCGACGAAGTCGCGGATATGGACCATGCCGCGGGGATCGTCGAGGCTGTCGCCGTAGACCGGCAGGCGGGAATGGCCGGCACCGCGGAACACCTTGAGCAGGGTGCCGAGCGTGGTGTCGATCGAGACCGCCACCACGTCGGCCCGGGGGATCATCACGTCGTCGACCCGCACCCGGTGGAGGCTCAGCACGTTCTTGAGCATCGCCTGCTCGACCGGGGAGACGGCGTGGTCGCCGCTCTGCATCTCGGCGAGGGCGTCCGAGAGGCCGTCGCGCTGGGCGTCGCGCGTCTTCAGGTGGAAGATGCTGAGGAGGCGGTCGTACCAGGGTTCGCGCCCCGGACTGTCGTCCTCCGGAATCGCCTGCGCGGTCGCGGCGGCGCTGCGACTTCGATCGTTGCTCATGTCTCTCGCGTCTGGGGTGAGAACGTCCGCGGCTCAACCGGCCGCGTCGCCGTACGGGTCCGGCACGCCGAGGCGCCGCAGGGCAGCGACCTCCAACGCCTCCATGGCGTCGGCCTCGGCATCGCCGAGCTCGTGGTCGTGACCGAGGAGGTGCAGCGTGCCATGAACCACGAGATGGGCGAGGTGGTGGCCGAGGGGCTTGGACTGCTCCGCACTCTCGCGCAGGAGTGTGTCATAGGCAAGAACGACGTCGCCGAGCAGGCGCGGCCCGCCGCCATGGGGCTGCTCGTTGGGGAAGGACAGCACGTTGGTCGGCTTGTCCTTGCCCCGCCAGGTGCGGTTCAGCTCCTGCACCGCGGCATCGTCGGTCAGCACGAGGCTGATCTCGATCGGGCCGCCGGGCGGCACGATGGCGAGCGCCGCCTCGACGGCATCGGCCACGAAGGCCTCGAGGTCGGGCGCCACGCCCTCCCAGCGCGGATCCTCGACGGCGACGTCAATCTCGTTCTCGTGCCGGCTCACGGCAGCGCCCCCCGGCGCGGGGGAGTCGGGCGCTGGGGCATCTCGTCCTGGTGCTCCCTCGCATCGGTCTCGTAGGCCGTGACGATCCGGCGCACCAGGTCGTGGCGCACCACGTCGACGTCCCGAAACGTCACCCGCCCGACGCCCTCGACGCCGTCGAGGATCCGCACGGCCTCGACGAGGCCGGATCTCTGGCCCGGCGGCAGGTCGATCTGGCTCGGATCGCCGGTGACGATCATGCGCGAATTCTCGCCGAGCCGGGTCAGGAACATCTTCATCTGCATCGAGGTGGTGTTCTGCGCCTCGTCGAGCAGCACCACCGCGTTGGTCAGGGTCCGGCCGCGCATGAAGGCGAGGGGCGCGATCTCGATCATGCCGGTCTGGAGGCCGCGATCGACGTGGCGCGCCTCCATGAAGTCGTAGAGGGCGTCGTAGATCGGGCGAAGATACGGATCGACCTTCTCGCGCATGTCGCCGGGCAGGAAGCCGAGGCGCTCACCCGCCTCGACCGCCGGGCGCGACAGGATCAGCCGCTCGGCATGGCCCTGCTCGAGGAGCGAGACGGCATAGCCGACGGCGAGCCAGGTCTTGCCGGTGCCGGCCGGGCCTTCCGCGAAGACCAGCTCGTGGGCGCGCAACGCCCGGATATAGGCGTCCTGGGCCGCGTTGCGGGCCCGCACGCCGCCGCGGCGCCGGGTGGCGATCTGGTCGAAGGAGGGCCGCTCGCCGTCGGCCGGAGCCTCGGCCGGCGAGAACAGGTTGCCCTGGAGCGAACTCTCCTGGATCACCCCGTCGACGTCGCCGAGGGTGAGCGGCGTCCCGCCCCCGTCGCGGACGCGGGTATAGAGCAGTTCCAGCACCCGCCGCGCCCGCTCGGTCGAATCGGGCGGGCCCTTGACGACGACGTGGTTGCCGAGCGCGGTCGCCACCACGCCGAGACGGCGCTCGAGATGGGCGACGTTCTGGTCGTACTGGCCGAAGACCAGGCTCGCCAGCCGGTTGTCGTCGAAGGTGAGCGCGATCTCGGCGGCCTCGCTCAAGCCTGCCACCACCCGCGGCGCGAGTTCGCGCTCGCGCGCGTCGCGTCCCTTCGGCCCGCGGCCGCCCGCCTCTCCCATCGGCATCCTGTCGTTCCTCACGCGGCCGCCACGATCGCAGGCTCCACCGCCTCGCCGAACAGGCTGTTCGAGCCGGCCCGGGTGATCCGGACGCGAACCTCGCGGCCGATCGCCGAGACGTCACCCTCGATCTGCACCGCCTGGAGATAGGGCGACTTTCCGGCGATCTGGCCCGGATGGCGCCCGGCCTTTTCAATCAGCACCGGCACGGTCCTTCCCACGGTGGCGTGGTTGAAGTCCTGGCGCTGGCGCTCGAGCAGGGACTGCAGCTCGGCCAGCCGCTCGCTCTTCACCGCCTCGGGCACCGCGTCGGCGCTGTCGGCCGCGGGCGTGCCGGGGCGCGGGCTGTACTTGAACGAGAAGGCGCTGGCAAAGCCGACATCGGCGATCAGCCGCATCGTCTCGGCGTGGTCGGCGTCGGTCTCGCCCGGGAAGCCGACGATGAAGTCGGAGGAGAGCGCGATGTCGGGCCGGGCCGCCCGCACCCGGTCGATCAGCCGGCGATAGGTGTCGGCATCGTGCTTGCGGTTCATGGCCGCGAGGATCCGGTCGGAGCCCGACTGCACCGGCAGGTGCAGGTAGGGCATCAGGGCCGCCAGGTCGCGATGGGCCGCGATCAGCGCCTCGTCCATGTCGCGCGGGTGGCTGGTGGTGTAGCGCAACCGCAGGATTCCCGGGATCGCGGCGACGCGGTGGAGCAACTCGCCGAGGGTCCAGTCGCGCCCGTCAGGGCCGGCCCCATGGAAGGCGTTGACGTTCTGGCCGATCAGGGTCAGCTCGCGGGCGCCCGCCGCCGCCAGCCGCCCGGCTTCCGCCACGATCTTCTCGACCGACCGCGAGACCTCCGCGCCACGAGTATAGGGCACGACGCAGAAGGCGCAGAACTTGTCGCAGCCCTCCTGCACGGTCAGGAAGGCCGAGACGCCCGGGGTGCGACGCGGCGGCAGGTGGTCGAACTTGTCCTCGACCGGGAACTCGGTGTCGACGACCCGGCCGTCCTTCGCGGCGGCGAGCAGCTGGGGCAGGCGGTGGTAGCTCTGCGGGCCCACCACCACGTCGACGCCCGGCGCGCGGTTCAGGATCTCGCGGCCTTCGGCCTGGGCGACGCAGCCCGCCACCACCACCGTGGTGTCCCGGCCGGCTTGCGAGCGCTCGCCCTTGAGCACCCGCAGGCGACCGAGCTCGGAATAGACCTTCTCCGCCGCCTTCTCGCGGATGTGGCAGGTGTTGAGGACGACGACGTCGGCCTCCTCCACGGTGCCGGTCTCGACGAAGCCCTCGCGGCCGAGCAGGTCGACCATGCGGGAGGCGTCGTAGACGTTCATCTGGCAGCCGTAGGATTTGACGAACGCTTTCTTCAACGAACCGGCCCTGCAGGGAGATGATCGGATGCGGCGTCGGCCCCGGACACACCTTGCCCCGGGCCAACTCCCTCCATTTAAGCCGTCGCGGCCGGAATGAGAATAGGCGGTGCGGCGCCAGCGGCCGGGGCATCGGCGCGCGGCGCCTCCGATACGGGCTCTCGCACGGGCACTTGCGCGGGCGCCGGCGGGCGGCCGGTCACCGCCTCCTGCAGGGCGCGGCGCACCGCGGCCTCGGCCAGGGCCGTCGCGGCCTTGCGGTCGGTGCCGGCCGCGAACACGATCGGCTCGCCCCAGGTCACCGTCACGTCGATCGGCCCGCGGGCGAAGAACAGCTTGACGCTGGGACCGAGCTCCATGTCGCCGTACCAGGCGATGTCAGGCCGCTCGGCGCGGGTCAGGGGCAGGCCGTGGCGGCGCGTATAGGCGATGCAGAGCGGCTGCAGCCGGACCCGGTCGAGCCCGCCCTCGGTGATCGCCGCCCGGGCGGCGCCGACGAGGGAGGTGCGGAACGGCAGCAGCCGGGTGCCGTCGCCGGTGGTCCCTTCGGCGAACAGCACGATCAGGTCGCCCGCGCGCAGGCGCCGGCTCATCTCCGTATTGACTACCGCGGTGTGGCGCTTGCGGGCGCGGTCGATGAAGACCGTGCGCTGGAGCCGCGCGAGGGTCCCGATCACCGGCCAGCCGGCGATCTCCGACTTCGCCACGAAGGAGAGCGGCCGCAGGCTCCCGAGGACCGGGATGTCGAGCCAGGAGATGTGGTTGGCCAGCACCAGGGCCGCCTCCCCCGGGGCCGGTGGCGTGCCGGCGACGGTGATGCGCAGCTGGAACAGGCGCACGAACACCCGGTGCAACCAGGCCGGGGCGTGGCCGCCGCGCTTGCCGCGCCCGAGCTTCAGCACGAGCCAGTGCGGCCCGGCGAGCAGCGCGAAGGTGACGGCGTAGGCGAGGAGTCGCAGGCCGGCGACGAGGTACGTCATGATTTCCGTCGTCGGCGCGGGCTCGGGAGATTCCGGGAGGGCGCGGGGCGCATACCAAGTCCGGCCCGGCCCGTCCACCGTACCGGGTCCTCCGGCACCGGCCCCTCCGGCACCGGGTCGTCAGCGCAGCAGGGTGAAGCCGGCGGGCGCCTGCCGCTCGTCGTGGCCGGGATGGTCCACGTCCGTGAAGACGGTCGCGTCCCGGCCGTCGGCGCAGCGGACGCTGTCGCCGTCGATGACCGACTCGGACGGGGCCGGCTCCTTGCCGAAGACACGGCCGCTCATCTGGATCAGGGGCTCCTGTCCGGCGTACCGGATTGCGCGGCAGCGGGCCAGGCCGGCGCGAGGGCGCTCGGGCACGGCGCGAGCAGGCGGCGGACCATCGGGGGGCGTCTCCATCCGGCCGCGCGACGGAAGACGGCCGGCTTCGTCGCGGCGTATCCTGACGTCGCGTCGGAATGGCGATGCGGCGCGTGGGCCTGTGCCTCAGCCGAGCGCGATCTGCATCATGATGGCGTTGGCGCGGCTGCCGTCCGGCCGGGCGTAGTAGCTCGCCCGCCGGCCGGTCTCGGTGAAGCCGAGGCGCCGGTAGAGAGCGAGCGCCGGGACGTTGCCGTCGTCGACCTCGAGATGGACCCGGCGCACGCCGAGATCCTCCAGCGCCACGAGGTGGGCCCGGAGCAGCTGGCGGCTCAGGCCCGCGCCGCGGGAGGCCGGCCCGAGAACGACGGTCAGGATCTCGGCCTCGTCGAGCACCTGGCGCGACAGCACGAAGCCGGCGAGCACCGCGCCCAGCATCAGGGCGTGGGCGACGTGGCCGCGCTCGCACAGCATCCGCTCGAACTCGTCCGCCTCCCAGGGCCGCGCGAAGGCGGTGGCGTGGAGCGCCGCGAGCTCACCGGCCCGGTCGGCCGAATTCAGCGGCGCGACATGGGCGGTGGGAGGTGAGCGGAACGGCATCCACTTCATCGGAAGCTCCGTCAGCGGCGGGCGAGCCGCGCGTGGTCCTGCGGCTGGGCATCCGGCCCACGCAGGTAGAGAGGGCGGGCGAGGGCATGGGCCGGGTCGGCGACGAGGCCGAGCGAGGCGATCCATTCGATCTGCGGGGCGATGTGCCCCTCCGGGACCACGGCGCGCACGCCCTGACCGGCGGCGGCGGCCGCCAGCGCCGGGGCGGCGGAGCCGGCGAGCGCCGCCGGGCCGGAGCCGATGAGCCGCAGGGCTTCCGCGAGCGGCAGCAGGCTCGGCGGGACGGCGATGCCGCCGTCCTGGCTCAGGGCCTGGAAATAGACGTGACCGTGCCGGGCATCGATCGCGGCGGCGAGCAGGTAGCCCTGGCCGAGGAAATCGTCGTCAGCCGCCAGCAGCGGCGCGAGCAGGGCCGACAGGGTGGTGACGCCGACGACCGGGATGCCGCAGGCGAGCCCGACCGCGCGGGCCGCCGAGAGGCCGACCCTGAGACCCGTGTAGCTGCCGGGGCCGACCGTGACGGCGACCCGGTCGAGGCTGTCGAACCCGCCCTCGACCCGGGCGATCACCCGCTCGACGAGGGGCAGCAGCGCCTCGGCATGGCCGCGCGTGAGGTCCATGCTCTCCTGGGACAGGGGCTCGGGCGAGTCATCCGCCATGATGCAGGCCGCGCAGCGCTCGAGCGCCGTGTCGATGGCCAGGATCCGCATCACCGTCAGGCTCCGCCCTCTCGTCCGCCCGCGGGTTCGTCGCCGCGGCCGGGTCCGTGCCGCCGGCCGCGCCGGATCGCTGACGATCCGGCCGCTCGAGTCCCAGCATGGCACGCACAGGTTAACACAAGACGGACCGCCCCGCAGATGCGGGACGGCCCGGTTCGGTCTCAGCCTTTAGATCATCCGCCGCCCGCGGGGAAACCGCCCGGCGGCGAATTCGGGGTCGGGAGCGCGCCGATCGCGATCGTCAGATCGCCTGGACCTCGCGCACGTCCGGCAGGAAGTGGCGGAAGAGGTTCTGCACGCCCTGGCGCAGGGTCGCGGTGGAGGACGGGCAGCCCGAGCAGGCGCCCTTCATCTCCAGGAAGACCACGCCATCGCGAAAACCCCGGAAGGTGATGTCGCCGCCGTCGCCGGCCACCGCCGGGCGGACCCGGGTCTCGAGCAGGTCCTTGATGGTGGCCACCGTGTCGGCGTCGGCCTCCTCGTAGAACTCTTCCGCCGCCTCCTCGGGGGCGTGGCCGGCCTCGAGGACCGGGGCCCCCGACATGAAGTGCTCCATGATGGCGCCGAGCACCGCGGGCTTGACCTGCGGCCAGCCGGGCTCGCCCTCGGCCTTGGTCACCGAGATGAAGTCGTGACCGAGATAGACGCCGGACACGCCGGGCACGCCGAACAGGGCGCGGGCGAGCGGCGAGCGCGCCGCAGCGCCCTCGTCCCGCGCCTCGAAGGTGCCGTCGGCCAGGACGACCTTGCCGGGCAGGAACTTCAGGGTGGCGGGGTTCGGGGTGGCTTCGGTCTGGATGAACATCGGTGATCCTCGAAAAGTTCTCTGCGCCGGTTCAAGGCCGGCCGGGAACGACGCGCGCGAGCACGTCTGGCGCAGATGTGGACCCGAACGGGCGAAAGCTCAATGGAGGCCGCGCCGACGTCAACCGGCGAGCGCGGTGATCTCCGCCTCGCTCAGGGCCCCCGGCACGATCACCACCGGCACCGGGAAGCTGCCGGCGGTACGCCCGGCGATCGAGGAGACGAGCGGCCCCGGCCCGTCGCTGCCGGTGGCGGCGGCCAGCACCAGGAAGGCGATGTCCTCGTCCTCCTCGATCTGGCGCAGGATCGCGTCGGCGCGCTCGCCGGTGCGCACGACGAGCTCGGGATCGACCCCGGCGGCCTGACGCGCCGCCGCCGCCAGCATCTCCAGGCGCTCCGTCGTCTCGGCCTCGGCCTCGGCCCGCATCGCGTCGCCGACGCCGAGCCATTCCATGGTCTCGGGCGGCTCGGCCACCGCCAGCATCACCACCCGGGCGCCGAGCCGCGCCGCCCGGCGCACCGCGAAGTGCACCGCGCGGTCGCATTCCGGCGTCTCGTCGACCAGCACCATGAACTTGAGCCGATGCCCGGCCTCGAAGGACCGCCGCCGCTTGTTCTCGACCATGTCCGGACGCGCTCCGCCGCCGGCCCGGATGCTGCCCGCGCGCGTCCCCGCCGGCAAGGGCCGCTGATCAGGGCCCACCGAGAAGGGCCCGCCGTCGATGGAGTGGACGACGGGGCGGAACCCGGCGACGGCGAATCACCGGCATGCGACGCGACGGGCGCACGCGAATCACATGGATCAGGCGAATCACCCGGGCCGGGCCTGCCGCCCTGGCCCGGATCGCGCGATGACGATGAGGCAATTTGATCGTCCGACAGACAAATCGACGCACTGGACCGGCTCGAATGCACAGGAAGCGGGCAAGTCGCAGGTATTTTAACCCCCGCATGAGCAAGGAACGATCTTTCGTCGATCAGACCAACCATTTTCCATTCACTCTGTGAGGGACTTCCTTTCCCCAACGGAGTAAGAATCTGGTCAGTGTCGGTGATCTAACATGTCGTCTGGCCAGGCCGGGATCAGGACCTGGGACAATTCGATCGAAAGGCCTAGGCCGTCGGGCCGAGGGTGGGAGAGAGTGGTGCTCGCAACAGACTTCATGGCGTTCCACGAGGCGTCCCGGCGCAACGGGATCATCCTGTCGTTCGGTGGCGACCTGTCCGAGAACGTGCTGTTCTCCCTCGGCGAGGTGCTGAAGCTGCGCATGCAGCAGGGTGCCACCGACGCGTCGGTGTCGAAGCGGGTGTTCTCGGTCTTCGTCGAGCAGGCGCAGAACGTCATCCGCTACTCCGCCGACAAGCTCGTGCCGGCGGGCGCCCCGGAGGGCGGAATGGTCAGTTCCGGACTGATCGTCGTCGGGGTCGAGGACGGGCGCTTCTTCGTCGCCTGCGGCAACGAGGTGCCGGAGGAGCACGTCACGACCTTGCGCTCCCGGCTCGACCACATCGCCGGCCTGTCGGGCGACGAACTGAAGAAGTACTACCGCGAGCGGCTGCGCCAACCCGCCGACGAGGGCAGCCTCGGCGGCAGCATCGGGCTGATCGAGATCGCCCGCCGCGCCAGCGCCCCGGTCGAGTACGAGTTCCAGCCCCGCGGCGACGACCGCTGCTTCTTCTGCCTCAAGGCTTTTATCTGAGGCGCGCGACGATGGACCGGATCCAGATCCCCGCCACCAGCCGCTCGCCGCTGGTCGATTTCGACCTCGCCGCCGGGCACCTGCTCCTGCGCGGCGAATCCTACCCGGAGGATGCCGCCGCCTTCTACGGCCCGCTGCTCCTCGCCTTGCGCGCCTGCCTGGACGAGGGCGGCGGCCCGCTGACCTTCGACGTGGCCTTGTCCTACTTCAACTCGTCGAGCGCCAAGGCCCTGATGAACCTGTTCCTGCCCCTCGAGGACGCCGCCGAGGAGGGCCGCCCGGTGACGATCCGCTGGCATTACGCCGAGGGCGACGACACCATCGCGGAAGCCGGAGAGGATTTCGCGGTCGATTTCTCGCATGCCCGGTTCGAGATGGTTCAGGAGAGCTCGGTATGACGAGGAATCCGGGCACGACGACCAGGGCGGTGCCGGAGCGCGCGGCGATGAAGGACGGCGATGCGTCTCCCGAGCCCGACGGATGCAAGGCCGGCGGCGGCAAGACGGGTGCGGCCAAGGGCGGCGCCCCTGCCAACGTCTTCAGCCTGTTCGACAACGAGGAGGCAGTGCTCGACCGGACCGAGGTGATGCTGACCCAGCTCGCCGCCGTCGCCGACGGCGTGAAGGTGCTGGCGGAGGCCTATCGCCGCGGCTACCGCGAGCAGCGCCGGCTGGTGCGCATGAGCGACCGGATGCAGGCCGACCTGCAGAAGGCCAACAAGCGCCTCGGGGAGCAGCAGCGCGACCTGCAATCCCTCAACGAGGCCCTGTCGGGCGAAATCGAGACCAGCGCCCGGCTCGAAGCCGAGTTGCGCCGCCTCGCCGACACCGATCCGCTGACCGGGGCGCTGGCCCGCCGGCGCTTCCTGGAGGTCTGCGCCCGGGACTGGCCGCGGCGGCCCGGCGAGGGGCGGCCCGGCCAGACGGCCTGCCTGCTGATGCTCGACCTCGACCGGTTCAAGCTCGTCAACGACAGCCACGGCCACGCCGCGGGCGACGCGGCGCTCATCGCCTTCGTGACCGCCTGCCGCTCGGCCCTGCGCTCCCTCGACGCGGTCGGCCGGCTGGGCGGCGAGGAATTCGCGGTCCTCCTGGTCGAGACCGGCCCCGAGGACGGGGCCGCCGTCGCCGAGCGCATCCGCGCCGCCGTGGCGGCGCATCCGGTCGCGACCGAAACCGGCCCGATCGGCATCACGGTCAGCATCGGGCTCGCCGCGGCGGAACCGGGAGAGAGCCTGCAGGCGGCGATGCGCCGGGCCGACGCGGCGCTCTATGCCGCCAAGCATGGCGGCCGCAACCGGGTCGAGCGGGCGCCGGGGGCTGCCTGCTGCCCGCCGGGACACGGCTCTTGAGCGGCGAGGCCCTGCCGCAGGACGCGCCCCGCCGCGGCGGCTCCCTGCGGGGCGCCGGCCCGATGCGCCGGGGCGACGCGCTCGCCGATCTCGGCTTCGCCGAGGTGCCGACGACGCAGGACGGCGGCGCCGACACGATGCGGCCCGGGGCTCTGCGCGGCGCGGCGCGCGGCCGCAACCTCGACGGCCTCGCCCACACGCTGTTCCTGCGCCTCGCCCCGGTGATCGCCGCGGTGGTGCTGCTGACCCAGGTGGTGATCGCCTGGGTCAATTACGGCGACCAGATCCGGCTCTCCGGCGAGCGCGCGCAGATGGTGGCGGACATGACCGCCCGGGCGCTGGCCCGGCCGGGCTGGACCACCTCGTTCGGCCCCCAGCTCCAGGCGCTCGGCCTCGATCCGTCCTTCCGCTTCGCGATCCTCCGCGACGCCTCGGGCACGGCGATCGGGCGGCTCGGCGAGGAGCCGCGGGGCCGCAGCCTCGAGCTCATCCAGGTCTCGTCCGAGATCGAGCCGGGGCCGGCCGGCCAGCCCGCCGGCAGCCTGACCCTGGCCCTGTCGGCCGAGGGCCTGCGGGCGAATGCCGAGAAGCAGTTCGTGATGGTGCTCTGCGCCAGCGCCGTGCTGGTCCTGGCCTTCGCGCTGTCCCTGCGGCTCGCGGTGGCGCGCCACGTCCTGGCGCCGCTGACGCGGCTCCTGACCGCGATGGGCCGGGTCGAGCGCAAGGACTGGGTCACGGTCGACCTCGCCGGCAGCCGGCGGCCGAGCCGGGAGATCGCCGACATCTCCGCCGCCTTCAACCGGATGGTCGAGGGCCTGAGGAGCGGCGACGAGGCCCGCCACCTGCTGGCGGAGCTGGAGCGCGCTCATGCGCAGCTCGCCGAGGCGAACGGCCTCGTCATGGAGAGCCTCGGCTATGCCCGGCGCATCCAGCAGGCGGTGCTCCCGGGACCCGGCATGCTCCGGGACGGTGCGCTCGACGTCGCGGTCCTGTGGGAGCCGCTGCACGTCGTCGGCGGCGATTATTTCTGGATCGAGGAGATCGACGGCGTCAGCATCCTGGTGGTGGTCGATTGCACCGGCCACGGCGTCCCCGGCGCCTTCCTGACCCTGATCGTGGCCACCGCCCTCGACCGGATCCTGCACGACCAGGGCCTGCGCCGTCCGGACGCGATCCTCGCCGCCCTCGACGGCGTCGTGCGGGCGCGCCTGAGGCAGGACCGGGAGGAGATGGATCTCTCGGATGACGGGCTCGATTGCGGGATCTGCATCGCCGACCGGGCGGCGGGCACGCTCGCCTTCGCCGGGGCCGGCCTCGCACTCACGATCCTGTCCGGGGACGGCGTCGCGCGGATCAAGGGCCGCCGCCACGGACTCGGCTACCGGCTGACCGGCCGGGAGGAGGCCCTGTCCGCGGTCGTGCTCCCGCTCGGCGAGGACCGGACCTTCTTCCTGATGACCGACGGGATCAGCGACCAGATGGGGGGAGCGTCGCGGCGCCTCCTCGGGCACCGGGGCATCGCCGAGATCCTGGCGCGGCACCGGGACCTGCCCCTCGACGGGCAGGTGCGGGCCCTGGAGACGGCGCTCGCAGCCCATCGCGGCGCGGAACCGCGCCGGGACGACATGACCCTGGTGGCGTTCCGGCCGAAAGCGGGATGAGAGGCGGGAACCCCGTCCGGGATCCCCGCCCGGTTCGTCAGAACCGGCACCGGTTTCTTAGAACCGGCAGATGCGCCGCGGCCCGTACGGGGTCGGACGGATGAAGCAGCGGCGGCCGTAGGCCCGCGGCGGACCGAAGTAGCGGCGGCCGTAGATAGGCCGGCAGCCGCCGTAAGGACCGCGGGCGAAGCCCGGGCCGCAGCCCTGGGCAACCTGCGTCACCGGCGCCTCGGGGGCGAGCACGCCGGCAAGGCCGGGGCCGGCCGGGGCAGCGCTCGCGGGGGCGGCGGCGAGACCGCCGAAGGCCAGGGCGGCGAGGCCGGCGATCTTCCAACGCATCAGCATGAGGGGTGGTCCTCCGTGTGGTCCTTGGAGCGGGCGGCGCCGGAGTCGGGCGCTGCACCGAGCCGTCACAACAGCGAACGCGCCGTTCGGTTCCAAAGCTTCGCTTGCGAGACTTCGGTTGAGAGACTTCGCGTCAAAGGCTGCCGTCGAACGCTCCCGGACGGGCTGGAAAAAAGCCCTGCTTGCGCGTGTCGACAAGCCGCGGCCGTTCCTGTAAGGAGCCGGCAACTCACAACAGGACGCCGAAATCCTGACGCCGGATCCCATCCCGGGGCGCGGCGGCGACGGCAGGAGTTTGACCGATGAACATCATCCAGCAGCTCGAGCAGGAGCAGATCGCTCAGCTCAACAAGACGATCCCCGACTTCGAGCCCGGCGACACGGTCATCGTGAACGTCAAGGTCAAGGAAGGCGAGCGCAGCCGCGTGCAGGCTTACGAAGGCGTCGTGATCGCCCGGTCCGGCGGCGGCATCAACGAGAGCTTCACCGTCCGCAAGATCTCGTACGGCGAGGGCGTCGAGCGCGTCTTCCCGGTCTACTCGCCAAACATCGATTCGATCAAGGTGGTCCGCCGCGGCAAGGTGCGTCGCGCCAAGCTGTACTACCTGCGCGATCGTCGCGGCAAGTCGGCCCGCATCGCCGAGCGCGCCGAGCGCGGCGCCGAGAAGGGCAAGACCAGGAAGCCCGCGGCCGCGGAATAATCCCCGTCGCGAGACACCGCGGAGCATGAAGAGGCCGCCTCCCCGTCCGGGTCGAGGCGGCCTTTTTGCGTCGTGGACCTACCCGGCCCCGAGCGCCCCGCGCCCGAGCTTCAGGTCCGGACCCGTCTCCTGCCGGAACTGCAGTTGCAGCCCCCCGACCTTGACCGCGCCGGAGCGGGCGAGCCGCGTCAGCGGGCCCAGCATCGAGAGCAGGAAGCCGGCATCCGAGGCGTAGCGGCCGGCGAGGCGGCGCGGGTTGCTCGCGAGCCGCCAGGCCCATTCGAGGCCGGTGCGGCGCAGGAAGGCCGGCGAGCGGGTCTGCTTGCCGAGCAGAAACTCGAAGGCGGCACCGCAGCACAGGATCGAGGGATCGACGAGTCCGGCGCGACGCAGGCGCAAGGCCAGCATCTCGCTCTGCGGCGCGCCGACGGCGATGAACACCACGTCCGGCGCAAGGTCGCGCACCCGGGCGATCACGTCCTCCACCGCCGCCGGATCGTGGATGAAGCCGAAGGGCGGCCGCACGACGTCGAGCCGGCGGGTCGCCATCACCGAGGCGGCCTCCTCGGCCGTCACGTTGCCGATCAGCACGACCGAGCGGTCGCGCAAGCTCCGCCGCGCCGAGAGGTGCCGCACGAGATCGCTGCCGGTGGCGACGGTCATGCGCCGGCGCAGGAAGACCGTGTTGAGCAGATTGCTGTCGAGGGTGACGATCGAGGCCTGGCGGTAGCTCTCGCGGAATTCCGGGTCCCGCGCCAGCAGCCGCATATGCATCATGTTGAGGGTGAAGACCGTGGCCCGGCCCCGGGCCAGCGCCGTCGCCAAGGCGTCGAAGCTCAGGCCCCTGACCACGCAGGTCGGGGCGGTGTCCGCTAAGGTGGGCATGAGGGTGCTCCTTCGCGAACGAGTGTCCGGATCCGCCCCGTCCTGCCCAGTGCGGAAAACGGCGAGGCGCGCCGACCCGCCGGATTGATCGTGATGTCGGGCTATACCTCCGAAGCGGTAGCAGGATCGATCCGTTCTGGCGTTCTACAGGCAATTTGGGCGGAGCGCCGACGTTCGCATTGGCACGACTACTTCGCCGCATCGGCCGCATAGCGTTTCTGCGCGGTTTCGGAAGCGATTTCCGGACGGGAGCGGGATGCCGGTCGTGACGGCTTGGATCGATGCGAGCACCGGACTACCCGATCCTGCCGACGTCGATGGCTGCACGTTCGGCGCCTGCGCCCTCCTGCGCGAGGGCGTGACGATCACCGCCGACCGCCATCCCCGGGTCGTCACCGCCGCAGGCGCCTCGATGGGACTTGAGGATTGGACCACGGCGACGACCAGGTTCTGGCGCCGGCACGGGGTGGGCGTTTCCGACGTCGCAGGCCCTTCGAGCCAGGTGGCGGCGGCCGGTGGAGATCCAGCACATAAATACAACCACAGGTTAAAAACGCGCAGGCGGCGTCCGGGCGAGTACAGGGTACGCCGCGACACGGTCGTCGCCGCGCGCCGACGGACCGCCGGCACTCCGCCGGACTCGAGGTGGACATGCCAGAACGGGGTCCCGATCGAACCGATCGAACGATCCCGCGCGCCCCGGCGCAGCGGCGTGACGTGTCTCCATCCCGAGCCGGCCTGTCCGCCTTGCGACCGCGCTCAACCCTGCAGCGGCCGGAGGCGACGCGCGCCCCCCGCATCCTGCCGCCGGTCCATTCCGGCATGAGCAAGGGCAGCGTCCGCGCCGTGGTCGGCGCCCCACATCACGGGTTTGCTGTCGCGACCGGTTGTGGGCGGATCACGGGCCTGCCCGTGGTCTTTTCTCGTCTGAAACATTTCTGCCCAGTGATTGCCGTTAAAAATTATCAAACGATATGGTTGACGCATCCTGCTTCAGATGATTGTTGAGCCAGCCAGGCGCAAGCTATCCAGCGAGCGTCGTGTCAGGTTTGATACATAGTTTAATGTGTAGGAGCCGCAATGAGGTGGAACGAGGACGAAGGGCGGAAGACGATGACCGCCCTGCATCCCGCCACGACCGGCGCGGCCTGCGCCATCCCCGGGTCCCGACCCGGAACCCCTGGCTTCGACCTGGGGCGGCATTCCCCTGCCATGTCGATACGGCGTACCCCCGTGACGCATCGGACGACGCTCGGATCGGTCTCCACGATCAGGCACACGCGATCGTGATAATCTGATTTAAAGCCTCGCTTCGAAGTCGAGAGCGCCCGGGGACAGTCGATATCCCGTCGGGCGCTGTCGCATGCCCGCCGGATATGCTCCTACGTCAATAATGTTCCATAGGTCTTTTCTGGGATGCACGTCCTGCGTGTGTCGAAAAACTGAAGGGCCAGGAAGGCGATCAATCAAGCTACGCACATTCATCAATGGAGGAGCTGCTAAACCACCACATAAAGGATTGTAACTGCTTTATGGCCGTGTTAGGACTGAAGTCAGAAGGAGCGGGTGGGAGCGAAGGGCCGGATCGACTGGATCACGCAGTCGGGGGCTCAACGGCGCCCGCAACCTTCACCGATCCGGCTCCGGGGCAAGGAGTGGCACTGCGCGGCTCGACCGTGGCGTGACCATCCGTCTGCGACGCCCATCCAACAATAATGATTGATCGTACAGTGGTGGAGGTGAAGCATGTCGACGCCTGCTCTCGTTGATTACGGCCTCGCTTCGCGGGGCCGCAGACTGGTCGAGGTGAATGAGACCCCGGCAGACACGTTCGAGCCGGGGGCCGAGGCCGGCTTGAAGCCGGCCATCGCGATCATCGAACCGCGGCAGCTGCTGCGCGAATGCCTGCGCAACTGCCTGGCCGAGGCGATCCCGGACCAGGACGTCGTGACCTTCGCGTCGATCGACGAGTGGGAGCGCGGCAAGGTCGGTCACCGGGACGGCGACCTGGTGGTGCTCTATTACGATCCCCGCGACGCCGCTCGCGGCGGCGCCCAGCGCGAGGCCGCCCTGCGCTCTCGGATCGGGCCGAATACCAGCCTGGTCCTGCTCTGCGACAGCGAGGATCCGGGTGAGATCGTCGAGCGCCTCAACGAGGGCGCCCGCGGCTACATTCCGACCAATGTCAGCCTGAAGGTGGCGATCGAGGCGATGCGCCTGGTGCGGGCCGGCGGCGTGTTCGTGCCCGCCAGCTGCCTGTTGCAGCGCCGGACCGGCGCCGAGGAGGCCAACGCGGCCGACCCCCGCAGCCAGTTCACCCCGCGCCAGACCGCGGTGCTGGAGCAGTTGCAGAAGGGCAAGGCGAACAAGATCATCGCCTTCGAGCTCAACATGAAGGAGAGCACCGTCAAGGTGCATGTGCGCAACATCATGCGCAAGGTCGGGGCGACCAACCGGACCGAGGTGGCGATCCGGGCCTTCGAATCCCGCTCCGACATGAAGATGTGACGAAGGGGGCGCGGGGGAAGCCTCCCGCGCCGGGATCGCCCGAACCTGCGTTCCGGTTCCGATCGGGTGGCTCGCCGTTCCTTCCTGACCGAGCTTTCATCTCACGAGCGAGACTGTATCACCGGAGCCGCCCAGCGGCGCCCGGACCTGGCTGCGCGCGGAGAGCAACCCAAAACTGCTGCTGGTCCAGGATAAGGCGGAACGCTGTCCGCTTTATGCTGAACTTTCCGCATGTCTGGATCCCGCTCCGTCGTGTCCCGGTGCCGCTGCGCGGCCCCGGGCTGGCCAGAGTGTGGGAGACGGCGCGAAAAGCGCGTACGGATTCCGACCGGTCGCCGCGCGACGCGGAAATCGGCTTTGCTCCGGCGCTTCGCGGGCGGCTGATGCGAATCCGGCGAGGAATCCGCCCGGAATTCGCATCACTCCCCCTTCAGCGGCGGCGGCGGGGCGGCGACGCGGGGGCCGGGGCCGCCGGGATGGGCGGCGGAGTTGTTCGTCACCATCGCCAGCACCGCCAGGATCCGGTCCTTGTCCGATTGCAGGTGGTCGATCTGCGTCTCGGTGCAGCCCTCCTCGAGATAGGCGATCGCCAGCGTGCGGGAGGCGGTGTCGGTGATGTAGCCGCCGAATTCCTGGAACGCCCGGGCCAGCGCCCGGCCCTCCCGCGTCTTGAGGCCGAGCCGGTCGAGATCGACCTGCGGCGGGATCGCGAACAGGGCGCCCATCGGGATCACGCCGGTATGCCCGTTGCGGCCGTCATTGTCGGTGGTCGAGGCCGGCCAGACGATGCGGTTCGGGCTGGCCTGGCTGGTGCTCGCCGCCATCGCGATGGCGTGGCGGATCTCGCCCCGGTCGAGCTCGGCCCGGCGCACCAGACCCCCGATGAGCGAGCCGCCGAAGGCCCGCACGCCCTCCGAGGTCCCGGTCCGGGCGGCAATGCCGCTGCCGCGCAGGTCGGTGCGGATGATGTAATGCGCCGAATAGGTCTGGCCGCCCGGGTCGGCGGCGGCGCGCCACATCTCGTAGGCGTAGCGGCCCTCCTCGTCGACGAGGACCGCGTGCCCGTCGCCGCCGCCGCCCATGAAGGCGATCCCGGGCGGGGTGCGCATCGAGAAGCGGCCGCCGCCGGGCGACCCGCCATGAGGCCACGGCACGGTCGGCGGGCGCCCGCGATAGGTCCAGGGCCGCACGGGATCGTCCGGTCCCTGTCGGTAGATCCCGAAGGCATGGCCGCCGATCCACGCGAAGGCGCCGGCGGGGCCGCCGGCATTCTGGTTGCGCAGGAGCGCCGTCTCGGCGTCGGTGCCGGACTGGAACTCGGCCCCGCGCCCGAGCGGCGTGTTCCAGATGCTCGTCGAGGCGAAGGGCTGGGCGGCGGGATCCCGGAACGGTCCGGGCGCCTCGGCGGCCGGCGCGGCGTCCGCCTTCGCGGCGCCTTGCTGGGCCCAGGCGGCGCCTTGCAGGGCGAGGACCAGGGCGAGGGCGGCAGCGGAGCGAAGCATCGGCGCGGATCTCCCGGCAGGACCCCGTCAGGGTAGCGGGCCGGGGCCTCGAGCGAAAAACCGCCTTCAGGCCGCCTGCCGGCGCTCCGTCTCCGCCGGAGGACGGGCAGGACCTTCACCTTTGGGAGTACCCCGCCGCCTTTATCGGGTCCGCGCCCGGCATGCCCGCCGCCGGATGGTCCCGCCCAGGCCCGCTCGGACGACCGTACACTGCCGCCCGGTCGACGGCTGCGACGAGCCGGGATGCGACGCGACCAGACGGGAGCCGGTTCGATGCAGTGGATCCTCGCGATTCCGTTCCTGCGGGACGAGGGCGGCGGTTGGATCACGAGCTATGTCGAGGGGCCCGACCGCTTCAGGGCGGCGCCGGCGCCCTACGACCATGACCGCTCGCGGCCCGTGACCGGGGCGTCGGAATGGTTCGACTACCTGCGCCACGCCTGGCGGGCCTGGCGGCTGGTGCGGGCGGCGCCCCGGGGCGAGGCCGGGATCATGACCGGTTTCCCCCAGCTCGCCGCGACCGCCGCCCTCTTCAAGCTCGTCCTGCGGCGAAGGGACGTGCCGCTCGTCGCCTGGTGCTTCAACCTCGGGCGGACGCCGGGAGGCCTGAAGGCGTACCTCGCCCGGGCGGTACTGGGCCAGGTCGACGTGTTCGTGGTGCATTCGCGCCGCGAGATCGCGCTCTACGCCGCCTGGCTCGGCCTGCCGGAGGAACGCTTCATCTTCGTGCCCCTGTCGATCCACGACGAGCCGCGGGAGGCGCACGAGGACGAGGCGGCGCCCTTCGTGCTCGCGATGGGCTCGGCCAACCGCGACTACCACACCCTGGCGGCGGCGGCGGCGCGGCTCGGGGTGCCGACCGTGATCGTCGCCGGAGCCCATGCCGTCGAGGGGGTGACGCTGCCGCCCAACGTCACGGTGCTGAACGGGCTGGACATCGCCCAGTGCCACGATCTCTGCGCCCGGGCCCGGGTCAACGTCGTGCCGCTGCGCAACACCGCCTTCACCTCGGGCCAGGTCACGGTGCTGGAGGCGATGATGCTGGCAAAGCCCGTCGTGGCCACCCGGGCCGCCGGGACCGAGGATTACGTGGCCGAGGGGCGGAACGGACTCCTGGTGCCGCCGGAGGATCCCGAGGCGCTGGCCGATGCCATCGCGGCCCTGTGGGACGATCCCGTGCTCCGGGCGCGCCTCGGCGCCGGCGCCCGCCGGACGGTCGCCGAGGGCACCACCTTCCGGGCGGTCGCCCCCGCGATGGCGGCTGTGCTGAAGCAGGCGCAGATCGCGGCCGGGGACTCGGCCGGGGGAGCGACCGAGGACGGTACCGGGGCCGCCGAATGGCGGAGGCCGGCCCGCTGACCGGTCAGGGATCCTTCGTGGGGCGGCCGCCCCGAATCGGGCGGGGTGAGTCGAGGCGGAGGGACGGGAGGCGTGACGGTTGCCCCCGATCAGATCGACCGTGCCGAGGATGGCCGTGGATGGAAACCGGGCACCGCCGGCCTCAATATTTCAAGCCCGTATCGCAGAGGACGGTCGCCGCCGTCGCGTCGGCGGGCAGGAGGCCGGACGACAGCAGCGCAACGGTTGCAGCCACGTTGGCGGCGGCCGAATAGCCGACGTGCAAGCCCTCCTGCGTTGCGAGGGCCCGACGCCAGCGCTCCACCTCCTCGTCGGTCACGGGGATCGACAGGTCCATCAGACCGCCATCCCAGTGCGGAGGCACGCTCCCGTAGCTCGTGCCCTGAATGAGGTGGCGGTGCCTCGTGATCGGCAGCCCCGCCAAAGGCCGACAGCCGTCCGGTTCGACGGCGGCGCAGACGACGCCCGGATGGCGTTCCCGCAATGCCGCCGCCACGCCGAGAAACGTCGCGCCCGTCCCCACGGCAGCCACCCAGGCATCGACCCGGCCCGAGGATTGCTCCCAGATTTCCGGCCCGGTCGTCTCGCGGTGGGCGCGCAGGCACTCCGGCGCGTGGAACTGGTCGACGTAGTAGCCGCCCCGCTCCGCCGCGATGCGCCGCGCCGCGTCCGCCGCCGCGTTCACGTCGGCCCCGGTGACCTGCCCCGGTGCCCCGTCGATCTGCGGCACCAGGACGACTTCGGCCCCGAGTGCTTCGAGCATCCGGGCCCGCTGGGGACTGTTGCCGGCCGACATCGTGACCACGAGGGGATGCCCCAGCGCGGCGCAGGCCACGGCGAGACCGGCCCCCATGTTGCCACTGGTCATTTCCACGACGGGGGCCCCGGGCGCCAGGCGCGCGTCCTCGCGCGCGGCGAGGACGACGGCACGGGCGGCCCGGTCCTTGACGCTCCCGCCGGGCTGCATGAACTCGGCCTTCGCCAGGATGCGGCCGGGTCCACGGTGAAGGCGATCCAGGGCGATCAGCGGCGTGTTGCCGATCAGATCGAGGGCGGAGGGGACGGCCCGATCGGTGGTGAGGGTCGGGTTGGGAGACGGCGGGCTCATCGGGCGAGCGTAGCAGCCCCACCGCCCTTGCGGCAGGGCCCTGGCGTCCGCCCAGGGCCTCGACGCCGCCCCTCGCATGGTCCGGGCCGACGGGGTTTGTGCCCTATCCCACCGGCGGCCCCTCCCCGGCCCGCTCGGTTCGCACCCACTCCGTCTGCCGCCGGCCGAGGAAGCGCCGGAGGATGGCGGCCTTGCCGGCGACGAGGCCGGGCAGGGCCGCGAGGTCGCGCCAGCCGAGGAGGCCGGCGCCCCAGCGCCGGGCCGCTGCCGCGACGACGAGGACCAGGAGCCCGAGGCTCGCGCCGGAGATCAGCACCGGAGCCGCGCCGCCGCCGAGCCCCCACCAGGCCGCGCCGAGCCCGAAGAGCCCGGCCTCGGCCAGCGCCAGGGTGACGAGGGGCAGCACGCAGAGGTCGAGGGCCATCGCGGCGAGCCGGGCATCGCCGCGCCGGAGGGCGGCGCGGACGAGTGCGCCGGCATAGGGCAGGATCAGCGAGAGATGGCCGTGCTCCCAGCGGGTCTGCTGCGTCCGGCGCGCCGCGGCGCCGGCCGGCAGGACGCTCCTCACCTCCGCCTGCGGGCAGAAGCGGGGCGGATGGCCGGCGAGGGCGAGGTCGAGGCCGAGCTTGAGGTCTTCGGCCAGGTGTCCGTTCGCGAGCGCGGGCCCGTCCGGCAACCCGAGGAGCCGTGTCGGCACCGCGAAGCCGGTGCCCGAGATGCCGCAGGGCCAGCCGAGGCGGTGGCCGCCGAGGGGCCGGCCGATCTGCTTGATCACCGTCGCCACGGTGGCGATCCGCAGGGACGACGAGGCGAGCGGCGGCGGAGCCAGACGGTAGGCGGCCTGGACCGGCGCGTCGTGGGCGGCGCTCAGCCGCGCGATGCGGTCGAGGCAGGCCGGCGCCAGGGCGCAATCCGCATCGACCACCACCAGGGTCTCCGGGAGCCCGCCGGCCGCGAGGTGGCGATAGCCGAAATCGAGGGCGTAGCCCTTGCCCCGGTGCGCGGGATCGTGGCGCTCCACCACCTCGGCGCCGGCTTCGCGCGCCGCGGCGGCGGTGGCGTCGCGGCAATTGTCCGCCACCACCAGGAGGCGGTCGCCGGGCTGAAGGCCGTCGCGCAGGGCCGCCACCGTGCCGGCGATCAGCCCGGCCTCGTCATGGGCCGGGACCAGCACCGCGAGGGAGGGGCGGCGGGGCGCGGCCGGCACCGGGCGCAGGGCCGGCAGCGAGGCCAGGACCTGCGCCGCCAGGACGAGGACCGGCACCGCGCCGGCGAGCGCCAGGGCGCAGAGCAGGAGGTCGACGACGAGCATGGAGAGGGTTCCTCGGGCGCGGTCGCTCGGCGCCCGGCCGCGCGCCGCGCGGCCGGGTCACGGCAGGGTTCGGGAGTGGGGGCGGGACCCGGTGCCGGGGTTCAGTAGGCAGCCTGCGAGCGGAAAACCTCGCGCAGCGTCATGGCCAGGATGATGAGATCGAGCAGCACCGACCAATGCTCGATATAGGCGAGGTCGAGATCGACCCGGCGCTGCATCGCGGCGGCGTTCGGCGTCTCGCCGCGGCAGCCGCGCACCTGGGCCCAGCCGGTGATTCCCGGGCGCATGGCGTGGCGCTCGGCGTAGCGGTCGACGAGGCCGGCGAAATGCGCGTCGTGCGCCACCGCGTGCGGCCGCGGCCCGACGAGCGACATCGAGCCGAGGAGCACGTTCACCAGCTGGGGCAGCTCGTCGAGGCTGGTGCGGCGCAGGAAGCGGCCGATTCGGGTCACCCGCGGGTCGCCGGGCTGGGCCTGACGGATCACCGGCCCGTTCTCGCAGCAGCTCATGGTCCGGAACTTCCAGACCCGGAAAGGCCGGTTGCCGAGCCCGATGCGACTCTGGCGGAAGAGCACCGGTCCGGGCGAATCCCACTTGATCAACACCGCGATGGCGAGAAGCAGCGGCAGCAGCAGGACCAGGCCGAGGGCGGACCCCACGATGTCGAACGCACGCTTGAGCACCGGCCCCGCCCCGCGCCGGGGCGCGATGGCCGGCCGGGCCGGGAGGACGGGGGCCTCCGCCACCGGCGCCAGCGGCACGAGCCCAGAGGTGCGCCCGGGAGCCAGACCCGGCGCGAGCAGGAGCGCGAGGCCGCCCGGATAGGCCCCGGCCGCGACGCCTCCCCCACCAAGGCCTCCTCCTGCGAGGCCTCCTCCCGCGAGCGCCTCGCTCGCGAGACCTCCGTTCACAAGCCCCCCGCCCGCAAGCTCATCGCCCCCGCTCACGCGGGATTGCGGCCGCACTCCACGAGCCATTCGCCGTCTCCACCGTTAAAGAGCGTTAGACGATACGCAGGGGCACGGCAGTTCGGTCAATTTCACCAGAATATCAGCCGGGGATACGCCGGTTATACTGGGACTACGTCGTTCGCGGAGCGACAATGCCGCTCGGCACGACGAACGTGATGGCGGATCGGAGAAGCAAGGCACGGGCGGCGGATGCCGGCCTACCGCTTATTGGGAGGCTGCGCGGCGTGGCCGGAGAGTCGAGGGTCGACCCTGCTCCACCGTGACCCCATCCCCCTCGGCGACATCCGGCCCCGCGCCGGCCGGGACGAGAAGGCCAGACCCGC
This sequence comes from Methylobacterium sp. DB0501, assembly GCF_011043735.1. Classification (GTDB taxonomy): domain Bacteria; phylum Pseudomonadota; class Alphaproteobacteria; order Rhizobiales; family Beijerinckiaceae; genus Methylobacterium; species Methylobacterium alsaeris. Next base: position 80,747 of record NZ_JAAKGV010000022.1, on the reverse strand, counting down.
ATGCGCGCAAGCTCCCGTCTTCCTGCCCGTATCCTTCGTGCCCGCATCCTGGCCGCCCCACGCCTCGCCTCCCTCCGGTACGGGCTCGTCCTCGGTGCCCTGTGCCTGCCCGCCGGGATCGCGGCGGCGGCCGGCGCGTCGTCCCCCGTCCCGCCGGTCGCCGCCCCGGCGGGCAAGTCCCCCGCACCGTCTCCCGCGTCCTCTCCCGCGACCGTCCCCACCGGCTACGTGCTCGGGCCGCTCGACCGGATCCGGCTGCGGGTGTTCGAATGGCGGGCGAGCCGCGACGAGATCTTCGCCTGGACGGCGCTCAACGACGAGTTCACCATCGGGGCGGACGGCACGCTGTCGCTGCCGATCATCGGCGACGTCCCGGCGGCCGGCCTGCCGACCCGGGAGGTCGGCCGGCTGGTGGCGAAGCGCCTGCGCGACCGCATGGAATTGGCGGACGCCCCCGACACCGCGGTCGAGATCGCCCAGTACCGGCCGTTCTACATCACGGGGGCCGTCGACAAGCCCGGAGAATACTTCTTCCGGCCGGGGCTGACGGTGGGCAAGGCGGTGGCTCTGGCGGGCGGTCCGCCGCGCGTCGCCGACAGCGGCCTGCTGCGCCTGGAACGCGACGCGATCGCCGCGCGCGGCGACCTCGCCGGGTTGCAGAAGGACCGCGACCAGCTGGCGATCCGCCTCGTGCGCCTCGCCGCCGAGCGCGACGACAAGCCGAAGGTTGAGTTCCCGAAGGATCTGGCCGGGCGCCCGGATCCCGGCCTCCAGGCGCTGATGGAGCGCGAGACCTCGATCTTCGAGGCCCGCCGCAAGGCGCTGGCGGCACAGGTCGACGCCATCGAGGACCTCAAGCGATTCCTGCGCCAGCAGATCGACGCGCTGAACGGCCAGCTCGCCACCATCGACACCCAGATCAAGCTGATCGCCACCGAGATCCGCAGCAACGAGCAGCTCGCCGAGCGCGGCCTCGCCACGCAGCAGCGCACCATCGCGGCCGGCCGCTCGATGGCCCAGATGGAGAGCGAGAAGCTGCGCACCACCACCGACCTGCTGCGCGCCCGGGAATCGATCTCCCGGGCCGACATCACGATCCTCGACATGCGCAGCAAGCGCGCCACCGAGGTGACGGGGGAGATGCGCGACACCCAGCGGGCGCTGGAGCAGCTGAAGCCCCGGATGGAGATGGCCGAGCGGCTGATCATCGAGGCCGAGGTCTCCGCCCCGCGCTTCCTCTCCGACCGCGTCCAGGCGCGGCGCGCCAGGCCGACCTACCGCATCGCCCGCCAGAGCGGGCCGACGACGCAGGAGATCGGCGCCGAGGAGAACACCGCCCTGATGCCGGGCGACGCGGTGACGGTCGAATTGCCGAACGGCGACCTGCCGGCGGTATCCTGGCCGAGTGCGACCCGGCCCGGGGGGGCGATGACGTCGTTGAATTGACGGATCGGTCCCGAGGAGGAGCCGCGAAGGGGTGACCGCCGGACCGGGATCATACCCGCCATGCCGTTCCGGGGCTGCGCCGCGGAGCCCGGGATGACCCGGTGCGGCGGCAAGGTGCGAGTCCGTTTGGCGACGGGTTATACCAGCGGTCGTCGATTACCGGCCGCGCCACCACGCGGCCACCCGCCGCCACTTCTCCTCCAGCCAGCGGGCCGATCGCTCCAGCGACGGCTTCATGCCCGGAAGATCCTCGCTGAGGAGGGCGAGGCCGAGCGGCAGCATCCACAGCCCGAAGACCGGCAGCACCGCCAGGAAGCCGCCGAGGATCAGCAGGATCGCCGCCGGGATCCGGACCCAGCGCCGCGACGGCGCCCGCAGCCAGGCGACGGCGCCGCCCACCCGCTGCGGCAGCAGGTCGAGCAGCCGGGCGATCCGCTCGTCCCAGGCCCTGGCGAGAGGATCCCGAGGATCCTCGGCCCGCGGATCGGGAGAGCCTTGCGGAGACATCGGCATCGCCGTGGGGTCGCGCGGGCGCGTCGGGGTGTCGTCGGTGATCATGATGGGAAACAAAGTGGCAAGACGGCCCGACGGTTCCCGCTCATGCCGCCCTCGCGCCCCGCCCTCGCGCCGAACGCCTGCGAGGCCGCGCCGCATTGCCGTCCCGCGGCCCGCGACCTAACTCCCGATCCCATGGAGAATACCGGCGAAGCAGGGTGCGGCGCCACCCCGGCGGCGGGCGCCTTGCAGGTCCGCGTCGTCCAGCGCATCTCCGAGATCGCGGCGGCCGACTGGGACCGCTGCGCCTTCTCGGCCGAATCGCTGGCGGGGGCGGCCGAGAGCCACAACCCCTTCGTCAGCCACGCCTTCCTGGCGGCCCTCGAGGAATCGGGCTGCGTCGGCGGGCGCACCGGCTGGCTGCCCTTGCACGTCGCCGCCGAGCGCGACGGCACGGTGATCGGATACGCCCCCTGCTACCTGAAGTCCCATTCGCAGGGCGAGTACGTGTTCGATCACGGCTGGGCCGACGCCTTCGAGCGCGCCGGCGGCCGCTACTATCCGAAGCTCCAGGTCAGCGTGCCGTTCACGCCGGTCACCGGCCCACGCTTCCTGATCGCCCCGGGCGAGGATCCGGAGGAGGCCACCGCCGCCCTCGTCGTCGGCCTGCGGGCCCTGCGCAAGCAGGTCCAGGCTTCCTCGATCCACGCGACCTTCCTGCCCGAGACGGAAGCCGAGCGGGCCGGCGATCTCGGCTTCCTGCGCCGGGTCGACCAGCAATTCCACTGGGACAACGACGGCTACGCCAGCTTCGACGATTTCCTCGGGGCGCTGGCCTCGCGCAAGCGCAAGGCGATCAAGCGCGAGCGGCGCGACGCGCTCGCGGCCGGGCTCACCGTCGAGTGGGTCACCGGCTCGGACCTGACGGAAGCGCATTGGGACGCCTTCTACCGCTTCTACATGGATACCGGCTCGCGCAAATGGGGCCGGCCCTACCTCAACCGGCGCTTCTTCTCGCTCATCGGCGAGCGCATGCCCGAGCGCATCCTGCTGGTGATGGCTCGCCGCGAGGGCCAGTACGTGGCCGGCGCCATCAACCTCATCGGCGACCGCGCCCTCTACGGCCGCAACTGGGGCTGCATCGAGGACCACCCGTTCCTGCATTTCGAGGTCTGCTACTATCAGGCAATCGACTTCGCGATCGCCCGCGGCCTCGCCCGGGTCGAGGCCGGGGCGCAGGGCGAGCACAAGCTCGCCCGCGGCTACCGCCCGGTCATCACGCACTCGGTCCACGACATCGCCGATCCGGGCCTGCGGGCGGCCATCGCCGACTACCTCGCCCGCGAGGCGCGCCACGTCGAGGCCGCGGCGGAAGCCCTCGACGAGGCGACGCCCTTCCGGAAAGGCGAGGAGTGACGGGGCGGTAGCGCCCCGGCCGGCACGCCGTTACGCTTGAATGTACGGGGCCCGGAAAGAGGCTCCGGTTTTCGGGAGCGGAACGTCATGCGGACGAGCGAGGGAGGACGCGGATGCGCGTCCCGCCGGTTGCTTCTGGGGTGCATCGGGGTAGCGCTCACGGTGCTCGCCGTGCCGGCCCTGGCCGATCAGGCCCTGAGGCCGCGCAGCGGCGAGGCCCTGGCGCCGGCTCGGCCGGAGGAGGTCGGGCTGTCCGCCGAGCGGCTCGGCCGCATCCGGCAGGTGATGGAGCAGGAGGTGGCGGCCGGCCGCCTGCCCGGCGCGGTGGTGATGGTCGCCCGGCGCGGACGCCTCGCCTACGCCGAGAGCGTCGGATTCCGCGACAAGGCCGCCGGCGCGCCGCTCGAGAAGGATGCGATCTTCCGCATCTACTCGATGACGAAGCCGCTGACCTCGGTCGCCGCCATGACGCTGATGGAGGACGGCCGTCTCCAGCTCACCGACCCGGTCTCGAAGTACCTGCCCGAGTTCAAGGACCCGAAGGTGGCGGCGAGCCGCCCCAACGCGCTCGGCGAGGCCTCGCCCGATCTGGTGCCGGCGGAGCGCGCGCCGACCGTCCAGGACCTTCTGCGCCACACCGCCGGCCTCGCCTACGGCGAGATCACCACCAACCCGGCGGTGAAGGCGGCCTACGCCAAAGCCGGGCTGTTCAAGCCCGATTTCGACTACAACACCACCGACCTCACCCCGGAGGAGTTCACGACGAGGATCGCGGGCGCGCCGCTCGCCTACCAGCCCGGCACGGTCTGGCAGTACAGCCTCGCGGTCGACGTGCTCGGCCGCGTGGTCGAGAAAGCCTCGGGCCAGCGCCTCGGCGACTACCTGGCGGAACGGGTGCTGCGGCCGCTCAAGATGAGCGAGACCGGCTTCTCGGTGCCGGCCGACAAGGCCGGGCGGATCGCCCAGTCCCTGCCGACCGATCCCGCCACCGGAGCGCCAAACCGGCTGATCGACGGCGCCGTGCCGAAGAACGATTCCGGCGGCGCCGGCGGCTACGGCACCGCCGCCGACTACCTGCGCTTCGCGCAAGCCATGCTCGACGGCGGCAGCCTCGACGGTGCGCGGGTGCTCAGCCGCACCAGCGTCGAATTGATGACCGCCGACCATCTCGGCGAACGCATCAAGCCGGTGGTCGGCCCCGGCGAACTGCTGATGGGCGTACCCGGCTACACGTTCGGCCTCGGCTTCATGGTGCGCAAGGAGGCCGGCATCGCCGGCGTGCCGGGCTCGAAGGGCGAGTTCCTATGGGCGGGCTATGCCGGCACGTTCTTCTGGGTCGATCCCAAGGAGGAACTGGCGGTGGTGATGATGACCCAGGCGCCGGGCCCGAGCCGGGCCTTCTACCGGCGCGAGATCAAGCAGCTCGTCTACGGCGCCATCGCCGATTGAGCGACCGGGGCGCGGGACGCCGAGGAGCAAGGCGCAAGGCGCCAGCCATGCATCCGCGCCCCTGGACTCGGGCGGGACCGCATCTGAGGATGCGCCCCGTCCAGGCCCCGCGCGATGCGGGCCGCCAAGAAACGTCGCCGCCCGGAGCGTCCCGCCGCATGTCCCCGATCGACCGCATCTCCGCCGACCTCGACGCGCTCACCGCGATCCGGCGCGACCTGCACGCCCATCCCGAACTCGGCTTCGAGGAGGTGCGCACCTCCGGCATCGTGGCGGACAAACTCGCCTCCTGGGGGATCGAGGTGCATCGCGAGGTCGGCCGCACCGGCGTGGTCGGGGTGCTGAAGGGCCGCGGCACCAGCACCCGGCGCATCGGGCTCCGCGCCGACATGGACGCCCTGCCGATCGAGGAGGCGACCAACCTCCCCTACCGCTCGACGGTGCCGGGCAAGATGCACGCCTGCGGCCATGACGGCCACACCACGATCCTGCTCGGCGCCGCCAAGTACCTGGCCGAGACCCGCGACTTCGACGGCACCGCGGTGTTCATCTTCCAGCCCGCCGAGGAAGGCCTGGGCGGCGCCCGCGCCATGCTGGCCGACGGGCTGTTCTCGCGGTTCCCCTGCGACGAGGTCTACGGCCTGCACAACAACCCGAGCGGACGCACCGGGGAACTCTCGGTGCGGGCCGGCGCCGCCATGGCGGCGGCCGACTTCTTCGACATCCGCATCGTGGGACGCGGCGCCCACGGGGCGCAGCCGAACCGCGGCATCGATCCCGTCGTGGTCCAGGCCGCGCTGGTCCAGGCGATCCAGACCATCGTCAGCCGCAATGCCGACCCACTGCAATCGGCGGTCGTGTCGATCACCCAGGTCCATGCCGGCGCGGCCTACAACGTGATCCCCGAGGAGGCCCACCTCGCCGGCACGATCCGCACCTTCGACGACGACATCCGCGCCCTGGTCGCCAAGCGCATGCGCGAGATCTCGGCCGGCATCGCGGCGACCTTCGGGGCCGAGATCACGGTCGAGATCCGCAACATCTTCTCGGTCCTGCGCAACGCCGAGGCGCAGGCCCAGGCCGCCGCCGAGATCGCCACCGAGCTGTTCGGCGCCGCCAAGGTCGACACCGCGCCCGAGCCCAAGATGGGCAGCGAGGACTTCGCCGACATGCTGCACGCGGTGCCGGGCGCCTATGCTTGGCTCGGGGGCAAGGCCGGCGCGAACCTGCACAACGCCGCCTTCGACTTCGACGATGCGATCATCCCGCTCGGCGCAGCGTATTTCGCCCGGCTGGTCGAGCGGCGCTCGGCGGCGGCCGCCGGCTGAGGGGCGGTTCCGGGAGGGCGGCCGTTCGGATAAGCTCCGGCGACGCCTTCTCCCTGCGTCATCGCGGGGCCGCGCAGCGGAACCCGAGATGGCCGGCAGGGCGGCACGACGCGTCAGCGAACGGGTTGGCGCCCGACAGGACGAGACGATGACCGAGACCGCCTACGACCCCCAGAACATCTTCGGCAAGATCCTGCGGGGCGAGATCCCCTGCCACAAGGTCTACGAGGACGAGCACGTCATCGCCTTCATGGACGTGATGCCCCAGGCCGACGGCCACACGCTGGTGGTGCCCAAGACCCCGAGCCGCAACCTCCTCGACGCGGACCCGGCCACCCTCGGCCCTCTCTACGCCGCCGTCCAGACGGTGGCCCGAGCCGCCAAGGCAGCCTTCGCGGCCGACGGCGTCGCAGTCTACCAGTACAACGAGGCGGCGGCGGGCCAGACGGTGTACCACCTCCACGTCCACGTCCTGCCCCGGCACGAGGGCGTCGCGCCGCGGCGCCATGTCGAGGGCATGGCCGATCCGGCCGTCCTGGCGCAGCATGCGGAGCGGATCCGGGCGGCGCTCGCGAGCTGAGCAGACTCGCGTTGGCAGACCAACGCTTCGTGCGCGTAGACTCTTATCTTGTCGCAGATTTTTGTCGCAAACCTGGCAGCCACTTTTGCGAGATCTGCTTAGAGTGTTTTCCGACGAAGTGGACACCGGTTCGTCGGAAAATGCTCCATCGCCACGTCCGCCCGACGCGATCGACGATTCCGGGCATCGCGGAGCCGGCGCTCCCGCGCTTGCCCGGTCTCGCAGCACGGTGTGGGAGCGGGCCTCGTCTCGGGCGGCCGGCGCGAAGCGGCGCCCGTCTTCAGCCCAAATAGAAAAGCCGCCCTCTCGGGCGGCTTTCCAAAAACGTCTCGGTTCTCGCGTCGCGCGGATCAGCGCGAGTAGAACTCGATGACCAGGTTCGGCTCCATCTGCACCGGGTACGGGACCTCGGACAGGGTCGGCACGCGGGTCATGCGCGCGGTCATCTTGCCGTGGTCGACCTCGATGTAGTCGGGCACGTCGCGCTCGGCGAGCTGGCTCGCCACCACGACGATCTCGAGCTGCTTGGACGATTCCTTGATCTCGATCACGTCGTCCGGCTTGACGAGGTAGCTCGGGATGTTGACGCGCACGCCGTTCACCCGGATGTGGCCGTGGTTCACGAACTGGCGGGCGGCGAATGGGGTCGCCACGAACTTGGAGCGGTACACCACCGCGTCGAGGCGGCGCTCGAGCAGGCCGACCAGGTTCTCGCCCGAGTCGCCGCGCAGGCGGATCGCCTCGGCGTAGTAGCGGCGGAACTGCTTCTCGGTGATGTTGCCGTAGTAGCCCTTGAGCTTCTGCTTGGCGCGCAGCTGCGTGCCGAAGTCGGACATCTTGCCCTTGCGGCGCTGGCCGTGCTGGCCCGGGCCGTACTCGCGGCGGTTCACGGGGCTCTTCGGGCGGCCCCAGATGTTCTGGCCCATGCGGCGATCGAGCTTGTGCTTCGCCTGAACGCGTTTCGACATCGCGTGTCCTCTAGAGAATCTGCATCACGTATGAGAGGAACGCGCCCTCCTCCCCCCGAATCCGGGGCGACAGAGCGGCCGTGACGAGCCGCTCGCGGGTGCGCAAAATGCTGCGGGGCCCCGAACCGGAGCCCCACGAACCGGGCGCTCTTAGGCGACGAACCGTTTCGGGTCAAGACTCAAGGGGCTGGCCGGAACCGCGCCGCGGCCTTGCCATCCCGGGTTCCCAAGATCGAGACGTGGTCGCCCGGCACCCCGACGAAGTCGGCCCGGGCGATCCGCGCGAGGCGGGCGCCGTACTTCTCGGGGATCACCGGGTCGGATTCGCCGTGCACGATCAGGATCGGCACGGAGACGGTGCCGATGATCCTGTCGGAGTGCCACGTGTCGGCGAGGAGCCCCGCCGGCAGGAAGCGGAAATGGTAGCGGGCCATCGCGGTCATCGAGTCGAACGGCGCTTCCAGGTAGAGACCCTGCACGCCCTCCGCCCCGATCCGGGCCGCCACCGCGACGGCGACCGCCGCGCCGAGGGAATGGCCGTGCAGAAGCACGGGCGCCCCGGGGGCGCGGCGCCGCGCCTCCGCCACGGCCGCGAGGCCGTCGGCGATCAGGCCGGCCTCGCTCGGGCGGCCGGTCGAGCCCGGATAGCCGCGATACGCCGGCGCCATCATGCCCCAGCCCCGGGCCCGCCACGGCCCGGCGGCGAAGCGCTCCGCGTGCCATTCGGGGAGCGAGGCATTGCCGTGGAAGCTCACCACCATGCCGGCGCCCGGGGCCGGCGGCAGCCAGAGGGCGCGCAGGCGCTCGCCATCCGCGGTCGGAACCGTGATCGTCTCGACGGCCGGCGGCAGGCGCGCCGTATCGGCCGGCACCGGACCGCCCTGCCCCGGATAGAGCAGGCCGCGCTGGAACCACCAGAACGCCGCGATCACCGCGCCGTAGAGCGCCAGCACCGCGACGAGCAGGATGGCCGCGACCGTCATCGGCCGCGCGAGGGCCACGGGACCTCGCAGGGGGGCCGGCTCACTGGATCCGGCTCACTGCAGCACGAGCGGCATCGCCTCGAAGGCCACCTCGGCGACGCCGCGATCGGCGAGCGCCGTGCGCAGGGCCGGCGTCAGCCGGTCGCCGGAGGTGAAGGCGGCGAGCACCGGGCCGGGTGTATCGTCGCCGGTCCGGCGGAGGGGACCGCCGATCAGCTGGATCATCCGCCGGGCGATCGCCGGGGCGGGATCGATCCAGGTCACCGGCCAGGGGGCGAGGGCCTGGTAGCGGGCGAGCAGCAGGGGGTAATGGGTGCAGGCGAGCACCACCACGTCGGTGCGGCCGGCCTCGCCCTCGACGAAGCACGGCCCGATCTCGGCCCAGAGGTCGGCATCCGAGACCGGCAGGCCGGAGAGCGCCGCCTCGGCGAGGGAGGCGAGGCCGGTGGCGCCGACCAGGGTGACGCTGCAGCCGGCCGCGTAGGTCTCGACGAGGTCGCGGGTATAGTCGCGCCGCACGGTGCCGGGGGTGGCGAGCACGCTGACGAGGCCGGAGCGGGTCGCGGCGGCGGCCGGCTTGATCGGCGGCACGGTGCCGACGAAGGGCACGTCGAAGCGCCGGCGCAGGGCCGGCAGCACCAGGGTCGAGGCGGTGTTGCAGGCCACCACGACGAGGTCGGGGGCGTGCAGCGCGATCAGCCGCTCCATGACGGCGAGCACCCGCGCCACCAGCACCGGCTCGGCGAGGCCGCCATACGGGAAGGCCGCGTCGTCGGCGGCGTAGACCACCCGGGCATCGGGCCGGGCGCGCCGCACCTCGGCGAGCACCGTGAGGCCGCCGAGGCCGGAATCGAACACGAGAACCACCGGCGCACGGGTGATCGGCGCCAGGGGCGCCGCGGCAGTGCCGGCCATCAGATCGAACCGCATGAGAGGTCTTGACCGAGAGGTATGGAGATTGCCGTCGAGAGTCCGGCGCGATCGTTAAGGCTTGGTCAAAGCGGCGGCAGAATGGCCGGGCTTCTCGTTGCAACGCACAAGCGGCGCGGCGGCACCGGGGCCCAAGCTGCGCGGTAACGCCGCGCTGGAGAAACGCATTCCCCCGACCGACGTTGATCGTGAACGATCCATCGACGCATGAGGGATGATCCGATGGCAGCGACCGCGACCGCGCAGGTCCCCGACACGCGCCCCGCGTTCCCTCCGCCCCCCGTGGATGCCCGCCCGATCGACCGGGGGGCCTGGATCGCGGCCTTCCGCCACGTCCGCGACGAGACCGAGCGCCGTGCCGCCCCGCTCTCCCCGGAGGACCAGCAGATCCAGTCGATGCCGGATGCGAGCCCGACCAAGTGGCACCGCGCCCACACGACCTGGTTCTTCGAGCAGTTCCTGCTGACCGCGATGGTGCCGGGCTATGCCGTCTTCGACGAGCGCTTCTTCTACCTGTTCAACTCCTACTACGTGCAGGCGGGCCCGCGCGCGCCGCGGATCAGCCGCGGCCTCGTCACCCGCCCCACCTGCGACGAGGTGGCGGCCTACCGCGCCCATGTCGACCACGCCGTCGCCGACCTGATCGCCGGGGCCTCGGAGGGGACGCTCGCGGAGATCGTCGGCATCGTCGAGATCGGCCTGCACCACGAGCAGCAGCACCAGGAGCTGATGCTCACCGACATCCTGCACGCCTTCGCCCAGAACCCGCTGCTGCCGGCCTACGACCCGGGCTGGCGCTGGCCCTCCCTCGAGCAGAAGCAGGGCCGCGTGGCGCTCCCGGGCGGCGTGACCCAGATGGGACATGCGGGCGCAGGCTTCCATTTCGACAACGAGGAGCCGCGCCACGACGTCCTGCTGCGGCCCGTGAGCCTCGACCGCGCCCTCGTCACCAACGGCGAGTGGCTCGAATTCATGCAGGATGGCGGCTACGCCAAGCCCGGGCTGTGGCTCTCCGACGGCTACGTCGCCGCGCAGAACGAGGGCTGGGAGGCGCCGGGTTACTGGCGCCGGGCCGACGGGGTGTGGTCGAGCATGACGCTCGCCGGGTTGAAGCCCGTCGATCCGGCTCTGCCGGTCACCCATGTCAGCTACTACGAGGCCGACGCCTTCGCCCGCTGGGCCGGGCGCGACCTGCCGACGGAGGCCGAGTGGGAGGCGGCGAGCGGCTCCCTCGACGCCGCCTTCGGCCATGTCTGGCAATGGACCCGCAGCGCCTACAGCGCCTATCCGGGCTACCGCCCGCTGCCGGGCGCGCTCGGCGAGTATAACGGCAAGTTCATGGTCAGCCAGTTCGTGCTGCGCGGTGCGTCGGCGGCGACGCCGCAGGGACATAGCCGGCCGACCTATAGGAACTTCTTCTACCCTCACCAGCGCTGGCAGTTCACGGGCCTGCGTCTATCTCAGTACGGGGAGTGAGGCGCGACGCGCCTCGATGCGGGCCCCTGCCGGGGGCCGAACGATCTCGGAGTGTCTGCTCGTGAATGCCCCGCTTCCCCATCTCGCGCCCGCCCTCCGCGACGGCAGCGTCGACCGAAGCTTCCTGCAGGACGTGCTCGGGGGCCTCGGCGCCCCGCGCAAGCACCTCTCGGCCAAGTACTTCTACGACCGGCGCGGCTCCGAACTGTTCGAGGCGATCACCCGGCTGCCGGAATATTATCCGACCCGCACCGAGCTGGCGATCCTCGACCGGTACGGCCCCGAGATCGGGGCCGGGCTGGCGCCCGGTTCGGCGCTCGTCGAGTTCGGCAGCGGCTCGACCGCCAAGGTCCGGCGCCTGCTGCCGCATCTCTCCGACCTTTCGGCCTACGTGCCCGTCGACGTGTCGGAGGAGTTCCTGCGCAGCGAGGCGGAGGAACTCGGCCGCGACTTCCCGCACCTGCGTGTCGAGCCGGTGGCGGCGGACTTCACCAAGCCCTTCGCCTTCCCCGACGACCTGAGGGACGCGCCGAAGGCCGGCTTCTTCCCGGGCTCGACGCTCGGCAATTTCGAGCCCGAGCTGGCGGCGGGCCTCCTCGCCAGCTTCGCCCGGACGCTCGGGAGCGGCGCGACCCTCATCGTCGGCATCGACCTCGTGAAGGACAAGGCGGTGCTCGATGCGGCCTACGACGACGCCGCCGGGGTGACGGCGGCGTTCAACCTCAACCTGCTCACCCGCATCAACCGCGAGCTCGGGGCCGATTTCGACCTCGACGCCTTCGCCCACCAGGCCTTCTTCGACGAGAATCTCGGGCGGATCGAGATGCACCTGGTCAGCCGGCGCAGCCAGCTCGTGACGGTGGCCGGGGTGCCGTTCCATTTCGGCTCCGGCGAGACGATCCACACCGAGAACAGCTACAAGTACACGGTGCCGGGCTTCCGGGCGCTCGCCCGCGGTGCCGGCTGGGAGCATGCCCGGGTCTGGACCGATCCGGACGGGCTGTTCTCGGTCCACGCCCTGACCGCCAGCACCATCCGGCGGCAGTGATCGTCCGGTGAGCGGGTCCGACCTCGACCGCGCCCGCAGTGGCGCGGTCGACGCCTTCCTGGAAACGGCGCGGCAGGTCGCCCCGCCGGCCGGCGACGCGCCGCGGCTGATCTTCGCCCTCGACGCCACGATGAGCCGGCAGCCGACCTGGGATCTCGCCTGCGGGGTCCAGGCCGGGATGTTCGAGGCGACGGCCCGGCTCGGCGGCCTCGCGGTGCAGCTCGTCTATTTTCGCGGGTTCTCGGAGTGCCGCGCCTCGCGCTTCGTCGCCGATGCCCGGGCGCTCACCGGCCTGATGCAGGGGGTGGCCTGCCGGGGCGGCCAGACACAGATCGGCCGCGTGCTGCGCCACGCCCGCAACGAGGCCGGGCGCGGCCCGGTCAAGGCGCTGGTGCTGGTCGGCGACGCGATCGAGGAGAGCCTGGACGACCTCTGCGGGGTTGCCGGCGAACTCGGGCTTCTCGGCGTGCCGGCCTTCTGCTTCCACGAAGGACCCGGTCCCGCGGTCGCCGCGGGTTTCGCGGAGATCGCCCGGTTGAGCGGTGGCGCTTCGGCCCGCTTCGACCTCGCGGCGCCCGGCGTGCTGGCGGCCTTGCTGCGCGCCGCGGCGATCTACGCCACCCGGGGACTCGACGGATTGCGCCTGGCCGCGCATGAGGATGCGGCGGCGCGCCGGCTCCTCGCCGGCATGACCGGCGGATAGAACGGGGCTTCCCCCGCTCGAGGACCGAGCGAGCCCGAGAGTGACGTACGACGCATGATCGCCCTCGGCCTCGGTGTTCTGGTCCTCGTCGGCCTGTGGTGGCTCGGTCGCCACTATGCGACGGCAAATCCCGCGACGATCGCGCGCGTGATCCGCCAGGCCGGCGGCTGGTTCGCCCTGGCGGCGGCGGCCCTCCTGTTCCTGCGCGGGCGCTTCGACATGGCGGGCGCGCTCGGCCTCGGCGGCGCCTGGCTGCTCGGCTGGCGTCAGGGCTCCCCCCTGCCCTTCGGCCTAGGTCGCTTCATGCCCCCGCGCCGGGGCGCGACGTCACCGGACGCCACCTCGCGGGTGCGCTCGGCGATGCTGGAGATGGAGCTCGACCATGCCAGCGGCGCGATGCGCGGCACGGTGCTGGCCGGCCCGCGTGCCGGCCAGGCGCTCGACGGCCTGCCGCTCCAGGGCCTCGTCGCGCTCCTGTCGGAGTGCCGTTCGAGCGATCCCGACGGCGCCCGGCTGCTAGAGGCTTATCTGGACCGCCGGTTTGCCGGATGGCGCGTAGACGCTCAGGCTGATCGCGACCCGCGGCCGGGCGGTGCGGCGCAGCCAGGGCCGATGTCGGAGGAGGAGGCCTATCAGATCCTGGGGCTTCAGCGCGGGGCGCCCCTCGAGGAGGTGCGCCGGGCGCACCGCACCCTGATGAAGCGGCTTCACCCGGACCAGGGCGGGTCCGACTACCTGGCGGCCCGCGTCAACGCGGCCAAGGACTTTCTGCTCAACCGACATCGCTGATACTCCACGCGCGTGTCGACGAAGCCGCGGCAGGGACGCGCCGCGGCGGGGATGTAGTGCACGATTCTGCGTCGGCTCGACGCGGCTACGCGCGCTGGCGCATCGGGATCAGGCGCCCGCCCTCCCCCTTGTGGGGGGGGCGAGGGGGATCGAGGATCCCGCGTGGGGTGGTGCCGCGTAGATCCGTGCGGTGCCTTCCGCACCACCCCTGACCCCTCCCCACAAGGGGGAAGGGGAATGCGTGCCTAGCTCCGCGTCGCGAAGCAGGTGAAACCGTTGCGCTTGAGCGCCCGGCAGGCATCCTGCGCGGCCTCGGCCTCGGAGAAGCCGGAGAACCGGGCGCGGAAGAGCGTGGTGCCGCCATGGGTCACCTTCTCGGTGAAGGGCGCGGCCTTGCCCAGCGCCCCGCCGCTGCGCTGGCGCGCCTCGGCGAGCATCGACTTGGCCTTGCCCTCGTCGTCCATCGCGCCGAGCTGGATCACCCAGGGCGAGACCGTGACGGGCTTCGGCGCGGGCGAAGCGGCCTCCCGCGGGGCGGGCGCGCGGGCCTCGCCGGGCTCGGCGGTCGGCAGGCGCGAGGCATACTTGCCCCCGGGAGCCGGGAAGGCCGGCGCGGCGGCGGCCGGCGCGTAGGCCTGGGCGCTCGCCGGGACGCCGACGGCGCCGGCGCGCCACTTCGCCTGCGGCGTCGCGCCGCCGCGGGGGGCGATGTCGAGGGGCTGGCCGGTGGAGTTCGTGGTCTCGACCGCATCGTCCTCATCGGCGGACGCCACCAGGGTGCGGGTGGCGACCGGGCGCTCGGCGACGACCGCGGGACGCGGCCGCTCGGCGACCTCGACCACCGGGGCGCTCGTACGGGCGCCGGCATAGGCCACCGGCAGGTTGGACTGGACGAGCTTGGCCATGATGTTGTCGCGGCTCGCGACCGACTTGCCGCCGAGCACCACCGCCACGATGTGGCGGTCGCCGGTGCGGGCCGAGGTCATCAGGTTGAAGCCGGAATCGCGGGTGTAGCCGGTCTTGATGCCGTCCACGCCCTCGACCCGCCCGAGGAGGTGGTTGTGGTTGCCGATCACCCGGCCCTTGAAGGCGAAGGAGCGGGTCTGGAAGTAGCGGTAGTATTTCGGGAACCGGTCCTGGATCGCCCGCGCGAGGATCGTCAGGTCGCGGGCGGTGGTGATCTGGTCGGAATCCGGCAGGCCCGAGGCGTTGGCGTAGTGCGTGCGGCTCATGCCGAGCGCATGGGCCTTGCGGGTCATCATCTCGGCGAAGGCGGGCTCGGAGCCGGCGATGTTCTCGCCGATGGCGCAGGCGATGTCGTTGGCGGACTTCGTCACCAGCGCCTTGATCGCCTCCTCGACCGTTACGGTCGAGCCCGGGCGCACGCCGAGCTTGGAGGGCGGCATGCGGGCGGCGTTGGCCGAGACCGTCAGCGGCGTGTCGAGGTCCATCTTGCCGCGCTCGAGCTGCTCGAACAGCAGGTAGAGCGTCATCACCTTGGTGATGGAGGCCGGATGGCGCAGGGCATCCTCGTTGACCGCGTGCATCACGCGACCGGTCTTGGCATCGACCACCATCGCCGCGTAGGGCGGGTTGTAGCCACCGCCGCCCCCGTGGTGGGCGCGCCGCCGCGCCTCGGCGGGCGAGGCGGTGAGCGCCGTCAGCACCGCCGCGGCGGCGAGCACGGCCGGCAGCGCGGGTCCAGATTGGCCGTGAACGCAACGCATCACGCGACTACCCCGTTCGACTGAAACAGGGCGCCTGCGACCTCGGCGGCGCCCTCAAACCGCCGGCGCCCCGCGAGAACGGCGTGGCGCAGCGGCATCACTGTCAATCAGGCTAGGCAGGCGCGGTTACGCCCCGGTTAACCGGCGACGAATTCCAACTCTCGAATTCGCGCGATTGTGCGACGCACAATGACCCTTGACGAATTTTGTGCGCTGCACATATTGCCTTTCGCCGGGGCGCGACGCGCGGGCACCCCGCACCGCTCTACCCGCCGCGCGAGAAGGGGCGTCCATCGAGGGCGCCACGCCACCATGAACCAGAACATCAGCCAGCAGGTCGAGAAGCAGGCCGAGGCGGCCCAGAAGTTCGGCAAGGACGGCATGGACGCGATGCTGCGCAGCTTCGGCACCCTGTCGAAGGCCAGCCAGGCGATCGCCGTCGAGGCCACCGACTTCGCCAAGCAGTCCTTCGAGCACGGCACCGCCACCCTCGAGAAGCTCGCCGGCGTGCGCTCGCTCGACAAGGCGCTCGAGATCCAGGCCGAGTACGTGAGGACCTCCTTCGAGCGTCTCACCACCCAGAGCCAGAAGATGACCGAGCTCTACACGAACCTCGCCAAGGAGATGGCGAAGCCGTTCGAGGGCATCGTCGCCCAGGCCCAGCAGCAGGCCTCGAAGTTCCAGGACCAGGCCTTCAAGGCGCAGGGCCGTGCCTTCGAGCAGGCCAAGGACGGCCTGAACAAGGCCCAGGGCGAGGCCGCCAAGACCTTCGACGCCGCCAAGGACGCCGCGTAATCCTCGAGGGCGGCCGCTACGGCCGCCCGTCTCCGAGCTTCGACCGGTTCCCGCGACCGGCACGGATCCCCGTGCCGGTCGCGCCGCGTTTCGGGGGTCCCGTACGGCCCCGCATGACAAGAGCGCGCAGCCGACTGGCGAAGCGCAGACTCGGCCTATAGATTAGGCTCGGCACCGGCAGCCGACGTGATAGGCTGCCGTCCCGCGACGCGTTCCGGCCTCCCTTAGCAGAGGGCCGGCGCGCTTCGGCGCGGTCGCCAGAGCGAGGTCGGTACGATTCAGATGGCTCAGGTCCCGAGGCAGGGAAAACCCTCCACCAGGCCGGTCGCGGCCAACCCCCGCGCACCCGGGAACGGTAACGGCGACGGTCGATCGGGAACCGCCGTGATCACGCGAACGAAGCCGCGCACCAAGCGGCCGAACCTGTACCGCGTGCTGCTGCTCAACGACGACTACACGCC
This sequence comes from Methylobacterium sp. DB0501, assembly GCF_011043735.1. GTDB lineage: Bacteria > Pseudomonadota > Alphaproteobacteria > Rhizobiales > Beijerinckiaceae > Methylobacterium > Methylobacterium alsaeris. The sequence goes on along the minus strand of NZ_JAAKGV010000022.1, from coordinate 64,153 downwards.
GATGGAATTCGTGGTCCACGTCGTCGAGCGCTTCTTCAACAAGTCGCGCGAGGACGCGACCCGCATCATGCTGCACGTCCACCAGAACGGCGTCGGCGAGTGCGGCATCTTCACCTACGAGGTTGCCGAGACCAAGGTGACGCAGGTCATGGACTTTGCGCGGAAACATCAACATCCTCTGCAATGCGTCATGGAAAAGAAATAGCCGTCAGCCCGAGACAGGTCCCAGCCCAAGACGAGCGCCAACCAAGACAGGCACCAGCAAAGAGGCCCGCTTTGCCCAGCTTCTCACGCAGCCTTGAACAAGCTCTCCACCGCGCCCTGGCGCTGGCCGGCGAGCGCCGGCACGAATACGCCACGCTCGAGCATCTCCTGCTCGCCCTGGTCGACGACCAGGACGCGGCCGCGGTCATGCGGGCCTGCAACGTCGACGTCGACCTGCTGAAGCGCAACCTTGTCGAGTACATCGACACCGAGCTCGCCAACCTCACCGGCGACGGGCGGCAGGACGCGAAGCCTACGGCGGGGTTCCAGCGCGTGATCCAGCGCGCGGTGATCCACGTGCAGTCCTCCGGCCGCGAGGAGGTCACCGGCGCCAACGTGCTGGTGGCGATCTTCGCCGAGCGCGAGAGCCACGCCGCCTACTTCCTGCAAGAGCAGGACATGACCCGCTACGACGCGGTCAACTACATCAGCCACGGCATCGCCAAGCGCCCCGGCCTCTCCGAGGGCAAGCCGGTCCGCGGCGCCGACGAGGAGGGTCCGACGGAACGTCCCAGCGGGGCCGAGGACGAGCGCAGCGGCCAGAAGAAGAAGGGTGACGCGCTCGACGCCTACTGCGTCAACCTCAACAAGAAGGCCCGCGAGGGCAAGATCGACCCGCTGATCGGCCGCGAGAACGAGGTCCAGCGCACGATCCAGGTCCTCTGCCGCCGGCAGAAGAACAACCCGCTGCTCGTCGGCGACCCCGGCGTCGGCAAGACCGCGATTGCGGAAGGCCTCGCCCGCAAGATCATCCAGCACGAGGTGCCGGAGGTCCTGGCGGACGCGACCGTCTTCTCCCTCGACATGGGCACGCTCCTCGCCGGCACCCGCTACCGCGGCGACTTCGAGGAGCGCCTCAAGCAGGTGATGAAGGAGATCGAGGCGCACCCGAACGCCATCATGTTCATCGACGAGATCCACACGGTGATCGGCGCCGGTGCGACCTCGGGCGGCGCGATGGATGCGTCCAACCTGCTCAAGCCCGCACTGGCTTCGGGCAGCCTACGCTGCATCGGCTCGACCACCTACAAGGAGTACCGCCAGTACTTCGAGAAGGATCGCGCCCTGGTGCGCCGCTTCCAGAAGATCGACGTCAACGAGCCGTCGATCCCGGACGCGATCGAGATCCTCAAGGGCCTGCGCCCGTCCTTCGAGGAGTTCCACAAGCTCAAGTACACGACCGAGGCCGTGAAGGCCGCGGTCGAGCTGTCGGCCCGCTACATCAACGACCGCAAGCTGCCGGACAAGGCGATCGACGTGATCGACGAGACCGGCGCCTCGCAGATGCTGGTGCCCGAGGGCCGGCGCAAGCGCACCATCGGCGTGAAGGAGATCGAGGCGACCATCGCCACGATGGCCCGCATCCCGCCGAAGACCGTCTCGAAGGACGACGCGGAGGTGCTCGCCCACCTCACCGACAACCTGAAGCGGGTGGTCTACGGCCAGGACGCCGCCATCGACGCGCTGACCGCCTCGATCAAGCTCGCTCGCGCCGGCCTGCGCGATCCCGACAAGCCGATCGGCGCCTACCTGTTCGCCGGCCCGACCGGCGTCGGCAAGACCGAAGCGGCCAAGCAGCTGGCGTCGAGCCTCGGCGTCGAGATGCTGCGCTTCGACATGTCGGAATACATGGAGCGGCACACCGTCTCGCGGCTGATCGGCGCCCCTCCGGGCTATGTTGGCTTCGACCAGGGCGGCCTCCTCACCGACGGCATCGACCAGCACCCGCATTGCGTGCTGCTGCTCGACGAGATCGAGAAGGCCCATCCCGACCTGTTCAACATCCTGTTGCAGGTCATGGACCACGGCAAGCTCACCGACCATAACGGCAAGCAGGTCGATTTCCGCAACGTCATCATCATCATGACGACGAATGCGGGCGCGGCCGACCTCGCCAAGGCGGCGTTCGGCTTCACCCAGAACAAGCGCACCGGCGACGACCAGGAGGCGATCAACCGCCTGTTCGCCCCGGAATTCCGCAACCGCCTCGACGCGACCGTGTCCTTCGGCCATCTGCCGAAGGAGGTGGTGGCCAAGGTCGTCGACAAGTTCGTCCTCCAGCTCGAGGCGCAGCTCGCCGACCGCAACGTCACCATCGAGCTGTCCGACGAGGCGCGGGACTGGCTGGTCGAGAACGGCTACGACGAGGCCATGGGCGCCCGCCCGATGGCCCGCCTGATCCAGGCGACCATCAAGACCCCGCTCGCCGACGAGGTGCTGTTCGGCAAGCTGAAGGACGGCGGCGCGGTCCGGGTGATCGTGAAGCGGCCCGACGGCGAGAAGCCGAGCCTCGGCTTCGTCTTCCCGGCCGGCCCGGTGATGCCGCGGCCCGAGAAGGACGTGACGATCGCCGCCAAGAAGGCGGCCAAGAGCGCCGCGAAGAAGCAGAAGCGCCCTCGCGCCGCACCGAAGAAGCCGAAGGACGGCGGCTCGGGCGATGGCGGCGGCGGGGTCCGCACGGTGCCGAAGGTGCCGCTGGTTCGGGCCTGACCCCGGAGGATCGAGGGCTTCCCCCTCGATCCCGGCACGCCTCCCGTGTATGAGGCTCATCCGAGACGCGCGCATCCCGGCGGGGCCTCCCCACCGGGATGCGCATTTGAGGCCCCGGCCGCTCCGCCCGAGCGGCCGAAGCGGGGCGATTGGACATGCGAGGCTTCTCGCCCCGCACCAGAGGACGCAGGAGGATCCCGATGAGCGGAGATCTCAACGAGGCCCCCCTCGCCCCGGCCGCGACGGTGACCCCGCCCTCCCCGAAGGTGACCCGGCGCGAGAAGCGCCGGCAGCGCCGCCGCCGCCGCAAGATCGGCGAGGAGATCCTGGGGTGGATCCTGGTGCCGCTGATCCTGCTCGCCGGCTACTGGGCGATCAATGCGGGCTTCACCTTCTTCGGCACGACGCCGAGCGTGGTGTTCGACCAGCTGAAGCAGGCGAAGACGGCGTTGGAGAAGCGTGAGGCGCGGTAGCGCACGCGGCCCGGCCGAGATCAGTGCTCCGGCGCGGCTCGACCTGCTCCGTTGATCCGGGGCAAACGTCGATATTTATCCCAGACCGTCCTGGGGCCGCGCAAGGCATCCCGGGTATCGCCTTCGACGAGTCCCGGGCTGGCCTGCCGGGTGGGGCGAGCGCCGTAGGGCTCGAGCGGGCTCAAAGCCCACCCCTGCCGTCACGAAGGCGAGCCGCCGCGCCTCACCCCAGCCCCGCCAGCACCGCCTCCCGCAACGCCTGCGGCAGGGCCACCAGTTCTCCATGGATCGGCTCGCGCCGGTTGTAGACCGGCACCTGGCCGTCGAGGCCGAGCACCGCGCCGCCGGCCTCGCGCAGGATCAGGTCGGCGCCGGCGAGGTCCCAGTCGCGGGCGTCCGACGAGACCAGCCCGACATCGACCAGCCCCTCGGCCACCCGCACCAGGCGCAGGGCCAGCGACGGGATCCTGGGCAGGCGCACCAATGCGCCCGGCGTACCGCCGAGGCCGAGCCGGTGCTCGAGCCGGTCGGCCATCGGCTTCGGGCCGGTGACCCGGGCGCCCGCCATGCTCTCCTGGGCGGAGACCCGGATCGGCACCCCATCCTTCGTCGCGCCCTCCCCGACCACGGCCTCGTAGAGGGTCGCGGTCACGGGCGCCGCGACGTGGCCGAGCACCGGTCGGCCACGGGCCAGCAGCGCCACGGCGATCGACCAGTCGGGATCGCCCGACAGGAAGGCGCGGGTCCCGTCGATCGGATCGACGATCCAGACGAGATCGTGGGCGAGGCGGACCGGGTCGTCGCGGGTCTCCTCGGAGAGCCAGGCGGCGCCGGGGATCAGCTCGCTCAGGCGCACCTTCAGGAAGGTGTCCACCGTCACGTCGGCTTCCGTCACCGGCGAGCCGCCGGCCTTGTTCCAGACCCGGGCGCTGGTGCGCTCGCCCTGCCGGAAATACGGCAGCGCCAGCAGGGCGGCCTCGCGGATGATCGCCCGGACCTGAGGCAGGAGGGGGCGCAGGTCGTCGGGAAGAGGCATGGGAGGCCGCCAGGGTTCGGGTGGGGATGCCCGGCGGCGCCGCGGCGGGCACGGATCGAGCCGGAGCAGGACCCACCCGTTGTAGGCCCCGGCACCGGACGCCACAAGGATTCGTCGGGCCGGATACGGCGGCGGCGATGCCGCATTGTCTTAGCGAAGCGTTTCCAGGGGCAGGGGCGCCGTCTTCTGGCGGTGAACGATAAATGAATCGGGTCGTGACAAGGATCCGTTGAGCATTCGGCTCATCTGTGCCGCGCCAACTATCGCTTAACGCTGCCTTTTAAGGCGTTCTGAGCGGGAGCGGGTCCAAAGTCGTGACAACAGCGGACGACACGACAGAGGTCGCCGCCTCACGCGGACAGGGCGTCGAGCAGAACCATGGTCACCAGATTCCCCTCTTCGAACCGCCAGTCTTCGAGCAGCCAGGCCGCCCGCCGCGACGTCGGGCTCCCCGTCATCCACCGCGGCCCCGTCCAGGCCGAGCCGTCGGCGCTGCCGGTCGTCGGCATCCTTCCGGGCGCCAGCGCCGCCGGCAGCCTGGCCCTGTGCCTCGACGGCGATGCCAGCGACGCCGCCGGGGAAGACCGCTTCGCCGTGATGGTGCTCGACCGCAGCGGCGACCCGCTGATGTCCCTCGGCATCTATGGCGACGACGAGGTCGTGGCGGTGTGGCGCCGGCTCGGCGCCGAGACCGGCCTGCCGATGGTGGTGATCCAGGAGGACGGCGCGGTCGCCCCGATGGGCCAGCAGGTCGGCCGGCTGAAGCTCGGCGCGATCCGGATCCGCCGCCGCCACGGCCTGCTCGCCCACCGCCGGCCGCGCTTCCTCACCCGCCGCAAGACCGCCCGGCTGCCGCTGCGGCCGCTGGTCTACCGCGACGAAGCGCTGATGACCGACGGCGGCAGCCTCTGAGCCCCGCGGCAGCGAGGCTCACATGAGACCTTGCCAGATCGCATCGAGGGCGAGGCCGCAGAACAGGATCAGCCCCGCATCGCGGTTGGAACGGAACAGCCGCAACGCCTCCGCGCCGTCGCGCGGATCGAGCCGCCCGACCTGCCAGGCGAGGTGGCCGGCGAACAGAGCGAGACCGGCAAGACCGATCGGGCCGGCCCCGGCCCCGGACAGGGCGAGGCCGATGCACAGGACGGAGGCGAGGAAGCAGCCCGCCACCGCGAGGCGCACCCGGGACCCGAAGAAGCGGGCGGACGACTTGATGCCGGCGATCTCGTCGTCCTCGATGTCCTGCACCGCGTAGATCGTGTCGTAGCCGATCACCCAGGCGATGGCGCCGACATAGAGCCAGTAGGCCGGGGCGTCGAGGCGGCCGATCAGGGCGACCCAACCCATCAGCGCGCCCCACGCGAAGGCGAGGCCGAGGACGAGCTGCGGCACCGGCATCACCCGCTTCATGAACGGGTAGATCGCGACGGGCGCGAGCGAGGCGAGGCCGACGACGATCGCCGCCCGGTTGAATTGCAGCAGCACCGCGAGGCCGACGAGCGCCTGCAGCACCAGGAACACCAGGGCGTGGCGCACGCGGATGCGCCCGGAGGGCAGCGGCCGCAGGCGGGTGCGCTCGACGCGGGCGTCGAGGTCGCGGTCGGCGATGTCGTTGTAGGTCGAGCCGGCGCCCCGCATGGCGACGGCGCCGACCAGGAACAGCCCGAGGTGCCACAGGCTCGGGCCCGGCCGGCCGGCCGCGATCGCCGCGAGCGCCGCCGACCACCAGCACGGCAGCAGCAGCAGCCACCAGCCGATCGGCCGCTCGATGCGGGCGAGGCGCAGGTAGGGCCGCACGGCCTCGGGGGCGTGCCGGTCGACCCAATGCCCGGTGACCGCATCGGCGACCGGGCGGTCGGGCGTCAGGCTCATGCCCGGGCGCGGAGGAAAGGACGGAAGGTCGCGGCCGTCATCGGGCTGTGGCTCACAGGGCGCCCTGCGGCACCCGGAAGCTGCCGGTCAGGCCGGGCCCGCCGAGGAGGCCGCCGCCGCCCCCGCCCTGCTGCTGCTGCGCCGCCATGGCGCGGGCCTTCTTCTCCATCGCCGCCTGCTGGACGGCGGCGCTGCAGACCTTGGTGCGCAGGGTCGAGACCCGGCCGTGATCGGCCTTGAAGCCCTCGACGAAGGAATCCGGGATCGAGCACCAATCCTTGTTGGCGGTGATCCACTTCAGACCCTCGTTGCCGTTGGCCTGGAGCTTGGTGAACAGCGTGCAGGCGGCCGCGGCCGTGATCTTCGCCTTCTTGCTCTGCGAGGCGGCGTTGACCTTGCCGACAATGTCCTTGCGCTCGGTCAGGGTCTTCTGGATCGCCGAGCAATCGGCCCCCTGGGCCCGGGCGGCCCCACCGAGCAGCGTCGCGCCGAGCAGGCTTCCGGCCAGCGCCGCCACGGTCACACGCATGCGAGTCATCTCCCAACCCCCCAAAGCTTCGGCCCCGACATCTCGGCCCCGAGATTTCGCCTCATAGGCCGGCCCGGCTGCGCCTGGCCCACGGCATAGCGTAAGACTTCCTTGCCGCTCCCGGCCCTGCTGCGCTTTCTGCACAGGAATGTGGCGCCATCGTGCGGGGGAAGCCGGTTCGTTCCAGGCCCGGTCGCCGTCGGGCGGATGAGTTGCAGCGAAGCCACAGGGCGGACGACGCGAAATCATTGACATCCCGCCCCCGCCTCGGCGAGCAGAGCGGTCATGGCGGCCTACGAATTCAACGCTCCCCGGCTCTTCCTCGACATCCCGATGCGGGAGGGCGTCCGGCACGGTCTCGACCGGGCGCAAGCCAATTACCTGCTCTCGGTGCTGCGCAAGGCGACCGGCGAGCCGGTGCTGGTGTTCAACGGCCGCGACGGCGAGTGGCGGGCCGAGATCGAGCCGACCGGCCGCAAGGCGGCGGACCTGGTGCTGCGGGCGCAGACGCGGCCCCAGACTCCACCCGGCGACCTGCACTACCTGTTCGCGCCGCTGAAGGCCGCCCGCCTGGACTACGTCGCCCAGAAGGCGGTCGAGATGGGGGCGAGCCTGATCCAGCCGGTGGTGACCCGGCGCACGCAAGGCGACCGGATCAAGCTCGACAAGCTCCACGCCAATGCGATCGAGGCCGCCGAGCAATGCGGCATCCTCAGCCTGCCGGAGATCCGCGACGCGGCGCCGCTGGCCGAGACGCTCGCCGCCCTGGCGCCGGAGCGCCTGCTGGTATTCTGCGACGAGGACGCCCCGGTCGCCGACCCGATCGCGGCATTAACACAGGCTGGTGCCGCGGCCGGGGCGGATGTCGTATCGGGGAGCACCTTGCCCCTGGCGGTGGTGATCGGGCCCGAGGGCGGGTTTACCCCGGAGGAGCGCGCGCTGATCGGCGCGCGGGCCAACACCGTCCGGCTGTCGCTCGGTCCGCGCATCCTGCGCGCCGACACCGCCGCCGTGGCGGTGCTGGCGCTGGTCCAGGCCGTGCTCGGCGACGGGCGTTCAAAGATCTGATGCCATTTTCCGGAAGATCGCTTCCTGAAATGGTATCATAAATCTGCGCGGTACTTGAGCGAAGCCGAAATCCGCAACGCGAGAGCGATCGGTCGGATTTCATATGACAGCCGCCCGGACGGCAGGGCTCGCGCCGCAATCCGGACGCTGCTATCGGGGCCGCCCCGCGGGTGGCGGCCGATTCGCAGCTCGGCCGCCGCCGCGGCCGCTGTTGCCGGAGATCCTGCGTATGCGAGCGGAATTCGACATCTGCCTCGAGGAGGAGGTGTTCATCAACGATGCGGGCAAGCGCGACGCCGCCCGGGGCCGCACCCGCGACTTCCTGACCGCCTGCCGGGCCGCCCACCCGCAGGTGCGCGCCGAGCTGATGGAGCCGCAGCTGGTCTGGGCCATCGCGCCGGTGAGCGACCTCGCCGAGGCGCGCCGCCACCTCGCGGACCTGCGCAGCGGCCTCGGCGCGCTCGCCTCCGCCCGGGGTCTTGCCCTGATGGCCTCGGGCACGCATCCGCTCGCCCAGTGGAGCCGGGTGCGCCCGCGCGACCAGGCCGCCCGCGGCCGGGTGCTGCGCGACCTCCAGATGGTCGGCAGCCGCAATGTCGTCTGCGGCCTCAGCGTCGGGGTCGGGGTGCCGGCCGGCGTGTCGCGGGTCGATCTGATGAACCGGCTCCAGCCCTTCCTGCCGCTGCTGCTCGCGCTCTCGACCTCGTCACCGTTCTGGCAGGCGCAGCGCACCGGGCTCCTCGGCTACCGCCTCGCAGCCTCGCGCGAGCTGCCCCGCAGCGGCCTGCCGCCCCTGTTCCGCGACGAGGCGGATTACGCCCGCTACCTCGACACGGTGGTGGCGGCGGGCGCGATCGACGATCCGCGCCACGTCTGGTGGGTGCTCTGCCCCTCGCCGACCGGCCCCGGCCTCGACCTGCGCATCGCCGACAGCTGCACCCGCCTCGACGACGCGCTGGCCATCGCGGCGCTCTACCGCTGCCTGGTGCGCCGCCTCGCCGACGAGCCGGCGCGCCACCGCGACCTCACCGGCGCCTCGCAGGCGATCGCGGCGGAGAATTGCTGGCGGGCGCAGCGCTACGGCATCCACGGCAGCTTCGTCTGCGAGGAGACCCGGACGGCGCGGCCGGTGGCGACGGTGCTGACCGAAACCCTGGCCCTGGTCGCCGCGGATGCGCGGGCGCTGGGGTGCGAGGCCGAGCTCGACCTCGCCCGCTGGATCGTCGCCCGTGGCACCAGCGCCGACCGCCAGCTCGCCCTGTTCACCGAGGCGCAGGGCCGCGGCCTGCCGCCGCGCGAGGCGCTGGCGGAGGTGGTGGACTGGCTCACGGCGGAGACGGTGGGGGCGAACCCGACGCGGCACTGAGACGGGAACGCCGTCAGCGCGGCCGCGGCGGCGTCGCCACGGTCGTCGGAGCCGATCATACGAAACCCGACCGGTCGCTTCGCAACGCGGATTGCGGCTTCGCTCGGACGTCGCGCGGGCCGGGGAGACGAAGTCCGGAAGGGATCGTCCGGACTTCGTCTCATCCGGAGCTTTTGTGGCAGACGGCCTCGATATTGTAGCCGTCGGGGTCGATCACGAAGGCGGCGTAGTAGCTCGGGTGATAGCGGGGGCGCAGGCCGGGGCGGCCATTGTCCACCCCGCCGGCCCCGAGCGCGGCCTCGAAGAAGGCATCCACCGCCTCCCTGGAGGAGGCATTGAATGCGAAATGGACCAGCGGAGCGCGCAGAGTGCCCGCAGCGATCCAGAAGTCCCCACCCGGATCGAGCGATCGCCCCTCACCGGCGATCACCCCGAACCCGACCGACGCAGCCTCCTCCCGCAGCACCACGTAGCCCAGAGGAGCCAGGGCCGCGGCGTAGAAGCGACGACTGCGGGCGATGTCGGACACATCGATCGCGAGATGATCCAGCATGCGTCCGACCTCCCTCGCGCCCCGCCGCAACGGTGCCGACAGACCTGCGTGCGGCGCAGCGCGACGATGGCGCAGCCTTCGTGAATATCGGCTCCGGTATCGGCTCCGGGTGCCTCACCGCCCGACCGTACACTCGATCTGCCCGTGCGGCTCGTCGGTCGCGATGAACACCTGGTTCGGGTTGTCGAGGCCGAAGGGCGAGAGATTCGCCAGGAGGTAATGCTTGTTCGGGCAGGCGAGGGTGATCGTCTCGATCTCCGGCACCGCCGCCAGTGCCGCCATTCCCATCCGGTAGAGGCTGTCCTGCAGGCTGTGGCTGTAGCTTCCCGAGAAGACCCGCAGCAGCGTATCGAGGATCACGGCGTTGGCCGCCTCGTAATCGGCGGGCTCGGAAGCCCAGGCCCAGGACGCTTCCATGCTGGTGGCGGCGATGCGGTCGTGGGTCTCGGGGATCGTGGTGTAGGGGTCCTTGACGTAGTTGGCCCAGCCCGACTCGGTGCTCTTCAGGAAGGTGAAGCCCGACAGGCCGGATTCCAGGGTCGCACGATCGCGGGACAGGACGATACGGGCGAAGGGCTGGCCGTTGCCGTCGAGCGTGAAGGTGTGGGGATGGGCGGAGCCGTCGACGGAGAGGCGGTTCCAGCGGGTCTCGTGGCCGGTGACGGTGGCGGTCTCCATCTGGGGGTAGCTGTCGAGCAGGCGCTGCGCCACCGCGCGGCAGAACGCCTCCGCCGGCAAGGCCGGACTCTCCCGGGCGACGATGTAGACGACGTTCTTGATCGTGTCGGTCGAGACGGTCCGGCTGTTGTCGGCGTCGGTGAAGGTGCGGTCGAAGGCGCCGGTGAGCATCGCCTTCACGGTCAGCTCGCGGACCTCGTGCCGGTCGCCGTCGCGGTGGACGCGCATCACCCGCACCCGGCCCTTGCCGTAGGTCTTGTGCAGCAGGGTCATCGATACCTCGTGCGATAGGATCGGATCATCCGACTGCCGAATGATTGCTCGGCGATCGCTGCGCAATCGCGGTCGCCATGCGGAAGTCGGCTTCGCTCGAGCGTGGGGAGCCTCCGGCTCCCCCGCGCGGGCTGGTGAGACGAAGTCCGGAAGGGGTCTTCCGGACTTCGTCTCAGACGTGCTCGGCCGCCGCCGCCGCGGCGGACGCGTCCCGGCCCGCCCGCTCGGCGCTGCCCAGACCGTTGAAGAAGGCATTGAGCAGGACCGCCGCGATCGAGGCGAGCAGGATGCCCGATTCGAGCAGCGGATGCAGCGCGTGCGGCAGGTTGCGGAAGAAGGTCGGGGCGACGAGCGGGATCATGCCGACGCCGACGGCGATCGCCACCACGAACTGGTTCTTCGGCTGACCGCGGAAATCGACCGCCGTGAGGATGCGGGCGCCGGTGGCCGCCACCATGCCGAACATCACGAGGCCGGCACCGCCCAGCACCACCTGCGGCACCGCCTCGACGAGCGCCGCCATCTTCGGCAGCAGACCGAGCGCCAGCATGATGACCCCGCCCGCCACCGTGACGAAGCGCGAGCGCACCCCCGTCACCCCGACGAGGCCGACATTCTGCGAGAACGAGGTGTACGGGAAGGTGTTGAAGATGCCGCCCAGCAGCGTGCCGAGCCCGTCGGCGCGCAGGCCCCGGGCGAGGTCCTTCTGCGATATCGAACGGCCGGTGATCTCGCCGAGCGCCAGGAACATGCCGGTCGATTCGATCATCACCACGATCATCACCACGCACATCGTGGCGATCGGTACGAGATGGAATTGCGGCCAGCCGAAATGGAACGGCAGGACGGGGGCGAACCACGGCGCCGCCGCGACCTTGTCGAGATGCATCAGGCCCAGCATCGCCGCCAGGACCGAGCCGGCGACGATGCCGACCAGCACCGCGACGTTGGCGAGGAAGCCCCGCCCCCAGCGGATCAGCGCGAGGATCACGAGCAGCACCAGGAAGGCGATGCCGAGGCCGCCGGGTTGGGCGTAGTTCGGGTTGGGAAAGGCGGCGGGCACGCCGTCGATCATCCTGGTCAGCGTCGGCTGGCCGCCGCCGGCCCAGTTGATGCCGACCCGCATCAGCGAGATGCCGATGACCAGGATGATGGTGCCGGTGACGACCGGCGGAAACAGCGGCAGCAGGCGGCTGACATGGGGGGCGACCGCGAGGCCGAACACGCCGGCCGCAATCACCGAGCCGTAGATGCCGAGCAGCCCGACATCGGGCGTCGCCGCCATCGACAGCATCGGGCCGACCGACGCGAAGGTCACGCCCATCATCACCGGCAGGCGGATGCCGACTCCCGGAAATCCCGCCGACTGGATCAGGGTCGCGAGGCCGCAGGCGAAGAGATCCGCACTGATGAGAAACGCTACCTCTTCAGGGCGCAGCCCCAGCGCGCGGCCGATGATCAGCGGCACCGCCACCGCGCCGGCATACATGACAAGGACGTGCTGCAGGGCGAGCGGCACCAGCCGGACCGGCGGCAGCATCTCGTCGACGGCATCGGCGGTCTCGACTGGCATGGGGCGCGTCTCTTCTTGGACTGTCCGAGGGTCGGCGCGATCGACCGATTGCGACGTCCCTGCGTCGGGCCGGCGCCTCATCATCGCACATCCTGCATCATCGCGGATCCTGGACCTGCCGCAAGCGCCGTGCCAGCGCCTCCCCCGGCTTGCGGCGGGGAGCGCCTGGGTATTTGTTCACCATTCCGGGCCGAATGTGCCCGCGCGGCCGGCAGCCCGCGGCCCCCGGGCGGGGTCGGGGCGCGGCCGCGTTCCGTCGTGACGTTCGAGACGAAAAGGCAGCCATGCGAACCATCGTGTATGCGGACGGCGGCTGCGATCCCAATCCCGGCCCGGGCGGCTGGGGCGTGGTGATCCAGGCGCCGGAGGGCCCCGTCGAGCTGTGCGGCGGCGATCCGCAGAGCACCAACAACCGCATGGAGCTGACCGCGGCGATCCGGGCGCTGGAGCATTTTCCCGAAGGCGCCGCGATCGAGATGCGGTGCGACAGCCAGTACGTGGTGAAGTCGGTCACCGAGTGGATCCGCGGCTGGAAGCTCAAGGGCTGGCGCACCACCACCGGCCCGGTGAAGAACGTCGAGCTGATGCAGCACCTTGACGAGCTGGCGGCGCGGCGCGACGTGCGCTGGGTCTGGGTGAAGGGCCATGCCGGCGAGGCCGGCAACGAGCGCGCCGACCGGCTGGCGGCACAGGGGCGGCGCCAGGCCCTCGGGCTGCCGCCGCGGCCGGACATCGCTCCGGCCCGCGCGCCGGCGTCAACACCCGCCGTCGGGGCGCCCGTTCCCACGGCACCCGCGGCCGAGCCCGCCCCCCGCGGCACCTCGATCCCGGTGGACGGGGCCCTGGGCCTGCGCCTCTCGCGGGCGGCCAAGCAGGCCGGCACCACGCCGCAGGCCTATGCCGACGAGGTCCTGCGCCTCGCCGTCGATCTCGGGCCCGAGGGGCTGGCGCTCCTGCGCGAGGCCAAGGCCCGGAAGGCGCCGGCGGCGTGAGAGCGGCGGAGTGAGGTCCAGGTGAACCGCCGGTTCCGCCTCAGCGAGTCATCCCGGGACCCGGCAATGCCGGGAACCCGAGATGTCGAGGAAGGGGGCGGGACCGCCGCCGAAGCAGTGGCGGGACCACCGCGAAGGAACCTGCGCCGCCCGTCGACTCACGCGCTCTTCGGGAACGGCACCACCACCCCCGCCTCCCCTGCCGCCTCGTCCCCCGCCCCCCGCATCACCGCCTCGATCATCCGGGCCAGCGTCGCCTGGTCGTAGGGCTTGGCGAGCCGCGGCAGGTCGAGGGCATCGTCGGGGCCGAGATCGGCGTAGCCGGTGGCGAGGATCACCCGGAGACCGGGCCGCTCGGCCGCGACGCGGGCGGCGAGCTGGAGGCCGGTCATCTCCGGCATGGCGTGGTCGGTGAGCACCAGGTCGAGGGTGCGGGCGCGGCGCATCAGCTCCAGGGCCTCCTGGCCGGAGCGGGCCTCGACCACCCGGTGCCCGAGATCCTCCAGCATCGCGGCACTGTTCTCCAGCACCAGGGGATCGTCGTCGACGACGAGGACCACCCGGGCGGCGAAGACCGGGACGGGCCCGGCCGGCACTGCGGCGAGGCGGCGGGCCGGCCCCTCCGCGGCCCCGGCCGCCGGCCCTGCGACGGGCAGCCAGATCTCGGCGGTCGTGCCGGTGCCGGGACGGCTGCGCAGGACGAGGCGGCCGTGCGACTGCGCCGCCAGGCCGTGCACCATCGAGAGGCCGAGGCCCGTGCCCTTGCCGACGCCCTTGGTGGTGAAGAACGGCTCCTGCGCCCGGGCGAGCGTCGCCTCGTCCATGCCGGTGCCGGTATCGGTGACCGACAGGCAAAGCATGGCCTCGCCCTCCCCCGCTTGCCGCTCCAGCCTTCCTGCGACCGCGACGGTGCCGCCCGCCGGCATCGCGTCGCGGGCATTGACCACGAGGTTGAGGAGAGCCAGCTCAAGCTGGTGGGCGTCGACCAGGGCGGGCGGCAGCCCCGACGGAAACCGCGTCTCGATCCGCACGCCCGGGCCGATCGAGCGCTGCAGCAGGTCGGTCATCTCGCGGACGAGGCGGGCGAGGTCGACCGCCTCGGGCTTGAGCTCCTGGCGCCGGGCGAAGGCGAGCATGCGCTGGGTCAGCGCGGCGCCGCGCTCGGCGCCCTGGACGGCGTTGTCGAGGAGACGCAGCAGGCGGGGATCGTCGGGCAGGCGCTTGCGCAGCAATTCCAGGCTGCCCAGGACCGCCATCAGCAGGTTGTTGAAGTCGTGGGCGACGCCGCCGGTGAGCTGGCCCACCGCCTCCATCTTCTGCGCCTGGGCAAGCGCCGCTTGCGCCTGCTCCAGGGCGGCCTCGGCCCGCTTGCGCTCGGTGATGTCGCGGGTGACCTTGGCGAAGCCGACGAGCCGGCCGTCCTCGCCCAGGACCGGATCGATGACGACGCTGGCCCAGAACCGCGTGCCGTCCCGGCGCACCCGCCAGCCCTCGGCCTCGAACTTGCCGCTCCCGGCCGCGGTGGCGAGCGCCCGCTCGGGCGCGCCGACCGCCCGGTCCTCCTCGGTGTAGAAGCGCGAGAAGTGGGTGCCGACGATCTCCTCGGTCTCGTAGCCCTTGATGCGGCGGGCGCCGGCATTCCAGTTCGCCACCACGCCGTCGCGGTCGAGCATGAAGATCGCGTAGTCGGTCACGCTCTGGAGGAGCAGGCGGTAGCGCTCCTCGCTGGCGCGCAGCGCCGCGGCCTCGCGGGCGGCCTGCTCGGAGAAGCGGCGGTCGATCGTGGCGGCAAGGAGCGCCAGCGCCAGGACCAGGAAGGTCACCGCCGTGACGCCGGCGGCGAGGCGGACCTGGTCGAATTCCCCGGCCGGGCCGGCCGGCGGCGACCCGGCCCCGTGGGTGAAGTGCAGGCCCTGCATCGCGGCGTAGTGCATGCCCGCGATGGCGAGCCCCATCGCGCCCGAGGCCGCGACGCGCAAGCCCGGGCCGCTCTCGCGCAACGCGAGCCCGATCGCCACGGTCGCGGCCCCGATCGCGATCAGCACCGAGGCGGCGCACCAGGCCGGATCGACATGCGACGCCGCCGAAAGGCGCATCGCCGCCATGCCGGTATAATGCATCACCGCGATGCCGAGCCCGGTCACCGCGCCTGCCAGGGCGATCGACCGCACCCCGCCGCCGGGCCGCTGGGCGATGGCGAGGCCGAACGCCGTCACGACGATGGGCAGGACCAGCGACAGCAGCGTGAGCCAGAGATCGTAGGTGATTTCGGTCCCGGGCAGCCGGAAGGCCAGCATGCCGACGAAATGCATCGACCAGACGCCGCCGCCGAGCACCAGGGCCGCCGTCGCCAGCCAGGCCCGCCGGGCCCAGCCGGTCGCGGCCTTCATCCGAGCGGCGAGGTCGAGCGCCACGTAGGAGGCCAGCATCGCGAGCGCGATCGAGAGCGCGACGAGGGCGGGGTCGTGAACGCCGGCATGCGCCATCGGGCACCTTCGAGGCTCGCGCGGGCGGCCACCGGAGCGGTCGCCTCTCCCCGGCCCGACCGGGCCGGGGTGCTAGGAACTTCCATTCTACCGCAGGGCGCAGACCTGCGCGATGCACGAGACAGTCTCGTGCAATTCATCATTTACAGTTCAAGGTTGCGTTCTCACCAGGTCGTCGGCTTCGGATTGCGCGCGTCGAAGCCCTTCTGGTGCCAGTAGGGATAGATCGGCGTCTCCTGGCTCGCCGCATCGAGACGGGCGATCTGGGCCGGGTCGAGGGTCCAGCCGACGGCGCCGAGATTCTGCGTGAGCTGCTCCTCGTTGCGGGCGCCGACGACGATGTTGGCGACGGTCGGGCGGCTGAGCAGCCAGTTGAGCGCCACCTGCGCCACGCTGCGCCCGGTCTCGGCGGCGACCTCGTCGAGGACGTCGACGACCCGGAACAGGGCCTCGTCGGCGACCGGCGGCCCGCCCTCGGCCCCGCCCGACGCGATGCGACCGCTGGTATTGGCGCCGCGGCGGATCTTGCCGGTGAGGCGGCCCCAGCCGAGCGGGCTCCAGACCATCAGGGCGACGCCCTGGTCGAGGCCGAGCGGCATCAGCTCCCACTCGTAGTGCCGGCCGACCAGCGAGTAATAGCCCTGGTAGGCGACGTAGCGGGCGAGCCCGTAGCGCTCGGAGGTGCCGAGCGCCTTCATCAGCTGCCAGCCGGAGAAGTTCGAGGCGCCGATATAGCCGATCTTGCCGGCCCGGACGAGGTCGTCGAGGGCCCGCAGGGTCTCGTCGACGGGCGTGAGCGCGTCGAAGCCGTGCATGAAGTAGACGTCGATATGGTCAGTGCCGAGGCGACGCAGGCTCGCCTCGCAGGCACGCACGAGGTGGTAGCGCGACGAGCCCATATCGTTCGGGCCCTCGCCCATCGGGAAGGTCGCTTTCGTGGAGATCAGCGCCCGGTCGCGCTTGCCCTTGAGCGCCTGGCCCAGGATCTCCTCGGAGGCACCCTGCGAGTAGATGTCGGCGGTGTCGAAGAAGTTCACGCCGGCATCGAGGCACAGATCCACCATCCGACTCGCCTCGGCGACGTCCGTCCGGCCCCAGCGCTGGAAGAATTCGTTGTTGCCCCCGAAGGTGCCGGTGCCAAGGCTCAGGACCGGGACCTTGAGGCCGGAGCGGCCGAATTGCCGGTATTCCATGACAGGGCCCTCATCCGTTCGCCGGGCCGCGCGGCGGCCCGGGGTGTCGCGGGATGAGGGGTGTCTTAGGTCCCGGCCGGGCGACGACAAGCCGGGTGGGCGCGAGGGCGGGGATGCGCGTGATGCGGCCGGTCATCCGCGGACTCACCCGCGGGACCGGCCGGCGAAGGGCTATTTCGTCGCCGCCACCACGATCCGGGAGCGGCTGATGAAGGCCCGCGGGTCGGCGCCCTGGTGGCCGTAGAGGTCGCGGGTCACCGTCACGCTCTTGGGTCCCAGGGCCTTGCGGCACTCCTCCTTGACGAAGGTCTCGCCGAGCGGGGTCTCGTCGCCGGCGGGCTTGCCCTCGGCGCAGGTCCAGCCGTCGTCGCCCCAGTGGCTGCGGGCCTGGAGCCCGAGGAGATGTCCCTTCTTGCGCAGGTAGAGCGGAACCGCGTCGTCGGTCTCGATCACCAGACCGGCGACCCGGGCATCGTCTCCGACGAGCAGCGTCAGGCGCGCCGGATGGCCGGCGACCCGGGTGCCGTTGCGGGTCGTCCCGTCGGCGTAAGCGAAGCCGATGGCGCGCAGCCCCTTCGCGTCGGCCGGGCAGGCGCGCCAATCGCTCCAGCCCGAGAGGGTGCGGGCCGGGCCCTCGCGGCAGGCGAGATCGCCGTAGCCGCCGGCCGCGATCTCCGAGACCGGCATCCCGACCCGAAGGTCGCGCAGGTCCGCGGCCTCGGGTCCGGCGGCCAAGGCCGGCCCGGCGCAGAGGAGGGCGGCGAGCGCCGCGAGCTCAGTGGGTCGGCGCATCGGTGCCCTCCTTCTTGCGGTAGACGTCGCAGGCCCGGGATGTCGCGCCGAAGAAGGTGGTGCATTCCTCGAAGGTCGGGTCGCCCTTGCCCTTGAGCCGGGTGGCGACGTAGGTCGCCACCGCGTCGATCTCTGCCGGGCGCAAGAAGACCGCGGTCTCCGGCGGCATGTTGGAGCCCATATCGGCCTTCAGCGAATCGTAGCACTTCACCGTGTCGTAGGCCCCGCGCAGGTGGTAGGGCATGCCGGTGCCGGGCCGGCCGCAGCGCACCACCTCGGCGATCTGCTCCTTGTCGAGTTCCGTCTTGCGCAGCGACAGGGCGTCGCCGCCGTAACCGCCCCCGCCGCCGCCATGCCACTTGTGGCAGCCCGAGCAGGCCTTCTTGAACACAGCGAGATCACCCTCGCCCCCGCCGGTCCGGGCCGATTGGGCCCAGGACGGGGAGGCGAGCGCGAGACCGGCGAGCAAAGCCGGCAACATCAATTTCCGCATCCGCATCAACCTCGTGAGCGGCGGGGCGCCGAGATCGCGCCCCGCCTTCTGGACTCGATCCGGTCAGAGCGCGAAGACGTAGAGCATCGAGCCGGTCTGGATGTTCTTCAGCTCCGGGGTCGAGTCGATGAACCACTTGTCCCAGGCGCCGCCGAGGCCGACCAGGATCGCGACGTATTGCTTGCCGTCGACCGTGAAGGTCATCGGGGGTGCGTTGACGCCGCTGCCGGTGCGGAACTCCCACAGCTTGTCGAGGCTCTTGGCGTCGAGCGCCATCACCCCGCCGCCGGGCTCGCCGGTGAAGACGAGGTCCGGCGTTGCCAGCATGCCGCCGAGCAGCGGGAACTGGGTCTCGTGCTTGCCGGCGACCTTGCCGGTCTTCACGTCGATCGCCGTCACGCTGCCGGTGATCCGGAACGGCTGGCTCGGCCCGCCGCCGGTGAAGAACTCGCGCGGCTTGAGGTTGGCCTGCGTCATCGCCTCGTGGGTGACGCGGTTGCAGCTCTCGATGACCGGGATGTACCAATATTGCAGGTTCGGGTTGTAGGCGGTCGGCGGCCAGTTCTTGCCGCCCATGTTTCCCGGGCAGAAATCGGCGTTCTTGTTCTCGGCCGAGGGCGTTGCCGCCGGATTGTAGCGCTGCACGTCCTTGTTCGGGTCGTACTCGAACGGCTTGCCGGTATCGGGGTTGATGCCCTTGGTCCAGGTCACCTTCTTGACGAAGGGCGTCGCCCAGACGAACTGGCCGTTGGTGCGGTCCACCGCGTAGGCGTGGCCGTTGCGGTCGGCCTCGATGGCGAGCTTGCGGCCGCCCGCATCGACCAGCAGGTTCTCCGACACGCTGTCATAATCGTAGGGATCGTTCGGCGTGTGCTGGAAGTGCCACTTGATCTTGCCGGTCGTGGCGTCGAGGGCGAGCGTCGAGTCGGTGTAGAGGTTGTCGCCCGGCCGGTAGGCGTTGTCCCAGTCCGGGCCCGGATTGCCGACGCCCCACACGATCGTGTCGGTGTCGGGATCGTAGGTGCCCGTCACCCAGGTCGAGCCGCCGCCGCTGACCGCCGCGTTGTTCGGGCCCTTCCAGGTCTCGGAGCCCGGCTCGCCCTTGCCCGGGATGGTGTGGGTGCGCCAGACCTCCTTCTCGGTCTTCAGGTCGGTGGCGGCGATCCAGCCGCGGATGCCGTATTCGGCGCCGCCGACGCCCGAGATCGCCATCCCCTTCACGATGAGCGGCGCGCCGGTGATGGTCTCGCCCTTGTCCGGATCGGCGACCTGGCGCTGCCAGGCGACCTGGCCGGTCTCCTTGTTGGTGGCGATCAGGCGCCCGTCGAGGGTGTGGCTGACGACGAGGTCGCCCCAGAGCGCGACGCCGCGGTTGTTGACGCCGCAGCAGGCGACCGCGCCGGCCCATTCCCGGTCGGTCTTCGGGTCCATCTTCCAGACGAGCTTGCCCTCGCCGCCGCGCGTGTCGATCTTGTAGACCGATCCCCACCCGTCGGTGACGTACATCATGCCGTTCTCGACGATCGGCGTGCCCTCGAGCCCGCCATGGCTCCAGATTCCGCCGGACTCGATGCCGCCCAGCGCCATCGTCCAGGCGACCTTCAGGTTCTTGACGTTGTCCTTGTTGATCTGGGTCAGCGTCGAGTAGCGGTGGCCGGCGAAGTTCTTGTGGTGCTGGATCCAGTTGCCCTCTTCCTTGTCGGCGTTCAGCAGACGCTCCTGCGTGACGCCGCCGTCGGCGGCGAAAGCCGGGGCCATGGAGAGGGTGCCGGCCGCAAGGGCCCCTGCGGTGAGCGCGGCGAGCGAGGTGGCGGCGCGGATGCGCCGCGGGTTACGGGCCGTCGTCATGGTCGTCTCCTCCAGGCGCCCTTGTTTGGGGTGGCGTCGCCTCGGCGCGGGCCGCCTCGCGGCCGGGCGTTGATGGGTCGCGATTCCTGAGCGGACTTGCGTTGGCGGACCAACGCTTCGTCCGCTTAGCCTCTTGTTCCGTCGCAGCTTTTCGTCGCAAAACCGGCAACCGCTGCGACATCTGCCTAGTTCGAGGCGCGGACCTCGACCGGCACCTCCAGCGAGCCGGCCTTGCGGAAGCTCGCCGAGCAGGTGAAGCGCTCGCCGGCGACCAGGGGCTGACGGGTCTGGAGCAGCATCACGTGCATGCCCTCCGGGGTCAGCGCGGTCTCGCCCGACGCCTTGACGGCGATGGTCTGGACGGGGCGCTTCGAGGGCGGACCCTCGCCGCCCTTGTCGACCGTGACCCGCTCGCTGAAATTCGCGAAGGGACAGCGGAAGCGCAGGAGCGAATCCGCCTCGGCGGCGCGGTTCATCACCGTGAGGTGCAGCGGAATGTCGGATCCGACCTTCTCGGTGGGAACGACAAAGGCGTGAACGACGTCGATGTCGCCCGCGACAGCCGGGATACAGCCCAGCAACAAGGCAACGGCCGCGCTCGTCGCACGATCCCGAAAATAAACGGATCGCCTCATCAACGGCATGGCGTTGCCGTTATGGCATCGACGAGCGGCATGGATGTTGACATCCATTATCCTCCCTCTTGACGTCAGCTTCGCCTTTTGGCGGCGAATTGCCCGTGAGGGTAGCCGGCACCGGCATTCCGTCAAGATCCAACCATAAGGGTTGTCTAAAAAGTTGCCCGCGACCGATGCGCCCCGGCCAAGGTGCATCACCCCTCCCGCTCGGGCGGAAGCCGCGCTAGCTTGAACGGCCGCGGGGGCCGGCACGGGAGGACGCGATGGCAGACGGGGATCCGGAAGCGCCGCAACGCGGGCGCTTCGACATCGGGGCGATCGCCGCCGCCCTGCCCGAGAGCGCGACCACGATGCTGGTCGACACCTACCTGACCGACCGCCCGGCGGCGAGCGCCCGGGTGTTCCGGGTCTACCGGCCAACGCCGCCCCATTACCATGAGGGCTGCGACGAGTACCTCTACGTGCTCTCCGGCCGCGGCACGTTCTGGATCGGCGACGCCTCCGACGAAGCGGAATTCGGCCCGGGCCAGCTGCTGTTCTTCGAGCGCGGCGTGGTCCACGCCCTGCCGACGCTCACCGAGGAGCCGGTGGTGTTCCTCTCCGTCGACACGCCGCGGCGCGCGCCGACCGACGTGATCTTCGTCGATCCGGCGACCGGCTCGGCCGAGAGCTTCATGGCCCGCAACGCCGAGCCCGATCCGGCTTGACCTCCCGCCTCCCGGCCGCGATGCACGGGCCACAACAACGGGAGGACGCAGCATGACGGCTGAGCGAAAGGTGGCCCTGGTCACCGGGGCGGCGCGGGGGATCGGGCTGGCCGCAGCGCAGCTCTTCCTGGAAGAGGGCTGGCGGGTCGCCCTCCTCGACATCGACGGCGAGGCGCAGACCCGCGCGGCGGCGGAACTCGGCCGGCCCGACGACACCCTGGCCCTCACCGCCGACGTCGCGGATCCCGAGGCGGTGGCCGCGGCCGTCGCCGCCGTGGACGCCCGGTTCGGCCGGCTCGACGCCCTCGTCAACAATGCCGGCACGGCGGTCTTCAAGCCGCTCCTCGACACCACCCCGGCCGAATGGGCCCGGGTGCTCGCCGTCAACCTGACCGGCCCGTTCCTGTGCGTGCAGGCGGCGGCCCCCGTGATGGCGCGCGGCGGCGGCGGCGCCGTCGTCAACATCACGTCGATCTCCGGCCAGCGCGCCTCGACCCTCCGGGTCGCTTACGGCACCAGCAAGGCGGCGCTCAAGCACCTGACGAAGCAGCAGGCGGTCGAGCTCGCGCATCTCGGCATCCGGGTGAATGCCGTGGCTCCGGGCCCGGTCGACACGGCCATGGCCAAGAAGGTCCATAGCCCGGCGATCCGGGCCGATTATCACGACGCCGTGCCGCTCAACCGCTACGGCCTCGAGCGCGAGATCGCCGACGCCATCGTCTACCTGTGCGGTCCGCGGGCGAGCTACGTCACCGGCCAGACCCTCGCGGTGGATGGCGGCTTCGACGCCGCGGGGATCGGCCTGCCGACCCTCCGGCGGGATCTCGCCGCGGGCTGAGTCCGGCGTGTTGTAATAACGTTACGCTCGGTGCGCCTCGTGCAGGACGCGCCGAGACCCCCCTTGCCATCCCGGGCCTCCCGGCGCGAATGCAACGTTATACCATTCGCGGGGATAGAGATGGGGAAGATCGGATCGTCCGGACCATGGCCGGTGTTGCTGGCGGCGGCCCTCGGCCTCGCCGGCCCTGTGGCCCGGGCAGAGGACATCGCCCTCGACGCGATCGACGTGTCGTCGCCGAGCCCGATCGCGGCGCCGGTCACCGGCGGCGGAGGGGCGGGGCCGGGGGGCGCCTTTCCGGCCGGCGTGCTGCCGGTCGTGACCACCACCTTCTCGCCGGTCACGGTGGTGACCCAGGCCGACATCGTCCGCCAGCAGCCCCGTACGCTGGGCGACGCCCTCTTCGACCGGCCCGGCCTGTCGGCCACGACCTACGCGCCGGGTGCGGCGAGCCGGCCGATCATCCGCGGCCTCGACACGAGCCGGGTGCGGATCCAGGAGAACGGCATCGGCGTCCACGACGTCTCGGATCTCGGCGAGGACCACGCCGTGCCGATCAACCCGCTGGTCGCCAACCGCATCGAGGTGATCCGCGGCCCCGCCTCCCTGCGCTACGGCAGCCAGGCGATCGGCGGCGTGGTCTCGGCGGAGAACAACCGGATCCCGACCTTCATCCCGCCGAACGGCATCGCCGGCCAGGTCGTCACCGGCTATTCCTCGGTCGATCACGGCCGCAACGCCGCCGCGACGGTCGATGCCGGCGGCCAGTCGGTCGCGTTCCACGCCGATGCGTTCCGCACCGCCGCCGACAGCTATGCGACGCCGCTCGGCATCCAGCGCAACTCGGCCAACGCATCCCAGGGCGGCGCGGTCGGGATGTCGTACCTGTTCGATCGCGGCTTCGTCGGCCTGTCGTTCAGCCATTACGATGCGCTCTACCAGATCCCCGGGGCTGAGGCCGCCGAGAGCCGCACCCGCCTCGACCCGACCCAGGACAAGCTCCAGGCCAAGGGCGAGTACCGCCCCCTCGACGGCCCGATCGAGGTGATCCGGTTCTGGGCCGGCGGCTCGACCTACCGCCACAACGAGATCGGCATCGGCGGCGACGGGATCGACGGCATCCAGGCGACCTTCAAGAGCCGCGAGGCGGAAGGCCGGCTCGAGATCCAGTACGTGCCGGTCCTCACCGGCCTCGGCACCCTCACCGGTGCCCTCGGCCTCCAGGCCGACCGGCGGCTGATCGGCACCTCGGGCGAGGCCGGCGGCCTGCTGGCCCCGACCGATTCGCGCAGCAACGCCGTCTACCTGTTCGAGGAGCTGCGTCTGGAGCGGGGCCTGCGCCTCCAGGCCGCCGGCCGGATCGAGGGCGCGCGCTCGACGGGCACCGCGACCCTGTTCCCGAACGATTTCGTCCCCGTCGACGGCGAGGACCCGCTCTCCTACGGCCGCCGCCGCCGCTTCGCGCCGAAGAGCGTGAGCTTCGGGGCGCTCCAGGATCTGCCCGCGGGCTTCGTCGCCAGCCTCACCGGCCAGTACGTCGAGCGCGCGCCCTCGGCCTTCGAGCTGTATTCCCGCGGACCGCACGACGCGACCGAGACCTTCGAGATCGGCGACCCGAACCTGAAGAAGGAGCGCGCCCGCACCGTCGAGGCCAGCATCCGCCGTGCCGAAGGGCCGTTCCGGATCGAGGCGACCGGCTACTACACGCGCTATACTGGCTTCATCTACAAGCGCCTGACGGGCCTGCGCTGCGGCGACGATTTCGCCAGCTGCGGAAGCGACGACGAGCTTGCCCAGGTCGTCTACTCGCAACAGAACGCGACCTTCGCGGGCGCCGAGATCGCCTCGCAGCTCGATCTCCTGCCCGTCGGCAACGGCTTTGCCGGCATCGAGGCGCAGTACGACTTCGTGCGCGCCACCTTCGACGACGGCACCTTCGTGCCCCGCATCCCGCCGCACCGGGTCGGCGGCGGCGTCTTCCTGCGATCCGACGGCTGGTCCGCGCGGGTGAACCTGCTCCACGCCTTCGCCCATACCGAGACCGCGCCGTACGAGACCCTGACCCCGGGCTACGACAACCTGCGGGCGGAACTCAGCTACACCAGGGCCTTCGACCCGGCCGTGACCGGCTGGAGCGAGGTGACCCTCGGCCTCCAGGGTACGAACCTCCTCAATGACGTGATCCGCAACTCGGCCTCGTTCAAGAAGGACGAGATCGTGCTGCCGGGCCGGAACGTGAGGGTGTTCTTGACAGCGCGGTTCTGAGGGATCCGTTCGCCCCCGCTCCCGACAGGACGCACGCTCCGCCTCCACCATGCAGGGTCATCCGGGGGCCGCGCAGCGGAGCCCGGGATCCGGACATTCAGGGGTGCAAGCCGAGGCGGAACGCTGTCCGCCTCGCTTATGCATCGCCTGCGGTTCTCGAGTCCGGGCTCCGCTGCGCGTCCCCGGAATGTCGCGGAGGGTTTGAAATCCGTCGCGCCCGTTCGACTATGCTCGGGCGAGTCCGAGGCTTTATCCAGGCACCACCGGCGTCTTCCCCGCCGGTAGTCCGGCCAGCACCGATTCGTCGATGTTGAGGTGCGCCCGCACCAGGGCATGCGGGGTGAGTGCCATCCACTGGTTCAGCGACACGTCGGCGTAGACCGGGCTGCGGAACAGCTCGAGGAAGCGCAGCGGCGTCGAACCGGTATTCTCGATGTAATGCCCCATGGCGAAGGGCACGTAGCCGACACCGCCGGCCTGGTAGTCGAAGGTGCGGGCCTTCGATTCCGAGCCGAACACCGTCATCCGGCCCTGCCCCGACAGATAGTACTGCCACTCGTCGCCGTTCGGGTGCCAGTGCAGCTCGCGCAATCCCCCGGGCTCCAGCTCGACGAGGGCCGCCGCGATGGACTTCGAGGCCGGGAAGATCTTCGAATCGGTGATGCGGACGCTGCCGCTCTTCGTCCGGATCGGCTCCTGCGCCAGCATCCGGTGGCTGAAGCTCTCCGGCACCGGGCCGGCGCCGCCGGTCCGGTCGCCGGCGAGCGGGCCCGGCATCGGCGCCGGGAAGATGTAG
Source organism: Methylobacterium sp. DB0501 (assembly GCF_011043735.1). Lineage (GTDB taxonomy): Bacteria > Pseudomonadota > Alphaproteobacteria > Rhizobiales > Beijerinckiaceae > Methylobacterium > Methylobacterium alsaeris. The sequence goes on along the minus strand of NZ_JAAKGV010000022.1, from coordinate 38,930 downwards.
AGCTCCTTCTCCGGGAGCCGGGCCAGGGCCTCCACCGGCACGCCGAAATTCTTCGCCAGGATGTCGCGCGGAGTGTGGGCGAGCCAGTCGGTGATGAGGAAGGTCGAGTCTTCGGAAAAATGCCCGTCGTCGAAGACCAGCAGGAACTCGCAGCCGTCGACCTCGCTCTCCAGCCCCTGGATCGAGTGCGGGATGCCCGACGGGAAGTACCAGAGATCGCCCTCGCCCACGTCGTCGACGAAGGTGCGCCCGGCCTGGTCCACGGCCGTGATGCGGGCGCGGCCCTTCAGCATGTAGGACCACTCGGCTTCCTTGTGCCAGTGCATCTCGCGGGCGACACCGGCCTTGAGGCGCATGTTGACGCCGGCCATGGCGGTCGAGACCGGCAGCTCGCGGATGGTGGTCTGGCGCGCCCAGCCGCCCTCCTCCAGCCGCATGTGGCTGTCGGTGAACGACCATTTCAGGTTCGGCATCGTGCCGTGGTCGGTCTTCGGCGGGCGGGTGGTGAAGGGCTCCTCGGCCTGGCGGGCCGGGTTGCGGGGCCCGAGGATGTCGGCCCCGTCCTTGCCCCGGACCGGCGCCGGTCCGGACGGCGTCTGGGCGCCGGCGGCGGTGCTGACGAGGCCGGCCGCCGCGGCGGCCAGCGTGTGACGGCGGGAGATGAGGGTCACGGGCAGTCTCGGCCTTTGCGGGCGGCAAGGCCTCACGACCCCGCCTGGCGCCCGACAATGCCCCATCCGGCAGCGGGTTCCGCTCGGTCAGCGGCAGGGGGCGCGGCACGTACGATGCGCCTTCGCGCCCTCGCGAAAGGGTGATCGTCGCCCCACCCCTGACAGGGCACCGGACTCGCTCTAGGCTGCCGGCCGAGAGCGCCGCATGAGCGCGCCGGGAGGATGACGATGGGCCAGAACCTGAAGGACGCAGCCGACGCGATCCTGCGGCGCGGGGTGGAGCAGACGCCCGGCCTGCCGGGCATCGTCGCCATGGCGACCGACCGGGAGCGCGTTTTCTATGCCGGCGCCGCCGGGCGGCGGGGCGCGGACGCCCCGATGACCACCGACACGGTGATGGCGATCTTCTCCACCACCAAGGCGGTCACCGCCACCGCCGCGTTGCAGCTCGCCGAGGAGGGTCGGCTCGACCTCGACGCCCCGGCGGCCGGCTACGTGCCGGCCCTCGGCGAGATCCAGGTGCTCGAAGGCTTCACCGAGGACGGCAGCCCCCGGCTTCGCCCGCCGGCGCGGCCGATCACCACCCGGATGCTGCTGCTGCATACCGCCGGCTTCGGCTACGACATCTTCAACGATGCTTACGCCCGCCTCCTGCGCGAGACGAAGCGGCCGAGCGTGACCAGCGGCACCCGCGCCTCGCTGATGACGCCGCTGCTGTTCGATCCCGGGGAGTCCTGGGAATACGGCAGCAACATCGACTGGGCCGGCCAGGTGATCGAGGTGGTGACGGGCCAGCGCCTCGGGGTGGTGATGCGGGAGCGGATCTTCTCAGCCCTGGGCATGGAAAGCACCGGCTTCGCGCTGACGCCGGCCCTGCGCACCCGCCTCGCCCGGATGCACCAGCGCAACGACGACGGCACCCTGAAGGTTCTCGACGGCTTCGAGCTGCCGCAGGCGCCGGAAGTCGAGATGGGCGGCCACGGACTCTATTCCACCGCCGAGGATTACCTGCGCTTCGTCCGGATGTGGCTCAACGACGGCGCCGGCCCGCACGGCCCGGTCCTGCGACCCGAGACCGTCGCGATGGCGGCGACGAACGGGCTCGGGCCCGCAATGAAGATCCGCGCCCTGCCGGGGGTGAAGCGCCACCTCTCGCACGACGCCGAGTTCTTCCCCGGGATGCCGAAATCCTGGGGTCTGAGCTTCATGATCAACGACGAGGACGCCCCGACCGGGCGCTCGGCCGGATCGCTCGCCTGGGCGGGGTTGGCCAACCTGTATTTCTGGATCGACCGGACCAGGGGTGTCGGCGGCTTCTGGGGCACGCAGCTGTTCCCCTTCGCCGATCCGGCCTCGGTCGAGAACTTCCTGGAGTTCGAGACGGCGGTGTATCGGAGCCTGGCCTGACGATCGAAGGGTCTCCGACCGTCCTGCTCGCGCCCTCATCCTGAAATGCGATTGCCAGGGAGCCTCGAACGCGGGCCCCGGAAAACGTGGTGACCTCCGGAGACCTCCTTCGCGGTCGGTCGATCGTTGGTCGACCGACCGCGAAGCTGATTTCCGCATCGTGTGACACGTCAGGATGCGGTAACGGGTGGGAATTGAGTTGTCGCAGGTCCGAGCGGCGTCTCACGCCCCGATGAACACCCCGGCGATCGCCGCGCTCGTGAGATTCGACAGCGTCCCGGCGAGAATCGCCCTGAGGCCGAAGGCCGCCACCTCCGACCGCCGTTCCGGCACCAGGCTGCCGAAGCTCGCGAGCTGGATCGCGATCGACGACAGGTTGGCGAAGCCGCACAGGGCGAAGCACAGGATCGCGGTCGTGCGGGGACCGAGTTCGCCGCTCTTGAGCACCGGCGAGAGGTTGGCGTAGGCCAGGAACTCGTTGAAGGCGAGCTTCTGGCCGATGGCGCCGCCGACGAGGGTCGCCTGGTCCCAGGGCACGCCGAGGAGCCAGGCCAGCGGCGCCAGCACGACTCCGAGGGCTCCCTCGATCGAGGCACCGGGCATCCCGACGAAGCCACCCGCATACGCCACGATCCCGTTGACCAGCGCGATCAGGCCCACGAAGGCGATGAGCATCGCGCCGACCGCGACCGCCACCGCGAGGCCCTTCTGGGTGCCGTCGGCGGCGGCCTCGATCACGTTGACCGCCCGGGTCTCGCCGAACTCGACGCGCATGGTCTTGACCCGGCTCGGCTCGGTCGAGGGCACCAGGATCTTGGCGTAGAGGAGCCCGCCGGGGATCGCCATGAACGAGGCAGCCAGCAGATAGGGCATCGGCACGCCGAGCGCCGCGTAGCCGGCGAGGATCGAGCCGGCGGTGGAGGCGGCCCCGCTCGTCATCACGGCGAAGAGTTCGGCCCCGGTGAGGAGTGCCAGGAAGGGGCGGAGCGCCACCGCGATCTCGCTCTGGCCGATGAAGATGGTGATGACCGCCGAGAAGGTCTCGATCCGCGAGGTGCCGAGCACCCGCTGCAGCGCCGCCCCCAGCGCCCGGGCGAGCGCCTGCATCACGCCGAAGTGATACAGTACCGCGATCAGCGCCGAGACGTAGACGATCTGCGGCAGTACCCGGAGCGCCAGCACGAAGCCGCCGCCGCCGAACAGTTCGAACATCTTGGGCTCGACGAGGCCGCCGAACAGGAAGGCCGCGCCCTTGTCGCCATAGGCCAGCACCGCCTGGACCGCGTCGGCGACGGCCCCGAGGCCCGCGCGGCCCGCCGGCCAGAACAGCACCAGGGCGCCGAGCCCGACCTGGACGGCGAGCGCCGACAGGACCACCCGCGGCCGGATCGCCCGCCGGTTGGTCGAGAACAGAACCGCGATCGCGATCAAAGCCGCGATGCTGGCGCCGGCGTGGAGGAGGCGTTCGGGCATTCAGGTCTTCCCCATCGGCGGGCCTTCCCCATCGGCAGGTCCCAGCAAGCCTGATGCCGCATCGTTCAGTACCGGTTCAAGCGCGGCGTTTCGTGATGAGGCCCGCCATTGTGCTGCCCGAAACGGCGGCGATCCGAGGCGAAACCGGGGGCACCACCCCGCTCGCTACCCACGGGAGGGCCGTGCCATGCCGTCGCTCCGCCACCTGGTCGTCGTGATGGGGCTGGCCCTCGCGGCCGTCGCCGCCACCGCCCTGCCCGCAGCCGCCGCCGCCGCCGAGCGCCGCATCGCCCTCGTCGTCGGCAACGGTGCCTACGCGGCCGGCGCGCTGCCCACGACCGCCAACGATGCCGGCCTCGTCGCCCAGACCTTGCAGGCGGCGGGGTTCGACGTCGTCGGCGCCCGCGACCTCGACGAGGAATCGCTGCGGCGGACCTTGCGCGACTTCACCGACAAGGCCGCGGCGGCGGGGCCGGACACGGTCGCCTTCCTGTACCTCGCCGGATACGGGTTGCAGCTCGAGAACGAGGCCTATTTCGCCCCGGTCGATGCCCGGATCGAGACCGCCTCGGACGTGCCGCTCCAGGCCCTGCGGGTCTCGGACTACGTCAAGCGCCTCGCCGCCCTGCCGCTCAAGACCCGGTTCGTGGTGCTCGATGCCGCCCGAAATGCCCCGTTCCGCCTGCGCGGCGATCCGCTGGCCGGCGGCCTGCCGCTGGTCGAGGCGGAGCCCGGCAGCCTGATCGCGTATAACTCAGCGCCCGGCACCGTCGGCCCGGCCGAGACCGGGCCCTACGGCGCCTACGCGCTCGCCCTCGTCGAGATGATCCGCGAGGGCGGGCTCGCCCCGGCCCGCCTGTTCGAGCGGGTGCGGCTGCGGGTGGCGGAGGTTACACGCGGCGGCGAGGTACCGTGGAGCGCCTCGCGCATCGAGACGCCGTTCGTGTTCCTGGAGCGGGAGGCCGGCGCGCCGTCGCTCGCCGGGTTCGAGCCGCCGCAAAAGCCACTGGGGGAGATCGGCGCGCGGGAGGCCTACGCCGCCTGCCTTGGCCGCGACACCCTGGCCGCTTACGAGGAATTCGTCGCCGCCTATCCGCGCGATCCGCTGGCCAAGCGCGTGCGGGCGATCATCGCGGCGCGGCGCGAGGCCCTGACCTGGCGCCGCAGCGCGCTCGCCGATTCGCGGGAGGCCTACTGGTCCTATCTCTCCCGCTATCCGCGCGGACCGCACGCCTGGGATGCGCGCCGGCGCCTGTCGGCGCTCGCCGCCGCTTTCGAGCCGCCGGCGGATTACCGCGTGCTGGCCTACGACGTGCCGCCGCCGCCGCCGGACGAGGTGGTCTTCGTCGAGCGGCCGGTGCTCTTTCTCGACGATCCGGTCTACGCCTTGCCGCCGCCGCCCGTCGCCTTCCTGCCGCCGCGGCCGACCGTGCTGGTGGAGCTGGCCCCGCCCCCGCCGCCGGTCGAGACCTACGTGCTTCCGGTGCCGGCCTACGTGCCGGTGCCCACTTACGTCGTGGCGCCCCCGGCCGTGGTGCCGCCGCCGAATCCGGTGTTGTTCCAGAACCTGCACGTCACCACCGTCACGGTCGTGAACGAGCACGGCGCCGAGCCGGCGCCGGGGACGGCGCGCCTCGCGGCGCCGGCCGTCGGCGCCGTGGCGGGGGCGGCGCTCGGGGCTGCCGCGGCCCGCGTCGCCCTGCCGCCGGCCCTCGCCCGGAAGGCGGCCCTGCGGCCCGACCCGCAGGGCGCGCCGGGCCAGATCCCGCGCGCCAACGGGCCGGCGGGCGCGATGCCGCCCGGAGCCGCCGCCCTGCGGCCGAGCCTGCCCGGACAGATCCCGCCCCAAGGCCTGCTCCCGCCTCAAGGCTCGCCTCAAGCTCCGGCCGGGCCGCGCGCGAACCCCGCGCAGGCCCTGACCGGTGCGGGCGGCAACCCACTGCCGGCCGTCGCCCGTCGTCCCGGCGCCCCCGCCGGCGCACCGGCCGGCCGGCCCGTCGGGCTAGGCCAGATTCCCCCGGCCGCCGCACAGCCTGCCGGCCAGCCTCCAGTTCAGCGGCCCACCCTGGCCGACCGCCCGCCGCAGGGCCTGCAGCCTCAAGGCGTGCGCCCGCCGGTGACGCCGTCGCGCCCGGTCCAGCCGCCCAGGATGGTTGCCCCCGCGCAGGCGCCTCGGCCGGCAATGCCGCCGCCTCCTCGCATGGCCGCACCCGCCCGCGCCCCGCGGCCGGATGACGGGTTGCAGCGGATGCGGATGGAGCAGGCCGTGCGCCAGCAGGCGATGCAGCGGCAACAGCAAATGCAGGCCCAGCAGGCGCAGACCCGTCAGCGCTTCGAGGCGCAGCAGATGATGCAGCACCAGCAGCAGCAGATGCAGGACGCGATGCGGCGCCAGCAGGCCCAGGCGATGCGCCAGCCGCAGATGATGGCGCCGCGGCCCCAGCCGATGCAGCCGCAGATGCACCCGCCGCAAGCCGGTCCCCGGCCCGCGCCCCATGCGCCGCCGCCGGGGCGAGGCTGCGGCCATCCGGGCGGGCCGCCCTGCCGGTAGGAGACGGTTCGTCGACCGCTCGACGCCTCCGACGCCCACGACGTCGTCCCGGGACTCGGCACCGCCGAGAGCCCGCGCTGAGGCGGCGGGTCTCAGCAGCGTCGAGAGGACCGCGCAGGGATGTCGACTTGGCAGGGGGGTTCGACCCGGGGAAACGAGAAGGGGCGCGGCCCCTCCCCCGTTCGGAGGAGGCACCGCGCCCCGTCGCCTTCCGAGACCGCGAAAGCCCTCAGTCGATGTCCTCGACCGCGTCGGCGCCGCCATAGACCCGGTGCGCCAGCGACGCCTCGATCAGATCGTCGATGTCGCCGTCGAGGACGTCGTCGGGGCTGGTCGACTGGGCGCCGGTGCGCAGGTCCTTCACCAGCTGGTACGGCTGGAGCACGTAGGAGCGGATCTGGTGGCCCCAGCCGATATCGGTCTTCGAGGCCGCCTCGGCATTGGCCTTCTCCTCGCGCTTCTTCAGCTCGAGCTCGTAGAGGCGGGCGCGCAGCATGTTCCAGGCGGTGGCCCGGTTCTTGTGCTGCGAGCGCTCCTGCTGGCACGCCACCACGATCCCGGTCGGGTTGTGGGTGATGCGTACCGCCGAATCGGTGGTGTTGACGTGCTGGCCGCCGGCACCGGACGAGCGGTAGGTGTCGATCCGGCAGTCGGATTCCTTGATCTCGATCGTGATCCGGTCGTCGATGACCGGATAGACCCAGACGCTGGCGAAGCTGGTGTGCCGCCGGGCGTTGGAATCGTAGGGAGAGATCCGCACCAGGCGGTGGACGCCCGATTCGGTCTTCAGCCACCCGTAGGCGTTGTGGCCCTTGATCAGGAGCGTGGCGCCCTTGATCCCGGCCTCCTCGCCGTCGGACCACTCGACGATCTCGACCTTGTACTTCCGGCGCTCGGCCCAGCGGGCATACATGCGCTGGAGCATGTTGGCCCAGTCCTGGCTCTCGGTGCCGCCGGCCCCGGCATGGACCTCGAGATAGGTGTCGTTGCCGTCGGCCTCGCCCGAGAGCAGGGTCTCGATCTGGCGGCGCGCGGCCTCGACCTGCACGGCGCGGATCTGCTCCTCGCCCTCGCGGATGCTGGCGGCGTCGCCCTCCATCTCGCCGAGCTCGATCAGCGTCGCGCCGTCCTCCAGCCCCTGCTCCAGGCGCCGGATCGCCGTCACGGCGTCGTCGAGCTGCGTGCGCTCGCGCATGACCTTCTGGGCCTCCTCCGGATCGTTCCAGAGCGAGGGGTCCTCCGAGCGGGCGTTCAGCTCCGCGAGGCGCTTGTCAACGGTATCCCAGTCAAAGATGCCTCCTCAGCAGTCCGATCGACTGCTTGGCGGCATCCGAGAGTTGCTCGATCTCGGCGCGCATCTGGTGTGGGTTCACTCGCGTGAGGGTGGGGCCAGGGTGATAGCGCCGGGGGGCGCGGGTGTAAACGCCGGGCGGCCCCTCCGGCATCCGGCGCGGGATCGATGAGGCCGGCCACGCGAAGGGCGATCTCGTCGACGGCGGACGCATCGGCGCGGCGCTGCCGCCTCGTTCCGGAACCGCCACGATGGCCCCGTCCTTCACGTCCAGCGCCAATCCGGTTCCGACATGCCGATTCGTTCGAGGCGTATGCCCGGCACGATGACGACTCGTACGCCGCCTTGCTGGCGCACCGTCATGATGGTGGGCATCCCGCGTGCCGTCCGATTCCAGGCGACAGGAGTCGCATGAAACCGGTTCGCCGCACTCTCTCCCGGACGATAGGCCGATCTCCGGCTCGCTGCAGGAGGCGCTACCGCCTCCCGATCCCGAAGAGCCGCTTGGTCCATCCGAGACCGCCCGCCCGCCCCCCGGTTGCGCCGGCCGCCGGCGCCGCGGCGTCGTTCGCCGCACGCTTGAGGCCGATCTCCGGGGTCACCGCGACGTGGGCCGGCGCGACCACGTCCTGGTCCGGGGCGAGCCGGAAGGCGAGGCCGTCGCCGGCATCGGGCAGGGGGGCGAAGCCGGTGCGCGCGAACACGTCGCGGCAGGGCCCGTTCGCCGTCGTCTCGATCAGGCGGCCGGTGATGGCGGCGGCCGGCCGGCCCTCGCGGATCCGGGCGCAGAGATAGGCGAGTGCCGCCCGCTCCACCTCCATGCCGAGCACCCGGCAGCTCATCACGAACTGCACGATCTCGGTGCCCTTGGCATAGAGGATCCCGACGAGGCCGTATTCCGAGAAGCGGTCCTTGACCTTGAAGGCGTGGATCTCCCCGCCCTCGGCCAGGAAGGCGAGGATCTCGGGATGCGTCCAGCGCCTCCCCGTGGTGTTGAACTGGTTGGTCTTGTTGGTGAGTTCGAGAACCCGGGGAAATTCCGGCTGGTCGGGCCCGGTGACGCCGGTGAAATCGACCGCGCAGCCGAGGCCGGCGAGGAACTCCTCGCGGCTGAGCTTCGCCCGGGTCTCCTCGCGGGCGGCCTGGTTGCGGATCGAGGTCTCGCGCAGGGCGGCCTCGGCCGAGAGTTGGGGCAGCTGCAGCTCGGGCGCCCAGAGCAGGATGCGCCGGGTCAGGTAGGGGTTCGAGCCGATGGTGCGGATCTCCGGCAGGGCGTGGCGCACCGCCTCCCGCTCGACCGGGTTGTCGTCGACGAACACCACGCTCTTCGGCGTCAGGTTGAACTCGCGGCAGATCTCGGCGATGTTCTCGGCCTTCGGCCGCCAGTTGATCTTCGCCAGCGCGAAGTCGGACAGCTTCAGGAACGGCGGATCGACCACGTTGTCCCAATGCGCCTCGACGATGTGGTGGTCGTTCTTGGAGCACAATGCGACCAGGATGCCGCGGGCGCGCAGGTGCTGGACCGCCTCCCAGATCCCGTTCTGCCAGCCGCCGCGCGGCCAGGGGAAGCGGTCGGGGTGGAAATCCTCCGCGATGAGGCCGCGCCACAGGGTGTTGTCGAGGTCGAAGATCACCGCCTTGACCTGATCCATCTGCCGGACCGTGCGGTAGGTCGCGACCGCCTGCTCGTAGACCGCGAGCAGGAATTCGAGCTGGCGCGACTCGTAGAAGGTGTTGAGAAGCGGCACCGGCTCGATCCGGGCCGAGGGCACCAGGTCGACCCCGTCCTGCTGGAAGTTGGAGCCGTGGGCGTAGAAGCCCGTGATGTCGTCGAGGAAGTAGCGCTTGCCGAGGCTGGAGGCGACCGCGTCGACGTCGCACAGGAATACGTTGCGGTAGGGCTTGATCGCCTGCGCGATGTAGTGGTTCAGCCGCCGGATCAGGAAGGCGATGTCGCCGTCGGCGAGCCGCCGGTCGAGGCTGGCGGCGATGTCGAGCTGCGGCACGACGAAGGTCGACACGAAGGTCAGGAGCCCGTGCGCCCGGTTGTAGGCGAGCCCGGCCTCCAGCATCGCATCGATCATGATGCAGCCATCGCGAAACGTCTGGTCGAGGAAGGCCGAATCGAAGATGCGCCCGCCGGTGATGATCCGGTCCGTCAGCACCGTGCGCAGCGGGATCTGCAGGTACTGGAAGTCGTAATCGGCGACCGGATGGGGCGGGCTCGCCGGCAGGTCGCTGGCGCTGTTGAACAGCACGTAGTCGAAGGCGACGTCGGGAATCGCCTGCACGTAGGTGCGGTGGTAGAGTTCGGTCAGGCAGGAGCCGACCAGCAGGACCCGGGCGATGCCGGTCGGCGTGACCTGGAGGTCGCGGGGGAACAGGAACTCGCCCGCAGGCAGCCCCGCCTGGCCTCCGAAGCCCAGATGGCCGTCGGGCGTGCACTCGTAGAGCATCGCCTCCCGGCCCGGATCCTCGACCCCGCGCAACGCGACGTGCAGGCTGCCGTCGCGGACGTAGAGGTGGTCGGCGCGCCACGAATCCTGGCCCTTGGTCGAGGACAGGCGGAATTCCTCGCCCTCGAGCGACCAGCGGTCGCCGGAGAGCGGACCGTCGCCGGCGATCCCGCCCTCGGACCCGAACCGGACATGGGTCGCGAGCGGATGCCCCTCGGCGGTGGCGAAGGCCCACCGCGTCGTCACGAGCTTCTGGGTCGGGAGGCTCTTGGCCAGATGCAGCATCGGGAGGGTCGTCCGTCTCACGGCGGGGCGCGCGTGCCGATCGCCGCACGATGGCCCTCACGCCGGCATGCGTGTCCGAATGGAGCGGGCGGCGCGCTCCTGCACGCCGCCTCGCGGTGTCTGGCCGGTCAGTACAGCCCGCCCGCCTGGGCGGCCCGGTCCGCATCGGCCGGTGCCGCCGCGGGAGCCGCCGGCTGGGCGCTCGGCGGAGCCGAGTAGCTGTCCGGCGGGGCGGTGCCGGGCTTGAACGCCTCGAGGACGCCGCCCTCCGAGCCGCCGGCGCGGGTGCCGGAGGCAAGGTTGACGCGGATCAGCTTGATGCCCGGGGGCACGCGGAACGGCGTCGGCGGCTTGTCCTTGAGGGCAGCCTTCAGGAAGTCGCGGGCGACCGGGGCGGCGAGCCCGCCGCCGGTGGCGCGGTCGCCGAGCGAGCGGGGCTTGTCGTAGCCGATATAGATGCCGACCGCGAGATCGGGCGAGAAGCCGACGAACCAGGCGTCCTTGGCGTCGTTGGTGGTGCCGGTCTTGCCGGCGAGCGGCTTGCCGATCTCCTTCAGGATGGTGGCGGTCCCGCGCTGGACCACGCCCTCCATGATCGAGACGATCTGGTAGGCGGTGAGCGGGTCGAGGACCTGCTCGGAATCGTCGACCAGCTTCGGCTCGTCCTGGCCCGACCACTTCTCGGCGTCGCAGCCGATGCACTTGCGGGTGTCGTGGCGGTAGATGGTCTCGCCGTTGCGATCCTGGATCCGGTCGATCAGCGTCGGGCGGATGCGCCGGCCGCCGTTATCGAGCATCGAGTAGGCGGTGACCATCCGCATCACGGTGGTCTCGCCGGCGCCGAGCGACATCGGCAGCACCGGCAGCATGTCGTCGTAGACGCCGAAGCGGCGGGCGTACTCGGCGATGAGCGGCATGCCGACATCCTTGGCGAGCCGCACCGTCATCAGGTTCTTCGAGTGCTCGATGCCGTAGCGCAGGGTGTGGGGACCGCCGGACTTGCCGTCGTAGTTCGAGGGCGTCCAGGCCTCCTGGCCGGGCCCCGCCTCGATGGTGATCGGCGTATCGAGGACGATCGAGGACGGGGTGTAGCCGTTGTCGAGGGCTGCCGAGTAGACGATCGGCTTGAACGACGAGCCGGGCTGGCGCATCGCCTGGGTGGCGCGGTTGAACTCGCTCTCGTCGTAGGAGAAGCCGCCGACCATCGCGTGGACGCGACCGGTATAGGGATCCATCGCCACGATGGCGCCGGAAACCTCCGGGATCTGGCGCAGGCGGTAGGCGTTGCCGGCCCCCTCCATCCGCTCGACATAGACCACGTCGCCGGGGTTGAGCGCCGCGGCGACGCTGCGGCCGGTCCAGCGCACGCCCTCCGCCGTGATGATGCCCGTGTCGCGGTCCTTCGAGACCTGGCCCGAACTCTCGCGCTTCGGCTGCAGGCCGATCGTGGCGCGCCCGCCCGAGGTGTCGAGCACCACCGCGAGCCGCCAGGGCTGCACGTCGCCGAGCGCCGGCACCTCGGCCACCGCCATGCCCCAGTCGCGGCCGACGAGCTCGACCCGGCTCTTCGGCCCGCGCCAGCCGCGGGCCTGGTCGTAGCGCACGAGGCCGTCGACGAGGGCCTTGCGGGCCATCGTCTGCATCTTCGGGTCGAGAGTGGTGCGCACCGACAGGCCGCCCTCGTAGAGCTTCTTCTCGCCGTAGCGCTCGGAGATCTCGCGGCGGACCTCCTCGGCGAAGTAGTTCGCGTTGGCGGTGTTGGGCGAGACGTTGCGCGGGTTGACGCCGAGCGGCAGCTTGCGCTCCGATTCGGCCTCCTCCTTGGTGATGTACCCGTTCTGGGCCATCAGGCCGATGATCTCGTTGCGGCGCGCCAGCGCCTGCTGGGTGCGGCGATAGGGGTGGTAGTTGTTCGGGCCCTTCGGCAAGGCCGCGAGATAGGCCGCCTCGTGGATCGTCAGCTCGTGCACCGACTTGCCGAAATAATCGAGGGCGGCAGCCGCGATGCCGTGCAGGTTGCGGCCCGGCACGATGGTGCCGAGGAAGATCTCGTTGAGGTAGAGCTCGAGGATCTTGTCCTTCGAGTAGGTCGACTCGATGCGCAGGGCGATCAGCGCCTCGCGGATCTTGCGGTCGAAGGTCTGCTCGCTCGACAAGAGGAAGTTCTTGGCGACCTGCTGGGTGATGGTCGAGGCGCCCTGCTTCTTGCCACTCGACGCATTGGTCAGGATCGCCCGGACGATGCCCTCCGGGTCGATGCCGCCGTGCTTGTAGAAGTTCTTGTCCTCGGCCGACAGGAAGGCCGCGATGACGATTTTCGGCATCGCCTGGATCGGCAGATAGAGCCGGCGCTCGCGGGCATACTCGGCGAGCAGGCTGCCGTCGGCCGCGTGGACGCGGGTCATCACCGGCGGCTCGTAATTGGCGAGCGCCGCGTGGTCGGGCAGGTCGCGCGAGTACTTCCAGAAGAAGTAGCCGCCCGCCGCGGCGCCGACGACGACCATCATCGCGCCGATGCTGAACAGGAAGCCGAAGAAGCGGAGGATGAAGCGCATCGAAACCCGATCCGTCGATGATGCCGCGCGGCCCTCAGGGCCTGCTGTGTAGCCCGAGATGCGTGGCGGAGGCCACGCCCGGGCACGGCTCCTCACGAGAACGCGACCGTCACGACGACGCGCGAACCGCTCCCGCGCTTAGCGGAGGAGGACCGCGGAATCCAGGACAGCGAGGGGCCGACGGGTCCCTATCGACACGGGATCTATGGTGAAACTGGGGCGGGTCCGCCCTGCCCGGCCGAACCCTGCCCCGCCGAACCTTGGCCCGCCGAGATCTGGGCAGCCCTGCCGATCCGGGGCGCGTCCGCCGTACGGGCGGCGACGGCCGGCGGCAGGCGGGACGCGAAGAACGCCTCGATGGCGCCGGCCATCTGGCCGGTGACGTTGGTCCGCCACTCGTCGGAGAGCAGCAGGTCGAGGTCGCGCTTGCTCGACAGGTAGCCGAGCTCGACCAGCACCGAGGGCACGTCGGGCGAGCGCAGCACCCGGAAGCCGGCCTCGCGGTGGGGCTTGGCGCTCATCTCCATCACGCCGGAGAGGCGGGTGAACAGCCCCTTGGCGAACCGGGCCGAGAAGCCGCGGGTCTCGCGCAGGGTGAGTTCCTGCAGGATGTCGGCGACGTCGCCCGGGCCGTCGCCCTGGTCGGCGCCGGCGGCGGCGTCGGCCTTGTTCTCGCGGTCGGCGAGCCGGGCCGATTCGGCGTCGGTCGCCTTCTCGGACCCGGTATAGATGGTGGCGCCGCGCACCTGCGGCGCGGCCGAGATCGAGTCGGCGTGGATCGACACGAACAGGTCGGCCTTCGCGTCGCGGGCGATGCGCACCCGCTCGTTCAGCGGCACGAACACGTCGCGGTCGCGGGTCATCTGTACCCGGATCCTGCCCCCGGCCTCCAGGCGCTGCACCAGCCCCTGGGCGACGCCGAACACGATGTCCTTCTCGTAGACGCCGGTGCCCGCGATGGCGCCGGGATCGATGCCGCCATGGCCGGCATCGACGATGACGAGGGGGCGCGAATCACCCGCCTGCTGCACCGATGCGGCCGCCGGGCGGGCGGGCTCGGGCGGCTGGGCGGCGCGCCGGAACGCCTCGCGGTCGCTGCGGGCGAGGTCGATGGTCAGCAGCGTCGCCCCGTCCCGCGGCCGGGTGGTGGTGGCGACCCGCGCCACCGTGGCCGTCTGGGCGAGGTCGATGACGATGCGCGAGCGGCCGGGGGCGAACAGGCCGTAGCGGTAGGAGGCGACGAGCCCCTCCCGCTTGCGCCCGGCTTCCGGCGGCAGCTGGAAATTGACCTCCGGCAGGTCGACGATCGCCCGGTCGGGCCGCTCCATCACGAAGGCCCGCGCCTCGACCGGCCGCGACAGAACCACGATCAGGCGGTTGCCGCCCTCGGGCGCGGCCGCGACCTCCGCGGCGATCGCCACGGCGGGACGATCGGACGCCTGATGCTCGGGCGCGGCGACGCCTGCCGACGACGCGGCGAAGCCGGCGGCCGGCAGGACGAGGCACGCGGCCAGCAGGGCGGCACGGACCGCCAGGCGGATCGGACCCGTCGGGCTCGTCTCTCGTGTCGGACTGGCCTGTCGTATCGGACTTGCGCGTCGTGTCGGCATGGCTCGCGGCGACCTGAAGGCTGCATCCCGGTTACGCGATAACCGCGCCATGGTTAACGCATCGCGAAGGCCTCCGGATCGCCGGTTTCCCGCTGTGGCCCCCGGGGTACAGCCGGAAGGGCGGCAAGGTCGCCGCCGCTCCCGCCTTATCGCCGCGTTGGCGCTTGCAAATTCCGCCGGACACTCTGTAATGATGATGACCCCTGCCCGTTGCCGCCGGCTTCTCGCCGCGGACCACGGGCTCGCCCGGGCGCTCTCGCAGCGGCTTCGGCGCTGGCCGGCCGCCGGCGGATCGTCCGACGATCTCGCGAGCCGGGCAGGTGTCTCTAGATCCGCGACGGCGTTCGTGAACGTCGTCGCCCGTTTTTACCGGCGGCCGGACCTTCGCGTCCCGGCGCCTCGATTCGAAAGGTCGGTGGGAGTATGCGCGGACGCACAGCCTCGGATCACGAAGCTGCTGCCCCAGGCGCGCGCATCCGGCGTCGCGCCCGTCCGTGCCCCCTGCCCCCGGCCATCGTCAACCCCTCGCGCGCGTGGATGCGCGCAGCGGCGATTGACGGCACACCCCGCACGACATCATCCGCCGAGCCCGACCGGGCACGGCACGGGAGAGCCTACCCGGCACGGGTTTCCGCGCCCGGGGCGGCACCGGACTACGGAGGCTCGTCCTCCCGCGCACGGCCCGGGCCCGCAAGGCCCGTTCCCGGATGGCCCCGTCCAGCGGCAAAGCCGTCGGTCGCCATGCCGAAAGTTCGTCATGGCCAACAAGATGCTCATCGATGCCGCCCACCCGGAAGAGACCCGGGTGGTGACGGTCAAGGGATCGAAGGTCGAGGAATTCGACTTCGAATCCGCTAGCCGCCGCCAGCTGCGGGGCAACATCTACCTCGCCAAGGTCACCCGGGTCGAGCCGTCGCTGCAGGCCGCCTTCGTCGAGTACGGGGGCAACCGCCACGGCTTCCTGGCCTTCAGCGAGATCCATCCCGACTATTACCAGATCCCGATCGCCGACCGGATGGCGCTCCTCGAGGAGGAGGCGCGGGCCGAGCGCGAGCACGAGGAGCGGCCCGAGCGCCAGGAACGCAGCGAGCGCAGCGAGCAGCCCCGCCGTCGCCGTCGCCGCGGCCGCCGGGCCGAGGCCGCCGCGCGCCCGGCCGACGCCGTGGTGAGCGCCCCCGCCGACGAGTCCCGGGAATCCCCGGCCCAGGAGACCGGCGCCGAGGCGACCGGCTGGCAGGACGCGCACCCGCGGGAGACGCTCGCGCAAGAGACCTTCGCCCAAGAGACCTTCGCGCAAGAGGCGTTCGCCGAGGAGGCTCCGCGGCCGGGGAGCGCGGAAACCGAGGGCGGCGCGCCCCCGGCGGTCGAGCCGCACGGGGCATCCGACCCAGTGCAGGCCCCCGCCGATGCCGGCGCCGCGGTCGCGCAGGATGGCTCGGCTCAGGACGGTGCGGCCCACCAGGACCCCGGCACCGAGAACCGCCCGAACGACGCTCCCGCCGTCGAGACCGCCCCGGCGCAGGCCGAGGACGGGTCCGGGATTCCGGCGGAGATCGCCGCGGCCGTGTCGGCGGCGCCCGCCCCGGTCGAGAGCACCGGCGTCGAGGCGCAGGCCGACACCGGCTCCGACGAGACTTCTGCCACCGAGATTTCTGCCGTCGAGGGTGCCGCCGCCGAGCCGGCCGACGAGGTCGTGCTGCCCCAGCCCGTCGCCGCCTCGCAGCCGGTCGTCGCGGCCGAGGTCGAGGCCGACGAGACCGTCTCCGACGATGACGACTCGGACGACGACGAAGACGAGGATGAGGACGACTCGGATGACGAGTCCGAGGACGACGAGGACGAAGACGAGGACGACGAGGAAGACGACGAGGATCACGAGGAGGCCGTCGTCGAGCAGGTCGGCGGCCGCGGCGACGCGCTGGCCGAGATCCCCGAGCGCCCCCGCACCCCGCGCCGGCACTACAAGATCCAGGAGGTGATCAAGCGCCGGCAGGTCATCCTGGTCCAGGTCGTCAAGGAGGAGCGCGGCACCAAGGGCGCGGCGCTCACCACCTACCTGTCGCTGGCCGGCCGCTACTCGGTGCTGATGCCCAATACCGGCCGGGGCGGCGGCATCTCGCGCAAGATCACCAGCGCGGCCGACCGCAAGCGCCTGAAGGAGATCGCCACCGACCTCGAGGTGCCCGACGGGATGGGCGTCATCCTGCGCACGGCCGGCGCCTCGCGCACCAAGCCGGAGATCAAGCGCGACTTCGAGTACCTGATGCGCTTGTGGGAGAGCGTGCGCGAGCTGACCCTGTCCTCCGCCGCGCCGGCGCTCGTGTACGAGGAGGGCTCGCTGATCAAGCGCGCCATCCGCGACCTCTACAACAAGGACATCGACGAGGTTCTGGTCGCGGGCGAGGAGGCCTACCGCGAGGCCAAGGACTTCATGCGGATGCTGATGCCGACGCAGTCGAAGGTGGTGAAGCCCTACCGCGACCCGACGCCGGTCTTCGCCCGCTTCGGGGTCGAGCAGCAGCTCGACGCGATGTTCTCCAACCACGTCTCCCTGCGCTCGGGCGGCTACCTCGTCATCAACCCGACGGAGGCGCTGGTCTCGATCGACGTGAACTCGGGGCGCGCCACCCGCGAGCACGACATCGAGGACACCGCGTACAAGACGAACCTGGAGGCCGCCGAGGAGGTGGCGCGCCAGCTGCGCCTGCGCGACCTCGCCGGCCTCATCGTCATCGACTTCATCGACATGGAGGAGAAGCGGAACAACCGCGCCGTCGAGAAGAAGCTGAATGAGTGCCTGAAGAACGACCGCGCCCGCATCCAGGTCGGCCGGATCTCGCCCTTCGGCCTGCTCGAGATGTCGCGCCAGCGCATCCGCACCGGGGTGCTCGAATCCTCCTCGGTGCCCTGCCCGCATTGCGGCGGCTCGGGCTTCGTGCGGGCGACCGCCTCGGTGGCCCTCCTGATCCTGCGGGCGATCGAGGAGGCCTTGATCAAGTCGAGCAGCCACAACCTGGTGCTGCGCACCCGGACCGAGGTGGCGCTCTACATCCTCAACCAGAAGCGTGCCCACCTGCACGAGCTGGAGGCGCGGTTCGGCGTCGCGATCATCATCGCGGCCGACGAGCGGCTGGCCGCCACCTCGGCCTTCCACCTCGAGCGCGGGGACCTCGCCCAGCGGGTCGAGCCGCGCCCCGTCACCAGCATCCGGGCCGAGGCGGTGCTGCCGCCCCCGCTCGAGGAAGATGACGAGGACGAGGAGATCGTCGAGGAAGCCGAGGCCGACGAGGCCGAGGCCGAGGCGGAAGGCGAGGACGAGACCGGGGAGGCGGAGGCCGGCGAGGCCGAGGCCGCCGACGGCGCGCCCCGCGGCGAGGACGAGGGCGGGGGCAAGCGTCGCCGTCGCCGGCGCCGCCGGCGCGGTCGCGGCGAGCGCTCCGACGAGGCGGAGGCCGAGGGCGGCGAGGGCGAGGAGGGGCCTGAGCCGGCCCCCGCCGAGGCCGGCGGCTCCGAGTCCGTCTCGATCCCGATCACCGAGGACGGCGCCGCTCCGGCCCGCGACGAACGCGAGAGCAGGGAGGAGGCCCTGAGCCGCCGGCGCCGGCGCGGGCGCCGCGGCGGCCGCGGACGCGACCGCTTCGAGGAGACCGGCGGCTCGATCGGCGAGGAGATCGTCGTCGGGGCCGAGGCTCCGGAGGCCGGCGGCAGCCTGGTGCAGGATGCGCTGGCCGAGGAGATCGTCGCCCTCGACGAGATCGCCGGACCGGCGCCCACGGCGGTCGGCAGCCCGGTCGCGGCGCCTGATCTCCCGGCTCCGGACCTGCCCGCCCTCGAGCGCGAGGCCCTGACGGCCGCGGCGATCGAAGCTCCGGCCCCCGCCCGCTCCGACGCACCCAGGTCGGGCGAGGAGAGTTCGGCCGAGCCGGTACAGGCCTCCGAGCCTGCGGCCCCGGCTCCCGCGCCGGAGCCCGAACCCGAGCCGGTGGCGGTCGTGCTGACCCCGCCCGATCCGGACCGTCCGAAGCGGGCCGGCTGGTGGTCCCGCACCAAGGCGGCGATCGGCGGCGAGTGACCGATCCCGGGACGGGCGGAACGCCCGTCCCGACACGCATCATGACGCATCGCGACGGGCCGTACTCCGGGAGGGGGCGGCCCGTCGTCGTTCTGATTGGCCCTCTATACCCCGCGCGGCCCATGCAACGCTGGAGCAATCAAGCAGCAGGAAGATGTTCCGTACGCGGATGCTGTGGACCGCAGCGTCGAACCTCATACGCTCATCCCGGTAATGTAACGCGATAAACGCCAAGTTCGGTGCTCCGTTAACGGAACCGATACGGGGCTCGGACGAAATCAGCTCATTCCTCGGTGAGTCTCTGTCATGTTCCGTTCCCGTCGCACCCCACCGCCCGCCGTCGTTGAGACGCCCGAGATGGTCGAGGACCGCCTGGCCGGCCTCGTCGACCGCGCCGGGGCGGCCGGGGCGGAACTCGGGACCGGCCGGCTCGCCGGCGCCCTCGGGCGCCTCGTCGCGCAACTGCGCGGCAGCGCCGCCTCGGATCTCGGCCAGACCGCCCGCATCGCCGCCGAGGCCTCGGAGGGCGCCACCGTCCTCGGCTGGATGACGCACGATGCCGGCGAGATCGCCGCACAGACCCGCGCCATGGCGGCGGCGGTGGAGGAGATCGCGGCCTCGACCCGCGAACTCGCCGGCCGCTCGCAGGCCAGCGCGGACGTCGCCGAGCGAGCGACCGGCGGCATCGCCGCCTGCGCCACGGACATGCGCGAGGCGAGCCGGACCATGGCGGCGATCGAGACCCATGCCGGCCAGATCGAGCAGCGCCTGACCGGATTCGAGGGCGCCGCGCTCCAGATCCAAGAGATGGCCGGGACGATCGAGGCGATCTCGAGCCAGACCAACCTCCTGGCGCTCAACGCGACGATCGAGGCGGCCCGGGCCGGCGAGGCCGGCCGCGGCTTCGCCGTGGTGGCGGCGGAAGTCAAGCAGCTCTCCGGCCAGACCGCGCGGGCGACCGAGCAGATCCGCGGCCGCCTGTCGGTGCTGCTGCAGGAACTCGCGGCGATCCAGGCCGCCGTCGCCGAGAGCCGCCACGCGGTGGCGGAGGGCAGCGCCGCGGTGTCCCGGGTCGAGGCCCGGGTGGCGCAGGAGGGCGAGGCCGTCGCCCGCTCGGCGGAGGGAATCCGGGCCCTCGCCGACGTGCTGGGCCAGCAGGAGGCCGCGACCGCGGAGATCTCCGCCGGCGTGCAGCAGGTCGCCGGCAAGGCACAGAAGACCCGCGACGAGATCGATGGCCTGATGACGATCCTGGTGCGGGCCGAGACGGCGGCGCAGGGCGCCCTCGATGCCGGGGCGGCCCGGAACCTGCCGGCCTACGCGCTCGTGCGCCTGCCGGCGGATGTCGGCGCCTGGAAGCGCCGCCTCGCGGCGGCCCTGGTCGGGCTCGGCTCGGCAAGCGCGGCCGTGCCGCCCTTCGGCGCCGGCGCGGCGACCGATTTCGGCATCGATCCCGCCGATCCCGCCGCCGCCCGGCTGCTCGCGGCGAGCGCCGAGGCCCGGCGCCACGCCGCCGCGATGGCCGATGCCCTCGGCGTGGGCGCCTGGGACCGGGCGATCCCCGCCTTCCAGGCCTTCGAGGCCGCCGCCACGACGATGGTCGCCGCCGCCGGCGCGATCACGGCGCGCTGACGACTGTTCGCGGCATGTCGCCGCCGCGTCCCTTGGGGTTCGGGTTCCACCGCGCGGCCCGAGGCTGGCGACGGCGCTTGTCCGAACGCGCAGGGGCCATGCGAAATCCGCCTGATCGCGTCGCGATGCCGATGTCGGCGTCGCCCAGGCGCCGCGCCGGCCGGTGATCCTGTTTCCCGAAGGAGACGTCCGGAAACAGGCTCAAGCCTGCCGTTCGCACCAATAGACGTGCGTCCGATACGGGAACGTCACCTCCGCCCGCCCGGCAAGCTCCGGCGTGCGATCGATGAGCGCCCGCACGCTGCCGGCCACCGTCGCACGCTCCGATTCCGGCAAGGCCGCGATGAAGCTCACCGACAGCGTGCGGTCGAGGATCACCTGCCCCGGCGTGCCGCGATGCCCGTGCGGGAAGGACTCCTCGTGCAGCGGCCCGAAGCCCGCCGCCGGAAACGGACGACGCCACGCCCCGGTGTGGTAGCGCGGCGCGTCGCCCTCGTGGGCGTTCATGATCGCGGTCAGCTCCCTCACCCAGGGGGTGCCCTCGTCGCGGACGTTCCACACGAGGCCGAACCGGCCGCCGACCTTGAGCACCCGGCGGATCTCGGCGAGCGCCGCCGGGGTCGCGAACCAGTGGAAGGCCTGGGCGCAGACGAGCGCGTCGAGGCTTGCGTCGGTGAGCGGGATCGCCTCGGCCGCACCGGCGCGCGCGGTCACGCCGGGCAAGGACGCGGCGAGCGTCGCCCGCATCGCGTCGACCGGCTCGATCGCCGTCACGTCGGCGCCGGTGGCGGCGAGCAGCCCGGTGAACTTGCCGGTACCGGCGCCGAGATCGGCGACCGCGCGGCCGGGCCCGAGGCGCAAGGTCTCGCGCAGCCAGCCGGCGAGCGCCGCCGGGTAGTCGGGCCGGCCCTTGGCGTAGGTGTCGGCCCCGGCGGAAAAACCGGTCGCGGCGGCGGGGTGCAGGTGGCTCATGACGGGTCGCTCATGGATGTCCCCTCCTCGCGCCGGATCCGCCCTCAGCGAAGCCAGCCCTTCAGCCGCCGCACCGCCTCCTGCGCCTCGGCCTCGCCGCCGGCGAAGGACAGGCGCAGGTGGTGCGCGCCGGCATCCGGGTCGAAGTCGAGGCCCGGGGTCGCCGCGACGCCGGCTTCGTCGAGCATCCGGCGGCAGAAGCCGATCGAGTCGTTGGTGAGCCGGGCGACGTCGGCGTAGAGGTAGAAGGCGCCGTCGGCCGGGTGGACGTCGCCGAGGCCGAGTCCCGGCAGCTCGTTGAGGAGCAGAGCGCGGGCCCGGCCATAGTCGGCCTTCACCGCCTCCAGCTCCTCGGTCGCCTCGAAGGCGGCGAGTGCGGCCACCTGCGACAGGTAGGGGGCCGAGATGTAGAGGTTCTGGGCCAGCCGCTCGATCGGCCGCACCAGGGCCTCCGGCACCACCATCCAGCCGATGCGCCAGCCGGTCATGCAATAGTATTTCGAGAACGAGTTGATCACGACCGCGTCGGGATCGACCGCGAGCGCGGTGGCGGCCGGCACGCCGTAGGTCAGGCCGTGATAGATCTCGTCGGAGATGAAGCGGACGTTCAGCTCGCGGCAGGCCCCGGCCAGGGAGCGCAGGCCCGCCTCGTCGATCATCGTGCCCGACGGGTTGGCCGGGCTCATCACCAGGAGGCCTGCGAGCGGCGCGCTCGCATGGGCGGCCCGCAGAGCGGCGGCCGTCGGGACGAAGCCGTCCTCGGCCCGCAGGGTAAGGCCGACGGGCTCCAGGTCGACCGCCTGGAGCACCGAGCGATAGGCCGGATAGCCCGGTGCGGCGATCGCCACCCGCCCACCGGCATCGAACAGGCTCAGAAAGGCCAGCACGAAGCCCGCCGACGAGCCGGTGGTCACGACGACCCGCTCCGGCGCGACCGTCACGCCGTAGGCGTCGGCGTAGTGGCGGGCGATGCGCTCGCGCAGCGGCGCGATGCCCAAGGCCTCGGTATAGGGGATGCGGCCGGAGGCGAGCGCGCTTTGCGCCGCCGCGATGGCGGGTTTCGGGGCCGGGGCCGAGGGCTGGCCCACCTCCATGTGCACCACGCTGCCGCCCTGCCGCTCGCGCCGCGCCGCGGCGGCGAGCACGTCCATCGCCAGGAAGGGCGCGACGCGGGCGGCGCGGCGGGAGACCGGGGAAGCGGGATCGGACATGACGGGCCCTGGGCGGTGGGATCGCGGGTGCGTCCCCGCACATAGCGGGATTTGCCGGAGAATGCGCCCCGCCGCCTGCGCAGGCGTGATTTGACAAGGCCGCCGCGAAACCGCCTAACCGGCAGGTCAAGGAGCGCGCCAGGATTGTGCGCCACCGACGGTGGACGACCCCGATGAGGACGACGATGCTGCCCCTGCCCCGCCTTCTGCCCGCCCTGGCCCTCGCGGGCCTCGTCGCCGCGGCCGCCCCGACGCAGGCGCAGACGCCGACCGCCACGCCGGCGGCGCCGGCCGGCCAGGCCCCCGCCGCGACCGCGATGAGCGACGCCCAGCGCCAGGCGATCGAGGGCGTGGTGCGCGATTACCTGCTCAAGAACCCGGAAGTGCTGCAGGAGGCGATGGCCGAGCTGGAGAAGCGCCAGCAGGACGCCCAGAAGGTCGCCCAGGCCAGCGCCCTCAAGGAAACCCGCGACACCCTGCACAACTCGCCGCACGGCTTCGTCGCCGGCAACCCCAACGGCGACGTCACGCTGGTCGAGTTTTTCGATTACAATTGCGGCTACTGCAAGCGGGCGCTCAACGACCTACAGACCCTGATCAAGGGCGACCCGAAGCTGAAGGTCGTGCTGCGCGACTTCCCCGTCCTCGGACCCGATTCGCTCGAGGCCAGCAAGGTCGCTCTCGCGGCCAAGCAGCAGCTCAAGGGCGACAAGCTGTTCGACTACCACACCCGCCTGCTGGAGAGCCGCGGCCGGGTGAACGGCGAGAGGGCGATCGCGGTGGCCAAGGAAATGGGTCTCGACATCGCCAAGCTGCAGAAGGACATGCAGGCCCCCGACATCCAGGCTGCGCTGCAGGAGAATGTGGGCCTCGGCGACAAGCTCGGCCTGTCGGGCACCCCGGCCTTCATCATCGGCGACGAGATCATCCCGGGCGCCGTCGGCGTCGAGCCGATCCGCAAGACGGTGGCCGGCGTGCGCCAGTGCGGCCACGCCACCTGCTGAGCCGGTCAAGCGCCGGCCTGCCGCCCTTGTCCATCGGCCCGCGCCCCTATCGCGCGCCGGCCGCATGGTCTAAGAGGCCCGCCGATCGCCCGCCGGACATGAAGACGCCCCCGCGTCGTCCGGGTTCGGGTCCCGGCGGGCCATCCCGCCCCTCCATCACGATTGCCGAAGACCGCCGTGCCCTCCAACAACAAGCATGACCCCTTCGACCCCGAGCTCGTGCGCGAGCTCGCGACCCTGATCGCCGAGACCGATCTCAGCGAGATCGAGGTCGAGAAGGGCGACCTGCGCATCCGCGTCGCCCGCGAGCGCGTCGTGCAGCAGGTCCAGGTGCCGGTCGCCGCCGCCGCCCCGGCCCTGCCCGCCGCCGCGCATCCCGCCGCCGCGCCGGCGCTCACCGCCGAAGCCGACGCGAAGGCGCTCGCCGCCCATCCGGGCGCGGTGCTCTCGCCGATGGTCGGCACCGCCTACCGCAAGCCCTCGCCGGAGGCGAAGACCTTCGTCGAGGTCGGCTCGCGGGTCGAGAGCGGCGCCCGGGTGCTGCTCGTCGAGGCGATGAAGACCTTCAACGACATCGTGGCGCCGCGCGCCGGCACCGTGACGGCGATCTTCATCGAGGACGGCCAGCCGGTCGAGTTCGGCGAGCCCCTCCTGCTGATCGAGTGACCGTCTGGCGGATAGAGCGTTGGCGTGCCAAGGCTTTATCCGCTTCGTCCCTGGCTCTGCCGCGGGTTTCCATCGCAGGACCGGCGGCCATTTTTGCGAAACCTGCTCAGGCCCCCATGTTCGACAAGATCCTGATCGCGAACCGGGGCGAGATCGCGCTCCGGATCCTGCGGGCCGCCAAGGAGCTCGGCATCGCGACGGTGGCGGTGCATTCCACCGCCGACGCCGATGCCATGCACGTGCGGCTCGCCGACGAGAGCGTCTGCATCGGCCCGCCGCCGGCCCGCGACAGCTACCTCAACATCCCGTCGATCATCGCCGCCTGCGAGATCACCGGCGCCGACGCGGTGCATCCGGGCTACGGCTTCCTGTCGGAGAATGCCCGCTTCGCCGAAGTGCTCAACCACCACGGCATCGGCTTCATCGGCCCGAAGGCCGAGCACATCCGGGTGATGGGCGACAAGATCGAGGCCAAGCGCACGGCCAAGCGCCTCGGCATTCCGTGCGTGCCGGGCTCCGAGGGCGGGGTCACCGACACCGACGAGGCCAAGCGCATCGCCGCCGACATCGGCTACCCGGTGCTGATCAAGGCCGCCTCCGGCGGCGGCGGCCGCGGCATGAAGGTCGCCCGCAGCGAGGCCGACCTCGAGAACGCGCTGATGACCGCCCGCACCGAGGCGAAGGCGGCCTTCGGCGACGACGCGGTCTACCTCGAGAAGTACCTCGAGAAGCCGCGCCACATCGAGGTGCAGGTGCTCGGCGACGGCCGCGGCAACGCCATCCACCTCGCCGAGCGCGACTGCTCGCTCCAGCGCCGGCACCAGAAGGTCTGGGAGGAAGGTCCCTCCCCGGCGCTCAACGCCGAGATGCGCGAGCAGATCGGCGGCACGGTCGCCCGGGCGATGCAGGAGCTGGGCTATCTGGGCGCCGGCACGATCGAGTTCCTCTACGAGGACGGGCAGTTCTACTTCATCGAGATGAACACCCGCATCCAGGTGGAGCATCCCGTCACCGAGATGATCACCGGGATCGACCTCGTCAACGAGCAGATCCGGGTGGCGGCAGGGGCTCCCCTGTCGGTGCGCCAGGAGGACGTGCGGGTCGAGGGCCACGCCATCGAGTGCCGGATCAACGCCGAGCACCCGTCCACCTTCCGGCCCTCGCCCGGCACCATCACCTACTTCCATCCGCCGGGGGGCCTCGGCGTGCGGGTCGATTCGGCGGCCTTCCAGGGCTACCGCATCCCGCCGCACTACGACTCGCTGATGGGCAAGCTCATCGTCCACGGCCGCACCCGCAACGAGTGCCTGATGCGGCTGCGCCGGGCGCTGGACGAGTTCGTGGTCGCGGGCGTCGACACGACGCTGCCGCTGTTCCGCACCCTGGTGCGCAACGCCGACATCCAGAACGGCCTCTACGACATCCACTGGCTCGAGGAATTCCTCAAGACCGGCGGGCTCGACATCGCCTGAGGACGGCGCACGGGATTCGGTCGTGAGGAAGGGGCGCCGCAAGGCGCCCCTTCGCGTTTCGGGATGCGGCATAGCAGCAATCGATGGCGCGCAAGTTTTTTGCGGGCGCGATGGAACGGCGCAATGCGTCGTCGGTTCTCTGTGCAGCAACGGCCAGTAGAGACCGGATCATGCCTGCGTCATGCGGTGACTGATTCCGTTCAAGGCTGCGACGCCCCAATCCAGATCCGAGAAAAATCGATGATGCGCGTGATCAAGCTCGCCGCCATGGCCGCCCTGCTGGCCACCCCGGCTCTCGCCCAAGCTCCTGCCTATCAGGCCCCTGCCGCCCCGGTGGTCGACCCGCTGAGCACCGGCAGCGTCGTCAATCCGGGCGTGCCGGCCCGGGTCGGCGGCGTCGGCCAAAGCACCTTCGAAACGGATGTCAGCTCGGCCAAGGGCGGCAACGCCGCGATGCCGAGCCGCATGAACCCGAATCTCGGCAACACCGCCGGCGGCCCGTCGAACTGAGCGGGCCAGGCGCGGCCCGCGGTCCGGAGCCGCAGGCCGCGCCTCGTCGCATGAGGCCCGATGCCCTATCTTTGCCGGAGCCTGAGCCGGGTGGAGAATGGCCCACCCGCCCGCGCCCGGAACCCCTGTCGATGCACGGCAGCCTGAACGTCGAGATCACCTCCGAGATCCTGCTCAAGGCCTATGCGGCCGGCATCTTCCCGATGGCGGAGGATGCGGACGACCCGACCCTGTACTGGGTCGAGCCGAAGGAGCGGGGCATCCTGCCCCTCGAGCGCTTCCATCTCGGCCAGCGCCTCGCCCGCACGGTGCGCAACGGCGGCTTCGAGGTGGTGACCGACCGCGATTTCGACGCGGTGATCGAGGGCTGCGCCGCGCCGCGTCGCGACAGCGCCCGCACCTGGATCAATGCCCGCATCCGCGCCCTCTACGGCGAATTGTTCGATCTCGGCCATTGCCACACCGTCGAGGTCTATGCCGGCGAGCCCCGGACCCTGGTCGGCGGCCTCTACGGCGTATCGCTCGGGGCGGCGTTCTTCGGCGAGAGCATGTTCCACACCGCCCGCGACGCCTCGAAGGTAGCGCTGGTCCACCTCGCCGCCCGGCTGAAGCGCGGCGGCTACACCCTGCTCGACGCGCAGTTCGTCACCAGCCACCTCGCCCAGTTCGGCGCCGAGGAGGTGCCGCGCCACGTCTACAAGGCGATGCTGCGCGACGCGATCCACCGCCCGGCACAATGGGACGACGCGCCCCTCACCGGCGCGGATGCGGTCGCGGCCCTCGACCGTCCCTGACGCGGCCAAGATCAGGGCTCGGGAACATCAAGCAAAATCGATTGCCGAATGTTCCCGGGCAAGCTCTCCGGGGTGTTCCCGGCTGTGGCCGCAGCGTCACTACCGCCTGCCTTCGGGCACCAACTCTGCCCGAAGACTACCGGAGCGTGCAATACCCACTCCGCCGGGATTGCGGCTTTATGGTGAAGCTCGCTATCTCTCCTGCCGGCGGCGCCGGATGGTACCGGAAAAGACGCGCCGGTTGGGGGAGTGTGTCGGGCATGGTGGCGTCGCGCTGGGGATTTCTCGTCACGACCGCTCTGGTCTCGGCCGCGCTCGTCGCGCCGGCGGCGGCGCAAGGCACCATCGCGCTCGAGACGATCGACGTCGTGCCGGTGACCCCGGTCGCGGGCGCCGGCGGCACCGGCCGCTCGGCCACGGGCGAGCGGATCGAGAGCGGCGGCGTGCTCTCGCTCGCCAAGGTGCCGTTCACCGTCGAGACCGTGACGGCGCGGAAGTTCGAGCAGGACCGCGCCACCCTCGACCCGACCTTCACCCTTGCCCGCACCACCCCGGGCGTGAACCTCTCCGACGGTCAGGGCAACAGCTTCCGCCAGACCCTGACCTATCGCGGCTTCGACGCCTCGCCGCTCCAGGGCGCGCCGCAGGGCCTCGCCGTCTACCAGAACGGCACCCGCATCAACGAGGCCTTCGGCGACGTGGTGAACTGGGACCTGATCCCCCAGGTCGCGATCAACCGCATCGACATCGTCACCGGCAACCCGATCTTCGGCCTCAACGCGCTCGGCGGCGCGGTCAACATCGAGATGAAGAACGGCTTCACCTGGCAGGGCAAGGAAGTCTCGGTGATGGGCGGCTCGGACGGCCGCATCCTCGGCACCCTGCAATACGGCGAGGTGATCGGCCCCTGGAGCTTCTACTTCGCCGGCGAGGGCCTGCGCGACGCCGGCTGGCGCTACCAGTCGCCGTCGGAGATCGGCCGGGTCTACGCCGATATCGGCCACCGCACCCTCGATTCCGAGTTCCACATCATCGCCTCCGGCGCCAAGACCTATTTCGGCGCCGCCGCCGCCTCGCCGGTCGATTTCACCCGCGACAACGAGCGGGCGATCTTCACCTACCCGCAATCCATCGACACCGCGATGGGCCAGATCCAGGTCACCGGCAAGGTCAACCTCTCGCCGACCTGGGACCTGTCGGGCAACGCCTATGTCCGCCGCTTCAGCCAGTTCGTGATCGACGGCAACGACGGCAACTTCGAGAATTGCTCCTCGCGCTCGAACTTCCGCGGTTTCCTGTGCTTCGAGGATGACGGCTTCTCGGCCGCGCCGGGCCAGACCCAGGCGCAGTTCCGCAACCAGTTCCTGATCCTGGGGCCGCGCAACCAGCAGATCCCGTTCCGGGCCGGCATCCCCTACGGCACCATCGACACCGTCCGGACCGAGGCGACCGGCTACGGCGGCACGCTCCAGGCGACCAACCGCGACCGCCTGTTCGACCACGGAAACACCTTCATCGTCGGCGGCAGCATCGACGTCGCGACCTACGGCTTCAAGTCGGCGAGCACGCTCGGCGTCATCAACCCCGACCTGAGCGTCACCACGGATCCGAACAACCCGACCTACGGCAACATCCCGGGCCTCGGCATCGGGCCGATCCGTACCGCAGGCGCGCTCGGCATCGCGCCGAGTTCGGTCACCGGCTCGAACCTCTATATGGGCCTCTACGCCCTCGACACGTTCGACGTCACCGACCGGCTCTCGCTCACCGCCGGCGCGCGGCTCAACTTCGCCCGGATCAGCACCCAGGACCTGACCGGCTTCTCGCCCGACGTCACCGGCACGCACTACTTCAACCGCATCAACCCGGTCGCCGGCCTGACCTACCGCGTCTACGACTGGCTGACCCTCTACGGCGGCTATTCGGAATCGAACCGCGCGCCGACGCCGCTCGAACTCGCCTGCGCCAACCCGAACCGGCCCTGCCTGCTGCCGAACTCGCTCGTCGCCGACCCGCCGCTGAAGCAGGTGGAAGCGCGCACCTACGAGGCCGGCATCCGCGGCGCGGTGCCGAACTTCTACGAGGGCGGCCTGCTCAACTACAAGCTCGGCGCCTTCCGCACCGACCTGAGCAACGACATCCTGCAGGTGGCGGTGCCGGGCAACGCGGCGCGCGGCTACTACGTCAACGTGCCGGCGACCCGGCGCCAGGGCATCGAGGTCGCGGCCGAGTACGTCACCGAGCGCCTGAGCCTCTACGCCAACTACGCGCTCATCGACGCCACCTTCCAGTTCCGCGGCGACCTGTCCTCGCCCAACAACCCGCTGGCCGACGACGGGCTCATCTCCGTGCGCCCGGGCAACAAGCTGCCGCTGGTGCCCGACCACCAGATCAAGGCCGGGTTCGACTACGCCATCACGCCGCAATGGCGCTTCGGCATGAACATGCAGGCGTTCTCGTCGTCCTATTTCCGCGGCGACGAGTCGAACATCAACCGCAAGCTGCCGGCCTATTTCACCGCCAACCTCAACACCAGTTTCCAGCTGACGCCGACCGTCCAGATCTTCGGTCTGGTGACCAACCTGTTCAACAACCGCTACGCCAATTTCGGCACCTTCCTGGAGCGCGACGACAACTTCGCCGGCCGCTACGTGCTGAACGACCCCCGCACCACCACCCTGGTCCAGCCGCTCTCGGTCTATGGCGGCGTGCGGATGACCTGGTAGCCGTGATCGAACGGGGCGGCCGCAAGCCCGGCCGCCCGCATTGACAGGGAGCCCGCGGCCGGGCTCGTGTCGCGGGGCCTCCCCCGCTCCCCCGAGAGCCCGTGTTTCCGCGTCCCGCCCCCACCCCGCCGCCCCTCCCGGAGGGTGCCGCCCCGCGGCGGTCCTCGTCCGCGGACGTCGCCGCCCCGCGGCAGCGTCTGCCCGCCCTCTGGTCCGGCCGGCCGATGCGGGCGCGGCTGATGGTGGTCGTCGTCCTCCTCAACCTGGTGGCGGCCGCGATCTCGGGCGCCGTCATCATCCACAAGGCGCGCACCGCGACCGAGATCGAGACCGCGGCCTCGATGGCGGTGGTCGAGCCGCTGGTTGCCGAGACCCTGCAGGCCCTGCAGGACGCGCCGCTCTCCGGCCTGTTCCGCACCCTGTCCTACCGCTTCCAGGGCCTGCGCCACGTGCGGGTCACGCTGCTCGATGCCGCCAACCGGCCGGTGGCAGCCGGCACGCGCCGCGAGGGCACCCGGCGGGCGCCGGCCTGGTTCGCCCGCCTGATCGCCCCGCCGGCGCAACGCCACGAAGTCCCGCTGGTGCTGCGCGGCAGCCGCATCGGCACGGCGCTCGTCACCGCCGAGCCCTCGGACGAGATCGACGAGGTCTGGGGCTACGCCCTCGCCCTCTTTCTCACCGGCCTGTCCTTGAGCCTCGCCATGCTGGCGATCCTCTTCGTCGCGTTCGGGCGGATCCTGAGCCCGCTGGCCCAGCTCGCCGCCGGGCTGACGCGGCTGGAGCAGCAGGATTACGGCGCCCGGGTCGACCGGCCCGATACCCGCGAGCTCGCGGTCATCGCCGCCCGGTTCAACCACCTCGCCGAGACCCTGGGCGCGGCGCGGGCCGCGAACCTGCGGCTCCACCGCCGCGTGCTGACCGCCGAGGAGGACGAACGCCGCCGCACCGCGCTCGAGCTTCACGACGAGTTCGGCCCGTGCCTGTTCGCGCTGGAGGCCAATTCCTCCTCGATCGCCCGCATCGCCGCCGCCCTCGACGAGCCGGCCCGCACCCGCCTCATCCAGCGCACCGACGACATCGCGGCGATCGTCACCCGGGTGCAGACCATCAACCGGGCCCTGCTCAACCGCCTGCGCCCGGCCGGCCTCGGCCAGGTTCCCCTGAGCCGCTGCCTCGAACTCCTGGTGCGTGAGGCCGCGCGGCATCATCCCGAGACCGCGGTCGAGGGCCGCTTCGCTGCCCTGAAGGCCGGCTACGGCGACCTCGTCGACCTCACCCTCTATCGGTGCGTGCAGGAAGGGCTGACCAATGCGCTGCGCCATGCCGGTGCGTCGCGGGTGACGGTCGAGGTCGCGGACGAGGGCGACGGCCTCCGGCTCAGCGTCGACGACGACGGCAGCGGCCTGAACGGGACAAGCGGCGAGGCGTGGGGGGAGGGACGGGGCGAAGGATGGGGCGAAGGACGGGGATTGCCCGGGATGCGCGAGCGGGTCGAGGCCCTGGGCGGCCGGCTGGCACTCGTGCCGCGCGAGCCGGGCACGTCGCTGCGCATCACGCTCCCCATCGGACCCGAGACCCAGGAAGAGGACGCCCCGTGACCCGCCTCGTCGTGGTCGACGACCACCCGATCGTGCTGCAGGGCGCCCGGCGCCTGCTGGAGGATGCGGGGGCCGAGGTATGGGGCGCCGCCGGCCTGGCGGAGGGCTACCGCGCCATCCTGCGCCACCGGCCGGAGGTGGCGGTGATCGATCTCGCCTTCCCGGGCCGGGACCTTGCCGGCCTGGCGCTGGTCGGACGGGTGCGCAAGCGGGCGCCCGCGACCCGCGTGCTGGTGTTTAGCATGCACGCCGACCCGGCGATCGTCGCCCGGGCGCTCGCCGCCGGCGCCGTCGGCTACGTGCTCAAGGACGCGCCAGCCGGCGACCTGGTGCGGGCCTACGAGCAGGTCCGGGCCGGGCGGCCCTATCTCGACGGGCGGCTGGCCACCGAGGTCGCCCTGCTCCAGGCCGATCCGCGCCGTTCCCTGCTCGGCTCCTTGAGCCCGCGCGAGCGGCGGATCCTGGCCCTGCTCGCGGAAGGACGGGGCTACGCGGCGATCGCCGAGGACCTGTCGGTGAGCTACAAGACCGTGACCAATGCCTGCGCGGGCCTGCGTCAGCGCCTCGGACTGGCGACGCTGACCGAGCTGACGCATTTCGCGGTCAGCCATGTGGGGGATCTGCGGTAGGTTTTCGGTGCGCTTCCCGGGCCGGCTCTACCGGTCCGCCGCCCTCTGCATCGTCCCGGGGCCGTGAAAGCGGAGCCCGGGATCGAGACGCGCCGGTATTGGAACAGTGAGGCGAGACACTGTTCGCCTCTTGAATACCAGCGGTCCAAGATTCTGACGCATCGGTCCGGTGGTACTACTCAGTCACATGCGGTCCTGGACCCCGGACTCCGCTTTCGCAGCGCCGAGGCGACATGGAAAGCGAAAAAAAGCCGTCGGGAGCCTGAAGGCGGCGCGACGACCTTCCCTACAACGCCTCCCCCCGCATCAACCGCGGCTGGCGCCCGCGCAACCCCGCCGCCTCGCGGATGAACATCCGCTTCAGCCCCGGCAGCCGGTCGACGAGGCCGAGGCCGAGGTCGCGGGCGAGGCGGACCGGAAGGGCGTCGGTCGAGAACAGGCGGTTGAGGCCGTCGGTGGCCGCCCCCATCGCCAGCGTGTCGAAGCGGCGGCTGCGCTCGTAGGTCTCCAAAGCCTCCGGGCCGCCCGGATCGAGGCCGAGGCGCATCGTATCGGTCAGTGCCTCCGCCAGGGCGGCGGCGCTGCGCAGGCCCAGATTCAGGCCCTGGCCGGCGATCGGATGGATGACGTGGGCGGCGTCGCCGAGGAGCAGCAGGCGCTTCGCGCCGAAGCGGCGGGCGATGCCGAAGGCGAGCGGATAGGCCCTGAGCGGCGATTCGAGGGCGATGCGCCCGAGGGTGAGGCCGAAGCGGCGCTCGACCTCGATCAGCGCCTCCTCGGGCCCGCCACCGAGGAGGGCTGGCACCTCGGATTGCCGCTCGGTCCAGACGATCGACGAGCGGTGGCCGAGCGGGCCGCCGGGCGGCAGCGGCAGCACCGCGAAGGGGCCGGAGGGCAGGAAGTGCTCGATCGCCCGGCCCTCGTGGTCGCGCTCATGCGCCACCGTCGCGACGATGCCGGATTGCGGATAGGACCAGCCGACCCAGCCGATGCCGGCGGCCTCGCGCAGGCGCGAGCGGGCACCGTCCGCCGCCACGACGAGGTCGGCCCGGATCGACCGCCCGTCCGGCAGGCGCGCGGCGATCCGGTCGGCCGCCGGCACCGCCGCGGCGACGGGGCTTGCCTCCAGCACCACGCCGGCCGCCGATGCGGCCTCACGCAACGCATTGAGCAGGCCGCCGCCCTCGACCATGTGCGCGAAGGGCTCGCCCTCGGCCACCTCGCCCTCGAAGGTCAGGAAGGTCGGCCGCACCGGGTCGGCGAGGCGGCTGTCGGTGATGACCATCTCGCGGATCGGCTGGGCGCCGGGAGCGACCGCGTCCCATACGCCGAGGCGCTCCAGCATCCGCCGGGCGGCGGCCGCCACCGCATAGGCGCGCAGGTCCCGCGGGGCGTCCGCGCGGCCGAAGGCCGGATCGCAGACCGTGACCCGCACGGCCTCGCCGAGGGCCTGGCGCAGGGCGAGCGCCAGGGCGAGCCCCGGCAATCCTCCGCCCGCGACCACGATCTCCCGCCCCGCGCCCCGTCGCCCGCTCACGCCGTCACCCTGCACCATGTCGCGATCGCCCGCTGCTCATCCGGTGGGCAGGCTCATAGCATAACGCGAGCCCCTGCGTCGCTTGACGGCGCGCATCGGCCTGCGTCAGCTACGCGCCCCTCCACCAGCCCGGATATCGTCCCTTGCACGCGGTCGCCGACCTTCTCGACATCCTCGATCTGGAGCCGCTCGAGCAGAACCTCTTCCGCGGCCGCTCGCCGAAGGATCGCTGGCAGCGGGTCTATGGCGGCCAGGTGATCGGCCAGGCCCTCGTCGCGGCGACCCGGACGGTGCCGCCCGAGCGTCGGCCGCACTCGCTCCACGCCTATTTCCTGCTCGGCGGCGACCCGAAGGTCCCGATCATCTACGAGGTCGACCGGATCCGCGACGGCCGCAGCTTCACCACCCGCCGCGTGGTGGCAATCCAGCACGGGCGGCCGATCTTCTCGATGTCGGCCTCCTACCACGTCGAGGAGCCGGGCTTCGACCACCAGGCCACGATGCCGGCGGTGCCGAACCCCGAGGACCTGCCGGGCGAGGGCGCGCTCAAGGCCTCGATGCTGCCGCGCATGCCCGAGCCCGTCCGGGCCTATTTCGAGCGCGAGCGGCCGATCGAGCTGCGCCCGGTCGAGCTCGCCCGCTACGGCTCGCGCGAGCCCGGGCCGGCACGCTTCCACGTCTGGATCCGCGCCACCTCGGCCCTGCCCGACGATCCGGCGATCCACCAGGCGGTGCTCGCCTACGCCTCCGACATGACGCTCCTCGACACCTCGCTCGCGCCCCACGGCCGCACGGTGTTCGAGAGCGAGATCCAGCCGGCGAGCCTCGACCACGCCCTGTGGTTCCACCGCCCGTTCCGGGCCGACGAGTGGTTGCTCTACGCCCAGGACAGCCCGAGCGCGTCGGGCGGCTGCGGCTTCTCCCGCGGGCTGATCTTCACCCGCGACGGCACCCTGGTGGCCTCGGTGGCGCAGGAAGGCATGATCCGCCGCAAGCGCATCGCTCCCGAGCCCGAGGCCTGAACCCGGCATATGCATCACGATTGAGCAATTGCCGGTTTTTTGATCTGCATTGCCGCCGCGAGCGGCTTCAATCTCCGCAATCGGCCCAGGAACCGGGCAGCTTGTCCGTAGGTCCGGCGCGGATTTCTGGCACGAACCTTGATTTACCCTTTCGAGACCGGCGCCGGGACCAGGGGGCAACCTGGGGGCTCCGGATCACGCCCCGTCCCGGCCCGAGCGCCGGGCGGGGGCGCCAATTCGAAAGGGGGCTCGTCCCATGAAGATCGTCATGGCCATCATCAAGCCGTTCAAGCTGGAGGAGGTCCGCGACGCCCTCACCAGCATCGGCGTGCACGGCCTGACCGTGACCGAAGTGAAGGGCTACGGCCGGCAGAAAGGGCACACCGAGATCTATCGCGGGGCCGAGTACGCCGTCAGCTTCCTGCCCAAGCTCAAGATCGAGGTGGCGGTCGCCGTCGACCTCGTCTCGAACGTCGTCGACACCATCGCGGCCGCCGCCCGCACCGGGCAGATCGGCGACGGCAAGATCTTCGTGATGCCGCTCGAGAAGGCCGTGCGCATCCGCACCGGCGAGACCGACGTCGACGCCCTCTGACGCGCCGCGGGCGGGGCCTGTTTTCGCGCCCCGCCGCCCCCTTCGCAAGATTGCCTTCGATTCCATCGGGAGTTCCTCTTCCATGAAGCTTCGCAACGTCCTGGCTCTGGGCCTGGGAGGCGCCGCGCTGGCGCTCCTCCTGGTGGAGCCGTCCCTGGCGCAGACGCCGACCGTCGAGGCGGCGACGGCAGCGCCGGCCGCGGCGGCGGCGCCCTTGCCCAACAAGGGCGACACCGCCTGGATGCTGATCTCGTCCGCGCTGGTGCTGATGATGTCGGTGCCCGGCCTGGCGCTGTTCTACGGCGGCCTGGTGCGCACCAAGAACATGCTGTCGCTGCTGACCCAGGTCTTCGCCATCGTTTGCGTCGCCTGCATCGTCTGGGTATTCTTCGGCTACAGCCTCGCCTTCACCAATGGCGGCGGCCTCAACGACTTCGTCGGCGGCTTCTCGAAGGCGTTCCTGCGCGGCGTCGATGCCAACTCGACCGCGGCCACGTTCTCGAACGGCGTCGTCATCCCCGAATACGTCTATATCTGCTTCCAGATGACGTTCGCGATGATCACCCCGGCGCTGATCGTCGGCGCTTTCGCGGAGCGCATGAAATTCTCGGCCCTGCTGCTGTTCAGCACGCTGTGGCTGATCTTCATCTACTTCCCGATGGCCCACATGGTCTGGTACTGGGGCGGCCCCGACGCGGTCGGCAACGCCGCCAAGGCGCTGGCAGCGGCCACCGACGAGGCCTCCAAGAAGGCGGCTCAGGACGCGCTCGACGCCGTCAACGCCGATGCCGGCCTGCTGTTCAAGTGGGGCGCCCTCGACTTCGCCGGCGGCACCGTGGTGCACATCAACGCGGGCATCGCCGGCATCGTCGGCTGCCTGATGCTCGGCAAGCGCATCGGCTACGGCCGCGACCTGCTCGCTCCGCACTCGCTCACCATGACGATGATCGGCGCCTCGCTGCTCTGGGTCGGCTGGTTCGGCTTCAACGCCGGCTCCAACCTCGAGGCCAACGGCTCGGCGGCCCTCGCCATGATCAACACCTTCGTGGCCACCGCGGCGGCCGGCCTGTCCTGGCTGCTCGTCGAGTGGGCCGCCAAGGGCAAGCCCTCGCTGCTCGGCATGCTCTCGGGCGCGGTCGCCGGCCTCGTCGCCGTCACCCCGGCCTGCGGCTTCGCCGGCCCGATGGGCTCGATCGTGCTCGGCCTCGTCGCCGGCGCCGTCTGCTTCGTGATGTGCTCGACCGTCAAGAACGCGCTGGGCTACGACGACTCCCTCGACGTCTTCGGCGTGCACTGCGTCGGCGGCATCCTGGGCGCGCTCGCCACCGGCATCCTGGTCAACCCGGCGCTCGGCGGCGTCGGTGCCCCCGACTACGCGACGAAGCCCGGCGAGCTGGTGGCCGCAGCCTACGAGTTCGGCCCGGCCTTCCTGTCCCAGGCCAAGGCGGTCGGCTTCACCATCATCTGGTCGGGCGTCGGCTCGGCGATCCTCTACAAGATCGTCGACGTGGTGGTCGGCCTGCGCGTGACCCAGGACGAGGAGCGCGAGGGCCTGGATCTCGCCGATCACGGCGAGCGGGCCTACAACTACTGAGATCGGCGGCCGGGGCGTGTGCGCCCCGGCTCATCGGAGAGAGCGGAAAGGCCCCGGTGCGGTTGCGCCGGGGCTTTTTTGCATCGCGCACAGGATCGGGAGGGGACCCGCATGCGCGTTGCGGGACCGGGCAGGACGGAATCGGGCAAGACGAGGAGCCGTGGACGCCTCGCGCGCGGCAGGCCGGCCGACCCCGCCCATCCGTCGGAAACCCCAGCAGGTCCAGCGCCTTCGCGCGTTTCTCCCGCAATGCCGCAAGACGCAGTTAGCCTTAAATGGGCATTAACCGCACCGCCCCATCCTCACGGTCCAGTTCCGCGTACCCGGTCCAGCCCCGCATGCGTTCGCTTCGTCGCTCGGCATCGCCCTACGATGGCCTCATCGACACGCTCCGCGCGTTCCTGACGCGGCGGGCGACGGAGGTCACCGGCCTGTCCCTGCTCGTCGGGGCGGCGTGCTTCACGGTGGCCCTGGCGACGTGGTCGATCGACGATCCCAGCCTCAACCACGCCACGTCGCGGGGCGCCCGCAACCTGCTCGGCTTCGGCGGCGCGGTGGTGTCGGATCTCGGCATGCAGCTCCTGGGGCTCGGCGCCCTCGCCTTCGCGCTGCCGCCGGCGGTGTGGGGCATGCGGCTCCTGCGCACCCATCGCCTGGCGCGGCTGCAATTGCGGCTGGTCCTGTGGATCATCGGCTTCGGGGCGGCGAGCGGCATGGCGAGCGCCCTGCCGCCGACCGCGCGCTGGCCGCTGCCGACCGGTCTCGGCGGCGTCGCCGGCGATGCGCTGCTCGCCGCCGCCAAGGCGATCGCCGGCCCGGCCGGGGCCTTCGCGGGCTTCCTCTACGCGGCGGTGGCGGTGGTCAGCCTCACCGGTGCCTGCGGCTTCGGTCTGATCGAGGACGAGGACGGCGACGACGAGGCGGAATCCTACGCGCCCGTGGTCAGCCGCTACGACGAGCGGCAGGCCCGCCGCACGCCGGCCCCCCATGACGACGAATCGCCGGGCCTCGGCCTCGCCTCCCTCGGGGCGCTCGCCCACCTCGCCATGAGCGCCCGCAGCGCCGTGGCGCAGAAGATCGAGTCGGTCCGCGACGGCTCCTGGCGCTACGGCGCGGCCGATCCCTATTCGGGCAACTCGCCGGCGCTCGCCGCCCGCCGCGCCTTCGCCGAGCCCGGCGAGGCCGAGGGCTGGGACGAGCCGGAGAGTCTTCCCGAGCGCTCTGCCGAGCGCCCTGCCGAGCGGCCCGCCAAATCGGGTCGCCGCGAGCCGGTCTTCGCCGAGGAGCCGCGCCGCGCCGCGCCGGCCCCGCGCCGGGCTCAGCCCGTCCTCGACGACGACCTGGCGGATGACGAGGACGGTGCGGAGCCGGCCCCGCGCGGCCGCGTCGCCCCCCCTCCCCCGCCGATCCAGACCCGCCGCGGCCCCGCGCCCGCGCCGGCCTCGCCGGATTCCTACGACCTGCCGGCGCTGACGCTGCTCGCCGAGCCGCGCCACCCGGCGCCCAGCGCCGCGGTCTCGACCGACGCCCTGGAGCAGAACGCCACCCTGCTCGAATCGACGCTGGAGGATTTCGGCGTCCGCGGAGAGATTCTCGCCGTACGTCCGGGCCCGGTGGTCACGCTCTACGAGCTGGAGCCGGCGCCGGGCACCAAGTCGAGCCGCGTCATCTCGCTCGCCGACGACATCGCCCGCTCGATGTCGGCCATCTCGGCCCGCGTCGCGGTCGTGCAGGGCCGCAACGCCATCGGCATCGAGTTGCCGAACGCCAAGCGCGAGACCGTCTACCTGCGGGAGCTCCTCGCCTCGCCGGCCTTCGCCGAGACCAAGCAGAAGCTCGCGCTCTGCTTAGGGAAAAACATCGGCGGCGAGGCGATCATCGCCGATCTGGCCCGCATGCCCCACCTGCTGGTCGCGGGCACCACCGGCTCGGGCAAGTCGGTCGCCATCAACACCATGATCCTGTCGCTCCTCTACCGGATGACACCGGAGGAGTGCCGCCTCATCATGGTCGATCCCAAGATGCTGGAACTCTCCGTCTACGACGGCATCCCGCACCTGCTCTCCCCCGTCGTCACCGATCCCAAGAAGGCGGTCATCGCCCTCAAATGGGCGGTGCGCGAGATGGAGGAGCGCTACAAGAAGATGTCGAAGCTCGGGGTGCGCAACATCGACGGCTTCAACGCCCGGGTGGCGGAGGCGCGGGCGCGGGGCGAGGTGATCACCCGCACGGTCCAGACCGGCTTCGACCGCGAGACCGGCGAGGCGGTCTACGAGGACGAGGTCATGGACCTCGCGCCCCTGCCCTACATCGTGATCGTGGTCGACGAGATGGCCGACCTGATGATGGTGGCGGGCAAGGACATCGAGGGGGCGATCCAGCGCCTCGCCCAGATGGCGCGTGCGGCCGGCCTGCACCTGATCATGGCGACGCAGCGCCCGTCGGTGGACGTGATCACCGGCACGATCAAGGCGAATTTCCCGACCCGGATCTCGTTCCAGGTGACCTCGAAGATCGACTCGCGGACCATTCTCGGCGAGATGGGCGCCGAGCAGCTCCTGGGCCAGGGCGACATGCTGTTCATGGCCGGCGGCGGC
>NZ_JAAKGV010000021.1 GCF_011043735.1 Methylobacterium sp. DB0501 | reverse complement strand
CCTGGATCCGCTGCACGTCGTCGAAGAGTTGCCGATTGGACGCCGAACGAGCGCTCTCGGGACGTGCTCGCCATCCGGAGTACCCGCTGGAGGACACTCCGAGCACGCGGCACATGAGACGCACCGGCCAGGTGGTCGCATGCTGCTCGATGAAGGCGAACGTCATCTGGGCATCTGCGTGACGATGCCGGTCGCTTTTTTTAGCACGTCGCGCTCCATGCGCGTCCGGTCGAGCTCACGGCGCAGCCGGGCGATCTCCGCTGCCTGATCGGACGGCGAGGCAACGAGGCTCGTAGGAGGGGGGGCCCGGCAAGCCTGCGGGTCGCTTTGGCGGCAAGCCCTTCATCAGCACGGTTCGCCACTGGCGCAGCATGGAGGGCTGGATCCCGAGTTCCGCGGCGATCTGCAGCTGCAACCGGCCGCTGCTCTCGAGCAGGGCGACCGCCTCGCGTTTGAACTCGGGGGTGAACTCGCGTCGTGTCTTTGCCATCAAACACCTTTCCCGCCCGTAACGAGCGTATCAGAGGTGTCCGCGAAACCGAGGGAGGATCAGCACTTTGTTCCACAGGTCATACAGACCGGTGCGACACATTCCGCGGCTTGCACGACCACCCGGCGGGGCGAGCCGGCGCCGTGGGGCTGGCGCAGGGGTGTGGCGATCCGGACCTGCCTCGTGCCCTGTCAGGTCGGGAAGCGCCCGTTCCGTCCCTTGTCATCGGCGTGGCCCGCTCTCGGCGGTACTGGCCGGGACCGGAATCGCTACGGATGCCGGTTGCCCCGTTGCCGACGAGGTATCGCGTCCTTAACCTCTCGGTCGGCATAGATTCCCGTCCCGGAGATGGTCCCGATGCTGCTGTTCGTGTTCGTGGCGATTGCCGGCGGCCTCGCGACCGGGGCCGCGATGGCCCCGTTCGGGCCGCTGATCGCCGTTCTGTCCGTCCCGCTGGGCGGGAGCATCTGTGCGGCCGTGGCGGCTCTGGTCGTCTGGCGGCTGCGCGGGCCGGCCTTTCTCTCCGAGGCCGACAGGGACGCGCAAACCGATGCCATGGTGGCCGACCTGCGCGGCATCGCCGACCGGGCCCGGCGCCGGGATGCCGCGCCGCCGGAGAGCCGGCCGGCCGGGCGGGACGTCGCATGAGGCGAAGCACCGAAGAGCGGTCCCCGTCCATCGGTCCGCCCCGTCATGGCTCACCCTACTCCGGCTTGACGAACTTCGCCTTGCCGCGGAACGACCACGGCCCGGCCACGCCGTGCTCCGCGCAGAACGCGTCCACGGCGCGGCCCACGCCGGGGAATTTGCCGCCGAGGCGGTCGTAATCGTCGGCGATGAACAGACCGCCGGGACGCAGGACCGGCCACCACGCCCGGAGGTCGGCCGCCACCGAGGCCTCCTCGTGGCCGGCATCGAGATGGATCACGTCGGCGGTCACGCCGCGCAGGCGCATCAGCGCGGCGGCATTGACCGAATCGAGCGGCAGCGGCACCACCCGGTCGGCCACGCCCTCGCGCAGGATATTGGCCAGGAAGGTGCGGTAGAGGCTCGGATAGCCGGTCTCGGTCCGGAGTTCGGCGAACAGGTCCGGGTCGGCCCAGTGGTCGACGGCGCCGAGCCAGGTATCGACCGCGACCACCGTGCCGGAAATGCCGTGCTCGGCCATCACCCGGGCGAGGTACAGCGTGCTCGCGCCCTTCCACGTGCCGATCTCGACGACCACGCCGGGGCGCCATTCGCGCACCGCCTCCTCCAGGTAGGGATGCACGCTGCGCCAGCCCTGGAGGTCGAGGGGGCGCAAGGCTTCGGGCGGGTCCGCGAAGGGATCGCGGCCGTGCCACAGCGCGTCGAGGAGACCCTGGCGGGTCATGGTCTGGCAGGTCATGGAGCGGCTCGGGCGGCGGGGAATGGGGCGCGGATCTCGGCGTAGAGGGCCTCGCAGCCGTCGAGCCAATGGTCGCGGCTGAACAGGCGCAGCACCCGCGCGCGCGGGATCGTCCGCGGGATGGCGAGGGCTGCCGGAACCGCCGCCGCGAGGGCGGCGGCGTCCTCCGGCGGCACCAGGCGGCCGGCCTCGCCGACGACCTCCTGCGCCGCGCCCCGGGCGAACCCCGCGACCGGAAGCCCGCAGGCCATCGCCTCGATCGCCGAGAGCCCGAACGGCTCGTCCCAGCACGGGGTGAACAGGAAGACGGAGGCGCGGGCCAGTTCGGCGGCGAGCGCCGGGCCGGGCAGGTGGCCGCCGTAGCGGACCGGCCCGCCGAGGAGCGGGGCGATGCGCGCCTCCCAGTAATCCGGCTCCTCGATCGGGCCGAACAGGGTCAGGGGCAGGCCGGCCCGCCGCGCCGCCGCGATCGCCAGATGCGCGCCCTTCACGGCGGCGAGGCGCCCGCTCCACACGGCGCTGCCGTCGCCGCGCGCGCCGTAGGGCCAGGCGGCGGGATCGATGCCGTTATGAAGGATGCGGGCCTCCGGCGGCGCGCCGTCCGGCCACCAGGCCGCGAGATGCGCGGCCGAGGTCGCGGTGAGGCGATGCGCCGGCGCCGGGCTGTCGTGGACGAACCAGCGCAGGGCCTCGTAGGGCGGCGCGTGCAGCGAGGTGAGCGTGGGCACCGCTTGGGTGCGCCGCCGCTCCAGCGGCAGGCGGCTCAAGGAGTTGTTGTGCAGGACGTCGAAGCCACCGCGGGCGATCCGGTCGAGGGCGGCCGCATAGGCG
The DNA here is from genome assembly GCF_011043735.1 of Methylobacterium sp. DB0501. Taxonomy (GTDB): domain Bacteria; phylum Pseudomonadota; class Alphaproteobacteria; order Rhizobiales; family Beijerinckiaceae; genus Methylobacterium; species Methylobacterium alsaeris. The sequence goes on along the minus strand of NZ_JAAKGV010000021.1, from coordinate 173,835 downwards.
GCATCGACATGGGCCTTCAGAGCCGGGTCGCCCCGGTGCTCCATCCCTGCGAAGCTCTTCTCGTGGTGGACCGGGCTCACCGCATCGAGGGCGAAGCGCGGGTCGCTGTCGCCGGAGGCGAACAGCACCACGTCGTGGCCGCGCGCGGTCAGCCCCTCGGCGAGGTGCCAGCAATAGGCCTCCAGGCCGCCCGCGAAGGGCGGCGCGATCGGATGGCGCAGATGGGCGAGGAGCGCGATCCTCACGCGGGGACCGACACTTGCTCGGAACCTCGCAGCGGCCCCTGCTCCCGGGCCTCGATGGCGCGGATGACGGAGGCGGCGTTGGTGTAGGGCTGGTGGCCCTGCTGGCCGGTGAGCGCGAGGTCGGCGGCATCCGGGCGGCGCAGGATGCGGATCGGCCGGTCCGGCGTGTCGTCGATCAGCCCCATCACCCGGAAGGCGTGGAGCCAGTGGCCCATGGTGCGGTAGCCCCACTTGGCCTCGAACAGTTCGGCGTTGCGCACCACGCTGTCGAGGTGGTGGACCGGCGGCATGTGGTGCGGGTGGTACTGGTGATAGGCGAGGCCGCCCTTCATCCAGGCGATCGGCAGCCCGTGCCGGTCGAGGAGCTTGCCGAAATCGGTATCCTCGCCGCCATAGCCCGTATAGCGCTCGTCGAAGCCGCCGGTGGCGAGGAACGTGGCACGCCGGATCGCGAAGTTGAGCGACCAGAAGCAGCGGTAATCGCGGCAGATCTCGATCCCGGCGGCCGGGGGGCCGCTCCGGTCGGAATGCTTCTCGGCGACCGCGGCCAGGTCCGCGTAGGTCCAGTCGCCGAGGGTCGCGCGCTCGGGCAGGTGCAGGACCTCGCCCATCAGCAGGCCGTCGAGGGTGGCAAGCCCCTGCGCGTAATCGGCGACGAGGCCGGGCGCCGGGATGCAGTCGACGTCGAGGAAGACGATCATGTCCCCGGTGGCGGCCGCGACGCCGCGGTTGCGGGCGGCGGCGAGCGGCAGGGCCTCGCCCGGCACCCGGATCTGGCGCACCGGGAACGGGGCTTGCGGAAGATCGTAGAGGTCGTCCTGCATCACCGCGACGATGAACTCGACGGGCGCCGTCGTCTGGCGCTCCAGGCCGCGCAGGACGTTGGCGAGGTGGGCGGGCCGGCCCTTGGCCAGGGTGACGACGGAGATGGTGGACATGCGGGCTCTCGGCTCCGGCAGAGGGTGATGGGGTGGGTTCAGCCGGCCGCCACGACGCGCAGCGGGGCGGCGGCGCCCTGCCAGAGTTCGTCGGTCAGGCCTTCGAGCCAGCCGGCGGCGCGGGAGGCCGCGTCCGGCGCGTAGAGGTCGCGCAGGATGCGTCCGTCGAGGGCGCGGGCGCGGGCGAGGAGGTCGCGCCAGCCCTGGAGGTCGCCGGGCCAGACGGGTGCCTGGACCGCGGCGCCGAGGCGCACCAGGGCCTCGGCCTTGCGGGTCTGCTCGCCGAAATAGCGCCATTCCGGCATCACGATCAGGCGGCCGCCGACCCGGGCGACCTCGTGCACCGTGTTGTCGCCGGCCGAGGCGACCACGATGTCGGCCGCCGCCAGGTACTCGGTGACCGAGGGCACCCAGCCGAGTTCGCGCAGGTTGGAGAAATCGGTCTCGTGGCCCTCGCGGTGGGTCGGCCCGAGGGTCAGCCACAGGGCGTCCGGCGCGGCGCGGGCCGCGACGGTGAGCGGCGCGAAGGGAGTGCCGCTGCCCCCGCCGCCGGTGACCGCCACGACGATCTCGCGGTCGGGATCGAGGCCGAGCCGGGCGCGCGCCTCGGCCCGGTCCGGCACCCGGTCGAGGCTGGTGCACAGTCCGCCGCTGTAGAAGGTCTTGGCCCTGAGAGGGGCCGGGTAGTCGTCCTGCTCCAGCCGGGCGTCGAACGGCGCCAGCATCCCGACGCAGGCCTCGTAGGAGCCGACATGGCCGATATCCTGGCGGTCGCCGTGCATGCGGATCTGCACCGCCGGCACGCTGGCGATGCGCGACAGGAGCGCGATCTCGGCCGAGACGTCGACGACGAACAGGCCGACGCCGCGCTCGTCGAGATGGTCGAGGATCTGCCGCATCGTCCGGCGCATCTCGGCGAGGCCGAGGGGGACGCAATGCATCACCTGCGGCGTCGGCTCGGCGTGGAGGCGCGGGGTCGGCACCGCGGCGCCGATCATGTTCGGCAGGGCCACGATCTCGATGTCGCGGGAGAAGCCGTCGAACAGGTGGGGGCCGGCGGTGAGCACCGAGACCGGGCGGTCGCGGGCGAACTCGGCCGCCACCGCCATGGTGCGGTGGGCGTGGCCGCGACCCTGATGGTGGACGAAAAACGCGATCGGCTTCTTCATGGGGTCTCGGCCTTCAGGAGAACAGGGCGTCGGGCCGTAAGGAGGCGGCGATCTCGGAGGGGGTGGGCGCGCGCAGGAGGCGGATGGCGTCGGCCTCCTCGTCCCAGGCGATCAGCCCGGCCTCGCGGAACTGGCCGAGCCAGTAGGTCATGCACCAGCGTCCGTGCCGGGCCCGGAAGCGCGCCGCGTTGGCGAGGATCGGCGCGAAATGCTGCAGCGGCGGCACATGGACCGGGTGGTGCTGGTGATAGGCCCGCGCCCCCGCGACCCAGAAGGTCGGCAGGCCGCTCGCCGTGAGGCGGGCGGCGAGGTCGGTCTCCTCGCCGCCATAGCCGGCATACGATTCGTCCATGCCGCCGACGGCGTGCCACGCTCTCGCGGCCAAGGCGAAGGACAGCCCCCAGAGCTGGCCGGAATCGGGCTCGGGACGGATGCCGCTCGCAGGGATCGGGGGGCGCGCCGGATGGGCGCGGCCGAGCCGGTCGAGGGCGGCCTCGTCATGGACGGGGGCGGAAGGAGAGCTCGGCGGCAGGTAGAGAACCTCGCCGAGGAACAGGCCGCGTCCTTGCGTCGCCGCCTGCGCATAGGCGGCGACGAGGCTGCGGCCCGGGATGCAGTCGACGTCGAGGAAGACCAGGATGTCGCCCGCCGCGGCCTCGGCCGCCCGGTTGCGGGCGGCGGCGAGCGGCATCGGCTCGCCCGGCACGACGAGGTGGCGGACCGGGCAGCCGGGATCCGGCAGGTCCGGCGCCGGCTCCGGCTGCATCCACGCGATCACCAGTTCGCGCGGGCGCGCGGTCTGGCGGCCGAGCCCGCGCATCAGGTTGCCCAGCCGGTCGGCCCGGCCGCGCACCAGGGTGAGCACGCTCACGGCGGCGGGATTACCCGGCATGGGAATCGAGGGGTTGCGCGAAGGCGCGGCGGAAATGCCCCACGCCCTCGATGATGCCGCGGGCATGCGAAGCGCGGGCGACGTAGGAATGCTGGAGCGCCGCGTGGCCGGCGAGGTCGTCGGAATAGTTCGCCACGATGATCGCCTGGACGCGGGCGCGCAGCATCTCGATGTCGTTGCCCGAATCGCCGGCCACGAACACCGCCCGCTCGGGCAGGCCGTAGAGCGCCCGCACGTGGTCGACGGCACTGCCCTTCGAGGCCCGCTCGGGCAGCACGTCGAGGTAGCGGCCGTGGCTGTGGATCACGCTGGCGCGCAGGCCCGTCTTGGCGATCCGGGCGCGGACCCGGGCGGCCGACGCGGCGTCGCCGAAATAGCTGAGCTTGAACGCGCGCTGCTCCAGCGGCCCCTGGGGCTCGAGCCCGTCGAGGCCGGCGAGCGCGGCCTGCAGGGCCTCCCGCTCCCAGCCGGCCGAGACCGCCTCGCGCCAGGCCGTGTCGGCGGTGTAGGTCGTGCCGTTCTCGTCGAGGTGGTAGATCTCGGAGCCGACCGAGGTGATCATCACCTGTGGGCGCGGGCTGTCCTGCTGCTCCAGAACCGCCATGGCGCTGTGGAACGAGCGCCCGGTCGCGACCCCGAAGGCGAGCGCGTCCTGCCGGCTGCGCCAGCGGCGGAAGATGCTCAAGCCCGAGTCGCAGCCGACCAGCGTGTTGTCGATGTCGCAGATCAGGAGCTGGCGCGGCGCCCGCAACGGCGGCATCGGCGCAAGGAGCGCCCGTAGCAGGGCGTGGTAGCGCGCGGCGTGCCGGTCCCAGTCATAGGCCGCCGCCGCCCGGGCCCCGCCGGCGACGCAAGCCGCATAGAGGGCCGGGTCGTCGAGGATGCGCAGGGCCGCCCGCGCGATGGCGTCGGGCCGGCGCGGATCGACCAGGATGCCGTTGCCGCAGGTCTCGACGATGTCGTTCGGCCCGCCGCTGTCGGTCGCCACGAGGGGCAGGCCGGCGGCGGAGGCCTCCAGCAGGGTCAGGCCGAAGGGCTCGTTGAGGGCCGGGTTGACGAACAGGCCGCCGCGTTCCCGGGCATGGGCGTAGAGCGCCGGCACGTCCTCGGGCCGGTGGGTCTTCGGGTAGGCGACCCGGCCGTAGAGGTCGTAGCGGTCGATCAGGACCAGGAGGTCGCGCAGGGTGCCGGCCATCTCGCCGTCGAGCGCGTCGATGTCCTGGCGGGTGCCGGCGACGAGGACGAGGTTCGCCCGCGCCTGCAGCTCCGGGCTCTCGCCGTAGGCCCGGACCAGGGCGGCGAGATTCTTGCGCGCCACCGGGCGGGCGAGCGCCAGGAGCACCGGCTTGCCCGGATCGTGCAGGAAGCGGGAGATCGTCGCATCGACCCGCGGATCGGGGCGGCTGTCGGCGAAGCGGGCGAGGTCGCTGCCCGGCGGCAGGACGCGGATCCGGCCGGGATCGTAGGCGGCATAGCCCGCATATTGCACCTCCGCCTCGTCGCGCGAGGAGGCGATGACGAGGCTCGCGCGGGCGAGGGCCGCCTCCTCGGTGGCGATCCGGCGCGCGAGGCCGGGATGGTCCGCGGCGTCCCCGCCCAGCATCACCGCCTTGACCCGGCCCAGCGAATGGGCGGTGAACACGAACGGGATGCCGAGCCGCGCCTCGACGAGCGCCGCCACCGCGGCGGCATCGGCGTAATGGGCGTGGATCAGGTCGGGAGCCCGGCCCTGCCGGGCGATCCAGGCGATCAGGCTCTCGGCGAAGCTCGCGACCTCCGCGTGCATCTCCTCCTTGGTGCGGTAACCCGGGGATGCGCTCGCCAACCGCACCAGCGCGACCTTGTCGCCGAGCCGCTCTTCGGGCACGGCGTAATCGGGGCCGGGCGGGCCGTCGAACAGGCGCGTCGCCACCACGATCCGGGCGATGCCGGGATCCTGCGCCGAGGCGGCAACGAGGTCGAGCAGGTAACGGATATGGCCGCCGGTATCGGCGGTGAGCCCATAGACGACGTCCCGGCCGCGCAGGCATCCCTGCAGGGCGACGTGTAAAACGAACATCATTCCGCTGCCGCAGCGGAGAACCCCGACGAACAGGACGGTTCGAGTGAGGTATAGTCGGTGATCCGTGTCGCCCAAGTCGCCCCGAACATCTTTCCCATCCCTCCGGAGCATCACGGCGGCACGGAGCGGGTCATTCACGACCTGAGCACGGCGCTGCGAAGCTTGGGCGTGGAGGTAACGCTGTTCGCTCCCTCGGACAGTGCGACACACTTACCCCGTATCGGTAATTACCCGAGCCTTGCCGCCCTGGAGCGGCGCTACGGCCGCGTCGCGCCCGGCGTGCCGGCCGCCCTCGACGCCCTGCAGCTCGAGGCGCTGCGCCGGCACCTCGACGCGTTCGACATCGTCCATTGCCACGGCGAGTTCGCCCACGCCGCGCTTCTCGGCGAGCGCCGCGGCCGCAGCCTGACGACGATCCACTGGCGGGTCGACGAGCTCGACCGGGCGCTGTTCTTCGAGGGGTTTCCGGACCTGCCGGTGGCGGCGATCTCGGCCGCGCAAGCGGCCGGCATCCCGGCCGCGAACCGCGCCGGCGTGGTGCATCACGGCATCGACCGCGACCGCTACGCGGCGTCCCTCCCGCCCGGCTCGCATCTCGCCTTCGTCGGGCGGATGACCGACCAGAAGCGGCCCGATACCGCGATCCGGGTCGCCCGCGCCGCCGGCCTGCCGATCCGCCTGGGCGGCACGGTCGATGCCGGCAATCCGGGCTATTTCGACCGCGCGGTGCGCCCGCTGCTCGGCGGCGACGCGGTCTATCTCGGGCCCGTCGACGATGCGGCCAAGGGCGACCTGCTGCGCGGCGCGACCGCGCTGCTGTTCCCGATCGACTGGCCGGAGCCGTTCGGCCTCGTGATGATCGAGGCGATGGCCTGCGGCACCCCGGTGATCGCCTGGAATCGCGGCTCGGTGCCGGAGATCGTCGAGGACGGGGTGACGGGCTTCGTCGTCTCGTCCGAGGACGAGGCCGTGGCGGCGCTGGCGCGGATCGGCGGGATCGACCGGGCGGGGGTGCGCCGCCGCTTCGAGGAGCGCTTCACCGCCGAGCGGATGGCGCGGGACTACCTCGCCCTCTACCGGCGCCTGCTCGCGGCCTGATGCGCACCGCCCTCCTCGCCTGGGACTACCCGCCCGCCCCGAGCGGCCTCTCGACCGCAGCCCGGGAGATCGCCGAGAGCCTCGGGCAAGCGGGCGCCGACGTGACGGTGTTCACCCTCGACCGCAGCGGAAGCGAGCGCGTCGGCGGCGTCACGGTGACGGGCCTCGCCCTGCCGCCGGCGGGCGGCCTGGCGCGTTTGCGCCTCTGGGGCTCGATCGGCCACATCGCGGCGCCGCTCGCCTTCCGGCGCGCCGTGCTCGCCGTCCACGCCCGCGCGCCCTTCGACGTCGTCGAGGCGACGAACTGGTACGCCCCGGCCGTGCTGCTCGCCGGGCGCCGCGACCTGCCGCTGGTGACGCGCTCCTCGACCCCGGCGGCCTTCACCCGCGGAACCGCACCGGATCTCCGCAACCGCCTCGACGGCGGGACCGCCGATGCCCTGGAACGGCGTCAGGCGCAGGGCAGCGCCGGCCTCATCGCCAACACCGCCGCGCACGGGGCGGTCGTCGCGCGGGCCTATCGCCTGTCGGGCCGGCAGCCCGCGGCGGTGATCGGCCTCAGCCTGCCGCCGGAGATCGCGGCGGGGGCCCGGGACGCCGCCTATCCGGCGGCGGAGGCCCCGGTGCGGCTGCTCTTCGTCGGCCGGGCCGAGGCGCGCAAGGGTTTCGACGCGCTCATGGCCGCCGCCGCGATCCTCGGCCGGGAGCAGGAGGACGGCCTCCTGCCGCCGTTCCGGCTCGATCTCGTCGGGGTGCCGCCGCAGGATCTTCCGCCCGACCTGCCCGCGACGGCCCGGTCCCGGCTCGAGGCCCGCGGCCGGGTCGATGCCGCGGCCCTGGCCGAGGCCTACACGGGCGCCCACGCGGTGCTCGCGCCCTCGCGCTACGAGAGCTTCGGTCTCGTCTACCAGGAGGCCCTGGCCTATGGCCGCCCGGTGGTGGCCTGCGCCGAGGATGCCAGCGCCCGGGCCTTCGTCGGCGCGCCCGAGGCCGGGCCGCTCGCGACGCAGGCTACCGGCCCGGCCCTCGCCGACGCCCTGCGCCCCCTCCTTTCCGACCCCGCCCTGCGGCAGGCCTACCGCGCCCGGGCGCTCGCGGCGGCCGGGCGTTTCGGCCGGGAGAGCCTGGGGCGGGAGACGCTGGACCTGTACCGGCGGGCGATCGCGGCGGCGCGCAGCTGACGCGCGTGGCCCCAGCTGCCGGTGCGGAGACGGTTCTCGGCCGAGCGCGGGCTCACCCCTCTCCCGCCCCGGACGTCGCACCCTCACGCCCGGTACGGCCGCAACAGCGCCTCCTCCTCCTCCATCCGTCCGCGCCCCGGATCGAGCGCTTCGTAGGCCCGCGAGCGGGCCCGGACATGGGCGAGGCTCAAGCCGTGGTCGATCGCCCCGGTGAGGGCGATGAGGCTGCGGGGCCAGCCCCCGTCGAGGACCGGCCGCTCGTGGACGCGGCCGGCATAGCGGATCTCCGTCCGGTTCAGCCGGTACTGCACGTCCGGATAGACGTCCGACAGGATCCCGTCGACGTGGTTGCGCCGGGCAAGCCCGATCGAGACCACCGCCCCGTCCTCGGCCAGGGCGGCGAGCGCCGGCAGGACCCGGCCGGTGGCGGGGGCGAGGCTCTCGTCGGCGTCGAGCTGGAGCATCCAGCCGTGGCGCGCGAGGGCCTGGAGGGCGTTGCGCTGCCCGGCGAAATCGCCCGCGAGAGGCCGTGCCGCGACCCGCACCGTGCCGTCGGTGAAGCCCGCGGCCGGCACCGGGCGGGGCGCGGCCTCGGGGCCGTCGGCGAGCAGGACGACGTCGTCGGTCCAGGCCGCGTGGGGACCGAGGCCGTCCAGCAGCCCGTCGAGTTCGCCGGAGCGGCAGATCAGCCCGAGGGAGACCGGGCGCCCCGCGGCCGGGGCGAGGTCGTAGAGGATGGCTTGGGCGGCGCGGGCGGCGTGGGGCTGCCGCAGGGCGGTCCGGTCCTCCGCTCCGGGCGGGCGCAGGCCGCGGCCGAGGCGGGTCGCGGCGCTGCGCAGGGTGTAGATGTCGAGGCCGTAGGCGGCCTCCGGATCGGGCGTGAAGCTCGCGCCGGCGAGGCGCCCCGCGAGGTCGCCCCAGCAGCGGTCGGGATCCGCGTCCGGTTCCGTCAGCACGCCGCAGGAGCCGCAGGCGACCGGAAAGGCGCGCTCGCGCCCGCCGGGATAGGCGAGGCGGCGCGTGCTCGGCGCCAGCATGGCGGCGGCGCACAGGAAGCAGCGGCGGGTTCGCCCGCTCTCGACGGTCATCGCGGGGTTCCCCTGCCGGCGAGGACTGGTCGGGCCGGCCTGGCGCCATACCTCCCCGGTCCATCCTCGAAAACCCCTGCCCCGAAAACCCCTGCCCCGAAAACCCCTGCCCCGAAAACCCCTGCCTCGAACCCCCCGTGCGCCTTGCCCGACGCCGTCGACCCCCTTCACGTCGCCGCATCCCTTCGGGATGCGTGGCCCGACCTGCCCGCCCTCGCCTCGGTCGCGCTCGTCGGCAACGCGCCCGGGACCGGCGGCGGGTCGGCGATCGACGCGGCCGAGGCGGTCCTGCGCTTCAACAACGCGGCCGGGTTCGGCGGCCGCGCCGGCGCGCGGGTCACCCATCTCGTCCTCGTCAACCGCGGCGGACAGATGCGCGAGTGGCTGGCGGATCCGGGCTTCATCGATCGCCCGGTCGTCCGGCGGGCGCGGGCCTTCGTGCTGCCGTTCCCGATGCTGCCCGACGCGCAGAACCGCCCCGAGCCGATCTGCTTCACCCGCGAGGCGCTGGCGCTGCTGCGGCCCCTCGGCAAGCCGGTCCACATCCTGCCCGGGATCCTGCACGACGAGGCCCGGCGCCGCCTCGGGCCGCGGACCGACGGGCGACCGAATCCCAGCACCGGCTTCCTGACGATGCTCGCCCTCCGGTTGGGGCGTCCGGCGCAGGCCGCCCCGGCCGAGGTGCACGGCTTCGGCTTCGACGGCTGGCCCGGTCATCCCTGGGCCGCCGAGCGCGCCTGGTTCGCCGACGAGGCGGCGGCTGGGCGGCTGCGCCTGCATCCCCTCGCCGCCGACGGATAATTTCTCACCCATGGCGACACTGATCACCGTCCTGAAGAGCGGCGGCCGCTACGACGCGACCTGGGTCGCGCGCCTCGCCGGCGGCGTGCGCCGCCACGCCCCGGCCTTCCGGCGGATCCTCTGCCTCACCGATCTCGACCTTCGGGTCGAGGGCGTCGAGCGGGTGGCGTTGCGGCACGACTGGCCGGCTTGGTGGGCGAAGATGGAGGCGTTCCGCCCCGGCCTCGCCGAGGGGCCGACGCTGCTCTGCGACCTCGACACCGTCCTGACCGGTCCGGCGGATGCGCTGGCCGAACCCGGCCTCGCCGCGATGGAGGATTATTTTCATAAGAACCGCGTCTCCAGCGCCCTGCTGCGCTGGCAGGGCGACGATCTCGCCGCCCTGTACGAGGCGTTCGCCGCCGAGCCGGAGCGCTGGATGGCGCCGGGCTCCTGCGGCCCGGTTCCGAACGCGGTCCACGGCGACCAGGTCGTCATCGATCACCTGCTCCGCGCCCGGGGCCTGCGGCCGGACTTCCTGCAGCGGCGCTACCCGGGCCTGCTCGATTTCTACGATCCGCGCCGCGACGCCCACGGCCCGGTCGTGATCTTCATCGGCGCGGCGAAGCCGGACACGGCCGGCGGCTCGGTCCATGCAGCCTGGGCCGGCGGCTGAGAGGAGCGACGATCCTCCATCGCGGAGCCGTCCCGGGCAGGACGAGGCGCCGGGCTTCCCTCTCCCCGACAGGGTCGGGCGCGTGCCTCGGTTCACCGCTCCCCGCCCCGATCCCGTCTCCACAGGAGAATCCGGGGCGTTCTCCGGCGGCATCGAGGCGGCGCGGGCGTTTCTCCCATGCCGGTCCCACCCGCCGTCTCAGGACGAGGCCGGGTCACCCGCCGAGCGGCGACGGCACCGGCGACACGCCCTGGTCCTCGGCCGCCCTCCGCTCGGCCGCGAGCGCCCGGGCATAGGACGGCTCTTCCTTCAGGCCCGCCCAGTAGGCCCGGGCGAAGTCCGGCAGCTGCGCGGCGAGCCCGGCGAACTCGGCCAGCATCAGGGCGTAGCCGATGCTGATGTCGGCGGCGGTGAACCGCCCGGCGCAGACGAAGCGGCGGTCGCCCAGCACCGCGCCGAACCCCTTGAGCCGCGACAGGAACCATCGCGAATAGTCCTCGACGAGGCCGGGCTGGCGCCGTTCCGGCGGCTCGAAGCGGCCGTAGCGCAGCACCAGGGTCTGCGGGAAGGTGAGCGTCGCCTCGCCGAAATGGAGCCCGTTGAGGTAGCGCCCGTATTCCGGTTCATCGGGCCGTACCCCGAGCCCCCCGGCGCCGTGGCGCGCCGCCAGATACTCGCAGATCGCCGCGGATTCGGTCATCCGCGTCTCGCCGTCCTCGAAGAGCGGGATCGTGCCGAGGGGGTTGAGGGCGAAATACTCCTTGGCGTGGACCCGGGGCGGGAACGGCAGCATCGCGAGATCGTAGGGCAGGCCCAGCGCCTCGAGGGCCCAGAGCGGCCGGAACGAGCGGGCGCCGACGCAGTGATGCAGCTTCATGGTGTCACCAAGGGGCAGTTGCCGCTCTTGAGCGGCCGGAAGGCCTGGTCGGCGGGAATCGTCGAGACCAGGCGGTAATAGTCCCACGGTCCCTTCGACTCCGAGGGCTTCTTCACCTCGAACAGGTACATCGGGTGGGTCACCCGCCCGTCGGCCCGCACCTCGGAGCGGCCGAAGAGCGGGTCCTCCGCGGGCGTCCTCCGCATCTCGGCGGTCACCGTGGCGGGGTCCTTGCTGCCGGTGGCCTTCACGGCCTTCAGGTAGTGCATCATGCCGGAATAGACGCCGGCCTGGACCATGGTCGGCATCCGGCCCTTGTAGCGCTCGGCGAAGCGGCGCGACCAGGCGCGGGTGCCGTCGTTGAGGTCCCAGTAGAAGGCTTCCGTCAGGACCAGCCCCTGCGCCACCTTCAGGCCGAGGGAATGCACGTCGCTCAGGAACACCAGCAGGCCGGCGAGGCGCTGCCCGCCCTCCGCCACGCCGAACTCGGCGCCCTGCTTGATGGTGTTGATCGTGTCGCTGCCGGCATTGGCCAGCCCGATCACCTTGGCCTTCGAGCCCTGCGCCTGGATCAGGAACGAGGAAAAATCGTTCGCCGCGACCGGGTGGCGGACCGCACCCAGCACCTTGCCGCCGTTGCGCGCGACCACCTCCGACACGTCGCGCTCCAGCGCCTTGCCGAAGGCGTAGTCGGCGGTGATGAAGAACCAGGTATCGCCGCCCTCACGCACCATCGCGCCGCCGGTGCCGTTGGCGAGCGCCCAGGTGTCGTAGGTCCAGTGGATGGTGTTGGGCGAGCAGAGGGCTCCGGTGATCTCCGAGGCGCCCGCACCCGAATTGATCATCAGCCGGTTCTTCTCGCGCACGATCTGGTGCACCGCGAGCGCTACCGATGAGAACGGCACGTCGAGCACGACATCGACGTCGTCGCGGTCGATCCACTGCCGCACGATGCCGGCGCCGACATCCGGCTTGTTCTGGTGGTCGGCCGACAGGACCCGGATGTCGAAATCCGGGTTCCGCGCCTTGAAGTCGGCCGCCGCCATCTCGGCCGCCGCCACCGAGCCCTCGCCGGCGAGATCCGAATAGGGGCCGGCGCGGTCGTTGAGGACGCCGAGGGTGACGCGGGTGGGGGGTGATGCGGCCTGGGCCGGGGCGAGGGAGAGGAGGGACGCGACGGCGAGCGCCAGCCATCGTGACGATCGGCGGAGTTTGGATGTCGGCATGGTGTCCTCCCGGTGATGAAGGGGCATCCGGTCGTTGAGCGCCGGATATTCCTCAAATCTCCATCGTCATCCCGGGGCCGCGCAGCGGAACACAGGATGACGATGTGTTCGGCACGGCAGGTTGCGCGGTGGCCATCGCTCCCGCACAGCCTCCTGTGCCGTGTCGTGTGACGGCCTTCACGCCCCTCCCCGCTCCCGCAACGCCCGCCGGATGATCTTGCCCGTGGCGGTCATCGGCAGTTCCTCCACGAAGGCGACGTGGCGCGGATACTCGTGGGCGGCGAGCCGGGTGCGCACGAAATCCTGGATCTCGCGGGCCAGATCCGGTGTGCCCTCGACTCCAGTTTTGAGCACGATGAAGGCCTTCACCGCCTCGGTCCGGACCGGGTCCGGCACGCCGACGACGCCGCAGAGCGCGACGGCCGGGTGGCGCAAGAGGCAATCCTCGATCTCGCCGGGGCCGATGCGGTAGCCGGCCGAGGTGATGACGTCGTCGTCGCGGCCGACGAACCACAGGAAGCCGTCCGGGTCGCGCCGGCCGAGATCGCCGGTGATCAGCCAGTCGCCGATGAATTTTTTGGCCGTCGCCTCCGGGTTCTGCCAGTAGCCGAGGAACATCACCGGATCGGGCCGGCGCACCGCGATGTGGCCGGTGGTGCCGTCCGGCACCTCCCGGCCCTCGCCGTCGACGATGCGCACGTCGTGGCCGGGCACCGGCTTGCCCATGGCGCCCGGACGGGCCGGAAACAGGTCGGCGCAGGACGACACGACGAGGTTGCACTCGGTCTGGCCGTAGAACTCGTTGATCGGCACGCCGAGCACCGCCTCGCCCCAGGCCAGCATCTCCGACCCCAGGCTCTCGCCGCCGCTGCCGACCGAGCGGAGGTTCAGGCCCGGATAGGGCGTGGCGCGGGTCTGGCGCATCAGCTTCATGGCGGTGGGCGGCAGGAAGACGTTGCGGACCTCCTGCTCGGCCATCAGCCGGAACGCCCCCTCCGGGTCGAATTTCTTGGCTCGGTGCGAGACCACCGGCACGCCGTGGTGAAGCGCCGGCAGCAGCACGTCGAGGAGGCCGCCGATCCAGGCCCAGTCGGCCGGGGTCCAGAGCCGGTCGCCCGGTTGCGGCAGGAAGCGCTGGGGCATCTCGACCCCCGGCAGATGGCCGAGGAGCACCCGGTGGGCGTGGAGCGCGCCCTTCGGGTCGCCGGTGGTGCCCGAGGTGTAGATGATGACCGCCGGGTCGTCGGCGGCGGTGTCGACCGGGGTGAAGGCATCGGAGGCTTGGTCGCAGAGGGCGTGGAAATCTTCCGCGCCCTCCCCCGGCCCGTCGATGCAATAGACCCGCTCCAGATCGGGGAGCGCGTCGCGGATTCCGGCCAGCAGCACGGCCCCGGCCCGGTCGGTCACCACCGCCTTCGCCCCGCTGTTGCCGAGGCGGTAGGCGAGCGCGTCGGGCCCGAACAGCACGAAGAGCGGGATGGTGATGAGCCCGGCCCGGAAGCCGGTGATGTGGGCGACCGCCGTTTCGGGCGATTGCGGCAGCAGCACGCCGATCCGGTCGCCGCGGGCGAGCCCGTGCGCGGCCAGCACGTTGGCGAAGCGGTTCGACAGCCGGCGCAGGTCGTCGAAGCCGTAACGCTGCACGGCGCCATCATGGTCGAGATGGATCAGCGCGAGCGGGTTGCCGGGGGCGTGCCGGTCGCAGACGTCGATGCCGATGTTGTAACGGGCCGGGATCCGCCAGCGGAATGTGTCGGTGAGATCGGCATAGGTGTCCGCGCGCTGCAGCATCGGCGTTCCCACCCGTCGTTCTTCATGGGGACCTCCAGGGTCCCTCGATTGAAACGATCGTTCATTCGTTTTTGAGTGTCAACAGCGGCGCAGCGAAACCGCCGCGCCGCTCTGCGGATGCCTTATCCGCCCTTCACCGCCCCCGCCGTCAGCCCGGCGACGATCTGGCGCTGGGCGAACACAGTCAGCACCAGCACCGGCAGGGTGACGATGAGCGCCGCGGCGGCGAGCGGACCCCAGCTCAGCTGGTCGAACGAGATCATGTTGTAGACTGCGACCGGCAGGGTGCGGGTCTCCCGGCCGGCGAGCACGATGCCGAAGACGAAGTTGTTCCAGGAGAAGATCACCGCCAGGATCATCGCCACGGCGATGCCGGGCTTGGCGATCGGCAGCGCCACATAGCGAAAAACCTGCCAGCGGCTGGCGCCGTCGATGACCGCCGCCTCCTCCAGCTCCATCGGCGTGGTCTCGAAATAGCCGATCATGATCCAGATCACGATCGGCACCGTGACGACGAGGTGGATGATGATCTGCGGCCACAGCGTGCCGAGGAGCCCGAGCCACTGGAACAGCAGGAAGAGCGGGATCAGGTAGGACAGGCCCGGCGTGATGCGGGCGACCAGGATCACCACCGCGGCCTTGGCGGCCTTCATCCGGGCGATGCCGTAGCCGGCTGGCACCCCGACGAGGAGGGCGAGCAACGTGGCCGTGCCGGTGACCAGCAGGCTGTTGACGAAGTAGGTCGAGAACCGGTTCGATTCGAGGACGTCGGTGTAGTTCTTCCAGGCGAAGCGCTCGGGGATCAGCACCGGCGGATAGGCGGCGTTGTCGATCTCGTACTTCACCGAGAGCGACAGCATCCAGACGAAGAACAGGATCACCGGCGAGACGATCACCAGGACGGCGAAGAGCAGGGCGGCCTGCTTGAGGAGCCAGCGAAGAGTCACGCGACCGCCCCTTGCGTGCGCTTGCGGACCACCAGCAGGGCGGCGGCGAGCGCGATGATGAGCAGGAAGAACACCACGGCGATCGCCGAGCCGTAGCCGACGTCGTAATACGCGAAGGCGACGCTGTAGAGATAGATGTTGATCGTCTCCGAGGCGGTGCCCGGTCCTCCCTGCGTGATCGCGAAGATGATGTCGAAGCTCTTCACCGCGTCGATCATCCGGATCATTGCGGCGACGAACAGGAACGGCGCGACCAGCGGCAGGGTGATGTGCCGGAACATCTGCCAGATCGAGGCGCCGTCGATCTGCGCGCTCTCATAGGGTTCGGTGGGGAGCGCCGCGAGGCCGCCGAGCACGATCAGCATGACGAGCGGCGTCCATTGCCAGGTCTCGACCAGCACCAGCGACGGGATCACCGTCGCCGGATGGAAGACCCAGAGCTGCGGCGGGATGCCGACGAGGGAGAGGAGGTAGTTCAGCACCCCGAGCTGGGGGTGGAACATCATGGTCCAGACGAGCGCGATGGCGACCGGTGTGGCCATCATCGGCAGGATGAACACGCCGCGCAGGAAGCCGCGCAACGGGAACTTGGCATGGAACACGCAGGCCGCCAGCGTGCCGAGGATCAGCGGCAGCACCACAGAGAGCGCGGTATAGACCAGCGTCTGCCACACCGCGTCGAGGAATCGCGGATCGGTCGGCAGGCGGGTGTAGTTCGACAGGCCGACGAAGGCCGGCGCCGCGCCGACCTTCCATTCGTGCAGGCTCATCCACAGGGTGAAGGCCCACGGGAAGACGATCACCCCGACGACGACGACGAGCGCCGGCACCACGAAGGGCCAGTAGCCCGGCGGGCGCCAGCGGGCGGGCGCGGCCTCGTCGGCCGATGACAGGTCGTCCGCAGGCGATGCGAGGCCGGCCCGCGCCATCACGCCTTCTCGCTGCGCTCGAGGATCGGCCGGTACTGCTCGGCCGCCTTCTTCAGCTCGGCTGCCGGGTCGGCCCCCGACAGGGTGGCGGTGACGGCGGAGCCGACGATGTCGCGGAACTCCGCCACCGGCACCACGACCGGCAGGCCGAGCTTGCTGATCTTGGCCGAGCCGATCACCGAATCGAGCCACTCGCGCGGCATCTTCACGCCTTGCTGGACTTCCGGATCGCTCAGGATCGAATCGCGGAACGGCACGCCGCCACCGGCCTGGAGCAGGCGCGCGCCCATCAGCTTCGACACCGCCCACTGGCAGTAGAGGTAGCCGGCCTCCTTCTTGGGGCTCGCCGCCGCGACGCCGATGCCGTCGCCGTAGGTGGCTGCGGCATGGTCCTTCGGCCCCTTCGGCACCACGGCGTAGCCGACCTTGCCGACGACCCGCGAGGCGTTGGGGTCTTCGAGCGGCGGCGCCCAGCCGACGCCGTCGAGCCACATCGCGGCCCGCCCTTGCGTGAACGCCGCCATCGACTCCATCCAGTTGAAGCCGACGACGCCGGGGGGCGCGGTCTTGGTCAGGAGGCGCTGGTAGAGCTTCGTCGCCTCCACGGCCTCCGGGCCGTCGATCAGCAGGTTGCCCTTGTCGTCGAGGAAGCGGCCGCCATAGGCGAGGAAGAACGCGCCCCAGAGCGCCATGTTGGCGTTGCGCAGGCCCCGGCCGACGAAGCCGTAGGTGCCGGCCTTCGGATCGGTCAGCGTCTCGGCCGCCCGCATCATGTCGTCGTAGGTCTCGGGGAGGGCGACGTTCTTCTTCTGGAACAGCTCCTTGTTCCAGTACAGGATGAAGTAGTCGACCGAGAGCGGCAGCGAGCGCATCTCGCCGTTGGGGGTCTTGGGGGTCTGGGCCTTGGCGTATTGCAGGCCGGCGGAACTGAAATCGGCCTCGTTAAGGGAGGGCTCGGTCAGGTTCGGGTCCTTCATGAACCCGGAGAGATCGGCGAGCCAGCCGGCCTTGTCGAACTGGCGTTTCTGGACGTGGTAGCTCAGATGCACCACGTCGAAGCTCGGCCGGCCGGAGGTCAGCTCGATGACGATCTTCTGGCGCTGCTGCTGCTCGGGAATCACCTCGGACGAGACCTTGATCCCGGTCAGCGCCGTGAACTCGGCGGCGCTGCGGTGGAGCAGGTCGCCCCGCGGCCCCTTGATGAGGTTGACCTCAAGCGTGGTGCCGGCGTGGCGCTTCCAGTCCACGGCCGCGAAGGCCGGGCGGGTGCCGACCAGCCCGAGTCCGGCCGCGGCAGCGCCGGAGGCCAGGATGCTGCGACGGCTCGGACCGCCGCGGGAGAACTCGCCCATCGTTTCCACCCTTGAATCTGACCCGGATCTGGCGCCCGGGCTTGGTCGAGGCGGGGCCGGTTCTCCGGTCCCCGTCGTGCCGCTCCGCCACTGGCGTCGCCAATTCGGGCGTCGCGAAGCGGCAGCGCTGCCGCAAGCGTAGTGCAAGACGCGCGGCCCTGGGAAGCGGCTCGCCGTCAGGACCCCGAAAAATCCGCCGGACGGCCGCTACGCCCTGCCGAGATCGAGCGTCAGGGCGAAGCGGGCGCCCTTCGTCCCGTCGACGGCGAGTTCGCCGCCGAGCTGGCGGGCGAGGCCGTGGATCACCCGCATGCCGAGGCTGCGGCGCGCCGCCCCCGTATCGAACCCGTCCGGCAGGCCGACGCCGTCGTCCGAGACGCTGAGGCGGACCCGGCCCTCGCCCTCGGGCAAGGCCGCGACCCGCACCGGGCCGTGGCCGCCCGGATAGGCGTACTTGATCGCGTTGGTGACGAGCTCGTTGACGAACAGGCCGAGGGGGATGGCGAGGTCGGCCGGGATCGGCATCGCCGGGGCCTCGCAGGTGACGGCGTGGCCCGGCGCGCTCTCGTGCAGCTTCTCGCACAGGGAGCCGAGGAAGCCCGACAGCTCCACCGCCGCGAGGTCGGGCTGGCGCCAGAGCTGGTCGTGGACCTGCGCCACCGCCTCGACCCGGGAGCGGGCATCCGCCAGGGCGTCGCGGGCCTGCTGGTCCTCGGTGGTGCGGGCCTGGAGCGAGAGCAGGCCCGCAACCGTCGCGAGGCTGTTCTTGACCCGGTGGCTCATCTCGCGGGTCAGCAATTCCTGCCGGTCGAGGGCGGCCTGGAGCCGGGCCTCGGACCGCTGGCGCTCGATGGCGCCGCCGAGCAGGTTGGCGAAGCCCTGCATGAAGGCGATGTCGGCCTCGTCGAACTGGCCCTCGCGGGTGTCGTCGACCTCGAGCACGCCGAAGTCGCCCTCGCGGTTGCGGATCAGCACGTTCAGCGCCCGGCGGACGCCGTGATCGGCCATCAGCTGCGGGGTGCGGAACCGGCGCTCGTTCTCGAGATGGTTGGAGATCACCGGCCGCCCGGTCTTGAGGGCGTAGCCCGCCGGCGAGGCGAGATCGGCCCCGACCAGGGCGTGGCCCACCACGTTCGGCCCCCAGCCGACGCCCGCGATGACGAGCAGCGTGTCCTGGCCCGGCTTGTATTCGAGCGCCTTGCAGAACTGGGCCGCCATGCCGTCCGCGCACAGCTCGGTCGCCTGCTGCAGCAGCCGGCCGAGATCGTCGGCGCGCAGGGCCTCGACGCCGAAATCCGACAGGATCTTCTGCTGCTTCAGGCGGTAATCGAGATCCGAACGGCTGAGCTCCGCCATCGTCTGCAATCCTGTCCTTTCGCTGCGCGAGCTGCGGGGGCTGTGCTGGGGACGATTCCGGCAGCGTGGCCGGACTCTCCGGGTGAAGTGGGGTCACGTCTCCCCGAGCGGGTCAAGCGCGCAGGCGACCGGAGCCGGACCATTTTCCGACGAGGCGGCGACCGGTTCGTCGAGGGAAAATGCGGCGAAACCAAAGACCTGGAACAGGGTCCGACGGCAACGCGATCGGGCGCTGCTCTAGGATGCCGCACTGCGCCATCCCCAGGGATGCCGCGCCCCGAGGATGGCTCCTGCCCGAGGATGGCTCCTGCCCGAAGATCCCTCCTGCCCGAAGATCCCTCCTCCCGAAGGCGATCCCCGAAAGCGGGCCTGTCCGCGCGTCGCGGGCGTTCCATATGGTGCAGTGCCGTGCACACAGGAGTGCGAGATCCGTGCCGCGCCTCGTCGCCCTCGGCATCATCGTGACGGCTGCCGTCGCGGTGGCGGTCGCCCTCCTCCGGCCGCCTGCCCTGCGGGCGCAGCAGGACGAGTCCTATTGCCGCCCGCCCCTCAAATTCGCCGCCGGCGCCTGCGTCGCCCAGTGCCCGGCCGGCTACGAGGATCGCGGCCGCGTCTGCGTCTTCCGCAGCCTGTCGCGCTGACCGGTCAGGCGGCCTCCGTCGCCTTCTCGGGCATCGCGTGGGCGTCGCCCCAGGCCTTGAGCGCCCGGATCACCGGTTCGAGGCTGCGGCCGAGCGCGGTCAGGCGGTACTCCACCCGGGGCGGCACCTCGGCATAGACGGTGCGGTGCACGAGGCCGTCCGCCTCCAGCTCGCGCAGCTGATTGGTCAGCATGCGCTGGGTCACGTTCGGCATCCGCCGGCGGAAGGCGTTGAAGCGCAAGGCTCCGTCGGGCTCCGGCGCCTCGGCCAGCAGGTGGTAGAGGATCACGCCCTTCCACTTGCCGTCGATCCTCTGGAGCGTCGCCTCGACGGCGCAGCCGGGGCTGCAATCCAGGCTGCGGTGCCGGGTGCGGGCCATGACGGTATCCTTTTCGATACTATGGGCGCTTCATGTGCGTTCTTGCGCCGCGGGAGGGTAGCGGCCATCTCGGCTCGAGTCATCCAAGGAGCCCGCCCATGCGCGCCGTCGGTTACCAGACCTCCCTGCCGATCGAGGACGAGGCCGCCCTCCAGGACATCACCCTGCCCCGGCCTGTGCCGACCGGCCGCGACCTCCTGGTCGAGGTCCGGGCGGTATCGGTGAACCCGGTCGACACCAAGGTGCGCCGCCGCGCCGCGCCCGACGCCGGCGAATGGAAGGTCCTCGGTTGGGACGCCGCCGGCATCGTCGTGGCGGCGGGGCCCGAGGCGACGCGCTTCCGCCCGGGTGACGCCGTGTTCTATGCCGGCGCCCTGGAGCGGCCCGGCACCAACGCCGAGTTCCACCTCGTCGACGAGCGCATCGTCGGCCACAAGCCGGCCTCGCTCTCCTTCGCCGAGGCCGCAGCCTTGCCGCTGACCGCGATCACCGCCTGGGAGACGCTGTTCGACCGGCTCGACATCCGCAAGGCCGTGCCGGGGGCGGCCAACGCCATCCTGATCGTCGGCGGGGCCGGCGGCGTCGGCTCGATCGCGACCCAGCTCGCGCGCCAGCTCACCGACCTCACGGTCGTCACCACCGCCTCACGTCCGGAGACGCAGGCGTGGAGCCGCGAACTCGGCGCCCACCACGTGGTCGATCACGGCGCGTCGCTGGCGCGTCAGGTCGCGGATCTCGGGCTCGGCGCCCCGGGCCTGGTCTTCTCGACCACCCACACCGACACCCATCTGGCGGCGATCGCCGAGCTGATGGCGCCGCAGGGTCGCCTTGCATTGATCGACGACCCGGCGACGCTCGACGTCTCGCTCCTCAAGCGCAAGAGCCTGTCGCTGCACTGGGAGTTCATGTTCACCCGGCCGATGTTCGCCACGGTCGACATCGCGGCGCAGGGAACGCTGCTCGACGAGGTGGCGCGCCTCGTCGAGGCCGGGCAGCTGCGCACGACGCTCGCCGAGCATTTCGGGCCGATCAACGCGGGGAATCTGAAACGGGCCCACGCGCTGCTGGAGAGCGGGCGGGCGAAGGGGAAGATCGTGCTGGAGGGATTCGCCTGAGGGAAATATCGCCGAGGACTCGATCGACCGGCATCGGTCGAGACTCGGCGCGGCCCGTCGGCCCCGAGGGGCATCCCGGGGCCGCGGCTGAGGCAATCTCGGACGGAACGCGAACCGCCCGCTTCGGAACTGCCGGAGATTCCGGCTTGCGCTCCGCGCCCCTCCGGGTCCGGGCTCCGGCGGCCTCGAAACGACCGGAAGGGTGTCGGAGGGGTTGGGGATCCTCGACGCCCATCCTCAGCGCATTACTTGCGCCAGCGCATCGTTCGCCTCAGCGCATCACCTGCCGATACGACCGTTGCGTCTTCGCCTTGGCGTGATGCCGGTGCGTGACGCCGTACCGCGCCCGCACGCTCCGCACCCGCGGGGCGTAACCGGGCTCGCCGTAATAGCCCGCAGGCGCGTAGCCGTAGCCGGGATTCTGGTACTGGTAGGCGCGCACCGGCTGCATCGGCGCCTGGATCGCGTCGTAGGGGCCGCGGCCGGTCCGGGCGCGATAGGCCGCGCCGGCGAAGTCGCCCGGGGTCGGCGGCGTGCCGGGCTGCGAGAAGCTGGTCTCGGGCCGGTAGGCCGGACCCCAGCCGATCTCGTCGTCGCCGGCCGGGTCCTTGCCCGGGAAGCCGGTGACGTAGCCGACGCTCTGGGCCGCGGCCGGCAGCGCCGTGGCGAGGGTGGCGAGGCCGGCGACGAGGCCCGCCGCGAGGAGGCGCGCACGCATGGACGTTTCCTTCGTTCAGTGGGGTCGAGGATCAGTACGCCCGGCTGCCGAGGACGTAATCGGCCATGCGGTGCGGGCGGTTGAGCGGGCCTTCGCTCACGGCATCGTTGTAATAGCCGAAGCCGGTCGGCCCGAAGGCGCCGCCATTGGTGACGGCCGCGACCGGCACCGCGCGGATCGCCACGAGGCGGGTGGGCCCGCGCGGCATCGGCCCGACGGTCACGTCGGGGGAGACCTGCAGCACGACGGGGCCGGGCGCGGCGGCGCGGTTGTAGATGTCCGGCTCGACGGTGACGGGCGGGCGCACCCGCACCGGCAGGGGCGACTGGGCGAGCGCCGGGCTCAAGCCGGCCGGGGACAGGCTTGCCAGGGCGACGAGCGGCAGGGCGAGACGACGGACCACGCGGGGCATCCTCCGGTGACGGATGCCGTGTTAACGCATGGTGAGCGGCGCCCGGTTCCGGGGCGCGGCGAGGTGTCCGGATCTAGGGTGTCAGCCCTTGGTCCGGACCACGACCTCGCGCTCGCGCCGCACGCGCTCGCAATCCGCCCAGTAGCCGTTGAGCAGCGCCGGGGTCGAGGAGCAGCGATAGGCGATGTCGGGCCCGGGGGCCGGGACCGGGTCGCGGGCGATGATCGGGTTCGGCGCGCAGGCGGCCGGGAGCGCGGCCGCGGCGGCGAGAACGACGAGCTTCAGCGAGCGACGCATCGGATACCCAGGGTGGAGCGAAACCTTGACCGCACCCTGACGCCGTGCGCAGCCCGGATCAACCCGGTGCCGGGCCCGGGCCACGGGGAGCGGACGCCTTTCCCCTCCCCTGTCTCCGACGGGCCACAAGGTGCGACGTGCTCCACGGTCCCGCCTCGGACGCCGGCAGGCGCGAGGGACGGTTCCTTCAACTCGGCCCCGTTCCTGCGTCGGCGCAGGCATGCAGCGGGGCTTCTCCCGGCAGTGGGGCGGTCCCGGCCGACGATTCATGATGCGGCGACCGGGCGACGCCAGCGCGGGATCGTCGAAAAAAGCCCATATCCCGGATAACGATGAACGAACATATTCCGATATTCAGCTCTTGTTGCCGCTTTTTACGCGAAATTGGAAGCATTGCGATTTTTTGTTAGATCAATGCCGTCGGGGCGGTTTATTAAAATTTGGAGATCGATCGATTGTTTTCATTATTTAGGGAATTCGAAAGCGGGCGGGGGTTTTGTTCCTGGGATCGGAAATGCCGTCGTGATCAGCGGGGATCGGCCGCGGGAATCGGCACCGTGCCGGGTGGTTCGGTGATGGCCGGTGGCAGAGCGGGGGCGACCAGGGAGAGATGCCTTGCTGATGAAAACGAAACTCATCCTGCTGGTCGCCGCCTTGGCCTGCCTCGCCATCGGGATGTTCGGCCGCGACCTCATCCTGTCGTGGACCAACGCGACGGCTTCGGCACGGATCAGCCGGCTGGCGGAGATCGACGGCCTCCTTCTGAATACGTCGAGTTCCCTGCGCTACGAGGTCGCCTGGGAAGACATGCTGCTGCGTGCCGAGGAGCGCGAGGCGGGAGCCATCGCCGCCAGGCTGACGGCCCTGCGCGGCGAGGTCGATCGCGGCACCCGTGCGATCCTCGAGCGCCTTCGGCAGGTCGAACCGGGGATGGTGCAGACCATCGAGCAGGTGACCGCCGACCATGCCAGGCTCCGAACCCTGCGTGACGAACTCGACCGGCAGGTCCGGCGGCCGACGCGCGAGCGCGACCAGAAGCTGAGCGGCGAATTCATCGCCCATCTGCCCAAGACCCTGAAGGTCTTCGACGTGATCGCGTCCTCGTTCGAGCGCGAGATCAGGGCCGGGGATCCCGGTCTCGTCGAGTTGGTCGAGGCCCGCCGGAAGGGTTGGGCCGCCCGCATCCTGGCGGGGGAAGCCAGCGCCGCGATCTCCCGGGCCCACACCGCGAAGCGCGGCCTGTCGCAGCAGGAGGCGGACACGATCAAGCTCCGGCACGGCCAGGTCGGCACGATGCTCCAGGAGGTCGAGCACTCGATCGGGCTGGTGGAGGGCGACACCGGTCTCGACGGCGCCTTCTCGAGCGCGAAGGCGACCTATCTGGGCGGCCGTTTCGCCGCGGAGGTCGGGCCGCTGGTGACGTCGATCACCGGCCACTACGCCCCGACGATGACGAGCGACGGTTACGCCGAGATCGCGATCCCCGCCCTCGACTCGCTGCTGGCGATCCCGAAGCTGGCGGTCGTGCGGCTCGCCGAGAAGGCCGCGGCGGCGGAAGCCGCGGCCCGGCGCAGCTTGATGCTGAGCGCGGCGGTGGCGCTGGGCGCCGTCCTCCTGTCGGCGATCGGCATCGGCTTCATCATCCGTCACGTCACGCAGCCCCTCGACCGCATGACCGGGGTGATCGGCAGCCTTGCCGACGGCGACGCCGCCGTCACCGTGCCGTACCTGACCCGACGCGACGAGATCGGGGCGGTCGCGCGGGGCATCGAGGTGTTTCGCCACAACCTGATCCGGAGTCGCGAACTCGAAGCGGAGGCCGCGCTGGCCCGCGCGGACGCCGAGACCCAGCGCCGGGCGGCGATGCACCACATGGCGGACGGGTTCGAGGAGGCCGTCGGCGGCGTCGTCCGCCTGGTAGCGGATGCCGCGTCGGAGTTGCAGGCCACCGCGCAGACGATGTCGGGCACCGCCGCCGAGACCGCCGCGCAATCGGGGGCGGTCGCGACCGCCGCCGACCGGTCCGCCGTCAATGTCGTGACCGTCGCCGCGGCGGCGGAGGAACTCGGCCAGTCGGTTCAGGAGATCGGCCGGCGCGTCCAGGGGGCGGCCGGTCTGGCCCGGGCCGCCGTCGGCGACGCGGAGACGACCACCGCCCTGGTGCAGGATCTGACCGCGTCCGCCTCCCGGATCGGCGACGTGGTGGCGATGATCTCCTCGATCGCCGGGCAGACCAACCTGCTGGCCCTCAATGCCACCATCGAGGCGGCCCGGGCCGGCGAGGCCGGCCGCGGCTTCGCGGTCGTCGCCGGCGAGGTCAAGCAGCTCGCGTCGCAGACCGCCCGGGCCACCCGGGAGATCACGCAGCAGATCGCCCGGATCCAGGAGTCGACCGGACAGGCCGTCTCGGCGATCGCGATGGTCACGGGGCGCATCGAGGAACTCGACGGCGTCGCCATCGCCCTGGCGGCCGCGGTCGAGCAGCAGGGCGCCGCCACCCAGGCGATCGTGCGCAGCGTCACCCTGGCGGCCTCCGGCACCGAGGAGGTGACGGCGAACATCGCCGGCGTCGCGGCGGCCGCGGAGGAGACCGGGGCGGCGGCCAGCCGCGTCCTGGTCTCGGCCACGGCGCTTCAGGACGAGGCGCGGCGGCTCGGCACCGAGGTCCGGCACTTCCTCGGCACGGTGCGGGCGGCGTGACCGGTCCGCGCTCCGATTCCGGGCGGGACGGGCGACGCCCGCCCCGGCCCCGGACCGGAGCGTCCCCGCCCGGTGACGATCAGCCGACCTTCTGCATCGGCACCACGTTGTGCAGTGTGCGGTCGGCGTTGTCGAAGAAGCGGCGGATGTTGCGGGCCGCCTGGCGGATGCGCTGCTCGTTCTCGACGAGGGCGATGCGCACGTAATCGTCGCCGTGCTCGCCGAAGCCGATGCCCGGCGCCACCGCCACGTCGGCCTTCTCGACCAGGAGCTTCGAGAATTCGAGGCTGCCGAGGCTCCGGAAGCGCTCCGGGATCGGCACCCAGGCGAACATCGAGGCCGACGGCACCGGGATGTCCCAGCCGGTCTTCTGGAACGCATCGACCATCGCGTCCCGGCGGCGGCGATAGGTGGCGCGCATCTCGTGGATGCACGCCTCCGGGCCGTTCAGAGCCGCGGTGGCGGCGACCTGGATCGGCGTGAAGGCGCCGTAATCGAGGTAGGACTTCACCCGGGTGAGCGCCGCCAGCAGCCGCTCGTTGCCGACCGCGAAGCCCATCCGCCAGCCGGCCATCGAGAAGGTCTTGGACAGGGAGGTGAACTCCACCGCCACGTCGATCGCGCCCGGGATCTGCAAGACCGAAGGCGGCGGGTTGTTATCGTCGAAGTAGACCTCGGCATAGGCGAGGTCGGAGAGCAGGATCAGCTCGTGCTTCTTCGCGAAGGCGACGAGGTCGCGGTAGAAGTCGAGCGAGGCGACGTAGGCGGTCGGGTTCGAGGGGTAGCAGACCACCATCGCCACCGGCTTGGGGATCGAGTGCTGCATCGCCCGCTCGGCCGCCGGGAAGAAGGCCGGGGTCGGCTCGGCCGGGACCGAGCGGACCACGCCGCCCGCCATCAGGAAGCCGAAGGCGTGGATCGGGTAGCTGGGATTGGGCACCAGCACCACGTCGCCCGGCGCCGTGATGGCCTGCGCCATGTTGGCGAAGCCCTCCTTGGAGCCGAGCGTGGCCACCACCTGGGTGTCGGGGTTGAGCGAGACGCCGAAGCGGCGCTGGTAGTAGTTCGCCTGGGCGCGGCGCAGGCCTGCGATGCCCTTCGAGGCCGAGTAGCGGTCGGTGCGCGGCTTGCCGGCGGTCTCGACCAGCTTCTCGATCACGTGGCGGGGCGCGTCGAGGTCGGGATTGCCCATGCCGAGGTCGATGATGTCGGCGCCGTTGGCGCGGGCGGCGGCCTTGATCCGGTTGACCTGCTCGAAGACGTAGGGGGGCAGTCGCTTGATGCGGTGAAAATCGGTCATGGCCGGGTCCTGGATCGGCGCCGCCGCTGCGACGCGCGTGTCACATACGCTGTCTAGAGGGGATTTCGGGCGAGAGGAAGTTCGGCGCGCCGGTCTTGCGTCACTCGGCCGGCGGGACTTTCGGCGGAGCCGGCGGCTTGACCGCGCCGCCGACCTTGGCGGCGTCGCGCCCTTTGGCCTCGTTGCGCTGGCGGCTGGCGTCGAGATCGGCTTCCAGCGCCTTCACGCCCGCGGCCGACTTGGCACGGGTCTCGCGGGGCGGGGCCGATTCGCCGACCGGCAGGAAATCGCCGCCCCCGCGGCGGGACTGGGTCACGAAGTCGGGAGCCGCGACCTCCTTGGGGCCGAAGCCGGCCGATTTCGCGGCGTCCCGCACGGAGGCGCCGTCGAGGACGCAGCCGCCGGCGGACAGGCCGATCAGGAGGGTGGCCGTGCGGATCAGGGCGGGCCGAGGACGGGGCACGGAAATGGAAAAGACGGGCATGACGTGGGGGGAACCTTGCGCAAGGGCCATGAGGCGGCGAGGAAACCCGGTCCGGTGATCTGGCGGAACCGGCGGTCTGGGACAATATTTTGTCGGAAAGGCGGCTCGCCACGGCGGGGCGCCGACAACGAGGGAGGGATGCGCGCGTGACGACCGAGAGGAGTACGGCGCCGGCTGCGCAAGTGCCAGTGGCTGACGTGGAGGCCCTGTCGCGCAATGCGGGCCTGATGACCGAGCAGTTCAGCCGGGCGCTCGCCGCCTACGCCAAGCCCCTCGAAGAGGGCAAGCCGAACACCGCTCTCGCCGAGTCGGTGACCGAGGTGGTGCGCACGCTCGGCACCGTGGCCGAGAAGTGGTTCACCGATCCCCAGAAGGCGATGGAGGCCCAGAGCCTGATCGGCGGGCAGTTCCTGGCCCTGTGGGGCTCGACGCTGCAGCGGATGCAGGGCGAGACGGTCACGCCGGTGGCCATGCCCGACCCGAAGGACAAGCGCTTCGCCGCGCCCGAATGGTCCTCGAACCCGGTCTTCGACTTCCTGAAGCAGGGCTACCTGATCACCACCCGCTGGGCCGAGATCCTGGTCGACGAGGCCGAGGGGCTCGACGACCACACCCGCGCCAAGGCGCAGTTCTACGTCCGGCAGATCTCGGGGGCGATGTCGCCGTCGAACTTCCTCGCCACCAACCCGGAACTGATCCGCGAGACGTTCCGGGAGAACGGCGCCAACCTCGTGCGCGGCATGAAGATGCTGGCCGAGGACGTCGAGGCCGGCGGCGGCGAATTGCGCGTGCGCCAGACCGACCAGGGCCAGTTCAAGGTCGGCGTCAACATGGCGAGCACGCCGGGCGAGGTGGTGTTCCGCAACGACCTGATCGAGCTGATCCAGTACGCGCCGCAGACCGACACGGTGCTCAAGCGCCCGTTGCTGATCGTGCCGCCCTGGATCAACAAGTATTACATTCTCGATCTGAACAAGGACAAGAGCTACATCGGCTGGGCGGTGAGCCAGGGCCTGACGGTGTTCGTGATCTCGTGGGTCAACCCGGACGCGCGCCACGCGTCCAAGGACTTCGAGAGCTACATGCGCGAGGGCGTCTTCTCGGCCCTGGAGGCGATCGAGCGGGCGACAGGCGAGCGCCAGGTCTCCGCGGTGGGCTATTGCGTCGGCGGCACGCTGCTCGCGGTGAGCCTCGCCTACATGGCGGCGGTGGGCGACGACCGCATCGCCAGCGCCACCTTCCTGACCACCCAGGTCGACTTCACCCATGCCGGCGACCTCAAGGTCTTCGTCGACGAGGCGCAGATCCGCTCGATCGAGGCCGGCATGAAGGGCCGCGGCTACCTCGAAGGCGCCAAGATGGCCAACGCCTTCAACATGCTGCGGCCGAACGACCTGATCTGGCCCTACGTCGTCAACAACTACCTGAAGGGCAAGGCGCCGCTGCCCTTCGATCTCCTGTACTGGAACTCCGACGCGACCCGGATGCCGGCCGCCAACCACTCGTTCTACTTGCGCAACTGCTACCTCGACAACAAGCTGTCGCGCGGCGAGATGGTGCTCGGCAACACCCGCCTCGACCTCGGCAAGGTGACGATCCCGGTCTTCAACCTCGCCACCCGGGAGGACCACATCGCCCCGGCGCTCTCGGTCTTCGAGGGCTGCCGCGCCTTCGGCGGCCCGGTCGACTACGTGCTGGCGGGCTCGGGCCACATTGCCGGCGTGGTCAACCCGCCGGCCAAGCCCAAATACCAGTACTGGACCGGGGGCCCCGCCCACGGCACGCTCCAGGACTGGATCGCGGCGGCGACCGAGCATCCGGGCTCGTGGTGGCCGTACTGGCTCCAGTGGCTCGAGCACCAGAACTCCGAGCGGGTGCCGGCGCGCAAGCCCGGCGGCGAGGCCCTGCCCTCGCTCGGCCCGGCGCCGGGGACCTACGTGCTCGAGAAGGCGTGAGATGAGGAGCGCCCCTGGGCGGTGTCCCGGGGGCGCCCGTTCGTTTCGGCGCTCTCGCCGAGGGCTGCGCGCGGTTCCTGACCGGTTTTACGCCTCGAGATCTCGTTTCACGGTCCTGTCCCATCCTCGATCTCATCCTGCGGTCGCACCTCAGGATGAGGTCGAGGATGGGATAAAGGTGTTCCTCGGAGCCAGGCAGGCGGCCTCTGTCCGATCGAACAGGATCTCAAAACGTCATGTCCCGGGCCGCGTCGTCGACGCCCCGGGACACGCGGACAGCGAAAGACGCGGCGGGGCCGGCCCGCCGCCCTCCCCTCAGTACTTGCGAACCAGCGGCACCGGGATCGGCGCAGGGGCCGGCGGGGTGTCCCAGCGGTACTTCAGGCCGACCGAGACGATGTCGGCGCTGGCGTCGGCGGTGCCCAGGAAGGCGAGCGGCGGGGTGTAGAGCGGCTCGCCCGGCACGATCGCGATCCGGTTGCGGCCGCCGACGGAGAACAGGTGCTGGTAGGAGACGTCGAACTGGATCTTCTCGTTGTAGCGGTAGCTCGCGCCGACCGAGGCGAAGTAGCGGTCGCCGTCGGGCAGGCGGGTCGAGCGGTTCGAGAGGTCGATCGGCGACTGCTCGTAGGCGAAGCCGACGCGGCCGGTCCATTGCGGGGTGAAGTCGTACTCGGCGCCGACCGAGTAGTAGAACCCGTTCTTGTAGTTCAGCGGCAGGGCCGTCACCGGCCGGCCGAGCGCCAGCGAGACGATCGCCGGCGAGCCGATCCGGGTCCAGTTGTCCCACTCGAAGCCGAAATTCAGGCGGAAGTCCTGGGTGATCGCCTGGGTCAGGCCGACCGAGACCTTCTCGGGGGTGTTCAGGCTGGCGCGGATCTGGCCGATGCCGAAGGCCGAGCCCTCGACCTGGTGGTTGATCGAGGAACGGTATCCGACGCCGACCGTGGTGCCTTCGGAGAGCCGCGCCACCAGACCGGCGGTGAAGCCCCAGCCCCAGTCGTCGCCTTTGATGAACGCCGTGTTCGCGCCGGGGGTGATGCCGGTGGCCTGGCGCAGGGTCAGCTTGAAGTATTCGAGCACCGGCCCGGCCGCGACCGACAGCCAGTCGTTGACCTTGTAGCCGATCACCGGGTTGAAGTTCAGCGAGAAGACCTTCGACGAGCGGCTGTAGGTCTGGCCGGCCCAGACGCTGTTCGGCTTGGTGATGAGGCCGAACGGCGCGGCGCCGGCCAAGCCGATGAACAGCCGGTCGTTGATCTGGTAGTTCGAGTAGGTCGCCGGCAATACCGCCGCCTGGCCGATATCGCCGGAATTGCCCAGCCCGATCAGCGGCGGGAAGGTGCCGGTGGTCGGCGTGATGGTGGCCTGGGGCACCACCAGGGTGGCGTTGAAGTCCGAGTTCCAGCCGGGCTTCATCGTGACGACGGCCGGGTTCCAGAACATCGACGACAGGCCGCCGGAGCCGGAGGCCGCGCCCGCGAAGGCCATGCCCATCGCCTGGGCGCTCTGCTCGCGCAGGCCGAACGCCCCCGCCTGCGCCGCGCCCTGCGCGCCGGCCAGAAGCGCCAACGATGCGCCGGCGAGCAGCGCCGCCCTCCTCGAACCCGTCATGACGTTACCTCGAACCCGAAATCATGTGCCGCGCGGCTTCGCAGCGCCCACAGCTTGAGCGGGATGATGCGACGGCAGGCAGTCGGCAGGCAATCCCGGCGAGGCCGCGGCTCTTCATGGTTCCGTCCGATGCAATTCCCGGACTCTACTTTTCTCCTGGTAATGGGAGGGGATAAAATAAGGAAAAATGTCCTTGTGATGCGCAGGTGCATGTAGACCTGCTTGTATTGCGGCTGCTCCCGGCGGGGGGCGTCGACACGCTTTCGCCCCAGATGTGACGAAACTGCAACGGGGCCGTGTCCCGGCCGCGCGTGTTGCGGCTTGCGGCGGCTCCGTGCGGGCGCCAATGTCCCGGCCCGCACCGGGGGTGGGCGCGACGGTCCGGCCCGCCCCCGGCGAATCGCATGTCTGGGGAGGCGACCATGAAGCTTGTGCGCTGGGGCGAGAGCGGGGCCGAGAAGCCGGGCCTCGTCGACGAGGGCGGCGCGATCCGCGACCTGTCGGGCGTGATCCGCGACATCGCCGGTCCCACCCTCGCCGCCGAGTCGCTGGCGAGCCTGCGGGCGATCGATCCCGCGACCCTGCCCGTGGTGCCGGCCGGCACCCGGCTCGGTCCTTGCGTCGGCAACGTGCGCAACTTCATCGCCATCGGGCTCAACTACGCCGACCATGCCGCGGAGACCGGCTCGCCGATTCCCGCCGAGCCGATCCTCTTCAACAAGGCGCCGTCCTGCATCGTCGGCCCGAACGACGACGTGATCCTGCCCAAGGGCTCGGCCAAGACCGACTGGGAGGTCGAGCTCGCCATCGTGATCGGCAAGCGCGCGTCCTACGTCCACGCCAACGAGGCGCTGGACTACGTCGCCGGCTACTGCGTCTGCCACGACGTGTCCGAGCGCGAGTTCCAGCTCGAGCGCGGCGGCACCTGGACCAAGGGCAAGGGCTGCCCGACCTTCGGCCCCCTCGGGCCCTGGCTGGTCACCCCGGACGAGATCGCCGACGTGCAGAATCTCGGCATGTGGCTCGACGTGGACGGGGAGCGGATGCAGACCGGCTCGACCCGCACGATGATCTTCGACTGCCGGCAGATCGTGTCCTACCTGTCGCACTTCATGCTCCTCGAGCCCGGCGACGTCATCACCACCGGCACGCCGCCCGGGGTCGGCATGGGGATGAAGCCGGCCCGCTTCCTGAAGGCCGGCGAGGTCGTCACCCTGGGCATCGAGGGTCTGGGCGAGCAGCGCCAGACCGTCGTCGCCTTCGACGACTGGACCGCCAAGGTCGCGGCCGGCGAACCGACCAACTGAAGGCAGGGCGGGCCCGCACCGACGTCGCGGGCCCCACGGAGGCCACCATGAGCGTGCTCGTCGTCGACGACCATCCGATCGTGCTGCAGGGCTGCCGCCGGGTGCTGGAGGATGCCGGCGTCGAGACCGTGCACGAGGCCACCGGCATCGCCGCCGGCTATCGCCGCTTCCGCCGCCACCGCCCCGAGATCGTGGTGGCCGACCTGACCTTCCAGGGCGCCTCCTTGAGCGGCCTCGCGCTGATCCGGCGGATCCGCTCGGTGGCGCCGGCCACCCGGATCCTGGTCTTCAGCATGCACGACGATCCCGAGATCGCGGCGCGCGCCCTCGAGAGCGGAGCGGCCGGCTACGTGCTGAAGGACACCGCCTCGTCGGAACTCCACCTCGCCTTCGAGCGGGTGCGTGACGGCGGCACCTACGTGGCGCCCTCGCTCGCCGCCGAGGTCGCCCGGCTGCGTTGCGAGGCACCGGCCGGGCCGCCCCTCACCCCGCGCGAGCGGCAGATCCTCGAGCGCCTCGGCGCCGGCCGCGCGCACGGGGCGATCGCCGAGGAACTGGGCCTGAGCTACAAGACCATCGCCAATGCCTGCACGCAGCTGCGCCGCAAGCTCGGAGCCCGCACCCTCGCCGACCTGATCCGCATCGCCCTGCGGGAGGCGGCGCGGGGCTCCTGACGAAAGGTCCGCTCCGGTCCGCGCCCGGCTCAACCTTGGCCGCATGATGGCGCCGGCGCCCGCCGGCACGCTCCGCGGTTCGACCTGCGAAAACAGTTAACGAATGTAAACCCCGACAATCCGTGAGACCAGCACATCCGAATATACGCAAGATTATCTCGATTTTCACTGTTCCATAATGTCGCCTTCTTCGGTTTTATGTTGCGCGGCGTCGAGCAACAAAACGGGAATGCGAAATGGTTTCGAAGGCAAAGCTGGCGATCATCGGCCTCGCAGCTGCGGGCGCCGTCGGAGTGACGATACAAGCCAGCACGCCCGCCGAAGCCCAGTCCGGTCGTGCCTCCTGGTACGGTCCCGGATTTCAGGGCCGGCGCACTGCGAATGGCGAGCGCTTCAACACGCACGCCCTCACGGCGGCGCATCGCCGCCTCCCCTTCGGCACCCGGGTCCGGGTGACCAACACGACGAACGGCCGCTCGGTCGTGGTCCGCATCAACGACCGCGGTCCTTATGTCGGCGGCCGGGTGATCGACCTGTCCCAGGCCTCCGCCCGGGCGATCGGCATGTCGGGCGTCGCCCGGGTGCGCCTCAGCCGGCTCTGAGCCGGTCCCGCCGCGGACGACCGGTCCGGCGGCCGGGTCTCCCTGGGAACCGGCCACGCGCCGATCTCCGGCCCATCGACCTGCCCCGCCTCGCCTGCCGTCCTGACTTGTCCGGGGCAGTCGAGGGACAGTCGAAAGCCGGCGTCTGCGTCCCGGACGGGACGATCGACCAGGCTCGGATCCAAGAAGATCCCGAGAGACAACTTGCCCGGGGGCGCGGACCTGCTAAAGCTCCGCCACGGTCGCGCTCACACATTCCGGCCAGGATTGTCTGGCCTGTACCCCGCTCCCCTCCCCATCCGCTCCTCCGGAGAGACGACGTGCTCCTGCGCTCCACCCTCATCCTCGTCCTGACCACGGGCGCTGCCCTCGCCCAGCCGATGGTCGACCGCGCGGTGCTCAAGCAGTACTGCACCGGCGACTACCTCACCTATTGCGGCAACCTCTCGCCCGACGGGCCCGAGGTGCAGGCCTGCTTCCGCCAGAACAAGGCCAAGCTGTCGCCGGACTGCCAGGCCGCGATCACCAGCTACGTGAAGGCGCAGCGCCGGGGCTGACGCCGGTCCCGCGGGCGGCGAGAGCCGCGCCGGGCCCGCGCAGCCTCACGACCGCGCGAGGTGCCCGAGGGCGGGATGACGGGGCGAGGCCGTGGCCCGGCCCCGCCGGCCTCCGGTCCGCGCCTCCGCTCGACCGGCGATGCCGCGAGGCCGACAGTATTGTGTCCTAATGGATGACGTCGCGGAGAGGCTGGGCTGAGGCTTCTCGTGCGTCCGGAGCGGTCGCAAAATATCCGCATGAGCATCGATGGCGCAGCGAGCGCCTTCGGACCAGGGTCCTGCCTGTTCCGTCGCCTTCCGTCCATCTGCGCCGACCGTGCCGACCGTGCCGATTCACGGCATGACCTTTGGGAATTCGCCGGCGTCATGTTGGAATCTAGTATGGGTTTTTATCTAAAGTTTTATAGAAGATCCTCTAGCCGGAATCGGTTTCATCATTTGAAAATCCGTGTGGATATTTCGATCTTCATCGTTCAATAACACTCGCGGCGCATCGTCCCCGGCACGTTACGCCAGAGGCCGACACCGTGTCCTTCCTCCAATCGCGCCACGCTGCGCTGCTCGCGGCCGTCGACCGGTCGCAAGGCCGGATCGAGTTCGACCCGTCCGGGACGATCCTGGACGCGAATGCGTGTTTCCTGGCACTGACCGGCTATTCCCTCGACGAGCTCAAGGGCCGGCACCACAGCCTGCTGATGCCGCCCGACGAGCGGTCGAGCCCCAATTACGCGGCGTTTTGGGACGGCCTGCGGCAGGGCCGGTTCGAGACGCGCGAGTACCGGCGCATCGCCAAGGACGGCCGCTCGATCTGGATCCAGGCCTCCTACAACCCGGTGCTCGATCGCCGCGGCCGCGTCGTGCGCGTCGTGAAGCTCGCCTCCGACATCACCGCCCGCACCGAGCGCGACGCCTTCCTGGCCGGCCAGATCGCGGCCCTCGACCGGTCGCAGGCGGTGATCCACTT
Organism: Methylobacterium sp. DB0501; assembly: GCF_011043735.1. GTDB lineage: Bacteria > Pseudomonadota > Alphaproteobacteria > Rhizobiales > Beijerinckiaceae > Methylobacterium > Methylobacterium alsaeris. The sequence continues at coordinate 139,509 of NZ_JAAKGV010000021.1, read as the reverse complement.
CACGCCCGACGGCGTGATCACCGAGGTGAACGCCGTCTTCCTCGCCGCTTTGGGCTACACCCGCGACGAGGTGGTGGGGCGTCATCATGGCCTGTTCGTCCCCGAGGCCGAGCGGACGGGCGCGGATTACGCCGCGTTCTGGCAGGCGCTCGCCGCCGGGTGCCACCAGGCCGGCGAGTTCCACCGCATCGGCAAGGCCGGCCGGGAGGTCTGGATCTTCGGGGCCTACAACCCGGTGCTCGATCCCGACGGAAAGGTCTGCGCGGTGGTGAAGTTCGCCACCGACATCACCGGGCAGGTGCTCGACCGCCAGCGCCGCAGCGCCGGCCAGCGGGCGATCGAGGCGGACATCGCGGCGATCACGGTCGCGGTCTCGGAGGTCTCGGAGCAGGCCCGGGCCACGACCGCGCAGACGGCCCAGACCTCCGGCAACGTCGAGGCGGTGGCCGCCGGCACCGAGGAATTTGCCGCCTCGATCGCCGAGCTCGGCCGCCACGCCGAGGATGCCCGCTCGGCCTCCGACACCGCGGTGCGCAGGGCCCAGGCGGCCGGCGACATCGTCGCCAGCCTGACGCAGGCCGCCGACCGGATCGGCGAGGCGGTGTCGCTGATCCGCTCGATCGCCGACCAGACCAACCTCCTGGCGCTCAACGCCACCATCGAGGCGGCCCGGGCGGGCGCCGCGGGCCGCGGCTTCGCGGTGGTGGCCGCCGAGGTCAAGGCGCTCGCCGGCCAGTCGGCCCGGGCGACCCAGGAGATCGGGACGCAGATCGACGCCGTGCAGGGCGCCACCACGGCCGCCGTGACGGCGATCGAGGCGATCGTCGCCGCCATCGGCCACGTGAGCGAGATCTCGGTCGGCGTGTCCTCCGCCATCACCCAGCAGGCCGCCGTGACCCGCGACATGTCGGCCAACATGCAGGATGCCGCCCAGAACATCGCAGCGGTGCGCCGCAACATGGAGCACATCACCGGCTCGGCCGGCGACGTCGACGCCTCGATCCGCAAGGTCGCGCAGGCTGCCAGGGTCCTGCTCTGAAAAAGACCCGGCTTTGGAAAGGCCCTGCTCCAGGAAGGCCCGGGTCCGAGGCCTTCCCGCCTCAGGCGCTGAGCCCGAGCAGCACCACGAGGGCGATCCCGAGGGCAAGGCACGAGGCGGCGGCGAGCATGACGGGCATCCGGGGCCTCCGAAGGAGCGGCGATCGCCGTGTCCTAGTCGCGGAGTGAGGCCGCTCCGTGACGATGGGGCAGATAGCGGGGCCGTAAGCGCCTCGCGAAGCGGGCGCCGAGGCGGCGCGCCGGGCAGGCGAGCAGCCCGGCGGCCACCGAGCGGCGCGGCCTCGCCCTCGGCGGCCTCGTCGTCCCGGTCGGGGGCTGGACGCGGTCCGAGGCGCAACGCCAGGGCCGCGCCGTCCGGCCCTCAGGCCCCGGCCTGGCGGAGGCCGGCGGTCTCGCGCAGGGCCGGTGCGGCCGTGCGCGTCGGGAACGGGATGATCTGGCAGCGGCTCTCGGGCTCCGGTGCCCCGGTCTCGCGCCGGCGGGCCGAGCGCTCGACCGCGGAGGCGATCGCCAGCATCGCGCGGGGGGAATAGCCGCGACGGCGCAGCCAGGCCGGGATCGGGGTGAAGCGTGTCGTCATGGTCCGTGAGCCGATACAGGTGGGCGACGGCGTTAGTTCAAACACGGATGCCGGATGCGGAAAACGTCCCAGCGTCCCAATCTCTTGTCACAGAATCCCAAGGCTCGAGGATCGGCCTTGAAGGACCTGCGGGCGCCGCACCTCTCGCGCCCTCGTCCGTCGGCGCCCCGTTCGGCGCCTTGCGCCTCCACCCTTCGCGGTAGCGGCCCTTAAGCCCTCGGCGGGGCCGGGGAGCACCGGAAGGCGCGGCTCTCCGGTCGGGGCGGCACTGCTATGCAGGAGCCGGACCGGCGCTTCCCCCGGCGCCCGACCCCCGCGCCCGACCCCCGCCCTCGCGCCCGACCCCGGACCTCCCGCCATGGCCCCGCTCGCTTCCCCCTGCACCTCGCTCTCGGTCGTGATCCCGCTCTACCAGAAGGCGGACGTGATCGGTCAGACCATCGAGGCGGTCCTGCGCCAGACCTTCGAGGACTTCGAGCTGATCGTCGTCGACGACGGCTCGACCGATGGCGGCGGCGACATCGTCGCGGCCTTCGCCGATCCGCGCATCCGCCTGATCCGCCAGGCCAATGCCGGCAGCGCGGCGGCGCGCAACCGCGGCGTCGCCGCGGCCCGGCACGACTGGATCGCCTTTCTCGACGCCGACGACCTCTGGGCCGGGCGGCACCTCGAGAACCTCCAGGCGGCGGCGTCCCGCGGCGACGTGGTGGCGGTGTTCGCCAACCATCTGCTGGCCAGCCGCGCCGCGCCGGTGATGAAGACCGCCATCCCGGACCAGCGCGTCGACGACGTCTTCGCCTTCCTGCTCGCGACCTACCCCTATGCGGTGCATTCCAGCAGCGTGCTGGTGGAGCGCGCGGCCCTGGTCCGGGCCGGACTGTTCCCGGTCGGCGCCGTGATGGGCGAGGACACCGATACCTGGTGCCGCCTCGGGCTCGAAGGACCCTTCCGCTACGTCTCGGAACCGACCGCGGTCTACCGCGACGGCCACCCGACCAGCGTGCTCGCCCACCAGATGCGCAAGCGCCCGCTGCCGCCGCCCTTCGACCGGACGCTCACCGCCCTCCTGCGCCACGGCGCGGTCCCGGCCCGCCTGGTGCGCTCCGCCGGCCGCTACCGCAACTTCCTGATGCTCGAATACGCCCGCCAGCTCCTCGATGTCGGCGATGCCGAGGCGGCGCGCGACATCCTGCGCCGGCATTGCCGCCTCGCCGACGATCCGATGCGCTACGCCAAGCGCTTCCTGCGGACGTGGTCGTTCGGCCACCGGCTCTACGCGCTGTCGCGGCAATGGGTACCGTTGCGGTAGGACGAACCTCGCCGTCTCGATCGAACCTGTTTGAGCGGGCGACCCTGTCGACACCTCTCCGGGGAGGTGTGTCGGGACCGCCTCGTCGCATGTCGGGCGCCCCCCTGCGGAGCGCCCGGAAATTCATGTGCGTTCCCGCTACCTGTCCCAATTGACGGACAGCAACCTGTCTGCATAATCGGACAGGTGAGCGCCGGCGGATGACCGCGGACGGCTCATGCAAGCCACGAGCCAGGGATGGCCCCGTGACCTCCGCGATCGAGCCCCACAAGGCGCGCCGGCTCTACCTGCTGCTGCGCGACCAGATCACCAGCGGCCGGCTGCCGAGCGGCGCCCGGCTGCCGGGCGAGCCGGCGCTCGCCGCCGAGCACGGCCTGGCGCGGGTCACCGTCCGGCGCGCCCTCGACCTGCTCGCCGGCGAGGGCCTGGTGCGCCGCCGGCCCGGCTCGGGCACCTTCGTGCAGGGCCCCGACGGCGCCCGGCCGGTGGTCGGAGACCTGTCGAACCTGCTCTCGGGGCTGATCGCCATGGGGCGGGCCACCGGGGTGCGCCTCCTGTCCTTCGAATATGTGGCCGCCCCGGCGGCGATCGCCGAGGCGCTGCTGCTCGAGCCCGGAGAGCGGGTGCAGCGCTCGGTGCGCGTGCGCCTGATCGATGGCCGGCCCTTCTCCTACCTCACCACCCACGTGCCCGAGCGGGTCGGCCTGTCCTACTCGGAGGCGGATCTCGCCGCGACGCCGCTCCTCGAACTGATGGAGCGCTCCGGCGTCACCGCCGACCGGGCGACGCAGGCGATCGGCGCGACGCTGGCCGGCCCCGAAGTGGCGGCCGCCCTCGACCTCGAGGTCGGCTCGGCGCTGATCGACCTGACCCGGGTGGTGTTCGATCCGGCCGGCCGCGGCGTCGAGCACCTGCACGCGCTCTACCGGCCGGACCGCTACGCCTTCCAGATGGACCTCCTGCGCACCGGCGATGCCGGCCAGCGGCGCTGGACGCCCGCCTCGCCCCGCCCGGTCAAGCCCGAGACCCGTCCCCGTCCTTCCCACAGGAGGCCCGCCCCGTGACCTCGATCCTCACCCCGTCCCGCCGCGCCGTCCTGCGCACCGGCCTCGCCGCGACCTCGCTCGTGGCGATGCCGGCGATCCTGCGGGCGCAAGGCGCGACCGTGAAGCTCGGCATCATCCAGCCGGTGACCGGGGCGCTCGCCAATGACGGCGACCTCGGCAAGCTCGGCGCGGAACTCGCGGTGCAGGACATCAACGCCGCCGGCGGCCTCAAGAGCCTCGGCGGAGCCAAGCTCGAGATCGTCTTCGCCGACAGCCGCTCCAGCCCCGAAGTGGCCGCGCAGGAGACCGAGCGCCTGAACGGCGAGGGCGTGGCGGCGATCGTCGGCGGCTTCGCCAGCGGGCTCTGCGCCACGGCGAGCCAGGCCGCCTCGCGCTACGACCTGCCCTACCTGATCGATGTCGGCGTCGCCGACCAGCTGACCCAGCGCGGCCTCAAGAACACCTTCCGGTTCTCGCCGAGCTTCGGCATGGTGACGAAGGACGCGCTCCAGCGCCTCGTCGCCCTCAACGACGCCGCCGGCAAGCCGGCCCGCACGGTGGTCATCGTGCACGAGGACGGCCTGTTCGGCTCCGGCCTCGCCAAGCTGCTCCAGGCGGAGCTGCCGAAGCTCGGCTTCGAGATCCTCGAGACCGTGTCGCACCCGACCCCGGCCCGCGACATGGCGAACGTCGTCCTGCGCATCCGCTCGCTCCAGCCCGACCTCGTCATCCCGTCGAACTATTACGGCGAGTTCGTGCTGCTCGCCCGCACGATGCTCCAGCAGCGCGTCCGGCCGAAGGGCATCTACGCGATCCTCGGCGGCGGCGCCTCGTCCCTGCGCTTCGTCAAGGAGTTCCCGCAGGCGGCCGAGGGCATCATGGATTGCAACCACTGGCCCGATCCGAAGAACCCGCTGACGGCCGAGTTGCGCAAGCGCACCGAGGCGGCGGGCCGTGCCTTCGCCTACAACGTGCCGATGAACTACTCCGCCGTGCGGCTGATGGCCGAGGCGATCGAGAAGGCCGGCGGGCCCGACCGGCTCAAGATCATCGAGGCGCTTTCCACCCAGAGCTTCACCAGCGGCGTGATGCCCTACGGCCAGTCGAAATTCGTCAACGGCCAGAACACCTCGGCGCTGCCGCTCAACACCCAGGTCCAGGGCGGCGACGTCAAGGTCATCGCGCCGCCCGACTTCGCCCAGGCGAAGGCGAACTTCCCCTTCAAGGCGTGACGATGTACGCGCCCCAGATCCTGATCGAGGCGGCCCTCAACGGCCTGATGACGGGGGCGGTCTACGCCCTCATCGCCCTCGGGCTGACCCTGGTCTACGGGGTCCTGCACATCATCAACTTCGCGCATGGGGCGCTGCTCACCGTCGCGATGTTCGCGGTCTGGGGCGCCTTCGCGCTGTTCCACGTCGATCCCTATCTGGCGATGGTCGTGATCGTCCCGCTGATGTTCGGCCTCGGCTACGGCCTGCAGCGCTTCGTCATCGGCCCGGCGAGCCACGGCAACGACAACAACGTGCTGCTCGTCACGCTCGGTTTGTCGATCGTGCTGGAGAACGGGCTCCTCGCCCTGTTCAGCTCCGACACCCGGGCGCTCGATTCCGACGCCGCGCTCCAGGTGATCGAGCTGGGTCCCCTCCTGCTCTCGACGCCGCGGGTGATCGGCTTCGTGGCGGCCATCGCGGTGACCGGCCTGCTCTGGCTCGTCCTCAACCGCACCGACACCGGCCGGGCGATCCGGGCGGTGGCGCGGGAGAAGCTGGGGGCCCGCCTCGTCGGCATCGAGGTCGACCACGTCTACGCCGTCACCTTCGGGCTCGGCTGCGCGTGCCTCGCCGTCGCCGCCTGCCTGTTGATGCCGACCTATTACGTCAACCCGCGCTCCGGCGCCGCCTTCGTCCTCGTCGCCTTCACCATCGTGGTGCTCGGCGGCATGGGGTCGATCGCCGGGGCGCTGGTCGGCGGCCTCGTCATCGGGGTGGTCGAGAGCTTCTCGGGGCTCCTGCTCGGCGACAGCCTCGGGCAGATCGGCATCTTCCTGATCTTCATCCTGGTGCTGCTGGTGCGGCCGACCGGCCTGTTCGGAGCCCGCGCATGAGCGCCCGCGACCTCCTCCCCGCGATCGTCGTCCTGGCGGTTCTGGCCGCCCTGCCCTTCCTCGGGCTGTCGGGCGCCCTCCTCAACTTCCTCGTCACGACGCTCATCATCGCGCTCGCGGGCTTGGGCTGGAACGTGCTCGGCGGCTTCGGCGGCCAGTACTCCTTCGGCCACGCCGCCTTCTTCGGTACCGGCGCCTACGCCACCGCCATCCTCCAGATGAAGCTCGGCTGGAACGCCTGGGGGGCGCTCGGGGCCGGGATCGGCCTCGGGGCGCTCGTCGGCCTCGCCATCGGCTATCTGAGCTTCCGGGCCGGCCTGCGCGGCTCGTACTTCGCCCTCGTCACCCTCGCCTTCGCGGAGGTCTTCCGCATCCTGGCGAACGCCGCCGACTTCACCGGGGGGGCCGCCGGCCTGCTCCTGCCGCTGCGGCCGGGCCTCGCGACCCTGCAATTCGCCGACCGGCGCTTCTTCGTCCTCCTGCTCGTCGCCTTCGTGGGCGTGGCGCTGCTGGCCTCGCGCTGGCTGGAGCGCTCGCGCTTCGGCGCCCACCTGATCGCGGTGCGCGAGAACGAGGAGGCGGCACGCGCCTTGGGCGTCGATGCCCTCGCGGTGAAGCTTCGCGCCATCGCGCTCTCGGCGGCGATCACGGCCGCGGCCGGCGGGCTCTACGTGCAGTACTTCCTCTACCTCGATGCGGGCGTGGCCTACGGCACCTGGATCTCGGTCGAGGCGCTGCTGGCGCCGATCGTCGGCGGCATCGGCACCGCCTTCGGGCCGCTCGTGGGCGCCATCGCGCTGCAGGGCCTCGGCGAGCTGACCAAGCACCTCGCCGGCGGCATCCCCGGCATCGATCTCGTGGTGTTCGGCGCCTGCCTGATCGCCGTCATCGCCTTCGCGCCGCAGGGGCTGCTCGGCCTGCGCCCGTTTCGCCGCAGGCGGAAGGCCCGCGACGCCCGCGCCGCCACGGTGGGAGCCTGATCCGATGCTCGCCGTCGATTCCCTCACCAAGCGCTTCCAGGGCCTCGTCGCGGTCGACCGCGCGTCGCTGGAGGTTCCGGCCGGCTCGATCACCGGGCTCATCGGCCCGAACGGCGCCGGCAAGACCACCCTGTTCGGGATGATCTCGGGCTTCCTCGCTCCCAGCGAGGGCCGGGTGCTGTTCGAGGGTGAGGACGTGACGAGGGTGGCGCCGCACCTGCGGGCGCGCTGCGGCATCGCCCGCACCTTCCAGATCGTCCAGCCCTTCGCCGGGCTCACCGTTGCCGAGAACATCGCGGTCGGCGCCTACTTGCGCCATCCGCGCCGGGCGGATGCCGTCGCCAAGGCTCGCGAGGTCGGGACCCGGGTGGGTCTCGGCGACCAGCTCGACAAGCCGGCCGCCGACCTGACCGTCGCCGGGCGCAAGCGCCTGGAGGTGGCCCGGGCGCTCGCCACGGAGCCGCGGCTCCTCCTCCTCGACGAGGTGCTGGCCGGTCTCAACCCCTCGGAGATCCGCGACATCCTGCCGGTGGTGCGCGCGATCCGCGACGGCGGCGTCACCATCCTGATGATCGAGCACATCATGCAGGCGGTGATGACCCTGTGCGAGGAGGTCTACGTCCTGGCGCAAGGCAAGATGATCGCATCGGGCCCGCCGCGCCAGGTCTGCGCCGACCCGCAGGTGATCGAGGCCTATCTCGGCAAGGGCGCGGCCGCCCGGATGAAGGCCGAGGATTCCATCAATGGCGAGGCGGTCGATGCTTGAGGTCTCGGGCCTTCGCGCCGGCTACGGCGCCACCGAGGTCCTGCGCGGCCTCGACCTCTCCGTGCAGCCCGGCGAGATCGTCGCGGTGCTCGGCGCCAACGGCGTCGGCAAGACGACGCTCAACAAGGTCCTGTCCGGGGTGGTCCCGGCGCGCGCCGGCGAGATCCGCTTCGACGGCAAGCCGATCGCGAGGGCCTCGGCCTCGGCGATCGTCGAGGCCGGGCTGATCCACGTGCCGGAAGGCCGCAAGATCTTCCCGAACTTGAGCGTCCGCGAGAACCTGGTCCTCGGCAGCTACCGCCGCGGCCGGGCGCGGCGGGCGCAGAACATCGAGCGGGTCTTCTCCACCTTCCCGCGCCTGCGCGAGCGGGCGGCCCAGGCCGCCGGCACCCTCTCGGGCGGCGAGCAGCAGATGCTCGCCATCGGCCGCGGCCTGATGGCCGAGCCGCGCCTTCTCATCCTCGACGAGCCCTCGCTCGGGCTCTCGCCGCTCCTCGTCGAGGAGATGTTCACGCTCGTCCGCACCCTCAATCAGGAAGGACTGCCGATCATGCTGGTGGAGCAGAACGTGGTGCAATCGCTCGATCTCGCGACCCGCGCCTACATCTTGGAGAACGGCACGGTCGCGCTGGAAGGCGATGCCGCGACGCTCGCCGCCGACCCGGCCCTGCGCCGCACCTATCTGGGACTGTGACGATGGGCATCGTCACTCCCGGCATCGTCCCGGCCACCACGCTGCTCGCCGAGCCTAGCCCCGCCTGGCTCGGCCGCTGGACGGCGTTCGCGGCCGGCCTTACCCCCGCCGACATCCCGCAACCGGCGCTGGACCGCGCCCGCCTCGTCCTCCTCGACTGTCTCGGCGTCATCGCCGCCGGGATGCGCGAGCCGGAATGCCGGGCGCTCGCCGAGCGCCTCGCCGCCCGCCGCTGGGGCCGGGCGCCGGCGATCGGCAGCGGCCTGTCGCTCGATCCCCGCGACGCCGCCCTCGTCAACGGTGCCGCCGGCACGACGCTGGAACTCGACGAGGGCAACCAGTACGCCCGCGGCCATCCGGCGATCCACGTCGTTCCCGCGATTCTGGCCGCCGCGCAGGAAGCGAGATCGTCGGGCGCCGAGCTGATCGCGGCGCTCGTCCTCGGCTACGAGATCGGCGCGCGGATCGGCATCGCCTCGAAGCTGCGGGTGACGATGCACCCGCACGGCACCTGGGGCACGGTCGGGGCGGCGCTCGCCGTGGCCAAGCTCTTCCGGGCCGATGCCGCGATGATCGGCCGGGTGATCGGCCTCGCCTCGTCGCTGGGCCTCGGCACCAGCCGGCGCACGATGCTGGAGGGGGCGACCGTCCGCAACACCTATGCGGGCTTCTCCAACCAGCTCGGGCTCACCGCCTGGGACCTCGCCGAAAGCGGCTTCCTGCCGGAGCGCGACGGGATTGGCACCGTCTATGGCGGCATCCTGGCCAACGATTTCTCCGCCGACGCGATGGTGGAGGATCTCGGGGTGCGCTGGGAGATCGCCCGCAACTACTTCAAGCGCCATGCCGCCTGCCGCTACACCCACGGCGCCCTCGACGCCCTGGCGCAGATCCGGGACGAATCCGGCCCGATCGACCCGGATTCGGTGCGCTCGGTCGAGGTCGCCACCTATGTCTGGGCGGCGCAGCTCGACCATCCGGCGCCCGGGACGATGCTGGCGGCGAAGTTCTCCCTGCCCTTCGCCCTGGCGGCGGCCATCGTGCGGGGCGAGGCGAACACCGATGCGTTCCGCGACGAGGCGCGGGCCGACCGCCGCATCCTGTCGCTGGCCCGCCGGGTGATGGTGCAGGAGGACCCGACCATGACGGCGCAACTGCCGGGTCTGCGCCCCGCCAAGGTCACGCTGACGCTAGCCGACGGCCGCAAGCTCTCGGCCCAGGCGTTCACCAATCGCGGCGACACCGAGGATCCGTACTCGGCCGACGACGTGCGGGAAAAATTCCGGGCGCTCGCCGGACCGGTCTGGGGGGCGGAGCGGAGCGAGGACGTCATCCGGGCGGTGGCGGGGATCGAGAAGGTCGAGGGGATTGGGGAGCTGTTGGCGTTGATCGTGTGATGCGCGTCGATTGATGGCCTAACCAGATTATAAAAATCGATTTATCCGGAAAAAATCCCACATTCGTGACCATCAAATATTGTCGATGATTTCAAAAAATTCTTGTTCGCACCCAATGCGATGCAAGCACACGCGCTCCCCTCCCCCGTGTGGGGAGGGGCTTAGGGGTGGGGGTGGTGCCGCGTAAAGCGCGAGCTTCATCCGGCACCACCCCCACCTCCGGCTCCTCCCCGCAAGGGGGAGGAGAGGTGCCCTGCCCGCGGGGAGAGGAGAAGCGCGCTCGAACGAATGCGATGAAACCGAACGAGGAACACCCCGCGTCATGTCCCTGAAATCCCGTCTCGCCGAGGACCGCGTCCTCGTCGCACCGGGCGTCTACGACGCCCTCACGGCCTCCCTCGCCACGGATGCGGGCTTCGAGGCCCTGTACCTCTCGGGTGCGGCCATCGCCTATACCCGTCTCGGGCGGCCCGATATCGGCCTCGTCTCGATGAGCGAGGTCGCCGAGACCGTGACCCTGGTGCGCGACCGGGTGGCGACGCCGCTCGTGGTCGATGCCGATAACGGCTACGGCAACGCGCTGAACGTCGAGCGCACCGTGCGGCTGTTCGAGCGGGCCGGCGCCAGCGCGATCCAGCTCGAGGACCAGAGCTACCCGAAGCGCTGCGGCCACCTCCAGGACAAGACGCTGATCGGCAAGGAGGAAATGGTCGGGAAGGTCCGGGCGGCGCTCGACGCGCGCCGCAGCGCCGAGACCCTGATCGTCGCCCGCACCGATGCGGTGGCGGTCGAGGGCTTCGAGCGCGCCATCGAGCGGGCCCAGGCCTATGCGGAAGCCGGCGCCGACGTGCTGTTCGTCGAGGCGCCGCGCTCGGCCAACCAGCTCGCCGAGGTGACGAAGGCACTCGGCACCACCCGGCCCCTTCTCGCCAACATGGTCGAAGGCGGCGACACGCCGCTGGCCTCCGCCGCCGATCTCGGGGCGCTGGGCTTCCGCCTGGTGATCTTCCCCGGCGGCATCGTCCGGGCCCTCGCCCGCACCGCCCAGGCCTATTACGGCTCGCTCGCCAAGGCCGGCACCAACACCCCGTTCGCCGACCGGATGTTCGATTTCGGCGAACTCAACGCGCTCATCGGCACGCCCGAGATGCTCGCCCGCGGCCGCGCTTACGAGGGAGCGGGACAATGACCCCGATCGATCCCGTCACCCTGGCGGTGCTGAAGGGCCGCCTGGAGCAGATCGCCGACGAGATGGACGCGACGCTCTACCGCTCGGCCTTCAACCCGATCATCGCGGAGGCCCGCGACGCCTGCCACGGCCTCTACCACGCGACCACCGGCGACACCCTGGTCCAGGGCACCAAGGGCCTGCCGATCTTCGTCGGCGCCATGGCCTTCGCGGTGAAGGCGGTGATCGCCAAGGTCGAGCGCGAAGGAGGCCTCGAGCCCGGCGACACGTTCCTGTTCAACGATCCCTACAGCGGCGGCACCCATCTCAACGACTTCCGGCTCGTCCGCCCGGTTTTTCGCGACGGCAAGCTCTTCTGCTGGCTCGCCTCGGTCGGCCACTGGCTCGATATCGGCGGCAACGTGCCGGGCGGCTACAACCCGAAGGCCACGGAGAGCTTCCAGGAGGGCGTGCGCTTCCCACCCGTGAAGCTGTTCTCCGCCGGGCGCCTGAACCAGGACCTCGTCGACATCCTGGCGGCCAATACCCGGGTGCCGACCTCGAACTGGGGCGACCTCAACGGCCAGCTCAACGCCCTCGACCTCGGCGAGCGCCGCTTCACCGCCCTCCTCGACGAGTACGGCGACGCCACGGTGGATGCCGCCTTCGCGGCCTTCTCCGACCGGGCCGAGGCGCTGATGCGCGCCGCGATCCGGGCGCTTCCCGACGGGACCTACGGCTTCTCGGACGTGCTCGACAACGACGGCATCGTCGACGAGCCGCTGACCATCGCCCTCGACCTGACGATCGAGGGCGACAGCATGGTCCTCGACTTCTCGCGCTCGTCGGCTCCCGCGCAAGGGCCGATCAACATCTCGTACGCCACCACCGTCGCCGCCTGCTACGTGGCGCTGAAGCACATCTTCACCGAGGTGCCGGCCAATGCCGGCTGCCTGCGGCCGATCACCTTCACGGTGCCGGAGACGACCTTGCTCGGGGCCGGTGCGCCGAAGCCGATGGCGGGCTACACCGAGACGATCCTGCGGCTGATCGGCGTGGTTCTGGGCGCCCTGGCCGAAGCCGATCCGGAGCGGGCCACCGCCGCGCCGTTCGGCACCATCAACGCGCTCTCGCTCGCCGGCCACCGGGCGGACGGCTCGCGCTGGGTGATGTTCTCGTTCTTCGGCGGCGGCCTCGGGGGCAACCCCGAGACCGACGGCCTCAGCCACGCCAACAACCCGATCTCGACCGCGACGATCCCGCCGGTCGAGATCCTGGAGGCGGCCTATCCGGTGGTCTTCACCCAGTGGGCCTTGCGCCCCGACAGCGCCGGGGCGGGCGCCCATCGTGGGGGCTTGGGCGCCGTCTACGAGATCGAGACCCTGACCGATGCCGACGTGTTCCTGCTCGGCGAGCGCGGCAAGGTGGCGCCGTTCGGCGTCAAGGGCGGGCACTCGGCGGCGCTGAACCGCTTCGCCTGGCAGGCGCCGGAAGGCTGGGCGAGCCCGCCGATGGTCTCGAAGGTCACCGACGTGCGGATCAGGGCCGGCGAGCGGGTGCGGCTCGAGACCCCCGGTGGCGGCGGCTTCGGCCACCCGGCCGAACGCGACCGTGAGGCCCTGCAACGCGACCTGCGCCTCGGCTACGTGAGCCGAGAGGCCGCCGCCCGCGACTACGACCTGACGACCGGAGACGAGCAATGACCCCCCGTGCCATCGTCGGCGTCGATGTCGGCGGCACCTTCACCGACCTGTTCTATTACGACGAGGCCGCCGGCCGCTTCCAGACCGGCAAGGTCCCGTCGAACCGCGGCGACGAGGCGGTCGGCTTCCTCGCCGGCCTGAAGGGCTTCGGCCCGGTCGCCGGGCTCGCCTCGATCGTCCACGGCACGACGGTGGGCACCAACGCGCTGCTGGAGCGCAAGGGCGCCCGGATCGGCCTCATCACCACGCGCGGATTCCGCGACGTGCTGGAGATGCGCCGCCGCGACCGGCGCCATACTTGGGGCCTGTGGGGCGACTTCGTCCCCGTCGTCGATCGCGACCTCCGCCTGGAGGTCGACGAGCGGACGCTCGCCGACGGCACGATCCGGCAGGCGGTCGATCCGGCCCAGGTGGCGGAGGCCGCCCGCGCGCTTCTCGCCGACGGCGCCGAGGCCCTGGCGATCTGCTTCGTCAACGCCTACGCCAACCCGGAGAACGAGCGGGTCGCCCTCGAAGCGGCGAGTGCCGTGTGGCCGAACGCCAATGTCGAGCGGTCCTCGGGCATCCTGCCGGAGATCCGCGAGTTCGAGCGCACCTCGACCACGGTGCTCAACGCCTATCTCCAGCCGGTGGTCGGCAGCTATCTCGGCAAGCTCGACCGGGCGCTGGATTCCGAAGGTTTTTCCGGCCGCTTCCACATCGTCCAGTCCAACGGCGGCGTGATGTCCACCGCCACCGCCCGGCGTCTTCCCGTCCGCACCGCCCTCTCGGGGCCCGCGGCCGGCGTGATCGCGGCGGCGGCCATCGCCAAGGAGGCCGGCTTCCCGAACGTGATCACGGGCGATCTCGGCGGCACCTCCTTCGACGTGTCGCTGGTGGTCGAGGGCGAGACGGCCCTGGCGGCCCAGACCACGATCGATTTCGGCCTCGTCATCCGCACGCCGATGATCGAGATCAGCACGATCGGGGCCGGCGGCGGCTCGATCGCCCATGTCGATGCCGGCGGCCTGCTCCAGGTCGGGCCGGAAAGCGCCGGCTCGCGGCCGGGCCCGGTCTGCTACGGCCAGGGCAATACCCGCCCGACGCTGACCGACGCCAACGTGGTCTTGGGGCGCATCAACGCCGAGCGGCCGATCGGCGGGGCGTTGAAGCGTCTCGACGTCGAGGCGGCGAAGGCGGCGATCCACGAGCACGTCGCCGCGCCGCTCGGCCTCGACGTGATGGCGGCGGCGGAAGCGATCGTGCGGGTCGCCGACGGCAAGATGGCCGGCGCGATCCGCCTCGTCTCGATCGAGCGCGGCCACGACCCGCAAAAGTTCGCGGCGGTGCCGTTCGGCGGCGGCGGGGCCTTGCATGTCGGCGCACTCATCAAGGATGTGGGCCTGCGCGGCGCCCTGGTGCCGCGCTATCCGGGCGTCACCTCGGCGCTGGGCTGCGTCATCGCCGATATCCGGCACGATCAGGTCCAGACCCTCAACCTGTCGCTGGCGAACCTCGATGCCGCCGCCCTCGACCGGCGCATGGTGGCGGAAGCGCAGGCCGCCCGCGAGGTCGTCGAGGCCGCCGGCCTCACGGTCTCGCGCATCGACACGGTGTTCGAGCTCGACATGCACTATGTCGGCCAGACCCACACCGTCGCGGTGGCCCTGCCGGTGACCGTCGAAAACGGCACCACCGGCGTGACCACGGCGATCATCCAGGCGGCGTTCGAGGCGGCCTACCGCACCTCGTTCAGCCGCCTGCTGCCGGGCCTCGGCACCCGGATCGTCAACCTGCGCACCGCGGCGATCGGGCGGCGGCCGCATTTCGACCTCGCCGCCCTGGCGCCCGGTGCCGATGCCTCGCTGGACTCTGCCCGCCTCGGCAGCCGGCCGGTCTGGTTTTCCGGCGCCTGGCACGAGGCGGCGGTCTATGCCCGCCTGGCCCTCCCCGTCGGCGCCGAGATCCCGGGACCGGCGATCCTGGAGCAGCCGGACGCGACCACCGTGGTCGATCCCGACCTGACGGCCCGGGTCGACCGGCTCGGCAACGTCGTGGTCACCCGCACGGGAGAGCCCGCATGAGCCACGGTCCGATCCCGATGGAGCGCACGGCGCTCCTGATCTGCGACCTGCAGAACGACTTCCTTCACCCGGACGGCGCCTACGGCCGGGCGGGGCAGACCGCGCCCGAGATCGCCGCTGTGCCGGCGACGGTGCGGCCCCTCGCCGGACTGATCCGGCAACGGGGTGGGTTCATCGTCTCGACCCACTTCACCCTGGTGCCCGGCAAGGGCGGCGAGCCGATGATCTCGCCCCACCTGCGCGAGCTGCGGCCGTTCCTCAGGAAGGGCGACTTCCTGCCCGGCGCCTGGGGCCATGCCCTCGTGGACGAACTCCAGCCCGCCGACCTCACGGTCGAGAAGGTCGCCTATTCGGCCTTCTACATGACCCGGCTCGAATGGGTGCTGCGCAAGGCCGGGATCGAGCGGCTGATCGTGTCGGGCATCGTCACCAATGGCGGCGTCGCCTCGACGGTGCGCGACGCCCATGTCCGCGACTTCTCGGTCACGGTTTTGTCGGATGCCTGCGCGGCCTTCACGCCGGCGGTCCACCAGACCGCGATCGACGCCCTCAAGCCGGTCTGCCGGGTGGCGACGGTCGCGGAGATCCTGACGGAGCTGTCCGCATGAAAGTCGAGCCCGCGGAAGGGACCACCTTCGACATCGACGTTCCCGTGGCGGTGATCGGCGCCGGGGCGGCCGGGCTGGTGGCGGCGCTCGCCGCCCACGAGGCCGGCGCCGAGGTGCTGGTGATCGAGCGCGATCCCGTGCCCCGCGGATCCACCGCCCTCTCGGCCGGGCTGGTCCCGGCCCCCGGCACGCGCTGGCAGCGCGAGGCGGGCCTCGAGGACAGCCCGGAGCTGTTCTCCGCCGACATCATGGCGAAGGCGAAGAACGAGCCCGATCCGGCCCTCGTGGCACGCCTCGCCGGAAGCGTGGGTCCGGCCCTCGAATGGCTTAGCCACCGGCACGGCCTGCCCTTCTCGGTCATCACCGATTTCCGCTATCCGGGCCACTCGGCGAACCGCATGCACGGCTTGCCGAGCCGGTCGGGCGAGGAACTGGTCGACCGGCTTGCCCGGGCGGTCGAGGAGACCGGCATCCCGATCCTGTGCGATGCCACGGTCGACACGCTCTACCGGGACGGCGACGCGATCCGGGGCCTCGGCCTCGTGCGCCCCGACGGCTCGCGCGAGCGCGTCGCCTGCCGCGCCCTGGTCCTCGCCTGCAACGGCTACGGCGGTAACAAGGCCCTGGTGGCGCAGCACGTGCCGGACCTCGCCGGCGCGCTCTATTTCGGCCACGAGGGCAACCAGGGCGACGCGCTGCTCTGGGGCGAGGCCCTGGGCGCCGCCACCCGCCACCTCTCGGGCCACCAGGGCCACGGCTCCGTGGCGCATCCGCACGGCATCCTGATCACCTGGGCCACGGTCACCGAGGGCGGGTTCCAGGTCAACGCGGAGGGGCGCCGCTTCTCGAACGAGAGCAAGGGCTATTCCGAGCAGGCGGCGGAGGTTTTGCGCCAGCCCGGCGGCAGCGTCGTCACGGTGTTCGACGCGCGCATCGCCGGGATCGCCCGCCAGTTCGAGGACTTTCGGAGAGCCGAGAGCGCCGGGGCGATCGTCGAGGCGGAGACCATCGCCGAACTGGCGGCGCGGCTGCACCTGCCGGAGGCGGCGCTCGTTGGGACGCTGGCGGAGGTCGAGGCGCTGAAAGCCGCGGGTGGGCGGGACGCCTTCGGGCGCTCGTTCGCGGGCGTGCCGGCGCTGACCGCGCCCTACCGGGCGGTGCGGGTGACCGGGGCGTTGTTCCACACGCAGGGCGGGCTCGTGGTCGACGACGACGCGCGGGTGCTGAAGACGGACGGCAGGCCGATCCCGAACCTGTTCGCGGCGGGCGGCGCCGCCTGCGGCGTCTCGGGGACCGGGCCCGGGGGGTACCTCTCGGGCAACGGGCTCCTGGCGGCGGTCGCGCTCGGGCGCATCGCCGGGCAGGCGGCGGGGGCGATGGGAGCTGGATAGCAGGTGACCGCGAGTCGCGGCCTCGCACTCGACCAGTCCGGCGCGGGTTATCCCCCTCTCCCCGCGGGCGGGGAGAGGAGAAACCCGCATCGTCTCATGGTCCCGGACAGACCTGCCATGTAGGACCGGGAGGAAGTTTTTCGCCTGGAAATAGAATTTCCAACAGCGATGCGAACGCTTTCTCTCCCGTTTCGCTGAAACGCCAAAACCGGATCGCAACCATCCCTCATCTCCCATTCCCAATCCAATGAACAAGACGGAGGACGCCCGATGACCCCGCAACCCCGCACCCTCCTCGACAAGGTCTGGGACGCCCACGTCATGGCGACCCGTCCCGACGGGCAGGCGCTCCTCGCCATCGACCGGCACCTGCTGCACGAGGGCTCGTTCCACGCCTTCGGCATGCTCGACCATGCCGGCCGCCCGATCCGCCGCCCGGACCTGACCTTCGCTGTCGCCGACCACTACGTCCCGTCCCGCGACCGCCAGGGGCCGATCCCGGACCCCGAGATCGCCAACATGGTCTCGACGCTGGCCCGGAATGCCGGCCGGCACGGCATCCGGCATTTCGGCCTCGATGATCGTGCGCAGGGCATCGTCCACGTGCTCGCACCGGAGCAGGGCCTGACGCTGCCGGGCCTCACCATCGTCTGCGGTGACTCCCATACCTCCACCCACGGCGCCTTCGGGGCGCTCGGCTTCGGCATCGGCGCCACGGAAGTCGCCCACGTGCTGGCCACGCAGGCCCTGTGGCAGCGCCGGCCCAAGACCCTCCGGGTCGGCATCGACGGCGTGCTCGACCCCCACGTCACCGCCAAGGACGTGATCCTGGCGATCATCGCCGTCATCGGTGCCGGCGGCGCGGTCGGGCACGTGCTCGAATATGCCGGCAGCGCCATCCGCGGCCTGTCGATGGAAGGGCGTCTCACCATCTGCAACATGTCGATCGAGGCCGGCGCCCGGGCCGGAATGATCGCCCCCGACGACACCACCTTCGCCTTCCTCGAAGGCCGGCCCTACGCGCCGGCGGGCGCCATGTTCGACGAGGCGGTGGCGGCCTGGCGGCAACTCCCCAGCGACGCGGGCGCCCGGTTCGACCGCGAGGTGACGCTCGACGCGAGCGCCATCGCCCCCACCGTGACCTGGGGCACCAGCCCCGAGACGGCGCTCCCCGTCACCGAAAGGGTGCCGGATCCGGGCGCGGAATCCGATCCCACCAAGGCCGGGCAGATGCGGGCGATGCTCGACTATATGGGCCTCACCCCCGGCATGCCGCTCGAATCGGTCGCGATCGACCGGGTGTTCATCGGCTCCTGCACCAATTCGCGCATCGAGGACCTGCGCGCCGCGGCAGGCGTGCTGCGCGGCCAGAAGGCCCTGGTGCCCGGCCTCGTCGTGCCCGGCTCCGGCCCGGTGCGGCGCCAGGCCGAATCGGAAGGGCTCGACCAGGTGTTTCGCGAGGCCGGCCTCGAATGGGGCGAGCCGGGCTGCTCGATGTGCGTCGGCATCAACGGCGACCTCGTGCCGGCGGGCGAGCGCTGCGCCTCGACCACCAACCGCAACTTCCCGGGCCGCCAGGGCCCGAATGCCCGCACCCACCTGATGAGCCCGGCCATGGCCGCCGCCGCCGCCGTCACCGGCCGCCTCACCGACATCCGCCGGCTCGGGAGCCGCTGACCATGCAGCCCTTCACCACCCTCCAGGCCGTCGCGGTGCCGCTGGCGGTCGCCAACATCGACACCGACCAGATCCTGCCGGCCCGCTTCCTCAAGAAGCCGCGCAGCGCCGGCTACGGCAACTTCCTGTTCCACGACGAGCGCCGGCGCAGCGAGGCGGTGCCCCTCGACGAACCGGCCTATGCCGGGGCCGGCATCCTGGTGACGGACCGCAATTTCGGCTGCGGCTCCTCGCGGGAGGGCGCCGTCTACGCCCTGGTCGATGGCGGCATCCGCTGCGTGATCGCCCCGAGCTTCGGCGACATCTTCGCGTCGAACGCGGCCAAGAACGGGCTCCTCACCGTGACCCTGCCCGAGGAGGCGGTGGCGGCCTTGCGCACCCGCCTCGCGGCCGAGCCCGGCGCCGCCGTGACGGTCGACCTGCCCGCCCAGACCGTGACCGACCCGGACGGCGCGGCGGTCCCGTTCGAGATCGACCCGTTCAAGAAGCGCTGCCTCGTCGAGGGGCTCGACGACGTGGCCCTGACCCTCGAACATGCCGACGCCATCGCGGCCTACGAGGCAAGGGCGGCGGCGGAGACGCCGTGGCGGGTGCCGGCGACCGTCGGGTGACCGGGATGGTCCGCAGCCATGCGCTCACGCGATGGCTCGCGGGTCCATCGTTCAAGCCTGCGATCAGCATCTTGTGATCGATCCCACTGCCGTTACACTCTCCCTCCGAGCCGCGACGCCATCAATCAAACAGCGGCCGGAAGAGGGAACGTCATGCTGGAATGCGCACCCGTCGCCAGGCGGCGGCTCGTCCGCGCGTTGCTTGGTTCGACCATCCTGTTGGCCGCCAACGCCTCGCTCTCAACCGTTCAGGCCGCCGACCCGATCCGCATCGCGGTGATCGCGGAGGCGCAGGCGATCGCCGGGGCCTCGATCCCCCAGGCGGCGCAACTCGCCGCCGACGAGATCAACGCCAAGGGCGGGATGGACGGGCGCAAGATCGAGATCATCACCTACGACAACAAGAGCTCGGCCGCCGACTCGGTCCGCGCCTTCCAGCGCGCGGCGAGCGAGGACAAGGCGCACGTCGTCATCGCCAGCTACATCAGCGAAGTGGTGCTGGCGCTCCAGCCCTGGTCGGCCCGGCTCAAGCTGCCCTTCATCACGCCGGGTGCGGCCTCGAACGAGATCCCGCTCAACGTCCACAAGGACTATGCCCGCAACAAGTATTCCTTCCACGGCTACCTGACCTCGAAGGCTCAGTCGCAAGCGGTCTGCGACGCCGCCAAGGCGATCCTGGTCGAGGGGCGGCAGATGAAGACCGCCGTCATCATGAGCGAGGACGCGGCGTGGACGAAGCCCCTCGACGAGGGCTACAAGGACTGCTTGCCGAAGGTCGGGCTGAAGGTGCTCGACCATATCCGGTTCTCGCCGAGCACGACCGACTTCAACCCGATCTTCAGCCGCATCGAGGGCGCCAAGCCCGACGTGATCGTCACCGGCATCTCGCATGTCGGCGTGCAGCCGACGGTGCAGTGGCGCAGCCAGCAGGTGCCGATCCCGATGGTCGGCATCGCCTCGCAGGCGACGAACTCCACCTTCTGGAAGGAGACGAACGGCGCCACCGAGGGCGTGCTGTTCGAGATGTTCGCAGCCCCCGGCACCAACGTCACGCCGAAGACCGCGCCCTTCGCGGAAGCGTTCAAGGCCAAGTACGGCAGCTATCCGGGCTATGCCGGCTACACGGCCTATGACGAGGTCTACTACATCGCCGACGCGGTGAAGCGGGCGGGCTCCACCGATCCCGACAAGCTCGTCGACGCGCTGGAGAAGACCGACTGGGAGGGCACCCTCGGGCGCATCCAGTTCTACGGCAAGGACGACGAGTTCACCCACTCGATCAAGTACGGCCCGGGCCTCGTCTCCGGCATGATGATGCAGTGGCAGGACGGCAAGCAGCTGGCGGTCTGGCCCTCGACCGTCGCCAACGGGACGATGACCTTCCCGAGTTTCGTCAAGGCCGGGACGGCGGCGAACTGAGGTTGATCCCGCGAGTGCGGGATCGTCTCACCACCTGACCTTGCAGTTTGGCGCACCGGGTTGCGCGCTTCTCCCCTCTCCCCGCGGGCGGGGAGAGGGCTTCGATGACCTTGTCGTCATCGAAGCGAGGCGGCAGCCGAGGGTGAGGGGGTGTTGACGAATGAGACTCCTCCGAAAACACCCCCTCACCCTCGCGCTACGGGCTTGCCGAGCCCTCTGAACGGGGGCTCGGCCCTCTTCCCGCCCGCGGGGAGAGGGGAAGACCCGCGCTTCATCCGGCGATGTGTGGATGCGTCAGCCCGCTCGGGAGTGGCGCGCCTCGCCCCCTCCTCACTCCCCGCGAGCGACATGACCGCGATCCAGATCCTCATCGACGGCTTCGCCATCTCGGCGCTCTACGCGCTCGGCGCCACCGGCTTCACCCTCATCTTCGGCGTCTCGGGCGTGCTCAACCTCTCGCACGGGGCGCTGATGGTCACCGCCGCGGTGGTCGCCTGGGCGGCATCGAGCGAGTTCGGCCTCGGCTCCTATGCCGGCGCCGCTGCGGGCGTCGCGGTCTGCACGCTCCTCACGCTCGCCACCTATGGCGTCGTGGTCCGCCCGATCGACAAGTCCCGGGCGATCCCGCCGGAAGAGAAGGAGATCTTCATCCTCACCGGCACGCTGCTCTGGGGCATCATGATCCAGGAATTCATCGCCTACCTGTTCACCAGCAACGCCAAGACGGTGATGCCGATCGTCGAGGGCGTGGTCACCATCGCGGGCGTGCGCACGCCGTGGAACCAGGTCTTCACCGCCGTGGTGTGCTGGGCAACGATCGGGCTGCTCTGGCTCCTGGTCAACCGCACCCGCACCGGCAAGGTGCTGCTCGCGGCGTCCATGAACCCCCGCGGCGTCACGCTGCTCGGCTTCGAGCTGTCGAAGATCTACGTGGCGATCTGGATCATCTACGGCGTGCTCGCCGGCATCGCCGGCGTCCTGCTCGGCCAGTTCCTCGGCGTGTCGAGCTACAGCGTCGGCCCGCTCACCGCCAGCGCCTTCTCGATTGTGGTGCTGGGGGGCCTGGGCAGCGTCTCGGGCTCGCTGATCGCGGCCTACGTCGTCGGCTACCTCGAGACGCTCACCGCCTACCTCGTCTCCCCGGCCTACCGGACCATCCCCGCGCTGCTGCTGCTCGTCGCCGTGATGTATGTCCGCCCGCAGGGCCTGCTCGGGCGCCGCTGACGCCTGGCCGCACTCTTGTCCAATAGAGGCCCCATGCTCGCCAAGACCTTCCGCAATCCGCTGTTCTGGCTCTGCCTGATCGGCCTCGCGCTCGCCAGCGTGCTGCCGCTCTGGGTCTCGGGCTACATCCTCGGGCTCCTCACCGTCGCCTATTACTTCGGCGTGTTCTCGATGGCCTGGGACCTGCTGTTCGGCTTTGCCGGCGAGGTCAATTTCGGGCCGACCTTCCTGATCGGCTTAGGGGCCTACACCGCCGGCATCCTCAACGGCCACGGCGTCGGCATCCCGCTCTGCCTGCTCGCCGGCACCGTCGCGGCGGTGATCGGCGGCCTCGTCCTGGCGCTTCCCGCCTTGCGGGTGCGGGGCCCGTATTTCGGTCTCACCACCGTCGTGGCGGTGCTGATCCTGCAGAACCTGATCGTCGTCTTCGCCGACACCACCGGCGGCGAGATCGGTCTGACGGTGCCCGACGTCATCAGCATCGACGCCGCGACCAATTACTGGATCGCGCTGGGCTTCATGGGGGTGAGCGGGCTCATCCTCTACGCCATCGCGGTCTCGCCGGTCGGCCTGATCCTCCAGGCGAGCGGGCAGGACCCGGTCGAGGCCGGCGCGCTCGGCTTCAACGTCGCCAAGCACAAGCTCGCGGCGTTCTGCGTCAGCGCGGTCTTCTCGGGCCTCGCGGGCGCGCTGTTCGTCTTCTACATGGGCACCGCCTCGGTCGGCACGCTGGTCGACGTCTCGGTCGGCGTCCAGGTCATCATCGGGGCGGTGCTCGGCGGGCGGCGCACCATCGTCGGCGGCGTGCTCGGCGCGGTATTCCTGATCGCCGCCGGCGAGCTGCTGCGGCCCCTCGGCTCGCTCTCGACCTTCGTGGTCTCGGCCGCGGCGCTCGCCGTGATCCTGTTCGTGCCGTCGGGCCTCCTCGGGATCCTCACCCGTCAGGGTCACCGAGACGGGCAGCGCGCCTGATGCCCCGCCCCTTCCCTGCTGTTCCACAAGGTCTGCGTTCATGAGTGCGGCCGGCCTCGCCCCCTCCACCGCCCCCCTGCCCGCCTCGCCCGGCCGCGTGCCCGAAGCCGGCCCGCCGCTCCTGGCGGTCGAGGGGCTGACCAAGCGCTACGGCGGCCTCGTCGCGGCCAAATCGATCGGCTTCACGGTGCGGGCCGGCGAGATCGTCGGGCTGATCGGGCCCAACGGCTCGGGCAAGTCGACGGTGATGAAGCTCATCATGGGGCTGGAGCGGCCGAATGCCGGCAGCATCCGGCTCGACGGCACCGAGATCGCCGGCTGGCCCTCGCACAAGGTGGCGCGGGCCGGCATCGGCCTCGTCTTCCAGCATTCGCGGCCGCTGCACCGGCAGACGGTGCTGGAGAACATCAAGCTCGCGCTGCTCCCCGACAGCCTGATCCGGCTCTTCGCCGATCCGGGCGTCGAGAAGCGCGCCCGCGCCATCGCCGAGCGGGTGGGTCTCGGGGCCGTGATGGACCGCCGCCCCGGCACCCTGCCCTTCGCGGATCTCCGCCGGATGGAACTCGCCAAGGCGATCGCCCGCGACCCCAAGGTGGTGCTGGTCGACGAGCCCTTCGCGGGCCTCACCTCCGGAGAGGTCGCGGATTTCTCCGCCCTGATCCGCGGCTTTCGCGACGAGGGCAAGGCGGTGCTCCTCGTCGACCACAACGTGAAGAGCGTGTCGGCCCTCGTCGACCGGGTCTTCGCGATGTATCTCGGCGAGCGCGTCGCCGAGGGGACGGCCGCCGAGGTGATGCGCAACGAGACCGTGCGCCGGGTCTATCTCGGCGGCAGCATCGAGACCGCGTCCCGGCCCGAGGCGAGCTTTTCCGGCGTTCCGCTCCTCAAGGTCGAGGGGCTCGACGTGCTCTACGGCAAGGCTCAGGCCCTGCGCCGGGTCGACCTCCACGTCCACGAGGGCGAGTTCGTCTCGGTGGTCGGCCTCAACGGCGCCGGCAAGACGACCCTGTTCAACGCCATCTCGGGCCTCGTCCCGCATTCCGGCCGGATCGGCTTCGCCGGGGAGTCGCTCGCGAAGCGCACGCCCGCGAGCATCGCGCGTCACGGCATCGTCCAGGTGCCGGAGACCCGCGAATTGTTCGGCGAGATGAGCGTGCGCGAAAACCTCGATCTCGGCGGCCAGCATCTGCCGAAAGCGGAGAGCGCGCGCCAGCTCGAATGGCTGTTCGAGCTCTTTCCGATCCTCAAGAGCCGCGGCGGCCAGATGGCCCGCACCCTGTCGGGAGGCGAGCAGCAGATGCTCACCATCGCCCGCGCCCTGATGATGAAGCCGCGCCTGCTGATCCTCGACGAGCCGACGCTGGGCCTCGCCCCGGTGATCCTGGAGCAGCTCTCGAAGGCGCTGGAGCGCCTGCGCCAGACCACGCCGATCACCGTGCTGCTGGGCGAGCAGAACGTCACCTTCGCGCTGCCCCATGCCGACCGGGTCTACGTGCTGGAGCATGCCCGCATCGTCTGGGAGGGCCCGCCCGACCGCTTCGCGGCGGAAGCCGGCACCGGCTACCTGTAGGGGGATCGCCGAAGGGATGAATCCGGGAACGCTTGACCCGGGTTAAGGCGGCCGGAGACCAGGGGCCGTAATCGTGCAGGACAGCCACCCCAGGAGAGAGCGGCATGTCCTGCTACTACTTCCATTTCCAGGTCGGCAGCCGGCTCATCCGGGACACCCGCGGCGTCGAGCTCGAGGAGCCGCGCGAGATCATCACGTGCTCTGCGCATATCGCCGGGCTCTTGAAGCGGCGCGCCTGCCGTGAGCCCGAGTGGAAGGAGGCGATCATCCACGTCGAGGACAAGGAGCGCCGCTTCAGCCTGTTCCTGCCGATCGCCCGGTTCGCCGAGGCGATCCCGAGGTTGCAGGCGCATTAGAGCCCGGCCCGATCGCGGTGCGATCGGGCCGGGCTCCGGGTCTTTTCGTGCCGCGTTTTCTGCGCCGAACCGGTCTCCACCTCGTCGGAAAGACGGTCGAGCCGGGCTCTACGCCGCCTTGATCTCCGCCACGAACCCGCCGATCTCACGCTGGAGCGTCGCGGCCTGATGGGCCAAGGCGCGGGCGGCGTGCAGCACCTGGTCGGCGGTGCCGCCGGTATGGTCGGCGCCGCGCTGAACCTCGTCGATATGGCCCGAGACCACCTGCGTGCTGTGGGCGGCGTGCTGGACGTTGCGGGCGATCTCGCCGGTGGCGGCGCTCTGGCGCTCCATCGCGTTGGCGACGCCGGTGGCGATGGCGTTCATGTCGCGGATCGTGCCGCCGATCGCCTCGATCGCCTGCACCGCCTGGGCGGTCTGGGCCTGGATGCTGCCGACCTGGCCGGCGATCTCGTCGGTGGCCCGGGCGGTGCGGGTGGCGAGGTCCTTGACCTCGGCGGCGACGACCGCGAAGCCGCGGCCCGCCTCGCCGGCCCGCGACGCCTCGATGGTGGCATTGAGCGCCAGCAGGTTGGTGCGGCCGGCAATGCTGGTGATGAGCTGGACCACGTCGCCGATCTGCTGCGCGCCCGCCGCCAGCGCCCGGATCGTCGCCTCGGTGCGCGCGGCCTCCGCGTCGGCCCGGCCGGCGATGACCGAGGAATGGGCGACCTGCTGCACGATCTCGCCGATGCTGGCGGAGAGCTCGTCCGTCGCGCTCGCGACGCTGCCGACATTGGCCGAGGTCTGGCTCGCCGCCTCGGCGACGCCCGCCGACAGGCTCGAGGCCTGCGCGGCCGACTGGGACATCGAATGGGCCGCCCCCTCCATCTCGCCCGCCGCCGCGGTCAGGGTGGCGATCAGCGCCGAGACCTTGCCCTCGAAGCCCCGGGTCAGCGCCTCGAGGTGGCGCGCCCGATCGACCTTCGCGTCGGTGTCGCGGCGCTGCACCGCGTCGCGCTGCTCGGATTCGATCAGCCCGTCGCGGAACAGCGCGACGGTACGGGCCATCGCGCCGATCTCGTCGGCCCGCTCGGTCCCCGGCACCGCGATCGACCGGGCGCCGCTGCCGAGCGCCGCCATGGCGCCGGACAGGCGCTGCAGCGGCTTGGTGATCGATCCGGCGAGCCAGAGCGAGATCAGGATCCCCAGGATCACGATGCCCAGGGCCTTGATGAGGAAGCTCGTCGTGCCGTGCGCGACGCTGCGGGCGAAATCCTCCTCGGCCGCGAGGCCCTCGCGGGTCGCCCCCGCCAGCAGCGATTCGGAGGCCTTCATCGATTCGTCCCGGGCGACCCGGGACGCTTTCAGGTGCTTCCCCCACTCGGCCGCGAGGCCCGTGGCCCGCTCGAGCGCCCCGCGCCAGGCGATCAGCTTCGCGGCGAGGTCGGGATTGCCCTGCAGCTTCCCTTGCGCCGCCGCTGCCGAGACGCCCGCGGCGGCCAGGTGCTTGGCGTCTCCCGTCGTCTTGAACGGAGCGAGCTGGTCGCGGGCGGCCTGGAACGCCTCGGCGGAGCCGTTCAGCATCCGGGCCTGGTCGAGGTCCCCGGCCTCGAAGGCCCGGATGCGCCGCTGCGACAGGCCCGCGGCGATCTGGTCGCCGGCCTGGTCGACATCGCGGTCCTGGAGCGCCAGCTCCTCCCCCTTGATCCGGGCCAGGGCGGTGTACTCGTCGCCGTAGGTCTGCAGGGCTTTGGCGATCCTGTCGCTGAGCGCGAGCTCGTCGGCCGAGAGCCCGACGGTGGCGCTGCGCTCGATCAGGCCGAGGGCCTTCCCGAGATGCTCCCGCGCGACCTTGAGCGCCGCGGGGTCGAAGCGCTGGAGCCAGCGGCTCAATTCGAACCGGGTCTGCATCATGGCCATGTCGACGGAGCGGACGTGCTCGGTCTTGGCGCGGTTCTGCTGGTACTCGGCGAAATCCGTGCTGACCTGCGTCACGAGCACGTAGCCCGAGATCGCCACGCCGACGGTGGTCGCCAGCACGACGCCGAAGCCCGCGACGATTCTCGCCTTGATGGACAGACGCGCCAGGCGCCCGCCCTTGATCCACGTCCGCATCGGTTCCGCCCGTCTGTCCAAGGCTCGTTCTCCGGCCGATGATGAATGGTTTCCGCTAAGGCACGATTAAAATGAGCGCTTTTTTATCCTGGCGCGCGAAACCGAATAGAGATGAAATTCCTAACGGCGGACGGCGGACGGCGGACGGCGGACGGCGGACGGCGGACGGCGGCGGAAGGGGTGTGCGGGTTCCCCGGCCTCAGCCGTAGGCCGCCAGCGCCCGGGTATGGCCGGGCTCGGCCACCGGGATGCCGGCGCCGGTATACTCGTTGAGCTTGTTGCGCAGGGTGCGGATCGAGATGCCGAGGATCTTGGCGGCGTGGGTGCGGTTGCCGAGGCAGTGGTCGAGGGTGTCGAGGATCAGGTCGCGCTCGACATCGGCCAGCGAACGGCCGACGAAGCTGCGTGTCACCGCCTCGGCGACCTGGACCGCCCGGGCGACGGCGCCGGCGGCTCCCGTCGTCAGGGCGTCGCCCTCCGGCGAGCGGATCGCGTCGGCGTCGATCTCCGGCCCGCTCGCCAGCAGCACCGCCCGGTGCAGGGTATTCTCCAGTTCGCGCACGTTGCCGGGCCACAGGCTCTGGGTCACGAGGTGCCGCGCCTCGGCCGAGAGGGGCCGGACGGCGAGGCCGTTCGCCTCGGCGTATTTGCGGGCGAAGTGGCCGGCGAGTTCGAGGACGTCGGCCGGGCGGTCGCGCAACGGCGGCAGGCGCAGGTTCACGACGTTGAGGCGGTAGAGCAGGTCCTCGCGGAAGGTGCCCTTGCGCGCTTCCTCGGCGAGGTTGCGGTTCGAGGTGGCGAGCACCCGGATGTCGACCTTCACCGGCTGGGTGCCGCCGACCCGGTCGATGACCCGCTCCTGCAGCGCCCGCAGCAGCTTGGCCTGGAGCCGGACATCCATCTCGGAGATCTCGTCGAGGAGCAGCGTGCCGCCGTTGGCCTCCTCGAACCGGCCGATGCGCCGGGCGACGGCCCCGGTGAAGGCGCCCTTCTCGTGGCCGAACAGCTCGGATTCGAGCAGCGCGTCGGGGATTGCCGCGCAATTCACGCTGACGAAGGGCTTCGAGGCCCGGTTGGAGCGGGCATGGACGTGGCGCGCCAGCACCTCCTTGCCGGTGCCGCTCTCGCCGGTGATCAGCACCGAGGCGTCGGAGCGCGCCACCTGCTCGGCGAGCTTGACCACGCGCTCCATTGCGGGATCGCGCCATACGAAGGCCCGGGCATCCGCCACCACCGCCTCGAGCACCGCCGCGATCAGCTCGGGGTCGGGCGGCAGCGGGATGTATTCCTTGGCCCCGGCCTGGATCGCCGCCACCGCGGCCTTGGCGTCGGTGCCGGTGCCGCAGGCGACCACGGGGGTGCGGATGCGCTCGTCGCCGAGCGCCGCCACCAGTGTGCGGATCGACAGCGACACGTCGACCATCACGAGGTCGGCGCCCTTGACCCGCAGCACGGCGAGGCCCTGCTCGATCCCGTCGGCCTGGGTCACGGCGGCGCCGCGGCTCATCGCGATCCGGGAGGCGGTGACGAGTTCGCCGTTCAGGCGTCCGATGATCAAGAGCCGCATGGCGGGCACTCCGTGGCGTCAGGCATTTTCTACGGTGGCGGGACGGTCAGCCGTCTGCCTTGACGATCTCGGTCATCGTCACGCCGAGGCGCTCCTCCACCAGCACCACCTCGCCGCGGGCGACGAGGCGGTTGTTGACGAAGATGTCGATCGCCTCGCCGACCTTGCGGTCGAGCTCCAGCACCGTGCCGGGGCCGAGGCGGAGCAGGTCGCCGATCGGCATCCGCGACGAGCCGAGCACCGCCGAGACCATCACGGGGACGTCGAAGACCTGCTCCAGGTCGGCCGCCGACTTGGCGGCGACCGGCGCGTCGCGCATCCCGCCGACCGCCGCGGTGTCGAAGGCGAGGTCGGCCTCGCTGAGCTGGGGCAGGCCGAGATCGTTGTCGGAGGTCATCGGGGCACCTTTGAAAGCACGAACACGTCGCAAGAGGCTCGGGATGGGGGTCGAACGTGTGACCAGGGTCGAACTTGGAACCGGGATCGGGGACTTGGGGTCAGACGGGGGCCAGGGCGGAGAGCACCGCGGCCTCGATCGCCGCGCGATCGCGCACCACGCCGCCGTCGGCCCATTCGATCCGGGCATCGCCCGCCGCCAGGCCGGGATCGCCCAGCACGATCAACCGGCCCTCGTAGCCGCGCTCGCGGGCGAGCCGGGCCACCTGGCGCTCGGTCTCGTCGACGAGGGCGTCGTGCACCCGGATCGCCAGGTGCGGTACGCCGCGCAGGTGCTGCAGCGCCCGGCCCGCGGCTTCCGCGATCGCCGCCACCGGCTGGCTGTCGAGGGCCGCACCCGCGATCTTGCGCCCGAGCGTCACGGCGAAGTCGAGAGCCTGGGCCTCGCGCTCGGCGTCGTGGGCATCCGCCGCGCCGATCATGCCGGCCGCCGCCGCGGCGACCCGGTTGAGGGCGTCGGCGAGGCGCGCCTGGACCTGGGCCTCGGCCTGGGCGCGGCCCTCCTGCAGGCCGCGGGCATAGGCCTCCGCCTCGATCGCGGCCCGCTCGGCCGCCTGCGCGGCGGATGCCGCCTCGGCCCGGGCCTGCGCCTCCGCTTCGGGGCCGCCGGCCTCTTCCCGCGGAGGCTTGCCGTCGGGATGACGGAAATCGGTGTCGAACAGGAAGCGCCGGATCTGCGCCATCAGGCGGCTCCCCGAAGAGCAGGTTGCGGCAGGGCGGGCTGGGTGCTGGCGGCCTTGCGCATCAATAGACCAGCTCCTCTTCGGCGCTGTTCTTGGCGATCATGATCTCGCCCTTCTCGGCCAGGTCCTTGGCAAGGTCGGTCATCTTCGACTGGGCCTCGTCGACCTCCTTGAGGCGGATCGGCCCGAGCGAGCCCATCTCGTCCTGCATGTTCTTGGCCGCCCGGCTCGACATGTTGGCGAAGAAGAACGCCCGGACCGGGTCGGAGGCGCCCTTGAGCGCCCGGGCCAGCACGTCGCGGTCGACGCTGCGCATCAGGGTCTGGACGCTGCCGGCGTCCAGCTTCATCAGGTCGTCGAAGGTGAACATCAGCTGGCGGATCTTCTTCGCCGAGCCGCGGTTGGCCTGGTCGAGGGCGGCGAGGAACCGGATCTCGGTCTGGCGGTCGAAGGCGTTGAACACGTCGGCGAGCAGCTCGTGGGCGTCGCGCCGCGTGGTCTGGGCGATGGTCGAGACGAACTCCACCCGCAGGATCTCCTCGATGTGGCGCAGGGCCTCCTTCTGCACCGTTTCCATCCGCAGCATGCGGTTGAGGACGTCGATGGCGAAATCCTCCGGCAGGATCGTCAGCACACGGGCGGCGTAGTCCGAGCGCACCCGCGACAGGATCACCGCGACGGTCTGCGGGTATTCGTTGCGCAGGAACGAGGCCAGGATCTCGGGGTCGATCTGGGTCAGGCTGGCCCAGACCCGGCGGCCCGAGGCGCCCTTCACCTCGGCCATGATCACCGCGACCTGCTCGGGCGGGAAGATCTTGAGCAGCAGCGACTCGGTGCGCTCGAAGCTCGAGGTGATGCCGCCGCTCGCCGAGAGCCGCGACACGAAGTCGATGATGAGGTGCTCGACCACCTCGGCCTCGAGCGAGCCGAGCTGCACCATGGCGTGCGAGACCTTCTTGATCTCCTCCTCTTCCAGCATCCGCCAGATCGGGGCGCCGTCCTCCTCGCCCAGCAGCAGCAGGAGCGCGGCGGCGCGCTGCGTGCCGGGCATCTCGGCGAAGCCCGCGGCTCCGGCGTTGGGGCGGGCGAGCGGCATCGGGGTCGCGGCCATGACGTCAGCTCATCCTGGGGGCGAAAAGCGCGGGTGGAAGCGTGCGGGAGGCGGAGCCCTGCGGCCGGGGCGTCAGCGGTCGTTGATCCAGGTGCGCAGCACCTCGACCGTCTCGGCCGGGTTGGTCTTCACGATGTCGACGACGCGCTCGATCGTCTTGGCCTGGACCTTGCCGTTGATCTTGGCGAACTCGACGATGCGGCCGGCCTGGCTCTCCGGCAAGGCGATCTCGGCGCCGGGCGCCCCTCCCGGTCTCGCCGTGGCGCCCTCCACCGCCAGCACCAGGCCGGGCTCGCCGTTGATGATCGAGACCGAGGCCAGGGTCGGCACGTCGGCGGTCACGACCCGGGCGACCAGCGGGCGCACCACGGTCATCAGCACCACGAGGCCGAGGAGAAAGAGCACCGTCATCTCGGCGACGCGCAGCACGTCCTCCTTGGTCGGCTGCAGGAGGGAGGCGAGGAGGCCCGGCTCCTGCATCTCCGGCACCGCCGGGGTCTCGGCGAAGCGCAGGTTCACCACCTCGATCTGGTCGCCCCGGGCCTTGTCGTAGCCGACCGCGGTGCGCACGAGCGCGGTGATCCGCTCCAGCTCCGCCGCCGGCCGCGGCGCATAGGCCGCCTTGCCGTCCGGCCCGGCCGCGTAGGTGCCGTCGATCAGCACCGCCACCGACAGGCGCCGGATCTTTCCGGCCTCGTTCACCTCGGTGCGGGTGACCCGGGAGATCTCGTAGTTCGTGGTCTCCTCGTTCTTGTTCGAGGCCTCGCGCGGGCCCTGGTTCTGCTGGCCCTGGTTGGCGCCGGGCAGTTCGTTGCCGACGGTGACGCCGTTCTCGGCGCTCTGCGACTGCGAGCTCTCGGTCCGGGTCTGGGTCGAGCGCACCACCCGGCTCTCGGGGTCGAAGGTCTCCGACCGGCTCTCGACCCGGTTGGCGTCGAGCTCCGCCGTGACCTGGACCCGGGCCCTGCCCTGCCCGACGATGCCGGCGACGATCTCCTCGACCTGGTTGCGCAGGCGCCGCTCCATGCCGGTCTGGCGCTCCTCGAGGCCGATCCCGGCCTGGTCCTCGGCCCCGCGGGCGCCGTCGGCGAGGAGCCGCCCGCGCTCGTCGACGATCGAGATGCGCTCGGGCTTCAGGCCCTCGACCGCCGAGGCGACGAGGTGGCGCACCGCCCGGACCTGGCCCGGATCGAGCTCGCCGGCGAGCCGCACCACGATCGCGGCGCTCGGCGCCTCGCGATCGCGGGAAAACAGCCGCTTCTCGGGCAGGACGAGGTGGACGCGCGCCGCCTGCACCCGGCCGATCGCCCGGATCGAGCGGGCGAGCTCGCCTTCGAGCGCCCGCAGGTGGTTGACGTTCTGGACGAAGCTCGTCGACGAGAAGGCGTCGCCCTTGTCGAAGATCTCGTAGCCGACGCCGCCGGCGCTCGGCAGGCCCTTCGACGCGAGGTCCATGCGCAGCCGGGCGAGGTCGGCCCGGGGCGCCAGCACGGTCTGGCCGGCATCGCCCTTGGTCTCGTAGCGGATGCCGCGGGTCTCGAGGTCGCGCACCACCGCCCCGGCATCCTGCACCGACAGGTCGGTGTAGAGCACGCCCATCTCGGGGCGGGACACCCGCAGGATGACGAAGGCGAAGAAACCGATGAGCGCGAGGGTCACGGCGCCCATCGCGGCGAGCCGCGCGGGCCCGAGTTTGGTCACCAGATCGAGGACCGGCTTCACGACGTCACGCACCCGCCAACCGGAGCCCCATCGGCTCCCGGAGGCAAAAATTGCCCAGTCGTGGTTATGACTTGGTTAACGGCGCGGAAAACGGATGCGCGCAGGTCCGGGACACTCCGGCGGCCGGACGCGCCGCGAGGGGTGTCCCGGACCTGCGGTCCGGGTGCCGGTGGCGGCGCGTCGACGCGCCGGTCCCGCCTATTGCCGGTAGTGCTGGATCCGCGTCGTGCGCAGCCCGGCGAGGCCGTGCTGCTCGATCGAGTACTGCCAGCTCAGGAACTCCTCGGTGGTCAGCGTATAACGCTGACACGCCTCCTCGAGGCTCAGGAGCCCGCCGCGCACGGCGGCGACCACCTCGGCCTTGCGCCGGATCACCCATCGGCGTGTATCGGTCGGCGGAAGGTCCGCGATGGTCAGCGGACTTCCGTCTGGCCCGATGACGTACTTCACCCTCGGGCGATGCGGTTCGGTCATGATACGCTCTACACTCGACTGACCTGTCGAGATCGACGCTAGGCAGCCGCGCTTAAGATTGCTTGAATCATTTCCCTCGCATGTGATTCGTAATCCACAGCAATCCACCGAATCAGTTGCTGCCGGTCCCACCGATCGCCTCGACGCTGCTGAGGGCCACGGTGCGGTCGCCGATGGTCAGGACCGGCTCGGCGCCGGTGACGTCCACGCTGGTGATCGCCCCGGTGATCTTGGTGTCGACGGCGACGCTGGCCCCGGTGGCGTCGAGGGCCTGGACCTTCAGGGTGTACTTGCCCTCGGCGGCGAGCTGGCCGGTCGAGGCGCGCCCGTCCCAGGCGAAGCTCTGCTTGCCGGCGGCCAGCGCCTTGGTCTGGGTTGCGACGACGTTGCCCTTGGCGTCGGTGATCGTCAGCACCGCCTTGGTGGCGGCCCGGGCCGGGTCGAGCGTCCAGGTCGCGCTGCCCTCGGTGAGCGAGGTCGTCGCCCCGTCCGCCGTCACGGTCTTGCCGATCAGGCCCGAGGCGGTCGCCGCGGCCGAGGCCTTGCTGGCGGTGATCAGGCTGCCGAGCTGGTCGTTGGTCTTGAGCTGCTGCTCGACCGAGGCGAACTGCACCAGCTGCTGGGTGAACTGGTTGGTGTCGAGGGGATCGAGAGGGTTCTGGTTCTGCAGCTGCGTCGTCAGCAGGGTCAGGAACTGGTTGAAGTTCCCGGCGATCGTGCTGGCGTCGCCCGCGGCCTTGGCGCCGGTCGGGTTGGAGAGGCTGGTCAGGCTGCTGATGCCGGCACTCATCGGGACCTCGCGGGTTCGGTCGTCATCGGGGCTGTCCCTTCGCTAGATTCTGAGATCGAGGCCGAGGCGCCGGCCGAGGTCGCGCAGGGGCGGCAGCGCGCTCGTCGCCTCCGCCTCGCCGGGCGCGGCCCGTCCTTGCCCTTGCCCCTGCGGACGGCCGGCCTGGTCGCGCTGCGGCGCGTTCCCGCCGTCGCCCTGGAGGGAGAAGCTGAGCCCGGCCTCGCCGGGATTGAGCCCTGCCTGGGACAGGGCCTGCTGCAGGCTGCCGGCGTCGCGCTGGAGCAGCGCCAGGGTCTCGGGCCGCTCGACCACCAGGTGAGCCTTCACGGCGCCGTGCTGCCGGTCGATGTCGAGGCGCACGTCGATGCGGCCGAGCTCGTAGGGGTCGAGGCGGATCTCGAAGCGGTTCGATCCGGCGAGCGCCCGCATCCCGATGGTGATCGGCACCGCGCTCAAGCTCGACGGCACCGGGACCGCCGGGCGGGCCTCCGCCGTGGCCGGCGCCGCGGGAGCGGCGTCGGTGCCCTTGGTCTGCGTGGCCGGTGCCGGGGCCGGTGCCGGGGCCGGGGCCGGGGCCGCGAGGGCCTCGGAGACGGCCCCCTCCCGCGGCTCGTCCCGGCGTCCGGCGGCACGGGCTGCCATCTCCGCCGGCAGCCCGGCCGGCGCGACCGCGGCCTGCGGGTCGCCTCCGCTCGCCTCCGCCCGGCCCGGAACGCCGGCCGCCGGGTCGGTTGCCGCCGCCCGGCCCGGAACACCGGCGACCGCCGGATCGGTCGCCGCCGCGCCGGGCGTCGCCGACGGGGCAGGAGCATTCGGGGCCGGTGCGATCAGGAGCGACAGGATCGAGGGAGACGGAATCGAGGCCGGGGCGGCACCGGAGGCATCCGCCTCCTCGCCTTCGCCCTCGCCCTCGGTCTCGTCGCCCTCCGCGGTCTCGCCGGACGCCGCTGCGGCCGTGCGAACCGCCTCCGCCTGCGCCGTAACCGCAGCTCCGGCGGGCGCCTTCGCGCCGACCGCGGATGTGCGCGCCTCCGCCCCGCCGGCTTCCATCGATCGCGCGTCGTCGTCCCGGGCGGCCTCCCGCGCATCCGTCGGGCTCTCGACGATCTTGCCCTCGGCGGCCGAGTCCTGCACGGCCGAGTCTTGCACGGCCGAGTCCTGCGCAGCCCCGTCGCCGCGCCCCGCCGACGCCTTCGCGCCGTCGTCCGTGCGCGCCCGATTCCCGCGGGACGCGATGGTGCGGGACTCGCTGGTGCGGGATTCGGGTCCGGATTCCGCCTCGCCGGCCTTCGTCCGGTCCGCCTCGGCCGCCGGCCTCTCGGGGCGCTGGCGCGCCGTCGCCTCGTCCACCGGCCGCTGGGGCGTGCGGCTGGGGGGCGCGGCGTCGCGGTCGGCCGGGCGGAACGGCTCGTGCGCGACGATCCTCGCCGGCCTGGCCGGCTCGCGCCCCGCCACCCGTCCTCCCTCACCCGTTCCGCTGATCCGCATCGGCGACCTCCTGCTCCCGGGAGAGCAAGCCGCCTGCCAGTCCGATCGTACCGTCAAACCATTGACGGGACACTGCGATTTCCGGAGGGGCATCGGCGGCCGGCGATCGCCCGGTCGGAATCTGCCGGGCCCCCGTCAGGAACCCGGCAAGAACTTCCCGGTCGAGGTTCCCACCGCCCGGCGCCGGCCCGCCCTGGCAGAATGCCGGTCGGATCGCTATAGACTCCCTCGTGCGCGCCGGGAGAACGCCCCGGGAGCGCGTCGAGACACTCTCACACGGTCATGAACTCGCTCGATCTGCAAAAGGCCCCGGAGGACACCCGCGTCGTCGTGGCGATGTCCGGGGGCGTCGATTCCTCCGTCGTCGCCGCGCTCCTGAAGCGCGAGGGCTACGACGTGGTCGGGATCACGCTGCAGCTCTACGATCACGGCGCGGCCACCCATCGCCGCGGCGCCTGCTGCGCCGGCCAGGACATCCACGACGCCCGCCGCGCCGCGGAGACCATCGGCATCCCGCACTACGTCCTGGACTACGAGGACCGGTTCCGCGAGGCGGTGATCGACCGCTTCGCCGACAGCTACCTCCAGGGCGAGACGCCGATCCCGTGCGTCGAGTGCAACCGCTCGATCAAGTTCCGCGACCTGCTCACCACCGCCCAGGATCTCGGCGCCGACGTGCTGGCGACGGGCCACTACGTCGCGAGCCGCGCGCTGCCGGGCGGCGGCCGGGCGCTCCACCGCGCCCTCGATCCGGCCCGGGACCAGAGCTACTTCCTGTACGCGACCACCGCCGAGCAGCTCGACATCCTGCGCTTCCCCCTCGGCGAGCGACCGAAGGACGAGACCCGCGCGCTGGCCAAGGCCTTCGGTCTGTCGGTCGCCGACAAGCCCGACAGCCAGGACATCTGCTTCGTGCCGCAGGGGCGCTACCAGGACGTGATCGCACGGCTTCGCCCCGACGCGGTGCGCCCGGGCGAGATCGTCCACCTCGACGGGCGGCACCTCGGCCGTCACGACGGCATCATCGGCTTCACGGTCGGCCAGCGCCGCGGCCTCAACGTCGCGGCGGGCGAGCCGCTCTACGTCGTGCGCCTCGAGCCCGGCGAGGCCCGGGTGGTGGTCGGCCCGCGCGAGGCGCTGGCGACCTCGGTCATCCGCCTCGCCGACCCGAACTGGCTCGGCGACACCGCCCTGGAGGCGGCCCGCGACCTGCCCGTCGCGGTGCGGGTGCGCTCGACCCGCGAGCCCCGCCCCGCGCTCCTGTCGTGGAACCCCGCCACCCGATCCGCCGAGATCACCCTGGCGACCCCCGAGGACGGGGTGTCGCCGGGCCAGGCCTGCGTCATCTACGCCGATGACGGGCCTCGCGCCCGGGTGCTGGGCGGCGGCACCATCCGGCGGGTCGAGGCCGACAGCCTGGCCGCGGCCTGACGACGACCGGTGGATACGATTTCCGAAGCTTTCTTCCGGAAATCGTCGCACAGACGCGCGCGTTGACGCCCGCGAGACGAATGACCTCGGAGACGATACCGACATGCTGAGCGAGCCGCGAGAGGCGGGGCCCACCACCGCCTTGATGCGCAAGGCCTACGCGCGCTGGGCGCCGGTCTACGACGTGGTCTACGACAAGCTCACCGAGCCGGCGGCGCGGGACGCGGTCGAGGCGGCGCTCGTCGGCGGGCGGCGCATCCTGGAGGCCGGTGTCGGCACCGGCCTGTCCCTGGGCTACTACCCCAAGGATTCCGAGGTCTACGGCGTCGACCTGTCCGAGGACATGCTCCGCCGCGCCAACCGCAAGGTGGCCCGGCGCGGCCTCTCCCACGTCAAGGGCCTCCAGGTGATGGATGTCTGCCGCCTCGGCTATGCGGATGCGAGCTTCGACGCGGTGGTGGCGCAGTTCCTCATCACCCTGGTGCCGGACCCCGAGGGCGCCCTCGACGAGTTCCTGCGGGTGGTGCGGCCCGGCGGCATGATCGTGCTCGCCAATCATTTCGGCCAGGATCGCGGCACCGTGGCCAAGGTCGAGGAGATCGTGGCACCGCTCTGCGAGAAGATCGGCTGGAGCTCGGCCTTCAAGGCCGCCCGGATCGAGGCCTGGGCGAAGAGCCGCGGCGTGACCTTCCTGGGCGTGCGGCCGACCTTCCCGGGCGGCTTCTTCAAGATCCTGCGCATGCAGAAGGCCGGGTGAGCACGCTGACCCGGCCCGGCGCGCCCCCCGACGACACCACCCCGCCGCCGGATCCGGGGCCTCAGGCCGTGGCGGTCCCGGCCTGGCGCGGCTGGCTGCGGGTGCTGCCGCTGCTCGCGCTGGTGGCCCTGTCCCTCGGCCTCCTGTTCGGCGGCATCACCCGCTGGTTCTCCGTCGACCAGCTGCTCGCCTCCCGGGCCTATGCCAAGGCCTGGGTCGCGGACGGCTTCTGGCGCGCCTATGCCTGCGCCTATCTCGCCTATGTCGGCACCGTGATCGTGTCGCTGCCGGTCTCGGTGGTGATGACGACCCTGTGCGGCTTCCTGTTCGGGCCGGTCTTCGGCGCCCTGGTGTCGATCGCGGCCGCGACCACCGGCGCCGTCATCGTATTCTCGATCGGCCGCACCGCGGCGGGCGGGGTGCTGCTGCGCCGCGCCGGCTCGCGGCTCGGGCGCCTCGCGGAGGGGTTCCGCCGCGACGCCTTCTCGTACGTAATGGTGCTGCGGCTGCTGCCGGTCTTCCCGTTCTGGATGACCAACCTGGCGCCGGCGATCTTCGGCGTGCGCCTGCGGACCTTCGCGCTGGCCACGCTCATCGGCATCAGCCCCGGCGCCTTCATCTACGCCTCGGCGGGTGACGGGGTCGAGACCGTGGTCGCCGCCCACCAAGCGGCGAAAGAGGCGTGCATGGTCGCCGGCGGCCTCGCCTGCGACGCCGCCCTGTCGCTGCGCGCCGTCGTCACGCCGCAGCTCATCGCCACGCTGCTCGGCCTCGGGGCCCTGGCGCTGCTGCCGGTCGCCTGGCGGCGCTGGCGGGGCAAGCCGGGCTGACATCCGCGGCTCGGCCTTGTCGGTCGTGCGCAATTTCTTGGCTGGCGACTGGATTTTCGGCAATCCGCGAATAGCTTCCGGCTGAACCCCCGCCCGCGGCGGGGGCGGTCGTGCTAGTGTCGTCGGGCGAGCGAGGGCGTCGAGACCGTGCAGTGGGGCGAGGACGTGGCGAGGCAGGGTGGGATCCGGCGCCTCGCCGGACGCGTCGGGCTGTCCGGCCGCCTGCTGCTGCTGACGATCGTCTTCGTCCTCATCGCCGAGGTGCTGATCTACGTCCCCGGCCTCGCGAGCTTCCGGCGCTCCTGGCTCTCCGACCGGGTCGCCGCCGCCCAGGTCGCCGCCCTGGTGCTCGACGCCGCGCCCCAGCAACGGGTCTCCGACGACCTCGCCCGGCGTCTCCTGATGGGCGTCGGCGCCCAGGCCATCGCCCTCAAGGCAGGCGGGGCGCGCCGCCTCCTCAACCTCACGCCGATGCCGCCGGAAGTGTCCGAGACCGTCGACCTGCGCGAGGCCGGCTGGTTCGACAGCATCGGCGGCGCCTGGCGCACCCTGACGCAGACCAACCCCCTGCCCCTGCGGGTGGTCGGCCATGGCATGGACGGGGTCGATTTCGTCGAGCTGGTCCTCGATCCCGCCCCCTTGCGGAGCGCGATGATCGCCTTCTCGCGCCGGATCCTGCTCGCCTCGCTGGCGATTTCCGGCATCACCGCCGGCCTCGTCTTCCTGGTGCTGCAGCTCTCGATCGTGCGGCCGGTGCGGCGGCTGGCCCGCAACATCGCGACCTTCGCGGACGACCCGGAGGACCTGTCGCGGCGGATCAATCCGTCCTGGCGCAGCGACGAGATCGGCGCGGCCGAGACCGCGCTCGCCCATATGGAGACCATCCTCTCGGACGAGCTGCGCCAGAAGCGGCGCCTGGCCGATCTCGGCCTGTCGGTGAGCAAGATCAACCACGAGTTGCGAAACCTCCTTACCACCGCGCAACTCCTCGTCGACCGGCTCGAGCACGTCGCCGATCCGGGGGTGCAGCGCGTCGCCCCGCGCCTCGTCGCGACGCTCGGCCGGGCGATCCGCTACTGCGAGGGGACGCTCGCCTATGGCCGCGCCGCCGAGCGGGCGCCCGAGCGGCGGGTGATGCCGCTGCGGCCGATCCTGCGCGACGCCCTCGACCTCGCCGGGCTGGCGCCCGGCGCCGCCGTCACCATCGAGGACCGCACGCCGGAGGGGCTGAGCGTCGACGCCGATCCCGACCAGCTGTCGCGGGTGCTGGTCAACCTCGTGCGCAACGCCGTCCAGGCGATCGGCCTCGCCGGCGCCAGCGAGGGCGCGCCGCTCGTCGCGATCGAGGCCGAGCGGACCGGCGCCGCCGTCACGATCCTCGTCGCCGACAACGGTCCCGGCCTGCCGGAGCGGGCCCGGGCCCACCTGTTCGAGGCGTTCCAGGGCTCCGGCCGCTCCGGCGGCACGGGGCTCGGCCTCGCCATCGCGGCCGAGCTGGTGCGGCTCAACGGCGGCACGTTGAGCCTCGACGACACCCCCAGCGGGGCACGGTTCCGGATCACCCTGACGGACCGGGAAGGATGAGCCGGGAGACGGCGGAGCCGGTTGCCAAGCCGCCGGCCCGCACCGCATCGTGGCGTGATGTCCCTGCGTGTCCCCCTCTCCGCCGTGCGCTCCTTCGAGGCGGCGGCGCGCCGCCGGTCCTTCAAGGATGCGGCGGCGGAGCTGAACCTGACCGCGAGCGCCGTCAGCCACGCCATCCGCAAGATGGAGGCGGCGCTCGGCGTCACCCTGTTCGAGCGCCAGGGCCAGGGCGTGGTGCCGACCGCCGCCGGCGAGGCGCTGCTGGACCACGTGAGCCGCGCCTTCGACGAGCTGCATCGCGGCCTCGACCTCGTGGCGGCGCGCGGCCCGCAGCTCCTGCGCCTGCACTGCGCGCCGAGCCTCGCGGCGCAATGGCTGACGCCGCGCCTCGCCCGCTTCCTCACCGCCCATCCGGGGTTCGAGGTGCGGCTCGCCGCCGGCATGGACTATGCCCGCTTCGTCAGCGACGAGTTCGACGCCGACATCGTCTACGGCCCGCCCCGGGGCGAGGGCCTGGTGACGGTGCCGCTCTGCACCGAGACGGTGACCCCGCTCTGCGACCCCGCGCGGGCCGCCCGCATCCGCGCACCGCACGATCTCCTCGACCAGGTGCTGATCCAGAGCGACAACAAGCAGGTGCGCTGGCCGCTCTGGTTCGCCCGCAACGGCCTGCCGGCGCCGCGGCCCCTCGGCGTCCGCTTCGACCGCAGCTTCCTCGCCATCCTGGCCGCGGCCGACGGGCTCGGCGTGGCGCTCGAATCGACCTTGCTGGCGGAACGCGAGATCGCCAGCGGCCGCCTCGTCGCACCGTTGCGCGGGCTGGCGCAGGACATCACCTACGTCGGCCATCACCTCGTCTATCCGGCGACGACGCGGCGACGGGCGCCGTTGCGGGTCTTCGCGCGCTGGCTGGCGCAGGAGATGCGCATCGTGCTGCCGGAGGATCTGGCGTGAGCCGACCGTCGCGGCGACGAAGCGAAAGGCACCCGCGCGGACGACACTCCGACATCCCGGGTTCCGCTGCGCGGCCCCGGGATGACGCGGAGGGTGAAAGCGGCGCGAGCGGGAGCAGCTCGCCGTCGGCCGGCGCCAGATGAATCCCATTCACCTCCCCGTGCAATTTGCGCGTTTGCCCCGTCCCCTCGCCCCGGGCACTCTGCGGTCAACGAAACGAGGGAGGCACCGTCGAGGACGGGCGGCGACGGGGGCGTGAGGCCCCGGCCGGCAAGCACTCCCTCGTGCCCGACAAGCCAGGGAGGACGACATGCTGCTGACCGACAAGGTGTGCCTGATCACCGGTGCTGCATCGTTGCGGGGCATCGGCCGCGCCACCGCGAAGCTCTTCGCCGGCCACGGCGCCAAGGTGGTGATCCTCGATCTCGATGCCGGCCAGGCCGAGGAGGCCGCCCGCGCGATCGGCGAGGGCCATCTGGGTCTCGCCTGCAACGTCACCGACAAGGCCGCCTGCCTGGCCGCCGCCGACGAGGTGGTGTCGCG
The DNA here is from genome assembly GCF_011043735.1 of Methylobacterium sp. DB0501. Taxonomy (GTDB): domain Bacteria; phylum Pseudomonadota; class Alphaproteobacteria; order Rhizobiales; family Beijerinckiaceae; genus Methylobacterium; species Methylobacterium alsaeris. Next base: position 98,322 of record NZ_JAAKGV010000021.1, on the reverse strand, counting down.
GTTCGGTCGCATCGACGTGCTGATCAACAATGCCGGCATCACCCAGCCGCTGAAGTTCATGGAGATCGAGCCCGGCAATTACGACGCGGTGCTCGACGTGAACCTGCGCGGCACGCTCTACATGAGCCAGGCGGTGGTGCCGCAGATGCGCCGGCAGAAATCGGGCTCGATCGTCTGCATGTCGTCGGTCTCGGCGCAGCGCGGCGGCGGCATCTTCGGCGGACCGCATTACAGCGCGGCCAAGGGCGGCGTGCTGTCCTTAAGCAAGGCGATGGCCCGCGAGCTCGGCCCCGACACGGTGCGGGTCAACAGCATCACCCCCGGCCTGATCCAGACCGACATCACCGGCGGCAAGCTCACCGACGAGCTGAAGATCGAGATCGCCAAGGGCATCCCGCTCGGCCGCCTCGGCGTCGCCGACGACGTGGCCAATGCCTGCCTGTTCCTGGCCTCCGACCTCTCCTCCTACATCACCGGCGCCGTCATCGACGTGAACGGCGGCATGCTGATCCATTGAGCGAGGCGACCATGCCCCCGATCGAGAAGGCCCCGGCAGGACTTGGGCAGAACAGCCCGTCGCTGGCCGAGCGCGCCTACCGCATCCGCCGCAACGCCCTGCTGATGGGCGAGGTCCAGGGCCAGGGCTACATCGCCCAGGCCCTCGGCATCGCCGACGTGCTGGCGGTGTCGTACTTCCACGCCATGCGCTACCGGCCGGACGATCCCGAATGGGAGGGGCGCGACCGCTTCCTCCTCTCGATCGGCCACTACGCCATCGCGCTCTACGCAGCCCTCCTCGAAGCCGGAATCCTGCCCGAGGACGAGCTGACGAGCTACGGCGCCGACGACAGCCGCCTGCCGATGTCCGGCATGGCCGCCTACACCCCCGGCATGGAGATCACCGGCGGCTCGCTGGGCCACGGCCTCGGGCTCGCGGTCGGCTTCTGCCTCGGCCTGAAGCGCAAGAGGTCGGATTCGTTCGTCTATTGCCTGATCTCCGACGGCGAGCTCGGCGAGGGCTCGATCTGGGAGGGCGCCTGGTCGGCGAGCCACTGGAAGCTCGACAACCTGATCGTCCTCGTCGACGTCAACAACCAGCAGGCCGACGGCCCGGCCTCGCAGGTCACCGGCTTCGAGCCCGCGGCCTCGCGCTTCGAGGCCTTCGGCTGGCACGTCCAGCGGGTCGACGGCAACGACATCGACGCCCTGGTCCAGGCCTTCGACGCGGCCCGGGCCTGCACCGAGCCGAAGCCCCGCATCATCATCTGCGACACCACGATGGCGAAGGGCATCCCCTTCCTGGAGGCGCGCGAGCGCAACCACTTCCTGCGGGTGGAGCCGCAGGAATGGCAGGACGCCCTGAAGATCCTGGATGCCGGGAGGCCCGCATGAGACGCTCGAAATACACGCGCCCGGCCTGGCTCTCCGAGGCCAATACGGGTGAGCGCCTGACCACCTCGGCGATGATCGCCTCGCTCGCCGGGCCCGACCAGCGCACCGCGCCGGCCCCGTTCGGCCACGCGCTCGCCAAGCTCGCCGAGGAACGCCCGGAGATCGTCGGGCTCACCGCCGATCTCGGCAAGTACACCGACCTGCACATCTTCGCGAAGACACACCCCGGGCGCTTCTACCAGATGGGCATGGCCGAGCAGCTGCTCATCAGCGCCGCCGCCGGCATGGCGCGGGAGGGCTTCCAGCCCTTCGCCACCACCTACGCGGTGTTCGCGGCGCGGCGCGCCTACGATTTCATCTGCATGGCGATCGCGGAGGAGAACCTCGACGTCAAGATCGTCTGCGCGCTGCCCGGCCTCACCACCGGCTACGGCCCGAGCCACCAGGCGACGGAGGACATCGCGATCTTCCGCGGCCTGCCCAACATGACCATCCTCGACCCCTGCGACGCGCACGAGATCGCCCAGGCGGTGCCGGCCATCGCCGATCACAAGGGGCCGGTCTACATGCGGCTCCTGCGCGGCAACGTGCCTCTGGTGCTCGACGAATACGGCTACACGTTCGAACTCGGCAAGGCCAAGACCATCCGGGACGGCAACGACGTCCTGATCATCTCGACCGGCCTGATGACCATGCGGGCCCTCGAAGCGGCGGAGGCCTTGCGCGCGGACGCGGTCGACGTCGCGGTGCTGCACGTGCCGACGATCAAGCCGCTCGACACGCAGACCATCCTGCGCGAGGCCGGCAAGGGCGGGCGCCTGGTGGTGGTGGCCGAGAACCACACGGTCGTGGGCGGCTTGGGCGAGGCGGTGGCGGGGCTGCTGATGCGCTCCGGCACGATCCCGAAGGCCTTCCGGCAGGTCGGCCTGCCGGACGAGTTCCTGGATGCCGGCGCCCTGCCGACCCTCCACGACCGCTACGGCATCTCGACGAACGCCATGGTGCGGAGCATCCGCGAATGGCTGTGAGCGCCGTGTCTCCCGTCGCATTCGTGGGCTTGGGCTCGATGGGCCTGCCGATGGCCCGCAACCTCGTGCGCCACGGCTTTCCCGTCCGCGGCTTCGACCTGCGGCCCGAGGGGCGGGCCGCCTTCGCGAGCGCCGGCGGCCAACCCGCCGAGACCGTCGCGGCAGCGGCCGACGGTGCCGGGGCGCTGGTGCTGATGGTGGTCAATGCCGATCAGGCGGAGGCCATCCTGTTCGGCGAGGGCGCCCTGGAGCGACTGGCCCCGGACGCGACCATCGTCCTGATGGCCACCTGCCCGCCGGCTTCCGTGGCGGCTCTGGCCAAGCGGGTCACCGCCGCCGGCCGGGCCTTCGTCGATGCCCCCGTCTCCGGCGGGGTCGTCGGCGCCGAGGCCGGCACCCTCACCATCATGGCGGCGGCCCCCGCCGCGGTGATCGCCGAGGTGCGGCCGCTCTTGGAGGCCATGGGCGACAAGGTGTTCCATGTCGGGCCCGAGCCCGGCCAGGGCGCCACCATGAAGGCGGTCAACCAGCTTCTCTGCGGGGTGAACCTGGCGGCGGCGGCGGAGGCCCTGTCGCTGGCGGCCAAGGTCGGCATCGACGGCGCGACGGCGCTCGAGATCGTCTCGGGCTCCTCGGCGTCGAGCTGGATGCTGCGCGACCGCGGTCCGCGGATGCTGGAGGAGGCCCCGCGGGTCACCAGCGCCGTCGACATCTTCGTCAAGGATCTCGGCATCGTGCTGGAGGCCGGGCGCAGCGAGAAGGCGGCGTTGCCGCTGGCGGCCCTGGCGCATCAGCTCTTCCTGGCGGCGTCGGGCCGTGGGGCCGGGGCCGAGGACGACAGCCAGGTGATCGGGTCCTACCGGGCCCTCAACGGCAAGTAATGCAAGCACATGGGTCGGGCGCATCCCCTCTCCCCGCCCGCGGGGAAGGGGGAGACCCGCGCCTTATCCCGAATCCTGCGGCTCGGCCGCAGGCGAATTCACCGTGTCCAGAGACCGGCCCAACCGGTCCAGATCCCCCAAATCCCCGAGGAAACGCCATGAGCCATTCCCTCTCCCGCCGCACCCTGCTGGCCGGTGCCGCAGCCTTTCCCCTCGCCACGGTCTTCACCCGCCCCGTCCGCGCCGCCGAGTTCGAGTACAAGCTCGCCACCGGCCAGGATCCGACCCATCCGGTCAACATCCGCGCCCAGGAAGCCCTGAATCGCATCCGCGAGGCCTCGAACGGGCGGCTCGACATCAAGCTCTTTCCGGCCAACCAGCTCGGCTCCGACACCGACCTGCTGTCGCAGGTCCGCAACGGCAGCGTCGAGTTCTTCAACCTCTCGACCTCGATCCTCTCGACCTTCGTCCCGGCCGCGGCTTTGCCCAATACCGGCTTCGCCTTCAAGGACTATACCGAGGTCTGGACGGCGATGGACGGGGGGCTGGGCACCTATATCCGCGAGCAGATCGCCAAGACGCCGATCCAGGCCGTCTCGAAGGTCTGGGACAACGGCTTCCGCCAGATCACCTCGTCGACCCGTGAGATCAAGGCCCCGGAGGACCTGAAGGGCTTCAAGATCCGCGTGCCCCCCTCGCCGATGCTGACCTCGCTGTTCAAGGCGTTCGATGCCGGCGCGGCGCCGCTCAACTTCAACGAACTGTACTCGGCGCTGCAGACCAAGATCTTCGAGGGCCAGGAGAACCCGCTCGCGATCATCGCGACGACCCGGCTCTACGAGGTGCAGAAGACCTGCAGCCTCACCGGCCACGTCTGGGACGGCTACTGGATCCTCGGCAACAAGCGCGCGGTCCAGCGCCTGCCGGAGGACCTGCGCGCCCTCGTCGGCCGCGAGCTCGACCGCTCGGCCGACGACCAGCGCGCCGACATCGTGCGCCTGAGCGCCTCCCTCGTCCAGGAGCTCGGATCCAAGGGAATCACCTTCGTCGACGTCGATCGCCAGAAATTTCGCGATGCGCTCGGTCGCACGACATTCTACAAGGACTGGAAGAACAAGTACGGCGACGCCGCCTGGGAGCACCTCGAGGCGGTCGCCGGCAAATTGGCCTGAGGGAGGCAACCATGCATGTCGACATCGCGACGGAGACGCCGGCCCTGCCGGCGGCATCCGCCAAGCGCGCCTGGGCGCGTACGCTCGACAACGCCCTCGGCCCGCTGATCGAGATTCCGGCCGCCCTGCTGGTGGTGGCCGAAATCGTGGTGCTGCTCGCGGGCGTCGTCAGCCGCTACGTCTTCCATTCGCCGATCGTCTGGTCGGACGAGCTGGCCTCGATCCTGTTCCTGTGGCTCGCCATGCTGGGCTCGGTGGTGGCCTATCGGCGCGCCGAGCACATGCGGATGACGGCCCTGGTCAGCATGGCCTCGGTCAAGACCCAGGCCTTCCTGGAGGCGGTGGCGCTCGCCGCCGGCCTCGCCTTCGTGCTGATGCTGCTGCATCCGGCCTACGAGTTCGCGGCCGAGGAGGTCTTCGTCCAGACGCCGGCGCTCGAGATCACCAATGCCTGGCGCGCCGCCGCCCTGCCGGTCGGCTTCGGCCTGATGCTGGTCGTCGCGGCGCTCCGCCTGATCGAGTGTGCGGACTGGCGCCACGCGGTCGGGGCGGTGGCGCTCACCGGGCTCATCATCGCCGCGCTGATGCTCGCCGAGCCGACGCTGCGCACGCTGGGCAACTGGAACCTGCTGATCTTCTTCGTCCTCGGCGTCGGCGCCCTGGTCTTCACCGGCGTGCCGATCGCCTTCGCGTTCGGGCTCGCCACCTTCGGCTACCTGATGCTGACGACGCGGGCCCCCGCCATGGTGGTGGTCGGGCGCATGGACGAGGGGATGAGCCACCTCATCCTGCTCGCCGTGCCGCTCTTCGTGTTCCTCGGCCTGCTCATCGAGATGACCGGCATGGCCAAGGCCATGGTGGGCTTCCTGGCGAGCCTGCTCGGCCACGTCCGCGGCGGCCTGCACTACGTGCTGGTCGGCGCGATGTACCTCGTCTCGGGCATCTCGGGCTCCAAGGCCGCCGACATGGCGGCGGTGGCCCCGGTGCTGTTCCCCGAGATGAAGCAGCGCGGCGCCAAGGAGGGCGACCTCGTGGCGCTGCTGGCCGCCACCGGCGCGCAGACCGAGACCATCCCGCCCTCGCTGGTGCTCATCACCATCGGGTCGGTGACCGGCGTGTCGATCACCGCGCTCTTCACCGGCGGCCTGCTGCCCGGCGTCGTGCTCGGCATCACGCTCTGCATGCTGGTCTGGTGGCGTTACCGGGGCGAGGACCTGAGCCACGTCCGGCGTGCCACCAAGGGCGAGGTGGGCAAGGCCCTGGTCATCGCCTTCCCGGCGATCGCCCTGCCCTTCGTCATCCGGGCCGCGGTGGTGGAAGGTGTCGCGACCGCCACGGAAGTCTCGACCATCGGCATCGTCTACGCGATCCTCGCCGGCCTGCTGATCTACCGCCAGTTCGACTGGCGCCGGGTCTACCCGATGCTGGTCTCGACCGCCTCCCTGTCGGGGGCGATCCTGCTGATCATCGGGGCTGCGACCGGCATGGCCTGGGCGCTGACGCAGTCGGGCTTCTCGCAGAGCCTGGCGGTGATGATGAAAAGCCTGCCCGGCGGGGCGCTCGGCTTCCTGGTCGTCTCGGCGGTGGCCTTCGTGATCCTCGGCTCGGTGCTGGAAGGCATCCCGGCGATCGTGCTGTTCGGACCATTGCTGTTCCCGATCGCCCGCCAGGTCGGCGTGCACGAGGTGCACTACGCGATGGTGGTGATCCTGGCGATGGGCGTCGGCCTGTTCGCGCCGCCCTTCGGCGTCGGCTACTACGCCGCCTGCGCGATCAGCCGGATCCATCCGGATGCCGGCATCCGGCCGATCGTCGGCTACATGCTGGCGCTGCTGGCCGGCCTCGTGGTGGTGATCCTGGTGCCGTGGATCTCGATCGGCTTCCTCGGCTGAACGAAACCCGCGACGGCGATGTCCGGAGCCGATGCTCCGGACATCGCGGCATCCGGACCGTGTTTCGACCCCTCCGCCCTTTCCCGGACGACCGAGCGGTCGGCGGAAGGGGATCCGGGAAAGAGCGGAGGCTCGTTCTTGAGCGGGCCGGGGGGCGTCACGCACCCGGCTCGTCCGTGAGACCGGGCAGGCGCCCCTCCCCCCTACTCCGCCGCCTTCGCCAGCGCCTTGCCGTAGGCGCCGCTCTTCAGGGTCTTCGTCAACCACTCGTCGACCGCCGCCTTCAGGGCCGGGTCGCGGGTCATCCAATAGGCCTTGTCGGCCTTGTCGAAGGTGTCGGGCACGGCGGCCGGGCAGAGCACGCCGGCGCTGCGCCGCGACTGGTAATCGACCTCGGCGCCGTCGGTGACCATCAGGTCGGCCCGGCCCTCGGCCACCTCCTTGAAGATGGCGCGGTTGTCGGGAAACACCCGCACCGAGGCGTGCGGGAAGTTGGCGTCGGCGAAGCGCTGGTTGGTGCCGCCGGGATTGACCACGACGCGGACCTCCGGCTTGTCGATGTCCTTGACCGTGACGAAGCGGGCCTTGTCGGCGCAGCGCACGATCGGGCGCTTGCCGTCGGTGAGGACCGGCACCGAGAAATCGGCCACCGCCGCCCGGTCGGGCGTGACGCTGACGCCGCCCATCGCCACGTCGTAGCGGTCGGCGAGCAGGTCGTCCTTCAGCGTCTTCCAGGTGGTCGGCACGATCTCGACCTTGACGCCGAGCGCACGGGCGAGCTCGCCCGCCATGGTCACGTCGGCGCCCTTGATGCTGCCGTCGGGCAGGCGCAGGGAATAGGGCGCGTAGTCGCCCGACATGCCGACACGCAGCGTGCCGTCCTGCTTGATCGCGGCCAGTGACCGCGCCTCCGCCTGCACGGTGACGAGCATGCCCATCATCCCGACTACACCCGCGATCTTGCGCATCGTCACTGCCCTGACCTCGCTTGCCGTCACCTCTTCTCTCGTAAGGACATCGCACGGGTCCGGTAAAGCCCGGATGACGGCCTGGGCCCCACGTGACGCGGCTCATCCCCGGCGCGAACCCTTACCATTGACTCGGCGGCCCGCACCGGCTTCCTCGCCGGCATGGCCTCTCTCCCGGACAGCCTGCGGCGGGCACCGACGATCCTGCGGCGCGCGCTCGACCGCCAGCGCCCGCGCCTGACGCAGGGGCTGCGGATGACCGCGGCGAGCCTCGCGACCTTCGTGCTGGCGGAGGCCCTCCGGCTGCCGCAGGGCTACTGGGCGGTGATCACCGCGCTCATCGTCACCCAAGGGAGCGTCGGCGGCTCGCTCAAGGCGGCGTTCGACCGGTTCCTCGGCTCGGTGCTCGGTGCCTGCTACGGCGGCGCGGTCGCCTTCGCGATCCCGCATCACGGCGGTGCCTCGACCTTCGCGGCCCTGTTCGTGGCGGTGGCGCCGCTGACCTTCGCGGCGACGGTCTCGGCGGGGTTCCGCATCGCGCCGATCACCGCGATCATCGTGCTGCTCTCCACCACCGGCTCGACGCTCGGCCCCATCGCCTTCGCCCTCGACCGGATCTTCGAGATCGGGCTCGGCTGCGTCGTCGGGCTCGCGGTCTCGCTCGGGCTGGTGCCGGCCCGGGCCTCTCGCGCGGTGACGCAGCAGGCCGCCGGCCTCGCCCGGCTGCTCGCCGGCCAGCTCGAGGCCCTGGCCCGCCTGGATGCGGAGGAGACGCCGGAGGCCAAGGCCCTGCCGCCGGCGGTGCGGCGGAGCCTGTCGCGCCTCGAGACCGTGGCGGGCGAGGCGGCGCGCGAGCGTCGCAGCCGGCTCTCGGCCGCCCCCGACCCGGACCCGCTGCTGCGCACCCTGATGCGCCTGCGCCACGACCTCGTGCTGCTCCGCCGCGCCGTCGCGGAGGCCGACGCGGACGTGCTGCGGGTCCACATCGCCGAGGCCTGGAGGGCCGCCGCGAACGCGGCGGCGGCGCGCCTGCGCGATCTCGCCGAGGCGCTCGCGGCGGGGCGCCGGCCCGCCGGCGACGACGCGGCCCTGCTCGCGGCCATCGCCGGCTACCGCGAGGCCATCGACGGGATGCGCCGGCGCCAGGTGACCCGGACGCTCCCGACCGACGGCGTCGGCCGCATCTTCTGGCTCGCCTTCACCCTGGAGCAGCTGCGGCGCAACCTCGACGACCTCGCCGCCCGGGCCGAGGATTTCGCGACGCCCGAGGCGTGAGGCGCGTCAGGGCGTGCGCTTGCGCAGCACCATGTTGCCCTGGAGCAGGAATTTCTGCGCCCGCTTGCCGGTATCGACCTCGGTGGTGAAGACATTCCCCCGGGAATCGATCGCCAGGTTGTGGACCCAGTGGAAGTCGCCGGCCATCCGGCCGTTGCGGCCGAAGCGGCCGAGAATCGCCCCGTCGTCGCGCCGCAGGGTGCGGACCTCGTTGTTGGCGCCGTCGGCATTCATCAGGAAGCTCTGCGCCTCGTCCGGCCACAGGGCGAGTTCCCAGACCGAGCCGTTGGCCCGGGTCTGCGGCTCGACGGTGAATTCCTTCACGAAGGTGCCGTCGCGGCGAAACACCTGGACCCGGTCGTTGGTGCGGTCGCAGACATAGACCAGCCCGTCGCGGGCGACCTGGACGCAATGGACCGGGTTGCGGAACTGCCGCGCCGGCGCCGCCGCCGGATCGTAGGGGCCGAGGGGTAAGTCGGTCGGCGGCTCGCCGTAGGCGCCCCACATCCGCTTGAACGCCCCGGTCTCGGCGTCGAACACGATGACCCGGTGGTTGTAGTAGCCGTCGGCCACGTAGAGCTCGTTGGTCTCCGGATCGACCTGCATGTTGGCGGGCCTGCCCAGGCGCGTGGTGTCGCGGCTGTCGGTCTGCGGCCCCGCCTTGCCGATCTGCATCACGAAGCGGCCGTCTTTCGTGAACTTCAGGATCTGCCCGTTCTGCTCGCCGTTGCCGGCGAGCCAGACGAAGCCCTTGTGGTCGATGTGGATGCCGTGCTCGTTCTGCGGCCAGTCGTAGCCCTCGCCCGGCCCGCCCCAGGACTTGATGAGGGTGCCCTCCTGGTCGAACACCAGGACCGGTGGGGCCGGGACGCAGCAGCGGCTGCGCGGCGGGGTCAGGCTCGCGGCCTTCTCGTCGTCGGTGAGGGTGCGCGGCCGCTGGATCACCCAGACATGGTCCTCGGCATCGACCGCGACGCCCGCCGCCTGCCCCATGATCCAGTTGTTCGGCAGGGGCTTGGGCCAGGCCGGATCGACCCGGAATTGCGGCGTCTCCTGCGCCAGGGCCGGGCCGGCGCAGACGAGGGCGACGAGGACGGCGATCCAGCGCATGGTGATTCCTCCCGTTGTGGTTGCCGCCACTGTAGGGGAGGTTCGCCAAGCCGCGCCAGCGTTCAGGCAATGCCGCGCCAGCGCTCAAGCCTGCACGGCGCGCCAGACCGCCAGGGCCGCGCAGGCCACGAGGGACGCCGCCAGGACGTGCCGGGCGAGGCGGCCGGTCCCGGCGAGCCGCGCCCGGCAGGCCGGCCTGGCGAGGACGAGGCCGACGAGGCCGAACCAGAGTGCCGCCATGCAGAACACCGCCGCTCCCGCCAACGGCAGGGCCGCCCGGTCCGGATGGGCGAGGAAGAAGCCGGTGAAGAAGGCGAGGCTCACCGGATTGGTCAGTGCCGCGCCGAGGCCCAGGGCGAAGGTGCCCGCGTCGCGCCCCGGCGCGAGCCGGGCGGGATCGTCGGGCCGACCGGCCCGGCCGCTGATCAGCCGGAGGGCCGCTCGCAGCATCAGGAATGCGAACAGGGCGGTGCCGAGCCCGGTGACGAGCCGGCCCGCCGGCAGGAGCGAGGCGCCGAGCCCGGCGAAACTCGCCGCCAGCGCGGCGCCGCAGGCGACCCCGAGGGCGGCGACGAGCGGTCCCCGCCCCGGAGCCGCGACGCTGGCACGTACCACCACCAGCAGGTTCGGACCGGGAGACGCCAGGACGGGGGCATAGGCGGTGACGAGCGGCCCGAGCAGGGCGGGCCAGATCTCGGTCTCGGGCATCGGGCGGCTCCCCGGCGCCCCCGGCGCCGTTCTAGGACCATAAAGATGCCAAAACGCCGGGGATGCGCGTCCTCCGATTGGAGGAGGCGAGGTGCTCCGATGCACAGTTCACTCAAGACGAGACAAGTTTTCCGGCGGCCGGCCCGCTCCGCCGCGAGGGGCATGGACAGTCGTCGATCAATCCCGTCGTTCCAGGGCGGATCCGCGCAGGCCATGCGCAACGGGAAGCGGCGGCGGGGTCGCCCCCGCCGCCGCTTCCCATGTTCATCTGGCGGGCCTCACCCGCCCCGGATCAGCGACGCTCGGTGCCGAGCGGCTGGCGGGCCGGGGGCAGCTCGTCCTCGATGCCGAGTTGACGCTCGCGGGTGGTGCCGGGCAGGCCGGGATCGACGGTCTGGGTCGTCGGCGTGGCACCGGCCGCGAAAGGCATGCCGCCGGTGTTGAGGCCGGTGGTGGTGCTGCCCGCCGCACCCACCGCCGACGAGCCGCCGGCGACCGCCGCCGGGTTGGTCATCGAGGGAGCGGTCCCGAAAGCGGCGGCCTCGTCATGGCGGCCGGTCCAGCCTTCCTGGCGCCAGCCCCGGGAGCGGTCGTCCATGTCGACCGAGCCGTGCTCCTTCAGGATCGAGGCGACCCGGTCGGCATGGGCGTCGTCGGCCCGTACGGTGACCAGGGTGCCGCCGCGGCGCACGCCTTCGGCGTAGGAATGGGCCTGCTCCTCGCTGAGCCCCGCGCCGGTGAGCGAGCCGATCAGGCCGCCCGCCGCCGCGCCGACGCCGGCACCGGCGAGCGTGGCGACCAGCCAGCCCGCCGCCACCACCGGGCCGACGCCCGGAATGGCGAGAAGGCCGAGGCCGGTGAGCAGGCCGGCGCCGCCGCCGAGCACGGTGCCGAGCGAGGCGCCGGCCCCGGCGCCGTTCGACGCCTCATGGGCGGTCTCGCTGGTCGTCGCCGTGTCGTGGCGGGAGACGTGGCCGGAATAGCGCTCGTCCTGGTTGTTGGCCACGATGCTGACGTCGGCGTGCGGCACGCCGGCCGCCTCCACCTTGCGCACCGCCGCCGAGGCGTCGTCGTAGCTGTCGAACAGAGCCGTGATGGTACGGGTCGCCATGGGCGTTGTCCTTCGATGAGAGAATGGAGCGATGAGAGAGGGCGGCGAGCCTTAGCGGGCGGTCGAGACGTTGCCCTTGAAGTCGAGGCCGACCATCACGGTGTTGCCGGACTGCATCGCCTGGCCGCGCCAGATGCCCTGGTCGTCCTTCTTGAGGTCCTTGACGTCCTTGAAGCCGGCCTGCTCCATGCGGCTGCGAGCCTGGGCCTCGGTGAAGCTGTTGGCGCCGGGCTCGAGCTTGGCGTTGGTGGCGACCGTGCCGGTGGTGCCCGGGTTGCTCTTGTCCATCATGTCGGTGTTGGGCCGGGTCACCGCCTCCTGGCCCTGCGACTGGGTGCTGGGCTTGGCGTCGCGCGCCGGGTCGCCCGTCACGGTAGTCTGGGCCTGCGCCGCGCCGGCGCCGAGCATGCCGAGAGCCGCGAGAGTGATGAGGGTCTTGCGCATGATCTCCTCGAACCTTGTCTGACCGATCGATGCCATCTCAATCATTGCCGGGCGGCTTGGTTCCGCAGGAGGAACGTCGAGACCGAGGTGAACAACGAATTTAATATGAGCGTCAGCCCAGCTTGACGATTGAGAGCGGCCAGCTCATCTTCGCTTTGCGCTGCGGCGCACAAAACTGGAACACGACAATTGTTCCAGTATGAACAGGTCGGTTTCGATAGCGCGCGATCCGTTCGGCCGGAGACCCTCCCGGTTCCGCGGCGTCCGGCCCGGCCGTTAACCGATCCCTAACCATGCACCCGGCAGGAATTGCCGGGTCGACGGTGGATGGGATCTGATGAGCGAGACCGGGGCACTCGGCGCGGGCCGCATCTTCGCGCTGCCGACGCGGGCCGACCTGATGGCGCTGACGCGCCGCAGCGACATCGTGCTCGCCGTCGCGGTGCTCGGCATCCTGGTGGTGCTGATCTTCCCGCTGCCGGCCCTGCTCCTCGACCTGCTGCTCGCGGTCTCGATCATCCTGTCGGTCCTGATCCTGATGACCGGCCTGTTCATCGAGAATCCGCTCGAGTTCACGGTCTTCCCGGTGGTGCTGCTCATCGCCACGATGCTGCGGCTGGCGCTGAACCTCGCCTCGACCCGGCTGATCCTCGGCCACGGCCACGAAGGGACGGCGGCGGCCGGCCACGTCATCGAGGCCTTCGGGCACTTCGTGATGGGCGGCAACTTCCTGATCGGGATCATCGTCTTCGCGATCCTGATCATCGTGAACTTCGTCGTCATCACCAAGGGCTCGGGCCGGATCGCGGAAGTCGCGGCGCGCTTCACCCTCGACGCGATGCCGGGCAAGCAGATGGCGATCGACGCCGATCTCTCGGCCGGCCTCATCGACGAGAAGGCCGCCCGGACCCGCCGCCAGTCCCTGGAGGACGAATCCTCGTTCTTCGGCGCCATGGACGGCGCCTCGAAATTCGTGCGCGGCGATGCGATCGCCGCCCTGCTGATCACCGTCATCAACGTGGTGGGCGGCATCATCATCGGCACCGCCCAGCAGGGCATGGGATTCGGCGACGCCGCCAAGACCTACACCCTGCTCACCGTCGGCGACGGCCTCGTCAGCCAGGTCCCGGCCCTGATCGTCTCGACGGCCGCCGGCCTCCTCGTCTCCAAGGCCGGCGTGCGCGGCGCGGCCGGCCGGGCGCTCGGGCGCCAGATCGCCAACTACCCGAAGGCGCTCGGCATGTCGGCGGGCGTGATGATCCTGATCGGGCTCCTGCCCGGCATCCCGATGCTGCCCTTCCTCGGCCTCGGGCTCGGCGCCGCCTATCTCGCCCGCCGCATCGCCCTGATGCCCAAGCCCGTCGAGGCCGAGGACGGGGCGGGCGGCGCGGCGCAGGCCGCCAACGGCACGGCGGCGCAGGAGGAGACCGCCGCCGACCTCCTGAAGCTCGACGACCTGAAGCTCGAGATGGGCTACGCCCTCCTGCCCCTCGTCAACGGGCCGGGGGGGCAGGACCGGCTCACCGACCAGATCCGGGCCCTGCGCCGGCAACTCGCGGCCGAGCTCGGCTTCGTGATGCCCTCGGTGCGCATCCTCGACAACATCCAGCTCGACGCCAACAGCTACGTGGTGCGGGTCAAGGAGATCGAGGCCGGGACCGGCCAGGTCTTCCCGGGGCAGTTCATGGCGATGGACCCGATGGGCGGCCAGGTGCAGCTGCCCGGCCAGCACCTCCTGGAGCCGACCTTCGGGCTGCCGGCGACCTGGGTCGATGCCTCGCTGCGCGACGAGGCCCAGCTCAAGGGCTACACCGTGGTCGATGCCGCCACCGTGGTCTCGACCCACCTCACCGAGGTGATCAAGGCCCACGTCGCCGACCTCCTCAACCACGTCGAGGTGCACAAGCTCCTGAAGGAGCTGCCGAAGGAGCACGGCGAGCTCCTGAAGGAGGTGGTGCCGGGCCAGATCGCCACCACGGGCATCCAGCGGGTGCTGCAATACCTGCTCGCCGAGCGGGTCTCGATCCGCGACCTCGGCACCATCGTCGAGGGCATCGCCGAGGTGGCCGGCCACATCAAGAACCCGCGCGACATCGTCGAGCATGTCCGCGCCCGCCTCGGCCGCCAGATCTGCGCCCAGTACCAGGGGCCGGGCGGCGTCCTGGCGATCATCACCCTGTCGCCGGCCTGGGAGGGCGCCTTCATGGAGGCGATCGTCGGCCATGGCGACGAGCGCCACCTGGCGATGCAGCCCTCGAAGCTGTCGGATTTCGTCACCACGGTGCGCGACCGCTTCGAGGAGGCGGCGCGGATGGGCGAGATGCCGGTCCTCGTCACCTCGGTCCAGGCCCGGCCCTTCGTGCGCTCGATCATCGAGCGCTTCCGCCGCGAGACCCCGGTGATGAGCCAGGCCGAGATCCACCCGCGGGCGCGGCTGAAGACCGTCGGCTCGGTGTAGAGGCTGCGCGGGAGGGGCCTGCCGGCGTGGATGATCGCGCGACGGGGTGGTCGCGGGATCGGGCTGACGGCGCCGATCCGGCATGCGAAAGGGGATCGGACACGAATCCCGGAGGACCCCGCCGATGCCGCTCTATGCCCTCGACACCGTCAGCCCGGTCCTGCCGGAGGACGGCAGCGCCTGGATCGCGCCCGACGCCCACGTGATCGGGCGGGTGCGCCTCGGCCGCGAGGTCGGGGTGTGGTTCGGGGCGGTCATCCGCGGCGACAACGAGCCGATCGCGATCGGCGACCGCACCAACATCCAGGAAGGTGCGGTGCTCCACACCGATGCGGGCTTCCCCCTCACCCTCGGCGACGGCATCACGGTCGGGCACGGCGCCATCGTGCATGGCTGCACGGTGGGCGACGACACGCTGATCGGGATGGGCGCGACGATCCTCAACGGTGCCAGGATCGGCCGCAACTGCCTCGTCGGCGCCAATGCGCTGGTCACCGAGGGCAAGGAGTTCCCCGACAACAGCCTGATCGTCGGCGCCCCCGCCAAGGCGGTGCGGCTGCTCGACGAGACGGCGGTGGCGTCCTTGCGCGCCTCCGCCGACCGCTACGTCGCCAATGCCAAGCGCTTCGCGCAGGGGTTGCGGCGGATCGACTAGGCCGCTCCCTCGCCGTTCCGGGACACCCGGACGAGGGCCGGAGATCCGCCCGATCCCGTCGATCGGGCGGATCTCCGCCTCACGCCGCCGCCTCGTTGCCGGGCGCCTCGCGGGTGTGCTCGATGAAATGCGCGATCGGTCCGGGGCGGCCGAGGAGGTAGCCTTGCGCCTCGTGGCAGTTCTCGGCCCCCAGGAAGGCGAGTTCGGCCGAGGTCTCGACGCCCTCCGCCAGGACCGGCAGGCCGAGGCCCCGGCCCAGCCCCAGCACCGCCCGCATGATCGCCGCGGTCTCGCGGTTGATGTCGACGGCGCGGATGAACGAGCGGTCGATCTTGATCTTGTCGAACGGGAAGGCGCGCAGGTTCGACAGCGACGAGTAGCCGGTGCCGAAATCGTCCATCGCGATCCGCACCCCCATCGCCTTGATCCGGCGCAGGGCCGCGAGCGCCCGCACGGGATCGCGCACCAGGGCGGTCTCGGTGATCTCGAGTTCGAGCCGGGCCGGCGAGAGGCCGGTGGTGAACAGGACCTCGTGGACCAGCTCCGAGAAGCCCGGGGCATGGAGCTGCACGGCCGAGACGTTGACGGCGACGCGCAGGGGCTTCTCCCAGGTGGCCGCCTCGCGGCAGCTCTCGCGCAGGACCCACTCGCCGATGGCCAGGATGCTGCCGATCTCCTCCGAGATCGGGATGAACAGGTCGGGCGGCACGGTGCCGCGCTCCGGGTGGTGCCAGCGCACCAGCGCCTCGAACCCGACCACGACGCCGCTGCCGACCGCCAGCTGCGGCTGGTAGACGACCTGGAACTCGCCGCGCTCGACGGCGTGGTGCAGGTCGTGCTCGATGGCGCGCCGTTCGCGGATCTGCGCGGCGAGGACCGGCTCGAAGAACCGGTGGATGCCGCGGCCGTGGTTCTTGGCGCAATAGAGCGCGGCGTCGGCGTGGTTGAGCAGGGTCTGGCCGTCCTCGGCATCGGTCGGGCAGAGTGCGATGCCGATGCTGGTCGCCAGGATCGGACCGGTGCCGGCCAGGGCGTTGCCCTCGCGGATCACCCGCAGGACCTCGGTGGCGAGCCGGCCGACCTCCTCCGCCGTCGTGACGTCGGGCATCAGGATCGCGAACTCGTCGCCGCCGAGGCGTGCCATCATCTGCCGCGGCCCGAGCACCGGCGCGACCCAGCGCGCCAACGCCTGCAGCAGCCCGTCGCCCATCGCGTGGCCGTAGAGGTCGTTGACGTCCTTGAACCGGTCGAGGTCCAGGCAGAGCACCGCCACGAGGTGCCCGCCCGCCCGCGCCAGGGCGATCTCCTCGTCGAGACGGCCGCGGAAGCTCGCCCGGTTCGGCAGGCCGGTCAGCGTATCGTGATGGGCAAGGAAGCGGATGTCGCGCTCGGCCTGGCGCCGCGCCCGCAGGTCGCGCACGGCGTAGGCATGGCAGGGCTGGTTGCCGAGCGGCCGGCGGATCACGTCGACCGGCAGGGCCTCGCCGTTCGCGCCGTGAAGTTCCGCCTCGACGACGTCGCCGCTCGGGCCGGCGTCGAGGCGCCGCAGCAGCGCCTCCGGCAGGATCTCGGTGACCGGCTGGCCGACCAGGGCGGCGGGCGCCCGGCCGATCAGCTCGGCGAGGCTGGTATTCACCGTGACGATGCGCCCGTCCCGGCAGACCGCGATGCCCTCGACCGCGGCATCGGCGAGGTTGCGGATCAGGTCCTGCTCGGCGCGCCGGCGCCGGACGCGGCCGTCGAGGGCGAGGCCCGTGAGGGCGAGGACGAGCAGCGTCAGGCTGGCGAAGCCCAGCGATGCGGCGAACTGGCCGTCGAGGGGCGTCGGCGAGAGGCCCTCCCCGGCCGCGACGACCCCGGCGACGTGCGGCAGCATCGCGGCCGCGGACACCATCAGCGCCCCGGCGGCGCGGCTGGCCGGACCCTCCCACCGGTTCGGGATCGACAGGGCGAGGCCGCAGAGCCCGATTCCCCCGAGGCCGGAGAGGCCGAGACCGAGGAGCCAGGCCGGCCCGCCCGCCATCGGCAGGTCGGCCGACACCGTGGCGGCGGAGGCCGTGAGGCCGAGACCGATCAGGAGGCCGCCGAGCCAGGGCGCGACACGGGGCGGCGCCGACACCGCGCTCCGCAATCCGGCGCCGGTGAGGAGGATCATCAGCACCAGGCCGAGGAGCAGGGTGTCGCCGTCATTCTGCATCGCGTTGACGGGCCGGATCGCGGCCTGCGCGATGACATGGCTCGCCCACGCCCCGAAGCCGCCGGCGATGGCGGCGGCCGAGATCCAGATGCCCCGGCTGGTGCCGGTGGTGATGCGGGCATGCTGGAGCAGGTCGATCGCGGTGATCGGGGCGAGCACGCCGATCAGCAGCGACAGACCGATGAGCCGACCATCGTGCAGGGCGACCAGGGCTTCGGCGGTCTGCAGCATGAAGGTTCGCGTCCGGCTCCGACTGAACGCAACCTGTCCGACGGCCGGTTGCGAACCGGTAAAAGCATTGTCGCCGAATCGTCCGGTCAGGCGCGAACAGTCAGGATTTGCAATGGGTCGCTGACGTAAGGGTCTCGGGCCGTCCGGCCTCGAGGCGGATCATGGCCGGGCAAGGACATTGTTCCTCATGTCGTCCAGGCATCCCCCGCGCCCTGGCTCTGCACCCTCGCGGCGGGGGCGACATCAACGGCACCCGGCCGTCAGGTCTCGTCGAGGCGCAGCCGCGTCACCGCGCAGCCCCGCGCCACGATCTCCGCCGGTGCGAGGTCCGGGAACAGGCTGCGGTATCGGCGCACCAGGGCCGCCGCCAGGGCCTCGGCGTCCCGGATCGTCGGCAGCGACGCGGCGAACAGCTCCGGCGTCACCGCCGACACGGGCACGCCCTGGCGGATCTCGGTGCACAGGCCGGTGCGGAACCGGGTCGGGTCGAGGACCGGCAGCTCCTCGGGGCCGCCGGGCCGCCGACGCCCCGGCCGCCGGATCGGCAGCAGGGCGTAAGCCAGGCCGACGCGGTTGATCGTGCGTTCCAGGTTGAAGTGCACGAGGTCGCGGCCGACCCCCGCGAGGGCGGCGAAATCGTCCTCGTGCAGGCGGATCAGCGCGTCGGCGCCGAGGGAGGCGGCGAGATCCGAGATCGCCACGACGCGCTCGGACGCGCCGTCCGCCACGGCGACGTGGCGGCTGTTCGAGATCGGCAGCGGCATCGCGTTACCGGAACGGCGGCTCGTCGAAGCTGCGCAGCTTGCGCGAATGCAGCCCGTGCCGGTTGCGCCGCAGCGAATCGAGGGTGGCGAGCCCGATCAGGAGGTGCTCGCCCACCGCCCGCTCGTAGAAGGCGTTGGCGGCGCCCGGCAGCTTGATCTCGCCGTGCAGCGGCTTGTCGGAGATGCAGAGCAGCGTGCCGTAGGGCACCCGCAGGCGGTAGCCCTGTGCCGCGATGGTGCCACTCTCCATGTCGACGCCGATCGCCCGGGACAGGTTGATGCGCCGGCGCTCCTGCGACCAGCGCAATTCCCAGTTGCGATCGTCGTAGGTCACCACCGTACCGGTGCGCAGGCGCTGCTTCAGGGCCTCCGCCCGTTCGCCGGTGACGCTGGCGGCGGCCTCCTGCAAGGCGACCTGGACCTCGGCGAGGGCCGGGATCGGCACGTCCGGCGGCACCAATTCGTCGAGGATCCGGTCGCGGCGCAGGTAGGCGTGGGCCAGCACGTAGTCGCCGATGGTCTGCGACTGGCGCAGGCCCCCGCAATGGCCGACCATCAGCCAGCAATGCGGGCGCAGCACCGCCAGGTGGTCGGTGATCGTCTTGGCGTTGGAGGGGCCGACGCCGATATTGACGAGGCTCGTCCCCTGTCCCGGCTGTCCTTGCCCGTCCCGGGCGACGAGGTGGTAGGCCGGCATCTGGAACCGGTGCCAGGGCGAGGCGGCGATCAGCGCGTCGGCCTGCGCGCCCGCCGCCTCCCCGGCCTCGACCGCGACGCCGCCGGGCAGGACCAGGCGGGCGTAGCGCTCCGGCTCGGCCACCAGGGCCTTCAGGCCGACCCGGATGAACTGGTCGACGTAGCGGTGGTAGTTGGTGAGCAGGATCCAGGGCTGGATCTGGCGCCAGTCGGCTCCGGTATAGTGTACGAGGCGGCGCAGCGAGTAATCGACCCGCGGCCCGTCGAACAGGGCGAGCGGCCGCACCTCGTCGCCCGCCTCCTGCCACAGCCCGTCGGCGATCTCGTCGCCGACGCTCGACAGCATCGGGGTCGGGAAATGGCGGGCCAGGTCGCTCGACGTGACGCCGCGGGCCAGTTCCGCCCCGGGCTCGACGACGTAGGGGTACGGGATCTCCTGGGCGCTCAGGCCGACCTCGATCGTGGCGCCGTAATCCTCGACCAGCGGGCGCAGCTGCTCGAGCAGGTAGGCGCGGAAATGCGCCGGCTGGGTCAACGTGGTGGCGTAGACGCCAGGACCCTGGAACTTCGCGGTGGCGCGGGTGATGCGCGGCAGCGGCCCGGACGGCCGATAGGTCAGGCGCAGCTCGGGGTAGCGGAAGGTCAGCCGCTCGGCGGCATCGGGGGCGGTGCCGTGGCTCAGGAAGCGGGTCAGCGCGTCCCGCAGGCTCCCGGTGGCGGCGGCATGCAGGGCTGCCAGGCGATCGACCGCCGTCTCGGGATCGGCCACCGTTTCCATCGGTCTCAGCTCGTCGACGAACACGCGATCGGTCTCCCTGCTGCCCTGCCGGCCAGCCTATACCGGGTGCCGCTGCGGGGCGACCCGGATCCCGCGGGTTTCGGCACGGAGGTGACGCGATGAGCGAGGCGGATGGCGAGTTCGACCCGCGTTCCGGCGCGGAGTTCGGTCCGCGCCCGGGCGAGGAGGCCGTCGAATTGCCCGAGGCGTTCGATGCCGGCCTCTATTTCGTCGGCCGGGTGCGCACGCCCTGGACCGTGCGGTCGGACTGCCCGCGCAATTCGGGCCGGTCGAGCGCCGTCTGCACCCTCGAGGTCGATCCCCGCTTCGCCCCGGCCTTGCGCGGCCTTTCCGGCACCAGCCACCTGATCGTGCTCTACTGGATGGACCGGGCGCCGCGGAACCTCGTGGCGCAGCAGCCCCGCCACGCCCCCGAACCCCGCGGCACCTTCGCGCTGCGCTCGCCGGCCCGGCCGAACCCGATCGCGGTCTCGGTGGTGGAGCTGCTGGGCATCGAGGGCAGACGCGTGCGGGTGCGCGGCCTCGACTGCCTCGACGGCACGCCGCTCCTCGACATCAAGCCCTATTTCGCCTCGACCGATGCGAAGCCGGAGGCCCGGGTGGGATGGCGCGAGGCCGACGCGGCCCGCGAGGCCGACGCGGCCCGCGAGACCGACGCCGCCGACACCACCGTCATCGGGGGCGCCGCAGCCGGGCGAGGCACGCCTTGAGCCAGTCCCTGGCGGCATGCTGGCGCCGCGCCCGCTGCGCGAGACGGTCGGGCGACGGGCCGCCCGGGGGCGAGACCACGATCTCGGCGATGCGGGCGCGGTCGGGGTAGAGGTCGTCGAGCACGGCGCTGTCCAGCGTCGCCGAATCGAGCCGGTCGGCGAAGCGGGTCTCGTGCAGCGCCCGCACGATCTCGGCCTCCAGC
Organism: Methylobacterium sp. DB0501; assembly: GCF_011043735.1. Taxonomy (GTDB): domain Bacteria; phylum Pseudomonadota; class Alphaproteobacteria; order Rhizobiales; family Beijerinckiaceae; genus Methylobacterium; species Methylobacterium alsaeris. Next base: position 77,628 of record NZ_JAAKGV010000021.1, on the reverse strand, counting down.
AGCACGCCGGGGGCGAGGGAGCGCAGTTCCTCGTCATAGGCGGTCTTGAGCAGGGTCGCGGTGCCGTTGCAGACCAGCGCGAGGCTCGCGGCGACGACCCGGCCGTCGAGGCGCAGGAGGTCGGCACGCGCCATCACCGGCCCGTCCCCGGCCCGGAACAGGGCCTGCGCCAGCCCGGCGGTCCGCGCGTCGCAGGCGAGCGCGGTGCCGGCCCGCCCCTTCCAGCCGCGCCGCTCCAGGGCGAGGAATTCCGCGACCGCACCCGCCAGGTCGCCGTCCGGCCCGACCGCCTCGATCGTGACGGCGCCGGCCTCGTCGAGCCGCCGCCGGCGCCGGCGCAGGTCCTTGAGCCGTCCCTTGTGCGGATGCTCCTTCAGGAAGGCCTCGTGGCTCGGCCGCCGGTCGAGGACCGGGCGCGGGAAGCCCGCGATCTCGGCGCCGGCCCAGCCGTCGCGGGCGAGCGCGGCAAGGACGCTCGCGCCGACGGAATCCTCCGCCGGCAGGAGCGGCCACCACCACGCGACGCCCAGGCTCCGCATTCCGGCGACGAGGGACGAGAGGGCCGGCGCGGTCTCCGCGCCCGCCGCCACCAGCGGCACCGTCACGGTCAGGTACGGCGAGGTGAAGGGCCGGGCGATCCGCCCGAGCCCGAGGGGCCCGCGCCCGAGGCGGAACGGCAGCAGCGCCAGGAGGTCCGGGCCGCGCCGCACGACGAGGCAGGGCAGGCCCGTCGGAGCGAGGCCGTGATCGCGATGCGCCGCCATCACCCGGCGGGAATAATCCGGGTTCGACCCGGCCGAGCGGGCGGTGAGGGCGTCCCAGGCGGCGGGCTCGCGGGCGAGGCCCGCGAGGGTCGTGACCGTGCAGGTGATCTCGGTGCAGCACGTCGCGGTGCTGGTCGGGGCCGCGGCGAGCGGGATCGTCGTGTGGGCGTTCATCGGGCGAAGGCCGGGGTGAGGAGGCCGAGGCGGCGGCGGGCGAGGAGCGCCAGGGCCGCCCCCCGCCCCGCGGTGACGAGGCAGGCCGCGAGCGCCGCCCCGGTCAGGCCGAGGAGCGGCACCAGGGCGAGGGTGAGGATCACCGCCGCCCCGAGGAGCGCGACCGTGACGGCGGCGCAGGCGCGCTCGGCCCCCAGCATGGCGAGCAGGTCCTCGGCCGGCCCGAAGGCCGCCGCGAGACCGTGGCCGGCGACGAGGATCGCGAGGAGCGGCAGGGCGGCGCGGAATTCCGGCCCGAACATCCCGAGGAGCAGCGGTCCCGCCGCCACCACGGCGAGGCCGGTCCCGACGGTCGCGAGCAGCGTCAGCCGCGACCAGCGCCGGACCAGGGCCTCGAGCCCGGCCCGGTCGCCCTTGGCCTGCGCCTCGGCGAAACGCTGCGCCGTGACCGAGGAGGCGGCGTACTGGACGAAGACCACGAATTGCAGCAGCCGCGTCGCCGCGAAATAGGCGCCGACCTCGGCCGGCGGCAGCAGGAAGCCGAGGACCAGCACGTCGACGAAGTTGAAGCCCGAGCCGGCGAGGTCGATCAGCGCCATCGGCAGCGCCGCCCGCAGCCACTCGCGAAACGGGTAGAGCGCCCGGTCCGGGCGCCGCTCGCGCCGCAGGCGCCGCAGCAGCAGGCCCGCCTGGAGCGCCAGCGACAGGGCGGTGGCGGCGAGCGTGCAGGCCACCGCGACCGCGGCCTCGGCGGGCGCCCCGACGGCGACCGCCGCGAGCATCAGGGCCATGATCAGGCCCTGGCGCAGCAGGTAGGGCGGCGCGACGGCGAGCAGCGTCCAGTTGCGGCCCCGCGCCACGCCCTCGCAGAAATCCTGGAGCGCGAAGAGCGGCAGTACCAGCGCCGCCACGAGCAGCGGGGCGGCGTAGCCGGGGCCGACGAGGCCGGGGACGCACCAGAGCAGGGCGGCGCCGAGCCCCGCCGCCACGGCGCCGGCCGCCAGCGAGAACAGGGATCCGAACGCGAGGAAGCCGCGTGCCAGCCCGCCCGCTCCGGTCGCCCGATAGGTCGGCAGGAAGCGGCAGGCGGCCTGCGACAGGCCCCAGGTCGAGGCGTGGCCCAGCAGCGCGGTCCAGACCCAGACCGTGGCGAAGATGCCGTATTCCTCGCCGCCCATCAGGCGCGCCATCAGCACCTGGGCGACGAAGGCGCAGGCCGCCGCGGCGATCCGCACGCCGAACACCGCGAGCGCGGTGCCGGCGCCGCCGCCCGCCTCCGCCTCGCCGAGGGACATCCCGGCCGCCATTCCGCCGCTCCGCTCTGCGCGAAGGTTCTGGGTAGCGGGTCGGACTTGCAGCGGGGTTAAGTGGGTGGGGAGAAATGCGGGGGCGGGCGAAAGGCTGCCCGGCCCGACCCCTCCGTTCCCTCTGGGCGGCAGGGTGCCGGGCGGGAAAAGGGAAGCAGCCCGCCTCCGCACGAGGCGGGACCGTTCCGGCGGGCGCTCCCTGGATTCGGCGTCGCGCCGCCCCTGTCCCGCCTCGCCACCCTCCCCGCGGAGGGAGAGGGTTCACCCGCGCTCAACCGGTTACCCGCGTTGAAAAATCTCGGCCGCGAACAACGATCGGATCACGATCGCCCCACCGCCGGCCCCGGATCACGGCTCCTCGGCCGCGGCCGGCACGGCCGGTGCCTCGCTGTCCGCCCGCGGCTCGGCATTGGCGAAGGCCTTGGTGGTCAGCAGCGGCTCGAGCCGTCGGGCCAGTTCCTGGCCGAGATGTCGCGTGTAGGGGCCGGTGAAGTAGCGCCCGCCGGCGCCGCGGCCCTCGAAGTGGTCGCGGGCCTTGGTCATCGCGTCGACCTCGGGCCGGCACAGGAAGCCGATCACCCCGGCGGCCTCGTACCAGCGGCCGGCCCGGGCGTGGGCGAGGGCCGCCGGGTTGTTGCCGATGGTCTCGGCGAAGCAGTCGGTCGCCGCCTGCTCCAGGGGGGTGAGGACCGCGCGCCGGTGCTCGGCGCGGGAGGGAGCGGCCACGGCCGGATGGGCCGCGGCGGCCAGTTCCATCGCCGCGAGGGTGCAGATCGCGCCGTACAGCAGAGCTTTCATCATCCGGTCCTCGGCCGAATCAAACGCCTCTATCCCGGCAAGCCTCGTGCCGATCAAGGGCGGATCTTGGGCGAAACCTGGAAGGGGCGCGATTTTCGCGCCCTGTGTTATCGCTGCAAAGCTTAAGCGGCAAATTCTGCAGCGCGGCGCAGCTCGTGACGGCGGCAACGGTTGCGTCAGCCGCGGCGCCCGAGCCAGCCGCGGCGCCCCATTTAGCCGCGGCGCTCGGATCAGCCGCGGCGCTTGGATCAGCCGCGGCGCTCGGCGTTCCAGCGGCCCTTGCAGGAGGTGGAGCCCGAGGTGGTCCAGGTGCCGTTTCCGCCGCCCTCGGTGCCGAGCCGGCCGACCACCTGGGCGGCGGCGTCACCCCGGCTGATCGTCGCCCGGACGGCGCCGCTCGGCTGCACCCGCCCGGACACGGTGAAGTCGCCGCCGCCGGCGTAGCGGGCCTGGCCGTTCTGGATGATCACGCCGTAGCGGTAGGCGCGGTCGCAGGAGCCGCTCTCGGTGATGACCTCGACGCTCCAGGTGCCGTCGAAGCGGTCCGGCGCCTTGGCGCTGGTTCTGGCGATGGCGGGCGCCGCGACGGCGCCCAGACAGATTCCCGCCGCGACGGCGGACACGATCAGCCTCATGGTCCTCGTTTCCCGGTTCGGTCTGGCGACAAACTCGGCAGGACCGGCTTGGTTTCCGCAGTGCGGCCTTTCCGCAACGGATTCCGCGAGGATGGCCTACCCGAAGGCACCGGCAGGCGCCGCCGCCAGCGACGCGGCGCGCCGCAGGTCGTCGACGAAGGCCTCGTACGCCTCGGGCCGCGCCTCGTCGGGCAGGCGCAGCAGGTAGGAGGGGTGGACGGTGATGAAGCCGCCATAGGGCTTGCCCGCGAAGGCCGCCGGGCCGCGGGCGCGGGTGATCGGGATCTGGCGGCCGGAGAGCGCCAGCACGGCGGTGGCGCCGAGCGCCACGACGAGGCGCGGGGCCACGAAGGCGAGCTCGCGGTCGAGCCACCAGCGATAATGCGCGACCTCGCCGGCGGTCGGCGACTTGTGGAGGCGCCGCTTGCCCCGCGCCTCGAACTTGAAGTGCTTGACCGCATTGGTGAGATAGGACCGCTCGCGGTCGATCCCCGCCTCGCGCAGGGCCCGCGCCAGGAGCTGGCCCGCCGGGCCGACGAAGGGCCGCCCCTGAAGGTCCTCCTGGTCGCCCGGCTGCTCGCCGACGAAGGCGATGGCCGCGCCCTGCGGTCCCTCGCCGAGCACGGCCTGCGTCGCGCCGGGCACCAGGGGTTCGGAGGCGCGGATCACCGCGTTCAGCGCCGCCAGGGAGGCGGGCTCCTGCGCCGCCATGGCGGCCAGGGCACGAGCCGGCACGCGCTTGACCGGCGCTTCCGGCGCGCGCTCGATCATCTCGCCGACCCGCCGCCCCGCTTCCCGCACCAGCCCGGGAATCGCCGCCGTCTCGGGCATGTTGTGCCAGTACTTCTTCGGCATCTCGGCCCGCATCGCCGCGAGGTTGGTGCGCGCGGGGTTGAAGGTGCTCGAGTAATAGTCGGTCCAGCCGGCCTCGAACGCGTCCTGCTCCGGTACGTCCTCGCGCCGCCCGGGCGGTCCGAAGGACAGGGTCCGTCCGTCCCAATGCGCCGAGCCGTCCGGGGTCAGGATCGACCAGTCGAAGGACGGGAAGCGGGCGGAGAAGAAGGGGGCGGCCTCCGCCAGGATGTGGTGCTCGGGCTCGAACCAGGCGGCGAACCGTTCGCGCCCGCCCGCCCCCCCTTCGCCCGTCCCGGCGCGGCGGAAGCGCAGGAAGGCGTGCATCTTGTGCAGGTCGCTCGCCACCGCCTTGCGCATCAGGTTCAGGCGATGGACCAGCGGGTCGCTCGCCACCTCGGCGAGGTGGCGCTCGCCGTCGGCGACCCGCCGGACCAGCCGGTGGAGGAGGCCGTAGCGCTCCGGATCGCGGTGCATGACGACGGCGGGCACGAGGGCGGCCACCGCCCGCGGCAGGGCGAGGGCGGGCGAGGGCCCGGCCGCCGGCGCATCCTCGGGAAACAGCGATTGCGCCTCGCCGGCGATCCAGGTCACCGCGTCGGGCGCCACGTCGTCGCGGATCAGCCGCCGAACCGCCGCGCGAAACCCGTCGAGATCGGCGCCCGGCCGCAGGCGGATCGTGCGGGTGCGCATCAGAACAGGCTCAGCTGGCGCGGCGGCTCGGCGAGGCGGGTGCGCAGGTCGAGCCGGTCGGTGAGGCGCACCGGCGCGTAGTCGGCCGCGATCAGGAACGGCCGGGCGCGCTTCAAGCCCGATGTCAGGCGCGCCACGTCGTCGAGCCGCAAGGTCGCGTGCTTGCGCGCCGCCACGATCTTGTCGACCGCCCGGACTCCGAGCCCCGGCACCCGCAGCAGCATCTCGCGGTCGGCCTTGTTCACGTCGACCGGGAAGCGGTCGCGGTTGCGCAGGGCCCAGGCGAGCTTGGGGTCGACGTCGAGGGCGAGCATGCCGGATTCGGTCGCCCCGGCCACGTCGTCGGGCGAGAATTCGTAATACCGCATCAGCCAGTCGGCCTGGTACAGGCGGTGCTCGCGCCGGAGCGGCGGCGATTGGCTCGGCAGGATCGAGGCGGCGTCGGGGATCGGGCTGAAGGCCGAATAGTAGATCCGCTTCAGCCCGTAACGGTCGTACAGGCGGGCGCTGGTGCGGATCAGCGATTCGTCGGTGCTGGCATCGGCGCCGACGATCACCTGCGTCGACTGGCCGGCGGGGGCGAAGCGGCGCTTCTCCTCCTTGGCCTGCAGGATGCGCTCGCCCATCTGGCCCATCGCGGTCTGGATCGCGGCGCCGTCCTTCTCCGGCGCCAGCCGCTCCAGGCTGGCCTCGGTCGGCAATTCGAGGTTGATCGAGAGCCGGTCGGCATAGAGCCCGGCCTGCTCGATCAGCCACGGGCTCGCCTCGGGGATGGTCTTCAGGTGGATGTAGCCGCGAAAGCCGTGGCGCTGGCGCAGGGTCTTGGCCACCCGGATCAGCTGCTCCATCGTGTGGTCGGGCGAGCGGATGATGCCCGACGAGAGAAACAGCCCTTCGATGTAGTTGCGCTTGTAGAACTCGACCGTCAGCGTCACCACCTCGTCGACCGAGAACTTGGCCCGGCGGACGTTCGAGGAGCGCCGGTTGACGCAATAGGCACAGTCGAACAGGCAGTAATTGGTGAGCAGGATCTTGAGCAACGAGACGCAGCGCCCGTCCGGCGTGTAGGCGTGGCAGATGCCGGCCCCGGTGGTCGAGCCGAGCCCGCCGGCCTCGGCCTTGCGCTTCGGCGCCCCGGACGAGGCGCAGGAGGCATCGTATTTCGCCGCGTCGGCGAGGATCGTTAGCTTCTTCTTCAGGGCATCGTCCATGCCCGCAACCTGGGCTCTGTTCCTGGTTCGTTCAAGGCGGAAGGTGGCGCGTCCCCGTGGTCGAAAGCCGCATCGGGGGGTGCGTGCCGGGAACCCGCCCCCTGCCCTCTCGTTATCCTGCCGATTGGAGTTCTTCTAATTCGCAAGGAGCCGCACCATGGCGACGACCCCGTCCGCGAACTGCCACAGCTGCCGCTACTTCGACGACCACAAGCTCAACGGCGCCACCGCGCAGGGCGAGGAAGGCCTGTGCCGATTCAACCCGCCGGTAAGCCAGCCGGAGCCGCAAGGGCACGGCCTGTGGCCGGTGGTCTCGGCCCAGGACTGGTGCGGGCATTTCTCGCCGGAGATGATGGCGGGCGAGTGAGCCTCCATCCGGCGTGAGATCTGGAGGGCCGTCCCGCGAGGGGCGGCCTTTCCTATTTCCCTTCCCCGGAACCCCGCCTCCCCCGACACGTTGCGCAGGCTCCCTCCCCCGACCCGGATGGTTGCTCGATGCCGGACGACGTCACCGCCCTCTCGCGCCGCAGCCTGATGTTGGCCGGCGGCGCCTCCCTGGTGGGGATCGGCAGCGCGGCCGCGCAAGGAGCCGCGGGGCAAGGGACGCCCGGCCCCCAGCGCCCGGTCGATACCGGCAAGGTCGAGGACGGGCGCGTGACCTTCCCGAACTGGCGCGGCCCCTCGGACCGTCCCTCCCCGCCCCCGCCGGCACCGCTGCCGCCTAGCGAGCGGGTCGGCTTCGCGATCGTGGGCCTCGGCCGGCTGTCGCTGGAAGAGATCCTTCCCGCCTTCGGGGAATGCCGGAAGGCCAGGCCCGTGGCGCTGATGTCGGGCTCGCCCGACAAGGCCAAGGCGGTGGCGGCGCAATGCGGCATCAAGCCGGAGGCGGTCTACGGCTATGACGGCTGGGACGCGCTCGCCCGCAACCCGGAGGTGAAGGCGGTCTACATCGTCACCCCGAACGCCCTGCACCGCGATCAGGTGATCGCCGCGGCCGGCGCCGGCAAGCACGTCCTGTGCGAGAAGCCGATGGCGGTCTCCTCCGGCGAGGCGCGGGCGATGATCGACGCCTGTGCCGGCGCGAAGGTGAAGTTGATGATCGCCTATCGCTGCCAGTACGAGCCCCATAACCGCGAGGTCGTGCGGCTGGCCCGCGGCGGGAAATACGGCAAGGTCAAGCTGATCGAGGCCACCAACACCCAGACCATGAGCCTGCCCGAGCAGTGGCGGATGAAGAAGGCGCTGGCCGGCGGCGGCGCGCTGCCGGATATCGGGCTCTACTGCCTCAACGGCGTGCGGGCGCTGATGGGCGAGGAGCCGGTCTCGGTCCAGGCGCAGATCCAGTCGCCGGACGACCCGCTCTATCGCGAGGTCGAGGAGACGGTGGCCTTCACCCTGCGGTTCCCGTCCGGCGCCCTGGCCCTTTGCTCCACCAGCTACGGCGCGCACGAGACCCGCTCGCTGACCGTCCAGGCCGAGGGCGGCGCGATCCAGCTCCAGAATGCCTTCGCGTATCGGGGCCAGCGCCTGTTCCTGAACCATCGCGAGGGCAAGGCGGAGGCGAGGGAGGAACGGGTGCTGGGCGAGAAGAACCAGTTCGCGCTCGAGATCGACCACATGGCGACCTGCATCCTGGAGAACCGCACCCCCCGCACCCCGGGCGAGGAGGGACTGCAGGACCAGATCCTGATGGAGGCGATCTACGAGGCCGCCCGCACCGGCCAGAGCGTGGCGCTCAAGGGCCCGGAGCGGAGCGTGCCCAAGAGCGACAAGGAGAGGGGCGACAAGGAGAGGGGCGGCAAGGACCAGGACGGCAAGCCCCTCGACCGGACCCGCGGCCCGGAGCCGGAGGATGCCGGCTGACCGGGGCCGAAGGCGTCGCCACTACCAGCCGTTGATGCGCGGCCATTCGGCCGTCACGCGGTTCTCGCCATCGAGGACGTGGTAGCGGTCGTATTGCGCGCCGGTGGCGCAGGCGTGGTTCGGCAGGATGCGGATCTGCGCGCCGATGGCCAGATCCGGCAGGGCCGCGCCCGAGCCCTTCCGCAGGGCCACGATGCCGTGCTCCTGGTTGGCGTCCGCCACGATGAGGTCGGGATAGGGCCGGCCGGCCGTGTCGCAGACGATGCCGTAGCCCTGGTCGACCGCCTGCCGGGCGGTGCCGCGGTCGCGCGACATCGCCATCCAGCCGGCATCGACGATGATCCAGCCCTTCGCCCGCTGGTGGCCGATCACGGTGGCGAGCACCGACACGGCGATGTCCTCGACCGCGACCGAGCCGACGCCGGCCTGGAACAGGTCGCCGAGCATGTAGACGCCGGCCCGGACCTCGGTGACGCCGGTGAGGTCGCGGGCGAACCGCGCGGTCGGGGTGGAGCCGACGCTGACCACCGGGCAGGGCAGGCCCGCCGCACGAAGCGCATCGGCCGCCGTCACCGCGGCGACCCGCTCGTTCTCCGCCGCCGCCGCCAGGGCCTCGGGATCGCGCAGGGAATAGCTGTCGCCGGCATGCAGCATCACGCCGCGCAACTCGGCCCCGCCCGCCACGAGCGCGCGGCCGATCGCCACCAGGGTGTCGCCGTCATGGGGCGCGACGCCGGAGCGGTGGCCGTCCGCATCGACCTCGATCAGGACCGGAATCGCGTCGCCGCTCGTGCGGGCGTGGGACGCCACGGCCTCGGCCTGCTCCAGGCTGTCGAGGATGATCGCGAGGTCGGTGCCGCCGGCCCGGATCGCCACCACCCGGGGCAGCTTCGCCGGCGCGATGCCGACGCCGTAGATCATGTCGCGCACGCCGCCCGCGGCGAAATGCTCGGCTTCCAGCAGGGTCGAGACGATGGCCGGCCCTTGCGGCGATTCCATCGCGATGCGGCCGACCTCGCGGGACTTCGCGGTCTTGAGGTGGGGGCGCAACCGGACCCCGAGGCCGGCGAGATGGGTGCGCATCCGCTCGGCATTGGCGCGCAGGCGCGCCTCGTCGAGGAGCAGGCAGGGGGTCGGCAGGGTGTCCAGCGGCTCGGCCATGATCGCGTTCATCCTCCCGGCGCGACGAGTGAGGCCGCCAGGAAGCACGGGACGGCCCGGTCGCGCCATTAACGCCGCCTGCCTGCTGCGTTAAGGTCGCGCTTAATGCTCGGACCCGACGACCTCCGCTTCTTCCTCGCCATCGCCGAGGCGCCGTCCCTCGCCGCGGCGTCCCGTGCCCTCGACGTGTCGCCCCCGGCGGTGACCCAACGCCTGCGCGCCCTCGAGGCGCGGCTCGGCGTGCACCTCGTCGACCGGACCGGGCGTCACCTCGCGCTCACCGACGAGGGCGAGCTGATCGCCGAGCGCGGCCGGGCGATCCTCGCCTCCCTCGGCGACCTCGACGAGGCGCTCGCCGCCCGGCGCGGGCAGGTGGTCGGGCACCTGCGGATCGTCGCGCCGCTCGGATTCGGGCGGGCCTACGTCGCGCCCGTCGCGGCGGCGTTCCAGGCGGCGCATCCGGAGGTCGCCATCGACCTGATGCTGTCCGACCGCCTCGGCGGCGTACCGGAGGGGACCTTCGACCTCGCGGTCCATGTCGGGGCGATCGCCCAGGCGGCCCCCGGCCTGATCGCCCGGCGCCTCGCCCCGAACGAACGGGTGATCTGCGCCGCGCCCACCTATCTGGCGGATCGCGGCAGCCCGAAAAGCCCGGGCGACCTGCGGGCGCATGCCTGCATCGCCCTGCGGGAGAACGACGAGGACGTGACCCTGTGGCGGTTCCGGCGACGGGACCCCGGACTGCAGGGCCCCGGACTGAGCACGACCGAGGAGCGGGTGCGCATCGAGCCGCGCCTGTCGAGCAATGACGGCGAGGTGGTGCGCGGCTGGGCGCTCGCCGGGCGCGGCATCATCCTGCGCTCGGAATGGGACGTCGCCGGCGACCTGCGGGCCGGGCACTTGGTCCGGCTCCTGCCCGGCCACGTCCTGCCGGAGGCACCCGTGATGGCGCTCCTCGGCGCCCGGCGCCACGCCCGCGCCGCCCGCACCCGGCGCTTCCTCGACGCGCTCGCGAGCGCCCTCGACCCGCCGCCCTGGCGCGATCCCGCCGGCGGAAAGGCCGCTTCACGCGAACGCGATCCGTCCGGCCTCGCCAGCGCCGCAGAGTCCGGGTAACCCGAAAGCATGCCGTCTCGCCGCCTCGCCCTTCTGCTCGTCCTTCTCGCTTCCTGGAGCCTGAGCCCCTGGCTCGCGCCCGCCGAGGCGCAGGTGCCGCGGCCGTCGAAATACGCCGACCTCGTCCGGGCCGAGCTGGTCACCGAGGAGAGCGCCGTCGCGCCGGGCGCGACGCTCACCGCCGGCATCCGGCTCACGATGAAGCCGGGCTGGCACGTCTACTGGCGCAACCCGGGCGATTCCGGCCTGCCGCCGGAGATCGCCTGGACGCTGCCGGCGGGTTTTTCCGCCGGCGCGGTCGCGTGGCCGGCGCCGGAGCGGATCCCGGTCGCCGAGCTGATGAATTTCGGCTACGAGGGCGAGGTGCTGCTGACGGTGCCGATCACCGTGCCCGACACGCTCGGCTCCGGCCCCGTCCCTCTCAAGGCCAAGGTCTCCTACCTCGTCTGCGAGCGCGAATGCGTCCCGGGCGAGGCGACGCTCTCGGCGAGCCTGCCGGTCGCACCCGCCGGCACCAGCCCGCGGCCCGATCCCCGCGCCGCCGCCTTGTTCGCGCAGGGACGCGAGCGCCTGCCGGTGCCGGCCCCCTGGCCGGTCCGGATGCGGCAGGACGGCGGAACGCCGGTGCTCGACATCGACGCGCCGGGGCTGAAGGCCCGCGAGGTCGCGTTCTTCCCCTATTCCGAGACCGCCCTGGAGCACGCTGCCGCGCAAGCAGCGACGAGCGACGCGGCCGGCCTGCACCTGCGGCTGCAGCGCAGCAGCCAGTCCGCCGCCGACGCCCCGGCGCCCCGGGCCGACGGCGTCCTGACCCTCACGGAGGAGACCGCATCCGGCCCGGTCCGCCGCGCCTACGCGCTGGGCGACGCGGCGCCCGCGCCGGCCGCCGCCGCCCAGGCCGCTGCCCCGGCTCCCACCCCGGTCGCGCCCGCCGCCGCGCCGCCGGAGGCCGGAGGCCTGTGGCAGGCGGCGTTGCTCGCCTTCCTGGGCGGGCTCCTGCTGAACCTGATGCCCTGCGTCTTCCCGGTCCTGTCGATCAAGGTGCTGAGCCTGGTGCGCCATTCCGGCGAGAGCCCGAGCCGCATGCGGCTCCACGGGCTCGCCTACGCGGTGGGCGTGCTGGCGACGTTCCTGAGCCTCGCGAGCCTCCTGATCGCGCTCCGGGCCGGGGGCGCGCAGATCGGCTGGGGCTTTCAGCTGCAATCGCCCCTGGTGGTGGCGGGCCTCGCCTACGGGCTGTTCGCCATGGGCCTCAGCCTGTCGGGGGTGTGGCATCTCGGCGGCCGGGCAGCCGCCCTCGGCGACGGGCTGACCCGGCGGGCCGGGCTCGAAGGCTCGTTCTTCACCGGCGTGCTCGCGACCGTGGTCGCCACGCCCTGCACCGCGCCGTTCATGGGGGCGGCGGTCGGCTACGGGCTGACGCAGGGGGCGTTGGTGGCGCTCGCGGTCTTCGCGGCGCTCGGCCTCGGCCTCGCCCTGCCCTTCGCCCTGCTGGCGGCCTGGCCGGCCGGCTTGCGCCGGCTGCCGCGGCCCGGTGCCTGGATGGAGACCCTGAAGGGGATCCTCGCCTTCCCGCTCTACCTCACGGTGGCATGGCTGGTCTGGGTGCTGAGCCAGCAGGTCGGGCCGACCGGGCTGATGGCCGCGCTCACCGGCCTGGTGCTGGTGGCGTTCTGCGCCTGGACCCTCGAGCGCGGACGGATGGCCGGCCCCCTCGCCCGGCGGGCCGGGCAGGTCGCGGCGCTCGTCGCGATCCTCGGCCTCGCCGGGCTCCTGGCGGTACTCGACCGGGACCGCGCCGGCCCGGTCGCTTTGGCCTCGGCGGACGGGGTCGAGCCGTTCAGCCAGGGTCGGCTCGACGTGCTGCTCGCCGAGCGGCGCCCGGTCTTCGTCAACATGACGGCGGCCTGGTGCATCACCTGCCAGGTGAACGACCGCGCCACCCTGCGGTCCGCCGGGGTGCGCGAGGCCTTCAAGGCGCACGACGTCGCCCAGCTTACCGGCGACTGGACCAACCAGAATCCCGAGATCACCCGGGTGCTGGAAGCCCACGGTCGCTCTGGCGTGCCGCTCTACCTGCTCTATGACGGCCGCGGCGGCGTCGCAGTGCTGCCGCAGATCCTGACCGAGGGCATCGTCCGCGACGCCCTGGCGGCCCTGCCGGCGGGGACCGGGCCGCGGGCGGCACTGCGGTAAGAACCGGCTCGATCGCGCGACGCCGCTGACCCCCGCAATGGCGGAGCATGGGTCGGTCGGCCAAGCTTGTCGAGCCGCTGCAGGCCAGCGAAGCCGCCGCAGGCCAGCGAAGCCGCCGCAGGCCAGCGAAGCCGCCGCAGGCCAGCGAAGCCGCCGCAGGCCAGCGAAGCCGCCGCAGGCCAGCCATGCGGTACCGGGGCTGAACCCGCGTCCCCCTCCCGTCTTATGCTGCGATGCAGCAGAAGGGTCGGCGATGCAGCATACTCTCGATCACAGCGCCGGCGCCGCCGCGACCGGGCGGTCCGCCTCGCTGGCGCTCCTCGCCCTGGCGGCGGCCTCATTCGGGATCGGCACCACCGAGTTCGTCATCATGGGGCTCCTGCCCGAGATGGCGACCGATCTCGGCGTCAGCATCCCGACCGCCGGCCTGCTGGTCTCCGGCTACGCGCTCAGCGTGACCTTCGGCTCGCCGGTCGTGGCGGTGCTGCTGTCGCGCCTCGACCGGCGCAGGGCGCTCCTGGTGCTGGTCGGCCTGTTCATCCTGGGCAACGCCCTCTGCGCGCTCAGCCCCGATTACCGCCTGCTGATGCTCGCCCGCATCGTCACGGCCCTGTGCCACGGCGCTTTCTTCGGCCTCGGCTCGGTGGTGGCGGCGGATCTGGTGCCGCCGCACCGCAAGGCGAGCGCCATCGCGATCATGTTCACCGGGCTCACCCTCGCCAACGTGCTGGGCGTGCCGTTCGGCACCGCGCTCGGCCACGCTCTCGGCTGGCGGGCGACGTTCTGGGCCGTGGTCGGGATCGGCTTCGTGGCGGCGGCCGCCCTCGTCGCCTGGCTGCCGCGGCATCTCGCCTCCGAGTCCGGTAGCCTTCTGTCGGAGATGCGGGTGCTGCGCCGGCCGCAGGTGGTGCTCGCCATGCTGCTCAGCGTGCTGGCCTCCGCCAGCCTGTTCAGCGTCTTCACCTACGTGGCGCCGCTGCTCGCGGCGACCGCCGGTGCGACGCCGTCGGCGATCACCGGCGTGCTGCTGCTGTTCGGCGTCGGGCTGACCGTGGGCAACGTGCTCGGCGGCCGCCTCGGCGACTGGCGGCTGATGCCCTCGGTGATCGGGCTCGGCCTCGCCCTCGCGGCGGTGCTGCTGGCCCTTGTGCCGGCGAGCGCCGCCCTGATGCCCGCCACCGCGCTGATCGGCCTGTGGGGCATCCTCGCCTTCGCCCTGGTGGCCCCGTTGCAGATGCGGGTGCTCACCGCGGCCGACGGCGCCCGCAACCTCGCCTCGACGGTGAACCAGGGTGCCTTCAACCTCGGCAACGCGCTCGGCGCCTGGCTCGGTGGCGTCGCCATCACGGCGGGCGTGAGCTACGGCCACCTGCCGCTGATCGGCGCCGGGCCGGCGCTGGCCGTGGCCGTCGTCGGCGTGCTGGCGCACCGGATCGACCGCTGACGGCGGGTCCCCTTCGCGGGAGCGCCGGGATCACCGCAGCGGCAGCAGTCGCACCCGGCGCTGGTCCGGCCCCCGCGCCGGGCTCGGCACCGCCTCGGCGAGACCGAGATCCTGCAAGGCGGCGAGCGCGGCCACGATCTTGACATGGCTGAGCGTGGTGAGGTCCGACGCGGCATCGACGTCGAGGGACGCGACGCCGTCGGGATCGCTGCCCTGTGCGCTCAGCAGCAGGTAGGTCTTCAGCGCCGCCAGGTTCGGCGCCTTGCGGCAGGTCAGGCCGTGCAGGGCCGCGATCCGGGAGCCCGCCTGGGAGGCGTGCAGGACGCGCGCGCCGGCGGCGGCCGGGTACAGGCCGGTCAGCCGGTAGACGATCGTCCCGCCCGGCCGCGCGCCGTCCGTGGTGACGAGGCCCTGGTCGAGGAGCGCCTTCTTGCCGGCGCAGATCAGCGGGTCCGACAGGCCGGACAAGGCGGCGATCCGCTCGTAGGACAGGACGATCGGGGCCGGTTCGGCGGGATTCGAGGTCGCGCCCTGGCTGACCACCAGGGTGAGATAGAGCTTGAGCGCCGCGATCGAGCGGCCGACATGGCCGGCATCGGCCCGGAAGGCGCGCAGGCCCCCGTCATGGATCCAGTCCGCCGGCAGGCGCGACGTCCGGCCCTCCGGCGCCCGCGCCGCCGCCTCGGGCGGCACCGTCGCGGGGCGGGACGGCCGGGCTTGGTTCGGGTGCAACGGCTCCGGATGCATCTGCGGCCCTTTGCGTCCTGGCGATTCTCCCCGCCGGGACGGGCCGTCGGCACGCCTCCGCGCGAGAGCGCCGTCATAGGCGGTACGATGCCGCTTTGCGCGTATCAATATGCCGTCGCATGCCAATGAGACGTGCGACCTTCCGTCGAGACCGGGCAGCGAACCCCGATCGACGATACCGATGGGGCGGGCGGAACGCGGCCGCGCCAGCCGCGGAAGATGCAGCACGGCGTCCGATGGATCGTTGATGGCTGTCCGTTTGCGGGGCGGCGCTTCGGCCCCGCGGTGCGGCCGACAGGGCGTTGTCCGACGAAGGCGTACCGGCTCGTCGCGGACGATGCGAACGGTCTCGGGCGCCGTCCGACTGCCGCGCCGCAGCACATGGCAGGGCGCGAGGCGTGCATCGGCCAGATTTCAGGTAGAGCTTTCCCCATCCGCGACCTCAGGATGAGGTCGCGGATGGGGATCGGCACTGTTGCGGAACCCTGAAACCGCCGGCCTTCTCGGGAGCGAGAATCCCACGCTCGACTGGTGGCGGAGCGGGCGGCCAGCGCGCCGTCCGGCCCGCAAGCGGCTGCGTCGCGCCGGCGGGGCACGCGCATGCCGGCGCGCCCCGGTCAGGCCGGCGCGTTTTCGTTCGGGTCGAACGGCTTGCCGCTCTCGTCGGCGGGCGATTGCGCGTCGGGATCGAGGCGGCCGTCAATGATGCGGTCTCCGGTCCGCGGCTCCGGGGCGTCGCCGCCGGGCCGCGTCGTCTCGCCGTCCGTCTTCTTGGGTGTCTCGTCGGGCATCGGTGCCTCCCTGCTTGTTCGAGGGAGGTCACATAGGGGCCGCGCCGGGCGGGGCCACGGACGAGGCGGCGCCGGTCAGAGCTCCATCAGGTCGCGGCCGACGACGATCTCGCCCTTGAAGTGCGGCCGCACCGCGTCGAGCCAGACCTCGTCCTTGATGAACGGGTAGCCGCCCGGCACGAAATGCGACAGCACCAGCGTCTTGACGCCGGCCTCGGTCGCGACGCGCCCGACCTCCTCGGTGGTCGTGTGGCTGGCGATCAGGTGCTCGCGCAGGGTCTTGGCGTTGGGCTCGGTGGCGATCAGCTTCTCGAGTTCGGGCAGGTACATCACCTCGTGGACGAGCACGTCGGCGCCCTTGGCGAGCGCGATCAGGTTCGGCGAGAACCGGGTGTCGCCCGAGATCACGATCGACCGGTCCGGGCAATCGAAGCGGTAGGCGAAGGCCGGCTCGACCGGCGGATGCTGCACCAGGGCGGCGGTCACGGTGACGCGCTCGTCGCGCATCACGGGGCCGGGCCCGGTGATCTCGTGCGGCACGATCAGGTCGGCCAGCGGCGGCCGGCCCTCGTCCGCCATGCGGGTCTTGATGTCGGAATCGTTGAGATCGAGGAACTGGCGCGTCATGCGGGCGAGCGGCGGCGGTCCGTAGGTGTCCACCCGGTGGGCGAGGTCGGTCGCCCAGGCGAGCAGGAGCACGTTGCCGTAATCGGCGTTGTGGTCCGAATGCTGGTGGGTGAGGAACACCGAGTCGAGCGATCCGAGCTTCAGCTTCGCCAGCACCAACTGCCGGCCGGTGCCGTTCCCGGCATCGACCAGATAGGTGTGCCCGTCGACCACGATGGCCTGGGCGGGCGCGGCCCGGTTCGGCTTCGGCGTCGGGCCGCCGGCGGTGCCGAGCAGGATCAGCCGCGAGCGGCGCGGGGCGGGGGCCGGTGCCTGCGCGGCGGCGCCGGTGACCGAGAGGGCGGCGGTCAGGGCCGCCGCGCCGCCGAGGAGCCGCCGTCGTGTCGGGTGAAAGTCGGTATCCGGCATCGTCCCTGTCCAGCGCGCCGTAGCGTCAGCCATCCCGCGCTCCGCTCCCGCGCGTCGAGCGAGCACGTTGCCTGCATCGCCTCCCGGGAGGCCTTCGGCAAGGCCCGAGCCGATGTCGCAACGGCGGTTGCCGGGGTTGCGACAAAAATCGGCGACGAAACAAGAGTCTAGGCGGACGAAGCGTTGGCCTGCCACCGCAGGTCTGCCGAGCGAGGCCCGGTCGCCCTCCGCGGCGCGGGCGCGCCTCGGGGCGGGGGGGCGCCTCCCCTCGCCGCCCGATCGCGCACCATGTCGAGGCGGTTTCGCGGCCCGCCCACCGTCATCCGGCTCGGCGGCAGGCCGGCGGCCCCGACCTGCCGGCCTGCGCCTCCGTCCCGCAAGGACGTCATTCACGTCTCACGAAGATGCGCGACCAGGCGCCCTGCATGCGTAGGAAGCTCCGCGAGGCAGCGCACGCAGATGCTCAGGCGCCGCAGCGCCCAGGCATCCTCGAGCGGGATGATCCGGATCGCCATGATCCGCCGCAGGCGCTTCGCCGCGGAGGCCGGCACGACGGCAATGCCGGCCCGGCTCTCGACCATGCGGCAGATCCCGTCGAAGCTGCGGAGCTGGACGCGCAGGCGCAGGCGCCGCCCGAGCCGGGCGGCGTGGGCGGCCAGGAAATCCTGCAGGGCCGCGCCGTCCGACAGGCCGATGAAGTCGTAATCCAGCGTCTCGGCGAAGGCGAGGCGCCGCCGCCCGGCCAGCGGGTGGTCGCGCGGGACGACGACCACCAGCGTGTCCTCCCGGAACGGGAAGGTCTCCAGGGCGGCGACGTCCACCGAGCCCGCGACGATGCCGATATCGGCGATGCCCTCGGCGACGCTGCGCACGATGTCGGCGCTCATGTGCTCCTGGATGTCGATGTTGACGCCCGGATTGTCCATCAGGAACGAGCTCAGGGCTGCCGGCAGGAATTCCGCCAGGGCGTTGGTGTTCGAGAACAGCCGCAGGTGACCCTTCAGGCCGTGGGCGAACTCGTCGAGTTCGCTGTGCATGCGGCCGAGCTGCTGCAGGACGATGCGGCTGTGCTGGAGCAGCGCGCGCCCGGCCGGCGTGATGGCGACCCCGAGGCGTTCCCGGTGGAGGAGCGCGACGCCCGCCACCTCCTCCATGCCGCGGATGCGCGCGCTCGCCGCCCCCAGCGCCATGTTGGCCATCGCGGCGCCGTGCGTGATGCTGCCGGCCTCGGCGACGCAGACGAAGAGCCTCAGGTCGGTGACGTCGAACCGCATGCCGGCCCCCTGATCCGGAGCCTTCCGGAAACCTGAAGGCTGCCCGCGAAAAATGCGCATGGTCTGCGCAGGCATGTCCAGCTTTAACCCTGTCGCACGCACCGGAATGCCTCCGGACCGCCGGTTCCGAGGCCCGATCCAGGCCGATCCGCCGGCCCGCCGCCGCGCAGCGCCGGGACGAGGGTTCAGGGATGGCGAAGGCCACGGGCCTCTCTGCCGGTCCGGGACGGGCTCGCGCGGCGCCGGCCGCGTGCAGCGCCAAGAACAAGAAGAACAGCCGATCAACTTGACTTCAGGGAGGTCATCGAGATGTCGAGCACCGCGATTCCATACGACACCACGCTCTCACCCACCAAACCGACCGGCGGACGCGTCCGCGCCGTCGCCGGCGCCTGTGCCGGCAACCTCGTCGAGTGGTACGATTTCTTCGTCTACGCCTACACGGCGATCTACTTCTCGTCGTCGTTCTTCCCGGCCGGCGACCCGGCGAGCCAGCTTCTCGCCTCGGCGGGCGTGCTCGCGGTGGGCTACTTCATGCGCCCGCTCGGCGGCTGGCTGTTCGGCTGGATCGCCGATACCCGCGGCCGCAAGGTCTCGATGATCCTGTCGGTGTTCATGATGTGCGCCGGCTCGCTGATGATCGCCGCGCTTCCGACCTACGAGACGATCGGGTTCGCAGCCCCGGTGCTGCTGCTGGTCGCCCGCCTGGTGCAGGGGCTGTCGATCGGCGGCGAGTACGGCGCCGGCGCCACGTATCTCAGCGAGATCGCCACCAAGGGCCGGCGCGGGTTCTTCTCGTCGTTCCAGTACGCCACCCTCATCGCCGGGCAGCTGGTGGCGCTCATGGTGCTGCTCGTCCTGCAATCGCTCCTGCCGGTGGCCGAGCTGAAGGCCTGGGGCTGGCGCGTCCCGTTCCTGATCGGCGCGCTGCTCGCCATCGTGGTCGTGGTCCTGCGCCGCACGATGCAGGAGACCGCCTCCGAGGAGGCGATGCACCGCAAGGAAGCCGGCTCGCTCGCCGGGCTGTGGCAGCACAAGCGGGCCGTCGCCCTGGTGGTGGCGTTCACGATGGGCGGTTCACTCTACTTCTACGTCTTCACCTCGTACATGCAGAAGCTGCTGATCAACACCGCCAGGCTCGACGCCACCACGACCAGCGTCATCATGACGGCGGCGCTCGCGCTCTTCATGCTGCTGCAACCGCTCTTCGGGATGCTGGCGGACCGGGTCGGCATCAAGACCAACATGCTGCTGTTCACGGGGCTGGCCACCCTGGCGGTGGTGCCGCTGCTGTCGACCCTCGCGACCGTCTCGAATCCGGTCGTCGCCTTCGCCCTGGTGATGACCGCCCTCGTCATCGCGGCCTTCTACACGCCGATCGCCGGCATCGTGAAAGCCGACCTGTTTCCGCCGGAGGTCCGCTGCCTCGGCGTCGGCTTCCCCTACGCCGTCGCCAACGCGCTGTTCGGCGGCACGGCGGAGTTCATCGCCCTGTCGTTCAAGCAGGCCGGGTCCGAGAGCCACTTCTCCTACTACGTCGCCGCCGTGGTCTCGGTCTCGTTCCTCGGCGCCGTGCTGATGCCGGACCTGCGGACCCGCGGCTACCTCGACGGGACCGGCGCGATCGAGCGCGCCCGCTGACCGCCTCGTCGCATCCCGTCCCCCTCCCCGGAGCCTCGCGCACCATGAACGCTCACGTCTCGTCCCAGACCCTCGCCGACGCCGTCCGCCCCCTCGACGGAATCACGGTCGTCTCGCTCGAACACGCCATCGCGGCGCCGTTCTGCACCCGCCAGCTCGCCGATCTCGGCGCCCGGGTCATCAAGGTCGAGCGGCCCGGGGTGGGCGACTTCGCCCGCGCCTACGACGACCGAGTCGACGGCCTCGCCTCGCACTTCGTCTGGTGCAACCGCTCGAAGGAGAGCCTGGCCCTCGACCTCAAGCACCCGGACGCCAAGGCCATCCTGCGCGACCTCGTGGCGAAGGCGGACGTCCTGGTCCAGAACCTCGCGCCGGGCGCGGCCGCCCGTCTCGGGTTGTCGGAAGAGGCGCTGCGGCCGGAGAACCCGCGCCTGATCGTCTGCGACATCTCCGGCTACGGGCCGGACGGGCCGTACCGCGACCGCAAGGCCTACGACCTGCTGATCCAGAGCGAGGCCGGCTTCCTGTCGGTCACCGGCACGCCGGAGGAGCAGGTCAAGGCGGGCCTCTCCATCGCCGACATCGCGGCGGGCATGTACGCCTATACGGGCATCCTCTCGGCCCTCCTCAAGCGCGGGCGCACCGGCCGGGGCAGCCACGTCGAGGTCTCGATGCTGGAGGCCCTCGGCGAGTGGATGGGCTTCCCGCTCTACTACACCCACCAGGGCCAGGAGCCGCCGCGGCGCACGGGAGCGAGCCACGCCACGATCTTCCCCTACGGCCCGTTCCCGAGCGGCGACGGCCGGACGGTGATGCTCGGCCTGCAGAACGAGCGCGAATGGGCGATCTTCTGCGACGCCGTGCTGGGCCAGCCCGACCTCGCCCGCGACCCGCTTTTCGTCTCGAACGTCCTGCGGGTGCAGAACCGCGCGGCCCTGACCGACGCCATCGTGGCGGCCTTCGCCGACAGCACCGCCGAGGCGATCACCGCCCGCCTGGAGGCCGCCGGCATCGCCAACGCGCAGGTGCGCACCATGGCGGAGGTCCGGGCCCATCCCCAACTCGCCGCCCGCGGGCGCTGGCGCGAGGTCGCGACGCCGAACGGCCGGGTGGACATGCTGCTGCCGCCCGCGATGCCGAAGGGATCCGAGCCGCGGATGGACCCGGTCCCGGCGCTCGGCGCCCACAGCGCCGCCATCCTGGCCGAGCTCGGCCTCGACGAGGCCCGCATCGCCGCCCTGCGCGACGCCAAGGCGATCTGAGCCGCCCCGGCACCGCCCCACCCTTCGAACCGACCGAGATGACGGTGATGACCACCCTCGACATCGATCACCTGCGCGGCTGGATCGGCCGCAGCCGCGAGGTCCGCGACCTCGTCACGCCCCGCCTCGTCGACGAGTTCCGGGCGACCTTCACGGGGGCGCTCGCCCCCGTCGGCGAGGGCGAGGCGCCGCTGGCGCTCCATTGGTGCCTCGCTCCCGAAACCCCCGCCGCCGACGCCCTCGGGTCCGACGGCCATGCGGCGAAGGGCGGGTTCCTGCCGCCGGTGCCGCTGCCGCGGCGGATGTGGGCCGGCGGCGAGATCGAGATCGTGAGCCCCTTGCGGCTCGGCGACGAGGTCGTGCGGCGCGAGACGGTCGCCGACGTCGCCGTCAAGGAGGGCCGCACCGGTGCGCTCTGCTTCGTCACCGTGCGGCACGAGTACGAGACGCCGCGCGGGATCGCGATCCGCGAGCGCCAGGACATCGTCTATCGCGAAGCCGCCAAGCCCGGCGAGAACGCCGCCGGCCGTGCCGGCGCGCCGCCGGATTTCACGCCCGAGCGCGTGCGCGAGGTCGCCGCCACGACGACCCTGCTGTTCCGCTACTCGGCGATGACCTTCAACGGTCACCGCTTCCACTACGACTTCCCCTACGCGACCGAGGTCGAGGGCTATCCGGGCCTCGTCGTGCACGGGCCGATCCAGGCGAGCCTGCTCCTGAACCTCGCCGCCGAGAGCCTCGGCCGGGCGCCCCGGACCTTCCGGTACCGCGGCGTCTCGCCGATGATCGCCGGCCAGACCTTCCGGGTCGCCGGCCGGAGCGAGGGCGCGGCCTTCACCGGCGCCACGGTGGATGCCGCCGGGGGCACCTGCATGCAGGCGGCGGCCGGGGCCTGACCCTCGCCCGGCCGCGACGGCCGACCGGGCTTGGACGCCCGATGACGCTGTATTCGCAATCCCGCCGAGACGACGATCCAAGACGGTCCGAGCCCCGGCGCGTTCACCAGGGAGCCGCATGATGATTTTCGATCGGCGGGACATGTTCAAGCTGGGGCTCGGTGCCGTGGCGCTCGCCTCCGGATGGAGCGGCGCAGAGGCCCGTCCGATGCCCTCCCCACCCGTGCCCGGAATCCCGCCCCGGGCCCCGATTCAAGGAATGACACCCATGCCCGTCAGCGCGATCGACAGCCTGATCTTCCGCGACCTGTTCGGCTCGCCCGAGATGCGGACCATCTGGTCGGACGAGGTCCGCACCCAGAAATACCTCGACTGGGAGGCCGCGCTCGCCCGCGCCCAGGCCAAGGTCGGGGTGATCCCGCAAGCCGCCGCCGACGAGATCACCCGGGTGTGCAAGGTCGAGAACATCGACTTCGCCCGCTATGCCGAGAAGACGCTGACCATCGGCTATCCGGTGCTGGGCCTCGTGCACCAGATCGCGCATCTCTGCGCCGGCGACGCCGGCAAGTACTGCCACTGGGGCGCGACCACCCAGGACATCACCGACAGCGCCACGATCCTGCAGATCAAGGCGAGCTTCGACCTGATCGGCCAGGATCTCGACCGGGCGATCGCTGCCGCCGAGAGGCTGGCGCGCACCCACCGCTCGACCGCCATGGCGGGCCGCTCGAACCTGCAGCAGGCGGTGCCGATCACCTTCGGCTTCAAGATGGCCCGCCTCGTCGCGACGCTCAGGCGCCACCGCGCCCGGCTGGCGGAGATCCGGCCGCGGATCGAGGTGTTCGAGTTCGGCGGCGCCGCCGGCACCCTGGCGACCCTCGGCGACAAGGGCTTCGCCGTCCAGGCGGCGCTCGCCCGGGAGCTCGGCCTCGCCGAGCCCGAAATCGCCTGGCACACCGAGCGCGACCGGATCGCCGAGGCCGGCTGCTTCCTCGGCCTCCTGACCGGCACCCTGGCGAAGTTCGCCACCGACCTGAAGCTGATGATGCAGACCGAGGTCGGCGAGGCGTCGGAGCCCTACATGGCCAATCGCGGCTCGTCCTCGACCATGCCGCAGAAGCGCAACCCGATCTCCTGCTGCTACATCCACGCCTGCGCGGCCGTCGTGCGCCAGGGCGTCGCCTCGCTGCTCGACGCGATAGTCGAGGATCACGAGCGGGCGACCGGCCCTTGGGAGATCGAGTGGATCGTGCTGCCGGAGGTCTTCACGCTGGCCGGCGGCGCGCTGCGGCAGGCCGCCTTCGTGCTCGAGGGCCTGGAGGTCCATCCCGAGGCAATGAAGAAGAACCTCGACATGACCCGCGGCCTCATCGTCTCCGAAGCGGTCATGATGGGGCTCGCGCCGCGGCTCGGCCGCGACAAGGCGCACGACGTGCTCTACGCCATCATCCACGACCCCGCGATGGGTGACCGCTCCCTGACCGACATGCTTCTGGCACGCAAGGACGTCACCGACGTGATCTCGCAGTCCGAGATCCGGCGGCTGACGGATCCCGAGAACTACCTCGGTCTTTCGGAGGCAATGACGGATCGCATCCTGGCCTGATGCGAGGCCGGGGCGCGGGGTGCGCCGCTACGATTCGGAGGCGGGGAGCGCCACGCCCAGCACGGCGGCCCGTTCGAGGAGCCGGAGGGCGGCCTTGTAGGACGGCACCTCGATGCGGTGGCCGTCGAGTTCCGCCGGGGTGCGGCCCTCGGTTCGGGCCTGCTCGAACGCCGAGATCAGGCGCCGGGCCGCCGTCATCTGCGCCTCGGAGGGAGTCAGCCGGGCGTTGACGTGGGCGACCTGTGCCGGATCGACCAGCGCCTTCGCCTTGAACCCGCGGGCGACCGCGAAGTCGAGGTCGCGGTCGATGTCCTCGCGGCGGGAGAAGGTGTAGGGGCAATCGATCGCCAGGACGCCGGCCGCGACGCACTCGAACAGGAACCGCGCCCGGGCATAAGCTAGTTCCTCGGAGCCCGCGGTGCGGCCGACGCCGAGATCCGCCGCCATGTCCTCGCTCGCCATCAGCATCGCGGTCACCCGCGAACTCGCCTCGGCGAGGGCGGCGATGCGGACCAAAGCGGCCGCGGTCTCGACGTTCGGCACGATCTCGGTCGAGCCGACCGCGAGCCCGAGGTCGCGCTCGTGCCGGGTGACCGCCCGGTCGAGGGCCGCGATCTGCTCGGGACCGGCCGTCTTGGCGAGCAGGATCACCCCTGCTCCGGCCTGCATCGCGGCGGCGAGGTCCTCGTGCCCGACATGTTCGAGCGGATTGACCCGCACCGCCGGGATCACGCCCGCCTCGCGGCACAGGTCGGCTGTCGGGCGGCACAGCAGGCGGGCTTCGCGCTTGAGCTGCGGCGGCGTGAAGTCCTCGAGATCCTGGATCAGGACGTCCGGCCGGGCCTCGGCGGCCCGGCGCAGGGCGGTCTCGTCGGCTCCTGCGGCGAAGATCCAGGTTCTGCGGGCTGCGATCGGTCGCGGCATGTCGGCAAGCCTTTCCATGCAGGTCTTTCCATGACGGTGCGCTCCGGACTCGGCCGGTCGCGGAACAGGGGCCGGAATCCGGGCGGATGTCGGCTCCCGGGCACCATCGACCGAGAGACACGGGCCGATGGTATCCGAATCCGCGTGCGCGCACTGCCAGATGCCTTCCGGCACGGTTTAAGGCCATTGCGCTGCGGCGATGCCCGCCCCGAGCGCTGCGGCGATTGACAGGCCCGGACGATGACGCGACCTCAAGCCCGGCGACGCCGCGCCGGGGAGCCTTCGTGTCCGCTTACACCGTCTCCAAGCCCGAACTGATGCCGGGCCAGAACGACATCGAATTTCGAGCCTTCATCCAGAACTTCCTCGCCTTCAGCGCCCGCGTGGCGCAGTGCCGGGCCGGGTTCGGATCGCAGATCGGCCTGTCGGGCGTCGCCTACACGACGCTGATCTCGATCGCCCATCTGGAAGGGGACGAGGGGGTCGGG
The DNA here is from genome assembly GCF_011043735.1 of Methylobacterium sp. DB0501. GTDB lineage: Bacteria > Pseudomonadota > Alphaproteobacteria > Rhizobiales > Beijerinckiaceae > Methylobacterium > Methylobacterium alsaeris. The sequence continues at coordinate 52,750 of NZ_JAAKGV010000021.1, read as the reverse complement.
GTCAGCCAGATCGCCGAGCACCTGCACCTGTCGGGCGCCTTCGTCACCATCGAGGTCAACAAGCTCGTCGCCGAGGGCCTGGTGGCGAAGCGCCGGCACGAGCGCGACCGGCGCCGGGTGCTGCTGACCCTCACCGACGAGGGCCGACGCCGCCTCGCCGGCCTGCGCCCGGTCCTCGCCCCCGTCAACGATGCCCTGTTCGACTGCCTGAGCGCCGAGGAGTTCCGGATCCTCGCCGGCCTGATGGCCCGCCTGGTGCCGTGTGGGGACAACGCCACCGCGCTCCTGGAGTCGCTGGCCGACCGGGGCACGGCCGAGAGCCCGGCCGCCGGATAGCGGCGACCGGGCCCACGCCCAATCCTTGGGCGGCATCAGCCGAAAGAACGGGCTTGCCTGACCTCCGAAAATAGCTTTGTATCAAAGCTATCTCGCGGAGACGGGCGATGGCCTTCGATCAGCGCGCATTCCGGTCCGCCTTGTCGCAATTCGCCACCGGCGTTGCCGTCATCACGGCGCGCGGTGGCGGCGGCGAGGCGATCGGGCTCACCATGAGTTCGTTCAACTCGGTCTCGCTCGACCCGCCGCTGATCCTGTTCAGCGTCGATCGCCGGGCGCACAGCCTGCCGGCGATGCGGGAGGCGGCGGGCTACGCCGTCAACATCCTCAGCCGGTCGCAGGAAACACTGTCGAACCAGTTCGCCCGCTCGCTGGGCGACAAGTGGAGCGCGGTCGAACACACCCTCGGCCATGCCGAGGCGCCGCTGCTCACCGGGGCGCTGGCGCATTTCGAGTGCGAGCCCTTCGCCCGCCACGACGGCGGCGACCACGAGATCTTCCTCGGCCGCGTCGTGCGCTTCACGGCCCAGGGCGACGCGCCGCCGCTCGTGTTCTTCCGCGGCCGCTACCACGGCGTCTGTGCGGGCGACGACCGCGCGCCCGAATGGCCCCTGCCGATGCATTACTGAACCGGGCCGACAGCCCGGTCCCGTCTCCCGTCACGCACGTCTCCCGCCGAAGCGGCCGCGCTCCGGCGAACCAGTCCGGGAAGGAAACCACCATGAAGACCGGAAGCCAGCACATCGCCTCGCTGAAGGACCGGCGGGCGCTCTACATCGACGGCCAGCGGGTCGAGGACGCCACCCGTCACCCGGCCTTCGCCCGCACCATCGCCTCGGTCGGCCGCCTGTTCGACTTCGCCAGCGATCCCGCGCAGGCCGAGCTGATGAGCTTCGCCACGCCGGAGGGCGGGCGCGCCAACCGCATCTGGCAATTGCCGGAGAGCTACGGCGACCTCGTCGCCCGCCGGCAGGGTCTCGAGGCCTGGACCGGCCTGCATGCCGGCTTCCTCGGCCGCGCCCCGGACCACGTCGCCTCCTGCATCGCCGGGATGTTCATGGGGCTCGACGTGTTCGAGGAGTACGACCGCGCCCGGGCCGGGGCACTGGCCGACTACTACCGCTATGCCCGCGACAACGACCTCTACCTCACCTACGTCATCATCAACCCGCAGGCCGACCGCTCGAAGAGCGCCGCGCAGCAGAAGGACGCCTTCCTGACCGCGGGCGTGGTCGACGAGGATGCCGCCGGCATCACGGTGCGCGGCGCCAAGATGCTCGCCACCGGCGGCATCATGGCCAACGAGGTGCTGGTCACCTGCATCCAGCCGCTCCAGCCCGGCGACGAGCCCTACGCCCTGTCCTTCGCCATCCCGATGGACACGCCCGGCCTGAAGATCCTGTCGCGCAAGTCCTACGAGGCGGCCGCCGCCCACGTCTTCGACAACCCGTTGTCGAGCCGCTTCGACGAGAACGACGCCGTCCTGTACTTCGACGACGTTAAGGTACCATGGGACCGGGTGTTCGTGTTCAAGAACATCGCGATGTGCCAGAAGCAGTTCCACGCGACGCCGGCCCACGTCTACCAGAACTACCAGGCGATGATCCGCCTGTCGGTGAAGGTGCGCTTCCTCATCGGGCTCGCCCATCGCACCGCCGAGATGAACGGCATCCTCGCCTTCCCGCAGGTCCGCGAGACCCTGGGCCAGCTCGCCGCCGAGGGCGGGATGATCGACGCGCTGGTGGCCGCGATGGAGGCCAAGGGCACGCAGCGGGGCCGCTACTTCGTCCCCGACCGCCACACCCTCTACGCCGCGCAGACCCTCACCCAGCAGCTCTACCCGAAGATCCTCAACACCCTGCGCGAGCTGGCCGGCGGCGGCCTCATCATGCTGCCGTCCTCGGTCGCGGACTTCGCCAACCCCGACATCGCCGCGCTGATCGAGAAGACGCAGCAATCGCCGGCGGCGAACGCCGAAGACCGGGTCAAGTTCTACAAGCTGGCCTGGGACGCGGTCGGCTCGGAATTCGCCTCCCGCCACCAGCAATACGAGATGTTCTACGCTGGCGCGACCTTCGTGACCAAGGGCCACTCGTTCCGCACCTACGACTGGGCGGCGGCGGGCGCCCTCGTGAGCGGCATGCTCGGCAGCTACGACCTCGACCGCGGGTCGCAGGCCGCCCGCGCCGCCTGAGGGGAGGTCCGGACGACCGCGTCCGGGCCTCCCCACGGCGACAGCGATCGCCTGACGCAACCGGTCGGAAGCCGGCTGGCCTCCGCCCGTCCACATCGTTCCTCCAGGAGATGAGCTGTGGCCATCAACAAGGTGCATGACGAGTTCCGGGCCGTCGACATGACCGAGGGCTGGGAAGTGCCGCCGGGCTATCCTGCCGGCATCCAGCAAAAGATCCTGTCGGGGGCCCTCGACGAGGCGGGCAAGCGCGGCAGCCGCAGCCGGCTGCTGCGCTTCGAGCCCGGCGTGTTCACCACCGCGCCGTTCGTCCACGAATACTGGGAGGAGGTCTTCCTCGTCTCCGGCGACCTGACGGTCGGCAACGACGAACAGGGCCACGGCGGCGAGGCGTTCAAGCCCTTCACCTATGCCTGCCGGCCCCCGGGCGCCTTCCACGGCCCGTTCAAGTCCGAGGGCGGCTGCATCCTGTTCGAGCTTCATTACTTCGATCCGGTCTGAGCCGCCCGACGATGACCGCCCCTCCGCCCTCCGCCGGTCCCGCGCCGAAGGTCCGACCCGCATGATCGCCCAGCAACTCGTCAACGGCCTGATGCTCGGCGCGATCTACGTCCTGGTGGCGGTCTCGTTCACGCTGTCGATCGGCATCCTGAACTTCCTCAACTTCTCGATCCCGGGCCTGTTCATGGTCGGCGGGATGGTGACCTGGGTCCTGATCGGCAAGGGCCTGCACTGGAGCCTGGCGATCCTGGGCGCGGTGGCGGCGGCGGGGCTGGTGGCGCTCGCCGTCGAGCGGCTGTCCTACCGCCGCAGCCAGGCGCGCGAGCCCGAGGTGCCCCTCGTCAGCTCGCTCGGCTTCCTGGTCCTGCTGGAGAACCTCGCCCTGGTCGGCGCGGGTTCCGACCAGCAGGCCTTCCCGGCGCTGGTGCCGGACTTCAACCTGCGCATCGCCGGCCTCGTCGTCGGCGGCGCCCAGCTCGTCAGCCTCGCGGTCGCCCTGGCGCTCGTCCTGGCGATCTCCCTGGTCCTGTCGCGCACCAGCCTCGGCCGGCAGGTCCGCAGCATCGCCGAGAGCCGCGAGACCGCGGTGATCCTCGGCATCGACGTCGGGCGGCTGGTACCGGCGATCTTCCTCCTCAGCGCGGTGTTCACGGCGCTCGGGGGCGTGCTGTTCGCCCTCAACTACCTCCAGGTGTCGCCGTTCATGGGCGAGGGCGTCGGCTTCAAGGGCGTCGCCGCGATGATCCTCGGCGGCATGGGCAGCATCTGGGGCGCCGTCGCCGGCGGCCTGCTGATCGGCCTGACCGAGGTCCTGTCGATCACCTATCTCGGCGCCGACGTCGTGAACGTCACCGTCTACGGCCTGCTGCTCGCCGTGATGGTCTTGCGCCCGCAGGGCCTGTTCGGCCGTCCTCCGGCTCGGGAGAAGCTGTAATGACCGGCTACCAGTCCGGCCTTCTGGTCATCCTCTGCTTCAACGTCATCGCGGCCTATGCGGTCTACCTGCCGATGGCCGCCGGCCAGCTCAATCTCGGCGTCGCCGGCTTCATGGCGACCGGGGCCTACGCGGCCGCCTACCTCACCAACGAGGCCGGCTGGCCGATGGGCGCGGCGATCCCCGCGGGCGGCGCCTGCGCCGGCCTGCTCGCGCTCCTCGTGGCGGTGCCGATCCTGCGCAGCCAGGGCATCTACCTCGCGCTCGCGACCTTCGCCCTCGGGCAGGTGATCGCCGCGATCTTCCTGAACCTCGACGTCGTCGGCGGCGCCGCCGGCTACCCGGTCTCGGCCTATGCCGGGCCCGGGGCGGTGTTCGCCGCGACCGCCGCGATCCTCGCCGCCATGCTGCTGCTGTCGCGCACGCGCTTTGCCCTCTACCTCACGGCGATCAAGAGCGACCCGGTCGTGACCGACCTGATGGGCGTCAACGTCCGGGCGGTCCAGGTCGGCGCGCTCACCCTCGGGGCCGTGGTCGGGGGGCTCGGCGGCGGGCTCTACGCCCATCATTTCAGCTTCGTCGAGGCGCAGCACTTCAACGTCGCGCTGAGCATCTTCACGGTGCTCTACGTCCTCCTCGGCGGGGTCCAGACGGTGTGGGGGCCGCTCGTCGGCGCCGCCTTCTTCACCCTGCTGCCCGAGATGCTGCGGGCCGGCGGCGGCTGGCGCTACGTCCTGTTCGCCCTCCTCATCATCGGCGTCATGGCCCTGCGCCCGCAGGGGCTGGTGACCGCCGGCGCCCGCTGGCCGGCGCGCCTGCGCGGCCGCATCCCCGGGCGCCCGTCCGCCGAGACGGGCCTGAGCACGGAGGTCTCCGGATCATGACCGCGCTCCTCGCCATCGAGCATCTCTCGATCGCCTTCGGCGGCCTCCAGGTGCTGCAGGATCTCAGCTTCACGGTGCCGAAAGGACAGGCGACGGCGCTGATCGGCCCCAACGGCGCCGGCAAGACCACCGTGTTCAACCTCGTGAGCGGCGTCTACCGGCCGACCGGCGGGCGCATCCTGCTCGCCGGGCAGGATATCACCGCCCTGCCCTCGCGCCGGCGCATCCGGCACGGCATCGCGCGCAGCTTCCAGAACGTCCGGCTGATGGACCACCTGTCGGTGGTGGAGAACCTGCTCGTCGGCCAGCACGCCACCACGCGCGGCCTGCGCGACCTCCTGGTGCCGTTCCGCCTCGTCCCGAACCACCGCTGGCGGCGCGAGGCGATCGACGCCCTCGCCGAGGCCGGGCTCGCCGCCTATGCCGATGCGGGCGTCGGGGCGCTGCCCTACGGCATCCGCAAGCGGATCGACCTCGTGCGCGCCACCCTGGCGGGGGCGTCGCTGCTGATGCTCGACGAGCCCGCCGCGGGCCTCAACCCGACCGAGACCAACGCGCTGCGCGACCACCTCGCCCTGCTGCGGCGCCGCGGCGTCACGCTGCTCGTCGTCGAGCACGACATGCAATTCGTCGGCGAGGTCTGCGAGCACGTCGTGGTCCTCGATTTCGGCCAGAAGCTCGCCGAGGGCACGCTGGCGCAGGTGCAGCGCGACGAGCGGGTGCGCGCGGCCTATCTGGGGCAGGCGGCCTGATGCGCACTCTCCTCGACATTGCCGGGCTCTCGGTCGCCTACGGCCACGTCGCCGCCCTCCAGGACCTGTCGCTCGCCGTGCCCGAGGGCGGAATCGTCGCCCTGCTCGGGGCCAACGGGGCCGGCAAGACCAGCCTGCTCAAGGCCGTCGCCGGGGTGGTGCGCCCGGGCAAGGGGCGGGTGGTCTTCGACGGATGCGACATTACCGCCGCAGGGGTTCCGGCCCGGCTGGCCGGCGGCCTCGTGCTGGTGCCGGAGGGGCGCCGGATCCTGGTCTCGCTGACCATCGAGGAGAACCTGCTGGTCGGCGCCCATCTCCGGCGCGATCCCGACGGCGTGCGGCGCGAGATCGCGGCGATCTACGAGCGGTTCCCGAATCTCGGCCGCCGCCGCCACATGGCCGCGTCGTGCCTCTCGGGCGGCGAGCAGCAGATGCTCGCGGTCGGCCGGGCGATGATCGCCCGACCACGCCTGCTGATGCTCGACGAGCCGTCTCTGGGCCTGTCGCCGCTGTTCATCGGGCACCTGTTCGCCCTGATCCGCGAGCTGAACCGCGACGGGATCACGATCCTGCTCGTCGAGCAGAACACCGCCCAGGCCCTCGCCGTGGCCCACACGGCCGCCGTGCTGGAACTGGGGCGGATCGTGATGGCGGGCGACCCGGCGCAACTCGCCGGCGATCCGCGCCTCGCGGAAGCCTATCTCGGCCGCGCCGCCGGCGAGCCGGCCGCCCTGCACTGAAGCAACCGGCGCAGGATCGGCCGACCACGAGTCAACCAACCATGAGGGGACGGGTGATGACAGCGACGGGCAAGACGGTGGGTGGGGCGGTCATGGCGGTGTGTCTGCTCGCGGCGCCCGGCGCCCGGGCGGGCGAGATCGTCCTCGGCTTCTCGATGGCGAAGACCGGCCCCTATGTGAGCCTTGCCAACACCAACGAGGTGGCGGTCGACATGGCGGTCGCCGAGATCAACGCCAAGGGCGGCGTCGGCGGCCACACCCTGCGGCTGGTCAAGTTCGACACCGGCGGCGACCCGAAGCAGGCCGCCCTCGCGGTCCGCCGCTTCGCCGAGGACGACAAGGCGATGGCGGTCATCGGCCCGTTCAGCTCCAGCGAGGTCCGGGTCGCGTTCCCGGCCGGCGAGCGCCTCGGCATCGTGCAGATGTCGATGTCGTCCTCGGCGCCCACCCTGACCAAGGGCTTCTCCTACGCCTTCCGCAACACCCGCGACGAGGGCAAGGTCATCGACCAGGTCCTGGCGACGCTCAAGGACAAGAAGTTGCCGAGCGCCAGCGGCGCCATCGCGTACGCCACCGACGACGTGGTGTCGAAGTCGATCGGCACGGCGGTGCTGCCGGGCCTGATGGCGAAGTACGCGATTCCCGTGAAGGGCAGCGTCGACTTCCAGTACAATGCCTTCGACCTGTCGCCGCAGGTCTCGCGCCTGGCGCAGATGCAGGCCGACGTCATCGGGCTCGGCGCTCCGCCCGAGGCGGCGGTGAACCTCGCCAAGGAGATGAAGCGCCAGGGCGTGAAGGGCCGACTCGTCGGCGGCACCACCATCGCCGATCCGGAGCTGCCGCGGCGGATGGAGGGCGCGGGCGAGGCCCTAACCATCGGGACGACGTTCTTTCCCGCGCTGAACGCCCGCACGCAGGCTTTCGCCCAAGCGTTCGGCGAGCGGACGAAGGCCGCCGGCATCGCCCGCCACGAGCCGAACCAGCAGGACGCCGCCGCCTACGACATCGTCTACCTAGTCGCCGAGGCGGCCTCGCGCGCCAAGGTGACGGCCGAACCGGGCAAGCTCGCCGCCGAGCGCACGGCCGTCCGCGATGCCCTGGCGTCGCTGAAGGACGTCGATGCATTGGAGGGCAGCATCTCGTTCGGCGAGGAGCGCGACGCGATCAAGCCGATCTACGTCGTCGAGGTGAAGGACGGCAACTGGGCGCTGCTCGATACGCGCAAGGCCGATTGAAGCATTGCCGGGCGAGAGAAGATCGATCCTCCCCCGTTCTCGCGGACACGGGATTGGCCTGCATTCCGCTCGGCCTGCTCGGGCGTGATGTCGCCGGGAGCGGAGTGGATGCGCTGTCGATGGGAACGTCCCTCGATGGAGGCGAACCGGTCGCGCCGGGCCTCATCGCGGGTCGCCCCTCGTTGCGGGTGGACGAGTTCGACCTCGAGAGTGTGGAGGACACTCTCCATCGGGGGCGTTGTCGTCGCAGCAGCCGGCGCGGCTCATGGAGGGCGTCGCCCGGATATCGGGGTGCTGCCTTCGGTGCGCCTCCGCCGCGTACCTTGAGCCTTCCACCGGCTTCTCCGGCGACGACCCACGAGACCGGTTCGCGCGTTTGGGTCGCCGATGCCCCCTGGGGAGCGAGTTTCGACTGAGATGCTCCTGGTTGAACACGCTCTCAGTCAGGCCACTCCCGACGACGCCTTCGTAGGGCTGTTCCGATATAAGCGAGCGATCGTAGCCTTGCAGGGAAAGTCAGGATTTTGGGTCATCTTATATTTATTATGCGTCCTAGCAAAATCGCCAGCGAGGCCATGATGCAATAGCCAAACAGGACATCACGCGAATGAAGCAAGAACAGTTCTGGAGCGAATTCAAACATAAGGCCTCTCCTGCAAATCGCGGGCCAGTTCCCCGCCGTCGCCCGTTCCCGCCCGGCCGGGGGTCAGAACGAGCCCGCGGGCGCAGCAGCGCAGGCTGAACTGGATCTGGCGCGCCTCCCTCGACCTGGACGATCGGTTGCCCTCGAGCTGGGAGCCGCTCAACGGACCCCAGCAGGCAGCCTGACCAGTTGGCCCGTCACCAAGCGCTTATGAAACAGAGCATCTATCATATTTAGATCAAGTCGGTTCATGCCGGTCGGCGAGCTCGATATCAAATCCGTCAAATCTAAAAAATACATTTATAGTAATTTACAATATATCAACAAGTGATTAGCGAATTTATCGAAAAATCTAGATTGGCAAGATCAGATTTATGTGGATTGATTCCCGCATCGACCAGCTTGCGGCCGATCATGTAGGTCGCGGGATCGTTCATCGCATCGACGGCAATCAGCGACGATTTGCGGAAATACCAGACGGATTGCGATCCGGGCCGCTTGCCTGGGCGTACGAGAGTCGCGTCGTAGCCTTTGCACAGGCCGGCGATCTGGAGCCGCACGTCGTACTGGTTCGACCAGAACCAGGGCTTGGGCCGGTAGGGGCTCTCAAGCCCGCAGAGGGTGGCCGCGGCGGTCTCGCCTTGCGCGATCGCGTTCTGTACCGACTCCAGCCGGATGCGGTCGCCGGCATGGGGGAAGCTCGTGCAATCGCCCGCGGCGAGAATGGACGGGTCCGAGGTCCGGCAGCGCTCGTCCACCGCGATGCCGTCCTCGACGGTGAGGCCGGCGCGGGCCGCCAGATCCACGACCGGCGCGGTGCCGATCCCGACCAGGACAAGGTCGATGGCCAGCTCGCTCCCGTCCGACAGGATGGCACGCTCGACGCGATCCGGTCCCGAGAGGGCCACGAGGCCCAGTCCCTCCAGGACGCGAACGCCGTGGCGACGGTGCAGGTCCCGGAAATAATCGGAGGTCGGCGCGGCCGCGACGCGGTGAAGGAGGCGCGGGGCGGCCTCCAGAACGGTCACCGCCCGCCCCGCGCCCGACACGGCCGCCGCCACCTCCAGCCCGAGATAGCCGCCGCCGACGATGAGGACGCGGCTCGCGCCGGCCAAGGCGGGGCGGAGTGCGGTGGCGTCGGCCATGCGGCGGAGCACGTGGACGCCGGCGAGGGACCCGCCCGCCGCCGCCGGCAGACGGCGCGGCTCGCTGCCGAGGCAGAGGGCCAGATGGTCGTAGCCGATCGCCGCTCCATCATCGAGGGCGAGCGTCTTCGCCTCCCTGTCGATCGCGACGGCGGAGCGGCCGAGACGCAACTCGACCCCCTGCGCCTCGAACCAGTCGCGCGGGCGCAGCGACAGGCCGTCGGCTGCAAGCTCCCCCTTGAGGTAATCCTTCGAGAGAGGCGGGCGCTGGTAGGGAAGGACGGGCTCGTCGCCGACGAGGGTGATCCGGCGGTCCGCATCCAACGCACGGAGCCTGGCGATCAAGGCGACGGCGGCCTGACCGGCACCGACGACGACCGTGCGGGGGTGCATGGCGCCGGCGCTCATGCCGGCGAGACCGGAACGTGGAGGACGAGGCCGTCGAGGTCCGCATGAGCGCGGATCTGGCAGCTCAGCCGACTGTTCGGTCGCCGACCGGCTTCCACCATGTCCAGTATCTCGTCCTCGTCCGGACCTGGCCGTCCGGTTGCGGCGAGCCACTCCTCGGCGACGACGACGTGGCAGGTCGCGCAGGCCAGGGCACCGCCGCAATCTCCGAAGATGCCGGGAACGGAATGTGCCACGGCCGCCTCCATGAGCGTGCAGCCATCGCGCACCTCCGCGACCACGTCGGAACGGCCTTCGGGCTTCCAGGTGATGTTCGCCATGGCTTGACTCGGTTGTCCGGTGCGGGGCCGCCGCCGGAGCAGTCGCCGCCGCGGGATGAATCACCTCGAAAGGTCCTCGACGGCCTATTGTCCTGGACGGCCTATTCGGCCGCGATCTGGAACGCGCGCTCGAAACCGCCGGTGCGCGCGGCGATGTATTGCAGGAAATCGTAGATCGGTCGCTCGAGATAGGAGAGGTGGCCCGCCTTGGCCGCCGCGGCATTCAGCCCGCGATAGACCTTCTCGGTGCAGCCGCGGTCCTCGAGGTTCACCTCGTCGAGGAGCCGCTTCAGGTCGCGGACATAGTCCTCTGCCTTCGGATCGGCCATGAATTCCGGCGAAAGCCCGCCGCCATAGGTGATGTGGACCTGGCCCGGACCCTTGGGGTGGAGCGAGAGGTACCAGAAATATCCCGGCGTCAGCGTGATGAGATGGCTGGGATAAAGGGCGAGGAGCGCCGTCGTCTTGCGCCAGTGGCCTTCCAGCCGGACGTTGTCGGGATGGGCGTTCCCGATCGCCAGCGACGCTTCCTTGGTGATCCAGTGATAGTTGAAGTCCGGCAGGCCCGGCGGGCAGATCATCTCTTCGAGCCGGGAATGCGGGCCCACCGTCGCCGCGTGGCAGACCGGCAGGTGGTAGCTCTCCATGAAGTTCTCGGCGAGCACCTTCCAGTTCGTGTCCCAGACATGGGTCTCGCGGAAGCACTCGACATAGTTCTCCATGCCGTAATGTCCGACCAGTTTCTCGACCGGGCGGAATCGCTCGCGGACGCTCTGCGCGTCGGGATTGAGCGTCACGTAGATCCAGCCGAGCCATTCCTCGCAGCGGATCTGCGGCAGCGTGTAGGCCTCCTTGCAGAAGCCCGTCGTCTCCTTCATGAACGGCGCGCCCCGCAGCGTGCCGTCGAGATTGTAGGTCCAGGCGTGGTAGGAGCAGACGATGCTGCGCGCGCGGCCCGACCCCTCCAGCAGCGTCGACATGCGGTGCAGGCAGACGTTGGACAGGGCCCGCAGCTCGCCCTTCTGGTCCCTCAGGACGATGATCGGCTGGTTCGCCAGCTCGTAGGTGAGATAGTCGCCGGGTGCGGCAAGCGCGCTGGCGCGCCCGACGCACATCCATTCCTGCGCGAAGATGGTCTCCAGTTCGCGCCGGAGGAAACCCTCGTCCTTGTAGACCCCGGGCGGCATCGCCACCGCATCGTGGAAGGGGCGGCGGGCGGCCTGAAGCAACTCGTCGAGCGGGGCGTGCGACGACATAGGGCGCGTCCTTCACTGTGCGGAGGGCGAGAACTTGGCTCACGCCTCGATCCATTCGCGATGCCTCCTGGCTAGCACGCGCCGGAACAGGTAAAAACTTCGAAACTCATGCCTTCGAGAAAGGCAGAATATGGTTCGCTTCACCCTGCGGCAATGCACCTATTTCCGCGCCGTGGCGGAGGCCGGGGGGATCGCCCAGGCCGCGCGCGCCCTCAACATCTCCCAACCCGCCGTCGCGCAGGCGATCGAGAAGCTGGAGGACGTCACGGGCCTGCGCCTCTTCGACCGCCGGCACGCGCGCGGCACGACCCTGACCCGGCAGGGACGTGCCTTCCTGCAGCATGCCGCGGAACTCGAGCGGCAGGCCGAGCAGGTGGCGCGCGAGGCCGCGGCGCTCGCCTCCCAGGTCGCCGGGGAGATCCGCCTCGGCTGCTTCGCGACGCTCGCCCCGTTCTTCGCCGCGAGCCTCGTGCGCGGCCATCTCGACCGCCATCCCGGGGTGCGGATGGTCACGCGCGAGCTGAGCCTGACGGCCCTGGCCGAGGAGGTGCGGGCGGGGAGCCTCGACCTCGCACTGACCTACGATCTCGGGGCCGATCTCGCGGGCCTGTCGGTCCTGCCGCTCGCGGCGCTGCCGCCGATGGCGGTCATCGCGGCCGACCATCCGCTGGCGGGCAAGCGCTCGGTCTGGCTGCGCGAGCTGGCGCAGGAGCCCTACGTGATGTTCGACGGACCGGGCAGCCGGGGCTATTTCGAGGATCTCCTGCGCGAGCACGGCATCGCGCCGCCCATCGCCTATGTCTCGACCTCGCTGGAGGCCGTGCGCAGCGCGGTCGGCAACGGCTTCGGATTTACGCTCCTGGTGATGCGCCCCCACACCGCGACGACCTACGATCTCAAATCGTTGAAGGTGCTGCGGCTGCGCGACGCCCTCCGGCCGCTGCGGATCGTGCTGGCGACGCGCGACCGGGACGAGGGCGACCCGCTCCTCGGGCGCTTCGTGGACCACTGCGTCGACTATTTCGCAGCCCGCTTCGAAGCGCCGCCCACCGCCGATCCGTGAGAGACCGGACGAGGCCCTATCGCTTGCGGGGCCCGAAGCTCGGAGCGACCATGCCGGGAATGTAGGAATCCGAGATATGCGCCCGGCAATGGGCCGCGAAGGCGGCGACGAGCTGGGTCTTGCGCAGCGACTTCAGCGTGGCGACGCCGATCGTCATCGGCCGATGCTCGCCCGCGAGACGGATGCGCACCAGCCGGCGGCCATCGAGGGCGTAGTCCGAGCGGGGCGTGGCGTTGAGGATGGAATAGCCGTAGCCGTTGGCGACCATGGTGCGCACCACCTCGTGATGGGCCGAGCGCGCGGCGATGGTCGGCTCCAGTCCCTGCTTGAGGAACAGCGCCAGGAAGTATTCGCGGCTGATCGGCAGGTCGAGGAGGATCATCGGCTTGGCCGCGATGTCCTCGAGGACGACGGAGGGCTGCCGCGCGAGCGGATTGGCCTCGCCCATCAGGACGTGCGGCGGCAGCTCGACCAGCGGCGTGAACTCGATGTCGTCGGGAACATGGAGATCGTAGCAGAGGGCGATGTCGAGTTCCGAATGCCGGATGCCCTCGAACAGCTCGTCGTGGTTGCGCTCGACCGTGCGGATGGAGACGGTCGGAAAGGCCGAGGTGAACGAATGCGTCAGCTCCGGCACCAGCATCGGCGCCAGCGTGACCATGCAGCCGAGCGACAGAGAGCCACGCACCAGCCCCGTCGCCTCCGTCGCTCGCAGATAGAGGCTCTCGGCCTGCGCCACGAGGCTCTTCGCCTCGCGCAGGAGGTCGCGGCCGGCCGGCGTCAGCGACAGGCCCTGCGCGTGGTGGCGCACGAAGAGCTGGACGTTCAGCTCCTGCTCCAGATGGGAGACGGCGGCGGAGATCGACGGCTGCGAGATGTGGACGCGCTCGGAGGCGAGCGTGATGCTGCCGGCCTCGCCCACCGCGATGAAATATTCCAGCTGGCGCAGTGTGTAGCGCATCCAGGCCTCAGGGGCGGCGTTTCGGCACCGCCCCTCTATAGCATCGGACTACTCGTCGCCGGGAACCCCGTAGCTCGGCGCGGCGCCGGGATCGAGGGCGCGGGTCACGTAGTCCGCGAGCTGCGGCTTGTAGAGCGCCCAGAGCGCGGCCAGCGCTTCGACGGGGCAATCCTCGGTCCAGTCGACGCGCAGGTCCGCGACCGGCCAGGACACCCGGTCGACCAGCGTCATGCCGACCGAGCGCAACGGCCCGGCCTCGCCCCCCGCCGCGACCGCCGCGCGCATGACGGCGACGAGGCGGTCGCCGAGATGGCCGGACGAGGCCTCGAAGGCCTCCACCATCCGCCGAGGCACGTCGGGGCTGGCCAGAAGGTTGCCGCCGCAGGCGACGCTCTCGCCCGTCGCCTCGGCGAAGATGCCGAGGGCGCGCGGGCCGGAATGGACGGCCGCCTCGCCCCGGCCGTCGATGGCGAGGACCTGGCGGAATTCCATGTGCGCCGTCGAGGCGCGCAGCACCTCGACGGCCTGCCTGGCGCCGGCGCCGAGCGCCATCAGGTCCAGCGTGCGGGGGCCGAGCGAGGGATCGGTGACGTTCTGGCTCGCGACCGCCCCGACCCCGGCCCGCGCATGGGCGCAGCGCGCCGCGACGGCCGGTGAGGAGGAGGAGACCGCGACGCCGAACATACCCGTTTCCCGGCAGCGCGCGACGATCGAGAAGGTCACGCGGCGTCCTCCGGGATGACGGCGATGGCGTCGATCTCGACCAGCCATTCGGGTCGGGCGAGGGCCGAGACGACGATGCCCGTGGAGACCGGATAGACGCCCTTCAGCCAACGCCCGACGACGCGGTAGACCGCCTCGCGGTAGCGCGGATCGACGATGTAGATCGTGATCTTGCAGATGTGCTCGAGCCGGGCACCCGCTTCCGTCAGCAGCATCTCGATATTGGCCATGGCCTTCTCGGCCTGGCCGGTCGGGTCGCCGATGGCAACGCTCTGCGAGGTGTCGAGGTCCTGGCCGATCTGGCCGCGAACGAAGACCATGCTGCCTTTCGCCACCACGGTCTGGCAGAGGTCGTTGTCGAGCTTCTGCTCCGGATAGGTGTCCTTGGTGTTGAACTTGCGGATGCGCGTATGTGCCGTCACGGCAGGCTCCATGCAGGGGGAAACGGGCGGGCGGGAGGCGCGGCGTCAGGCTGCCGGCGAGACCGCCGACGCGGTGCGGCACCGGGCGACGTGATGGTCCAGGTAGCTGCGCCGCGTCGCGATGTGGTCCGCGAGATAGCGGGCATCGTGCCAGACGCCCCAGATGAAGCTGGAGGCGCGGCCCGAGAGCCAGGGGAGGCCGAGGAAGTAGATGCCGGGCTCGCGGGAGACGCCGCGCTGGTGGTCCGGCCGGCCTTGCGCATCGCACGCGCCCACCTCCAGCCAGCGAAAATCGGAGGTGTAGCCCGTCGCCCAGACGATCGCCGAGATGCCGGCCTGCGCGAGGTCGAGGCGCTCGATCGGATCGGTGACGCAGGCGGGATCGGGTGGGAAGACGCGGGCCTCGGGCTCCTGCGGCAGGTCGAGCCCATTGCGCGCGGCGTAGGCGTCGGCCTCGTCGAGGAGCGCGAGATAATAGGCGTCGCCGCGCACGAGGGTCGCCGCGAGATCGGGCGCGAAGCTCAGGACGCCGTCGCGGTAGTCCAGCGTCCGGCCGACCAGCGTCATGCCGCGATGGGCGAGGCGGCGGAAGTCGATCGTCTCGCCGCCATGGGCACCGCTCACCGCGATGGTGACATGCTCCGTGCCGGGTGCGCGGGCCTGGATGTCCCACTTGCCGAGGACGCCGAGCCACCACACGAAGTCACGGCCGCGATAGGCGCGCGGCGGCCGGTCGTGGGGACCGACCGAGAGGGTGACCCGCCGTCCCGCCCGCAGCAGCTCGTCGGCGATCTGGACGCCGGAGGAGCCCGCGCCGACCACCAGGACCGCCCCCGGCGGCAGCGCGGACGGGTTGCGGTAGGCGTTCGAGTGGATCTGGTCGGGGCCTGCCCCGGCCGGCACGATCGGCGGAATCACCGGCTTCTGGAAGGCGCCCGTCGCGGCGACGACGCTGTTCGCCTCGATGGTCCCGTGCGAGGTCTCGACCCGGAAGCCCGGACGCCCGTCGAGCCGCCGCACCTTCGTCACCTCGACACCGCAGCGGATCGGGGCGCCGAAGGCGCGGGCATAGGCGGCGAAGTAATCGGCTACCTGGTCCTTCGGCACGAAGGCGTCCTCGTCGAAGGCGGTGAAGTCGAGGCCGGGGAAGCGGTCGTGCCAGGCCGGACCGTTGGCGACGAGCGAGTCCCAGCGGGCCGAGCGCCAGCGCTCGGCGATCCGCGCCCGTTCGAGGACGAGATGGGGCACGGCCTGCTTCGTCAGGTGCTCGCTCATCGCGACCCCGGCCTGACCGGCCCCGACCACGAGCGTGTCGATCGTCTCCACTGACATCTGCCACGTCCTTCCCTGGGCAACGCTTGTTCTCTGGGCTAGCGCAGCTCGGAAATCGCGAACATTACGATTTGGATCAGCAGTGCTTCGGCCTTTCCGAGGCCGACCCCCCGCTCGGGTCCGCAACCGGGCGAGGAGCCGGTCCATCATTCGGTCGAGCGCGATGAACTCGTCCGGCTCGTGGCCCTGGTCCATCGGGCCCTGCCCGCCGACGACGGGGGGATCGAAAGGCCCTCGCGGAAGAGGCCGCCTCCGGTGCCGAAGGCGACCTTGCGATGACCCTCGCCCTCGACCGGCGCCTTGGCGTAAGGCGACGACCTCCGCCTCGGGCGGCGTGTCGAGCGCCGGACAGGCGTTCACGGTCTCGATCCCGATCGCCGCATTGCGCACGGCGAGGACGCCGGCGGCGAAGTCGATCGGTTCGCGGTCGGGATCGCGGCTGACCGTCGGAACGGCGATCAGGCGGTCGAGAAGTGCGAGAATGGAGGCCGGCATCCGGGTCATGGGCCGAGCGCAAGGCCCTCGCCTCCCCGTGCGGCATCGCTTTTTCGAACCGTCGATTCTGCCGCCGGCCCGTCCGCCCGTGCCTGACGAGGCGCGCCCTCTGCAATGCTTCGGAAAATCCTATCCCACGACGGACGCCCCGCCGCCCTGGCGGCCTTGCGGCAGCAAAGATTGCATGTTTAGCTTTGTCCACCCCAGGGTCGACTTAGTTTTACCCAACCCAGGGTCGACGAGGACGCCATGCCAGCCAGCCGAGCGCGCACAATCGAAGATGACGGCAAGCAAAGTGCCAGCTCGGATGCGCGTATCGGGCGGAACCATCGGCGCGCCTTCGGAAAGGGTGCCTGAATGGCCGCATCCGCCGCGTCCAACCCGTTCGTGACCTTCTCCCACATCCGCAAGACGTATGACGGCGAGAGCTATGTCATCCGGGACCTGAATCTGGAGATCGCCGAAGGCGAGTTCCTGTCGCTGCTCGGTCCCTCCGGCTCGGGCAAGACCACGACCCTGATGCTGCTCGCAGGCTTCGAAAGCCCCAGCGGGGGAACGATCCGGCTCAACGGACGGACGCTGAACGAGTTGCCGCCCCACAAGCGCGACATCGGGATGGTCTTCCAGAACTACGCCCTGTTCCCGCACATGAGCGTTGCCGAGAACATCGCCTTCCCGCTGTCCGTGCGAGGCGTGGCGAAGGCCGAGCAGCGGGATCGCGTGGCCCGCGCGCTCGACATGATCGAGCTGGGGCGTCTGGGGGAGCGCAAGCCGAGCCAGCTCTCCGGCGGCCAGCAGCAGCGCGTCGCGCTTGCCCGCGCCCTCGTCTTCGAGCCGCGGCTCGTCCTCATGGACGAGCCGCTCGGCGCGCTCGACAAGGCGCTGCGCGAGACGATGCAGTACGAGATCAAGCGGCTGCACCGCCGGCTCGGCGTCACGATCGTCTACGTCACCCACGATCAGGGCGAGGCGCTCACCATGTCGGACCGCGTCGCCGTCTTCGAGGGCGGCGCGATCCAGCAGATCGCCTCGCCGGCCAACCTGTACGAGGATCCCGAGAATGCCTTCGTCGCCGACTTCATCGGCGAGAACAACGCACTGGCCGGTCAAGTCTCCAGCGTCGAGGACGGTTACGCCGTGCTGACGCTGCCGGGCGGCCGGACCTTCAAGGGCCGGGCGGGCGGCGCCCTCAGGCCCGGGGATGCCGCCGTCCTGGCGCTCCGGCCGGAGCGTGTCACGGTCGATCCCGGCGACGGCGACGCTCAGAACCGCCTCTCGGGGACGGTCGAGGAGATCATCTACTGCGGCGACCACCGCCGGATCCACCTCGCCACCGGCCATGCGGGGCACTTTGTCATCAAGGTCCCGAACACCCAGCGGACGGTCCTGCCGGCGAACGGCGAGCCCGTCGGCGTCTCTTGGCGCTACGACGACTGCAAGGTCGTCGATGCCCGGCCGACCTGAAACCTCCATCGCATCACCCAGGGGAACGATCATGAGAGCCGGACGAACTGCGTCGAGAGCGGCCGCCCTGCTGGCGGTGGGCTGCGCCCTGCTGGCCATGCCGGCCGCCGCCCAGGAGAAGACCCTCAACATCGTCGATTACGGCGGAGCCTTCGAGGCGGCGGCCGACAAGGCCTGGTTCAAGCCCTTCGCGGCGAGTCAGGGCGTCAAGATCGCGACCGAGCAATACGACGGCGGCGTCGCCAAGCTGCGCGCCATGGTCGAGGCCCGCAATACGACCTGGGACCTCATCGACCTCGAGACCAACGACGCCATCACCGGCTGCGACGAAGGCCTCCTGCAGAAGCTGGACCCGGCGCTCCTCGGCGACCGGTCGGACTTCATCAAGGGCGCCATCCTGCCCTGCGCCGTGTCCTCCATGATCTGGTCGACCGTCTTCGCCTACGACACGAACAAGATGCAGACGCGGCCGACGACGATCGCCGACTTCTTCGACACCCAGAAGTTTCCGGGTAAGCGGGGCCTGCGCAAGAGCCCGAAGGTCAGCCTGGAATGGGCGCTGATGGCGGACGGCGTGCCGGCCGGCGAGGTCTACAAGGTGCTGGCGACCGACGACGGCATCAAGCGTGCCCTGAACAAGCTCTCCACCATCAAGGACCAGATCGTCTGGTGGGAGGCCGGCTCGCAGCCGCCGCAGCTCCTCGCCGACGGCGCCGTCGCGATGACGATGGCCTATAACGGCCGCATCTACGACGCGCAGAAGAAGGAGAACAAGCCCTTCGCCATCGTCTGGGACGGGCAGGTCTACGACTACGAGTGGTGGGGTATCCCGACCGGAGCCAAGGACAAGGAGCTCGCGGAGAATTTCATCAAATATGCCTCCACCAAGGATAATATCTGGAAGCTCTCGAACTTCATCGCCTATGCCTCGCCGCGCAAGTCCTCGGTCGAGATGATGAACAAGGCCGTCCTGCCCGATATGCCGACCGCGCCGGACAACTTCAAGAACGCGCTTCAGATCGACGCCGAGTTCTGGGCCGACAAATACGACAGCATCAACAGCCGCTTCATGACCTGGCTCGGCCGGTGACGCGCGGGGCGCCCCGGCCGGCATGGGGCGCCCGTCGTCTTTCAAAGGAAAGGATGCGGTCTTGGCGATCGGTGAGGTGCGAGCGATGGCGGCAGGCTCCGAGGTGAGATCGATGCCGCAGGCGGGCCGCGACGCCTACAGGGCCGCCCGGCGCAGCGAGGCGATGCGGTCGCTGGCCTTCGCCCTGCCGCTCCTCGTCTTCCTCGTCGCGGTCTTCCTCTACCCGATCGGCGCCCTGCTCGTGCGCAGCATCCAGAGCGACGACGTGGCGGCGGCGTTTCCGCGCGTCTCGGCCGGCCTGGCCGGGTGGAGCGGGGCGGCGCTCCCGCCGCCGCCCGTCTTCGAGGCGCTGGCCGCCGACATGGCCGCCGCACAGCAGAATGGGACCCTCGTCTCGGCGGCCCGGCGGCTCAACAATTACGAGCCCGGCTTCCGCAGCCTGATCCTGAAGACCGCGCGCCGCTTGCCCGATCCCGCCGCCGGCCCCGTGGAGCAAGCCTTCCTCGACATCGACCGCCACTGGGGGGAGACGGAGACCTGGCGCTTCATCCAGCGGGCCTCGGCCCGGGTCACCCCGGACTACCTGCTGGCGGCCGTCGACCTGAGGGCCGGGCCCCATGGCCTCGCGGAGCTGCCCCCCGACCAGCGGATCTATCAGGCGGCCTTCGCGCGCACCTTCCTGATCAGCGGCTCGGTCACCCTGATCTGCCTCCTGCTCGGCTATCCCGTCGCCTACCTCCTCGCCACGCTGCCGCCGCGCCAGAGCAATCGGCTGATGATCTTCGTCATCGTGCCGTTCTGGACCTCGCTGCTCGTGCGCACGACCGCCTGGTACGTGCTCCTCCAGCCGAACGGCGTCGTCAACGCGCTCCTCGCGCAGGCCGGCCTGACGACCGCGCCGCTGGCGCTGATGTTCAACCGCACCGGCGTCCTCGTCGGCATGACGCACGTGCTCCTGCCCTTCATGATCCTGGCGAACTACGCGGTCATGCGGGGCATCTCGCCGACCTATCAGCGGGCGGCGGTGTCGCTCGGCGCCCATCCCGCCGTCGCATTCCTCAGGGTCTACGTGCCCCAGACCCTGCCGGGCATCGGGACGGGCACGTTCCTCGTCTTCGTGCTGGCCATCGGCTACTACATCACCCCTGCCCTCCTCGGCGGCGGCGGCGACGAGATGATCAGCCAGCTCATCGCCTTCCAGATGGACCGCCAGCTGAACTGGGGCCTGGCCGGTGCGCTGTCGGTCTATCTCGTGCTGCTGACGCTCGCGGTCTACTTCGTCTTCAACCACTTCGTCGGCGTCGACCGGCTTCGGCTGGGATAGGTGGCCCTCATGCAGTCAATCACGCTCACGGAACGCGTCGGCCGGACGGTTCTGCGCCTCTTCTCGGCCGCCGTCCTCGCCTTCCTCGTCGCCCCGGTGCTGATCGTCATCCCGCTCTCCTTCAACGAGAGCGCCTATTTCTCCTATCCGATGTCGGGCTTCAGCACCCGCTGGTACGCCGCACTCGTGTCGTCCGAGGACTGGCGGCTGGCGATCGTCAACAGCTTCGTCGTCGGCATCGCCAGTACGGCGATCGCGACCATCCTCGGCACGGCGGCGGCGATGGGCATCAGCCGGCCGTCCTTCCCGTTCCGCGGCTTCATCATGCCGCTCCTGATCTCGCCGATGATCATCCCGATCGTCGTTGTTGCCGTCAGCCTCTACCTCGTCTTCTCGCCGCTGGGCCTCACCAACAGCTATGCCGGCGTCATCCTGGCTCACGCGGCGCTCGGCACGCCCTTCGTGGTGATCACCGTCACCGCCACTCTGATGTCGTTCAACTGGAATCTCGTGCGGGCCGCCGCCAGCCTCGGAGCGCCGCCGCTCGAGACCTTCCGGCGCGTGACGCTGCCGCTCATTGCACCCGGCGTCGCCACCGGTGCCGTCTTCGCCTTCGCCACCTCCTTCGACGAGGTCATCGTCATCCTGTTTATCGGCGGAACCGAACAGAGGACGATCCCCCGCCAGATGTGGTCGGGCATCCGCGATCAGATCAATCCGTCGATCCTCGCCATGGCCGCCCTCCTGACGATCTTCGCGATCGCCATGTTCTTGGTCATTGACTGGCTGCATGGCCGATCGGCGTCGGCGAAAAATGTGAATGAATGACGCAAATTGCATGATTACAACTCATAGCCAGAAATATATCTATATTCTATAGTGATTTTTTATGGTATCGATGATCGAAGCCAAAGAACTCAGGGTGGGCCGACGGACTGATGCGCCAGGATCTCAACTCCAAGTTGATCATTTGGGTGCGCTGCGGCCGTGGTGAGGTGACCAGGCGGGCGTGACGGAAAGGCTGATGGCGTAAACGCCAAGCAAAACCGCCATGCCCGCTCTACCCGCCCGCTTCGCCGGGCTCGTTCTGGCGTCCGCGCCGCGGTTCGTCACCACTGTAGAGCAGGCGCCGTTCAGCCAGCAGCGGCTTCGCTTGAGAACCGGTAGCTGAAGCTGAAAGGCGACGGCCTGGTTTGCGCGTGAGACCGGAGTTCTGCCGGACCTGGTCGACCGCAGCCTTGCGGCCGATGAACCCGGCCGGCTCTGGGTCGCCGACATCCCGACAAGCGCGGGGCTCCTCTACCTGGCAATCGTGCTCGATGCGTTCAGCTGCCGGATCGTCGGCTGTTCGATGGCGGATCACCTGCGGACCGAACCATCTACAGACCTCCCCCCTGAATGGCCAGCCGGATTATCTCCTGAATTCCTCGTTGTCAGGACTTGGGGTGGTCCGCACGATGCACCTGAACCCGACATGGCAGGTCGAGGTGTC
This sequence comes from Methylobacterium sp. DB0501, assembly GCF_011043735.1. Classification (GTDB taxonomy): domain Bacteria; phylum Pseudomonadota; class Alphaproteobacteria; order Rhizobiales; family Beijerinckiaceae; genus Methylobacterium; species Methylobacterium alsaeris. The sequence goes on along the minus strand of NZ_JAAKGV010000021.1, from coordinate 31,039 downwards.
GATAGGTTGCGGGTAACGCGCCGCGGGCCGATATCGACGGCAATAGTTGGGCGCACACAGATGTGAGCCGCCCTTGAGCACGCGGCGCGGGATCCGCGTCTCGGGTTGGCACGGATCATAGCTCTGATCCTCCGGACCGCCGCGAGGGTTTGTCGGGATGCAGCAGGGCCTCGCGCTGTCCGCGGGATGCTTGTCCCGGTAGAAATCGCGCGTCCACTCCCACACGTTGCCGACCATATCGTACAGGCCGTAGCCGTTCGGCGGGAACGCTCTGACCGGTGAGGTCCGCGCGTAGCCGTCCTCGGCCAGATTCTGCCATGGGAACTGACCTTGCCAGGTATTGGCCATGTGTCGTCCGCCGGGCGTGAACTCGTCTCCCCAAGCGTAGTCCGTACCATCGAGGCCGCCACGGGCGGCAAACTCCCACTCGGCCTCCGTCGGCAGGTCCTTTCCGGCCCAACTCGCATAGGCAAGCGCGTCCGGATAGGCCACGTGCACGACCGGATGGTTTTCGAACCCGGCAATGCCGCTCTTCGGTCCGTACGGGTGGCGCCAGTCCGCGCCCTTCACCAGTGTCCACCAGGCGGCCCAGAACTGCAGGTCGACCGGCCCAACGGGCGGGGTGAACACGAGCGAGCCGGCGTAGAGCAGGTGGGGCAGCGCGCCCGGATAGTCTTTCGGGTCGGGCCGCCGCTCCGCAACCGTCACGTGCCCGGTCGCGCGCACAAATGCGCGGAACTGGCTGTTGGTGACCGGCGTCTGGTCGATCCAGAAGCCATCGACGGCAACCCGATGGACCGGACTTTCCTCGCGGTAGTGCCGATCCGATCCCATGCGAAAGGTAGCGCCCGGAATCCAGGTCATTCCCGTATGGCCATCGCGACCGCGACGTGTCTCCGTCGCCGGGTTGGCCAAGTCTGCCGCATCCATGGGCGAGCCCTCGAGTCGATGATCCAGCGAAGCGAAGATGAGCTTCAATTTATGAAAACGAAAATCGACGAGTTGGATATCAAAACGAGTTGCCGAAGTTTCAGTTTCCGTGGAGACATAGCCTAAGGGCGGCGCGGGGCAGCCCCAACTTCTTGATCATTGAGCTAGTCGGCGATCAGTGCCCGTTGTGCTTCCATTTCGAGCGCTTCGTACGGCGCCTTCTCGACTGTGACGCCGACGCCTTTGATCGATCCGCCATGGAAGGTGCCGGGCGTCTTGTACTCGGCACTGACTGCATCGCCGCCGTCGTAGCCGATGCAGAGCCCGTCGCCAGACAAGGTGAACTTGGCCGGCTGCGTTTTCATTGGGCCTTCAGCGACGACGTCATCGTTGACGTACAGCTTCATCGTGCCGACCGATTCCTTGTGCGGGCCGGCCCCTGTCCTTGTGAACTCCATTCCGAGGGTGTACTTCCCCGGCTTCAACTCGCCCTTGGAGACAAATTGCTGCTCGGGCTTGATGCCGAGGAAGTTGTACACGTAGTGAAGCTTCTGATCCTTGATGAACAAGGCGTGCCCCCCAAATCTTGAGCCGTGAGCGAAGATCACACCGCCGGCGTCCGCGTCTGTGAGTTCGACATTCGCAAGAATCTTGTATGAGCGATTGCGAATGTTCACGGCAACGCCTTCCGGCACCGGTGCCGTGTCCGGATAATAGACGTAGCGTTCCCGGGCCGGCTCGGACGAGGGGCGCTCGATTTGCAAAAGTTCGGATGCACTCCGGTCATCGATCGGTAACGCCAGATTGGCTCGGGCTTCCTCGTCCCACGCCTTCTTGAGGGTTTCCAGCTTCTCAGGATAACGATCCGCCAAGTCGATGGACTCCGACCGGTCCTCATCGACGTGGTAGAGCTGCCACTTGTCCTGGTCGAAATGGCCCTTGCCGGTGAACGGGGCATGCACGGCGGCGGCAAGCCAGCCATCCTGCCACATCCCGCGAGTGCCGAGCATGGAGTAGAATTGCCGTTTCTTCTGCGTGGGCGCGTGTGGGCTTGCATCGAACGTGTAGCGCATCGAAACGCCAGACAGGGGAAACTGCTCCACGCCGCGGTACACCTTGGGCATCTCAATACCTACGACGTCGAGGATCGTCGGCACGATGTCGACGGAGTGGTGGTACTGATCACGTATTTCGCCACGTGCCTTGATGCCCTTCGGCCAGGATATGACGAGCGGATCGGATGTTCCCCCCGAGTACTGCGAGTAGCGCTTGAACATCTGAAACGGCGTCGAAAACGCGACTGCCCAGCCCGTCGGGAAATGGCCGTACGTGTCGGGCCCACCGAGCTTATCGAACAACTTCATGTTCTCGGCGAGGTCGTCCGGGTAGCCGTTGAAGAACTTGTTCTCGTTGACCGAGCCGTTTGGCGTGCCCTCGCCCGAGGTTCCGTTGTCCGCCGCATAAAGTACCATCGTGTTCTCGATCTGTCCCGTTTTGTCCAGATAATCGAGTACGCGGCCAATTTGGATGTCGGTATATTCCGACATTCCGGCGAAGACTTCTGCCATGTGAGAAAACAGCCTCTTCTCGTCCGCATGAAGGCTGTTCCAAGGGCGGACCGCGTCGACGGGATTCGCCTGGGACTCTGGCATCGGGTTGATCGGCGTCAGCTTCGTATCCGCTGGCAGGACGCCCTTCTCGATCATGCGCGCCAGCACCCAGCTCCGGTAAGCTTCGTAGCCGTCATCGAATTTACCTTTGTATTTGGCGATGTATTCCTTCGGCGCGTGATGAGGAGCGTGGTTTGCCCCGGGGTTGTAGAACATGAACCAAGGCTTGGTAGGGTTGGTTGCCTGCTGATCGCGCAGCATCTTGATGGCCTGATCGGCAAGGTCCTTGGACAGATGATAGCCGTGCTCCGGAGAAGCCGGCGGTTCGATGAATCGGTTATCCTCGACGAGGTCGGGGTACCACTGATTGGTCTCACCTCCGATGAACCCATAGTACCGCTCGAAACCCTGGCCGAGCGGCCAGGTTCTCCGGTCGCCGCCCGCGGCAACGTCCTGCTCCGGAACGTTGTGGTTCTTCCCGAGCCAGAATGTGCTGTAGCCGTGGCCTTGAAGCACCTGGGAGATCGTGGCGGCCTGCGGCGGGATACGACCTGCCCAGCCTGGGAAGCCGTTGGATCCTTCCGTAATGGCAGCCATACCGTTCAGGGTGTGATTGCGCCCAGTCAGCAGCGTGGATCGGGTCGGCGAACAGAGCGCTGCCGTGTGCCACTGCGTGTATGTGATCCCGTTTCGTGCCAGCCTGTCCAGCGTGGGCATGGCGATGCGGCCGCCATAGGTGGACCACGCGGCAAGCCCGGTGTCGTCGTAAAGCACGAACAGGATGTTCGGCGCCCCTGTGGGCGCCTTCTTCGGTGTGAACGGCCCCCAATCGGATTTCGAATCACGAACATCGAGATTGATGATCCCATCAAAGTCTTTGTATGGCCCAACAGGCTGTGACTGCTGAGCAGATGCCCCAAAAGCGAGCGAAGTACCAAGCGCAGTCGCGAGGAGGTGCGGCGTGAGTTTCATAGTTCCGAACTCCTCGCTTCGTTGTGTGTTTTAAGGGCAAGCGAGAGGGGTACACCGGGCGCAACCGGTAAGGTTTGATATACCTCAATGGATCACAGCTCGCGCAGGCGGCGATCTAGCGATGCGACTGTTGGTAGTGAGCAGCCGGGCGGGGTGGTTCCTCGCAGGTCGCCGAGGCCTGCTGGCCACACCATTATGATTTCACCTGCCAGGCGGGACACTACAACGCCGAAATGGCCCAATCGCGCCAGGGCACATGCCAGTTTTGCATGTCGTACGATAAATATCAGGATGTCTTGTCAGATTGAGGGATTGTCGCTCTACATCCTAGCGATGCTTCACCGCTTTCGCAATAAATTCCGAAATAATTCGTACCAGATCTTCGCTGCGTTCATTGAGCATATTATGACCGCAGCCCGGCAATCCTACGAGCCAGGCGTTGGGTCTCGATTTCGCTACGCTGAGTGCGCTTTCTGGCACTGCGACAACGTCGAGAAGGCAGGTCATGACCAGCATGGGGGCTGTGCCGCCGCTCGCCCATTCTTCCTTCGGGGTGGCGTCGCTTGCTTTGACTTGAGCCGCGGCAAGGATGGGATATTCGCCTTGCTCCGCGTCCAATGCGGCCAGATGTTCGTTACCGGGCGCATACATCAGTTGGCCCTGAAGTTTCAGCCACTCGTTCTTTGGAGTGTTGGGATCGATATATCTTTCATACAACTTCAGTGTCTCTGCAGATGGTAATTGTTCTCCGCCAGCCCCTATCAAAATCACGCTGAGAACACGGTCCGGTCTGCCCTGTGATGCTGCGCGAACAACGCGATTTCCGTAGGTTTTACCGGCGAGATGGACTTTACCAGCGCCCAGAGCATCGGCGATCCGCCACAAGTCATTGGCGTAGTCGTGGAGAGTGAGTTCGTTAATCGGTCCGGTGCTTGCCCCTAATGACCGATAATTATACGTAATGACTCGCGATCCGTTCGCAGCAATGCCTCTGGCGAGTTCGCTAAGCTGCGCCGCGGGCCGGCCGTTACCTGCCGCCATGATAAGGGTTTCGGGGCCTGTGCCGAACTCGAAAATCTCGATTTCGATCCCGTCCGATTTGACAATCCTTCCGGAGTCTTTGTCGGCTGCAAGCAGCGGTGTTGCCGCAAAGCTTGAAAGAAATGACATCATCGAAATAATATGTAATGTTTTTTCTATTTTCATAGTATCTACCCTCCGTCTATTGCGCGACCTGCAAGACTTTACCTTCGAATATTGTTCCCCAGACGGGGATGTCCTTGATATTTTCTGTATCGACAGTCAGTGGGTTATCTTCGAGGATGCTGAAATTGGCCAACTTACCCGGGACGATGCTGCCCATATCGTGTTCCAGGCGCAAGGAGTGGGCGGCATTGAGGGTCACACCCTTGAGGGCACCGAGCCGGCCCGCGCGCTGGTCCGGCGCTGCGATGCGTCCGGACACAGTCGTGCGGTTTACCGCGCAGTGCATCAGGAACAGCGGCTGACCGGGCGCCATGGGCATGTCGGAGTGAAGTGAAAACGAAACGCCCGCCCGCTCGATGTCTCCGAGGCGTACCATGTTGTCGGCCCGCTCCGGACCGAGGCCTTCCGTCGAATAGGCGTCGGCCAGCGCCCGCACGTAATACGGGTTGGCGCTGACGATCACGCCGAGCCGTTTCATGCGTTCGATCTGATCCTTCTGCGAGACGGCAAGGTGGATGGCGACCGTGCGATGATCGTAACGCGGGTGGCGGCGCATACTCGCCTCGACATTGTCGAGAACCGTATCGAGACCGGCGTCGCCGTTGACATGAACGTGGATCTGGTAGCCAGCGTCCCAATAGACCCTGAAGGCTCGCGCGAAGACCTCGGGTTCCATGATCCATTCACCTGTACCTCCACCGAGATACGGTTCGCGAACGCGCATCGCCAGTGAATAGATAGCTCCGTCTGCGAACAGCTTGATGGCGCCGGGCATCACCGCGGTCATGCCCTCGCCCCAGCCGAGAACCTTCTCGGTCTCGCTGACCGTCGTGTCGGGGTAGGCCGCGCTAATCGATTTACCGTCCGGAATGAAGTAGATGCGGAACGGGCTGTCGGAGCGCGACAACACGGCATTCTGGGCGTCCTGGAGCTGCTTCGAGAAGAGCCCGCCGGGCTCGCATCCCAGGGTCACGCCATTGGCGTGATAATACCGCACGACGAATTCGAGGCCGCGCCGAAGTCGATCTGGCGTGGCGATCGCTGGAAGAAGCTTCGGAAGGACGCCGAACATGCCGCCTTCCCAGAAATGACCTTCATCAAGATTGGATTGTTTTTGCGCCGCGTTCGGCAGTGCTGCGACGGAGGCCGCGTTGATTCTGTAGGCGGTCAGTGCCTTGCTGTTGACGATGAACTCGTGGGCCGATCGGTGCCAAACGATGATCGGCCTCGTGCTGCTGATCCGGTCGAGGTCCGATCGGGTCAGGGGGCCGTGGAAGACGGGGTGATAGCCCCAGGTCACAAGCAGCTCAGTTGGATCCTTGAGCTTCGTGTGAGCGTCAGCAAGCCTTGCGCGATACGCGGCGGGACTGCCGGCGGCAGGCACGAATCTGGACGGCAGAACCCAATCTTCGATGGCGATGATCTCCGACACCATCGTGAGGCCGGTCAGGAGCGGATGATCATGCTGTGCAATCAGACCGGGCGTGATCACCTTGTCGGCGAAGGTGTTGTCGATCATGTAAGACTGGCCTCCGGCCGCCGCCTTCAGGTCGTCGACGGAGCCGACTGCCAGGATGCGGTCGCCAAGGACCGCGACAGCCGTCGCAGAAGGCCTGTCGGGGTCAAGGGTGATGATCTCCTTGGCGGAATAGATCGTGATCTTAGGCGGTTCTTTTCGGCCGAGTTGAGCGGACAAATCCTGCAGGGACGCTCCACCGGCCTCGGCCGGCACCGGGCCCGTCGCCTCGCACAGATAAGCGGTGGCCGTCGCCACGGTCGCGGATCGAAGGATCTGGCGTCGCGAGGGAAGGTTGTAGTTCCTGAACGCCTCGGCAAGGGCTGAGTTGCACATGATGCACATTGCTCGTTCCTCCCAAGTGCAAGCAGATCGGCCGGCGTTTTGCGCAGTCAATCTGATATGATCTGCAAGTCTTGCTGAATAAACAAGGCATTTTTCTTGGATGTGGTTGGATAAATATATTCGCTATACAAAATATTGTGTCAGGCAGACGGAATTTTCACTACATATTGGATTCGGGGATTTTTCTTCAGACGGACCGTCAGACCGGTCGCCCCCTGCTTCGATCTGATGTGCCTCGAGGGATAGCGATTGCGGGGTGCCGCTGCAGAGCGTTAGCCGTCGACTGCTGTGATCTTCGGCGGGCGCCATGACTGGCTCACGATGTCGGCTGCCGGCAGATAAGCGCGCAGAAAGAGGATGAAAGGTCCATCCGGCGCGGGCAGCCAGTTCGTTTCCTTGTCCGGGCCGGGCGTGCTCCTTTGCACGTAGATGGTCAGGCCGCCATCGGGGTCATGCTTCATCGCGCTGCGATCGCCGACCGAGTAGCGGTCGATGGGATTGTCGACGAGGTTGTAGGCCTTGTTGTATATGGTCAGGGACCAGAAGGCCTCAACCTTCGGCTCCCCGCCCTTGTCGAAGTGGATGACGTAGCGGGTCTTGCCCGTCAGAGGCTGTCCGGCGCCATCGATGGCGGCGTTGAGATAGGTCGCCTCGATCGGGTCGTTGGTGTTGAAGCCCACGGCCGGCTGGATTGCGCGCAACAGCCAGTCGCGGGTTCGTGTCATTCGGCCCGTTGCCGGCGGCGGGTAATTCCATCCATTGATGATCGTCTGTCCGTAGCCGGCCGCAAACGCGTCGGCGATGATCCTGCGACCGTCCACGGCCGCTCGTGCCAACCCCCTCTTCGTGTCCGGGTCCAGGGCCTCGATGTCGATCCCGGCCCCGACGCCGATGCGCGAAAAGGACTGCAGGAGATCGGCGTCACGAGGATCGGGCGCAACCTCCCGCATCGAGCGATTGATCGTCCGCCATTCGTTGAGTGGGTCGGCGTTCCGGTCGAGGGGCTGCCAGATCTCGGCCGTCCTGGGGGCGGGCGCATCGGGTTTGCCCCATTGCGAAAGGGGCGTCAGCTTATACTGGTCCTGGATCGCGTGGGCGGCATCGAGGTCGGATGCGTCCTTCACGGCCGTGCGCACCTGCAGAAACGCCCAGGGCGTGGAAGAGGGGGGCAGCACCGTCACTCCCGCCGGCAGCGTACCTGTCCAGGTCTTGGCGACGATCGCGTAGGTCCCTCCCCCATTGCCCGTTGTTCGTGCGCCCGCGTAGGCGAAATTATCGTCCATGAAATCGGTCAACTGGACCGAGTGGTAGCGGTCTGCAATCGCCGGTACGGTGAGGATCACCGGCTCCTCCTTCAGGTAGAGCCAGGAGCGGGAGTAGATCGTGTCGTTGTTGGGCGAACCGCCATCGACGTGGCTCGCATCCTTGAGGTCTCTGAAATGAAACAGTTGGTTCGCCCGATGTCCCACATCCTCGCTCCGGAACCAGCGCTGTTCGCTCATATAGGACCAGGGGAAGGTGTAGAGATAAGCCTGGACGCCCATCGTGTAGGCGTTGAGCTCGCGCCAATCGGTCTGGTTCTCGGCCCCGCGCGCTCCGGGCGCAGGACTTGCGGACAGCACGACAACCATCGCCGTGAGGATCGTTAGAACTCGAACGATCATCTCCGTCTCCTTTCGCTGGGGCGCCGTGTCCGCGACCGGTCGTGATGTTTTCTTCAATATTATCCTGAATGCTGCTTGGTTCACGTCGCCTTGTAGACGCTCCTACCCTCCTTGATCGTCTCGACGACCTTGAGGGTGATCAGCTCCTCGGGCTTCACCGCCAGGGGATCTGCGCTCAGGATCACGAAGTCTGCGAGCTTGCCGGGCTCGATCGTGCCCTTGCTCGCCTCTTCGAAATACTGGACTGCCGGCCAGATCGTCATGGCTTTGAGCGCCGTCAGCGTGTCGACGCGTTCCTCGGGGCCGAGCACATAGCCTGACCGGGTCGCCCGAGTGACGGTCGCGGACAGGACGCGGATCGCGTCCGGGTTCGCGACGGGCGCGTCGTGGTGGCTCGTGAAGATCATGCCGAGCTTGCGCGCGGAGTTGCAGGGGGAGATGCGCTCCGCCCGTTCCGGCCCCAACACCGAATTGCGGTGCCAGTCGCCCCAGTAATAGGTATGCATCGGGAAGAAGGACGGAAGGATCGCGAGATCCTTCAGCCTCGGCAGTTGGTCGAGCCTCGCGGCCTGACCGTGGATCAAAACGGCACGCCGGTCGCCGGGGCCGTGCTTCGCCGTTGCGGCGCCGACAGCCTCGATCAGCCAGTCCACCGCTGCGTCGCCGTTGGCGTGGGTGAGGACTTGCCAGCCATTGGCATAGGCGAGGTCGACGGCGTCGACGATTTGCTCCTTCGTGATCGCCGCGTACCCGCGATAGTCCGGACCCTGCCCTTCCGGTGGCTTGTAATAGGGCTTCGAGAGAAACGCAGTTTTACCCTGCGGCGATCCGTCGATCGTCGCCTTGGCGCCGCCGATGCGTACGCGGTTCCTGTAGTCCCGCGACGGCGCAATTTCCTTGAGGGACTGAAAGATGTCGGGATAGACCACGACGTCGACATCGAGCAGCCCGGCTTCGCCCGCCTTCGCAAGCATGGTCGCGCTGCCGGGCATGGCGCGCCCTTCCTGGACGGTCGTATACCCGAACGAGGCGTAGAACGCCGCCCCTGCCTTGATCATGTCCAGGTAGGCTTGCGCGTCGAGTCGACCCAGAAGCTTGCCGGCTGCGGCAAAGAAGGCCGCCTCCTCGCAGACGCCGTTGGGGGTCGCTCCGTCGGCCTCGCGACGGAACGCTCCGCCGGGCGGATTGGGCGTGCTTTTCGTCACGCCCGCCTCGTCAAGCGCCTTGCTGTTCAAAACGCCGAGATGCCCCGACTGATGAACGATCAGGATCGGAATGTCGGATGAAACAGCATCGAGATCGGCGCGGACCGGATGGCGCTGCTCCTCGATCTGCGAGTCGTCGTAGCCAAAGCCGATGATGACGCCGTATCGTTCGATGGTCTTTCCGTTCTTGGCGCTCCAGTCACGCAGACTTCGTTGCAGTGCAGGGATACTGTTGCCCTCACCGTCGGGCGCCGGCAGGAGATTCGCGGCAAGCGCCTGCAGCCCGACCATGACGACATGACCGTGGGGATCGACGAAGCCGGGAAGCAATGCCCTGCCCTCGAGGTCGACGGTTTCGATCGGGCCCTTCGCGTGGCTTTCCACCTCCCCGCGTGCGCCCACAGCCACGATCCTGCGGCCGCGCACCAGAACCGCCTCGGCGGTCGGCTGCGAGTCGTTGATCGTCACGATCGGGCCGCCGGCATAGAGCGTATCGACACTTTCGGTCGCCTCCGCCGATCGACAGACGAAACCGCGCGTCGCCCCAGTCACCCCGGCCCAGGCGACACCGGCGACCGTATGTTTCAGGAGGGAACGGCGCGAGAGGGCGATGCCGAGTGCGCCGGAGAATGGACTGCAAGCGACACACATGGATCGTCGCTCCTCAAGGGATTGACCGTGTCGCGCTTGTCAGTCTTCGGGTCGGAAGGAGGCGACCAATGAAGGCGACATATCCAAAAAATAATACCTATATCCGGCTGCTCATTGATTTATATCAATAGCCGCAACGGCGGCGCTACCGTCACAAGAACGGCTTCCCACTGCGCTTCGCTGAGTTTTCACCCCTGGCGCAACCGAGACCCACAAGCTGAGCTGCTGGACTGAACCGCTCCGGGTTTCCCGGAGGCTCAACTTCTGGGAGGATGGAGCCATGAGAAAGCGAACAGCCCCGTTTTCCCCCGAGGTGAGCGAGCGTGCCGTGCGGATGGTGCGCAACTATGAGAGCGAGCACGCTCGCAGTGGTCGGCGATCCAGTCGATCGCCGCCGAGATCGGCCGCTCGGGCGAGACGCTGAGGAACTGGGTGCGCCGGTCCGAGCGTGATCAGGGCGTGCGGCGGGGTCAGACGACGGACGAGCGCGAGCGGATCAAGGCGCTCGAGCGGGAGAACCGCGAGCGACGGCAAGCGAACGAGATCCTGCGCAAGGCGACCGCGTATTTTGCTTTTGCTGAGCTCGACCGCCGGTCGCGGCCAGGATCGGCTTCGTCGAGAGGCCTACGGGGTCGAGCCGATCGCCTCGTCGCCCTACTCCCTGCATGCCGCCCGGCGTGCCGACCTCGACAAGCAACCGGTTCGTGCTCGCAGCGATGCCGCGTCGACGATCGAGATCCAGCGCGTGATCGAGGCCAACTTCTGCGTCTACGGGGTGCGAACGAGCTTGCCCCCGAAAGAGCTTGCCCCGGACTTGATCCGGGGTCTGGCGGCAGCTGGCCCGGGAGGGGATCGTTGTCGCTCGCTGCACGGTGGCGCCGCTGATGCGGATGATGAGCTTGGCGGGTGTGGTTCGGGGCAGGAGCGTGCGCACCACGACCCCCGACCCGGCAGCAGCCTGTCCCCACGACCCGGTCAACCGCCAGTTCAAGGCGGAGGTCATCCACCGACGAGGGCCGTGGCGCTCCGTCAAAGCGGCCGGTACGCCACCTTGGAGTGGGTCCACTGGTGCAATCGCCGCCGCCTGCTCACGCCGATCGGCAACGTCCCTCCCGCCGAGGCCGAAGCGCTATCATGCCGACTTCGGCGACCAGGCCCTGGCCGCCTGACCCACGACAAACACCCTCCGACAAACCCGGAGCGGTTCAGATTCGCCGGGCCCCATCCCTGGCACGGCCAGTCCAATTTTTTGGTCAGCACAGGCAAGCGTCGATGATCCGACCTCTTCTAGCCTTGGAGCGTCGGCACCAACCATCTTGCCGCAAGGAGCCCGGACCCGGATGGCCCTCTCTCGTCGTGATTTCCTTCGCACGGCCGCCGCCGTTCCGCTGTCCACCCTGGCGATGCCGGCCGTGCTCCGGTCCGCCCGCGGCGAGACGCCGATCCTCGTCGGCTCGTTGCATGACCAGTCCGGGCCGATCGCTGCCTCCGGCACGCCGATGGTCGAGAGCCTGAAGCTCGGGATCGAGGAAGTGAACGCCGCCGGCGGCCTGCTCGGTCGGCCGTTGCAGCTGGTGCATTACGACACTCAATCCAACATCCAGATGTACTCGCAATACGCCCAGCAGCTCGCCGTGCGCGACAAGGTGGCGGTGGTCCATGGCGGCATCACGTCGGCCTCGCGCGAGGCGATCCGCCCGACCTTCAACCGCTTCCGGGTGCTGTACTTCTACAACGTGCTGTACGAGGGCGGAGTCTGCGACCGTAACACCTTCTGCACCGGCACTACTCCGGCCCAAACGGTGGAGAAGCTGGTGCCGTACGCCATGGGGAAGGACAAGAAGAAGGTTTACATCATTGCCGCCGATTACAACTATGGCCAGATCACCGCCAAATGGATGCAGAAATACGTCAAGGATCAGGGTGGCGAGACCGTCTCGGTCGATTTTTTCCCGCTCGACGTGACGAATTTCGGCCCGACGATCTCGAAGATCCAGGCGGCGAAGCCCGACCTGCTGCTCTCGGCCCTGGTCGGCGGCAACCACACGGCGTTCTACCGGCAATGGACCTCGGCTGGGATGAAGGGCCAGATCCCGATCGCCTCGACCACCTTCGGCCTCGTCAACGAGCCCACCACTCTCAACGCCGCGGAGAGCGATGGGGTGCTCGGCGCCTACGGCTACTTCGAGGAACTGACGACTCCGGCGAGCACGGCCTACGTTGCCAAGCTGAAGAAGCAATCGCCGAGCATTCCCTACATCAGTGAACTGGCGGCGGCGACCTACGAGGGGTTCTACCTCTGGGTCGAGGGGGTGAAGGCGGCGAAGTCCATCGACCGGATGGCCGTGACCGAGGCCTTGGAGACGGGCCTGTCCTTCGACGGGCCGACCGGCAAGGTCACGGTGGACCACGCCACCCACCACGTCACCCGCAACGCCTATCTGGCGGCGGTCAAGGACCGGAAGTGGATGGTGCGGGAGACTTTCCCCGATGCCAAGCCGCAGGATACCGCCGCGGTGTGCAATCTGATCAAGAACCCGCGGGACAATAAGCAGTACGAGATTTCGATCTGAGAGTTATCCGACTGTTTAGTGATCCCTCCTACCCGCGACCGCACCCTGACGTGGGAGTGACACGAGCCTCGAAGGAGGCCTCGAGAAGCCTCCGCGATCCCTGGATGGCTCCTTCGGGGCCTCCGCTTGGCTCCTGCACCTCAGGATGGGGTCGCGGGTGGGAGACAGCATCTGCCGTCGATCAAGTCACCTGTGCAGATCCCCCTCCCCCGCCCGGATGATGTCATGGACCTGTCGCTCATCATCGCGCTCGACGTTGTGAACGGGGCAGCCTCCCTGTTCCTGCTCTGTCTCGGCCTCGCAATCATCTTCGGGATGATGAAGATCATTAACCTCGCCCACGGCGAGTTCGTGATGCTGGGCGCCTACGCCACGGTGATCTCGGCCAATGCCGGGCTCAACATCTGGGTCGCGATGCTGGTGGTGGCGCCGCTCTTCGTCGGGCTCGTCGGGCTGGTGATCGAGCGCTGCCTGATCCGTTTCCTGTACGGGCGCCTCGTCGACTCGATGCTGGCGACCTGGGGCCTGAGCCTCTGCCTGATCGGCCTCGTGACGACGATCTTCGGCAACACCATCAACGGCGTGCCGACGCCGCTCGGCGGGTTCCAGGTCGGAGCCTACCGGTCGAGCTGGTACACGATCTTTCTCCTCGCCATGGCCGTCCTGACGATGGCGCTGGTCTACGGCGTGCTCCGGTTCACCCGCTTCGGCCTCGTCGCCCGGGCGGTGATGCTGAATCCCGGCATGGCCGCAACGCTCGGGGTCAACCCGGCCAGGATCTATATGGCGACGTTCGGCATCGGCGCCGCCATCACCGGGCTCGCGGGCGGGCTCCTGGCGCCGGTTTCCGGCATCACGCCGGTGATGGGCACCGCCTTCGTCGCCAAGTGCTTCATCACGGTCGTCGGCGGCGGCGCAGCGATCATCTCGGGCACGCTCTCGGCGGCCGGGCTGTTCGGCGTCGTCAACCAGCTCGGCGCCTACTTCACCACCCCGGTCTACGGCGAGGTGATCCTCTTTCTCTCCGCGATCCTGCTGATCCGGCTGCTGCCGCAGGGCATCTCCGGCCGCTTCTTCAAGGGAACGCTCTGAATGCCCGCCGCCCTGTCGCGCCTCCTCCAGGCTCTCGCGGTCCTCGCCGCCATCGCCCTGGTCGTCGTTCTCCCGACCTACCTCGAACTCTTCACCCTGATGCAGCTGACGCTGTTCGCCGCCATGGGCGTGCTGGCGCTCAGTCTCGGCTTCATCTGGGGCTTCGGCGGCATCCTGTCGTTCGGCCAGACCGCGTTCTTCGGTTTGGGCGGCTACACCTACGCGATCGCGGCGATCAATTTCGGCGATTCCACCAACGCGATCCTGCTGGCGATCCTCTGTCCCTCCCTGTTCGCGGCGGCCCTCGGCTACTTCGTGTTCTACGGCCGGATCAGCGAGGTCTATCTCGGAGTCATCACGCTGACCGTCACGCTCATCCTGTTCAACGTCGTCAACTCGACGGCGGGCGACGCCTACACGATCGGCCAGGCCCGGCTCGGCGGCTTCAACGGCATCCCCTCGGTTCCGACCTTTAACGCGCCCTACACCCCGGACGCGGTGCTCACGCCCGAGGCCGGGTGGTGGGTCACCGGCGGCGCCTTGATCGCCGTCTACCTCCTCATGCGGCTTCTCCTTGCCAGCCCCTTCGGCCGCGTCGCCGTGGCGGTGCGCGAGAACGAGACCCGGGCAGCGCTGCTCGGCTACGATCCGCGGCTGATCAAGCTCGGGGTGTTCATGGTCGGCGGCGCCGTCGCGGGGTTGGCCGGGGCGCTCTATGTCAACTGGGGCGCCTTCGTCGGCCCGACGATCTTCTCCCTGTCGCTCTCGGCCGAGATTATCATCTGGATCACCGTCGGGGGCCTCGGCACCCTGATCGGCCCGGTCGTCGGCTGCGTCCTGATCCAGTTCCTCAACGCCAAGATCGGCTCGCAGCAGGCCTTTAACGCCAACCTCGTGCTCGGCGTGATTTTGGTCGGCTTCGTACTGCTGCTGCCGAAGGGGATCGTGCCGGCGCTCAAGACCGCGCTCCTCGGGCTCGGCCGCAAGGCCGGGCGTCGCCCGAACGCTTCCACGTCTGCCCGGGCCCAAATCGCGGGAGCCGAATAGTGCCTCTCACGAAGCTCCGGATCACCGTCATTTCTCGCTGTGGCCGCGCGGGCGCCACGGGAGTGTCTTGAGGTGCACTGATGGATCCGCTTGTCCCTCTCCTGACGACCGAGCACCTGACGATGCGCTTCGGCGGCGTCGTCGCCAACGACGACGTGAGCTTCACTCTCGGCGAGATGGAGCTGCGCTGCCTCATCGGCCCGAACGGCGCCGGCAAAAGCACCTTCTTCAAGATGCTGACCGGGCAGCTCACCCCCACCTCCGGCACCATCGCGTTCCGCGGCCAACCGTTGACGGGGTTGCAGAGCCACCAGATCGCCCGGCTTGGCATCGGCATCAAGACGCAGGTGCCGAACGTGTTCAACGGGCTGTCGGTGCGCGAGAACATCTGGCTTTCGGCCCGCCGCAAGACGACGCCGAAGTTCACCGGGGGCCTCGTCGACGAGATCCTGGACAAGATCCGGCTGACGCATCTCGCCGGAGCCACCGTCGGCCAACTCTCGCACGGCCAACGGCAATGGGTCGAGATCGGAACGGTGCTTGCGGGCGATCCCGACCTCATCCTCCTCGACGAGCCGGCCGCCGGCATGACCGATGAGGAGACCCACCGCACCGCCGAGATCATTCGCGAGATCAACAAGACCCGGGCGATCGTCGTGGTCGAGCACGACATGGCGTTCATCAGGATGATCGCCCGCACGGTCACGGTGTTCCACCAAGGCCGGATCATGATGGAGGACGGGATTGACGTGGTACTCGCCGACCGGCGGGTGCGCGACGTCTACCTCGGCAAGAAGGTGGCGGCATGAGCGCGCTTCTCGACGTGGAAGACCTGCGGGCGAGCTACGGCAGGGTGCCGATCCTGATGGGCGTCGACTTCACCCTGGCGCCCGGGGAGTATCTCGGCATCCTCGGCCATAACGGCATGGGCAAGACCACGCTGATGCGGACCCTGATGGGTCACCTGCCGGCCGGCGCCGGCACGGCGCGCTTTGCCGGCACCGACGTGACCCGGATGCCCATCCACCAGCGTGCCCGCCTCGGGATGGGCCTGGTGCCGCAGGGCCGCGAGATTTTTCCCACCCTCACCGTGCGCGAGAATCTGCGCATGGGGCTCGCCAGCGCCCCCAAGGAGGACCCGCGCGTCATCGACGACGTGCTCGCCGACTTTCCCCGCCTCGTGCGCCTGCTCGACCGGCGCGGCGGCACCCTGTCGGGAGGCGAGCAGCAATTGCTCGCGCTTGCCCGCTGCCTCTGCACCCGGCCGAAGCTCGTGCTCCTCGACGAGCCGACGGAGGGCATCCAGCCCTCGATCATCGAGGAGATCATCGAGACGCTGCTGGCACTCAAGGCGCGCTGGGACCTGTCGATGATCATCGTCGAGCAGAACCTCGACTTCATCACCTCGCTGTCCGACCGGGTGCTCGGCATCCAGAAGGGCCGCATCACCGGCGAGGTCTCGCGCGAGGACCTGCTGGCGGGGCGGATCGGCATGGCGGCGGCGTAGCGGCGTCACACGCATCCCTCTCCGCACGCTTCCCTTTCCGGGCTCGTTCGGGGCCCGGAAAGGGAAGCGTGAACGACCCCTTCTTGCCACGATCAACAGGAGACGCCCCATGGCCATCACCCGCCCGAGCGCAGCCCAGGTCCGCGAGCTCGCCGCCAGCCTCCACATGTCGTTGTCGCCCGAGGAGGCCGCCGCCTACCGCGCCCTGATGGACGCCTCGTTCGACGCCTACGACGTCGTCGACACCCTGCCCGACCACATCCCGCCGGTGAAGTATCCCCGCACCCCCGGCACCCGGCCGAGCCCTGAGGAGAACCCGCTCGGCGCCTGGTACTGGAAGAGCCAGGTGAAGGGCGCCGAGACCGGCAAGCTCAAGGGCAAGACCGTCGCACTCAAGGACAACGTGGCGCTCGCCGGCGTGCCGATGATGAACGGCGCCTCGACCCTCGAGGGCTTCGTGCCGGCCTCCGACGCCACCATCGTGACCCGGATGCTTGATGCCGGCGCGACGATCCTCGGCAAGGCGGTGTGCGAGCATTTCT
Source organism: Methylobacterium sp. DB0501 (assembly GCF_011043735.1). GTDB lineage: Bacteria > Pseudomonadota > Alphaproteobacteria > Rhizobiales > Beijerinckiaceae > Methylobacterium > Methylobacterium alsaeris. Next base: position 14,179 of record NZ_JAAKGV010000021.1, on the reverse strand, counting down.
GCCTCTCGGGCGGCAGCCATACCTCGGATCCCGGACCGGTCCACAATCCGCACCGGATGGGCTATTCGGCTGGCGGCTCCTCCTCGGGCAGCGGTGCGCTGGTGGCCGCCGGCGAGGTCGACATGGCGATCGGCGGCGACCAGGGCGGGTCGATCCGCATCCCCGCCTCGTATTGCGGCATCTACGGCATGAAGCCGACCCACGGCCTCGTCCCCTATACCGGCGTGATGCCGATCGAGACGACGATCGACCATACCGGACCGATGACCGCGAGCGTCGCCGACAATGCGCTTCTGCTCGAAGTGCTGGCCGGACCGGACGGGCTCGACCCGCGCCAGTATGCGCCGCAGGTCGCCGCCTACACGGAGGCGCTGGAGAAGGGAGCGAGAGGCCTCAAGATCGGCCTCCTTCTGGAGGGTTTCTCCGCGCCGGGCATGCAGGAGGCGGTGGCCGACAAGGTCCGGGCTGCGGCGGCCCGGTTCGAGGGCCTGGGCGCCACGATCGAGGAGGTCTCGCTGCCGGCGTACAAGACGGCGGCGTCGGTCTGGACACCGATCGGGTTGGAAGGCCTGACGCAGCAGATGATGCTCGGCAACGGCATGGGTTTCAACTGGAAGGGCGCCTACGACGTCGGCCTGTTCGACTTCCACTCCGCCTGGCGCGACAAGGCGGACGATCTCTCCGAGACGCTGAAGATCTCGATGCTCATCGGCCAGTGGGGCCTGACCCACTATCGGGGCCGCTACTACGCCAAGGCGCAGAACCTCGCCCGCAAGGTGCGGGAGGATTTTTCGAAGTGCTTCCAGACCTACGACCTGCTGCTGTGCCCGACCCTGCCCTGCACCGCCACCAAGCTGCCGGAGAAGGGCGCGCCGCTTGAGGAGATCGTCGCCCGCGCCTTCGAGATGGTCGCCTCGACCTCGCCGATGGACGTGACCGGCAACCCCTCGATGTCGATTCCTTGCGGCCTCGTCGACGGCCTGCCGGTCGGCCTGATGCTGACGGCGAGGGACTGGAACGAGAGCGCGATCTACCAGGCCGCCGCCGCCTTCGAGGCGACCGGCGACTGGAAGACCTTCTGAGAGGGCGCTCGGTGAAGACCATCAGCGCCATCCTCCGCGCCCGGCCCGGCGCGGAGGACACCCTGCGGGCCGCCCTCCTCGACGTGGCGGCCCACGTCGCGGAGAACGAGCCGGACACGGTCGGCTTCTTCGTCTCGCAGGATGCGGGCGATCCGACCCGCTTCACCACCTACGAGCGGTTCGCCGATGCCGCGGCGATGGACCGGCACAACGGCTCGGCGGCGGTGGCGCGTTTCTTTGCCATCGCCCAGCCGATCCTCGACGGCGAGGTCGTCCTGGTCACGGCCGACGAGATCTCGGCCCGATGAGCCGCCACGACACCGTGATCGTCGGTGCCGGCAGCGCCGGCTGCGTGCTCGCCGGGCGCCTCAGCGCCGACCCGGCGCGCCGGATGTTGCTGCTCGAGGCGGGCGGCGAGCCACCGCTCGGCGCCGTCATCCCGTCCGACTGGCCGAGCCTGTTCAACACGGGGGCTGACTGGGGCTTCCATACTGAGCCTCAAGCGGAATGCCGTTATCGGCGGATCTTCTGGCCCCGCGGCCGGATGCTCGGCGGCTCGGGCTCGCTCAACGCCATGATCTACCTGCGCGGCCTGCCCTCGGACTACGACGGCTGGGAAGCGATGGGCTGCCCCGGCTGGGGCTGGCGCGACGTGCTGCCGGATTTCCTCTCGTCCGAGGACAATCGCCGCTTCGGCAGCCACCCGCTGCACGGCACCGACGGCCCGCTGCCGGTCGAGGATTGCCCGTATCGCGATGAGGGCGAGACGCTCTGGCACGATGCCGCCGTGGCGGCCGGCCACCCGTCCAATCCGGACTTCAATGGCGGCAGCCAGGAGGGCGTCGGCTTCTTCCAGCTGACCACCAAGGGCGGGGAGCGTTTCGGCACCAAGCGCGCTTATCTCGATCCGGCGCGGGAGCGGGGAAACCTCACGATTGAGACCGGCGTGCTCGTCACCCGCATCGTGGTCGAGCACGGGCGCGCCGTCGGCGTCGAATACCTGCGCAACGGCCGGCCCGAGCGGGCCTCAGCCGATCGGATCGTGCTCGCAGCCGGCGCCATCGCCTCGCCCCACCTCATGATGCTCTCCGGCATCGGCCCGGCGGACGCGCTGAAGGCCGTCGGGGTCGCGCCGGTGCACGACCTGCCCGGTGTCGGACAGGATTTGCAGGACCATCCGGCCATCACCCTCGCCTTCGCGGCGAAGTGCCCGATCGGCCTCGGCGCCCTGGACGGGGCCGGGAGCTTCGCCGAGTGGCAGGCGCGGCGCACGGGCCCGCGGACCTCGAACTGGGCCGCGGCCGGCGGCCACGTCGCCACGCGGCCGGGCATCGAGCCCGACCTCCAGCTCTACGGCATCGCCTCGGCCCACCGCGATTACGGCCGCTTCCTCTATCCGGATTCGGGCTTCACCCTGTTCGCGGTCCTGCAGCGGCCGGAGAGCCGCGGCGAGATCTGCCTGCGCTCCGCCGACCCGCTCTCCGCGCCGGCGATCGACCCGCGCTACCTCAGTGACGCAGGCGGACACGATCTCGCCACACTGGTCGAGGGGGTGCGGATCAACCGGGCCATCGCGGCGGCAGGCCCGCTCGCCGGGGTCCTCGACCACGAACTCAGCCCCTCGGCCGAATGCCGGGACGAGGCCGGCATCGCCCGGCACGTGCGCGGCCACCTCGCCTCGCTGTACCACCCGTCGAGCACCTGCCGAATGGGCATCGATCCCGGCGACGTCGTCGATCCGCAAAGCTTCGCGGTTCGCGGGCTCGACGGCCTGTTCGTCGCCGATGCCTCGGTTTTCCCGCGGATGATCTCTGCCAACCTCAACGCGACGGTGATCCTGGTGGCCGAGCGGGCAGCGAGAGTGTTGGCGGATTGATAACCCACGGCCCAAGATGCTGATGCATCGGACCGTTGCTCCAAATCGAACTTTTTTTGCCGGGCGAGACGCTCGTCAAAAATTCAAGAATGGAACCAATGGTCGTTTTCCACGACCATTGGGCATGACGCGAGAGCTTGCCGACCTCAGCCCCTTTTCCTGCCTTGGACGACCGCAGCGAGGCGGGAGGATATCCGGGAAAGGGCGCGCGGGGTGTAACGACTCATGCCAGGTCCAGCGGCCGGCGCGCGTGCCAGTCCGTGACTTGCTGGACCGCGTGCCCTGCCCGGCACAGCAGCGCCTCCGATAGGTGCGGCCCGACGAGCTGGACGCTGAGCGGTAGCCCGGCCGCATCGATTCCCGCCGGCAGGGTGATGGTCGGGCTGCCGGAGAAGTTGAACGGCGCGGTGAAGCGCAGGAGGCGCAGCAGCACCTCCGGATCCTTGCCGTACTCGCCCATCCGGGCGAGGCTCGGGACCGGCATCGGCATGGTCGGCACCAGCAGCAGGTCGACCTCCGCGAACAGGGCAGCGAGCGCGCCCGAGAAGTCCAAGCGGTCGTGGTAGATCGCCCCGAAGTCGAGGCCGGGGACGCTCCGGCCCTGGTCGATCAGCCCGGCGAGGTCCGGGCCGTACTCGGCGGCCCGCGCCGGATAGGTCTCCCGGTGGGCGAGCGCGGTCTCGACGGAGCAGAACGGGATCCAGCCGCGTACCAGCCGGTCGGTCGGCGGCATCGCGACCTCGACGAGGCGGGCGCCGAGGCCGCGCAAGACCGCCTCCATGGCGTCGAGGGCTGCCACCACCGCCGCGTCGATCCCCTCGGTCGTGAAGCGGCGGTCGATACCGATGGTGAGGCCTCGGATCGACCGGCCGAGGCCGCCGAGATAGTCGTCCACCGGGGCGGCCAAGGCGGTCGGGTCGTAACGATCGGCGCCCGCGATCACGCCGAGAATCGCCGCCGCATCGGCGGCGCTGCGAGCCATCGGGCCGACATGGTCGAGGGAGGTGGCCAGCGGGAACACGCCGTGCCGACTGACCCGGCCCCAGCTCGGCTTGATGCCGGTGAGCCCGCAGGTCGCGGAGGGGAAGCGGATCGAGCCACCGGTGTCGGAGCCGAGCGACCCGAAGCACAGCCGCGCCGCGGTGGCTGCGCCCGAGCCGGTGGAGGACGAGCCGAGCCAGTAGCCGCGACCCCAGGGATTGAGTGGGCCGGGATTGTCAGGATGGTGGCTCGTATAGGCGCCCTCGGTCATTGCGAGCTTACCGAGGATCACCGCCCCGCCCTGCTCCAGCCGCTCGACCACCGTGGCGTCGCTGTCCGGCACGCGCTCGCGGTGGACCACCGTGCCGGCGCCGGTCGGGGCGAAGCGCGTGTCGCACAGGTCCTTGATGCCGAGGGGTACGCCGTGAAGCGGGCCGCGGCTGATGCCCCGGGCCGTCTCGCAGTCCGCCCGCGCTGCGGCGGCGAGCGCGTGCTCCGCCGTGACCGTGGTGTAGCTGCGGATCTCGCCGTCGAGGGCTTCGATGCGATCGAGCATCGCGGTCGTCACCTCGACTGCGCTCACCTGCCGCCGGCGGATCGCCTCGGCGATGAAGACCAGGGGTTCGTCGTGCAGGTTCGCGGCCATCGGTGTCTCCGGTCGTGCGGTTGCATCCTCGCGGCGGAGCCGGCGCTCGTCTTGACTCGACGGGCCGCGCCGCTTGGCCCGTGATCGTCAGGGCTCGTCACGGCTGGCATCACCATTGCTTCGGCCCGTACGGACAGGAAGCAGAGCGATCTGCTCGACGGGAGCGGCCGTCAATGTTCTCGAACGTCGGAGGAACAGTCATGGCACTGCCCAACGCCTCTTCCCCGGCGGCGTGTTCCCCGCCACCGGCATCGATTACGACCTTCGACACCAACGTGTTAGCCGAGAAATACCGCTTCTCCTACTGGCGCGACGCGATCTGTGCCCATCTGAGCCCGTCGGAGACGATGCCGAAGATCGGCGACGCACCGTTTGCGGCGCGGCTGCGCAAGGTCGCGCTGGGCAAGGTGAATGTCTGCGACATCCGGTTCTCGCCGATGGAGAACCGCCGCGATGCCGCCTGCCTGCGGCGGATGCCGGACGACGACGTGTTCGTGGCGCTGATGAAGACCGGCACCGGCCGGCTGGTGCAGGACGGTCGCTGCGCCCTTCCGGCCGTCGGCGACCTGGTGATCTATGATTCGGCCCGGCCGTTCCTCTGGGAGTTCGAGCAGGACACCCGGATGATCGTTGCCCGGATGGCCCGGCGTCAGATGGCGGCGCGGCTCCCCGACTTCGAGCACCTTGCCGCGCGGATCATCCGGCCCGACCAGCCCCTCGCCTCGACCATCGCCCACACCCTGACCGACATCGTCGAGCTCGAAGCCCCGTTGAGCGAGAGCTGCTCGCAGCGCCTCGGCAACTCGTTCCTCGAACTGCTCACCGCTTCGTTGGAGGCGAGCCTGACGGCGCCGGGGCGTCGGGCCGCCGACGACGACCTGGTGCGCCAAGCGAAGACCTTCCTGCTCGCCCATATCGAGGATCCCGACCTCGATCTTGCCACGGTCGCGAACCGCCTCGGCGTATCGCTGCGCACCCTCTGCCGCGCCTTCGCGGCCGACGGCACGACGGCGATCCGCTGGCTGTGGCAGCAGCGGCTGGCCCTCGCCCACCGGCTCCTGGAGGAGGGCCAGGCCCGAAATGTCGGGCAGGTGGTGATGCAATGCGGCTTCAGCGACTTCTCGCATTTCAGCCGCGCCTTCAAGAAGGCCTATGGGGTGATGCCAAAATCGGTGCTTCGGGCGGCGAGTTGAGTCCGGCTCGCCCTCGCAAGGGCCAGGATGATCAAAGCCGACCCGGCGAGGCTACAGGGTGATCCCTATGCAACAAAATAGGTCAGGCCGCTCTCGGCGATCCTGTGGGTAAAGGCCTCGGGGCACGCCTCAGCGTAGTGCTGATCGGCGAGCGTCCGGGCCTCAGCGTCGCCGACAGTCTGGGCATCTACCTGACCTATGCGCCCCGTCCCGGCCGGCGGGATTCCGAGCGCAACTGCATCTCGAACGTGCATGGCCGGGGCGGCCTGACCACGGATCAGGCGGCCGGCAAGGTGGCATGGTTCGTGCGCGAGGCCCTGCGGCGCGGCCTCACCGGCATCGGCCTGCAGGACGGGATCGAGGAGCCCCTTCTCGAGGGGAGCCGGGCACGGAATTGCCAGGGACATGAGGTTGCGCCCGGGAGACCGGCTGCCGCCCTTCGAACGGCCTTCCACCGAGCGGGCCATTCGATCAACGCGCAACGACCACGCCTGACGTGCTGCATGTCATCGCGGTGGCGCGCGCACCTGTATGCGAACTGGCGAGACGACATTCGTCCCGCTGCCTCGATCGTACACGGCAGGACGCGAATCCAGGGGGGAACGATCGATGCAGGATGTCGGGCTTCACAAAGGTCTCAATGCGTTCCACCTCTGGGGCATCGCCGTCGGGCTGGTGATCTCCGGTGAGTATTTCGGATGGAGCTACGGCTGGGCCAGCGCCGGCACTCTCGGCTTCCTGATCACGACGGTGGTCGTGGCCGCGATGTACATCGCCTTCATCTTCAGCTTCACGGAGCTCACCACGGCGATCCCGCAGGCGGGCGGCCCGTTCGCGTATAGCCGCCGTGCCTTTGGTCCGGTCGGCGGCTGCATCGCCGGATACGCCACGCTGATCGAGTTCGTATTCGCGCCGCCTGCCATCGCCCTCGCGATCGGTGCTTATCTCAACGTCCAATTCCCGGCGCTGGACCCCAAGCATGCGGCGCTCGGCGCCTATCTTCTATTCATGACGCTCAACATCGTCGGGGTGCAGATCGCGGCGACGTTCGAGTTGTTCGTCACCATCCTGGCCGTGGTCGAGCTTCTGGTATTCATGGGCGTCGTCGCGCCTGCCTTTGACCTCTCGAACTTCACCGCCCATGGCTGGGCCGGCGAGAGCACCTTCAGCCTGGCGGCCGTCGGCGGCATGTTCGCCGCGATCCCGTTCGCGATCTGGTTCTTCCTCGCGATCGAGGGGGTGGCCATGGCCGCCGAGGAGGCGAAGGACCCCCGGCGTACGATCCCGATCGCCTACATCAGCGGCGTGCTGACGCTCACCGCCCTGGCCTTCGGCGTCATGCTGTTTGCCGGTGCCGTGGGTGACTGGCGGACCCTGAGCAACCTCAACGACCCGCTGCCGCAGGCGATGAAGGCCGTGGTCGGTGATTCGAGCGGCTGGCTTCACATGCTGGTCTGGCTCGGCTTGTTCGGCCTCGTCGCCTCCTTCCACGGCATCATCATGGGATACTCGCGGCAGATCTTCGCCCTGGCGCGGGCCGGGTTCCTGCCCGGGGCCCTCGCACGCGTCCATCCCCGCTTCCGCACGCCCCACATCGCCACCCTGGCGGGGGGCGCCGTCGGGATCGTGGCGATCTACAGCGACAGCCTCGTCACCATCGCAGGCCAGTCGCTCACCGCCAGCATCGTCACGATGGCGGTCTTCGGCGCCCTGGTGATGTACGGCATGAGCATGGCGAGCCTCTTCCGGCTGCGCCGCCGCGAGCCGGCCCTGGTCCGGCCCTACCGGGCGCCGCTCTATCCCTATGTCCCCGCCGTCGCGCTCGCCCTCGCCTCGGTCTGCTTCCTGGCCCTGGTGGTCTACAATCCGCTGATCTTCGTTCTCTTCCTCAGTGTCATGGTACTGGCCGTGGCCGCGAGCCTGCTCGCCCGCCAAGCCGAAGGACAGAAGCTCGCGGATGGCGGCGCCTCCGTGTGATCCCCCGGCTCCGGCCTCCACCGGATCACCGCGTCATCACGGCCGAGCCCGGATCACGCCGCGTCCTTCCCCTCGTTCCACCCTGCAAGAGCGACGACATGGCCGACAACTCTCGACGGATAGCCATGAAGCGCCGCGGCTTCCTGGGTGGCGTGATGCTAGCCGCGACGGCCACCGCGACTACGACCGCCCGTGCCACGGAGCGGACCGGCGAGGCGGTCGGCCTCGATCGGGCGAAGTAGGCGCCGCGCAACCACGCCGTCGTGACGCGGCTGATCGCCGAACACGGCAACACCGCGCCGACCTACGACCGCAAGCGGCGGCCCTACGCCGTGTTCGACTGGGACAACACCAGCATCATGAACGACTGCGAGGAGGCGTTGCTGATGCATCAGATCAACACGCTGTCCTTCAACCTCACTCCGGCCGAGTTCGGCGCGATCATCCGTCAGAATGTCCCCGCCGGGCAAATTCTCCGACGAATTCAAGAACGCGGCCGGCGCGGCCGTCGACCTCGAATCGATCTGCACCGATCTCGATGTCGATTACGCATGGCTGCACGGCGCCTACAAGGGGATGTCCGGCAACCAGCCGCTCGCGGACATCGTGAAAACGCCGCATTTCAAGGACTTTCGGACTAAGATCTACTATCTGTACGAAGCTGTCAACGATACTCATGGCGTCGACATCGGCTATCCATGGGTGATCTACTTGCTCGCGAACATGACGGTTCCGGAGCTGTCGCGTCTCACCGAGGCGTCCAACGATATTGCCCTGGGGGCAGGGCTTGTGAAGGCAAAGTACACCAGTCCGGCCGAGCGGGCCGGCAAGTCCGGAATCGTGAGCGTCAGCCATCTCCACGGCATCCGGCTGTGCACCGAGATTGGTGGACTGATGGATACCTTCAGCCGCCACGGCATCGACAGCTACGTCTGCACCGCCTCTCTTGAGCACGTCGTTGCGGTCTTCGCGACTTTGCCGAAATACGGCTACAACGTCCCTCGCGATCACGTCATCGGCCTGCGCCTGGAGCAGGACGGTGAGACGCTCAAGAACGTCTACCGCAAGGGATGGCCGCTGACCTGGGGCCCGGGCAAGACCACCGCTATCAAGCAGGTGCTGTTCGCCCAGAAGGGCTACGGTCCGCTGCTCGTCGCAGGCGATAGCGACGGGGACTACGACATGCTCCGCGACTTCTCAGATACGCGGCTCGGCCTCATCGTCAACCGGATGAAAAAGGGCAAGATCGGCGACTTATCCAAGATCGCCGCCGATACGATCAAGGAGACGAACCCCCGCTACGTGCTGCAGGGCCGCCAGGAATCGAGCGGAAATTGGCTGCCGCAGGAGAGCAGCATCAAGCTCGGCAAAACGGAGCTTCAGCTGCTCGCTTGAGGCACGCGGTCCGCTCCTCCTGCATGGGCAGCATCCGTGCTGGGGATGCGGCCGGTGTTCGTCGTCGGGACGGAACTCTTTGTCGGGCTGCCCTCACCAGATTGATCGGGAAAGAGCACCGTGCGTGTCCCAAGTTTTTTCCGACGGCGGCGGCACCGAGCCCACGATCGACGAGCGATGCCGCCAGACGGCCGCTTCGTCACCAGCTATTCCCCTTTTCCGGACGGCGGAAGCGAGAGCGGAAAGAGATTCGAAGTCCAGCTGAAAGACTTGCAGCGAAGCGGTTCCGCATCTCCCGCTATTGCAGTAACGCGCATGACTTCGGAGAGGGGCGGATTGTGTCCCTTGAAGTGGTGTAGCTTGACGAGAGCGGGAGATCCCGCCTGCGTGCCCTCCGCACCGCTGTAGCAGGCGGGATCTCCCGCGGGGGTGGCCATCGGCGGCGACGGGTCAGGATCGGATTGCGAGCCACCAACCTCGAACCCGGGAGACCTCCGATGACCGATGCCATGATGAGCCTGCGGGCGCTGGCTGAGACGAGCGCTGACGCGGACGGGCTGCACGCCATGATCGGCTCTGCCGCGCAGCGGCTGATGGAACCGGAGGTCGCCGGCCTGACCGGCGCAGCCCACGGCGAGAAGAACCCGGAGCGCTTGGCGCAGCGTCACCGCTATCGCGACAGAGACTGGCAGATGCGAGCCGGCAAGGTCGCGCTGCGCATCCCGAAGCTGCGGACGGTGAGCTACTTCCCCGAGCTTCCTGGAGCCACGCCGCGTGACCGTAAAGGCGCTGGCCGCGGTGATCCGGGAGGCCTTCATCCAGGGCATCTCAACTCGCGCGGTCGATGATCCCGTCCAGGCCTCGGGTGGGACGGGCATCTCCAAGAGCCAGCTCGGCCGGCGGTGCCCGGACATCGACGAACGCGTGAACGCCTTCGCCAGGACGATGACGAGGCTGCCCGCCAGCACTGGCGGCGCGTGGCCGATCAGCTCCGGCCCAAGGTGCCCAAGCTGGCAGCCCTGATGGACACGGCGGAGACCGACGTCCTGGTGGCCTACATGGGCTTCCCGGCGGCACACTGCGCCAAACTGCGCTCCACCAACCCGTAGGAGCGCCTCGATGGCAAGATCAGGCGGCGCACCGAGGTCGTCGGCCTCTGCCCCCATGTGCCTTCGATCCGCAGGTTGGTCGGTGCGATCCTGCTCGAACAGAGCGGCGAGTGGGCCATGCAGCGTTGCCGCTATATGACCCTGGAAAGCATCGCCCCGATCGGCGATGATCCCCCCGTCAGCCCGCCCTCCCTGGCAGTCCGACCGGTCCGGCCCTGCCGGTCGTCGCGGTGGGCCACCATCAGCTACACCACGCCCTGGGACACGATCTCTTGGAACGGGCGGACCCGGCCCGCAACCCAAGTGCGACGCAGGCACGCCGGACTGTCGCGGTGATCGCCTGGCACCTGCGGGTCGGCGGCGCCAGACTCATTTGCTGCGGCTCTGCTCCATTAACTAAAATCGGAAAAGCTGATGATCTCCGCGGAGCGGCCATCGATTTTAAGTTGCGGTAAACATCTGTCGTCTAACGCTAAAGGAGGGGAGTGCTCATCTTGCCGTTACTGAGCCATCATACCGCTGCGCGAGAGTTGTCCTGGACGCGGTCGCTGCTTGGCAGGATCACTGTCTTCGTGCTGGCCTCCGTCATGCTGGCGTATGCGCTGGGGGCAGGCACAGCGCTGCTCATCATGGTACGTGGCCAGTCCCGGCAATGGGATCACGATGCCCGCCTCTACGCGCAAGTGGCCAGCACCGCCTTGCGCGGCATCTACACATTCGTGTCCGTCCACATCGATCAAGACGGGCGCGTAGGCTGGATTGAGACGGGCCGCCCTGTGGGAGACGATCAGTCTATCGTGACGACCGGTTTCATGCCGGCCGACGTGCTGGCCCTTGCGTCAGCGCAGACGGGGCAGGACGTGTGGCTGGTGACGGCGGATGAAGCCGGCAGAATCACCAGCCTCAGCGACAGCCAGGGCCAGGGCTCCGGCCTCCGCTTCTCCTTTCCCGACCGCCAGGGCCAGTCACCCAAGCGCCTATTCACCGGTTGGACCAAGGTTGGATCAACGACGCATTTTGCGGGGTTCATGCCGATCCTGTCCAAGGAGGGGCGATTCATGGGAGGGCTGGTGGCCAGCGTCGGATCGGCTGAAGCGCTGCTGGCCGCTCGCAACCAGGCGCTTCTGACACTCACGCTGCTGATGATAGTGACTTTGGCCGGGTCGGCTCTGGTCGTTGCGATCGCCCTGCGCCACGCCTTCCGACCGATCCCGGCCTTGACTGGTGTTCTCACCGCTTTGGCCGACAACGACACGGGTGTGAAGATTCCGTTTCAGGAGCGAACCGACGAATTGGGGCGGCTCGCCATGGCCATCGAAAAGCTGCGCTGTGCAGTGGTGGAACGGGGTCAGCTGCGTCAGATTGGCGAGCATGCAGCCGTGATGGAGCATCGCGCCCACCATGACAGCCTAACCGGACTTCCCAATCGAGCGCACTTCACCGCACTTCTGGATACGGCGCTGGAGCGAATGGCTGCCGGTAGCGCCACCTACAACCTAATGTTGCTGGACCTGGATCGCTTCAAGGAGGTGAACGATACCTTGGGGCATGCGGCGGGCGATGCTGTGCTGGTTGACGTGAGCCGGCGCATCGAACCTCTGCTGTCGGCCGACGACTTGATAGCCCGGCTGGGAGGAGACGAATTCGCGCTGTTGCAGCACGTGGACGGGAATGACGGTGTCCAGCGAGCCGAGCGCCTCGCACACGCCATCGTGGCGTCAATGGCGCGTCCATTCGCGTATGGCGGCTCACCGGTGAGCATTGGCATCAGCATCGGGATCGCCAGCGCACCGGAGGACGGCGCGGAGCGCAGCGTTTTCCTCAAGCGAGCTGATCTCGCCCTCTATGTTGCCAAGAATGAGGGGCGCGGCCGCTTCGCGCTGCACCGGCCGGGCATGACGATGCCGGTCGAAAGCGATGGGGCGGCGAAGGCTGCCTGAGGTGGGCCGGGCGGGGACACGTGAAGGGTGACGACAACGATGGCGAATGGGGCAATGTGCCACGGGCGAGGACGTTTCCCGCGTGGGCTGCGATCCTTGATGGCGATAATTTCGGCGATGGTGGCAGCGACCTGCTGGGCAGGACCGTCAATGGCCGACGACCGGCCTTCCGTGCTGCAGAAGATCGCGGCTACCAAGCGGATCACGATCGGTTATAGGGCCGGCTACCCACCGTACTCGGACCTGCTGGATGGAAAACCTGCAGGCTATGTAATCGATCTCTGCCAGCAGGTGGTGGACAGCCTCCGCCAAAATCTCGGTGTCGCGCGGCTCGATATCGATTTTGTGCCTATTCCCATGGCAGCCCGTTTCGTGATGATGCGGGAGGGGCGCATGGACATGGAATGCGCTGCAACCACCATCACGGCGGAGCGGCAGCAGCAGGTCGGCTTCAGCACACCCATATTCTTCACCGCGACTCGTTTCGTGTCGCTGCGGCGGAACGGCTACAAGAATTTTGCGGATCTCGCCGGACGTACGGTGGCGTCCCTGGCCGGCACCACCGAAACTGTAAAATTGAATGCGGCCAACAGGCAGCGCAACCTACACATCGCTATCTTGCTCTGCCGGGAAGATGTAGAAGCCTTTGCCGCCGTGAAATCCGAGCGCGCTGCCGCTTACGTGATGGATGACGTGCTGCTGGCCGGCGTGATGGCGGGTTGGGGCATGTCGGATGACCTGGCGATGTCCGAGGACACGCTTGGCGCGACGGAGGCATACGGCATCATGCTTCCGTTGGGGGATGATGCTTTCGCCCGAGCCGTGAATGCGGGACTGCAGGCCAGCGCCGCAAACGGCCGGTGGAGTGAGATCTACAACAGGTGGTTCTTGACCCCCAACCCCGCGACGGGCCGCAGCCCAAACCTTCCCCTCTCGCCTGATCTGAAGGCTAGCCTTTCCCACCTAGAGCGTGTTATGAACTGACTGGCAAGCTTGGCGCTGTGGTTTATGCCCTTTGATCGCCCAGCCTACCCGTCGGATGTGTCCGATGAAGAGTAGGCGCTGGTGGCTGATCCTCCGCCGTTTCCGCGGACACGGGGGTTAGCCTGCGTTCCGCTCGGCCTGCTCGGGCGTGATGGAGCCGAGATCCGAGTGGAGGCGCTGTCGATTGTCGTAGCTCTCGATGGAGGCGAACAGGTCGCGCCGGGCCTCATCCCGGGTGACCCATCGTCGCTGGTGGACAAGTTCGACCTTGAGGGTGTGGAAGAAGCTCTCCATCGGGGCATTGTCATAGCAGCAGCCCGCGCGGCTCATGGAGGGGATCGCCTGGATGTCGTCGAGTTGCCTGCGGTAAGCCTCCGCTGCGTACTGGCTGCCGCGATCCGAGTGACAGATGAGCCCGGCAGACGGCCGCTGCCGTTGGGTGGCTATCATCAGAGCGGTCGACGTCAGTTCAGTCCGCATGTGGTCGCGCATCGACCCGCCGACGATCTTGCGAGTGGCGAGATCAAGGACGGCGGCCAGGTAAAGCCAGCCTTCTGCCGTGGGCAGGTAGGTGATGTCCGCCAACCAGACCTGGTTGGGCAACGCGACCGAGAACTGCTGCTTGAGCAGGTTGGCGGCGATCGGCAGGTCGTGTCGGCTGTCGGTCGTGCAGGGCCGGAACCGGCGCCCCGCCAGAGCCCGGATGCCATGACGGCGCATCAGGCGCTCCACCCGCCCGCGGCTGGCTATGCGGCCCTCCGCGCGCAGGGCCGCATGCACCCGAGGCGAACCATATCGCCTCTGATGCCCGGCCTGGATCCGCTGCACGTCGTCGAAGAGTTGCCGATTGGACGCCGAACGAGCGCTCTCGGGACGTGCTCGCCATCCGGAGTACCCGCTGGAGGACACTCCGAGCACGCGGCACATGAGACGCACCGGCCAGGTGGTCGCATGCTGCTCGATGAAGGCGAACGTCATCTGGGCATCTGCGTGACG
>NZ_JAAKGV010000020.1 GCF_011043735.1 Methylobacterium sp. DB0501 | reverse complement strand
ACGACCAACCTGGCGTTCGGGGAGTGGCCAAGCGTGTTTGCCGGCGACGCCAAGATGACGACGGCACTGCTCGATCGACTGACCCACCACTGCGAGATCGTCGAGACCGGCAACGAGAGCTGGCGCTTCAAGAACCGGGCGTGAGGGCGGTCTGCGCGCAGCTCATCCTGGACCCCTGCTCAGCCCGGCTGCGCCACCCCGACCCGCTTCGCCGGGCTGATCAGGGGCGTCGCGCCACGCGCAACAAAGGGTCCCGATTGGACGCCGATCAGGGGTCCCGTTCCGATGCCGTTTGACAGCTAATGCGAGGGCGGGTCCGGGGCAGGAAGATTGAGGCCTGCTCCATGACGGCGGCGAGCGGCACAGCGGGGGAGTCCGGGGACGCGGCGACGGGAGACGCCCGGCTAGCCGGGCGGCGCGCCTCGATCGCCTCAGATAGCTCGCCGACCTGGTCCTCGGTCAGCGCCCAAGCGCCCATCAGCCCCCAGAGCTGACAGGAGAGGCCGTGCAGCGACGCGGGGTGAACCCGCGCGATCGCTTCTTTTATCTCGGCATAGGTCATTGGTCGGCCTCAGGGGTCAGGCCGCGGCAGATCGAGCTGGGTCACGCTCTCGCGCGCTCAGATCCCGGATAAAGCTCCGCCGTCGTCGGAAAATGGGTTTCCGATTGACAGAAGTGGCGATTTCGGGGACGATCAGCCTTGCATCGGACTGGATCGGCCCCTCAAGGCTCTAGACCCCTGCTAAGGTTGGCGCCTTGGCGGGGGTCTCGCTTTTTCAGGGTCTCACTGCGGCGGCAGGATCTCCGGGTTGAGCAACTCGGGCAACACGCACGGGTCGCGGAAGCCTACAAAAAGGCACATATTAACCCTGGCCGTCAAATTCGCAGGAGTTGTCGGGCCTAACCGATCTGCATTAGCAACTTTACGTTGCTTCGATCTCTCCAAACATGTGGTGCGTTTAGCTCGGACGCAAATGCCCATGATTATAGGTGATACTAGCCAATAAGCCTCATTGAATCAGTTGTCATAGCCGGTTCAAAGGCTAAGTCAGATCGAGCTCGCCTAATTTAAGTGTGACGAAAGACATATACGATGATTTAATCATTGATGATAATCAAAATGTATTCGATCGTGTCTTAATAATATAACTAAAATATTGTTTTATAATTAGAAAAATATTCTAATGATTTAATATTTATTTGTATGCTGCTTGACATAATTTATGGGAAATGCGTTCGCTACTCCTTGGCCGCCGTTCACTGAACGGCGACCAAAGTAGTAGGATGTAATACCAGAGCCTATGCGGCCTGCTTTTCAACTACGACTGTATTGTGGCTCGTAGGCTCGTGCAGCCACTTTGCAAGAGCACCCGCAATCATCGCACCAGCAATCGGCGCCACCCAGAATAACCAGAGCTGTGCCACGTACTCTCCGCCCGCGAATACCGCAGCCCCTGTGCTACGAGCTGGGTTGACCGACGTGTTGGTCACAGGAATTGAAATCAAGTGAATTAGTACCAGCGCAAAGCCGATCGGGATGCCGGCAAAGCCGGTGGCTGCGCCCTTGGACGTTGTACCGATGATGATAAACAGGAAAAAGAAGGTTAGAATTGATTCGATTGCACTGCAGGCCGCCAAGTTATACTTGCCTGGACTCAGCTCACCATAGCCGTTTGAGGCAAATCCTCCCGGCGTCCAGCCGATTTTGCCGGAAGCAATAAAGTATAAAACAGCCGCACCCACAACCGCGCCGATCACCTGGGCGATGATGTAGGGAACGACGTGCTTATTGGCGCAACGTCCGGCTGCCCATAAGCCGAGGGTCACAGCGGGGTTGAAATGGCCGCCGGAGATGTGCCCGACTGCGTAGGCCATGGTCAGCACCGTAAGACCAAAGGCGAAGGAAACGCCCAGAAAACCAATACCTAGCTGCGGGTATGCAGCGGCGAGCACGGCTGCCCCGCAGCCGCCAAACGTCAGCCAGAACGTACCGAAAAGCTCGGCGATAACGCGCCGTGTGGTGTCGAACTCCATTTCTATCTCCATCGGGCTGCAAGGTTGTGACGGAGCACGTCTGTGACCGTCAAGCTTGAGACATGGGGAACGCAGTCTGAACCAAGTCTGAGTGACCGGGGTCAGCTTTAATTCAGTGAAAGTCGGTTGAACAAGTCCCCCACTCTTTGTCCCACGCGACGATCGCTCCACACACTGGCTAATCACAGAGCGTCTGACCACAATGATATACAACTAAAAATATAATATGTTTTTGTATTACATATGGTATCATATTGCTATTTTATATCCAAAGAATAATATACATCATCACGAACGTAAATAATTACCTTGTGAGGCTAGGACGCGCACTGCTTCGTCCAGGCCGGTGATGAGCTTCACACGTAGGTCCTCAGCCACCGCGGCAGATACGAGCACAGCTAGGTCTCGACCGTCTGTGCTTTGGAGCATCACGGCGATGGTTCGCCCGCCATCTATCATTTTGACTCCATGCAGTTGAGAGACTGCTACGATAACTGGTTGATCATCCATGGCGAACACTCCCCCTTGCTATGCCCTACGATAAGCGCCAGGAAGGCCGCTCGGATCCCAGGATAGTGAGGATAGCGGAGTCGCAATGCCAATCCGTACGTCGCCCGCTTCCCTGCGACCCAATGAGTTTACCTATTGTAAGACGCGCCTGGCGCTCTCCGTGCGGCTCACCGCCGTTCTAGCCCTTCTCGCCTTTGGGCTCGTCGCCACGGTTGCCACAACGCTGGTCGTGACCTCGGAGGCGGGCGCACGCCTTGAGCGACAGATCGGGCTCAACCTCGCCAAGCACGCCGCCCTCGTTGCCGGCTCCCTCGACCGCAGCGTCTACGACCGTTGGCGCGATATCCAGACGACGGCAACGCTCGATGCATCGCGGATCGTGTCAGGGTCCGATGACGACCGCCGGGCTGTAGTGGAGCGCCTCAAGGCCAATCAGTCGGATCTTGCTTGGGTCGGCTACGCCAACGTGGCTGGCATCGTCCAAGCGGCAACAGGAAACCTGCTTGTTGGTCAAGATGTCTCCGCGCGCCCCTGGTTCGCCGCCGGGCAGGCTGGCATGTATGCCGGCGATGTGCATGAGGCCGAGCTTCTGGCACACGCCCTGAGGACAGCATCGGATGAACCGTTGCGGTTCATCGACTTGGCCGCGCCCGTGCGGAACGCCGATGGGCAGGTAGCCGGGGTTCTAGCCGCACACTGTGCTTGGTCATGGGCGCGGGACCTTGAGCGCAGTTTGCGCAGCACCCTTGATGCACGCCTGCCGGGTGCGGAGGTGTTTATCCTCGCGCGTGACGGCTCTGTCCTACTCGGACCCTCAACCGCCCCGCTAGGTGCTCTCCCGAAAGGATCCGGTCTCGATCATCTGCTTCGCGAAGGCTGGCAGATTTTGTCGACACCGAACGGTCAGCCTGCGCTCGTCAGCGCGGCGGCCACGCAGGGCTTCAAGGATTACCCTGGACTTGGCTGGGCAGTCCTCGTTCGACAGGATGCTGCTTCGGCTCTCAAGCCAACGGCAGACCTCCGTCGTGAGATGCTGCTGTGGGGTGTAGGCCTCTCTTTGATCCTGGCTGCTGCCGCATTCGCCGCCGGGTCATACCTCGTCCGTCCGCTCGGTCGCTTAGCAGCGGCAGCGAGTTCCTTAGGACGCGGTGAACCCGTACAGTGGCGAACCAGCCCATTCCGCGAGTTGCATCGGGTCGGCGAGGCTCTCGCCGCCGCCTCCATTGGCTTGCGCGAGCGCGAAGCATTCCTCAAAGGTGATAGGGAGCGCTACGCTTTCGCCCTTGAAGGTGCGAACGACGGGCTCTGGGACTGGAACGTCAGTACGGGGGAGGTTTGGTACAGCGAGCGGTGGCAGACCATGCTTGGCTACCAGCCTGGTGAGTTGCCCCATCTGTTCTCGTCCTGGGAGAAGCTCGTCCACCCTGAAGACAAGCAGGGGGTGTTAGACGCTCTTGAGCGGCATCGCAGCGGCCTGAGTCCTTCCTACGAGGCCGAGCACCGACTCTGGCATAAAGAGGGACGCTGGGTCTGGATCCTGACTCGCGGCAAGATCGTCAGCCGAGACTCAAACGGTCAGCCGCTCCGGTCCGTGGGTACCCACACCGACGTCACCCGTCGCAAGGAAGCCGAAGAATCCCTGCGTGCCAGCGAAACGCGGTTTCGCACCTTGTTCGAGCGCGCACCTATCGGCATCGCCGACGTATCGCTCGACTGCCATGTCACGCAAGCAAACGACCTACTCTGTCAAATTCTCGGATATTCGCATGAGGAACTGATCGGCAAGACCTTTCAAGATATCACCCACCCGGACGATGTTGGACCCGACGAAGCTCAGGTTCGGGCGTTACTGCGTGGGCGCATCCCATTCTACAGCATGGAGAAGCGCTACATTCGCAAGGATGGAAAGGCGATCTGGACACACCTCTCAGTTGGACTTGTACGCGATGAGCGGGGCCGTGCAGTCCACTTCCTGTCCAGCGTCAAGGATATCAGCAGGCGCAAGGCGGCAGCGGGTCGGCAAGAGTTCCTGCTCGCCCTCAACGAAGGCCTGCGTGGCCTCTCGGACCCGCAAGCCATGATGGAGTGTGCGACCCGCCTCATCGCTGAGACGCTTAGGGTCGCTCAGGTCGGCTTCGGCGAGATCGATGAGGCCCAACAGAACGTTACAGTTCACCGCGACTGGAACGACGGACGGGTTCCTTCGGTCGTAGGAACCTGGCGGATGGACGATTTTGGATCGGCTTTCATTATTGAGCTGAAGCAGGGCAAGACCGTTTCGATTACCGACATCCGACAGGATCGTCGGACCAGTGCGCCTGAGGTCGTTACCGCCTACGAGGCTATCGCGACACGCAGCATCTTGGACGTGCCGCTGGTCAAGGACGGGCGCTTACGTGCGATCCTGTTCATCCACGAGCCCGAACCGCGCATTTGGGGCCAAGAGGAGACGGTGCTCGTAGAGGATGCCTGCGAGCGCTTATGGAGCGCGGTCGAGCGGGCTCGCGCCGAACTGCAGCTGCGCGAAAGCGAGGTCTTCGCGCGCAGCGTGGTCGAGAGCAGCCCAGACTGCATCAAGGTCCTGGACCTTGAGGGCCGGCTGCAGTTCCTCAACGGGCCCGGCCGTTGCGCCATGGAGGTCGATGACTTCACCTGTATCCAATATGGCGTATGGGCGGAGCTCTGGCCCGAGGAGACCCGCCCTGAGGTGGTGCGCGCAATACAGGCCGCCGCACAAGGACGTGCTGGCCGATTTACTGCCTTCTGCCCTACGATGAAGGGTACGCCCAAGTGGTGGGACGTGTCCGTCACACCGGTGCTCGGACCAAATGGTAAGCCGGCGCGGCTCCTGTCCATCTCGCGTGAGATCACGAGCATGAAGCAGGCCGAGGAGCGTCTGCGGTTGATGATGGGCGAGTTGAACCATCGTGTGAAGAACACGCTCGCAACAGTTCAGGCGGTGGTGACGTTGAGCGCCCGCTCAGCCGACAGCGTGGTGGATTATAAGACGCGCGTATTAAATCGCCTCACAGGCTTGGCCAAGACGAACGACCTTCTGACTCAAAGCAGCTGGGCCGGCGCCGACTTGCGCGCGCTCCTTTGTAGCGAACTCGACATCTACGATGATGAGAGGGGTGAGAGAGTCAAGCTCGATGGCCCCGAGGTGGCTCTCTCAGCGCGCCTAGCGGTGTCAGTCAGCATGGTCGTGCATGAACTTACGACCAACGCGGCGAAGTACGGGGCATTGTCTCTACCCCAGGGACGAGTGGCTGTCTCTTGGCGACTACGAGGCGAGAACGGGCACAAGCGGCTGAGTCTCACTTGGGTGGA
The DNA here is from genome assembly GCF_011043735.1 of Methylobacterium sp. DB0501. Lineage (GTDB taxonomy): Bacteria > Pseudomonadota > Alphaproteobacteria > Rhizobiales > Beijerinckiaceae > Methylobacterium > Methylobacterium alsaeris. The sequence continues at coordinate 182,878 of NZ_JAAKGV010000020.1, read as the reverse complement.
GCAGGGCGGTCCACCAGTCACGCCGCCTACGCGGAGGGGCTTCGGCTCGAAAATGATCCAGGAGGCTTTAGCCCGCGAACTGAACGCTGATATACGCGTCGATTATCTTTCGGAAGGGCTCAGGTTTAGTATTTCTACTCTCATATCCTAGACGACAATGCATATCGCGATGTGTATTACAGTAATCATTATATATTTGTGTTTTAATTTTCAATTATTATACCACAATTTCTTTAATTTATATCTTTGTTGATATCAGCGATATTATATGAATACTTGTTATCATTAATTATGCGCGCTAGGGCAATATTACAAGATATTTTAGATTTTTAATATATAAAATATATCAACCAAGCCGTTATATTTCTGATGATGATAAAAATTTATGATTGAAATTGTACTTTGCGCTTAAATCTAATGAAACGACTTATGTCATTTTTCATTTTCGCTTCATCAGTAAAAGCAACAACACAAATATTTTTCAACCTTGGATAGCGCAATCATTGGAAAATTTATTTTTAGTTGTTATAATTTTAACTGCTCATTAAAAAACTTGTGATTCACTACCTTAAAGTCCATCTTTGTTTGGATCGGCACGCAGTGTACGTGCCAAGGAACAGTCTGATGCTTGCACGTCTGCGTCGCGCGCCCAAGCCAACGCTCGTGGAAGAGCATGTCGTCCCTATCCAGCAAAGTCAGCAAGAAAGTAAATTAGCAATTCACGAGCTGGCCGAGCCAGTTATTTTACAAATCGAACAAGATCTTTGTAATCTCATTAGTACTGTTCAGCAGGCTTCAAACCAAGTCAGTTGCTCCGTTCGTCGAGCTGGCGATGCTCTCTCAGAAATCAGTGGACGTACGGCCGCGCTTGTAGGTGAGACAAAGGCAGTTGACGGAACTGCGGTGCTTCTAGCTCAGGCGGCCAAAGAACTCACTCAAGCTTCTCAAAACATCAGTACACAAATCCACACTGCCGCTGGCCTTCTGGAACAGGTTACGGCAGTAGTCGGTGCTGCTCAGTCGCAAATCGACCACCTGCGCACGTCCTCCAGCCAAATCGGCACCGTGGTCGATGTAGTAGCTGGCATTGCCAAGCAGACAAACCTTCTGGCACTCAATGCCATGATCGAAGCTAGTCGCGCAGGTCAACAGGGTCGAGGCTTCGCCGTTGTGGCGCAGGAGGTCAAGGAGTTAGCCAGCCAAACTGCCAGAGCGACGGATCAGATCCGTGGTAGCATCGCGCGCCTTCAGCAGGACGCCACTCACTCTGCTCAGACGGTCATAGAGGCTGCCGGCCTCGTAGCGCAGGTCGGGCCGAAGTTCGTTGAGGTCGTGGCGGCTATTGAGGAGCAGAATGCCTCGACGGCCGAGCTGACCCGCTCGGCTGAAGCCGTTGCCGGGTTCGTGGGCCAGGTTGTCGGAAGTGCCGCAGCAATCCAGGAGCAGGCAGAAGCTGCCACATCCATCAGCCTCGCGACGGCGGCCTCCTCAAACACCGTTGATCGTCTACAAGGACGCACGCTCGTTGTCCTGCGCGCGAACCCACTGGGCAATCGCCGTAAGTACCCGCGCCTACCAGTTGCACTTGAAGCGACGTTGCTGCTGCCTGGATATAGCTATAAAACACGCACTATCGATATTAGTCTAGGTGGCTTCCTTGTGTCTTCACCTAATGACATACATCTAAGCATTAATTCAACTCTAGAAATTATTATAGAAGAATTCGGATGTATCTTAGTTCGTGTGGCTGGTATTAGCGCATTAGGTATGCACCTTCAGGTTTTAAGAACACCAGAAGGATACGCGTCAGCGCTCCAACACCTCACGAACTCCGTGAACGCGCAGAACGCAGTGCGGATTGCCAGAGCGCAATCCGCTGCAACAGAAATTGGATCTGCCTTCGAGTCAGTCATCGCGAGTGGCGAACTGAGCGAGGCAGCGCTGTTCGATACAACCTATCAGCCAGTGCTGGGAACTAACCCACAGCAGTATTTGACACAATCAACATCGGTTTTAGAGAATATTTTAACACCTATCCAAGAGCGCCTACTAGGATCAGATTCTTGCTTGATTTTCTGCGCATCTGTGGATCGCAATGCTTATCTTCCAGTTCATAATCGCAAGTACTCTCATCCACAGCGGACAGGTGATCTAGCGTGGAATACCTCTAATAGCCGTAATCGACGGATCTTCGATGACCGCGCCGGGCTGATGGCAGCGCGCAACACAGAACTATTTCTCATTCAATCTTATGCTCGTGATATGGGTGAGAACCTAAGTGTCATGATGCAAGAGGTTGATGCACCAATCTACGTTAAAAATCGCCATTGGGGCGGCTTTCGGATGGCATATAGGATGTAATAAAAATATTTTACATTTTTAACTAATTGTGCCTTGATAAATCTTCATCAACGTAAATTATGATGAAATATTTAAGATTTTATAAAAAACTAAAACATAACCTTGCAAAAAATTATATATCCGCAACAGACAAATGTGCTTATGTCAAAAAGAGCCATTCGGCTCACAGAGGGAAAATGATCGCTTACCTTCGTCATTACTGTGCCCTGACGCTCAGCGCCCGGATCAGTCTCATCGGCACAGCGCTCCTCGTGCTAGCTTGCGCTGGTGCACTCACGTTGACCGTTCTCGACATGAGGTCCGAGATGGTGCGTAGGGGCGACGCTGCCCTCAATCGAAACATGAAACTTCTGCGTGTCACACTCGCCGACGAAGGCGGCGGCACGACCTTCAAGAACGTGAACGGGCGCCTAAGTGTCGGGTCGCATGTTATTAATGAAGCCGAACCCGCACTAGACCGCGTCAAGGACATCGTCGGCGGGACGGCGACTATCTTCTTAGGTGACACGCGCATCGCCACGACGGTCGTGAACGCTGATGGCCGTCGCGCTGTCGGCACCAAGCTCGCTCCAGGCCCTGCTCGCGACGCTGTCCTGGGTCGCCGTGAAGCTTACCGCGGCGAGGTCGACATTCTTGGTAAGGCCTACCTCGCAGCCTACGAGCCTATCCTGGACGCGCAGGGCGAGGTGCTCGGCATTCTGTACGTCGGCGTCATCAAAGACGACTACCTGGCGGCTCTTCACGAGACCATGCTCCGCGCCGCTGGGATCGGAGCGCTTCTCTGCCTGATTGGAACGGTCGTACTGCTGATTGCACTGCGGCGTGCCATGGTGCCTCTGCGAGGCTTAGAGGCTACCATGCATCGCATGGCCAATGGCGATATCGAGGCCAAGGTACCGGGCACCGCACGCCGCGACGAAGTCGGTGCCATGGCTCGGGCCGTTGAGGTCTTTCGCGCCGGGATGGTCCGTACACGGTCGCTTGAGGCTGAGACCGTTCAGGTTCGCATCGATGCCGAGAGTCAGCGCCGGGCCGCCCTGCATGACATGGCGGACAGCTTCGAGGCTGCGGTCGGCAGTATCGTTTCAGGTGTCACTGGGGCTGCCACGCAGCTCAAGGCAACATCCGAGGGCATGGCTGAGACGGCCACAGAGACGGCGACCCAAGCAATTGCCGTGGCTGCCGCCGCCGAGCAGGCGGCCTCGAACGTGTCGACAGTTGCTGCTGCAACCGAGGAGCTTGGCACTTCGGTCGAGGAGATTGGGCGCCAAGTGTCCGGAGCCGCTAAGGCTGCTAGCGCAGCAGCCACGGAAGCGGACGCCACGGCCGGCTTGGTGCAGGCCTTGAGCGAGGCAGCAGGCCGTGTCGACAACATCGTGCAGGCTATTGCCAATATCGCAGACCAGACGAACCTGCTGGCCTTGAACGCCACGATAGAGGCGGCGCGCGCCGGCGAGTCGGGCAAGGGGTTCGCGGTCGTCGCCGCAGAGGTCAAGGCGCTAGCCGGGCAGACGGCCAAGGCAACGAGCGAAATTAGGGCCCAGGTCAGCGAAATCCAAACTTTCACCGTGCAGGCGGTGTCTGCCATCGGAGGCATCACCAAGCGGATCAGCGACCTCGACGCGATCTCCTCCTCCATTGCTGCGGCAGTGGAACAGCAAGGCGCAGCAACCCGTGAAATCGTACGCAACGTCGCTCAAGCCGCGGCTGGCACGACAGAGGTAACCAACAACATAGCTGGCGTTGCTCAGGCATCAGGAAACACTGGAGGTGCGGCCAGTCAGATGCTCCTATCCGTATCGCAGCTTTCACGACAATCTGAGCACTTAACGAGTGAAGTTCATCGCTTCCTTCAGTCAGTTCGTACAGCCTAGCTGTCTGGTCGTGACACCCCAATCCATAAAGGAAATTTAGCTTGAAGATTTGGTGAGTGGCAGGCTTCGCGTGTGTTAGGAAAGTGTATAACGATCACCCGATAGACCCAATATGGACACCGATCGCCCACGCTGACCTTGAGCACGGTACTGGCCTTATGAAATCTTTCTGAGCGACGCCGAGTGGGCTGTGCTCGCGCCGCTGCTGCTCGCCCCGTCCCGGACAAGGCGCCCTTGGCGCTGGCCGTTGCGCGCGGCGTCGGACGGAATCCTCTACGTTCTGCGCGCCGGCTGCGCGTCGCGTCACCTGCCGCACGAGTTTCCACCATGATGCACAGTGCAGTGTTGGTTCCTGCGCCTCTCGAAGGCAGAGGGTATGCGAGCGGCTGGCTCACGCCCTGACGATGGCTGATCGCGAGCACGCCATCGGCCGGATCAACCGCTTCCATTAGCTCGCCCACGACCACGAGGCGACTGCGTTCTCCGCACCCGGCTTTCGTTCTCGCTGCCTCCATGATCCTCGTCAGGCGACTCGCTCACACATTATTGTTGGTGATTGAGCCTAGTGAACTGGCCCGAGCGAATGTGCCACATGATCACTCGCCCATCGCCTGCAATCATGCAGGAATTTGCTATGCTCGATGCACTTTTTGAAGGAGTCTGCGCGCTAGTGATTACGCCTCATAACCCCAACAAAGATGACTCCTATTATATTGTATTATATGAGATTGAGAATGATTTTTACTGCCAGTAAAACATTCATGCGGTACGAGATGCTCGAGATGATGCGTGTTATAGTGAGCGGTATCATCGCTGATGAAGAGCTTGCCTTAGAAATTGAAGAGGTCGCTCTCGTGTCAGACTACTCTGGAAACTCTCGTGACGCCGATATGCTCCGTGTTTTATCTAATTTGCACCGCTCAAAAGCTGTTCAGCTAAGAGAAAAGCTTGCAGTTGTGAGTAGTAAATACGATAAATTATACGGATATGACCGTAATTTAGATTAGCCTGTATATTATTAATTGAAAATTTAAAGAAACTAATTAGATAATTTGATCATAATATGAAACAAAACTGTTTGTTGTTAACTGCAGATTATTTTTCCGAAATTTTTGGAACCTTAATGCCGGATGGCTCGTTAGAGAGGCACTCATTCCTGCCAGGCGCTTGCCTCGCTCGGCTATGAGTCTTTTGTAAGAATTTCCTGTTGTTTTGTATGCGTCACTTAACGCCCGGGCGATATGTTCGCGCCGGGCGTTTTTATAATAAGCTAACTTTGGATGAAATCTCTCGCGCTCAGCATGTTGCAATCGTTCTATAACTATAGAACAGCGGCTAGAGCATATAACAATTCTTGAAATCGCTTGTACTATATTATTTCAATCAAAAATAACATGTTTATATGTATTTTTCGTTCTAAAATCATTAAAAAACACCCGATAATTAATGCGATTAAAGGCATCTCATCATTTGTATAGTCTTTGGATCGCGGTCGATCAATATGCGATACACGCGAGAGCATACCTCGCAGACGAGCTTGGCAATTGCAACCAATGGTATGCGTTACACCGATTGCTGGTTCAGGTAGAAAGTCACTTCGTCTTGATTCGCCGGAGGCAGCACGATGGCCGAGACCTCACGCTCGCTGGTCGGCTACCCGTCATGTCAGTGGTGATCACACCACCAACAGCGCCGCCGATCTATGACGATGTCCAGCGCACCCTCGTCAAGTTTGCCGAGTTGAGCGCACGGGCTTCCGGTCAGAGCGAACCCGATTTGGCAACCTTGATTGACCAAGCAGGCTTGCGAGCCGCCGCTTCGCAGCTCAGGCGAGATGCCCCTGTGATCAGGTGCGACGATGGCGCTCTCAGGATGCCGCCGACAGCCACTTGTTGACAGTGCCGTGCTCGCGACTGGACAGCACAGCACTGGTGCGCCGCTGCATTAGATCGATGACGATGGTGCTGTAGCGCTGCGCAAGGCAGGACGCCTGTCGTCAATACCACTCACATACTGCGGCTGGCGAGCGATGTGTCATGGTCACACCGAAGCTGACTGCAGACTCATCTGTCTCGTACGAATAGCAAGTGGAGGGCAGGTTGACAGAACGACCCGGAGCTGTCTGCGATGATCGATTGCTTGAAGATTGCGGACAACGGCAATATAGGCGTCTAACCGACAGGGATTAGAAGCCTTTGGTTTTGAGTACGCGCAAGCGACGAGTTCCCATCTCGGCCGGAGTACCAGCTGGGACGAAGCGACGTTCAATTATCTCAAACTGGCGGCTCTGCGCTGCCAGAAGAAGTCGCAGGGCCACGATGCTGGCCTGGAGAGCTCGTGCATCCGCGAGTGGATCAAGCGGAGGAAGCTGCGTCGAATGAGTCGGCATTGCCATATTAGACGATCATCATGGTTAATGTTGGGTAAAGATGCTCTTACCATTCGTCGGGTGTTAGGTTCGCGGCAGATCCGGAGAGGCTGGCTGTTTGAAGAGCTAAGACACTCCTTATTGTGAAAATAAACAGTAAGACAGTGTAGAGTTTGTCAGAATAAAACTATTGCAAGCAATCATTTATTCTAAATATAATCCGTCAGATAGTTATTTATACTTCAATTATGAAAGTCGGACAAGCAGATATTTTATGTGCTCGCTCGCATCGCAGGCTAATAATTCATGCAAACTCGATTTCTCCCCTCATGCTTTGCTGCATAGAGGGCTAGATCCGCGCGTTCGATTAAACTACCCTGCGTATCGTTCAGCCGAACCTGTGCGATGCCACCTGACAGGGTGATCGCTCCGATCTCCTCTCCCGTCTCGCGCTTCACGATCCTCTTGGCAGCTAAACGGGCGCAAATCTGGCGCGCGATTGCAGCCGCTGTCTCCTCGTCAACGTCCCCCAACAGTATGGCAAACTCCTCCCCGCCGTAGCGCGCCACGAAGTCCTTGCCCTTCACGTTCGCGGTCAGCATCTGTGCGACTAGGCGCAGCACGCGGTCACCCGTGCGGTGCCCGTGCGTATCGTTGAAGCGCTTGAAGTGATCGACATCCAGCAGCACCAAGCAGAACGGTGCCGCCTCATTCCTCTTCGCTTGCCCGAGCTGGCGGCGCAGCCGTGCATCAAACGCTCGGCGGTTGGCGATCCCCGTCAGCGCATCGACTGACGCCTCCTGCCGCACAACTGCCAAGCTCTGCTGCAGCTGACCCACGCGTGCAGTCGACGCGCGCAGCTCCTCCGCGAGGAAGGTGTTACGAGCGCTCATCCGTGCTGTCTCCTGCGCCAGCAGGGCGATAGACTGCACCAGCAAGCTCTCTGAGTTCGTTGGAGCGAGTGTTCTCGTGCATCCATCGAGCACGGCGCCGTAGCGAGCCAGAACAGCCTCCGTACCGGCTAACGCCGTAACGAGCTGGCCGGCCTCCTCCTGCAGGGCAAGGGCTCCCTCTTCCACCATTATATCCACATCCGCGGCAAGGGTCTCGGCGACCATCCCGTTGTTGGATGTGAGGTGCGCTAGCAGCTCGCCCAGCGCGACATCAGCTTGCGGGGCGCTGAAGTGCTGGAAGAGGCGTTGAAAAGTGTGCGGGGTTGGAGGGAGACTGTGGGTCCGGATCGTCTCCAGCGTTGAGGTGACCAAAGCTTCCAGCCTGCCGATGGTGTTGGCAGAAGTGGATGGCGAGGCGGAGTGGGGCGGCATAGGCTGACAACCCGGACTGGAGAGTTTGATCGGCAGGTGAGAAAGGCAGCGTGCTCAACCGAATAGGGAAGTGTGCCGCACGGGCACAGGTGGTTCAGTCGGCCATGCCGGCCGAGGTCTGCACGATCACGCCGGACCAGCCGAGCCCGACGTAAGTCTCGTAGCCCGGGGTGCGGTGGAAGGCAGTGACCGTACCGGTGCGGAGATCTGTCGCGAAACCACCCGCACGCGAGTCTTGGTCGAGGTGCAGCGTCTCGCTCAGTGCTCCTCGCCCGTCCGACGAGGCGAGCACGCGACCGGCCGCGTCGACCAGCATCACGCGGGTGCGATCCCGATCCTCAGGCGCGACCCGCACGCCCGTAACGATGGCTCGCGCCTGCGGCTCCCAGTCGAAGTGAATTGCCAGCACTCCAAGCGGTCTCCCGTCAGCTCGGCCTGCCTCTCTCACGCTGGCGCAGTAGGTCGCCGCCTGCGCGTCGCCGAGGAGAGGGCGTGTTGTCACCTCGTCTGCCGCGTACTCGTCGCCGCTCGGCAGTGCCAAGGCGCGGCGGAACCATGTCTCAGTCGCCACGCTCGCGCCGACAACCTGAGGGAAACGGTCGGGGCGCCCATTCGCCACGACGCGGCCGGACACGTCGCAGAGCCAGAGGTCGAGATAGACAGTGTAGGCCGATAGGATAACGCTCAGGCGCTCGGTAGCGTAGGCAATGCGCTCCGGCGTGGGTTCGACCGCGCAGGCGACGATGGCGGGATCGGTCGCCCACCAGCGTACATCGCAAGTGCGCTCGTATAGGTTGCGGTCGATCAATTCGATCGCATTCAGGGCGAGGTCAACCAGCCGTTCACCCTGTGCCGTCTCGCTGAGGCGGCGCATCATCTCCTGCAGGCCAGTGATGCGCCCCGCGAGCTCGGCCTGAAGGGCAGTGGCAATGGCCTCTACCTGGGCGCCAACCGCGCGAACCTCCTGAGCGACGACGGAAAAGCCGCGTCCCTGCTCGCCAGCCCGAGCCGCCTCGATGAGTGCGTTCAGGGCGAGCATTTTGACCTGTGTGGTAATGCTCTGGATCGCCCGGGTCTTTTCGGCCGTGATCCGGCGGACTGCATCCGTCTCGTTGGCCACATCGACTAAAGTCGGGCGCCAGGATACATCTTGGACAGCGGTTTTTGATGTTGGAGGCATGGTTCAATCTGGCCTTCGAAGCGACTCAAAGTGAACACATAAATTTACTAACATGAAGATGAATTATTACTCTAAATGAATAGATAATATGCTTTTTTCAAATCGGATTAGATCGATATGCATATAACCTATCTCTATTTTTACATTTTAAATTGATTTTGAAGAACTCAAATAAATTTTTGGTTGCAACAGCTTCAACAAATTCATTGCCGCTGATCCTGCGAACGCCGGCTCATAATCTCTATCCTCCTCAACATGCTGAGAAGATCCAGATTGTCGGTGCCGTGCTGCACAGAAATCCGCGCGAAGCACTGCCTCTATTCTTTGAGCCCAAGGCCGCTTCTCGGCAAATCCCGCGATTGTGCGTGAAGCCCCCAGCAGCTTGCCCTTTTTGGGTTCCTAGCACGCGTGACGCTTACATCGTCAGAAACCACGATGTCTCGACCTGTGGTAAATTAGCTACGGAACATGTAAAATCTTCCTCATCGTAATGAGGCTTGACTGGCTCATCCTACAGAGCGCTATCTTGGTCCCGTTGAAAATTAATAGTTGGATCCTAGCTATGAATGACATCGCACAGCACGATACCGATTTTATCGGTCTCGCCGTCGACATCGTCGGTGCACACGTAGCTAATAATAATGTTCCAGCGTCCGAGCTTGCAAGCCTTATTTCCGCAGTATATGCAGCGTTAGTCAAGCTATCTCCGCCAATAACGCCTGAGGTCGAGAAACCCACGCCTCCGGTCCCAATCCGTAAGACGGTGACTCCGGACTACCTGATCAGCCTTGAGGACGGTCGCCAGTACAAATCGCTGAGGAGGCATCTGACTAGCCGCGGAATGACCGTCGACGATTATCGCCAGAAGTGGGGCTTGCCACGGGATTACCCAATGGTGGCAGCTAACTACGCCGCCAAGCGTTCCGAACTCGCCAAGAACGCTGGCCTTGGCCAGATCCGGCGTGACCGCGCGGCCGCGCGAAGGGCGGAAGCTGAGGCGCAGGCGGGTGGGCCTGCCGCATCTGCCCGCCGTGGCCGGCCGAAGAAGGCCGAAGCCGCTGCGGAGTGACAGCGACTGGCTACGCTGGAAGACTGTTAGCGGGAGAACATCGGTCCGGCAGTCACACTAGGTTGCCGCCCTTTGGTCGTTCGGCTGGCGTCACCATCCGGCTGGAAGACGACAGTTTCCCCTTTGTCCTGACCACAAATTGGTTGATAAGCCTCATCAGCCAAGCTGTAGGCGGGATCTTCAGCAAGGCCGGCGAGCCGGGTCTCTTCGGAGGGAACACCCCGGCTCGCCATGACATGCTCACCTAATTTTCTACCATCCGTAACCCGTTCCTGGTCCCACTCTGGTGCTAGAGGCGCAGGGCGACCCTAGCTTACCACCTGCATGGAGGAACATTGCGTTCGATGCTGTGGTTCCGAACTTCAGAGCAATGTTTCTCCAATTCGTGCTCGTGATCTGACCAATGTGAATGCGGAACGCTAACCAACGTTTCTGCGACTGTGGACTGGAACGACCTGTTTATTAAGACTACCTTCCGCACTTTGAAGTAACTGGGCAGACTACTTGTTACAATGCAATTGCATCGAGCCGTATGACAGACATAGATCATTGCGTGTGTTACACATGACATCTACGAGAAAATTACGGATATAATTGTTGAGCTGTTGAATCAGTAAACATAAAGACGATTTTCTTCATGTTTTCTGCATTTGTTATAACGCTTCGCGCCAGCGCTCCCGTGCCCTCATAAGGAAGATCAAGGTTGATCAACATATCCTCTAATTTTTTCATCTCTGACTGAAGAATGTCGCAAGCCAGATCCAACCCTTGGCTAAGCGTTCGCATATGTTCAGTCCGAGAGCCATGATCAACACCTGCGGCATGCGCCTCGAACAATTCAAAACTTAGGCGATTTGATTGATGACTACTCATGCATTTTGCAGGAAAACTACAGATGTCAGCCATTTTCGAACTCTCATGCAACGCGAACAGATTGAAGGAAGCGATGAACTTCATTCGTGAGATGCTCGGACTGTCGGGAGAGTTCGGACGCGGAGGCGAGAACCTGACTGGCCGCAGCGCCGGTATCTTCCGACGCCTGGGCGACGCCGACGATGTTCGAGGTTACCTCAGCGGTCCCGGTAGCCGCCTGGGCGACGTTGCGCACGATTTCCTGCGTCGCCGCACTCTGCTCCTCGACCGCCGAGGCGATGGTCGTGGTCACCACGTTGATCTCGTGAATGCGCGCCGTGATCGAGCCAATGGCTGAGACCGCCTGACCCGTCACACCCTGGATACGTCCGATATGCCCTCCGATTTCGTCCGTTGCCCGGGAGGTCTGCGCGGCGAGTTCCTTGACCTCGGCGGCTACTACCGCAAAGCCCCGGCCAGCAGCGCCTGCCCGAGCCGCCTCAATTGTGGCGTTGAGCGCTAGAAGATTCGTCTGGCTCGCGATCGTCGAGATCAACCCGACGACGTCGCCCACCTTCGTGACGGCCGCGGTGAGTTCCTCGACAAGAAGCGCAGTGCGATCCGCCTCGCTGACGGCGATCTGAGCGAGGGAAGCCGAGCCATGCACCTGCCTCCCGATCTCCTGGACGGAGGCACCCAGCTCCTCGGATGCCGCCGCTACGGTGCTGACATTAGACGCTGCCTGCTCGGCCGCTGCTGCAACGGTCGTGGACTGCGAAGCCGTCTCGGCGGCCGTCGCGGTCATAGTGGAGGCCGTGGCTTGCAACTCGGTCGCAGAGGCAGAGACCATGCCAACGATGCCGCCGATCGCCTGCTCGAAGACGTCGGCGAGTTCGGCCGTTGCACGTCGGCGCTCGATGGTTGCCGCTTCATCGGCGATGCGCTTGATCTCGGCCTGTTCGGCAGCCTTCTGCGCCACGAGAGCCTTTATACCCTCGACCGCCTTGCCGACGAGACCGATCTCGTCTCGCCGGGCCGACTCCTGGATCTTAGCCTCGATGTTGCCCTTGGCCATGCCTTGTAGGACACCAACCAAGTTCGAGAGTGGGCGAGTGATGCCGAAGGCTGTAATGTAAAGGGCTATGACGAACGTCAATAACAACCCCGCGATGGCCAACACGATCAGTCGCATCGTGGCGGCGTCGGCTTTTTCCTGTGCGTCATGCTTCGCATCTGTCAATTCTCTTGTAAGAATATCAAGGCGAGATTGAACAAATTGCTGAACTTTCGCGCGAGCGGCAGCGCCCTCAAAAAGAGCGATCTCGCTCGCGGTTGCAGGCTCACTCTTAAGACCTGCTTCGGTCGACCGGTCTAAAATTTTGTAAAACGCTTCGACTTCTTTTCGCAAATTATTGAGAGTCGAGCGACGCTCAGATGTACCTGCAAGGGTGATAGTTCTATCAATAGCGTTATATGTATTCTTTATCGCTTGATCGTAGCGCGCTTTGTAAGCCGCCATTTCGGCCTCGCGCGCCTCGATAATGATGTTGCGATTTTGAACCAGAGCCTCATTCACGTTGATGTGAACGGTCAGCATGCTTTCGAGTCTGGCAACTTGGACATCAACAATATTTTGAGTTCGATCGCTCAAGGCACTGAAAGTTGCATGAGCATAATAAACCAATCCTGTTGCAATTGCCGACACAACCGCTAATGGAATTAGAATTTTTGTGACTATCTTGAGATTGGAAAGCCGCAGCATCTCATTACCCTCTTGTGAGGGTTAATTAGTTGGGCAGCAAACACGAAAGATTGCTTACCGTAACCGTGCATTTCACCGTTAAACGAGGGCAAAATGATGCATGATGCTATGGTCAGAAGCTAATGGTGACCCACATCGGATGACCTGCCATACGGCGTCAGGATCAGGCGGGCAGGAGCAAAGTAGCGGCTCCACCCAAGTCCGGCACTTCCGCGCAAGGTGGCCAGTCCGGGTTCCCTGGCTCGCCCCGCCGGTTCACACAGATGCCGCGCAGCCCAAGTTCATGACGCGCCTTCATGTCCCAGTACATGCCCACCGCCACGTGAACTGACCCTGACCCACGAAACTGGTCCGGGCCGAGCGCAAGATTTTCGGGCATTCTGAACCCTGAAGGAGGGTGGATGCCATGCCTCGCAAACGCTTCACGAACGAACGGATCGCCTTCGCCCTCAGGTAGGCGGAGAACGGTGCAACAGTGGATGAGGTCTGCCGGAAGATGGGCGTGTCCGAGCCGACCTTTTACCGCTGGAAGAAGCAGTTCGTCTGCATAGGCATGTCGGAGATCCGACGCCTTAAGCAATTAGAGAACGAGAACAGTAAGCTCAAACCGTTGATCGCCGACCTGACGTTGGATCGTTCCATGCTGCAGGACGTGCTCAAGCGAAAGTGGTGAGGCCCGCCGTTCGCCGCGAGGTCGCCGGTCATCTGCAGGTGACCTACGGCATCAGCGAGTGGAGGGCCTGCCAGGCTACCGGCTTCGGCCGCTCGTCCCAGCGCTACAGGACCCGCTCGGATCCACAGGTAGCGCTGCGCATGCGGCTGAAGGAGTTGGCAGCTACGCGGGTCCGCTACGGCTACCGGCGACTGCACGTCCTGTTGCGGCGGGAGGGTTGGATCGTGAACCACAAGCGCACCTACCGGCTCTACCGGGACGAGGGGCTGTCGATCCGGCCCAAGCTGCCCAAGCGCAAGCGGGCCTGGCGCTACCGGCAAGGGTGGTCCGCCATCAGCGGCCCCAACGAGGTCTGGGCGATGGACTTCGTGTCCGATGGCCTCTTCGACGGACGTCCGTTCCGGATCCTGACCGTGGTGGACTGCCACACGCGACAGGCGCTCTCGCTGACACCGAGAGCCACCTTCCGCGCCTTCCAGGTCGTGGAGGTTCTCGACGCGCTGATCCGGCTCCGCGGGAGATCCAAAAGCCTGCGGGTGGACAATGGGCTTGAATGTGCCGGGCGGATGCTCGACCAATGGGCTGACCTGAACGGGGTCGAGATCGACTTCTCCCGTCCGGGCAAGCCGACGGACAACGCCTACATCGAGGCATTCAACGGCCGCCTACGGGCAGAATGTCTGAATGCGTCGTGGTTCTTGTCGCTCGCCGATGCCCGCGCGCATTGAGGAATGGAGGTGCCGCTACAACGAGGACCGACCCCACACGGCCCTGGGCGGCTTGACGCCTCGAGCCTTTGCCAACCAAGCTGTCACAGCCCGAGAACTTGCATAGGCCGTGGACCACAAACCGGGGCAGGACCACGTCGGCTCAAAGCCATACTTCAGGGCGGACCACTCCGATGGAGGCTGACCAGCGCTCGACACGGCTCTACCCGGCAACATCATCCGCTGCTGGACCGCGCGAAGCCCCGCCCCGCAGGGCAGAGCTACGGCGAATTCACGATGGGAGACCTTACGTCAACTGGCGAGCTTTTGTCCCTGACGACGGCTCACCTCAAATTCTTGGAGATCCAGCGCGAGGCCAATGATCTGCTCAGACTTGAGGCGGCTAGGCTCCAGCGGACCGCCGAACCCGTGCTGCAGGTAGACTTCCTGTACCTCGGGCGTGCGCATCGCCCCACCCATGGTCCAGTTCGGAAACAGCCTGCCCTGAACGTCACGTACATTAATGATCGTTGCTGCCGAGTGCCGATTATCCCAACCGATCCGGTTGTAAGTCTCCATCACCTTGGCGCGCTCGCCCTCCAGGACCTGCACGAACCAGGTTTTGTCAAAGATCAGGAAGCCCGTGATCCCATCGCGGCTGTTGTTGCGCTGAGACACGGAGAGGATCTCGCGCATGTTCGTCAGCATGGCGCGGTCGCCACCCGACACCGTGTTGCGGCTGTAGTAGACGAGCTGGTGGATCATCGACTTGGTGCCTTGCTACTGATGTCGGGCTGATTATCAAGTGATACAGTGTGGCCAACGCCATTTACGTGGTGGTCCCTTACACTTGACTGTCGGAATATGCTCGACAACCTACTAATAATATATGAATAAGACCCTAGGTGTCAGGCGCGACGGAACTCGTTCTGGAAAGAAAGACTTAACGAATTCTGAATTACCTAAATTCGTGCGACAGGAGGCGCCGGGCTGTGACCATTGTAGATCTCGTCAGGCTGTTCGCTGAGCCGCTCAGCACGGCGATCGTCATGACCGACATTGATCTGGAGCGTCCTGGCCCAACGATCCTTTACACCAATCCGGCGTTCGCACGCATGAGCGGTTACGCCGCTGCGGAGATGCTCGGAGCCTCGCCCAGGCTGTTACAGGGACCGGGGACCAGCATGCAGCAAACCCGCATGATCGCACGCAAACTACGCGCAGAAGGCCGGTTTCATGGCGTTCTGCAGAACTACCGCAGCTCGGGTGAAGCCTACCTGTGTGAGATCGACGTGCGGCCGATCCTCGACGGAGGTGGCAAGCCCCTAGCGTTTCTCGCGTTTGAGCGAGAGGTGGTGCGCCGTCGAGGCAGGCCGTCGCGCGACCCACATGGACGCTACCGCCCTATCGTTCCTGAGACCTTCGATGTGGGCGGGATGTGTGGTGCGCCCGCCCTCTTTGCTTGAGAGGCGTGTACCTTTCGATGCGAGCGACAGCTTCAAGCCGCCTGCGGCTCCACGGCTGTAACGGAGACGCTGTCACTCATACACCGAACAGCGGGCAGAGCCGCGAGTGCTGGCTTGGCGAACAGGTAGCCCTGAAACAAGTCGATGCCCGCCGCGCGCAGCGCCATCAGTTCGGCCTCGGTCTCGACGCCCTCGGCCAGCACCGTCACGCCCAGCTCCCTCGCCATGGTGGTCACGCAGGCGATGATGATCTGACGCGCCGGCGACTGAGCAACACCACGGATCAATTCCATGTCCAGCTTGATCAGGTCGGGCTGGAAGCTCGCAAGCAAGTTTAATCCGGCGTAGCCTGCACCGAAGTCATCTAGCGCGGTCGAGAACCCGTGCTTGCGGTACTCTGTGATGATCCGCTGCACATGGCCCACATCGGCCATGCGCTCGTTCTCGGTGAACTCGAACATGATTTGCTGGTGAGAAAAACCAACGCGGCGTGCCGCTTCCAGCGTCGCGCGGATACAGGCAGCCGGCTCGTAGACGGCATTGGGCATGAAGTTGATAGATAACCTGGTCTCTGTATCAGGGAACAAGGCTCCGGCGAGTTCGATCGCGCGCACGCGACAGGCCTGATCGAACTTGTAGCGGTTGCTCTCGTTGACCTGTCCGAGGACCCAACCCGCACCCTCGCCTGCTTCTCCCCGAACCAAGGCTTCATAGCCCCAGACTCTGTCGCGGGAGACATCAATGATCGGCTGAAAAGCCATTGTGAAGCCGAACGGTAGGGGCGCGCCATCCCTGCAGCCCTGACATCCCGTTTTGCTCATCGTCGTAGCCTCTGCCGTTGCACGGCAACGCTACTGGCCGGGAGTAAAGCTTCTGCGAAGTTTCAGGCCCGCGTGTGCGATCGGCGCCTCGCGGACGTCGTGAATTGAGCAACCAGCGCCGAGATCTCGACGCCAGCGGATCCCGTTGTGGCACGCCGTTGTCAAACCTTCAGGCCGCTGCAGATGCCTCCCGCACGTTAGCCGTGGAGCGGTCAACCTGCTCCGCTGCCTGGGCGATCGCCTCCATGCTCCCGGCCAGGCTGTTGGCCCCGCGCGAGGCGGTTTGCATCGAGGCTGACATCTCGTGCGTGACCGCCGCCTGCTCCTCGACCGCCGCAGCAATCGCCGTCGCGACCTGATCGAGGGTGCGGATCGTGCCCTGGATCGCGCGGATTGCGTCGACTGCCTGCTGGGTCGCCCCTTGTGTCGCGCCAATCTGCTGCCGGATTTGGTCGGTCGCCTTGCTGGTCTGCTCGGCGAGCTGCTTGACCTCCTGAGCCACCACCGCAAAGCCGCGCCCGGCCTCGCCCGCGCGTGCCGCCTCAATGGTGGCGTTCAGCGCCAGCAAGTTCGTTTGGCTCGCGATAGCCTGGATCAAGGCAACCACCTCGCCGATGCGCGAGGCTTGCTGGCTCAGGCCCGACACGATCGTGCCGGTCTCCTGCGCCTGCGTGACGGCCTGCGCGGCGATCTGCGAGGCGTGCTGCACCTGATGGCTGATCTCGGACACGGAGGCGGACAACTCTTCCGCGCCCGAGGCCACAGCCTGAATGTCGCTAGAGACCTGGTGGACTGTGCGGGCAGCGGCCACCGTTTGTGTCGTCACACCGTGCACAGCCTCGCTGATCGCGTTCAGGTCCTCGCTGATGGCGTGAGCTTTCTCAGCGCGGCGCCGGCGTTCATGCACCTGCCCTGTCACGTCGGTGGCGAACTTCACCACTTTGACCAGGCGCCCGTCATCGTCACGGATCGGGTTGTAGGTGGCCTGGATGAACACCTCGCGGTTGCCCTTAGCGAGGCGCCGGTACTCGCCGGCCTGATACTCGCCGCGACCAAGCGCGGCCCAAAACTCGCGATAGGCTGCGCTCTCTCGCTCCACTGGATCGACGAAAATCCGGTGGTGCTGGCCCTGGATCTTATTCAGCTCATAGGCGACAACAGAGAGGAAATTGGTGTTGGCATCAAGGATGGTGCCGTCCGGAGTGAAGGCAATCACGGCTTGCGAGCGATGCAGAGCTGCAACCTGTCCCTCAGTGTCAATGCTGCGCGTCTTCTGCGCTGTGATGTCAGATGCGTAGACAACGATGTGCATCGGTTTGCCATTGCGCCCGAGCACAGGATTGTAAGAGGCGAGGACCCAGATCTCCTGGCCGCCTTTAGCGAGTCGCTTGAACTCGCGAGTCTGCGGCTCGCCTGCGCGCAGACTGGCCCAGAACGCCTCCGCCTTAGTACCCTCGCGCTCGGCAGTGGGCACTAGCATGCTGTGCGACTTGCCGACCAGCTCCTCTAGGCTGTAGCCGACGAGCGCGAGAAAGTTCCTGTTGGCGTTCTGGATGGTGCCGTCGAGGCTGAGTTCGAGGCATGCCCGCGAGCGATTGATAGCGTCGATGAGGGCGCGCAGCCCGGACCGAAACAGTGACATGGACGCGTCCTCGCCTGCAGCGACAATAGCGCTGCGAGAAGCGGGATGTTTATTGGCTGAGATTAAAACAACAGTTAAATCTGCTCTGCGGCATCCCTGGACAATCTTATGTCTTTGAGGTTACATCATGTGACTTGGTCGTGTTTCAAATCGCTGGACGTGGCAGTGTTCGACTTATCTCGATTTGGAACAAAAGGGGTTTTAAATAGAACAAAACTACTAACGGTTAAACTGCCAAGCTCGGAATCCGTGGAACCCCTTCACGACCGATTGGAGTCACAGGATCCATGATGCGAAGAGTTCGGGTTTGCTCTTATACCTTGAAATAGGTACACGGGCACCAGGTTGAATTGAATAGGAACCACTCTGGTGCCTTCCCGTTGACAGCCAACAGATCTCCTTCGTTCACACCTTTATCCTCGCCGGCGGCCGCCGAGAGAGACTTTTTCGTGCTGCCCTCCTTCGGTTATGATACATTTGGACTGACCACTAGGGACTACTGGAGTTTCAATATAGAACACATAAATGACAAATAGAAGAAAAAACCAAACCACATCTCACGCACTGAATTGCTCGGAGGGGCTGGTGTGCGGGTTGCAAGGTGACGGCCTGCGAGAGTTACCCAGGCCGCGCCAGCAGGATGGCCGTTCGGACTGCCATCCGCCTCTGCTCGAACGAGAAGCCTGGCACTGTGACGAAAATCCTAGCCCATTGGTTCTCCTCAACGGCCGCGGCAACGTCGAGGAAGATCCCGGGCGCCATCTTGCACGAACCCGCAGTTGGCCCGGCCAGGTAGGCCAAGGCAGCTGCATCCACCTGCGCGTCCGTGACGATCCCACTCCTGACGAGTGCCCCGATGGTGCGGGCGTTGGGCATGATGTAGACTGGAGGTAGCGACTTGCGAGGGGTGATCGAGCTTGAGGCAGCTCAACGCCTCGTCTGACGCCGGTGTTCCTGTACGGAGCATGCCTGTGCAAACCAGCACAGTAGAGCCGGACTGCCGGAAAGGCGCGCCCGGGTCATGCTCGACCTTGCACCGCGCCGGCCGGCTCGTCACTCTGGTAGGGGATGGTCAAGCGTCGGTCGTGCCGTTGTGCTGCCTCATCCCGCCCATGCGTCGCCAGCGTCGCCGCGATCTCGCGCAGTAATATCGCCGCGCCTTCGGACGGACTTGCCGGAAACGGTATCACGAGCCCGCGCGGTGGAGCCGACGGCTCCACACGCCTGAGCGAAGCCGAAATCCGCATCGCGAAGCAATCGATCGGCTCAAGTACAGGATCTCGTATGAATTCGGCCCGGCCAGTCGATCAGGCTCTCGCGAGGAGACGATGCCGGGCAGCGTGTTCGGCCGCCTGCCGAAACCCCGCGGTATGGAAGTCCGCGACGTGAGCGTCGCTGCTGATGGTCCGGGCACCCGTTGGGGCGGATTTGCGTCCGAGCCATCTTGAGGGCATGAACCCGCGCCCCAGTTAGCATGACGCACCGATATCGCGTTCACGAAGAGGCGTCCGATCCAGCGCCGATGCATGTCCGTGGGCTGGCCTCGTCGTACCCCAGCGGAAATTCCATGGTCCATACCGGCTACGACCCCGCCTTCGTGGCACTCTCCATCGTCATCGCGGTGTTCGCGTCCTACGCCGCGCTCGACCTCGGCGCCCGGGTCCGGAGTCGGGACGCCGGGCCGCGCTGGGTCTGGGGCGCGGGTGCGGCGGTCGCCATGGGCGGCGGCATCTGGTCGATGCACTTCATCGGCATGCTGGCCTTCGAGATGGGAATGCCCGCCGCCTACGATCTCGGCCCGACCCTCCTGTCCCTGTTCATCGCCATCGGCTCGACGGCCGCCGCCCTCACCTGGGTCGCGCGCCGAGGCACCGACGTCCCGTCGCTGCTGGTCGCAGGGCCGCTGATGGGCCTCGGGGTGGCGGCGATGCACTATACCGGCATGGCCGCGATGCGGGTGCCGGGCAACCTCGCCTACGATCCGGCCATCGTCGCGGCCTCCGTCGCCATCGCGGTCACGGCAGCGACCGCCGCCCTGTGGCTGACGTTTCGCCGCAATACGCCGTGGCAGAAGCTCGCCGCGGCGGGCGTGATGGGGCTCGCGGTTGCCGGGATGCACTACACCGGCATGGCGGCGGCGACCTTCACCGCCGAGGAGGCGGGCGCTCACTCCGCGCACGCGGCCGCGCTCGGCGTGAACCAGCAGAACCTGGCCCTGGCGGTGGCCGGCGTAACCTTCGTCGTCCTGTTCCTCGCCATGGTGGCGAGTTCCTTCGACCAGCGCCGAGCGCAACGGCGCCTGCACGTCAGCGAGGAGCGCTTCCGCGCAGCCGTGCGGGCGGTGGACGGGGTGATGTGGACGGCCGACGCCGCCGGCAACCTCGTCGAGGAGCAGCCCGGCTGGGAGACGGTCTCCGGCCAGACCTTCGACGAGTACCGCGGCGGCGGCTGGTCGGCCGCGATCCATCCGGAGGACCTGGCCGAGACGCGGCGCGTCTGGGGCGAGGCGGTCCGGAGCGGGACGCCCTACGTCGTCGAGCACCGAGTCCGCTCGCCGCACGGGTCATGGCGGCACTATTCCGTACGCGCCGTCCCCGTGCGCGATGCCGACGGGGCGGTCCGGGAGTGGGTCGGCGTGCACACGGACGTGACCGGGCGCCACGCCTACGAGACGGCCCTGAGGGAGGCGCGGGATGCCGCCGAGGAGCACAGCCGCGCCAAGAGCCGCTTCCTCGCCAACATGAGCCATGAGCTGCGCACGCCGCTCTCGGCGGTCATCGGCTACTCGGAGATGCTGGAGGAAGAGGCCGAGGATCTCGGGCAGGACAGCCTCTTGAAGGACCTGGGCAAGATCAAGTCGAACGCCCAGCATCTGCTCGGCCTGATCAACGACGTGCTCGACCTGTCGAAGGTCGAGGCCGAGAAGATGGAACTCTACGCCGAGGACATCGACGTCGCCGCCTTCGTCACCGATGCCGCGGGCACCGTCGACGCCCTCGTGGCGAAGAAGGGCAACGTCCTGGTCCTCGACGTCGTCGGCGATGCCGGGCGGGCGCGGACGGACGCGGTGAAGCTACGCCAGTGCCTGTTCAACCTGCTCTCGAACGCGACGAAGTTCACCGAGAGAGGGACCATCACCCTCCGAGCCGGCCGCGAGAGCGACGGGCATGGCGAATGGCTCTGGTTCACGGTCCAGGATACCGGCATCGGCATGAGCCCGGAGCAGGTCGGCCGCCTGTTCGAGCGCTTCACCCAGGCCGACGAGAGCACGACGCGCAACTACGGCGGGACCGGCCTCGGGCTGGCGCTCAGCCGCGCCTTCGCCCAGCTGCTCGGCGGCGACATCACGGTCGAGAGCGTCGAGGGCGAGGGCACGCGCTTTACCCTTCGCGTTCCGGCAGTCGCTCCGGAGCGGGCCGGCGAAGCGGCGCTGGCAGCTCCTGAGAACCAGGCGACGTCGAACGACCTCGTTTTGGTGATCGACGACGAAGCGAGCCAGCGCGAGCTGATGACCCGGTTCCTCGAACGCCAGCGTTTCGCCGTCCGCACCGCCGGGGACGGGCGTACCGGCCTCGATCTCGCGACGTCGCTCCAGCCGCGGGCGATCCTCCTCGACGTGATGATGCCGGAGATGGACGGCTGGTCGGTGCTCGCCGCCCTGAAGGCGACGCCGGAGACCGCCGGCATCCCGGTGATCATGGTCAGCTTCGTCGCCGACGCGTCGCTCGGCGCCTCTCTCGGAGCGGTCGAGGCCGTGCCGAAGCCGGTGGACTGGACGCGCATTCGAACGATCCTGGACCAGTTCCGGACCGCGGACGGCGATGTCCTCGTGGTCGACGATGACACCGACATGCGCCACCGCCTCCGGACGGTTCTGGAGCGCAACGGCTGGACCGTCCGCGAGGCCGGGGACGGGCACGAGGCACTCGACGAGGTCCGACGCGGCGTGCCGCGGCTCGTGCTCCTCGACCTGACCATGCCGGTGATGGACGGGTTCTCGTTCCTCGACCGGTTGCGGGGCCTGCCCGGCTGCGCCGATGTCCCCGTGGTGGTGCTCAGCGCCCGCAGCATCACCGCGGCGGAACGCGATCGCCTGTCCGAGGCCGACCGGGTCCTGCGCAAGGGCGAGGCCAGCCTGCAGGACATCGCCACCGAGCTGCGCAAGCTCGACAATCGCCACGCGGATGCCGAGGAGGTGGTCCTGCAGGACGAGCTGCCGCGACGATGAGAGGCACTCTCTCGACAGGCATCGCCGACATGCCGGCCCTCGACGGCGGCAAAGCGGGGCGAACCGACGATGGTCGATGGTCCGGGCGAAGGAGCTGGCTAAGCCCGAACGGGCGTCGGCGCTGGTGCGCCGGACGCCTTGGCGTCGACCCGTCAATGCCAAGGCGCGAGGGTATAACATCTCATATCACTGCACGAGCGTGCCGTAGCAATCGAAGGTGATGATCCTAATTATAGGCCACAAGAAGAGGTGAACCACGACATTCTCTGGTAACGCATACACGTACACCAAATTCATCGCTAAGCTGCGCCGCTGTTGGCAAGCTATGATTGTCCACAATTTGCTCGATGTGGGCATGCAAAAAGTTTATCGTTTACTTATCTTTAAATTTTTTCGTATTAACATATCTTAAAATGATAATTTAATTAATGTGCGATAGATCATGATGCCGAGCTTACAATCCGCATTTTTTCAGACTTTGTTCTTCTCACGACTTCTCTTGATCGGCAAATTCATTAAACAACCGGCCAACTTTGTTTGTTTATCGGTAGATCGACAGCCGGATCAGTGCCGCACACGATCGAGTGTAAAGCACTCTGAATGCGCGGCTGGCGGCATCTTCATCACCGATTGCCGGGGGAGCGTGGCAGTCGAATTCGCGATCGTGGCGATGCCATTCCTTGGTCTCGTCGGAGCGATCTTACAAGTCGCTTTCCAGATCTGGGCCGCCCAAAATTTCGAACGCGCCCTTCAGAACACCGTGCGCACGATCTTCACTGGACAGTTTCAGCTCGCGAATGCCAGTCAAACTGACGCCGCGACCTTGCTTAGCCTTCTAAAGACTACGATGTGCGGCCCTACCACAGCAACGACTCCGGTGGTGTTCAACTGCCGCAATGTAAAATTCGACGTAAGTACCGTCAACAGTTTCGCGGGAGCCACCCCGCCGAAGCCAATCAATACCAGTTCCGGCACCTGGACCTCTAGTTTTGGAACGAACTACGCCTGTGCTAAGCCGGGAACGATCGTGATGGTCACAGCCGCAGTCCCCTTCCCAACTTTCTTCAACCTTCTCGGCCTCGACACCCGGCAGTTCACTAGCGGCGCCGAAAACGGGTTCAGTCTACTAACCTCGACAGCTGTCTTCCGCACCGAGCCTTACCAGATGACGGGAGCTGCTGCGTGCTGAGGCCCTTCTTCAGAGACCGACGCGGTACTGCCGCGATCGAATTCGCCATGCTGCTGCCCGTCCTGCTGATGATGCTTGCCGGCATGCTGGAGCTGTCCCGTGCCACCGACATGTGGCGCAAGATCACGCTGCTCGCCCGCACTGTTGCCGACCTCGCTTCGCAGGGTGACGCTCAGAACCCACTTACCGCCACGCTCATGAGCGACATCTTCGCCATCGCCCCGCAGGTGATGCGCCCGTTCGATGCCTCTGGCGTGACGGTCGCGGTGAGCGCGATGGGCGTCGATATCACGCGGCTCAACCTCGTACCGCAAGTCTGCTCGTCGACAGCCTCGGCGAGCGCAAGCGCCCGGGCGGTCGGCCCGGCTACCGACCTGATAGTGCCAGACGGCTACCGCACCCAGGGCATGCGTTACGTCCTGGTTGAGGTCAGCGGAAGCTACAAGCCGATACTCGGCGGAGCTTTGGTCAAATTCGTTAATGGCGTCAGTGACAAAATCACATTGTCGGCGAGCGTCCCATGGCCGATACGGGGCGGTCAGACCTATGGCACCAACACCTTCGCCGAGATCGTCCTACCTGGCACAAACCAGAAGACCTGCGATGGTTCAGCACCCTGACTGTTCAGCTACGACGCCGCGACCGCGTTCACGCCTCTGGGATCGCTTCCTGGGTCATCAGGATGGCAACATCACGATTTTGTTTGCCTTCCTGCTTCTGCCGATGCTAATGATGTCCGGCGCAGCCCTCGATTACGGTATGGCGACGCGGCTTGAGACCAAGTTGCAGGCTGCGACCGACGCAGCCGCGATCCTGTTGTGCCAGACGCCCCTGACTGCGACAAGCACAGAACTCAACGCGCTCGCCGTGTCGGCGATGACCGGCCAAATGGGCGCCGCCGGCCTCGTCGTCGACCCTCTGACGATTACCAGCAACCCGCGTCAAATTTTTTTGAAAACCCGCAAGATTTCGACTGCATTTTTCGGTACAATTACCGGCACTCGTTCACTCAACCTCAGTGCGCAAGCGCAATGCGCCACACCCGTCCCAAAGGCATTCGAAATTGCGATCGTCCTTGACAATACTGGGTCTATGAATAGTGCTGGTAACGACGGTGTTACCAAGCTGACTGCCCTTAAAAATGCTGCTAAGAAATTTGTCAGCTATGTGCTCAGTAATCCTAGTTTTGCCGCAGGTACAAAGATTGCTATCATTCCCTTTTCTGCTTCGGTAGCGGTCGATCCGAATACGTACCGCTACTCGAGTTGGGTTGATACACAGGGGCAATCACCTTATCACTGGGGAAATTTTTCCGGTATGGCAGCAGCGGGGTTCACTAGCCGGTTCGATGTATATGCGAAGCTCCAGGCTGCTGTGCCGAGTTGGAAATGGGCCGGCTGCTTCGAGTCGCTGCCTTACCCTCAGAATGTGACCGACATGTCTACTAACGGCAATGCGTCGCTCTACATGCCGTACTTGGCACCGGATGAAGGTGGTCCTGGCTTGGTCGGTAACTCGTATTGGAACGGCAGCTACAGCATTAACAGCTATATCGATGACGATGACGGGTCAACGAGCGGATCCTGCCCGAAACTAGCCTCCAACACTTCATTCGCGATCGCTGAGGGGCGCGCCTGCAAGTACAACACTGTGCGCAACCCTAAAGTTGGTGCTGTGATAGCAGAGCTAGGAAAGAACGGACCAAATTTCGGCTGCACGACTCAGCCACTACAACGCCTGACGAGAGATAGTGTGGTACTTAATACACTAATAGAAAATATGGTAGCCGCTGGCATTACCAACATTCATGAGGGGCTGATGTGGGGCTGGCGCACGATCTCTCCGAAAAGCGTTTTTGCAGACGGAACATCGTACGGCAGCGACACAGTCGGTAAGATAATAGTTTTAATGACTGATGGCGCCAATACTTGGTTAGATAATAGTTCTTCGTACAATAGATCGATTTTCTCGTCAAATCGATATTTTATTAACGTCGACGGCAGTGATCCAGACATTCATTTTCCGTCAAGCTACCAGAACGTAGCGAACGGCACTCAAGCGCGTAAAGCCCTTGACGAGTTAACGCGGCAAGGTTGTACGAATGCCAAGGCAAGTCCGGCCAACATCACGATCTATACGATCGGATTCAGCGTTTCGTCGGATCCGATTGATCAGCAGGGCATAAACCTACTCAAGGACTGTGCATCATCTCCAAGCCAGTATTTCCAGGCTAATGACTCTGGCAGCCTCATCGCGGCGTTCAACCAGATAGCCGCAAATATCGGCAAGTTGCGGCTGACAAAATAATAAAATACGTATTTGTGTATTAAGAATTATAGCATGATTTTACAAATTTATACGAATATAATCATGCTAGAATGAGACTTTGATAATTCCATGATCCTGTTGTTTGACGACGATATGTACGGAGCCACTTCAGATTATATCCGTAGCGTTGAGAACAAACATATTATTTTATGCAATCTATGCAATATATATTACATAATATCGTCCACTGTGGCGTTGTGTAGGCCAATTTTTGTGAGACCCATCATGTCAAAGCAGGTTAACTCAGAACAAAATGAACTTAACCGTCTCAAAGAATTCGCGGCCGCAGGCGTATCACATTTTATTCGCACACAATTTGATAAAATAAATAATAACGCTCCAGAATACAAAGTGGGCGCGAACCATGATGATGAGAAAAGTCAAAACGATAGCAATAAATACAATGCATTTAGGCAACAAATCACACAACAGAACATTGACCGCATAGATAGCCTTGACATAGAAGAGCGAAATATCCGCTTCCGCCTTGCAGTGGAACAGAGTACTTTTGGGTGCAATCATGCCGCTGAATTTGCTCGACTTTTACAGAAGCACAATAGCGTATTCAACGATATGCTCAATTCTGAATGGCGATCTCAATATGAAAAGCAGCGTACAACCATAAAAAATGCTGTCATAGTATAGTCGAGTCCCAATCAATCTATAAATATTATATAAGCCGTTCAAATATGGATTGATCGTGCTAACGCTCAGGCGTGACATCCCTGGCTTGGGCCTCAAGAGCGAATGCAGGACTCGTGGGTGCCCGCTCCAATCCTTGCTGTACTCTCTGGGGATTGTGCCGCCAGGCCATAAGCTGAGGGAACAGCTCTCCGCGCCGCGGCATCAGGTCGATCCGGCGCAAGGCATGCGCCAGCGCGCGCGCCGCAGCAACGGCTCGTCCGATCCCGAGCCCAATCTCTGCCTCTCGTAGATCGACCACCCCGCTTCGCACGAACGCGAGGCGGTCGACTACGTAGTCGGACACGTTCGCCTTCTCCCGGTAGCGTCCAGCCTCCGCGAACAGCCGCTCAAGCAGCATCGACTCCGTTGGGGCGAGTCGCGCATCCGCCTGTCGCTGTCGGCACAGCGCGTCGAGACGATTCCGCTCCACGACCACGTGGGCCTCTTGCCGGTGGCGAGTCAGACCTACGTACGTCTCACGTGCGTCGGCGGAGCTGCCCACGTACAGGACCGCCGCGGCGCTGGTCCGACCTTGGGCCGCGTGCGCCGTGCCGGCCAGCGCAGGCGTGATCCGCGGGGGTCGGCGCGGACCGAACCGTGGCGCGCGGGCCAGCCGTTCCCAAGCCTCCTCCAGGACCCGCCCGTCCTCCAGTTCCAGGCGCAGCCGCACCTGGCCGTCGGCCGCGACCGTCACTTCCTGCACCTCTGCCCGGTTACCATTGCGCACCCCGAGCTCAGGCAGCGTCTCGCCAAACCGCAACCGGTCACCTACCGCCAGCGGCAGCACCACCCGCCGATCCTCGCGGTCGACCGCGCTCACCTCGACCAGATCGGGCCCGAGCCGCCTCTCGGCCCGCAGCACCTCCCGCGCAAGTCGGTTTAGCGCCGCCGCATCACGGTTGCGGCGGGTCACGATCAGCACGTCCTCACCGTGCCGCCCGCGCAGCTCGCGCCACAGCGCGATGACCCGCGCCTGCGCCGCCTCAGCTCCAGAGACCAGCTCGACGCAGCCTCGTCCCGCGTAGGCGCGCAGTCCCGCCTCGGTCTCGCCCCGCGCCATTAGCTCCGAGGCTGCCCGCTGCCACGGCACCTGCTGGCGCCGCACCTGCCCCAGTATGGCTTGGCGACCGCATACCTCCGCCACCGCCCGCAGCGCGCTCGCCCCGGCCACCGACGCAAGCTGGCGGCGATCGCCCAACAATACCACCTTGGCGCTCGCAGCGTGCGCCGCGCTCAGCACGGCCTCGAGGTCGCGCGTGCCGACCATCCCGGCCTCGTCGACCAGAACCAGGCTGTCGGCTCCGAGAGCCGCGTCACGGTCCGCCAGGGCTGCCGGGCCGCGGGCCTGATCGTAGCGCCAGCGCGCGATGGCTCTTGCGGGAATACCGGTGCTGCGCGAAAGCTCATCGGCCGCCACCCAGGACGGCGCCAAACCAACAACCTTCAGTCCAGCAATCCTGGCAGCCTCCACCAGAACGCGAGCCGTGGTGGTCTTCCCCGTACCCGCGCCCGCTTCGATCAGCGACACCCCGTCCATACCAGCTGCCAGGCGCACCGCCTCGGCCTGCTCGGGCGCGATCTGGGGAGCCTGTTCGAGGGCCGCAGCGACCGTCTCAGGGCTGATCCACACTCTCTCCCGCGGTCGCTCGGCAGCGCGCAGCAGGGCCGCCTCGCAGGCCGCGATGCCAGGCGTGGTCCAGCACGCCCCTTGGCTCGGCTCGAGCGCCGCGGAGGACAGGCGCACCAGCGTGCCTTCGAGCTCGAGTCGCGCGAGTTCAGCCTCGACGGCTCCGATGCCGAGCCCGTGCAGGCTTGCCTCCTCGAGGCTGGCCTGCAGCAATGCCGCCCGGGTGATCACGTTCTCGTGCCGCAGCAGTCTCGAGGCAGCTCGGGCGACTGGCGTGGCGCCAGAGATCTCAGGCGGATCGAACACGAGATCGTGCTTCGGCTCGATCTGCTGCGCGAGTTCGGGATCCCGGGCTGCCTCACGGGCACTTCGCCAGAGATCCGTTCCGAGCTCGACCAGCTCGCGTTGCCAACGCGCCTCTAGCTCGACACCGCTCGGCAAGAGGTCCTTGGCTCGCCGCGTGGCCAGGGCCGCGACCTCGCGCTGGGCGCTCGTCGCCTCGGAGCCGACCCGCTCCCGGATCTGGGCGGAGCGCTTCGAGAACGTCTCCAGCACCCTCTCGGCGACCCCCGCCACCTCCCACTGTCCGTTGCCGGCCGGACGGAAGCGCCACCCGAACTGGGCATGCAGCTGCTCGGCCAGGGCCGCCCGGTAGGCGGCGCCCACGCCACGCTGCTGCTCGAACAGCCGGGCGGGGTCGGTCGTGAGGTGGCGCAACGACTTGTAGCGGCCGCTGCTCTCCCCTGGATTGCCTGCGACATTCAGCAACACGCAGTGCGTGTGTAGATTAGGATCGCCCTCGCGGGTGGTGTAGTGGTCGAAAGTCGCCGCGATCAAATCAGCGGGACGGCGGTGCTCGCGCCCGCCGGCGCCGGTGCGCACCACGATCAGGCCCTCGCGTTCGATGAACCGTAGGGCCGCATCAACCGCTGCCCGGTGCGCCTGCTCGATCAAGGCGCGCTGATCCGCATCTCCCGCCGCCCAAAGCGCGCTCACGGATTTGCCGGACGTCATCGTGCAATCGGTTCCGGCATGGTGACCGACGCCAGCCCCGCGCACGAGAGGGCGGCCGGTGCCCGGGTCGAGACCGGCGCAGAGGTCGCGGAATGAGGCGCCGATGATCGCCGCACCGTGACGCACGACGCTCCCGCCGCTCGACCACCACACCCCGCTGCCCTCGGCCTGGTAGTAGGCCTCGCGCCGGTCTGGCCGGGCCTCGTCCTGGGCCTGGGTCAGATAATAGGCTGCCGCCTCGAGCCCGGGCCGCAGGCGCTGCAGCGAGGCAGTCACGGGGTCCCGGCCGGATCGCGATCGGGTCGGTAGCGGCACAGGGCACCGGGTTCGACGGCCTCGGCCGCCGCCTCGATCTCACCCACGGTCTGGGCGAGCTGCAGCAGGGCAGCGTCGACCTGCTCCATGCGCTCGAGCACCACGCGGTGGCGCAGGGCAACCTCAAGGTACTGGTCGATGCAGTCGCGGGCGAGGCTCTCGGGCGTCCAGCCGCGCTGAGCGGCTTCCTTCCGGAGCGAGGCGGCGAGAGCGGCTGGGAGGGTGGCTGGCCGGTCAGGCGCTGCATGCGCTCGTCGAGGAGCCAGTCGAAGGCCTGCTCGGCGGTCGAGATCACATCCTCCTTGCTCTTGGCCTCGCTGGCGATGAACGCCCGCACGGCCCGCGTCGCGAGATCGTTGGCGTTGCCCAGGGCGGCGGCGAGCGCGGGCAGGTCCTTCAGGTATCCGGCCGCAGCGAGCGGCGTGCGCTGATCCGAGCGCAAGGCGGCGAGCACGGCGCCGAGGAAGAGGACGGCGGCGCGGTTGCGGAAGAACTGGCTGCTCTCGCTCGCGCCTGCGGACCCTGGCAGCAGCAGGCGGGCGAGGTGCTGGAGGTAGAGCAGGTCGTTGGCGGGTTGAGTTGCGAGCGGGTTCCACCGGTCGCTACCCCCGACGATGTTGAAGGGATCGAGGCATCGCACGGTACGGCCGAGGCGCCGGCGCCGGATGGCGACGGCACGATAGATCTCGCCCTTGGGGTCGATGACGACGGCCGGCCCGTCCCAGACGCCGAGGTCCGGGGCATGGCGAGGTTGGGGATGATGAGGCCCGAGGTCTTGCCGGTGCGCGGCGGGGCGATGGAGAGGAGGTTGCCTTCGACCTGGACCCGAACAGGTTGGCTGGTGATCGGATCGAGGCCGAGCTCAAGGCCGCGAGCCATCGCGGCGCGCTCGGCGGCGTTGGCGAAGCGGGCACTGCCCAGGACAGTGCGGGGATCGCGCAATCCCGGTCGCGGGGCACTCAGAACGAAGAAGCCGCCGCCGCCGACCACGCCGAGTGCGAGGATCGCCATAGCAGCGACGCCACCATCGGCAAAGGCCCGGTGCTCGCCACGGACCATGTCGACGTAGACGCCGATGCAGGGAAGGATCTCCTTGTGCTGCAGGTCCTCGAACCACCCCTGAGGAAGAAGCAGGGCGTCGTGCCAACTGGTCGGGTCGAACCCGTGTTGGACGACGAAGGCGAGCGGGTAGTAGACGGCGAGGCATGCAATGGTCAGTACGAACACGATGATGCCGCGCCAGAAGCTGCCGATTTGGCTCACGGCTGTGCGCCCATCTTGGTCAGATGATCCTTTTCCGGCAGCCGGGCAATGATATTATCGGCATCGACATTCCTCACGCGCAGGAAAAAGGGTAAGACAGTGGAAAGTGGAAGGTCGACCACCAGCTGAGCACGCCCTTGCAAGGTGTTCGCAACGGTATTTTGATCAACATCATGCAGTCTATAGCCGATATTATTTTCTATGATTTGCGGAAATCGAGTCATGCGCGTCGCGATCTCCTGATCCCATGATCAGTCTCATGGTGGGTATTCAATTTTCGCAAGCTGCTTACGTAAAAATTGATCGAATGCGTGTCTGCGTGATGATCGACATGCGAGCATGAAGATCAATCTGTTTTGGCACGATCGATCTCGGGCGCCAGGTGAAGGTAATGGTGAGGATCTCCGGTCGAAGCGAACGGAAGGCCTGATGTGAGTAGGCAGCTCTTAACCCTGGAGCGTGATAGGCTCCTTGGCCTTGTTAAACCGGTAGATCGGGGAGCATGAATGCCGATCCGGCCGGAGCACCGCTTCTTCTACCCCATCGACTGGCCCCAGCTCTCCGACGCAATCCGCTTCCGCCGGGCGCGAGGACGATGCGAGGCATGCGCACGCCCGCACCTGCAGCGGGTCTTTCATCTCGGCGATGGACGCTGGTGAGATGACGAGATCTCGGGTTGGCGCGACGGTCGGGGTCGTCGGCTCCGGCATCGGCTGCGCGACGAAAACCTGCTCGCTCGGGTCCGGGTCACCAAGGTGGTGCTGGCGGCGGCCCACCGCGACCACGACACCGCCAACAACCAGGACACCAACCTGGCGGCGTTCTGCCAGCGCTGCCATATGCTGCACGACCGCGACGAGCATCAGCGCCGGCGCTGGCGCACCCTGTTCCAGCGAAAGGCTATGGGCGACCTGTTCCAGGGACCGTACCCGGTGGCCTGGCGTCATTCTTCCACGCCCCCGGGTCATTGACGAAGGTAGGGCGCAGGCGCCGCGGCCGAGTCAGGGCGCGACCAACCTTCAAGATGGCTTGCCTACCGGCCATGCCAGCAAGCGCGCGCACGCCTCTACGACGAGGACGGCTCGCCTAATATCCCATGGGATGTTATTATTGTGAGATGTTGCGGGTCGTACTGGATACCTCCGTGATCGCCTCGGCGTTTTGAAGCCAAGCGGGCGCGGGCTTCGTGATCCTCCGAGCGGTTCGCCTTCGGCGCGTCGTCCCACTCGCCACGACGAGTTTGCTCCTCGAGTACGAGGAGGTACTCAAGCGCCCGGGACAGCGCGAGGTGTCAGGACTGAGTTTGGCCGACGTCGATCGGATCCTGGGCGCTCTCGCAGGGGTGATCGAGCCGGTGGACGTTCGCCTGCGCTGGCGTCCGCAGCTGCGCGACACCGATGACGAACTGGTGCTTGAGGCCGCCATCAACGGCCGGGCTGACGCGCTCGTGACCTACAACGTTCGTGATTTTGTGTCGGCTGCGCCGCGCTGCGGTGTGCGGGTGCTGCGGCCGGCAGAGCTGCTGCAGGAGCTGGCATCATGAGCAAGGCTACCTATCCGCTCAAGCTTCCCACCTCGATCAAGCAGGCCGCGGCACGACTGGCCAAGGAGGACGGCGTGAGCCTGAACCAGTGGATTGCGACGGCGGTGGCCCAGAAAGTCGGAGCCGTCGAGACGGCGGCCGAGTTCTTCAAGCAGCGGGCAGAGGGCCATTCGCTCGACGAGCTCGACGCCTTCCTGTCCCGTGTGCCCAACTGCCCGCCGGAGCCCGGTGATGAATTGCCGGAGGGATGGAAGCCCGGGTCGATCGACGGACACTGAGCGGCCAAGGGATCGACAGGCGCATCGCCGGAGCGGCTTGGCGCGTGACGCCGAGGTGCTTGGTTGGCATGGATGCTGACATGCCGAGTGCCGGAAGCACGTTCTCGCCCCTGATCTCGCTGAGGTGGACGGAGGGACGGTTGGGATCCCGGGACACCTCAGAGGTCAGGGTCCTCTTCCAGATCGACCTCGGTTCTCCCTTGGCTATCGCATGAGCCATTCAGGGTCGCCGCAACCTTATTTGCGCCGAGCAGGCGATAGACGCTGGCTCGGCCTATTCTCAGCTGTCGGGCGATCGCTGAGGGACCCACACCTTCCCCTGCCAGACGTCGCACCTCGTCAGCCGAGATCCGGGTTTTGCCGCCCTTGTAGATGCCGGCGGCTTTGGCCTTGGCGATCCCCTCCATCTGGCGCTCTCGCCGCAGGTTGGTCTCGAACTCGGCGAACACCCCGAGCATGTCGAGGAAGGCCTTGCCGGCGGCGGTGCCAGTATCGATCGGCTGTTCGGTGGCGACGAGAGAGGCGCCCTTGGCCTTGAGCTCGCGGACGATGTCCTGGAGGTCACCGAGGGATCGGGCGAGGCGATCGATGCGGGTGACCACGAGGGTGTCGCCGTTGCCGATAAAGTCGAGGACGGTACGCAGCTCGGCGCGTCCGGTGACGGTGGATCCGGTGATCTTCTCGGATCGGATGACGCCGCATCCTGCGGCTGAGAGGGCGGCGAGCTGGAGGGAGAGGTCCTGATCCGTAGTGCTGACGCGCGCGTAGCCGATTTTGCCCATTGTTCGTCTCGCCAGGATCTAGAGCCTCACTTCTACCTGTCTCATGGTCTGATTTGCAACCCTGTTGAGACGGCCGAGGCTGTCTCATGCATCTGTCTCAACAGGGTATGCTGATAGGCGACGCCTGACTCGACAGCTCGACTTGGCTCTGCCATGTTGCCATTATGTTCCTAGGGGGCCAGGAATGACGCCAAAGGTCTTCGTCTCACATAAGCAAGAGGACTCCGAGCGAGCCGCGCTCATAGCTGCCCGTCTCCGGATGGGCGGCCTGGACGTGTATATCGACGTCATCGATGCTCAGTTAAGTAAAAGCGGACCAGATTTGGCTGATTATATACGGATGCGCCTCGATGAATGCTCGCAGTTGCTCGCCGTTATCAGTCCTATTACTCGGGCGTCGTGGTGGGTGCCATGGGAAATCGGGGTTGCCACGGAGAAGGAGCGCTTCCTGGCCTCATTCGTGTCGGACGGCGCGACCGTACCTGAGTTTCTTCAAAAATGGCCGTACCTTCAAAACATGGCCGACCTGGATAGATATATTACGGAGTCTAAGCGCGCGCAGCATCTCGTCGAGACTTACCGGCAACAAGGGTACGGGAGCACGGCGCAGTCGCGCGGTTTCAGGTCGTTCCATAGCTCTCTAAAATCGTCGCTTGGACAGCGGTAAACAACGGGGCGGCAGGAGGCAGAGTTTGTCAACGAAGAAAATTTTCTTCGTCGCATTCGCGATGGAGAACGAACGACAGCGGGATTTTCTTAAAGGTCAGTCGCTGCATCCACGGGCTCCATATAAGTTTATCGACCTTTCCGTGAAGGAGGCCTACGAAACGGATTGGAAGGACAAAGTCCGCACGCGGATACGGCGTTGCCATGGGTTGATCGTGTTGGTCAGCAGGAACTCGCCGCAGTCGACCGGCCAGAGGTGGGAGGTCGCCTGCGCGAAGGACGAAGGCAAGAAGATCATCGGCGTCTGGGCCCACGCCAGCGACCGGACCGAAATCGCTGGCGTGAGGACCGTCGTCTGGAGCGATGCCAACATCGCCGCATTCATCGACTCTCTGTGAGGGCATGATGCGGAAGGCCTTGATCATCGGCATTGATCACTACGATCGCCTCAAGCCACTGAAGGGCTGCGTCGCCGATGCGACCGCCGTCGCCGGCGTCCTCGAAACCAACTTCGACCAGTCGGTGAACTTCACCACGCCGAGGCTCCTGACAGCGACGGACAGAGGCAACCCGCTCGACCGACGGCAACTGCGCACGGAGGTTGAGGCCGTCTTCGCGGGCGATCCCGACGTGGCCCTGCTCTACTTCGCAGGCCACGGTTTCGTCGACGAGACGGGCGGCTTCCTCTGTGCCAGCGACAGCCAGGACGGCAACGACGGCCTCCCGCTGAGCGAAATCATGACGTTCGCTAGGCAGTCGAAGGCGAAGAACAGGATCATCATCCTTGATAGCTGCTACGGCGGCATAGCTGGGAACCGGGCGGGCGGCAGCGGCGTTGCCGAGATTGCCGAGGGGATGACCCTCCTCACCGCGTCGACCGAGAAGGAGTACGCGTACGAGGGCGGTAACGGCGCCCCCGGCGTATTCACCAACCTGCTGGTCCACGCGCTCGACGGGGCGGCCGCGAACCTCGTCGGGGACGTGACGCCGGGCAGCGTCTATGCCCACATCGACCAGTCGCTCGGACCATGGGGCGGGCAGCGACCGGTGTTCAAGACCAACGTGAAGTCGTTCGTGTCATTGCGCAGGGCCAAGCCCCCCATATCCCTCTCTGATCTTAAAAAGCTTGCTTCGCTCTTCCCAGCCCCGGGTCACAGGATCAAGCTCGATCCATCGTTCGAGCCCGAAAGGGAAAGGCCGGACACGGGGGTGGCGCCCAACCCCGCGAACACGGAGATCTTCGCCGTGCTCCAGAGCTACGTGAAAGTGAACTTGGTCCGGCCGGTCGGGGCCCCCCACATGTGGCATGCCGCAATGGACAGCCAGAGCTGCGAGCTGACCGTGCTCGGCGAGCACTACAGGCGGCTGGTGGCCGAGAAGCTGATCTGACCGGGGATGGCAGGCAATGGTTCGCGACCGTGGGGATGACGACGCGCTCATTGAGGAACTGGCGGCCATCGAGCACGAGCGGTGGTCCCACTGGCAGCGTTACGTCCATGCCAAGGCGGTCCGCCGGCCGGACGGGTCGCTGGTCCTGTCCGCCGAGTTGGTCGAGCGATGGGAGCGCCAATTCGGCATGCAGTACGAGGACCTACCCGAGGACGAGAAGGAGAGCGACCGGGAGCAGGTCCGGCGATATCTCCCGGTGCTGAAGCGCTGGTTCCAGGATGACGAAGAGAGGAGTGGGTGAAGTCGATGCCCGAAACTTTCGAAAGTGTGCGCGATCCGGTGCTGTCCCTGTTCCAATCGGCGGTTGCGGAGGTCGCTGAACGCATTGACGCCAAGGCCTCCGGACCGGGTGCACGACGGCTGGAACGGTCGGCCTCGGCGACGTTCAACGATGAGGCGACTGCAATCACGAGACGGGAGTGCGGGCGCGACGCGGGCATCGGGTCCGGGGTGCGGCCTTCCTCGCCGGCGGCGCGGGATCTGTCACCGGTCGATATAGGCAAGGTGTGCGTCGAACTGGCCTTGCGCTACGTGAAGGCCCTCGCCAGTGGCAACCAGGCTGCGCTCGCCGAGGTCGAGGACGAATACAGGACTGGGACCTGCGACGTGGAATGGGTTACGACCCTGCGTGCCTACGCGGGGTATTTCGGTCCGGACGGGAAGCGGAAGCCGATTCCGTACGTCCGGCCCGCGCAGGCCGGTCCGGAGACGCACGAGATCAAGGCCGGTTCGCGCCTTGCGCTCGTAAGCGATTGGGGCACCGGCGCACGGCCGGCCATAGAGGTCTTGAGGTCCATCGCAGGGGAGCACCCGGACGTGCTGGTCCACCTCGGGGATATCTATTACTCGGGGACCAGGAAGGAGTGCGAGGACAACTTCCTCCGCCCGGTGACGCGGGAGTTGCGGACCAAGCGACCAACCCTGGTGTACACGCTGTCCGGAAACCACGACATGTACTGCGGCGGGGTCGGATATTACGATCTGCTGCCGAAGCTGAACGAGGGCTCCCTCCGGCAGCGCGCGAGTTTCTTCTGCCTGCGCTCGGCGGACGAGAGATGGCAGTTCCTTGCCATGGATACCGGCCTGCACGACAACAATCCCCACTCAGTTGCCGATGCCCTGACCCACCTCGAAGACGACGAGCTGGAATGGCATTGCCAGCGGATCGAGGAGTTCGGAGGTCGGACCATACTCCTGTCGCATCACCAGCCGTTCTCCGCGTTCTCGGCCATCGGCGCCAAGCCGGCGCAAGGCAAGAGGAACCCAAGCAACCCCCACCTGATGCGTGCCTTTGAGCGCATGAACAGAGACGGCTGCGTGGCGGCCTGGTTCTGGGGCCACGAGCACTCGCTGGGGATCTACGAGCCGTTCTCGGGAATAAAAGTTGGTCGGTGCATCGGCCACGGCGCCGTCCCGGTGTCTGTCCTCGACAACATCTACAAGCCTCTCGACGACCTGGAGCAGACGCCCGCCATCATTGAGGGCACGAGGCTTCAGACGCGCGGCGGGGTCTTCACCCATGGCTACGCCGTCATCGACGTCGGGGTTGGCTCATGTCGGGCCCGATACATGCAGGTCACCGATGCTGGCACGGAGGAAATATTTTCCGAAGAGATCTCATGACGTTCGGGCGCGGGACCATCGAGTGGCGGCGCCATGTCGTCGGCCCGGTGCAGCGCTGACGTCCGCATCCCTCGATCCACCGCGAAACTCACAATCAGGCCGGTCCTTGCCCGGTCCGTCGACAGGCGGAAGTTGACATGGCACATAGCTGGAAGCGTGACCGGGCGGCCGAACACATCGCCGCCAAGATCAAGGACGTGAAGAAGGTCGAGATCGTCGACTTCAAGCGCGAGATGTCGCTCGGCAACATACCCACCGCGAAGGCCTATCGGATGAAGGCCGTGCATCTCTACGCGGACATCCTTAACCTCGACGACATGCTGAACTGCACGTTGAGCGAAGGGGAGACATGCCACAAGCGAACGCTTCGGTTCCTCGACCTGCACGGTCGAAGCGTGCGCCGCATCCTCAACAGGGCGGATGCGCTGCGCGTCGATTTTCATAACCAGCGGCTGCACGCCGTCGTCCACAAACCCTACGACAGCGACGACGAGGAGGACGGCGGCGCCGAAGCCCGGAGGCTCCATCGCGCGGTCGCCATCGCCCAGCTCGTCATCGACGTTTGCGCGGCCACAGGCGACGACGACGAGTATGTTCCCGCGGCCAGGGTCAGAGTCGGGATAGATAGCGGTCTCGCCCTCGTCGTGAACAACGGCCGGAACGGCGGTCGCGAGCCCTTGTTCCTGGGGGATCCAGCGAACCATGCCGCGAAGTTCTCAGCGGCGGGGTCCGCGGTCGGCATATTCCTGACGAACAACGCCCGGCGCGCGATAGGCCTGACCGAGGTCAAGGAGCCGTCCAAGACCAAGATGACCGCCAGCGAGGTAGCCCTGTCGCAGGCAGACGCCAAGCTCGGCCTCGACGTAGAGGATCTCGCGGAAGAATGGCGCGCCGACCTCGCTAAGAACCCACTCTCCAACTACGAGTTTTCGCGCCACACGCCGCCTTTGCGCACCATAGACATTATCGCGCTGACACCATCCAACTCCCGACGTCAGGAGGCCGTCTCCGTCTATGCGGATATCGATGGCTTCACGGCCTACGTGGCCCGCCACCTGGAAGCGAGGACGTCGGAGGATGTCGTACGCGCCTTGCACGTCATCCGCGCCGAACTCGACCGCGTGATGGGCGTCGACTTCGAGGGCCGGCGGGTCCGTTTCATCGGCGACTGCATCCACGGCTTGCTGTGCGAGGGAACGGCGCAGACGACCGACGACGAGGAGACGGTGAGCACGGCCGTACTGTGCGCCGGTGCCCTTCGGAGCAGCTTCGAGCTCGCCTTGGAGAAGCTCGACGAGGAGGGGGTCGACGTGAAAAAGCTCGGGCTTGCGATAGGCATCGAGTTCGGCCCGATGACCCTGACGCGGCTCGGCGCGCACGGGGACCGCTTGCGATGCTCGGTGAGCCGCGGCGTACTGGCTTCGGAGTCCGAACAGAAGCGTTGCACGGGCACGCAGACGGCCATCGGGCAGGTCGCATACAAATCCGGGACGCAAGCAGTCAGGGACCTGTTCGGCCCGTCCCGGCGCTTCGACGGCCTCGACTACAACGAGGCGGTGGAGGGACTTGCAGCCGACGGCGACCGGACCGCCAAGGCCATCAAGGCCGAGGCGTTCGCCGCCGCGGCGCCGGCGGTCAAAAGGGCTGCCGATCAAGTGGTCACACCCTACGTCGAGGTCGGCGGGGAATGATCCAGCCGGCGGCGGTCGAGATCCTCGCGTCGGCAGCCCCGGCATATGGGATCACGCCGCTTCTCTCGACCAATGGTCTCCTACGCGCGGCCGTGCCCATCCTGATGACGGACGGGAGCCTCCACGGCTACGAACTTGAGGTCCAGGCGAGCGGCGGCCGGCCATATGTTCGGGAGGCGACCTTAGGGGCTCGTCTCCCGGCGTTCTGCCCGATGCGGCACATCAATGCCGATGGGTCGTTCTGCCTGAACTGGGAGCCCTATGAGAACCTAGCACTCGAAGCCACCGCGGAAGGCGCGACATGGTGGGGTGCCGTGTTGCAGTTCCTACGCCTGCAGGAGCGTGCGCGGCGCCTGCGCCGATGGCCGGACCGTCGCGAATGGGCCCATGGCGGCGCTGCCGTACATCAGCGCAAGGCGCTCGAAGCGGCCGCGGCGGTCTCGCCCCGGCTGCGCGACCGGCTGTTCCAAGGACGTGTGGCCACGGTTCGGTCAAAAGGGTGTTCGTCGCAGGGGAGCGCGGTTCGGTTGCAGGTTGACGGCCGGACGATGGCGCGCATCTTCGTCATGCATCGTCGCCCGGCGACGCTTCGGCAAGCCTGCCCCTGCGGGCAGGACGAGCGGCCCTTGACCCTCCGGCGATGCCGCGACCATGCCGGCCGCCTAGTCGAGATCGTCGGCGCGATGCAGGACATGGCCACCGCGGAGCGGTCGTTCTGGAAGTCGTTCGAAGGCAAGGATTGTTGCGGGACCATGGACGGTTGCCCGCTGGGCGTCGCCAGGCCGTGAGGCCCTGGCGCGGCAAAGGCGCATCGGGTGGGTGCGCGTAACAGTCGGGAGGATGTGCCATGCTCGAACGGTTTCAAGGCGAACGGGGCCGGGTGCGCCTCGTGGAAGAGATGGGCCGCCAAAGGCTCGTTACCGGGACGCCTGGCCTTGCCGAAGCCCTGGTCGACGTGGGCGAGCTCGTACGCATCGAACGCGGAACCTCAATCATTGAGCAGGGAGGCACCGACAACGACCTGTTCTTCATCATAGTCGGCAATTTCGAGATCGTCGTGAACGACCATCGCGTTAACATGCGTAGCCGAGGAGATCAGGTTGGCGAGATGGCAGCCGTCGCACCATTCCAGGCGCGCGCAGCGACCGTGACCGCGACGACCGAGGCCGTCGTCCTGAAGGTCAGCGAGGCCGAATTCTCCGTCGTTGCCGACCGGTATCCCGAGGTCTGGCGACGCATGGCGCAGGAGTTGGCGCGACGCCTAGAGCAACGAAACGCGCTGATCCGACCTGCAAACGAAAAGCCGCGTGTATTCCTGTTCTCATCCTCGGAGGCCCTTCCGGTGGCACGAGCCATCGAGAATGCGCTCGCGAACGACCCGTTCCTGACGGTCGTTTGGGCGAACGGTGTCTTCAAGGTGACGAACTACACGCTTGAGACGCTGGAAGAGGAGTTGATGCAATCTGATTTCGCGGTAGCGGTCGCTCACCCCGACGACAAGACAGAAGTCCGCGACGAAGAGTGGCCAACGCCCCGGGACAACGTTGTGTTCGAACTGGGCTTCTTCATGGGGAGCTTGGGACGCCAGCGCGCCATCCTAATGGAGCCGAAGGGCTCGAAACTTAAGCTGCCGAGTGATTTGGCTGGGATCACAACGATTAAATATCAGTTCACGCCTGGCAGCGACGTTAGCGCCCTCATGGGACCTGCCTGCAACATATTACGAGACCACATTTTGCGCCTTGGGCGAAATATTTAATCGACCTAAGCAAACTGATTGCATCTACAGATGCATTGTCCCGTAGTTGGGCGGTACGGGTTTTGGGCGAACTGGAATATCTCGTCCGTCCAGGCTTTGCAGATGGCCATATGGTGTGTGAGTCTGCATAGCGTCTTCACGCGACGGGTGAATATGCAGCTAGCTTCAACGTCGGTGGGATGCGCCCGAATGAAGCTGGTCATTGCTGTCGTAGTTGACCTGGGCACGCTCGCTCCCGCATGCCATCGGCCGTCGAAAAGCGCTTCTTCCCTATGGCGACAGTCTTCTGGTTGTTGCCATAGCGCTTAGCAAGGATCCTAATGCTTTTTTGACTATGCTGCATCGCTCAACCGACTTCCGGTAATTACCCAGGGGATATTTTTTGGCACGCGCGTTTGTCGGCCCGTCCTGTGTTGGGATGGCGGGGGCGGGAGGGTTAATTACCCAGTGGGGTGTCGGGACGGCGCAGCTCGGTCGCGAGAGGGGGCGTCGGACCGTCCCCTTGCCGGACGGCTGTTTGGCTGGTTCCCTGTCGGGATGAGCCGCAGTGACCTCGAGCGCCTGAGCAAGGAGGAACTGATCGAGTTGGTGCTGAAGCTGCACCGGCCCGAGAAGACGTCGCGCACCTCGTCCAAGCCGCCGGCGAGCGACCGCAAGGAGCGTCGCGAGAAGTCCCGCCCGGGTGGGGCCAAGCCTGGACATGAGGGCCACAAGCGGGCGCTGACGCCGGATCCGAATCAGGTGGTGGAGCATCGGCCCTCCGCCTGCTCATCGTGCGGCGAGCTGCTGCCGGCCGATCTTCCGGCCGAGACCGTCAGCGTGCACGAGCGCATCGACCTGCCGCTCGTTCGCCCGGTGGTCGAGCAGCACCGGCGCTTGTGCGTGACCTGCCCGGCCTGCCGGACCCGGGTCGCCGCCCCGCGGCCGGCGGGAGCCGACGCGACGCCGTTCGGGCCACGGCTGCACGCGGTGGCGACGTACCCGAAGACCTTTCAGGCGCTGTCCTACGACCGGTTGCAGGCGGCCCTGTCGGACCTGTTCGGGCTGCGGCTGAGCCGGGGCGGGCTGATGAACCTGCTGCGGCGCGCCCAAGGCTGTTTTGCCGAAGGCCGGGACGCCGCGCTGGCGCGTCTGCGCCAGGCTCCGGTGGTCGCCTCGGACGAGACCGGGGTGCGGATCGAGGGCGCCAACAGCTACCACTGGGTGTTCCGCTGCCAGGACGCGGTCGTGCATCACGCCGCCCCGAGCCGGTCTGCTGCCGTGGTCGGCGAGGTGATGGCCGGGCACCGGCCTTTGGTGTGGATCTCCGACCGGTACTCGGCCCAGCAGGGCCACGGCGAGCACCAGCAGACTTGCCTGGCGCATCTCGCCCGCGACGTGGCCTACGCGGTCGAGGCGGGCGACGATCTGATCGCCTTGCGGCTCACGTGGTGGCTCGACAAGGCCTTCGGGCTCGCCCGAGGGCTGACCGAGTTGGCCGCCTCGACCCTGGCGCGCAAGCGGCGCGAGTTGGAGCAGGACCTCGATGCCATCCTGAAGGCCCCGGCGACGTGCGATCTGACCCAGGCGCTCCAAGCCCGGATGGGCCGGGCGCACGATCAACTCCTGACCTTCCTGGCCTTCCTGGGGCAGGTGGACGTGACCAACAACGCCTGCGAGCGCGACCTGCGGCCGGCGGTGGTCCAGCGCAAGGTGACGAACGGCTATCGGGCGATGTGGGCGGCCAAGGGCGAGGCAGACGTGCGCACCGTCGTCGCCACTGCCGCGCTCAAGACCAAGGCCACGCCCTTCGCCACCCTGCTCACCACCATCACCGCCTGATCACCCCCCACCATCCCGAACAGGACGGGACGACGAACGCCCGCGTCAAAAACACCCCGTGGGTAATTACCATAGGTGAGATCCTATTGATTGCGAGCACTTGCCGCGATCGCTCTGCATAATCTCGCGGCTTGTCTGCAGAAGCATGCTTGAGTGAAGGAGCGCGGAAGAGCTGAAGGCTGTGTCTGTACGAGGCAATTTCGACATGAGAACACATGTCTATGAGGAAAGAAAAATTATGTAAGACCTGCGGCGATTTGCGTTATACAAATAATATTTTACAGCAAAGAGGTGTCGCTGTTCCTAATATTGATACCGCTCGTGTGGAAAGAAAACAGCCAGGGCATGGAACGGTCCATGGGGGAAGGCTCTAATGGACAAGGCAGATAGGATCATCGATTGATTGTCGGACCCTTTTTCTGAAATTTGGATGGCTAACAGGATTTCCTGACAACCTCCGGCACGCGCGGCTGTGGCGTAAGGCGCGTCAGCTCTGGCCGACCCGCCTGCATGTAAGGAAAACGGTCAGACACTGTTGGCGAATTCCGTCTGGGAATGCCAGGAGGCCGGCGCTCGTTGGGATCGCACTCGGGCGAAGCAGCCGCGCGAGACGCCAAGCCGAAAGGCCGCTGGAATTCGACAACAGTGTCCGGTCATTTTTCATACATCTTGGCCACAGGATGGGATGCTGGAATGCCCGCGCGACACCAAACGAATAGCTTAATTTAGAATTACTCTAAGATGAACCCATCGACCGCCTGAACGTTGGAGCGCAAGTCGCATACCCCGGTGGAGTACCGTGCTGAGGGTGCCACCGAGCTCCGACTAGGAAAATTCCAATCAGGAGGCCCCGATGTACTATTTCGACAAGCGCCTGCAGTACCCGGTGAAGGTCGAGAAGCCCGATCCCTTGTTCGCCCGCCAGCTCCAGCAGGCGATCGGCGGCATCGAGGGCGAGATCCGCGTCTGCCTGCAGTACTTCTTCCAGGCCTGGGGCGCCCGCGGGCCGAGCACCAAATACCGCGACATTTTGCTGAACACCGCGACCGAGGAGATCAGCCACATCGAGATGCTGTCGACGGCGGTCGCCCTCAACCTCGAGGATGCGCCGGCGACGCTGCAGGAGACCTCGGTCCAAGGCAACCCAATCGTCGGCGCGGTGATGGGGGGTGAGCAGCCGCGCCACGTGGTCGAGGGCATGCTCCAGCGCCACCTGCTCTCCACCGGTATGGCCGCATTCCCGGCCGATTGCGATGGGGCACCCTTCAACTGCTCGCACGTCTATGCCAGCGGCAACCTCGTCGGCGACATGTTCTGCAACGTGGCGGCGGAGGCGACCGGCCGAACCCTGGCGGTCCGGCTCTACAACTCCACCCATGACAAGGGCATGCAGGACATGCTCAGCTTCCTCATCGCCCGCGACACGATGCACCAGCAGCAGTGGCTGGCGATCATCGAGGACATGGGCGGACTGAAGGAGTCGCTGCCGGTGCCCAACAGCTTCGACCAGTCGAAGGAGGCGCAGGAGTTCAGCTACATGTTCATGGGCACCGAGCGCAACGGCACGCCGGTTCCACCCGGCCGCTACTCGGAAGGCCCA
The DNA here is from genome assembly GCF_011043735.1 of Methylobacterium sp. DB0501. Classification (GTDB taxonomy): domain Bacteria; phylum Pseudomonadota; class Alphaproteobacteria; order Rhizobiales; family Beijerinckiaceae; genus Methylobacterium; species Methylobacterium alsaeris. The sequence continues at coordinate 138,918 of NZ_JAAKGV010000020.1, read as the reverse complement.
TCGATCGACGGCAAGGGCCAGTTCCACTTCAAGGCGTTCGAGCCCCTTGGCGAGGAGCCGGTGCTCGGCCCGGCCCGGCCTGACTCAGGTGCGCAGAAGGAGCAAATGACAGCTCCGCCGGTGACCAACAGCAAAATCTGACAAGGCACGGCATAGCTTCTGCCGGCAAGGCATCGGGCAGGGTTGATTCATCCTGCCCGACGCTCTGCTTCTTAAGAGAAGTGAATGCCTTACCAAGTCGCTGACGTTATATAACAGCTGGTTAGCCGTGCTCGCTCTTCAATCTGATTTTGCCTTTCAGATGATCCTTGCTGCGGGCGTAATGCCCAAGCGCCGCGGTGAGACGGAAGACATGCGGATCGTAGCGGTGGACGAGGCTCTGAAAAATATATTTTACCTTAGACACCATCAAAATCAAAAAATTATCCTATTCGATTTCACGATAACCCTCGAGGCCAGCTATCAACAAGTAACTTCATCAAGTAGGCTGCAATGATAGAAGTCTTTAGGATCCAAGCTGCTTTGTGTCGCTGCAGCGCGTCGCGCTTATGATATGGAAGAGATACTGGCATTTGCATCCCATCGAGTTGCTGCGCACGACTCATCGCATCAGCTATCAATCCTGCCAATCTGGGGTCGGCCACGTCGTTCAACGCGCTGACAATCATGGGCAGGCAGTGCGGGGTGGCATGCGCGAGTGCGGTCTCGAAAGCGGCATGTGCCTCGGCCACCCGATCGTTCTCGGTATGAATCATGCCTAGGTTGAGGGCGGCCCAGCAATCGCCCGCAGCCGTAGCGGCTCGGTAACAGCGGAGGGCAGCCACGCGGTTGACAGGAGTGCCCCACCCTTCTTCGTGGCAGCGCGCCAGCATACCGAGGGCTTTGCTGCTCGCCTCACGCTCGTCGCGCTCAGCCGCTGCCGAGAAGCAGCGAAACGCCTCCGCATGGTCACGCCGCACATCTCCGTACAGCAGCAGGCACCCGGTGTTGTAGAGGCCCCACGCATGCCCGCCCGCAGCCGCGCGGCGATAATGGCTGAGCGCCTCCGCGTGGCTCGCCGGCACGCCCCAACCAAGTTCGTGGCAGCGCCCGACCATGTTGCATGCGTCAAGGCTGCCGATGGATGCAGCGCGCCGGAACCAGGTGAAGGCCGCCGTGGGATCACGCGGCACGCCGTGCCCATCCAGCAGCATCTGCCCGAGAACTACCTGGGCCGAGCGGAAGCCACGCTCCGCGGCGAAGCGGATCCAGCGCGCTGCGCTGTCCGGCGATCCGTCAAGGATGCGGCGCCAGTCGGCTTCCGTGTTGTGGTGCAGCTCCCAGAGCGCAGGTTCTGCCGTACCCATAGATTGTGTCCGCCTCGCGCCGGTGGATCTCACGGCTTCGCCGCTCTCCCGCAGCCGTCACTCGCTTGGAAAAGTAGAATTATTCCATTTAACATCAGACGAAGATTCTCGAGAGAGCTAGATTGTAACTATTGTAGATTGTTGCGACAGCGCATCATACGTGGAAACAGCATATATCATCCATTGCCTCACGCCCACGTGAACGTCTATGCCTCCATTGTTCCTGGAGGGTAGAGATGCGTACGGAGTTGTCGTTTCGAGACGCGGGCACCGTAGGCTCGCTGGGCGTCGGTCTCGCAGCCAGTCTCGGCACGTTCATTCCTTTCGACGCCTACGCTCAGAACCCAGGATCCGCTCCCGTGGATAGCGGGGTAATCCCCCTCGAGGAGATCACCGTCGCGGGCTACGATGGCCGTCTGCCCAACACTCTCAACGCCGATCTCGGGCTGTCCCGCTTTCCCGGCCGCGTTCAAGACACCCCGCAGGCCGTCACCGTGGTGCCAGGCGAGGTCATTCGTCAGCAGCAGGCCACCACGCTTGAGCAGGCCCTGCGCAACGTGCCGGGCATTACACTCAGCTCCGGCGAGGGCAACGGTGGCCTCAACGGCGACCAGTTCCGCATCCGCGGCTTTCAGGCCAAGAACGACGTCTACCTCGACGGCCTGCGCGACTTCGGCGTCTACGCCCGCGACAGCTTCAACATCGGTGACGTCGTCGTCATCAAGGGACCGTCATCCGAGACCCTCGGCCTCGGCACCGCGGGCGGGGCGATCAACATCATCTCGAAGCGCGCCCTGCTGACAGACTTCACGGCCGTCGACGCGCTCGGCGGCAGCGGTCCCACCGCGCGAGGCACCTTCGACATTAATCGAAAGATCGACGAGACCACCGCGATCCGCATCACGGGCGTGGCCCACCGCCAGGACATCCAGGACCGGGACCACACGAAGTCTGATCGCTACGGCCTCGCCGCCTCGCTCGGCTTCGGGCTCGGCACCGACACCACCTGGCACCTGAACTACCTGTTCCAACACAGCGAGCGCACGCCCGATTACGGCGTGCCGACAGTGCAGCGCCCCGGCGACCGCTACGCACGGCCGATCACCGAGTTCGGGCTCGACCGCTCGACGTCCTACGCACGCGAGACAGACCGCGATAACGCCAACGTGCACCTCCTCACTTCGCTGATGAAGTGGACGGTCACGCCTTGGCTCACGGTCACCAATGATACGCGGCTCTCATTCTACAGCCGCAACTTCGCGAGCACGAACCCGCTCTGCACCAACAGCACCGCTGCGCCAGCGACCTTCTGCGCCCGGGACTTCTTTGCAGGCGGCAATCCGTTTGTCACCTACAGCGCCGGCGGTGGCACGGCGTTCGATCAGGACGCCTGGGGTGCGCAGAACGTCACGACCGCGGTGGCTAAGTTCCACACGGGCTTCCTGCGCCACGAGGTGGTGGCCGGCCTCGATGCCTTCTACCAGAATGATCGCCGCATCAACTTCGCGGTGGCTGGCACCCGGCCGAACCAGCGCCTGCTGGCACCCGACCCGACACAATCCGGCTACGCGCTCTACCGGAATTACAACAACCAGCGCGTGGGTGACGGTGCGAACCTCGCCGGCTTTTTCAGCGACCGGATCTGGCTCACCGAGCAGTTCTCGTTGCTTGGGGGCGTACGTGTCGACCGGTTCGTCAGCACCTATGCCACCACCAACACCACGACGGGCATCTTCGGCTCGACGGTCACGGCGGCCTCCACCGGCGTCAGCCCGAAGGGCGCGGCGATCTGGCAGCCGACGCCGGATCAGACCTACTACGTCACCTACGCCAAAGGCTTCTCGCCACAGGGACAGTACGTGGCGAACTCGACCGGCATCGAGGTGCCGAGCACGGCCGCCCTCAAGCCTGAGGAAAGCGACCTCTACGAGATCGGCGGCAAGGTCAGCGTGCTCGGTGGGCGCCTCGGTCTCGCCGCGGCCCTGTTCCGGGTCGACAAGAGCAACAGCTTCGACGTCGATCCCGTCACTGGCGGCCTGATCCTTGGCGCGCTCGATGCGGGTGAGCGGCGGCGCGTCGACGGCTTCGAGTTCACGGCGACGGGGCGGCTCACCGAGGAGTGGAGCCTGCTTGCCGGGTACACGCATCTGAACGGGAAGGTCCTGTCGGGTGCCAATATCGGCAAGGTGGCTCCCTACGTGCCCGAGAACGCCTTCACGTTGTGGACGACCTACGACCTAACCTCGGTGATGCGGTCCCTATGGGACCTGCCCGGCAAGATCACGGTCGGTGGCGGCGTCACCTTCGATGATGGCTACTTCCCGGCCAGCGACAACGTCACGCGGATCCCCGGCACCTTCTCGCTCGACGCGCTGGTCTCCTACGAGACCGAGAACTACCGGATCGCGGTCAACGCGTACAACCTGACGGACGAGTTGAACTATTCGGGTGCCTTCTCCACCCGGGCCATCCCGACCTCGGGACGCACGGTCCTGGTCAGCCTGGGCACGCGGTTCTGAGATGCTCGTCCACGTTCGCAACGTCCTCACAACCGAGGAGGTCGCCCATTGCCGCACTCGCCTCGAAGCGAGTGAGTGGGTCGACGGCCGCGTCACTGCCGGTGCTCAGGCGGCACGCGCCAAGAACAACCTGCAGATCCCGGAGGACGCGCCCATCGCCCGGGACCTCGGCGATCTCATCCTGCGGGCGCTCGGGCGCAGCCCGCTCTTCAACGCTGCGGCGCTGCCCCTGCGAGTGCTGCCGCCGCTGTTCAACCGCTACGATGTCGGCATGGGCTTCGGCGCCCATGTCGACGGGGCGGTCCGGATGGTGCCGGGCGCCGGGATCCGGATGCGTGCCGACGTCTCGACCACCTTGTTCCTCACCGAGCCTGACGCCTACGACGGCGGCGAACTGGTGATCGAAGACACCTTTGGCGCGCATTCGCTGAAGCTGCCGGCCGGGGACATGATTGTCTATCCCGCGACCTCCCTGCATCGGGTCGAGCCGATCACCCGCGGCTCGCGGTGGTCAGCGTTCTTCTGGTCGCAGTCCATGGTCAAGGACGACGGTCAGCGCGCGCTGCTCTTCGCCATGGACCAGGGTATCACCGGGGTTCGGCAGAAGCTCTCGGATGAGGATCCGGCTGCTGTCGCCCTGACGAGCTGCTACCACAACCTGCTGCGCCGCTGGGCCGAGATGTGAGCGACCACGTTCTGCCGCAGGACAGCGCTTTGGTCGCAGGGCACCCGGTGCCGTCCGCCAGCGAGGATCGACACCGTGCTCGGAAGCGGCGGGCGTTCTGGCTGAAGCAGCTCTACGCGTGGCACTGGATCAGCTCGGCCCTATGCCTCGTCGGCATGCTTCTGTTTGCAGTGACCGGCATCACCCTGAACCATGCGGCGCAGTTGGAAGCACGGGCGCGCGTCGCGACCCGCGAGGCGGCGCTGCCGGCCGACTTGCTGCCCCTGGTGCAAGCCCTGCCATCCCGCGGGCGGGGCCCACTGCCGCCCGCTGTCGATGCGTGGCTGAGCCGAGAGATCGGGATCCGGCCGACACCCGAGGCGGAGTTCTCGTCCGACGAGGTCTCGCTCTCTCTACCGCGTCCAGGCGGCGACGGCTGGGTCAGTCTCGCGCGCCGGGGTGGGAGCGTCATGCACGAGGTCACCGACCGCGGCTGGCTGGCCTACCTCAACGACCTGCACAAGGGCCGCCACACCGGCTCGGCCTGGTCGTGGTTCATCGACGGGTTCGGGGCCGCCTGCCTGGTCTTCTGCCTCACCGGGCTGGCGCTGCTCTGGTTCCACGCCGGGCGCCGGCCCGCCACCTGGCCGGTGGTCGGTTTGGGCCTCCTGGCTCCGCTCCTCATCGCCCTGCTGTTCATCCATGCCTGAGGTCCGCCCCTTGCGTTCGAGCGTCACCGCGCTGTTCTCCGCCCTGCTCACGGCGCCTACCGGAGCGAGCGAGCTGACCGTCAGCGTGCAGATCCCCCGCCTCGAGGTTGCCGAGTATCACCGGCCCTACGTGGCCGTCTGGCTCGAGCGGCCGGACCAGAGCGTCGCGGCCAACCTAGCCGTCTGGTACGACATCGCCAAGCCCGGCCGAGAGGGCACCAAGTGGCTCAAGGACATGCGGCAGTGGTGGCGCCGCGTCGGCCGCGAGCTCGAGATGCCGGTGGACAGCGTCAGCGGCGCCACCCGACCTGTCGGGGAGCACGCCCTGCGCTTCTCCGCCGATGCTGCGCCGCTGAAAGATCTCGCACCCGGCTCCTACCAGATCGTCGTCGAGGCGGCGCGCGAGGTGGGCGGACGCGAGATCGTCCGCTTGCCGCTGTCCTGGCCTGCCGGTGAGCCCGGGGCCAAGGAGGTGCGCGGTGCCGAGGAACTCGGTCGTGTCGCTGTCACCCTCACCCCCTAATCGTTGCCTGCTGCGAGGCTCCTCATGCCCCTCCGACCTTTCCGCCGCGCGGCCGTGGCCGCGCTACTCGCCGCCATTGTGCCGTTGTCCTGGCCCGCGCAGGCCCATCGGGCCTGGATGCTGCCCTCGGCCACCGTGCTGTCGGGCGCGGATGCCTGGGTGACGGTCGACGCGGCGATCTCGAACGATCTGTTCTACTTCGAGCACTTTCCGATGCGGCTCGACGGGCTCACGGTGACGGGGCCAGACGGCCGCTCTGTGCCGGTGCAGAATGGCAGCACCGGCAAGTACCGCAGCACGTTCGACCTCCACCTCGACAAACCGGGTACGTACCGGGGGAGCGTGGTTCAGTCGGCCGTGTTTGCCAGCTACAAGCTCAACGGAATGTCGAAGCGCTGGCGGGGCGCCCCAGAGAACCTGGAGAAGGAGGTGCCGCGCGAGGCAGAAGGGCTGCAGGTGACGCAGTCGCAGCAGCGCACGGAGGTGTTCGTCACGTCCGGCAAACCGAGCGAGGTCGCCCCGGATCCCAGCGCTGCAGGGTTGTCGCTGCGTCCCATGACCCACCCGAACAGCCTCGTCTCCGGCGAGGCGGCTCGGTTCGTCCTGCTCCTTGACGGTTTACCTGTGCCGGACGTCGAGATTGAGGTCGTGCCGGGCGGCATCCGCTACCGCGACAAGCTGAACGACTTCAAGCTGCGCACGGGAGCGGATGGAAGCTTCGTGGTGAGCTGGCCGGCGCCCGGCATGTACTGGCTCAGCGCCACCGTGCAGGACGGCAAGGCGACGATGCCGAATGCGCGGCGTCGGGCGACCTACAACGTGACGTTGGAAGTTCTGCCTCCGTAGCGCCGTGCGACGCGTCCTGATCCCGCCCGCTCTGCCTCCGATCGGCTGCGCCGCGCCGGAGGGTACCCTCGTCGCGTGGTCGGGTGAGATGATGGGTACGACCTGGTCCGTGAAGGCCGTCGTGCCTGATGGACATCAGGCCGAGGATGTTCGCACCGGTTTCACGCTGCTCCTCGATGGCATCGACCGCGAGATGAGCCAGTGGCGGCCGGAGTCGGACCTCACGCGCTTCAATCAGGCACCGGCCGGCACATGGGTGCCATTACCAAGCCAGCTGCGGAAGGTTCTCGCAGCGGGGCTCGACCTCGCGCGCCTCACGGACGGAGCCTACGATCCGACGATCGGGGCCCTCACCGACTTGTGGGGTTTCGGCCCGCCGGGCCCGATCCGATGCAGGCCTGGTGCAGCCGCGATCCAGGCAGCGCAGGCGCGGAGCGGCTTTGCCCGCGTTCGCCTTGATCCAGCCTCAGGCGCCGCCTTCCAGCCGGGCGGGATACAGCTCGACCTCTGTGGCATCGCCAAGGGCTACGCGGTCGACGTGGTATCGGAGGCACTCACCGCGCGTGGGTTGACGAATCACCTCGTCGAGATTGGGGGTGAGCTGCGCGGTGCTGGCATCAAGCCGGACCGTACACCATGGTGGGTGCGGTTAGAGGAGCCGCCCGGCAGTGAGCGGCCTGCCACTGTCGTCGCCCTGCACGGGCTCGCCGTCGCAACCTCGGGCGACTACCGACGCGTTCTCTCATGCGAGGGAGAACGCCATGGTCACACCCTTGATCCTCGCACCGGAGTTCCGCTCTCGAACGGACCGCTTGTCGCCACAGTCCTGCATGCAGCGTGTCTGGTCGCAGACGTGGCGGCCACTGCGCTGATGGTGCTGGGTCTCGCTGACGGCTTGGCCTTTGCGGAGCGCCATCGCTTGGCAGCACGCGTGATCACGCGAGCAGCAGATAATCAAGCGCATGAATATACGAGTTCGATATTTAAGAGAATGCTATCATAGTCAGTTAATAGTATAAAAATTCGACATACTTGGATAAGTGGATACGGAAACATGCCATGAGACGACGTCGATGCACGATGTGATTGCCGCGCAGATGTAATCACGTTCTATACGCCAAGCTTATGCGAGCGCCGAGCGCCGAGCGCCCGCGAGTGCAATCAATAGCACGCCGCTAGGAACCGCCCCCTCATCAGGACTTCTCGGCGGCGCTCGCATAGGGGAGGCGTATGGACCCAGCTTCCATGGCTGTTATGTCACAATTTAAAAAATTGAGAGATCATGCTCACTCCAGCCTGTGCTGGATTGCGCCTCTCGATCGAGATCATGCATGCCCGCTTCAGGTTCGATTGGTCCTTGCTGGCGTACCACGCCATGGCAATCACATGTACGATCATCGATGTATCTTTGTTGAAACGCTCTAAAGTAAATAGCCGTCACATCGTTTGGCAGAACCGACTTATTGCGCTAGTCATCCCAGATGGCCCGCCGCGTGAGCTACCAGATCTTCGACACACCAGACGGACGCTTTGCCGTCACGGTGACTATCGAACCGGACAAGACGATGGTCCGAACCGGCTTTGCGACTCAGGCTGAGGCCGGAGCTTGGGTGGAGGGGCTGCGGGACATCATGACGGCCCTTGGGGCCCCCGTGAGCCTCGCCTTTCCTGAGTATCCCAGCTCCCTACCCCTGAACGATGTGCTGGCCTTCATCCGCGATGCACCGAGCGAAGCCGACTGATTGCCACTGTCCGGCACGTCCGGCTCAGATACCCATACCTTAAAACGGCCAAGGTTTGCGGCGAGGAGTTACCCCTTGCTGCCGCAATGAGCGGCACGACAGGCCATACCCGGCACGCTGATGCCATCGGACCCGCAAGGGTCGATGGATACAAATCAAGAACCAAAGCGGACAAATAATAAACATAGCCGGCTGACTGTTAGTTCGTCAGCTTTGGCCGCCCTTCAGATCCGCTGAACCTCCTTCGGATCGAGCTACAGTTTCCGGCTCACAGGGCGCGGCGTCGGTCTTCGAAAATCACAAATCGTTGCGCTTCTGCCGTTCCGGATAGCAGGCGGCTTCAAGGTTCAGGGTGATGGTGCAGAGCTGCGTTCCTGCTTCGTCACGGACATGACGGTCCCCCGGATCTTGGTCCGGCCGAGGGTTGAGCCTCCGGCTCTCATTCGGCAGCCTCTCGGGCCGCCGCCAAGGCGAATTCCTGGGGCGTCCGCCACCCCAGGGCTGTGTGAGGACGGCTCTCGTTGTACTGCCGCCGCCACGCCTCGATCTTGGCCCTCGCGTTGGCCAGCGACAAGAACCAGTTCGCGTTCAGGCACTCGTCGCGCAGCCGCCCGTTGAACGACTCGACCAGCGCGTTGTCGGTTGGCTTGCCAGGCCGCGAGAAATCCAGCGCGACGCTGTTCTCGTAGGCCCAGCGATCGAGCGCCTTCGAAACGAACTCAGGCCCATTATCGACCTGAATCGTCTCCGGTACTCCGCGCAGGATTGCCAAGCGGGCAACGACAGCCACGACCTGCTCGCCCTTGATGCCCTGATCCACCTCGATCCGCAGAGCTTCGCGCGTGAAGGCATCCACCACCGTCAAGGCTCGTAGCCAGCGGCCGTCGAAGAGCGCGTCGGAGACGAAGTCCATCGACCAGCGCTCGTTGGGCCGCACTGGGGCAGGCCGACGCTCTCGGTGGGCCGCGCTGACGTGCCGGCGCGGCCGCTTGAGCCGCAGGCTCAGGCCCTCGTCCCTGTAGAGCCGGTGGACCCGCTTGCGGTTTACCCGCCAGCGCGAAGAAGATCTTCCGCCACAACGATCTCCAGCACCTGGAGGAGCTGCTTCAGGAGGCCGGCGACCGGCCGAAGCTGATCGTGTTCGAGTCGGTCTACTCGATGGACGGAGACGTGGCGTCGGGCGGCAAGATCTGCGACCTCGCCGACCGCTACGGCGCCATGACATACCTCGACGAGGTCCACGCGGTCGGCCTCTACGGCCCGCGCGGCGCCGGCATCGCCGAGCGCGACCGGGTGATGCACCGGGTCGACGTGATCGAGGGCACGCTCGCCAAGGGCTTCGGCTGCGTCGGCGGCTACATCACCGCCTCGGCGGCGATCTGCGACGCGGTGCGCAGCTTCGCGCCCGGCTTCATCTTCACCACGGCGCTGCCGCCCGCGTTGGCGGCGGCGGCGCGCGCCTCAGTGCGCCTCGCGCTCGCGCACCGAGCGCGAGGCGCACCAGCGCCAGGCGGCGGCCACCAAGCTGGCCCTGAGCGCGGCGGGCCTGCCGGTCCTGGAGACCGAGACCCACATCGTGCCGGTGATGGTCGGCGACGCCGAGCTGTGCAAGGTGGCGGCCGACCGCCTGCTGGAGCACCACGCCATCTACATCTAGCCGATCAACTACCCGACGGTGCCGCGCGGCACCGAGCGCCTGCGGATCACGCCGTCGCCGTTCCACGACGAGGCGCAGGTCAGCAAGCTCACCGCGGCGCTCGCCGAGACCTGAGACGCCCTCGGCATCCCGCATGCCGGCACCGCTTTCGTCGAGGCCGCGGAGTAGCCCGTGCGAGCACCTTGCACGGAAATCCGAAGCGCCCGGAGCGGCGGCATCGCGACCGTGCGTCGTCCTTGATCTATCCCAAGGCCAGGCTTCCGGGACCGTGGAAAGTGAGCGGCGTTCAACCGGAGAGTACCTCGATGGGCGCCCCTCTATCCCTTGCGTGGAACCCGATCTGGGCCTTCGCGACGCTGTTCGTCTCGGCGGTCGCCGTAGGGGGATTGGCCGTGGCCGCCGCGTTCGCGCTGCTTGCCGTGACCTTGGTCCTCAATGCCGGAGGCTTCTTGTTCTACGCGCTGGTCACCGGCACCAAGATCCTCGCGCCCCTGGTCCTGGCGGCCATGATCCTGCCGAGCGGGCTGCTCGGGTTCTGCCGCTCGCAACGGGGTTGAGGCGACCCGTTCGTCCAGCCATCGCCGGCGGCCCCGCCCGCGTCCGGCCTACGGTCCCGAACGATGCCGCGGGTCCGGCGCGACGATAGCACGCCTGTCTCGGCCCGGTGCCCGGCCCGTCGAGGCAACACGATGAACGCTGCTACACGGCGGCTCCCGTCACCGCGGAGGGTACCGACGGGCCCTCCGCTCGTCAGCCTCCGCTATCCCGGCCTGTCGCTGCAAGATTGCCGCGGGGGCGTTTGCCGCCTGACGTGGGCGCCGCGCGGTAGCGGCTTGGCGACGCTGCAGAACCTGCGCGGACACGCCATCGCCGTCTTCGCCACCGCATCGACGGCAAGCTCGATGTCAGCGCGGCCCAGAACGTGAGCGACAGGATCACAGCGCAGCCGTCGGGCGGCACGCTGCCGGACGCGGTCGTCGCGGCCGCCGTCCGGCTCGCGCGGGACGTGGGACATGCGCGCCTCGCCATCAAGCCCGCGGAAGGGGGCGCTAGTGCACTGACGCCTTCAAAAGGTACATAGTTCGTTGCGATTTCCGCTGCGTTTGCAGGCGGTTGGCGAGATCGGGCGTGGTGCTTTCGTCGGCGTCAGTGCACTAGCGGACGACGCCGATACCCGGCCCGAGCGGGCTTCGTGGAGGAAGGACAACTACCGGTTCGGGCGCCGCCCGCCGGCGGGCGGCACCGCGGCAGGCCGTTTGATCGAAATCAAGGCTCCGGGCCACCCAGCCACCTAAGCGCAGGCGTAGCCGTTTTTGCGCGAGGCGAATCGAGCGAGCCATGGCCGCGACACCAGCATCCAAGTACATGACCGAGGGGGAGGTCGGCCTAAGCCTGGCTCTTCTCACCGGCGCCTTCCTCTGCGCCCTGGCCTCGGCCCGCGCGGTCGACGCGCCGTTCTCCGTCCATATGGGCGTGTTCGCGCTCGCTGCGGTGGCGGGCATCGCCGCCATCCTGAAGCGCTACGAGGGACGGTCGGTCGAGGCGCCCCCGCAAGAGATCGACGGCAAGCCCAACTACAACATCGGACCGATCAAGTTCACGGCCGTCGCAGCGATGGCCTGGGGCATCACCGGCTTCCTAGTCGGATGCATCATCGCCTTCCAGCTCTGGGCGCCGTCCCTCAACCTTGGCCTCGAATACGCGAGCTTCGGCCGCCTAAGGCCGCTACACACGTCGGCGGTGATCTTCGCCTTCGGCGGCAACGTCCTGATCGGCACCTCTTTCTACGTCGTGCAGCGGACCTGCCGGGCGCGCCTCGCGGGCGAGCTCGCGCCCTGGTTCGTGGTGCTCGGCTACAACCTGTTCATCGTCGTCGCCGGCACCGGCTACCTCATGGGCGTGACCCAGTCGAAGGAATACGCCGAGCCCGAATGGTACGCCGACCTATGGCTGACCGTCGTCTGGGTCGCCTACCTCCTCGTGTTTCTGGCCACGCTCCGCAAGCGGACCGAGCCGCACATCTTCGTGGCGAACTGGTTCTACCTCGCCTTCATCGTCACCATTGCGATGCTGCACATCGTCAACAACCTCGCGATGCCGGTGAGCTTCCTTGGCTCCAAGTCGTACCCGATGTTCGCGGGCGTGCAGGATGCCTTGATCCAGTGGTGGTACGGCCACAACGCGGTGGGCTTCTTTCTCACCGCCGGCTTCCTGGCGATCATGTACTACTTCGTCCCGAAGCGCGCCGAGCGGCCGATCTACTCATATCGTCTATCGATCATCCACTTCTGGGCCCTGATCTTCATGTACATCTGGGCGGGGCCGCACCACCTGCACTACACGGCCCTGCCGGATTGGGCGCAGACGCTCGGCATGACCTTCTCGATCATGCTGTGGATGCCGTCCTGGGGCGGGATGATCAACGGCCTCATGACGCTGTCGGGTGCCTGGGACAAGCTGCGCACCGACCCCGTGCTGCGCTTCATGGTCGTCTCGCTAGCCTTCTACGGCATGGCGACCTTCGAGGGGCCGATGATGTCCATCAAGGCCGTGAACTCGCTCTCACACTACACGGATTGGACCATCGGCCACGTGCATTCGGGTGCGCTCGGCTGGGTCGCCTACATCTCCTTCGGCGCGCTCTACTGCCTCGTCCCGTGGCTGTGGAACCGGCGTGAGGTCTACTCGCTGAAGCTCGTCGAGTGGCACTTCTGGGTCTCGACGCTGGGCATCGTGCTGTACATTACCTCGATGTGGGTCGCAGGCATCATGCAGGGCCTGATGTGGCGCGCCTACAATGCCCTGGGCTTCCTCGAATACTCCTTCGTGGAGACCGTCGAGGCGATGCAGCCCTACTACCTGGTGCGGGCGCTGGGCGGCGTGCTGTTCCTGATCGGCGGGCTGATCATGGCCTACAACCTCGTCATGACCATCGCGGGCAAGACCGCGGTCGAGAGCAAGCCGCTGCCCGGCGGCGAGGTGCTTCCCGGAACCGTCGGCCTCGCTCCGGCGGAGTGAAGTCTCCGGGCCGCCCGAAGGGGCGGCCCGTCCGCAAACGCGTCACGCCCGTCACATACGGAAGAAGTCCGATGGCCACCGCCCAGCCCGGCCTCTGGAAGAGGCACGAGATCTTCGAGAAGAACTCCATCATTCTGCTCATCGGCGCGCTGCTCGTCGTGGCCATCGGCGGCCTCGTCGAGATCACGCCGCTCTTCTACCTGAAAAGCACCGTCGAGAAGGTGGAGGGAGTCCGCCCCTACACGCCGTTGGAGCTCGCCGGCCGCAACATCTACATCCGCGAGGGCTGCTACCTCTGCCACAGCCAGATGGTGCGCCCGATGCGCGACGAGATCGAGCGCTACGGCCACTTCTCGCTCGCCGCCGAGAGCATGTACGACCACCCCTTCCAGTGGGGCTCGAAGCGGACCGGCCCAGATCTCGCCCGCGTCGGCGGCAAGTATTCCGACCAGTGGCACCGCGAGCACCTGAAGGACCCGCGCGCCGTGGTGCCGGCCTCGATCATGCCGGCCTACGCCTTCCTCGACCGGCCCCTCGACGCCGACGCCATCGCCGACGACCTGAAGGCCAACCGGGCGCTCGGCGTGCCCTACACCGACGAGATGATCGCTCTGGCCCGGACCGACCTCAAGGCGCAGCTCGATCCGGACGGTGCCGGCGCCGCCGACCTCCAGCGCCGCTACCCGGGGGCCACCGTGCGGGACTTCGGCGGCGATAAGGGCAAGGCCGCCGAGATCGACGCGCTCGTCGTCTACCTGCAGGTGCTCGGCACGATGGTCGACTTCAAGATCTACGAAGACAAGAAAAACCTCAGGTGAGTGCCATGACGTACGAGAACGCTTCCGCCTTCGCCCAGACCAGCGGCCTCCTCTACTTCGTCGGCATTTTCCTCGCCGTGATCCTGTACGCCTTCTGGCCGCGCAACCGCGCCCGGTTCGACGCGGCCGCCCATCTCCCCCTGATCGAGGACTGAGCCGTGGCCGATACCGCCAACCCCGGCAAGCCGCCCGCCGGCCCGGAGACCACCGGACACGAGTGGGACGGCATCGCCGAGTACAACAATCCCCTGCCGCGCTGGTGGCTTTACGGCCTGTACGCCACCATCGTCTGGGCGATGGGCTACTGGGTGCTCTACCCGGCCTGGCCTATGGTCAGCGGCTACACCGGCGGCCTGCTCGGCTACTCCCAGCGCGCGACCGTGCTCGACGAGGTCGAGGCGGTGCGCCGGGAGCGCGACCTGCGCGGTCAATCGCAGCTCGCGAGCGCCTCCGTCGCGGAGATCCGCGCTAATCCGGCCCTGCTGCGCCTCGCCCTCGCGACTGGCAAGGCGGCGTTCGGCGACAACTGCGCCGCCTGCCACGGCACCTCGGCCACCGGCCGCATCGGATATCCGAACCTCCAGGACGATGATTGGCTCTGGGGCGGCACCCCCGAGGCGATTGAGCAGACGATCCGCTTCGGCGCCCGCTCCGGCCACGGCGAGGCGCATGTCGGCGACATGCCGGCCTTCGGGCGCGACGGCGTGCTCAAGCGTGACGAGGTTGAGGCGGTGGCAAGCTACGTGCTCTCGCTCTCCGGCAAGCCGGGCGTGGCCAGCGCGAGCGCCGAGAAGGGCGCCGAGGTGTTCGCGGGTAATTGCGCCGGCTGCCACGGCGAGGCCGCCAAGGGCAATCCCGAGATGGGGGCGCCGAACCTCACCGACCCGATCTGGCTCTACGGCTCGTCGCCCGAGCAGGTCGTCGCCACGGTCACGAACGGGCGTAAGGGGGTGATGCCTGCTTGGGAGGGCCGCCTCGACCCGGCGACCATCAAGTCGCTGGCCGTCTACGTCCACGGCCTGGGCGGCGGCCAGTAGTCGGGAGGCAGGTCCGGCCGGCCGGAGGGGGACGGTTCGGGTCTGGCCTCCCGCGAGCCCTGTCCGGTGCGACTGGCACCGGACAGGGCTCGAACCTGCGCTTGAGCGAGATCAAGGCAGCCGCCCCGAGCCGGACCTACGACCGACGGAGCCGGCCGCGTCGCCGGACGGAACCTTGCACCCATGTCCCTCGCCGAGCCGACAAGACCAGCCCCCGTGCCCAGACCCCGACCGACCACGAAGTTCGGCCGGCGCGCGACGCGGGCGGCCATCCCGGCCGTGGACGGATCGCTCTACGCCGCGCGGACCAAGATCCAGCCGCAGCTGGTCCGCGGCACCTTCCGGCGGATCAAGTGGGCGGTGCTCGTCGTCGCGCTCGGCATCTACTACCTCGTTCCCTTCCTGCGCTGGAACCGGGGCCCGGGCGAGCCGTCTCAGGCGGTGCTGCTCGACCTCGACAAGGGCCGGTTCCACTTCTTTTCCATCGAGCTGTGGCCGCAGGACGTGACCTACGTCATGGGTCTGCTGATCCTCGCGGCCCTGGTCCTGTTCCTGATGAACGCCGTCGCGGGCCGGGTCTGGTGCGGCTACCTCTGCCCGCAGACCGTCTGGACCGACCTGTTCCTCGCCGTGGAGCGCCTGATCGAGGGCGACCGCCGGGAGCGGCTGAAGCTCGACGCCGCGCCCTGGTCGATGGAGAAAATCGCGCTGCGGACGATGAAGCATTCCATCTGGCTGCTCATCGCCTGGTGGACCGGGGGTGCCTGGGTGCTCTACTTCGCCGACGCGCCGACGCTGGTCGTGCAACTCGCCACGTTCCAGGCGCCGGCGCCAGCCTACGTCGCCATCCTGACGCTGACCGCGACCACCTACCTCCTCGCCGGCCACATGCGCGAGCAGGTCTGCACCTACATGTGCCCCTGGCCGCGCATCCAGGCCGCGCTCACCGACGAGCACGCCTACAACATCCTCTACCGCGACGCGCGGGGCGAGCCCCGGGTCTCGGCCAAGCAGGCCACCGCGCTCCGCGCGGCCGGCCAGCCCGCCGGCGATTGCGTCGACTGCTTCGCCTGCGTCACCGCCTGCCCGGCCGGCATCGACATTCGCGACGGCCTGCAGATGGACTGCATCCAGTGCGGCCTCTGCGTCGACGCCTGCGATACGACGATGGGCAAGCTCGGGCGCCCTGCGGGCCTGATCGGCTACGACACCGAGGCCAACCGCCGGAGCCGCGCCGCCGGCGGCGGCCCCGTGAGCCGGATCGTGCGCCCGCGGACCGTGCTCTACGTGGCCCTTGTCGCGGGCATCGGCGGGTTCATGCTCTACAGCCTCGTGACGCGCAGCTTCATGGGCCTGAGCGTCCTGCACGACCGTAACCCGCTCTACGTGACCCTGTCCGACGGCAGTATCCGCAACGGCTACACGGTGCGGCTCAGCAACAAGCGCCCCGGCGAACGACACTACGCGCTGGCGGTCGAGGGCCTGCCCGGGGCGCGGGTCGAGGTTGTGGGCGGCTTGGCCGCCGACCTGCCCGTGCCGTCCGATGCGACGCAGGAGTTCCGCGTCCTCGTCTTCGCTCCGGCCGGCGCCGAGCCGGCAGCCTCCGCCCCCCTGACCTTCCGCATCGCCGACGCCGCGACCGGCGAGACGGCCCGCGCGCAGGACACCTTCAAAGCCCCATGACCATGCCGACCATCGCCTCGCCGCGCCCATCGCGCGCTCCCGGCCGACTGACAGGCCGCAAGGTGCTCCTGATCTTCGTCGCGTTCTTCGGCACCGTCGCCGGCGCGGACGCAGTCCTGGTCACGTCCGCCTTCCGGACGTGGTCCGGGTTGGACGAGCCGTCCCCCTACCAGGCCAGCCAACGCTACAACGCCGAGTTGAGGCGGGCGGCCGAGCAGGACGCCCTCGGTTGGCGCCTCGACGCGACCGTCGTCCGCCTTCCCGCTTCGGTCATGTCGGTGAACGTCACCCTGGCCGATGACGGAGGAAAGCCGGTCCGGGGACAGTCGCTGCAGGCCCGGCTCGAACGCCCGACCGACAAGCGCCAGGATGTGGGCGTCGACCTCGTCGAGATCAGCGCAGGGACCTATGCGGCCCGGGCCGAACCGGTCGCGAGCGGGCAATGGGACCTCGTCGTGGAAGTCGCCGGACCGAAGGGTGGCGCGTTCCGGCGCAGGCACCGGATCGTCCTGGACTGAGGGTCTCTCCTATGTGCTGCACCGACATGGCGCTCGCCTACGTGGAGGCCCACGCCTCCTGGAGCGAGGCGAACACCCGGCCCTCCCTGGGCCGGGACTACACCGCCTTCGTCGCCACCCTGCCGGACGGCTCGGCCCGCGCGGAGTTCGCCGTCGAGGGCGTGCGCTGCGCCGCCTGCATGACCGCCATCGAGCGTGGGCTCGCCCCCTTGCCCGATGTGGCCTCCGCGCGGCTGAACTTCTCAGACCGGCGCCTCGCCGTGACCTGGCGGCGTGAGGTCGAGCCCGACATCCCTGCCGTCCTCGCGGCGCTCGCGGCGCTCGGCTACACCGCGCAGCCCTTCACGCCCGGCAGGCTCGCGGACGCGGAAGCCGCCGAGACGAAGCGGCTGATCCGGGCGCTGGCGGTGGCGGGCTTCGCGTCGATGAACGTGATGCTGCTCGCCA
The DNA here is from genome assembly GCF_011043735.1 of Methylobacterium sp. DB0501. Classification (GTDB taxonomy): domain Bacteria; phylum Pseudomonadota; class Alphaproteobacteria; order Rhizobiales; family Beijerinckiaceae; genus Methylobacterium; species Methylobacterium alsaeris. Next base: position 121,390 of record NZ_JAAKGV010000020.1, on the reverse strand, counting down.
TCTCGGTCTGGGCCGGCAACGTCTCGGACATGACGCCGGAGAACCGCGACCTCTTCCACTGGATCCAGGCGGTCATCGCCCTCCCGGCCGCCGCCTATGCCGGGCGGCCCTTCTACGAGGGGGCCTTCCGCGGGCTGAAGGCAGGCCGCGTGACGATGGATTTCCCCATCACCCTCGGCGTCGTCCTGACCCTCGTGATGTCGGTGGTCGAGTCGCTGTCGGGTGCCACGCACGCCTATTTCGACGGCGCGGTGATGCTGCTGTTCTTCCTGCTGATCGGGCGGGTGCTCGACCAGACCATGCGCCGGCGGACCCGCGCCTTCGCGGAGAACCTCGCGGCGCTCCGCAGCGAGCGCGCGACGCTGGCCGAGCCGGACGGCGGCCTGCGCGATGTCCCGCTCACGGAACTTACCCCCGGCGCGCGCATCCTGGTCCGGCCGGGCGAGCGGGTGCCGGCCGACGGCGTCGTCGAGCACGGCGCGTCCGACCTCGACCAGAGCCTGGTGACCGGCGAGACCGCCGCCGTGACCGTGCGCGGCGGCGAGCGCGTCTTCGCGGGCGCCCTCAACGGCAGCGGCGCCCTGACGGTGCGGGTGACCGCGGCGGCAGGCTCCACACTCCTCGACGAGGTCGAGGGCCTGATGCGGCGGGCCCTGGAGGCGCGCTCGCGCGTGCTCGTCCTCGCCGACAGGGCGACACGCCTCTACGTCCCGCTGGTCCACGCGGCTGCCGCGCTGACCCTTGTCGGCTGGCTCGCGGCGGGCGCCGGCTGGCACGCGGCGCTCCTCGACGCCGTCGCGGTGCTGATCGTCACCTGCCCCTGCGCGCTCGGCCTCGCTATCCCAGCCGTGCAGGTCGTGGCGGCCGGCGCCCTGTTCCGCGAGGGCGTCCTGCTCAACGACGGCACCGCGCTGGAGCGCTTCGCCCAAGTCGACACCGTGGTGTTCGACAAGACCGGCACCCTGACCCTGCCGGAGCCGGTCCTGACGGCCGGCACCTTCGATCACGATTCTTTGGAGACCGCGGCGAGGCTCGCCCTGTCGAGCCGGCACCCGATGGCCACGGCCCTGGCCGTTGCGGCCGGGGGCTCGGAACCCTTCCCCGGCGCCGAGGAGGCGGCCGGGCTAGGTGTGCGCGCGCAAGTTGATGGCGTGGAGTTGCGGCTCGGCTCCGCTCTCTTCTGTGGGGCCGAGGCCGAGGCTGCCGCGGCGCTGGAGGCCGACCCGGAGGCCTCGGTGATCTGCTTCCGAGCCGGGGACGGGTCGCCGGCCGCCTTCCCGGTGCGTCAGGGCCTGCGCCCGGACGCGGCCGAGGTCGTCGCCGGTCTCGCGGCGCTCGGCCACCGCGTCCTGGTCCTGTCGGGCGACCGCGCCGCCGCCGTCGAGGCGGTCGCGCGCAGGCTCGGTGTCGCCGAGTGGGAGGCGGGTCTCGCCCCCCGGGACAAGATCGCTCGCATTGAGGAACTCCAGCGGGCCGGCCACCGGGTCATGATGGTGGGCGACGGCCTCAACGACGCGCCGGCGCTCGCCGCCGCGCACGCCTCGCTCTCGCCGGTCACCGCCGCGCATGTCAGCCAGGCCGCGGCCGACGCACTGTTCCTGGGCCGCGGGCTCGCCCCAGTCCTGTCGGTACTGACAGCGGGGCGGCGGGCCCGGCGGCTCATGCTGCAGAACCTGTGGTTCTCGGCGGCCTACAACGTGCTCGCGGTCCCCTTGGCGGCAGCAGGTCTCCTGACGCCCCTGTTCGCGGCGCTGGCCATGTCGGGCTCGTCCCTCGTCGTCACGGCGAACGCCATGCGAGCCCGCCTTAAGACGAAGGCCTCCGCGGGACCGGCCACGCTTCGGTCGTCCGCCGCGGTCCCCGTCGCCGGAGCTGCCTGAGGCCGCCATGACCGTGCTCCTCCTCGTCATCCCCATCGCCTTGGCGCTCGGCACGCTCGGGCTGGCCGCCTTCCTCTGGGCGCTGCGCAGCGGCCAGTACGACGACATCGAGGGTGCCGAGTACCGCGTGCTCAACGATGATTGACCTCGCCCTCGCGCAGCACCGGCCGGATGCCGTTCGGGTCCCGCACCGGGCCTGGACCGTGGCGGCGGCAACCTGCCTCGCGCTCCTAGCCGCGGCGACGGCGGCCGGTGTGCCGAACGTGCTGATTTTGCCCCTCGGCCGGGAGTTCGGCTGGGACGTCGCGACCCTCTCGGCGGCCGCAGCCGTCCGGCTCGCCGCCTTCGGTGTGGCGGGACTGCTCGCGAGCCCCCTGACGAACCTCGTCGGCCTGCGCCGGGTGGCCCTTGTCGGCCTCGCCATGGCCGCCGCCGGGCTCGTCGACTCGCTCACCATGACGCAGGCCTGGCACCTCATGCTGCTCTGGGGCGTGCTGGTCGGTGCCGGTGCGGGCTTGGTCTCCCTGGTGCTCGGCACGACCGTAGCGGCGCGCTGGTTCGCGGCCCGGCGCGGCCTCGTCATCGGCCTCTTCGGCGCCGCCGCGACGGCGGGGCAGCTGGCGACGCTGCCGCTCCTCGCCGCGGTCACGGACGCGCACGGCTGGCGCGCCTGCCTCCTCGTCCCGTGCGCCCTGCTGGCGCTGGGGGCGCTCGCCGTCCACGCCCTCGTTCCGGAGTGGCCCGAGGATGTCGGCCTTCGACCGTACGGTGCGCGGGAGGTGGGGACCGGTACGCGAACCGTGGTCCCCCGGTCCGGGCAGGGCTCCCTGCGGGAGATTGCGGGGTCGGGCCCGTTCTGGGTCCTGGCCGGCAGCTTCGTCGTCTGCGGCGCGACCACCGCCGGCCTCGTCCAGGTCCATCTAGTGCCGTTCTGCGCCGACCTCGGCGTCGGGCCGGTCCCGGCGGCCGGCCTGCTCGCCGGGATGGGCCTGCTGAGCTTCGTCGGGTCGACGGCCGCCGGCTGGCTGTCGGATCGGTTCGCGCCCGGCTGGCTGCTGTTCTGGTTCTACGGTCTGCGTGGCCTGTCGCTCGTGTGCCTGCCCTTCACGGACCTCTCGTTCGTCGGGCTGTCCCTGTTCGCGACGCTCTACGGCCTGGATTGGGTCGCCACGGTCCCTCCGACGGCGAGGCTCCTCCTGGACCGTCTCGGCCGCGAGCGGGCGCCGACGACGCTCGGCTTGGTGTTCGCCGGGCATCAGCTCGGCGCGGCTGCGGCCGCCTACGGCGCGGGCGTGTCGCGGATCGGGCTGGAGAGCTACCTGCCGTCGTTCCTCGCCGCGGGTTCGCTGTGCCTCCTCGCGGCCTGCGTCCTTCCTGTCGCCTGCGGAGGCAATCCCGACGGCCCGGAGGCACAGGCTGCGCCATGACCCGCCGCAAGTCTCGCCGCCTCGTCATCATCGCCGTCTGCGGAGCCGTGCTGGCCCTCGCGGTCGGCCTCGTCCTGTCGGCGATGAGCGGCTCCATCGTGTTCTTCCGCTCGCCGAGCGAGGTCGCCTTGCGGGGGCCGGCCGTCGGCGCGCGGTTCCGCCTCGGCGGCCTCGTGCAGGAAGGCTCGGTGGTCCGCGGCCGCGACCAGCGCGTCGCGTTCGCGGTCACCGACACGACCGCCACGGTGCCGGTGACGTACCGCGGGCTGCTGCCCGACCTGTTCCGCGAGGGCCAGGGCGTGGTGGCGGAAGGAGCCCTTGACGCGGACGGGACCTTCCGCGCCGACTCGGTGCTCGCCAAGCACGACGAGACATACATGCCGCGCGAGGTCGCCGGCGCCCTCAAGGCGCAGGGGCACTGGCAGGGCGGCCGGTCCGCCCCCTAGCGGCGGCCGGCACGGTCCGTCACGAGATGGCTTCGAGGTCGGCGACCGTGATGACGCCGCGGGTGTCACGCGCCTCGGCGTTTTTGCGCGCCTGCAACCGGGCCAGGACGTCCTCTCGCAAGGCCGCCGCGCGCCGTGCGGTCCCGGGTGAATCGAAGCGTCCTGGCCACCACAGGTCGCCCTCGACGATGGCGAACCGACCGCTGTCGACCTTGAGCACCCTCGGCACCTCGAACCCTCCCAGCCTGAGCAGGTCGCCGCGACGGCCGCGGGCGTTGCCTGTGAGCGCGGTGATGCCCTCCGCGCCGCGCCCGAGCCATGACCTCGATCAAGGCGGCCCGCCTTTGAGCCACATCAAGGCGGGGCCCCGGTCGGAAGCCTACCGCGGACCGAGGGTCGGCTCCCCGGGCGGACCGGCAAACTTGACGAGGTGCGAGCATGCGGGAGGATCTGAGGGCGCTCTATGGGGAGGAGCGGCTGCCCCGCTACACGAGCTACCCGCCGAGCCCCCACTTCACCGCCGGCATCGGTGCCGAACGCTACGCGGCGTGGCTGGCTGAAACATCCCCTACGGCCAACGCATCGCTCTACCTGCACGTCCCGTTCTGCAGGTCCATGTGCTGGTACTGCGGCTGCCACACCAGCATCACCCGGCACGACGCGCCGATCGCCGACTACGTCGGCCTTCTCGGACGGGAGATCGGGCTGGTCGCCGCGCGGTTCGAGCACGCGCCCCTGGTCCGCCATGTCCACTTCGGCGGCGGCACCCCGACCGTGATGGCCCCGGAGGCGTTCGTCGGCCTCGTCGCGGCCCTGCGGGCCCGCTTCCCCTTCGATCCGATGGCCGAGGTCGCCGTTGAGATCGACCCGCGGACACTCGTGCCCGCGATGACCGAGGCACTCGGCCACGCCGGCGTCACGCGCGCGAGCCTCGGCGTCCAGAGCTTCGATCCCGTGGTGCAAGAGGCGATCCGCCGTCGGCAGGGCTTCGACGTCACCGCCGCGGCGGTCGTCGGCCTCAGGGCCGCCGGGGTGCGCGGGATCAACCTCGACCTGATCTACGGCCTGCCGCACCAGACTGTCGAGTCGTGCGTCGATACGGTGCGGCAGTGCCTGGAACTGCGCCCCGACCGCCTCGCGGTGTTCGGCTACGCCCACGTGCCCGCCTTCAAGAAGCACCAGCGCCACATCGACCAGTCCAGCCTGCCGGACGGGCGCGCGCGCCGCGCGCAGGCCGAGGCCATCGCCGAGACGCTCACCGCTGCCGGGTACCGGCGGATCGGCCTCGACCACTACGCCCTGCCGGACGACCCGCTGGAGATCGCACAGGCGGAAGGTCGGCTGCGGCGGAACTTCCAGGGCTACACGACGGACTCGAGCGACGCGCTGATCGGACTGGGCGCCTCGGCCATCGGGCGGCTTCCGCAAGGCTACGTCCAGAACGCGCCGGGGCTGCGCGCCTACGCCGAGCGCATCGGTCAGGGCGAGCTCGCCACGGTGAAGGGCTACGTGCTGACGCCGGATGACCGGCTTCGGGCGGACCTAATCGAGCGGATCATGTGCGACTTCGCCGTCGATGTCGGGCAGGCCTGCCGCGCTCACGGCCGCGACCCGAAGGCATTCCTCGCGACGCTCACGCGGCTGCCGACGTTGGCCGACCATCGGCTGGTCCGCTGGGACGGCGAACTCCTGGTTATCCCAGCGGAAGCCAGGATCTTCGTGCGGAACGTCGCCGCCTCCTTTGACGGGCATCTCGGGACTTCCGGTGCCTTGCACAGCCGCGCGGCGTGACCGGCACGTCGGGCGACGGTGCGGCGGGGGCCCACACCTCGTGGCAGGGGCCGCCATGCCACGTCTCTCAGAGCAGACTGCCGTCCGCGACGGCGGCCTGCCCCCGCAGGAGCAAGGCTTTGATGCGGTGGTCCCGCACCATCCGGCGCAGGAGCCGCAGGGCCGGCAGGGTTCCGGTCGGATCGAGACGGTGGGCCTTGTCGGACAGGTTATCAGCCACCGCCTCATGGGTCCGCGCGCCCCAGAGAAGGTTCATCCGTGCCTCCGCATCCGACGACGGTTCGGCTGGACGCATCGAAGAGGGGAGGTTCGAACGGCCCATGGCGGTTTCTCGGGCTGGAGGAGGCGAAGATCGATGGAAGGCGTTCCGGCCCAGCCAGCGCCTCGGTCACGGGATCTGCCTGGCCCTTGGCCTTCCCGCTTAGTCGTCCCTATCCCCCGGCCTATTGATCCAGGTCAAAGACCGGCCCCTTGAGACAGGCTTGGCCCGGTTCGGGATTCGGCGCACCCGAAGATCGCGGTGGACGTTATGGATCCGTAACGTCTCCCCGGACGTGACGGGCCATGCCGTCGAAGACAACCACGACAGGCGCCGCCCGGGAGGCAACGCTTGGCGACACTGCACCTCACCCACACGGCCGCGCTTACCGACCTCGGTCCGCCCTGGCATCCTGAGCGCGCCGACCGCATCCGCGTCATCGAAGGTTGCCTGGAGCGGCAGCGCTTCTCGGCGCTCGTGCGCGAGCAGGCACCCCGCGCCGCGCTCGACGCCCTTCATCTGGCGCACGACGAGGCATACGTCGCGGCAACACTCAGCGGTCTTGAGCGCGGTGGCCTTCCCCATCTCGACGGCGACACGCATGCAGGACCGGGAACTCTCGACGCGGCCTTGCGAAGCGCCGGGGCCGCCGTGCAGGCGGTCGACGAGGTCATTACCGGGCAGGTCCGCAATGCCTTCTCGGTCATGCGTCCGCCCGGGCACCATGCCGGACGGGCACGCTCAGCCGGCTTCTGCTTCTTCAACAACGTCGCGGCCCGCCACGCCCAGGCCGTCCACGGCGCGGGACGCGTCGCCATCCTGGACTGGGACGCCCATCACGGGGACGGCACCCAGGAGATCTTCTGGGACGACCCGACCGTCCTGTTCTGATCGACCCACCAATGGCCCTTCTACCCCGGCACCGGTGCGGCGTGCGAGCGCGGCGAGCACGGCAACGTGGTCAACGTGCCTCTTCCGGAAGGTGCCGACGGCGAGATGTTCCGCGCGGCACTGGAAACGGCGGTGCTGCCGCGCATCGCGGCCTTCGAGTCCGACCTCATCCTGGTGTCGGCCGGCTTCGACGACCACTGGCGCGACCCGCTGGCCGGGTTGGACCTTACGGAAGACGACTTTCGCTGGGCGACCGAGCGGCTCGTCGACGTCGCCGACCGCGTCTGCAGCGGCCGCGTCGTCTCGCTGCTGGAGGGTGGCTACGACCTGATCGGCCTGGCACGCTCGGCCGCCGCCCACGTCGAGGCTCTGATAGAGCCGCTTTTGCACTGCACCGCCCAGGCGACGGAAGCCTCCACGGTCGCAGCCTAGCAAGGCGCTCCGGCCGACCTCTTCAGAACCGGTAGGTGATACCGGCGCCGACGATCCACGGGTCGATGTCGACGCGACCGCGGACCGCGCCGGCGTTGAGCTTCACCTTCGTGTCGAGGAAGAGCTTCTTCACGTCGACGTTCACACCCCAGTGCTCGTCGAGCATGTAGTCGAAGCCGACTTGCAAGGCGGGCGCGACGCTGTTCGAGAGGCGAAAGCCGGTGAAGCCGCCCCGCTCCCGCTCGCCGAAGAAGATCGAGTAGTTCACGCCCGCGCCCACATACGGCTTCAGCGGGCCGAACCCGTCGAAGTGGTACTGCAGGGTCAGCGTCGGCGGCAGGATCCAGGTGGTGCCGATGCGGGTGCCCGCCAGGGTGCCGGCACCCTGGATGCCGTGCCGCGTCACGCCCAGGATCAGCTCGGCGGAGACGTTTCGGGTGAAGAAGTACGAGATGTCGAGTTCCGGGATGGCCGAGTCGGTGATGGCCACGCCGGCGCCGGAGAGCGGGGCTCCCCCGGCCGAGAGGCGGGCGCCCGCGTCGGGCAGGACGCCGAGCGCACGCACGCGCACGAGCCAGGGCGACCACGTCGTCAGCGCCGGCTCCAGGGTCGGTGCCGCGGCGAAGGTCGGCAGGTCGGCGGCGTGGGCGCCTGGGAGGCCGCAGGCCAGTATGGCGGCCGTGGCGACGAGGAGGGTTTTCTTGCGCATGGTTTCGTTCGGTCTCGGGACAGGGCCGCGTTCGGCTGCGCGTCCACTCGCCCATCCCGGAACCAGACGTCTTTGATCGAGGTCAAACGGCCAAGCTTGTCCGGGCTCGCGCAGCGACCGCCCCGAAGAGCCAGCCGGTTTTGCGCTGGATCAAGGATCATCCTCATGGATCGGTGAGACAGCCTTCAAGGATCTTCCATCCCGAGCCGGAGACGTTCAATGTCCATCGCCAGCATCATGGTCGCCCTTGACACCAGCGAGGCGGCCGCCCGCCGCGTCGGCCTCGCAGCGGACCTCGCGCGACGCTTCGAGGCCGCGCTCACCGGTGTCGCGGCCCGTAAGCTGCCCAGTCCCGGTCCCACCGGCGACCTCGGGGAGGCGCAGGCCGCCTACGACGCGGAGCGCGCCAAGCTGGCCGGCGAGCTCGACCGGGCCAGGGACGTGTTCCAGGCGGCTGCCGGAGGCGACCTCCGCACCGGCTGGCGGCAGGCCGAGGACGGGGCCGAGGCCTTCCTCGTCCGGCAGGCGCGCGGCACTGACCTGCTCGTGGTCGGACGCGACGCGCCGCGCGCGGCGCCCAACGCCATGGTGCCCGACCCGGGTGCGGTGCTGATGGAAGCCGGGCGTCCCGTGCTGGTCGTGCCGCCGGGCGTCGAGCACCTGGCCGCCGCCCGCATCGTCATCGCCTGGAAGGATGCGCCCGAGGCGCGTCGCGCCGTCTCGGCCGCGCTGCCGTTCATCGGGCGCGCGGACCAGGTCTTCGTCGCGGCGGCCGGCAGCGATGCCCGCTTCGAAGGCGCCGAGGAGGTCTCCGAGTTACTGTGCCGCCACGGGGCGCACATCACCATGAACCTGCTGGACGCCCCGGGCGGCGCGGTCGCGGACGCGGTCCTGCGCTTCGCGAAGCGTGAGGAAGCCGACCTGATCGTGATGGGCGGCTACGGCCACTCGCGGCTTCGGGAATGGTTGTTCGGCGGCGTGACCCGGGACATCCTGCGGGCCTCCCCGCTCTGCTGCCTGATGAGCCACTGATGGGCACGGCACCTGCCATCGCGACGGCGTCCGCGCTCCTGATGTGCCTCGCGGCCGTCCCCGCCGCCGCCTGGGACGAGCGGGTCAAGCGCGGCCGCGCCCTGGCGCGTACGGAGTGCGCACGTTGCCACGCCGTCGGCCGGACGGGGGTAAGCCCGCTCCGGCAAGCCCCGCCGTTCCGGACGCTCCACGAGCGCTACCCGGTCGAGGACCTCGCCGAGGCGCTCACCGAGGGCATCCGCACGGGACATCCGACCATGCCGGAGTTCCGCTTCGAGCCTGATCAGGCGGAGGCCTTGATCGCCTACCTCAAGACGCTTGAGCGGTGAGGCGGCATCAACCAGCCGCCATCGCCTCCAGCCGCGGGAGGTCGAGCAGGCGCACGCCGCCGGGCACGAGCAGGATGGCATGCGCCCGGTCGAGGCGTGACAGCATGCGGCTGACCGTCTCGATGGTCAGCCCGAGGTGGTCGGCCATGTCCTGGCGGCCCATCGGCAGTTCGACCGTGACGGACGAATGGCCGGCCCGGGCGTAGCGAGCCCGCAACGACAGCAGGAAGGTGGCGACCTTCTCCTCGGCCGTCCTGCGGCCGAGGAGAAGCATCTGCTCCTGAGCGAGGTTCAGCTCGTGGCCGGCCCGCTCGTGCAGGCTCCTGAGCAGGTGCGGCTTGGTCTCGACCACGGCGGCGAAGTCCTGGCGGGCGAAGCGGCAGGTCTTCACCGGCCCCAGCGCCTCGGCCGAGACCGAGTGGCGCTCCTGCAGGGCGAGGCCGAGGAAGTCGCCCGGCAGGGCGAAGCCCATCACGTGGCGCCGTCCGTCCGGGAGCAGGCGGGTGAGGCGCAGGGCTCCCTCGATGACATTGAAGACGAAGCCTGCCGGCTCGTCCTGGCCGAACAGGGCCTGGCCCTTGTCGAGGGTGAGGTGGTGGCTGAGCGCCTCCAACTCCTCCAGTTCGTCCAGTTCCAGGACCGAGCAGACGCTGATCAGGCGCACCTTGCAGTCGGCGCAGCCGTTCTCGGAGCGCCCATGGTGGCAGGCATGGGGGATCCTCCCGCACGAGCCCGTATCGACCAGCATGCCGCCTCCCGCACGGTCGGGTCTGCCGGGCCCCTCCCGGTCGTTTCCCGCCGCGCGGAGGATGAGCCACGGGACACGCCGTGCATTGATCCAGCGCAAGGGCGGCACGGGGCGCGAGGCACCGTCCTCGGCACCGTTCGCCTCGCCCGCACGGCTTGCGGCCGAGGCGGACGGTGCCGACACTGTCATCGGCCGGATTCGCCTCTCACCGCGTTGCGCCCGCGGGCGCCATTCCAGGGCGCACGACGGAACCGACGATGTCCCGACCGAGAGTTCGGAGCGCACCCGTGAGATATCCTCGGTCCGACGAGGCGCCCAGTAGGTCCCTTCGCCCGCCGGCCGATGCCGTTACCCTGCGGCTCGGAACCGTCCAGCTCGTACCCGTGCTCCTCCTCGCCATCGGCGGCGTGGCGGGCGTGGCGCTCGCGCTGCGGGCGCATTTCCTGAACGTCGCCGGCGTCGTGCTTCTCGGCCTCCTGGCAGCGGCGCTGACCGCCTTCTCGGCTTGATGGTCGTGGCGGCTGGCGACGGGCCGGGCGCCGTACACGGTGGTCGTCGACGGCATCCACGACGGCCGAGGGCTCATGATCCGGTGGCGGGAGGTGACCAGGGTCAGGCGCGTCCGGCACCGCAGGACCTTCCTGACCGCGCTGCGCCTGTACGATGGCTCCGGCCTCCAGGCCTCGATGGAGACGTGGATGCTGCGCGGCGGCGACCGCGAGGTCCTGGCGGCGGTCCGCAGGTTCTCGCCACGCGTGGCCGACATGATGGCCGCGGCCGAACGCGAGGCGGCGACATGAGCGGGACGGAGGGCGCTCCGAACGTCTGCTCGGTTCACCGGTCAGGCGGCCTCCCGGAGCTGTCAGCCACCCCGCCGCATGTCCGGGTGAACGGCCCGGTCGAGCAGGCCCGCATGCTGGCCGAGGACGGCCCCGGTCGAGCCGACGATGTGTGGGTCGGGCCCGTGCACGACGTGCGGATCGCGGTCCGGGTAGGGCATCGCGGCCAGGAAGAACTGCATGGCGTTCAGCCGCGCCCGCCGCTTGTCGTCAGACTTCACCACGGTCCAGGGCGCGTCCGCGGTGTCGGTGTAGAAGAACATCGCCTCCTTGGCCTCGGTATAGGCGTCCCACTTGTCGAGGGAGGCCCGGTCGATGGGCGACAGCTTCCAATGCTTCAGGGGATCGCGCTCGCGCGCCTCGAAGCGGCGCAGCTGCTCCTCGCGCGTGACCGAGAACCAGAACTTGACGAGGCGGATGCCGGAGCGGACCAGCATGCGTTCGAGTTCGGGCGCCTGCCGCATGAACTCCAGGTACTCGTGCGCGGTGCAGAACCCCATCACGCGCTCGACGCCGGCGCGGTTGTACCAGGAGCGGTCGAAGAACACGATCTCGCCCGCGGCGGGCAACTGCTGGACGTAGCGCTGGAAGTACCACTGCGTGCGCTCACGCTCGCTCGGCTTCTCCAGGGCGACGACGCGGGCGCCGCGCGGGTTGAGGTGCTCCATGAAGCGCTTGATCGTGCCGCCCTTGCCCGCGGCGTCACGCCCCTCGAAGAGCACGACGACCTTCTCGCCCGCTTCCTTGACCCAGTTCTGGAGCTTGAGCAGCTCGATCTGCAGCGGCAGCACGTGCGCCTGGTAAGCCTTCTCGGTCAGGCGCGTCCTGTAAGGATACTCGCCCGTCTCGAAGGCTCGGCGGACCGCCTCGGGATCGTGGCGCTCTGCGAAGGCCGACCGCGACGATCCGGGCTGCACTTCCGCGTCCGCATTCCGGCCGTTCGCGTCGGGTGCCGGCAACCCATCCGGCGGCACCCGGTCCGCCGCTCGGGACGCCGCCTCATCCTCTGGGGTCGCGGACTGGCCGAGGCCGATCATCGTGGTCCGCTGTCCCGTTGCGTCCGTCATGTTCGTCACCTCCATTGCCAGCGCCCAAACGGCGGCTGCGGACCCCGTCCCGTGCCTCAGGCGGTCACTGCGGCGAGGGCGCGGGCGATCTCGTCCTTGAGATGCAGCCGCTCCAGGCGCGAGGCCCGCTCGGTCTCCTCGGACACGGGCTCGATGCGCTCCTCCATTCGGTGCAGGGCGCGGTTGACGACGTGGTAGCGCTCGACCAGGTCCGCGAACCGGTCGTCCGCATGCTTCAGCGCCTGGATGCGGCCTGCCTGGCCCGGGAACTCCGCGGCGAGGTCGTGAGGGACGTGCGACATGCGTAAGCTCCTTGCGAGGGGCCTCGTTCGATCAAAGGACCCGCGGCGACGTACGCGCGGCTCCGGCCCCGTGGACGACATCCTGGCCGAGCCGGGGCCGCGCCATCCTTGATCCAGCGCAAGGTGCCATCGCACCGTGTTCAGGGATGTTCGTCGCGCGTCAGGCCCAGGAAGCCGCACTCGTGCAACCCGGGCGCCGACCACGTGACGCCGGCGGGATGTCCATGCGGCGATGGGCCAGCCTCCGACGCGGGACCATCGGCGACGGCCCAGGCCAGGCAGGCGAGTGCCGCAGCCCCCTTCGTCTGGGACGCGGCCGCCCCCGGAGGCCTTGTGCCGCGTCCCGGCGATGGTACGGCCGGGATACCCCGTTCGGCGGGATCATGACGTGCAGGCGTCCCGCGGCGGGCGAGACGATGCCGTGCAGCGGCCTGGCCGATCCGCACGGCGGCCACCGTCTCGCCGGACCTGATGATGGCCCCAGCCTCGACGAACCGCCGCTCCGGCACGCTCTCGGGCAGCATGTTTGTGGATCATGGAACCTCGTCCACCTGGACGTCAGCCCTCATCGTCTCCCACTTCCAGGCCCGTCATGGGGCATGACGTTGGGAAGGGGGGCACAACTGGCGGCACCGCCGCGTCCCGGATCGCTCACCGATGGCCTGGGCCATCGCATTTGCGATGGATCAAGGCGGCATGACCGCGTCGACGATACCCCCTCCGGCATCGAAGCCAGCGGGGGCGCGGGATGCGCAAGTACCTTGTCACCTTCCACAAGACCGTTCCCGACGACATCGGCCACGACCATCGCGTCGTGCAGCGGCAGGCGGTCGTGAGCGCCGGCTCGGACGTCGCCGCCGCCTACGCGGCCAAGGCGATGTTCCGCGAAGCCGCCGGCGTGTCCGACTGGCGGCTGCGGGCCGACACCTGCGAAGTTATCGAGCTCACCGAACAGGCCGCCTGACGGGATCCAGATGAAACAAGAATCGACTGCGCGCGTGCATTGGCGGGGCCGCCAATGGGCGGTCACCGATTATGGGATTGAGGCCCTCGACGATATGTACCACGTCCCGTATTCCGAGATCCGGGATGCCGATGCCGGACCGATGCCTTGGCTGGACGCCCTCTGCCGCCGCTACGGCACCGACCGCGACGACCTGGCCGCGGCCCTGCGGGTGGCGCGCGCGAAGCGTCCCGGAGCCGCTGCTGCGCCGCTGGAGCCGGCGGCGTGAGCGCTTCCGCGCTGCCAGCAGCTCGGGAGCTCGACGATCCTGAGGCGCCGAGCCCCGCTGTCGGGCCGTCGAAGCCGCGCCTGCTGCGCGTCCTCGGACCCGGCCTGATCACCGGCGCCTCGGACGACGACCCGAGCGGCATCGCCACCTACGGGCAGGCCGGGGCGCAGCTCGGCTACGGCCTGTGCTGGACCATGCTCTACACCCTGCCGCTGATGGCGGCAGTGCAGATGGTCTCGGCCCGGATCGGCCGCACCACCGGCTACGGCATCGCCGGCGTGCTACGCGCGCACTACCCGAACGGCCTGCTCCAGGCCGTCGTGCTGCTGCTGCTGGCGGCCAACATCTTGAACCTGGGGGCCGACCTCGGCGCCATGGCGGACGCGCTGAACCTGCTGCTGCCGGGCCCGCGCTGGCTCTACGTCGTCCTGTTCGCCGGCACCTGCGTGTTCATGCAGGTCGTCCTGCGGTACGCCCGCTACGTCGCCGTCCTGAAGTGGCTGACGCTGAGCCTCTTCGCCTATCTGGGCGTCGTGATCTTCGCCCACGTCTCCTGGCGGGACCTCGGAATGGCGATGGCCCTGCCGCGGCTTGACGTCAGCGATGGCAGCCTCACCACCTTGGTGGCGCTCTTCGGGACCACGATCAGCCCGTACCTCTTCTTCTGGCAAGCGGCGGAGGAGGCCGAGGACCTGCACGCCTTCCCGCGGCGGAGGGACCTGCTGCACGCGCCCGAGCAGGGCCGGAGCGCCCTGCGTCGAATCAGGATCGATACCCTCGTCGGGATGACCTTCTCGAACCTCGTGGCGCTCGCCATCATGGTCACCGCCGCCGCCGTGCTGCACCCGAATGGCGTCACCGCCATCCAGACCTCGTCCCAGGCCGCGGAGGCGCTGCGTCCGCTGGCCGGCCCGTTCTCGGCGACGGTCTTCGCGCTGGGCGTCGTCGGGACCGGGCTGCTGGCGGTGCCGGTGCTCGCGGGATCGGCGGCCTACGCGGTCGGCGAGGCGCGGCGCTGGCCCGTGGGCTTCGGCCGGCGCCTCCTGGAAGCGCGCGCCTTCTACGGCACGGTGGCGCTCGCGACGCTGGTGGGCATGGTGATCAGTCTGGGCGCGGTCGACCCGATCCGCGCGCTCTACTGGAGCGCGGTGGTCAACGGCGTCATCGCGGTGCCGGTCATGGCGGTGATGATGCTGGCGGCGGCCCGGACCGACGTCATGGGCGCGTTCGCGGTGCGTGGGCCGCTGAGGCTGCTCGGGTGGCTGGCCACAGCCTGCATGCTGCTCGCCGTCCTCGCCATGCTGGGCACCGCTGCGCTGCGCCCGGCCTAGCGCGGCACCGGCCCCTTGGCCACAAACGGGCCAGGGTGCGGCCGCGAACGGGCCGGCCTTGTTCCAGATCATGGACCGACCCCGGGCCCCCCACTTCTACTGAACGGGTGAGTTCACCAGGATCCGGCCATGCCCGATCACCTCCGATCCGTTGCACCGAGCGTTCGACCGACGAGCCCCCGCCCGTACGGGGAGCGACCTCCCGCCCGCGGACGACGCGCAGGTCAAGCTGGCGATCTGCATCCTGGTCATCGCGGCGGTGCTCTACGTCGTGTCCATCGCGACGTGAGACGCGCCACCTCACCCGCGGTCGCGCGGCAGTGCCGACCCCTCCGCCTGACCGAAGGGTCGCCCGGCTCGGCGGTACCCTGAGACCCCTAGAGGCTGCCATGTCCACGCCCGACCCCTTCGATCCCTTCGGCGTCATCACCTCGATGAACGGTTGGTGTTGTCTCCTGGGGGCAGCACGGGAACTCGGCGACATCGACGCGGAGATGATGGACACGCTGCTTGAGGCGAACGAGCCTGGCCCGGCGTCCCTGTCTTCGGAAGCCGTCGCGAAGGTCCGCAACCTGGTGAGGCTGATGCGCAGCCTGGATCTGGACCCCGATGCCATCCGGCTGCGCGAGCCCGGGGCCATGCGCACGCTTGAGGCAGCCTGTCTCGGCTGCACGGAGAGGAACCACTGCACGCGCGAGCTACGGGCCGGGACGGCGGCCGGGACCTATCGAGGGTTCTGCCCGAACGCCGAGCGCCTCGACGGGCTGCGCGAGGCCTGAGCCATCGCCGCCGTTACGTCCGGCGTGACCGGCGACCGGTCCCGCGCCGCTCCCGGCGGGAAGGGGCATGATGCACCGGGGCGCGCCGGCCGTCGTCCTAACCTCGGCCCCCGCGCTTCGGCTGCGGCGCCATCCACGCACGTTCGCCACCGTGCCGAAGACGTGGTGGGATTCCTCGTCCTTACGCTTGCCGAGGTGGCGAACGCGCCCGGGGGACCGCTGGCCGGTCGGTCCGTCGGCCCCCGGCTCGCGTCCGGGGCCGCGCCGCGCACGCTGCTTTTCCCGTGAGCGGGGCGCCCGTTACGCCTCGCGGGCCCCGGGCTTCCTGCCCGGTTCGAAGATGAGCTCGACGCCGGCCCGCTCCAGGGCACGCCGCACGGCCCGGACCGTCTCGGGCGGCGGGACACGCCCTCGCCCTCCAGCACGGTGTAGGCGGCCTCGCCCGATATCGGCGGCTTGTAGGGGCGGCACTCGATGAGCTCCCCGAAGATGTCGCAGATGGTGACGATGCGGACCATGTCGGGGATCTCGTCGCCGCGAAGGCCGTCCGGGTAGCCGGACCCGTCGAGGAGCTCGTGGTGGGACCGCACCACGGCGAGGAGCGCCTCGTCGTAGGCGGCGTCGCGGAGAAGCTCGTGGCCGAGGACCGGGTGCGCCCGCATCGCCGCGAGTTCCCCTCCGTCGAGCCGGGCCGGCTTATTGAGGATGGCGAGCGGGATCCGCGACTTCCCGACGTCGTGCAGGAGGGCCGCTTCGGTGAGCCTGCGGCAGTCGTCCCGGCGCAGGCCGAGGTGGAGGCTGAAGCCGGCGGCGAGGCCGGCCACGAGGAGGCAGTGCTGGTGCGTGGCGTCGTCGAAGCGCCAGACCACGTCGAGCCAGGCCCGCAGGTCGGAGCGCCTCAGGGCCCCTCGATCAGGGCTGCTCCGGCGGAGACGACCTCCGGGACGACGGAGCCGCCGCGGGCGAGCTCGAAGATGCGGGTCAGCATCCGCCGGCCCCGGCGGCCGCCTCCGGCACGGTCGCGGGCGCCTCCGGCGCGGGCAGGAGCGGCGAGACGGCCTCTGCGAGCCGGTGGCGACGCCCGGCCCGGGGGCAGGATGCCCGCGGCCCCGAGCGCCATGGCCTGGGCGCGGGCGCGCGAGGTGTCCTCGCGCAGCAGGCAGACGTAGGGCGTCCGGCGCGACGCAAGGCGGTCGAGGTGCAGCTTGAGGCTCGCGACCGGCGCGGAGCTCGTGAAGGCGATGTCGCTGATGACGGCCCGGACGGTGGACCGTTCGGGCGCGAGGCCCACTTCCGCGGGGTCGAGCAGGTCGATGACCCGGCTGGGACCCAGCGCGTCGAGGCTCCGGGCCAAGCGCGCGGCGCGCGCGGGCGTGTCTGTGAGGAGGAACTGGCTCAAGGCTATCCTGCGGACGGCCTCCACCTCGGCCGCTTTCCACCGGCCGCCGGAACCCGCGATTATACGGAGCGGTTCGAGGTGAAAATTTAAATCTATTGAAGAAAATCCGGGTTTCCTCGAAAGAACCGGTTGCAGATTGACCAGTTTTAGGTCGCCCGCCGCCTCGGCGGCAGTCAGATGGCGGCGAATTTGCCACGCACCTTCGGCAACGGGAGCATCCGGTCCCGCCGCCGACGCGGGCACCTCAGGTCAGGCGGCGAGCCGGGCCAGGGCTTTGGCATCCCGGACGACCACCATTCGGCGGTTTGGCGGCAGGGCGATCAGGCCGTCCCGCTCCAACTGCGTCACGGCGCGCGAGACGCTCTCGACGGTCAGGCCCAGGTGGTCGGCCATGTCGGTGCGCGACATCGGTAGTTCCATCGCGGCCCCGCCGCAGGCCATCCGCCGCGACATCGTGAGTAGGAAGGTCGCGATGCGCTCCCGGGCCGACTTGCGGCCGAGCAGCATCATATGGTCCTGCGCCCGCTCCAGGCCGCTCATCATCGCGGCCACGACCTCCCGCGCCAGCGCGCCGTCGCCGCCGGCCAGCGCGCGGGGCTCGCGGCGGTGGACTTCGAGCTTGGCCTCGGTGACCGCTTCGGCGTTGAAGCGGTGCTCCGCGCCAGTCTCAAGGCCGAAGATGTCCCCTGGCAGGTGGAAGGCGTCGATCTGGCGGCGCCCATCCGAGAGGAGCTTGTAGGTCCGGACGACGCCCGAGACGACCTTGTAGAACATGCCCGCCCGGTCGCCCTCGGCGAAGATCTCCGCCTCCGCGGCGACGGTGCGGCGCAGTCCGGCCCGCGTCTCCGTCGCCGGGAGCGGGACGGCGCGGCCCGCCAGCGACGCCGCGAGGACGGGCGGGAGGCCGGCGGTGGCGAGGGCGGTCTGCATGGGAGCCTCCGGGGTGCGGAACGTGGCTCCATGGCTACGCCTCGGCGGACGCAGGTAAAATTCCGGTCCCTCCCTTAAGAGGCTCCCCTAAGGGGTTTTACGGAGGCGCGGCACGCCCCTCAGGCTGTCGCCACGAGCGCGTCCCGAATGCCGTCGAGCAGGGTTCCGTCTTCGAGTGGCTTCTCAACCACGCCGTGGAAACCCGCACGGCTCGCGCGGTGCCGCAGGTCGCCGGTGGGTCGGGCGGTGATCAGGATGGCTGGAAGTGCGACGTCCCGGTCGCGCAGGCGCCCGACGAGCTCCAGCCCGTCCATGCCAGGCATCCAGTAGTCCACCACGAGGCATCCCGTCCGCGGCAGTGCCGCGTCGCGGAGCAGCGCGGCGCCGTCCTCGTAGAGGCGCACGTCCAACCCTTCGAGTTCGAGGGCGAACTTCAGGGAGTTGCGGACGGCGGCGTCGTCGTCGACGACGAGCACCGGTCCTGTTCGGTTTGGCATTGGAACGTCCGATTCAGTGTCGTCCTCGCGTAGGTCGAACGACGAGCCGTCGCCTTGATCTGCCTCAAGCGCGGCGTGGCGGCCAAGTCCGCCCGGCCGGCGTCAGCCGCCGCCGGCCGGATGCCCGGCGGCCAACGCCATGCGGACGAGTTCGGACAAGCTGCCGGCCTGCAGCTTCGACATGACGTTGGCCCGGTAGATCTCCACCGTCCTGGGGCTGATCCCCAGGTCGAGGCCGATGACCTTGTTGGCCTTGCCCGAGACCAGGCCATCCAGGACCTGGCGCTCGCGCCCGGACAGGGCGGCCAGGCGCTCCCGCACCGCCTTGCTCCCGGCGGTGAGGTCCGCGTTCCTCTCCGCCTGCGCGAGGGCGGCCCGGACGCTGGCGAGCAGCACCTCGTCGTCGAACGGCTTCTCGATGAAGTCCCGGGCCCCCTCCTTCATGGCCTCAATGGCGAGCGGCACGTCCGCGTGCCCCGTCATCACGATCACGGACGGCATCGCCCCGCGCTGCCGGAGGCGCCGCAGCAACTCGATGCCGTCGAGGTCGGGCATGCGCACGTCGGTCAGGACGCAGCCCGAGACCTCAGCAACGCCCTCCAGGAAGGCGACGGCCGATTCGTGCACGCGCACGGCCAAGCCGTCCGTGGCGAGCAGGAAGGCGAGCGAGCGCCGCACCGCGGCGTCATCATCCACGACGTGCACGAGCGCGTCAGCCGACATGCGTCAATTCCTCCCGGTCGAACGTGCGCAGGGTGAAGCGGAAGGTGGTTCCGCCGTCCGGGCCTGGCCCGGCCTGGATCTTGCCGCCGTGCGCCTCGACGATGGTGCGGCAGATCGAGAGGCCGACGCCCATCCCGTTCGCCTTCGTGGTCACGAAGGGCTGGAAGAGCTGCGCCGCCACCTCCGGCGCAATGCCGGTCCCGGTGTCGGCCACGCGCACCTCGACGAGACCCTCCGGGGGCAGGGCCTTCGTGGCGACGACCAACTCGCGCCGCGGTGCGTCCTGCATGGCCTCGATGGCGTTGCGGATGAGGTTCAGCAGCACCTGCTGCACCTGGATCCGGTTGGCCAGGATCAAGGGCGCGTCCGGGTCGAGGTCGAAGCGCACGTGCACGCCCTTCTCCCGGGCGCCGACCAGCGCCAGCGCGCTCGCCTCCTCGATCAGCTTGGGCAGGCCCTCGATGTGCCGCTCGCTCTCGCCGCGGGCCACGAACTCGCGCAGGTGCCGGATGACCTGCCCGGCCCGCAAGGCTTGGTCGGCCGCCTCGTTCACTGCGTCCGCGAGCATGGGGACCTCGGGGCCCTCCATGCGGCTGAGGAGCCGGCGGCAGCCCTTAAGGTAGCTGGCGATGGCGGTCAGCGGCTGGTTGATCTCATGCGCGAGGGTGGAGGCCATCTCGCCGAGCGCGGTGAAGCGGGACATGTGCACCAACTCGGACTGCAGTTCCTGCAGGCGCGTCTCGGTCTGTTTGCGCTCGGTTAGGTCCCGGATGAAGCCCGTGAAGTAGCGCTCGCCGCCCAAGCGCATCTCGCCGACCGACAGCTCCATCGGGAAGGTCGAGCCATCCTTGCGCTGGCCGACCACGACGCGGCCGATGCCGATGATGCGCCGCTGCCCGGTCGCGAGGTAGCGGGCCATGTAGGTGTCGTGCTGGGTGCGGTAGGGCTCGGGCATCAGTAGGCTGACGTTGCGGCCCGTGACCTCGTCCTCCGCGTAACCGAACTGGCGCACGGCGGCGGCGCTGAACGACTTGATCCGGGCCTGCTCGTCGATGACCACCATGGCGTCCGGCACGGTGTCGAGGATCGAGCGCAGGTGCGCCTCTCGCGCGCGCAACGCCTCTTCCGCGGCGACCCGCTCCGTCAGCCCCCAAACCACCTTGGTGTAGCCCAGGACCTCGCCGTCCGTACCGCGCAACGGCATCACCAGGACCTTGGCGGCGTAAGGCCTGCCTACGGAATCCAGACGTATCCCCTGCTCCTCGTAGCGGCCGGTCTCGCGCGCGATGGCGAGGATGCGGTTCGCCTTGTCGGCGGCCACGTCCGCCTCCTGATGGAAAAGCGTCAGCGTCCGCCCGACGACCGCGTCCTCGCGCCAGCCGCTGACGTGGTCGGCGCCGGGGTACCAGGCCGTGACGCGGCCGTCCCGGTCGAGCGTCATGACGGCGACCTCCGTTGCCGCCTCGGGGCGGCTCGCGCCGCTGGCGGATTCAGCCGCCGCGCTGGAGGCTGTCACGTACTCCAAGCTATCCTCCGATCAGAATTTGTCGCACGACATGCAATCCGCCGGTCCCGTCGACGCCGGCGAGGGCCTCCTTCGTGAGGCCGGCCAGCGAACCCGCCTATCCGTGCCCGATGGGATTGGTGGCCTCCCTGCTCACCTCCTCTTCCATGTCCTCGGCGGGCTGACGGTTCGCAGGGGAATGCCGGGTGTCCATCTGGATGTCCGCCCCAAGTGCCAGAGCGATGCGCGGCGGCAGCGAGGCGAGGCCGCGCGTCGCCTTCTCCCGCCAGGCCGCCCCCCGCTCGCAGAGCTCTTGCCATAGGTCCTGCAAGTCGTGGGGCCGTGCCTTCGACAGTATTGTGATCAGCGCGGCGGCCTGGTCGAGGTCCTTGCGCGACTTCGCCTGGCTTTGGGCATCGTCATGGCGGCGCATCTGGGAAACGATGAGCTTGTGGAGTGCGTACCGCGTAGGGTCGGGAACGTTGATCGGGATGCCCGCGCCGTGCAGGGCGACGCTGTTGACCTCCTGGTAGAGGAGGAAGTCGAGGTAGCGCAGCATCTGCGCGTCGGACCTGATCGCGGGAAGGGCCGCGACCCTGGATGTCTCCGGACCCCGCATAGGGCTGAGGATGTCCACGGAGAAGATCTCGTCGCGTCCCCGCCGCAGCGCATAACGCTGTGTCCGACGTCCGTCGAAGGCATCCGGGACCGCCTCGAAGCGTGGGTCGACGAAGCGCAGCACGCTTTGCAGGTCGTCGTCGATCCTGTCCTCGACCGCGATGGCGATGGTCTGGAACTGGCCGACGTCCAGGTCTCCCGTGCGGCTCAACGTGGCGGCAAGCCGGTGCCCGAGGAGGCCAGGATAGGTCTGGAAGGCCATGGACCCTACCACGACCGCACGCAGCCGGAAGACACCGGCTTCGGCCATCGCCGCGAGGATGTCGCCCGACATGGTGTCCGGGACGGGCAGGCGGGCCGCCCGCAGGGCGCGGACCAGGTCACGGCGTTCCCGCAGGTTGTCGGCGTGATCCTTGAGCGTTTGCAGGCGCGTGCGGGTCTGTTCGTTGTCGGGGCCAATATAACGGGCGGAAGGGCGCCTTCCTTGCTCCGTGGCCGGCTGCCAGTACCAGTACGAGCGACCGCGGACCTCTCGCGCGTAGGGTGAGCCGCCTTTGGAAACCAGGTCGCGTAGGTTTCCCGTCCAGGCCCGCTCGACGAGGTCGGCGAACATCGACTGGAGCGCAATGGGAAGGCTCTCCGGCTCATTGGAGCGCGCGTTCATTGTAGGCACCCCCTCGAATTGCCTACAACGTACGCCGAGGCGTGGCGTCCTGCAAGCCGTTGTAGGCAATTCCTTTGATCGCCTGCAATAAGCTCAAGGGCGAGAGCACGGGTTGCCGGACCCCGTGCTCCTGCGCCTGCACGACCTCTCCACCTATCGGGACAGGCCGGCGCCGGCCCGCCGGGTTTCCGACTTCGCGATTGGTCAGCCCCCGTCGGAATGGTCCGCCCTGAAGTATGGCTTTGAGCCGACGGAGGACGGACGCGATGGGAACGAAGAAGCACAAGCCGGAAGAGGTGGTGACCAAGCTGCGGCAGGTGGACGTGCTGGTCTCGCAGGGGCAGAGCGTGGCTGACGCGATCCAGGCGATTGGCGTGATCGGGGTCACGTATTACCGCTGGCGCAAGGAGTTCGGTGGGCTGAAGTCCGACCAGGTGCGCCGGATGAAGGAGCTGGAGACCGAGAACCAGCGGCTGCGCAAGGCGATCGCGGATCTCACGCTCGACAAGCTGATCCTGCAGGAGGCCGCCAGGGGAAACTTCTGAGCCCCGCGCGCCGACGCGCCTGCATCGAGCATGTCCGGACCGTGCTGACGGTCTCCGAGCGGCGCGCCTGTCGCGCCCTTGGGCAGCATCGCTCGACGCAGCGCAAGGTGCCGCGGGGGAGAGACGACGAGGCGGCGCTGCTGGCCGATCTGGTCGAGCTGGCGCGCCGGTACGGCCGCTACGGCTACCGCAAGATCGCCGCCCTGCTGCGGGCGGCAGGCTGGCTGGTCAACGACAAGCGGGTCGAGTGGCTGTGGCGGCAGGAGGGGCTCAGGGTGCCGGCCCGTCAGCCCAAGAAGGGCCGATTGTGGGACGGGGATGGCTCCTGTGTCCGGCTGCGGCCCGAGCACCGCGACCACGTCTGGTCCTACGACTTCGTCGAGGTGCGCACGCATGACGGGCGCAAGGTCCGCCTGCTGAACGTCATCGACGAGTTCACCCGCGAGTGCCTGGCGATCCGGGTGGCCCGCAAGCTCAAGGCAGCGGACGTGATCGATGTGCTCTCGGACTTGTTCATCCTGTGTAGCGTACCTGCGCACGTTCGCTCTGACAATGGACCGGGGTTCATCGCCCAATCTGTGCAGAAGTGGATCACCGCTGTGGGTGCAAAGGCAGCCTACACCATGCCTGGCTCACCGTGAGAGAACGGGTACGCGGAGAGCTTCAACGCACAGCTAATAGACGAACTGTTGAACGGCGAGATCTTCCACACGCTAAAGGAGGCACAGATCATCATCGAGAGCTGGCGGCGACACTACAATGGGGTGCGCGCGCGGCGCATTGGGCTACCGACCACCAGCCCTAGAGGTATTCGTGCCAAGCTTGCCCGCTTGGCAGGCTGCGTTCACCCGACCGGCACCGCCGGCCAAGCCACGCGTGGAGCAAGCGCCAACACTGCACTAACTTTGAACCTGGACCACCTCCTGGAGGCCGATCAGCAGCTCCATTGCCATATAAGGTATATTCCTATTGCGCCTTTTCGTATCGGTACGCATAAAAAGTGTGACTTGAAGCCAGCTGCATCGCCTACTGGCGGAGAAGCCTGATGTGACCATGTGGAGCTTTTGAAGTCGCAATCAATGCACAAGCCAAATTAATCCAGACGCTTATGCTTCTGGCGACGCAAATATATAAGGTCTCATGAACCATGCTCTCGTAGTTTGAAGGGGACAGATTGCAAATGAACAATCTCTGCGCAGGCTGCGCTGTTCGTGATCAAGCGTTGTGCGGCAGTCTCAGCGATGAAGAGCTTACGGCGCTGAATAGTGTCGGCCGTCGCCGCCATGTCTCGGCAGGCACCACTGTAATGTGGTCGGGCGCCGAAAATCTTCTTTGTGGCAATCTTCTAGACGGGATTTTGAAGATGGCCGCAGCTGCAAGTGACGGACGCGAGCAGATCGTTGGTCTTCTCTATGCAGCTGACTTTTTTGGCCAACCCTACGCAGATGAAGTCGACTTCACGATCACGGCTCTGACCGACGCGGAGCTCTGCACGTTCCCCCGGGGAGCCTTCGAGCACGTTCTCGAGCATCATGTGCGCCTGGAGAACCTTCTGCTTCAGCGCACTCTCAAGGCGCTCAACGAGGCGCGTGGACGCATGCTGACGCTGGCCCGCATGTCCGCCACGGAAAAGGTGACTAGCCTGCTGCTCGAAATGGCTGCGCGTGCGGGACCCTGTGGGTGCTCGGCGAGCCATGGCGGGCCTGTGACGTTCGACCTTCCATTGACGCGAGGCCAGATGGCGGACGTGCTCGGCATCACCATCGAGACCGTGAGCCGGCAGCTGACAAGGTTGAAAGGTGCGGGGCTGATCGCCCTTTCAGGCAGCCGAACCGTGGCGATTGCTGATCTTGGTGCGCTCAAGACGCAGATATCTGCGGCCTAAGCATCAGGCCACCCGACGACAGAGCCCATTGATCAGCAAAGACTTTCCGTCAGGTGTCAGGCTTTCGTGGCCGAGCATGAGGATTGCAAGCTCCTCGAGTACCATCGCCTGGCGACTCGCGGCGAAGAAGCAGCGCAGCATGTAGCCAAACGTCTCAGCCGAAATCCTCGCGTTGGCAGTCGGTGTGGTACCAAGCGCAGCAATCAGATCCTGCGCATGGATCAGGTCGTCGATGTGCCGAAGATCGACGTGATGTATCAGAGCCTCCGCCAGAGGGCTCTGAAGGGAACGACCGAAGGTCTGGGTGACGAGAAGATCCTCGTGTTCCGCCGCACGCTCGACATACGCTTCGAGCGCCTCTCGCAACCGCCCGGCCTCCATTTCGTTGGGCCAGACAGGAAGTTTGTCGGCACAGGCTTCGAGTTGATCACACAGGTGCGCCAGCCGCTCGTGCCGAGCAATGAGATCATGTAGTTCAGCCTCTGGAATGCCAGTCCCGTCTCCCAAGGAGGACACAACGTTGTACGTAAGAGACTGTAATGCGCTCATGAAGCTCTCCTATGCAGGGTAGCTTGCTGCTGCCCCAGCCGCGATCGCACCTTGTTCAACGAGCTGGAGGCCAGGCAGGAACACCTTCTTGTCAGAGGATTTCCCCGCAACGGCCTCGTCGTGGTCAGCGCGCCCGTACCCAGGCGCTAGGGCATCGGCATCATGTTTGTGTTGAGGTGGTACATCACCCAAACGGAGCCACCGATCGTCAGGATCACAATGACCGCTGTGAACAGGAAGGCTAGTAGCGTCCATCCCTCCTCGGATTGAGTGTCGAGGTGGAGGAAGCTGACGACGTGAACGACGATTTGAACGAGTGCGAGCGCGAAGATAATCGCTGCCGTCCAGCCCGGATCGTGCAGCGGCCGAGCCATGACCAACCAGAACGGAATAACAGTGAGAATGACCGCAAGCGCACAGCCAGTCCAGTAGCTGCGACGGCCATGCCCGCGGTTACCGTCACTAGCGACGTGCAGAGAATGAGTGCTCACCGGATCACTCCATACAGGTAGACGAAATTGAACACGCCGATCCAGATGATGTCGAGGAAGTGCCAGAACATCGACAAGCAGACGATCCGACGCTTGATTTCACCGTTAAGTCCATTCTGACCAATTTGGACCAGCATCACCGCGATCCAGATCAGCCCAACGGTGACGTGCGCGCCGTGAGTGCCAACCAGGGTGAAGAAGGCGGACAGGAACGCACTGCGTTGCGGGCCGGCACCCTCGGCGATCAGGTGTGCGAACTCGTAGAGTTCCACACCAACGAAGGCGGCGCCGAGCAGCCCTGTCACCGCGAGCCAGCGCCTCGTCGAGCTGAGCCGGCCCGCTTCCATGTGGGGGATGGCCTGCCCGAAGGTGATTGACGAGGCGAGGAGAAGCGCTGTGTTAAGGGCAACAAGAGGTATGTCGAAAATCTGCCGTGGGACAGGCCCTCCAGCATAACTGGTGCTCACCACGCCGAACATAGCGAACAGCGAGGCGAAGATGAGAGCGTCGCTCATCAGGTAGATCCAGAAGCCCAGGATCGTGGCGCCGCCACCATGATCATGATCTTCCTGGTCCAAATGGTGCCAGGTGATAGCAGACTCTTGGGTGTTGAGTGCGCGATCAGTCATGTCAGGCCTCCATACCAAGCAGCCGCTGCCGCTTGCTTTCCGTTCGCGCGACCTCATCCGCGGGGATGTAGAAGTCCCGTTTGAAATTGAAGGTGTGCCCGACTGCAACGATCATCAGGGCGATGAAGCTCAAAGCAGCGAGCCACCACATATACCAGACCATACCGAACCCGAGCGTGAACGATAGACCAGCGATAATCACGCCTGCGCTGGTGTTTTTCGGCATGTGGATCGGGCGGTAGCCGCTTGCAGGACGCTCGTAGCCGCGCGCCTTCATGTCGTACCAGGCATCCAGATCGTGCACGACGGGCGTGAAGGCAAAGTTGTAGGCGGGCGGCGGCGAGGTGGTGGACCATTCGAGGGTCCGACCGTCCCACGGATCACCCGTCGTGTCGCGCAACTTCTCGCGCTTCACGAAACCCATCACGATGCTCATCACGAAGCCGAGGATGCCGACCAGGATGATGAGGGCGCCGATGGCGGCGATGACGAAGTAGGGTTGGAAGCTTGGATCGTCGAAGTGGCGGACGCGGCGGGCGGTACCCATCAGCCCGACCACGTAGATCGGCGTCCAGGCCACCCAATAGCCGATGACCCAGCCCCAGAAGGCAACCTTGCCCCAGAACGGGTCGAGCTTGAACCCGAACGCCTTCGGGAACCAATAGACGATGGCCGCAAACAGGCCGAACACGACGCCGCCGATAATGACGTTGTGGAAGTGCGCCACGAGGAAGAGCGAGTTGTGGAGCACGAAATCAGCGGGTGGAATGGCGAGCAGCACACCCGTCATGCCGCCCACCACGAAGGTGAGCATGAAGGCAACCACCCACATCATCGGCAACTCAAACCGGATGTTGCCGCGATACATTGTGAAAAGCCAGTTGAAGATCTTGGCCCCCGTGGGGATCGAGATCACCATCGTGGCGATCCCGAAGAACGAGTTTACAGCCGGACCTGCGCCCATGGTGAAGAAGTGGTGCAGCCAGACAAGATAGGACAAGATGGTGATGACGACGGTTGCGTACACCATCGATGAATAGCCGAACAGTCGCTTGCCGGTGAAAGTGGAAGTGATCTCAGAATAGATCCCGAACGCGGGCAGGACAAGGACGTAGACCTCCGGGTGACCCCAGATCCAGACCATGTTCCAGTACATCATCGGCGCGCCGCCGCGATCGTTGGTGAAGAAGTTCGTCCCGACGTAGCGGTCCATCATGAGCAGGAAGAAGGCGGCGGTGAGCGCCGGAAAGATCGCGATTGCCAGCACGTTCGAGCAGAGCGCGGTCCAGCAGAAGACCGGCAATTTCATCATGGTCATGCCGGGTGCGCGCATCTTGACAATGGTCGCCACCATGTTGATCGCCGACAGCGTCGTACCGACGCCAGCGATCTGCAAAGACCAGAGATAATAGTCGACACCAGTGTCTGGACTGTAGTCGAGACCTGCTAGGGGAGCGTAGGACAACCAGCCCGTGCGGGCGAACTCGCCCACGAAGAGCGAGAGCATGGTGAGCGCCGCACCGGCAGCCGTCAGCCAGAAGCTCAGGTTGTTGAGGAACGGGAAGGCGACGTCGCGCGCGCCGATCTGCAGCGGCATCACGTAGTTGATGAGCCCGACCACCAGCGGGATCGCCACGAAGAAGATCATGATCGTTCCGTGAGCGGTGAAGATCTGATCGTAGTGGTGGGCCGGGAGGTAACCCTCGTTACCGCCGAAAGCGATAGCCTGCTGGGCCCGCATCATGAGCGCGTCGGCAAAGCCGCGCAGCAGCATGATGATGCCGAGGATCACGTACATAATGCCGATCTTCTTATGATCGACGCTCGTGAACCATTCGCGCCAGAGATAGCCCCACAAGCGGAAGTAGGCGATAGCACCTACAATGCTCAATCCGAGCAGCGCGACGACGATGAAGGTGCCGAGCAGGATCGGCTCGTGGATCGGGAACGACTCCAGGCCGAGGCGGCCGAAGATCGTCTTGATTAAGGTGTCGGTCATAGCGGTCTCAGGGGCGAGAGATCAGGCGCGCGGCGAGCGCGGAGCGCAGATAGCCGGAAGCGGATCGGTGGCTGACTGGTCTCGGTTCTTGGGATCGCCCGGCTTGAGCTGGCCGGGTGGCTCGGGCTGCACGGGCTTGGTGACGTTCGGGCTCGTGCCCTTCTCCTGCGGCGCCTTCTGCAGAGCGGGCTTGGCCCGCTCGCCCGTGAGCGGCTCGGCCTCGCGACCGGAGGGCATGCCGTGCCCCATGTGCGAGTCGTGCGGGTTACCGCCGCCTGCCTGCATATCCTGACGCATGATATCGATCATGCAGGGCTTGCCGGGCTCGATGCAACGGTTGACTGCGCGGTCGAACAAACCCTCCTGGACCGGGGCGAAGCGCATCACCGGCACCTTCTCGCTCGGCTTCACGAGCTCGAGCATCTTGGGCAGGTCCAGGGAGTTGCCCGAGGCCTTCACCTCTGCCACCCAGCGTTCAAAATCGGCTGTCTCGACGCCTCGCAGCTTGAAGCGCATGTCGGAGTAGCCGCGGCCCGTGTAGTTGCCGGAGTAACCCCAGCTCTCACCGGGCTTGTTGAGCACGGCATTCAGCTCCGAGCGCATCGTTGGCATGGCGTAGATCATGCCGGCGAGGGTCGGGGCGTAGAAGGTATTGAATTGGTCCGTGGAGGTGATGAGGAAGCGCACCGGTACGTCCACGGGCAGCGCGAGCTCGTTCACGGTCGCGACCCCGAGGTCGGGATAGATGAAGAGCCACTTCCAATCGAGCGCTACGACCTGGACGATCAGCGGTTTCGTATCGGCTGGGATAGGCTTGTCCGCCGAGATGCGCTCCAAAGGCCGAAACGGATCAAGCAAGTGCGTGCTCGTCCAGGTCACCGCACTCAAAGCGATGATGATGAGCAGCGGACAGGACCAGATCACCAGTTCGAGCGTCGTCGAGTGATCGAAATTGGGATCGTAGACCTTGTTCGGATTGCTTGATCGGTAGCGGTAGGCAAACACGACGGTCAACACCATCACCGGTACGATGATGAGGAGCATAACGGCGACCGAAAACAGGATCAGGTTACGCTGCTGAAGCGCGATGTCCCCGGTTGGGTTCATCGTGACCATGTTGCAGCCGCCGAGCAGGAACGGCAAAACGAGGGGCGCGAGGCCAAAGGCCCGTTTCATGAGACGAGATCCAGGGCTGAACATGGCTCCCGGATAGAGGTCTTGGAGCCCGCGGACTTTGACCGCGGTCAAAGCTCGTCGGAATGGCTGCCTCTATGGCGGTCGAGAGGTCCCGTAGTCGCGTGACGGAACGGACGAGAGGATTGAAGGAATGGCTGCCACACCCGCCAGTGCTGCGAGCTCGACACCCCTGGAGCGCGACGCCCGGCTCGTGAACGCGAGAGAGCATCGGGTCCGGCCCGGCGAGATCGCAGTAGGCGTCATCATCGGGCGGTCGTCGGAGTTCTTCGACTTCTTCGTCTACGCGATCGCGTCGGTACTGGTGTTCCCGTCGCTGGTTTTTCCGTATGCCGACGCCCTGACTGGCACGCTCTACTCCTTCGCGATCTTCTCGCTGGCGTTCATCGCCCGGCCTTTTGGTGCGTTCCTGTTCATGTGGATCGACCGGCGGCATGGGCGCGGAGTCAAACTGACCACGGCACTCTTCCTGCTGGGAGGCTCGACGGCCGCGATGGCGTTTCTGCCGGGCTATGCGCAGGTCGGCCATGTCGCCGCCGTTATCCTGGCCCTGCTCCGGATCGGACAGGGCTTCGCCCAGGGTGGCACGTGGGATGGGCTGCCATCGCTCCTCTCGCTCAATGCACCACCGGAGAGACGCGGCTGGTTCGCCATGATCCCTCAGCTTGGGGCACCAATTGGCATGTTCGTGGCCAGTGCCCTCTTCGCGTTCCTGCTGGTGACGCTGAAAACAACTGATTTCCTCGAGTGGGGCTGGCGCTACCCGTTCTTCGTCGCCTTCGTCATCAACGTGGTGGCATTGTTTGCCCGCTTGCGATTGATTTCCACCCCCGAGTTCGAGCGGCTGTACGAAAGCCGTGAGTTGCAACCTTCTCCTCTGGCGAGCCTCCTCCGCGAGGAAGCGCGAACGGTCGTTCTCGGTGCCTTCGCGCCGCTTGCGAGCTTCGCCCTCTTCCACCTTGTCACGGTATTCCCCTTGTCATGGGTCGTCCTCACATCGAGCGAGGCGCCGCTGCGCTTCCTTGTGATCGAGTTGGTAGGAGCTGTTGTCGGTTTGGTGGCTGTGATCGCATCCGGCATCCTTGCGGATCGCTTCGGTGGCCGGAAAGTGCTTGCCGTCTCAGCAGCCCTCATTGGAGCCTATAGCGGGTTTGCACCGCAACTGCTCAGCAAGGGCCCGGGCGGCGAGTGGTCATATGTGTTGCTTGGCTTCGCCCTGCTGGGACTTGGCTTCGGCCAGTCGTCTGGGGCTTTGAACTATAGATTTTCTTCCAAGCACCGTTACACGGGTGCGGGAACGACAGCCACGGCCGCGTGGTTCATCGGAGCCGGCTTTGCGCCGCTCGTCGCCTTGCTGCTGGCAAGCTCCTTCGGACTGATCTCAGTAGGTGCCTACCTCCTCTCCGGAGCGGTGTGCACACTTGCAGCGCTCGCGCTCAACCGATTGGAAGATTAGGAATACTGTTGCGCACGAGCGCACGACGTCCCCCCATAGCTCTGGTTCAGCCTGAGTGCGAGTTTTCCGGTTTTGTGAGCCCATGACGGGAGGAGCAGAGCCGTGAAGAAGAACAGGTTTACCGAGGAGCAGATCGCCTTCGCCCGGAAACAGGCTGAGACCAGGACACCGGTGGCGGAGGCGCTGCGCCGGATTGGGATCTCCGAGCGGACGGTCTACCGCTGGGAGAGTCTCTACGGCGGCTTGGGCACGGGCGAGCCACAGCGCCCGAAGCAGATGGAGGAGGAGAACCGCAAGCTTAAGCGGTTTGTGGTCGATCTGAGCCTCGACAAACACATCCTGCAGGACGTGCTCGCAAAAAAGCTCTGACGCCTGCTAGCCGACGCGAGCTCGTGCACCAGGTTCATGAGGCTCATCTGCTCCTGCCCGCTTGATGCTAGTGCACTGACGCCGACGAAAGCACCACGCCCGATCTCGCCAACCGCCTGCAAACGCAGCGGAAATCGCAACGAACTATGTACCTTTTGAAGGCGTCAGTGCACTAGCGCTGTATGGCAGGCCATCCGCTTCGGGTCGCGATTAGATTTCGACCGTAGCATCATACATCATTAAACCTTCATTTAACGGTGAAATGTAAAGTTATGGTAAGCAATTTTTTGTGTTTGTCATCCAAGTTATTAACCTTCACAAGAAGTTGATGAGATGTTGCGACTTTCCGATCTCAAGATAGTCACGAAGATATTAGTTCCATTAGTGTTTGTGTCGACAATTGCAACAGGACTGGTGTACTATGCTCATACAGCCTTTAGCGCTTTGAGCGACCGAACTTAGAATATTGTCGATGTCCAGGTTGCCAGACTCGAAAGCATGTTAACGGTTCACATCAACGTGAATGAGGCACTAGTTCAGAACCGGAACATCATTATTGAGGCACGCGAAGCCGAAATGGCAGATTACAAAGCTCGCTACGATCAAGCCGCAAAGAATACATACGACGCAATTGATAAGACTATCACTCTTGCAGACACATCAGAGCGTCGCTCAACGCTCAAGGATTTGCGTAAAGAAGTCGAAGCATTTTATAAAACTCTAGACCGGTCGGCCGAAGCAGGACTTAAGAGCGAGCCTGCTACGGCGAGCGAAATCGCTCTTTTTGAGGGCGCTGCTGCTCGCACGAAAGTTCGGTAGTTTGTTCAATCTCGCCTTAATATTCTTACAAGTGAGTTGACAGACGCAAAGCGTGACGCACAGGAAAAAGCGGACGCCGCCACGATGCGACTGACCGTGTCGGCCATCGCAGGGTTGTTTCTGACCTTTGTTCTCGCTATTTACATTACTGCCTTCGGCATTACTCGCCCACTCTCGAACTTGGTTGGTGTCCTGCAAGGCATGGCCAAAGGCAACATCGAGGCTAAGATTCAAGAGTCGGCCCGGCGAGACGAGATTGGTCTCGTGGGCAAGGCGGTTGAGGTTATCAAGGCTCTGGTGGCGCAGAAGGCTGCCGAACAGGCCGAGATCAAGCACATCGCCGATGAGGCCGCGACCGTTGAGCGGCGGCGCGCGACGGCTGAACTCGCCGACGTCTTCGAGCAAGCGATCGGCGGCATCGTTGGCATGGTCTCTGCCTCTGCGACCGAGTTGCAAGCCACGGCCTCTACGATGACTGCAACCGCCGCCGAGACGGCTTCGCAATCTACGACTGTTGCGGCAGCAGCCGAGCAGGCAGCGTCTAATGTCAGCACCGTGGCGGCGGCATCAGAGGAACGAGGCGCCTCCGTTCAGGAGATCGGGAGGCAGGTGCAGGGCTCGGCTTCCCTCGCTCAGGTTGCCGTCAGCGAGGCGGATCGCACAGCACTCCTCGTCGAGGAACTCACCGTGGCCGTCACGAAGGTGGGCGACGTCGTCGGGTTGATTTCTACGATCGCAAGCCAGACGAACCTTCTGGCGTTAAACGCCACCATCGAGGCGGCTCGGGCAGGCGCTGCTGGCCGGGGCTTTGCGGTAGTAGCCGCCGAGGTCAAGGAACTCGCCGCGCAGACCTCCCGGGCAACGGACGAAATCGGAGGGCATATCGGACGTATCCAGGGTGTGACGGGTCAGGCGGTCTCAGCCATTGGCTCGATCACGGCGCGCATTCACGAGATCAACGTGGTGACCACGACCATCGCCTCGGCGGTCGAGGAGCAGAGTGCGGCGACGCAGGAAATCGTGCGCAACGTCGCCCAGGCAGCCACCGGGACGGCCGAGGTGACCTCGAACATCGTCGGCGTCGCCTAGGCGTCAGAGGATACCGGCGCTGCGGCCAGTCAGGTGCTCGCCTCCGCGTCTGAACTCTCCCGACAGTCCGAGCATCTCACGAATGAAGTTCATCGCTTTCTTCAATCTGTTCGCGCTGCATGAAGGTTCGAAGATGGCTGACATCTGTATTTTCCCTGAAAAATGCATGAGTGATCATCAAGCAGACCGCTTGTGTTTCGAGTTTTCCAAGGCAGATATCGCAGGTGTTGATCTTGGATCCCGAACTAAGCATATGCGATCGCTCAGTCAAGAATTGGATCTGACCTGCGACATAATTCGGTCAGAGATAAAAAAGATAGAGGATATGTTGATCAACCTTGATCTTCCTCATGAGGGCATAGGAGCACTGGCGCGAAGCGTTATAGCAGATGCAGAGAACATAAAGAAAATCGTCTTCATGTTTGCCGATGTAGCAACACAACAAGCATCTCCGTAGTTTTCTCGTAGTGTCATGCGTGACACACGCGATGATCTATGCCGGGCAGGCGGTTCGATGCACTTGCATTGTAACAAGGAGCCTGCCCGGCCATATCCCCAAATGCGGGAAGTTCATCGATCGACGTCATCCACGTAGCTTTTGCGAAGATAACTTCAAAGATCGCATTCAACGGTCTGCGCAAATAGCGGTTTGTGATGATGAGAGGAGATGACAATGGCGCGAGTGTCGCCTAATAACTGGTATAGAGGCAATTCAGAATGATACAACAATTTTAAATAAAATTAGTGTGCACGGGCGAAATCTATACTATCACTTATGTAATGACATCGATTGCTTACGGATAAGTCCGCAAGGTTCGCCGCCCGCTTTGCTACCAAGTCATTTAACTTTTCGAGGCATGAGATTTTAGGGTATGTAATTCGAGCAACCGCTGGGGTTTACCAAACAGGTAACCCTGGACCTGTTCGCAGCCTTCTGCACGAAGGACCGCGAGTTGCTCCTGTGTTTCAACACCTTCGGCTGTGACTGTCATGCCCAGACCTCGTCCCAGGCTCACGATCGCGCGCAGGATCTCCATCGCCGCCGTATCCGCGATCGAGACGAGGAAGGAGCGATCGATCTTGATGCGACCGAACGGGTGCTGGCGCAAGTAGCTCAGGGAAGAATACCCGGTACCAAAGTCGTCTAAAGCCAAATGAACTCCGATACTCCGTAGACTGGCTAAAACATCTTTCACCAAGGGACTATCGCCGAGCAGAACGCTCTCGGTAATCTCCAACTCCAGCCGATCAGGTGGCAGCGCAGCATCGGACATGGCCGCACGAACGGTCGCGCCGAAGCTGGCGTGCCGAATCTGGATCGGCGAGATGTTGACCGCGACCCGGACATGCTCGGGGAGATCCCGCGCGTCCCGGATCGCCGTCCGCAGCACCCACTCGCCGAGCGGCACGATCAGACCCGTCTCCTCGGCAAGCGGGATGAACTCTCCCGGCGAGATCAGACCGCGTGTCGGATGTCGCCAGCGCACCAGCGCCTCGACCGCCACGACCTTGCCCGAGGCAAGGTCCACGATCGGCTGGTAGTGCAACTCGAACTCGCCTCGACGCAGGGCGAGACGCAGATCGAGTTCGAGGCGCCGCCGCTCCTCGGCCGCCTGATCCATCCCGGGCTCGAAGAACCGGTAGGTGTTCCGGCCATCGTGCTTGGCGCGGTAGAGCGCGAGGTCGGCGTGACGCAGCAGGCTCTCGGTATCCTGACCGTGCCCGGTGCTGATCGCGATGCCGATGCTGACGCCGATACCAATCTGCTGCCCGTCGATCCGGATCGGCTCGCGCACGACCTCGACGAGGCGTTCGGCAAGGTTCCTGACGCCCTCCAGGCGCAGCGCCCCGCCGAGCAGGATCGCGAATTCATCGCCCCCGAACCGCGCGACCGTGTCCTCGACGCGCAGCGCGGCCCGGAACCGACGCGCGACCTCGCAGAGCAGGGCATCGCCCGCGAGATGGCCGAGGCTGTCATTGACCGCCTTGAAGCCATCGAGATCCAGGACCATCAGCACGCAAAAGCCTCCATGACGGCGCACTTCCGCCAACCGCTGCTCGACGCGCTCGCGGAACAGCGCGCGGTTTGGCAGGTCGGTGAGCACGTCGTGGCGGGCCATATGGGCGATCTTAGCTTCGGCCTGCTTGCGTTCCGTGATGTCGACGCTGATGCCGAGGACGCTGATCGCCTGCCCATCGGGTCCCGTCGTCACACGGCCCATGCTCATGATCCAGCGCTGGGATCCATCCGGCTGAGGTACGCGGTACTCGATCCTGAGGGTCTCGCCCGTCTTCAAGGCTTGCTCGACCTCGACTGCCAGGGTCGTCAGATCGTCGGGCTGGATCGCCGCCGACCACTCGTCGCGTGTTACCGGGGAGGTGCGATCCTCGGGAAAGCCGAACAGCCGCAGCGCCTCCGGCGAGAGTACCGCGCTGCCGTCGAGCAGGTTCCAGTCGAACAGACCCGCCCCCGCCGCCGCCTGGGCGAGCCGGAGGCGGTCCGTCGTGACCCGCAGCGACTCGTGAGCCGAGATGATGTCTTCGATATCGAGGGCCGTGCCCAGGTACTCGACGACCTCGTCTCCCTTGCGAACAGGAGTCATCACCAACTTGTGCCAGCGGTAGGCGTCGTCCCAGCGGCGAAGACGAACCTCGATGTCGAAGGGCTGGCCCTCTGAGCAGCAGCGAGCCCACTCGCGCGCGACGCGCTCGGCATCGTCGGGGTGGTTCCGTTGGACCCGGGCCGTGCGCGCCGTGCCGATCTCACCGAAGTAGTCCACGAACCGCGTGTTGCGGTAGAGCAACTCGCCATCGCTGACGCGCATGACCCAGACCATTTGCGGCAGCCCATCAGCGAGGACGCGGTAGCGCGCCTCGCTTGCCAGGACCTGATGCTCGGCCCGCCTGCGCTCGGTGACGTCGCTGTACGTTCGTACCGCCCCGCCCGCGGCGAGCGGCACCGTGCGGATCTCAAGGATCCGGCCATTGGACCGTTCGCGCTCGTAGACGTGATGGGTCCTCTCCAGTCCGGAACTCTTCACCCACTGTCGCATGAACTCGGGCGACTGGCGGAACTCGTCCTGATCGAGTTGGTATTGACGAACCTGCGCGAAGGTCGGCTGCGCCCGCATCATCTCGGAGGGCAGGTCGAGCATCTCCATCGCGCGACCGTTGCAAACCCGAACGACGTCGAACTCGTCGACCATCATCAGGCCCTGGTCCATGTGCTCCAGGGTGGCGTTGAGGACAGAGACGGTCTCGCTGCTTTTCCGCTCGGCGTTCGCCCTTGCGCGTCGCGTTTCGTACTCCCGCAACTGAGCGACGACGACTTCACCGAGGTCGCGAAGCTGGTCGATCTGCTCCGCGAGGAAGGTGCGCGGCCACGTGTCGATGACGCAGAGTGCGCCGACCCTGAGCCCTGGGGCAAGGACCAGGGGAACGCCTGCGTAGGCTCGCAGGCCGGGATCTCCGGTCACGAGCGGGTTGTTCCGGAACCGGATGTCCCGAGCGAGGTCCTCGACGATCAGAACGTCGTCGCTGAGAATGGTATGGGCGCAGACCGCGACGTCGCGCGGCGCATTCTCGACCTCAAGGCCGCACTTGGCCTTGTACCATACGCGGTCGTGCTCGACGATTGAGACGAGGGCGATTGGCGCATCGAAGATCCGGCGCAAGACCCGACAGATCGCGTCGAATTGCGCCTCGGGCCCTGTGCCGACAGCAGCCAGTCGATGAACAGCTTCCAGGCGCTCGCCTTCGCGATCCAGCATGTGGTGCATAGTCTACGCACTTTTCAGAGCATCGGTGGACTGGGAGCGCCGGTCATGACCCTGATAGAGCTTGCTGGTGCTGCCCTTGCGGCGGTCCATCGGACCCACCCGGAGCGCGTGTACGAAGGCGCGAAGCTGCTCCTCGATCAGCGAGGATTGCGACAGCATCGCCTTGGTCACCTCAAGAACCGCGCCCGCATGCTTCTCCGTCTCACGCGCTCCCGAGCGCACCTCCGAGATGTTCAGGGCGAGCTTCTCTGTCCCATCGGCTGCCACCTGCACGCTGCGGGCGATGTCGCCGGTCGCGGCATTCTGCTGCTCGACGGCCGAGGCGACCGCCGTCGTCGCCGTCAGGATGTCGTGCATCATCGTGACCAGTTGCTCGTTGGCCGCCAGGACATGGCGCGTGGTGGCCTGGATCTCGCCGACCCGAGCGACGATCTCGTCGCTGGCGCGCGCTGTCTGACCCGCCAGCATCTTCACCTCCGAGGCAACCACGGCGAAGCCCTTGCCTGCCTGCCCGGCGCGCGCCGACTCGATCGTCGCGTTCAGGGCGAGCAGGTTCGTCTGTGAGGCGATCGACTGGATCGACCCGATCACCGCCGCGATGCGCTCGCCGACCTCCGCCATCGCGTGCGCCTGACGCGCGGATGCCGTCGCGGTCTCGCTTCCCTGGCGCACGATCTCGGCTACCCCCTGCACCTGCCGGGAGATCTCCTGGATCGAACTTGAGAGTTGATCGGTGGAGGCCGCTACCATCGTGACGTGCTCGGAGGTCTGGCCCGACACTGCTGTCGCGGCATCGGCCTCCTGGGAGGTCTGGGTCGAGATCGACGTGAGGGCCTCGGCAGTGCGCTGCATCTCGGCGGTATTGCCCGCAACGGTGCTCACGACGTTGCGCATCGCGCTCTGGAAGGCGGCAAGGCTGGCCTCAAGCTCTCCGTTGCGCTTGGCCTTCTCGTGCTCGGTTTGCGCGGCCTCCTCCTCCAGGCGCTCGCGCGCGATGGCGTTGTCGCGGAACACCAGCACGGCCTTGGCCATGGCGCCGATCTCGTCGCGCCGGGCAACGGACGGGATCTCCTGCTGGAGGTTACCATCCGCCAGCCTGCGCATGACGCTCGCCAGATGACGGATCTTCCCGGCGATCGAGCGCCCGATCATGACGGCGAGAAGGGCAATCAGTCCCGCCGCGAGAACGACGCCCTTGAGCAGGCCGAAGAGCGCGGTGCGAACCTGAGCCGCGGTATCATCGGCGTAGACGCCGGAGCCGATGACCCAGCCCCAGGGCTCGAAGCCTTTGACGTAGGACAGCTTGTCGACGGGCTGGTCCTCGCCGGGCTTGGGCCACTGGTAGGGCACGAACCCGGCACCGGACTTGCGCACGACCTCGACCATTTCGACGAAGAGGGTCTTGCCGTTCGGGTCCTTGGAGGTTGTGAGGTCGGTGCCGTCGAGCTTCGAGCGGGTCGGATGCATGATCATGCGTGGGTGCATGTCGTTGACCCAGAAGTACTCGCTGCGGTCGTAGCGCATCGCCTTCAGGGCTGCTGTGGCCAGATCCTGCGCCTGCTTACGGTCAAGCTTGCCGGTGCGTTCTTGCTCGGCAAACCCGGCGACGAGACTGTGCGCGGCTTCGACCAGTTGGCGGGTCTTCGTCATGCGCGCATCGACAACGGCATCGCGCAGGGCGAAGCCCGCGAGGACAACGATGACTGCGATGCCAAGAACCGCTGCGGCTGTGAGGACGTGAAGTTGTGTCCTGATCCCGAAAGACAATTTCTCCTCCATGGGCTCGACCCTTCTCGCGAGTGCGCTTCCCATCGCCGATAGTTCCGACGCGTGTCTTTCATTCAACTTCAGAAATAATTTATGAATGCTGAATCAATTGGAAAATACTCATAATTATTTGGTTGAACGAATTATATAAATCGGTATAGTCTTTTTCTCTCCGCGACTGGAGATGCTGTGCTAACGATGACGCTGAGAAATCTTAGTTTCCAGAACCGAATAATGAGTATGCGCGGACAAGCTGAACTTGCCGCCCTCATTCACCGCCGCCTTTTCGGATGATCGATCATCGTCAGATCTGGGTCAGGGACGACGTCTAGGCACGGATAGCAGCTAGCGACGTGGCCGCCCTGATCCGGACCGAACTACGGGATCGAGCGCCTCTTCAAGTGGCATGCCCTTTCGGAGGCGCGCGTCAAGCGTCTTGGGTTTGAGCCCCTCGGCCTGAGCTATCTGGGGACAGTCATCTCCTGGCCGTTGTGCGTGTACCGCTGGACGAATGCGCGCCCGCGGCTCGCCTGCCCCTTGGTGCCCCAAACCCCAGAGTCGTCGCGCCGCGACGCCCGAGGTCATTCCGGCAGGGCTCGACGCGGCGGCGCGCACCACGCGCGTTGGCGGGATGCCCGGCATAGACTCGATGGGGGCAAGGTTGAAGCCCGGGCAGATTGTCAAGCAGGATCAGCGACTGTGCACAGCTATTTGGCGGTTTGAGCCGCTGGAGGCGGCGAACTTTACACGATCAAACGAACGTATGATGCGGCCGGAGTTGATCCGGGCACGCGCCGCCGCCAACAAGCACAAGGCGACGTTGATCGTCGCCCGCCTCGATCGGCTCAGTCGCGACCTCGCCTACATCGCAACCTTTCTGCGCGGCGAGCGGCGCGGCAGGCGCTACGTTGAGACACCCTTCACCGCCGTCGACATGCCCCATGCCGACCGCCCGATGCTCCAGATCATGGGCTGGTTCGCCGACGTCGAGCGCCAGAAGATCTCGGAGCGCACCAGGGCTGCCCTCGCGGCTCTCAAGGCGCGCGGCGTGACGCTCGGGAGCCCACAGCCCGAAATCGGTTCAAGGGCGGGCGTTGCTGCCCGGCAGGCGCGCGCCGAAGCGTTCAAGCTCAAGGTTCGGCGATCGATCGAGGATATTCGAGCACGCGGGATCACGACCCTTAGCGGGATTGCGGCCGAACTGAATGCACGCGGCATCGGCACGCCGAACGGCAGCGCCTGGACCGCGACACAGGTCAGCCGGGTACTCGCCTGACCCGACCATACATACTTGCAAGAATGACAGTGCCACCTGCGGGACCTGCCTGTGAGATGACCTTGGACCCAATGACAACCAACATCGCCGCTTCCCTTCGGAGCGTCCGGCGGCGCATTGCCGAGATCGAGATGCGCTCGTCGGCACGCGCCGCCGGGATCGAGAAGCTCTATCAGATGGGGGAGAGTTCGTCGGATGCCGAGGCTGACCTCTATGATGATCTCGACACTCTCCTGCTCCTGCGGGTCCAGCAGTGGACGCTCCAAAGCATGCTGGAGCACGCTGGGGGCCCCACGGAGGAGGATCTCAGTATCATCCAGGCGAAGATCGCCGAGATCGAGCAATTGCGCGGTGCTCTCGAAGAGCCGCCTGAAAACCACGCGGGGATCGTGTCGTTCCGCGCAGTTACCCATCTCATGCGCGAACTTGATGACACTCTTTCGGTGTTGCGAAAGTCGCAGGTTCGTCCAGGATTGATGCAACGAGGTGACATCAGTCCCTGAATTTTAGCATGAGCTTCACTGACGATCGGGCGCGTTCACGAATTACGTTAGGCATCGTGCCCCCCCTCTACTCATCCGACGAGGATGCTGTCAGGCTGTGCCGTTTGCGCGGGTAGTTAGTAACCTTCAGCCAATATCGTGATGATCTTGTTCAGACAAGATGTAGCTTGACTGTTAGATTTCGGCGACATCGTTCGGGAACTCTTTGCGTGAGGCGCGCGTTAGGCTTTCGAGAAGAGTCTTCATCTGTCTCCTCAGTACAGCGCGCCCGTCAAGGTCCTAACCCTCTGGCGGGCGCTCTGCCGTCCAAGAACTCCTCCGAGCGATTACCACTCATTACCCCTCCCTTTGTGCGAGTACAGGGTGAGAGATGAGGCACCCGAACATAGCCTCATCTCTCATGATTTTCCCTGGCGCCACCAAAATGAGTACGGCGTTGCTGCCGCTGGCTGTGGATGCTGATGAACGCTTGCAGTGAAGCCGAGAATTTGTCGAAAACGTTGTCGACTAGGCCAACAGGTCTAATGCGCTTCGGTCTTCGATTTGACCGAAAGCGCACCTTTCATTAACGATTGCAAGTATAGTTGCTGGTATAATCCGGAACCAGACTCTGGGTCACGCTCTGGCGCTCGCCGAGCACCACGCTCTTCGACTGCATCCGCATGATCGTTCAGACGCCGAGTGGTCGGGCCTTACGGAGCAAGGCGCTCGTCGTCGGCTTCGTGCTGCTCTGTGGACTTGCACCTGTCGTCCTGGCGCTGTGCCCCCGCCCTGGGGAGCCGGTCGCCGTCGTGACCTTCGTTCCAGACGCGCCGCTGCCGCGTGCGATTACTGCTGCGGGCGGACAGATCCTCTGGTTGTCGACCCACGGCCACGTGGCCGTCCTTCATGCCTCACGTCCTGATCTCGTTGAGGCCCTGTACCGCGCTGGCGCGACCCTGGTGCTGGCTGCTTCCCCCCTGAATGGCTGTCTCCCTACCGCCGCTACGTCCTCCTTTCGGCAGGCTCCACGCTCATGACCACCCCCAACGGCCTCGATCGCCTTCGTCGCGCATTCCTGCCCGTCCTGCTCACCGGGCTCGGCTTGCTCTATCTCGCCGTCGTCGTCGCGGCGTGGATCACCAGTGGGCAACCTCTTGCTGTCGCGAGCGTGGGCGGGGCGCTCCTCAGCGTGGTCTTCATCGCGGCCTACCAGTCAGGCGCTGCGCTCGTCACCCGTCATCTCTCCTCCGCCGCCACGATGGCCCTGGTCGGCCTCCTCGTGTTCTCCCTGGCGGGGACGCACCTCCAGATCGACATGCACATGGTGTTCTTCGCGGCCCTGGCCGTGGTCGCTGGCTGGGGCTGCTGGTCATCTGTCGTGATCGCGACGGCTGTGGTCGCCGTGCATCATCTCGCGCTCAACGTCGTCTACCCAGCCGCTGTGTTCCCGAACGGGGCCGACTACGGTCGGGTCGTCCTGCACGCCGTCGTCATCCTGATCGAGGCTGCCGCTCTCATCCTGGCTGCACGTCAACTGACCCGCGCCATCGCTGAGTCCGAGCAGGCAGCCGTCGCGGCTGCGCAAAGCGCGACGGCGCAACGCCTCGCTGAGCAGACCGCGCAGCAGGAGCGTGGCTTCGAGGTTTACCGGCAGCACTCCCTGGCCGAAGTGGTCACAGGCTTCCGGGATCACCTGATCGAGGTCGAGCGGCAGGTCGAGGAGCAGACGATCGGCATGCGCGAGACCGCGTTGGCCTTGAGCGGCGTTGCCACGCAATCCAGCCGACAGGCGTTGCAGGCGCGCTCAACCGCGACCGCCATCGCGCAGAACGTGCTCTCCGTCTCTGCGGGCACCGAGGAACTGAGCGCCTCGATGGCGGGGATCGTGACGCAGACTGGACAGGCGCGCGACCTGATCCAGCGGATCAGCGATGAGGCCCGAACCACCAACGTCGACGTTCGGGAACTCGCCGCGACGGCCGAGCGGATCGGAGCCGTGATTGGGCTGATCAAGGCGATTGCGGATCAGACGAACCTACTGGCCCTGAATGCCACGATCGAGGCCGCACGGGCGGGCGAGGCGGGACGTGGCTTCGCCGTCGTTGCGGCCGAGGTGAAGGGCTTGGCATCCCAGACGATGCGAGCCACGGACGAGATCGTCACGCAGGTCAGCGCGATCCAGGGCTCCACGGGCAAGACCGTGAGAGCCATCGATGGGATCGCCTCCTCGATGCAGGAGATCGAGGGCCTGACGGTCGCGATTACCCAGGCCGTGGCCGAGCAGCAGAGCGCCACGGCTGAGATGTCACGGACGATCGCACGGGTGGCGCAAGGCAGCACGGATGCGCGCGAGGGGGCCGAGGTTGTGGCCCACGCAACGCAGGAGACGCAGCAGCACGCGGAGGAGGCTCTGGGCGTGTCCCAGACGCTCCGGACTGTTGCCCAGACCCTGACGCACTCCGTGGAGGAGTTCGTCAGCGCCGTCACCCGTGATCTGTCTGAGCGCCGTGAAGCCCTGCGCGTACAACTCGACGAACCTGTGATGGTGCGGATTGATGGCCGGGAGAGTGCCAGCCGCCTCTGTGACCTCTCGCAGTCAGGCGCGCGCATCACCATCGTGCCGGGCCTTGCAGTCGGTAAGAAGGTCGACATGACCTTCGCAGATGGGCAATGCGTTCAGGCCGAGGTGATGTGGGTCTCAGCCGAGATGGCAGGGATACAGTTGATGAAGAGAGTCAGGCACCCAGCCTTGACGCATGCGAACAAGGCTCATGCGGCGTAGGAATGGTTCAGGGGCTTAGGGTTTATGCATGGATTAAGCTCAACTGAACCGCCTGCACGCTTTCGCCGACTTCGACATCAACTATCTCCACCTCCG
This sequence comes from Methylobacterium sp. DB0501, assembly GCF_011043735.1. Classification (GTDB taxonomy): domain Bacteria; phylum Pseudomonadota; class Alphaproteobacteria; order Rhizobiales; family Beijerinckiaceae; genus Methylobacterium; species Methylobacterium alsaeris. Next base: position 78,351 of record NZ_JAAKGV010000020.1, on the reverse strand, counting down.
CCCAAGTTCGGCCCCTCCCGCTCGCATGCAGTTCAGGTCTGACCCGATCCGGCTTCAGTGAACATTGCCGCCGTGGGTGGCATGCCCCTGCTGGGACAGAAGCTTTCCGACCTGGAACAGGGAGATCTCGATCATCTGCATCAGCACGGTATCTCGCGCAGCTTGCGCGGCGCTGTGTGCCAGCATGAGATGATCGGCAACTCGATCAAGGGGGCTGAGCGGCTCGAACCCGGGTGACGGCTCTGGCGGATTGAACACATCAAGCTGGGCGTCCGCCGCTGTCGGCTGGTGCTCGCCGCCACTGCTCAGTGATCCGAGATACCCTAGGAACACCGACGTGTCCGGGCTGAATGACGGGATCGCACTGCTGCGGACCCAGATGTACTCGGACGTCCTGGATCGCAGCCGATACGTCATGGTGAAGCTCGCGGCTTTCGCAAGAGCCTTCATGAAGGCTTTCGCAACGAAATCCCGGTCTTCGGGGTGGATCATATCGAGCCACCCGCTCCCACATGCCTGTTCGGTATCCTGACCGGTCATCTCCTTCCACTCGCGGCAGACGTATGCAATGTGACCACGCTGATCGGCCGCCCAGATCATCCGACGCCTCCCACAACACTGCCTTACCCCGCCTACGAGGTCTGAGCAAACGAGCGGCATGGCTGTAAGATCCGCGGGGGCATTCGACGTTGTCTGAACCTCCTCACTGCACCATTGGCCTCTCACGCCTGAAAGGAGCGAGCGCGGGCCAGTGAAACCTGGGGGCCAGTCCCGCTCCCGGAACCTTACTGCCCCGTTGGCACTTGTTGGCTGTCCCGGTAGGAGGGGCACCAAAGTACCGGCATCCATGCGTCAAGCCAGAACCATGAACGTGTCCCTCAGCCCCGAACTGCACGCCTTCGTTGCGGACAGGCTTGCTACGGGGCGGTTTGCCAGCGCCAGCGAGGTTGTGCGGGCGGGCCTGCGCCTGTTGCAGGAGGATGAACGCAGGCGCGGCGCACCTCAGGGCGCGATGCCATCCTCCGTCTCCGGAGAGGGCGGCAGGACCGCCCTGTGACACCTGTTTTCCTGGCGGGCGGCGGCGGGACCGGCGCTCTGATGCGTGCAGCGGACTGGTCCGCCACTCCCCTCGGCGCTCCTGACGGCTGGCCTGCCGCTCTCAAGGCCCTCGTCGGCGTGATGCTCGGCTCGCACCAGCCGATGCTCATCGTCTGGGGGCCCGAGCACATCACGCTCTACAACGACGGCTACGCCGAAATGTGCGGCACCCGGCACCCGGCAGCCCTGGGCCGCCCCTTTGAGGACCTCTGGCACGACATCTGGGAGCAGGTCGAGCCGATCCTCACGCGCGCCTACGCGGGCGAGGCGACGCACATGAGCGACATCGCCTTCACCATGCACCGCAACGGCTACCCGGAGGAGGCCCACTTCGCCTTCGGCTACACGCCCGTGCGTGACGGGGACGGTGCGGTTGCAGGCATGGTCTGCGCCTGCGTCGAGACCACGAGGCAGGTCCTGGCCGAGCGGCGCCTGCGCGAGAGCGAGGCGCAGGCGAAGGGCGTGCTCGAAGGCATGGCCGAGGGCTTCCTGCTCCTCGATCCTGAGTTTCGCGTCATGCAGATCAACGCCGAGGGCTTACGCCTGGAGCGACGCTCCGCGCCTGAGGTCGTCGGACGCACGCTGTGGCAAGCGTACCCTGGCTCCGAGGACAGCACGATCGGCGGCCTCTACAGGCACGCGATGGCAGAGCGGGTTCCGGTCAGCCTGACCCACTCCTACACCTGGGAGGACGGGCATCAGGCATGGTTGGAGATGCGCGCCCACCCCGCGCCTGATGGCGGGCTGGCGGTCTTCTACCGCGACGTCTCGGATCGCGTTCGCGCCGACCGGGCTGTGAGCGAGAGCGAGACGCGCTTTCGCAACATGGCCGATCACGCACCCGTGATGATGTGGGTCACGGACCCGGACGGTGCATGCACCTATCTCAACCGGCGCTGGTACGAGTACACGGGCCAGACGCAAGCCACTGGTCTCGGGCTCGGCTGGCTTGATGCCGTGCACCCCGACGACCGCGGCTGGTCGGGCGAGACGTTCCTGGCCGCTAACGCGAGGTGGGAGGCATTCCGCCTTGAGTACCGCCTGCGCGGCGCGGACGGGCAGTACCGCTGGTTCATCGACGCGGCTGATCCGCGCCTGGGCGAGGATGGCACCTTCCTCGGCTACATCGGCTCGGTGGTCGACATCCACGACCGCAAGCTGGCCGAAGAGCGCCTCGCCGAGATCACGCGTCGGCTCGACGCCGTGCTGAGCAACACCACGATGGCCATCCTGATGATGGATGAGCGGCAGCAGTGCATCTACATGAACGCCGCTGCCGAGACCCTCACCGGCTACACCCTGGCTGAGACACAGGGACGGCCTCTGCACGATGTGGTTCACCACACGCGACCTGACGGCAGTCCCTACCCGTTGTGCGAGTGCCCGATCGACCAAGCCCTTCCTGAAAACGAGCAGGAGCAGGGCGAGGAGATCTTCGTGCACAAGGACGGCTCGTTCTACCCCGTCGCGTTCACCGCGAGCCCAATCCGCAACGACGCCGGAGTGCCGATCGGCACGGTGATCGAGGTACGGAATATCGAGCAGGAGTTGCGGGCCAAGGCGCAGATGGACGCCTTCAACGCGACCCTGGAGCAGCGCGTCACCGAGGAGATCGCTCAGCGCGAGAAGGCCGAGGAGCAACTCCGGCAGGCCCAGAAGATGGAGGCGGTGGGTCAGTTGACCGGAGGCATCGCTCACGACTTCAACAACCTGCTCGCAGGCATCTCGGGCAGCCTCGAACTGCTCCAGTCACGCATGAGCCAGGGCCGCCTCACTGACGTCGACCGCTACATCGCCGCGGCTCAGGGAGCCTCGAAGCGAGCCGCTGCCCTCACACACCGCCTGCTGGCCTTCTCTCGCCGCCAAACGCTCGATCCCAAGCCGACCGATGTGAACCGCCTGATTGGGGGCATGGAGGACCTGCTTCGTCGCTCGGTCGGACCTGCTGTCGAGGTCGAGGTCGTGGGGGCAGCGGGTCTGTGGCCCGCGCTGGTGGACCCGAACCAGCTTGAGAACGCGCTGCTGAACCTGTGCATCAACGCCCGCGATGCGATGCCGGATGGCGGTCGCATCACCATCGAGACCGCCAACAAGTGGCTGGATGAGCGCACTGGGCGCGAGCGCGATCTTCCACCCGGCCAGTACCTGTCGCTGTGCGTGACCGATACCGGCACCGGCATGACGCCGGAGGTGATCCAGCGCGCCTTCGACCCGTTCTTCACCACCAAGCCGCAGGGTCAGGGGACGGGCCTGGGCCTTTCGATGATCTACGGCTTTGCCCGTCAGTCGGGCGGGCAGGTGCGGATCTACTCGGAGGTGGGCCAGGGCACGACGATGTGCCTCTACCTGCCACGTCACTACGGCGATGCGCAATTGGTTGAGAGTGGCGCTGATCTCTCCGACGCGCCTCGCGCCGAGCAGGGCGAGACGGTGCTGGTGGTCGACGATGAGCCGACCGTGCGCATGCTGGTGACAGAGGTTCTGGAGGAACTCGGCTACGCGGCGATCGAGGCGGCGGATGGTGCGTCGGGGCTGAAGGTGCTCCAATCGGACGTGCGCATCGACCTGCTCGTCACCGATGTCGGGTTGCCGGGTGGGATGAACGGACGCCAGATGGCGGACGCGGCCCGGGAGCGTCGGCCCGACCTGAAGGTGCTGTTCATCACCGGCTATGCGGAGAACGCTGCTATCGGCCACGGCCACCTGGAGCCCGGGATGCAGGTCCTGACCAAGCCGTTCGCGATGGAGGCGCTCGCGTCTCGCATCAAGCTCCTGATCGGCGGCACCTGATCGCCCTGCGACGCCTCTCAGGCCGCACGGGACGCCTCCTCGATGGGGAGCCACAACCCGATCGGTGCACAGGCATTTCCGAAATCGAGAACAAGCTGTCGTAGCTTTTTTGCAGACGACCTCGCTGAAGCGGGCATGTCGATGGTGTCACCCACGGCCTTGACCGTGCCGGACAGGATCAAACTACCCAATGTCAGACATACGGGAGATTTCTCGGTGAGTTGCTGCATGGCCTTCCTGAAGCATGGTTGTTCGTCAAACAACGCTTGCGGGCCGGATCGGCGGCATCAAGCCTAATCACAAGCTTAACGGCAGTTTACTAGATTGTGCATGCAACCGGCGGCAGGCCGATGCGGAGGGAGTTACCCTGGAACCGCACTCTGCCAGCCCACGTTGAGTGTTGCACGACAGTGATCTTCATCGAGGCCAGAACGCCCAGCGAGGTCCTAACCCTCCGCTGGGCGTTCTCGTATTGGAAGGTTTGCGGTTGACGGAGTGATGATGAAGTCACCGAGCGTTTCAGAGGCGGCTCGATCCCTACGAGACGCTCTCGCGACTGAGGCAGCCGCCCGAGAGACAATGGCGCGTGAAGGCGCGGAGTTGGCTCGTGCTGCCGACCAAGGTGGTGATCCAGGTCTTGCGGCAACCTTGCGCTTCTTCACTCGCCATACCAGGGTCAGAGCGCTTGAGTTGAGCGGTACGGAAGCAGCACTCGGCGAAGTGCTCGCTGCTCGTGAGTAGAAGGACGAGTAACTCGACTTGCTCGTTCAGGAGCCCTTCGTCGGAACAGGTCGCGCGTAAGCTGCGTTGAGCTTCTGCAAGCAAGCGTCGGTTGCTTCCCTCAGCACAGCGCGTCCGTCGAGGTCCTAACGCTCTGGCGGGCGCGCTGCCGACAAGGCTCCGCCGGGCGCGTTCGGCGCCTCATGTGGTTTGAGGGAATAGGACCAAGGTACGAAGCATACAATCAAACGCCTCACCTCGCCTGTTCCGCCCTCGCGACTTCACGAATAAATTCGAGGCATCGCTGCCGCTGCTGTTGATCCTGGATGCCAATGAAAGCTCGCACCAACTCCAGGCACTCGTCTGGCTGAGGACAATCCGTGTGTGTGACGAAAGTGTCACTGGTGCTTCTGCGCTGCTGGGAGACATCGGAGGTCAGGTTCCAGGACCTTGACGCCGATTGGCTAAGAGCTTCTCCAATCTGGTGCTGTATCCTTTCCGCCTTTGCTACCATGGCTGCCGGTTCGGGCGGGTTTCCTGAGTGCCGCCCGAGATGTGACATGCCCTTCGTGGCGGTCTGATCTGAGCCAGGAAGGTCGACCTGTTCGGCATCGTTGCTCATCCCACAGGCGGGCAGGCCAGCCTTATCCTTCATCTGTCCATCTCCACCCGTTTCAATAAGGACACCGCTCCTATGTGGCAGATGAATGGCGGGCAATAACATAGCGCACGTTTCAATACAGACATTTGCATCGATCGTTGTATCTGGCTTAGCCATTGGAGATCGGGAGGTAACGGTTAGTTCGAAACGGAGTAAGGCATGAACGTGGTAGGTGTGGGCGGCAGCGTGAGTTCGGTCGGCGTGCCGTCCGTTGGTACAGAGGCAGTCGGATCCTGGGAGTGGAACATCCGGGCCGATCGGTTGTACGCGGATGATCATGTTGCGCAGTTGCTTGGTAGTAACATCTACGCCACGGAAGCGGGCACTCCCCTGTCCGGTTTTGCTGCCTGCATCCATCCTGATGATCGGGCCGCTGTCATCGAGCGGATGATGAACGGTGCCGCCAAGGGAGTCGCGTTTGTCGCGGAGTTCCGCATCGTGACTGCTTCCGGAGAGATGCGCTGGGTTCTCGCGCGTGGGCGCTACGATCTGGGTGAGAGCGGCGAGCCGCTCCGAGGGCGCGGCATACTCCTCGACATGACCGGGAGCCGGTTGAGTGACCAGCCCTATGGATGCCGGATCGGTTCACCTCCGGAAGACCCCCTGGAACGTGCGGCGGACCACTGTCTGGCGGCCCGCAAGGCCATTCAGGAGGCCGATCGACCTTTCCTGCTGAAGCTTGTGGACATGCTGCTTCTGGAACTCGGGCGCACTCTGGCCACGCAGTCGAAGAGAAAGCACCAGCGGACGATGTGCTGACACACGGCACGACTAGTAGGGCATGATCCGTCGCCTACGAGGCTCGAACACTCGATCCGAGGATCTCACATCGCCTCGCGCGATATGGTTGCGCGAGTAAAATACTACTTCTAAACACCGAGTGAACAGATAGACTCAGATTGTTGTGCCCAACGTATTTATGAGTTGTGTCGCGATACGGGTATTCAAATCGTGCTCAATTGACAAAAAACTCAAGAAATAGCAATAAAATCTGATCGATCTACCGTTTATTCGGATAATCTTTTAATCCATAACTTCAGCGATGCTGCAAAAATTGATTTTCCATTTGCATCTCTGACAGACACCGAAAGTGAATGCTCGTCCTGATGATCGGAAACATCATCGCGGACGATGTCGGGCAGAAGCTGCATCGCTGCGCGACGTACTTCGGCGAGATCGGCATATTCAGCACTGATCACATCCCGTGCCGGTCCGCCATCGTTGATGTCAAAGAAATACTCGGGCAACTTATCCTCCATCTCTGCCGCGCAGAGAACGCAATCGGCTCCTAAAGCTGAGTTCATGACACAGTCAAGGATGGAGATTGGATACGTTATCGCTGTGAGATGTGCGCCCACATGGGTTCGGTTTCGGTGCCCTGCGACACTGCGGGTTGCGATAGATGCCCAATTGATTGGGAACGAGCTTGTTGCAGAAGCGAATACTACCTCCCGCGTGGATGCGCTCTGCCCTGTCGCGCGAGTGAGGGCTCAGCCGTGCTCTTGCGCAGTCGGCTCCGGAGTTCTCCGCATGGGCAGGGTTGGCCGATGAGGAATCCCTGCACCTCTGTGCAGCCCTCCGCCTGAGCCATGTCGAACTGCTCCTGCGTCTCGACCCCTTCGGCCGTGACGATCATGCCGAGCCCCCGGCCGAGTGATGCGGCGGCCCGCACGATTGCTGCCGCTTCGGCCTTACTGCCCTCTGTGAGGAAGGAGCGGTCAATCTTCAGCTTGTCGAACGGGAAGCGGCGCAGGTAGCTCAGGCTGGAGTAGCCGGTCCCGAAATCATCCAGAGCAATGCGCACGCCAAGGCTCCGCAGATCGTGCAGCACCGCGCTCGCTCGCTCGTCATCGGCCATCAGCACGCTCTCGGTGATCTCAAGCTCCAGGCGCTCAGCAGAAAGCCCGGATGCGTCGAGGGCGGCGCGCACAGCCGGAAACAGGTTACCGTGCCGCACCTGCACGGTTGAGACGTTCACGGCCACCCGCACGTGCTCGGGCCAGCGCCGTGCTTCGTGAGTCGCGGCCCGCAACACCCACTCCCCGAGCGGGACGATCAGCCCCGTCTCCTCGGCCGCCGCGATGAAGGCACCCGGCGGCACGAGCCCTCGTGAGGGATGGCGCCAGCGCACCAGCGCCTCGGCCGACGCGATAGTGCCGGTCGCGACGTCGAGGATCGGCTGGTAATGCAGTTCGAACTCGCCGCGTTGGAGCGCGCGTCGCAGGTCGAGTTCCAGTCTGCGCCGCGCCTCCGCCTCCTCGTCCATCGCGGGCTCGAAGAACCGAAAGGTGTTTCGCCCCGCGTCCTTGGCGCGATACAGTGCGAGATCGGCTCGCTTGAGCAGCACCTCAGCCTTATCACCGTGGGCCGGGATGAGCGCGATGCCAATACTGACTCCGACCTCCGCCTCGTGGGCGCCGAGGATGATGGGTGCCTGCACCGCCTCGATCAGACGCCCGGCGACGAGCATCGCTCTCTCGGGCCCGTCACTCTGGTGGAGCAGAACGGCGAACTCGTCGCCGCCGAAGCGGGCCACGATGTCCTCGCCCCGCAGCGTCGCCTTCAGCCTGTGCGCGATCTCGCGCAGCAGGGCATCACCGGCGAGATGCCCGAGCGTGTCGTTGACGGCCTTGAAGCGGTCGAGATCGAGGCACAGCACCGCGCCCGACCCGCCCCGACGTTCCAGTTCAGCCAGCCGCTGGTCGAGGCGCTCGCGGAACAGGACGCGATTGGCCAGTTCGGTCAGCGCGTCGTGCCGCGCCATTCAGGTCACCCGGCTCTCGGCTGTCTTGCGGGCACTGATGTCGATGTGGGTGCCAACCACGCGCAGGGGGGCTCCTGCCGGGCCACGTGCGACGACTTTGCCCCGCGCCAGGATCCAGCACCAGCCTCCATCCTTGCGGCGCAGGCGATACTCGCTCTCGAAGCCGGGTGAGCGCCCCTCCAGGTGCTCGCCCATCCGCAGCAGCGCCTGAGACTTATCGTCCGGGTGCAGGAGGTGCACCCAGGTGTTCCGATCGACGCGAAGCTCGCCCGGCTCGTAGCCCAGCATCGTGCACCAGTGATCGGAGATCCAGGCCGCATCGGTAACGACGTCGTAGTCCCACAAGCCGTCACTGGCGCTGTCGAGCGCCAGGGCGAGACGCTCCTCGCTGGCTTTCAGGGCGGCCTCACTCGCCCGTAGCGCCTCCTCGGCCCGTAGACGATCCGTATGGTCAAGGCTGATCCCGGCAATGCGCACAGGTCGCTCAGCCTCGTCGGTGATGACACGGCCGAGGCCAAGCACGCAGCGCTCACCGCCGTCGCGCAGCGGCACACGGAACTCAACTCTATAGGTCGAGCACGTGGCCACGGCGCGCTCGATTTCCTGGCGCACCCTTGGCAGGTCGTCGGGATGGATCGTGGCCATCCACTCATCGAGCGTCACGATCGAAGGGTGATCCTCGGACAGACCGAGGTGCCGCAGCGACTCGGGAGAGAGGTGGGCCCGGTTGTCGAGGAGGCCCCAGTCGAACAGGCCCGCTCCTGCCGCCTCCTGGGCAAGGCGCAGCCGCTCCGTCACGGCGCGCAAGGCTTCATGAGCGGAGACGCTCTCCCGTGTCACCTCGTGCAGGTGCAGATGCGCCACAACGATGCGAGCGAGATCCTGAAGCTGGCGGCGCTGCTCGGGCGAGAACGGGCGCGGCTTGGTGTCCATCACGCACAGGCTACCGACCCGGACGCCGGGCTTCAGCACCAGCGGAGCGCCCGCGTAGAACCGAACGCCGTGTCGGCCGGTAACGAGCGGGCTCTTGCGCACGCGCTCATCGTGTCCCGCATCCTCAATGACGAGCACATTGTCGGAAAGGATGGTGTAGGTGCAGAACGCCGCATCGCGCGGCGTGCCGTCGATGTCGAACCCGCACCGGGCCTTGAACCACTGGCTCTCCTCATCAACGAGGGACACCAGAGCAATCGGCACGCCAAAGAGTGCCTGGGCGGTGCGGCAGACGGCATCGAAGTGCTCCTCGGGCGCTGTGCCGAGGATGTTGAGCGACCGCAGCGCCTTCAGACGGTCCGTTTCACAGGGTGGCAGAGAGGGCACCGCAACGCTCCAACGGATCCTCTCCGCATCCGGCAAAGGGATCATTCAGCGCATCAGTGCCATCGTGGTTGCTAACAGGACCTAAAATCAACCTCCAGTTGAGAATTGCTAACGGCTGGGTGGATCCGATCCTCCAGCCGATCTCAGCACGGTCCCCTCACCCAGCAGCCGCGATCGCTCGTAGAACGGCAGGAGCCCGATATGGTTTGGTAACGAACTGGCCGTCATCGGGCACGTCGTCGGGGTTTGGCTGAAAACGTCCCGACGTGATCACTAGCCGGATGTGCGGCCAGCGCTCCGCCACACGCTGAGCCAGCACGAAGCCGTTCATCGAGCCGGGCATGTCAACATCTGTAAAGAGGACACGGATGTCGGACCGTTGCTCCAGGAGTTGCCAAGCTTCATCAGCATTGGTTGCCTCAAGTACCGCGATCCCAGCATCCTCCAGCATCTCCGTGGCCATCATGCGCACCAACTCGTCGTCCTCGACGATCAGGACAGGCGATATGGCGGCTGATGGCGTGACTGACATGCTCTGCAAGGTACGTTGATGCAGGTTAACCCGGTATGAGGGATGTGGGCCGGGAGTGCCATCCTGTCCAGCTATCACATCGTGCAACACGTCCTTCGCAGGACCTCAGTAGCTTGCCTCGGCCCCTTCAGAGCGGAACCGGCGCCGGTTGTTGGTCAGGGGTGTGAAGCGCGAGTAAGGTCATGGGCCGGGTGCTCTCAAAGCCACGCCATGTGGACGCGTGACTGCTCACGAACCTTCCAAGTAATCACAATTACAAGTTGTGTTGCTGCTGACGCTATCGTCGCGGTAAGAGCGTAGCAGGATACCAGTCAGATGGCCTGGGGAAAGGGCAATGAAGAAGGGGCCTGCCCAGGTTCAGGCACTTGCAACGTGCTCCTGGTCAGAGAACGAGCGCGTCGTCGCATTGCGCGCCTACGACATCCTCGACACGCCGCCGGAACGGGCGTTCGATGACATCTGCACGATCGCCGCACAGGTCTGCCGGGCACCGATCGCCGTCGTCAACCTGATCGAGAACACCCGGCAGTTCTTCAAGGCCGAGATCGGCCTGGGTGTCCGTGAGACGCCGCTCGACATCTCGATCTGCGCTCACGTTATCCGTCAGCGTGGTCTCGTCGTGGTGCCGGACACCACCCAGGATCCCCGCTTCGCCTGCAATCCCCTAGTCACGGGCAATCCCCATCTGCGCTTCTACGCCGGGGCGGTGCTGGAGACCCGTGACGGGCTTCCCATCGGGACCGTCTGCGTTCTGGACCACACCCCACGCCCGCAGGGTCTGACGGGAGAGCAGGCCGAGGTGCTTCAGGCGCTTGCCCGTCAGGTGATGACCCAGCTTGAGCACCGCCGCCTCCTGATCACCCTGGCGCAGCGCGAGGCCGAACTGGAGCGGGTGCAGGAGATCGCGGGAGTCGGTGGCTTCGAGGTCGACTTGAGTCAGGGCTTCAGGAGCCTGCGCTCGCCTCAGTACCTGCGCATCCACGGCTTGCCTCCCGAGGCGGCCAGAGAGACGCATGAGGCGTGGCTTCGGCGCATCCATCCTGAGGATCGTGAGAGGATCGAGCGTCATTTCGTCGAGGCCGTGCGGAGCAGCGATACTGACTACCGCGCAGAGTACCGCATCATTCGCCCGGGCGACGGCGCGACCCGCTGGATCTCTGCCTCGGCCCGGATTGACCGTGACGTGAACGGGCGAGCGGTTCGCCTGATCGGCGCCCATCGCGACATCACAGAGCGGAAGGATGCTGAGGAGGCACGCGAGCTTCTCACCCGCGAGTTATCACACCGGATCAAGAACATCTTCGCGGTGGTAGGCGGGCTCGCTGCGTTGACGGCGCGCGGGAACGAGGCGGCCAGGAAGTATGCTGACGACTTCCTGAAGCGCCTGCGGGGCCTCGCATTGGCCCACGACTACGTTCGCCCCCATAGCCCGTCATCGAGCCACTTGCCCTCGGATCAGACGATCCAGGGCCTGCTTCGGACACTGCTTGCTCCCTACGCCGAGGACGCTCACGAGCGCTTCATCATTGAGGGAGACGATGCACGGGTCGGCGAGAAGGCCGCGACAGCCATCGCCCTGATCATGCATGAGCAGGCGACCAACGCGGTGAAGTACGGCGCCCTGTCGACGCGTGCCGGACACGTCACGATCCGGCTACGATGCGAGGGGGATACGCTGCATCTCGTCTGGCAGGAGCGGGGTGGTCCCGCCATCGCAGGGCCGCCCGAGCGAAGCGGGTTCGGAACCACGATGTCGGTCCGGACCATCGAAGGTCAGCTTGGAGGCGAGATCCGTCACGAATGGCGGCCGGAAGGTCTCACGATGTGCATCAAGGTGCCGATCGGAAGCCTCGCACAGTAGCGCTCACCTCAAGCCCTGGTAAGCATATTCTGCCAAGTCGAAACGGGCTCATCTCACATCCCTTGCGCTCGGGATACCTCAGCGGGTCAGGCAGTTCTGCGGGTATCAGGCACCAGGGTCAGTGGTGGACGACGCGAGCGCACAGCAACTTGAACTTCACTGAGTCCCTGGCTCTCGTTCATGACGCATATCCGATAGCCGAGTTGCTGGGCCACGGCCCGTGCTTGGTCGACGTTGGCCGTCGAGATCTGGCAGGAGAACGCCTGATCGCCTCGCGCGAGACGTGCGACCAGCAGGCCGATCTCGACACCCTCGTTGAACTCCTCGTCCCGACCAGGAAACCGGAGACGGAGCCCGTCCTCGACCTCGATATGACGCATCTGTGCCAAGCCTCCAGGGGCTATGCTCCCGCTGGAAGGTTAACCACGACACCAAAAAGCCCCTCCTTTGCAGGCGGGGCTCTTCCTTATTCGCTCGTGTGTGGCAGTCGTGCCGCGGTACGGGACTTCAGCGGCGCGTCGGATCCGTCGTGCCGGTGCGGCTGACCTGACCGCGTGCGTCCTCGACCTCAACCTCGGTGTGGCGCACCTTGTCCGATACGGTCTCGGTGCGCTGCTCGACCTCCTTGCGGATGCCGATCTCCTCCTTCACGCGCACGTCCTTCGAGACCACCGCCTCCTCGCCGCGCTCGGTCGCCTCGATCGTCCTCTCGGCCCAGAGCCGCTCGTCGCCGGGTGTCGGCGCCCGATCGACAGGGCGACGCTCGACCTGCACGCGCTCGTCACGCAAGGTGACCTGCTCCTGCACGGGCGTCTCCACCACGTAGGACCGCACCCGCACCCGCCCGCTCTCGGCCACGCGTTTGCCGACCCGCAGTTGCTCCTCGACGACGGGAATGACCTCGTCGCGGCCCGCTGTAGCTTGCGTCGTGCCCGAGGCCGCAGTCGCGCCCGTGCTCGCAGCCGTCGTGCCGACCCCGGCGGTGGCAGCACTGGCCGTGCCTGTCGTGCTGGTCGTGCCGCCTACGGCGGAGTTCGTGCTCGAAGTGGCGCTGTAGCCGCTCCAGCCCTGCTTGCGCCACTCGGCTTCGCGCTCATCGAGATGAACGGCCCCGGCACTCTCCAGAACGTCGAGGATCCCCGCTGCCTGGGCCTCGTCAGCGCTGATGATCAGCATCGTGCCGCCGCGGCTCATGCCCTCGGTATAGGCGTAGCGGTCCTCCTCCGGCAGGAACAGGTCCTTGAGCGAGGCCCAGAACCCGCCCTCATCCTTCTGGTAATCGTAGGAGGTGCGGTTGGCCGACGAGTAGGTGCCCTGGCTCTCGGGCGAGAGACGCATATTGGTCCGAGGCACCCCGGCCTGACCGAGCTTGTTGATGGCAGCTTCGGCCTCGCTGCGGGTGTCGAACATGGCGGTGATCGTCTGCTGCATGGGACTATTCCTCGTTGATCGTCTTGGGCGTGATGGTGCCATCGGGATCGATGCGCTCGACGATGGCGTGCTGCTTGTGCACCGTGACCGGGACCTCGACGTCCTGGCCCATGGTGGTCTGGTGGATGTGGATCTCTTCCTTGAGGACGAGGCGCTTCTCGACCACGAGGACTTCTTCGAGAACGGGGATGATGGTGACCCCTGCCTCGGTTCTGACCTGGGGAGCGACCTCTCCTTCCTTGATCACCCGATCCACCGGTACACGGGTCACACCGACAGCATCACTGCGAAGCGTCTCCCGGAGGATCTGCTCGGTGACTTCCGTCTGGGTTCTGACCCGCACGCGACCCGTCTCGACGAGGCGCCTGCTGACGTGCGCTGTCTCTTCCAGCAACGGAATGACAGCATTCTCGTACTCCTGAGCCGTGGACTGACGCGTGTGCTCAGGCTCGTTGGAATGAGCTTCACCACGAACGAGATCGTCTTCGGCTGGATTTGATCTGCCGTTCATCGTGGTCGCCCCGTTCCGCGTAAGAACTCGGCTGGGAACGATCGAGTTCCACCTTCATGTTAATGAAATTCACATCGGCAAAGCTTCAGACCGGAACGAATTTGCATGGAAACAATTGGACACTTAACCGCGTGCCATGCGTGTGGTGGCGGCGTACTCGCGCCCATTGGTATGTTCGAGATGCAATAGCGAGGCGGCGGACATCGATGACACGTTCGGGCGAACTCCCTCGACAGGGCGGCGCGGCACGTGGCCGAGGCGGAGGCCCGCGCTCCTCCTCTGGGGGCACGAGCCGCACCATGCCGCGCAGGCCCGCCTACCTAAAGGTCTAGGGCGATGGACGCACGACGCGGCGGCTGAGGTGAACCTCGAAGACCTTGACGGCGACGACGCCCAGGCGCGCGACGCAGGCCCGTTTACCTCGCTCGCTCGCATCAGTACCGTCGAACGACCCAACGACCCCGCCCTCCTCACCAATTGCGCCAAGCTGTTCGCCGGGGGATCGCGGGCCGCGAACACCCGCGAGGCGTACCGCTTCGATTTTCGGCACTATGAGGAGTAGGTGAGGCGCGTCGGCCTCGACGCCCTGCCCGCAGCACCACAGTCGAAGCCAGCCGCCTTCGCGACCTCGCTCAAGCTGTCATGGAGACCTTCGATGTCGGATCTCTCGAAGTTGCTGGCGCGCAGGACCACGGGTGCGAACCCAGGACGTCGACCGAGTCCACTCCGGTTCACCCGTAAACCTCGTCCTTGAGTGGTCCCAGGCGGATGGAATGCCCGACACGCCGCAGGCAGCCATCGTCCTGGCGCGCCGCCGCATGACCCTGCGCGGGGCCCACGCGGCCCTGACGCGCCTGATCGACGTGGGATAGGCGGTTGTCGAACTACCGATGGTCGAGAGTGTCGAAGCCGTCATACGGGAGTTGGCCGCGACGTACATCCGCGCGGCCGTCTACCGGCCTCCCGAGCGGGTGAACCCTGCAGAGGTGCGCGAACGTCTGCATCTCACACAGGAGCAGTTCGCGCTGGCGTTCAGCCTCGATACGGCGACGCTCCGCAACTGGGAGCAGGGCCGCTCAGAGCCTGACCGAGCCTCGCGGAACCTGCTGGCCATCATCGCCACGGATCCGGGTGCCGTAGTGGGATTGCTGGCGCGATTGCGAGACGTTTAGCGCGGGGTCAACCAGCAAAGGCTGACCACCGTCGACGAGATGCGTCTGTCCCGAAGACAGACAGGCCAAGGCTCACGACGGCGACGGCTTCTGAATATAGAGGGCCGTGCCGGGTAGGTGGTCAGGGTCAGGCGGCAAGAAGTGCTAGATCGGCGACCTCGCAGCTATCGGCGCGCAGGCGCCAATCGACGACCCGCATCGCCTCGCAGAACCGCGCCTTCGCCTCGTAGAGGGCTGACACTTCTGAGCGCGCAGTGATAATCACCCGCTGCTGCACGATCTGATGGTCGCACCCGCAGGAGTCCGAGACGACTTTGTGGAAGGTGACAAGATATTTGTGCATTGCCTAACTCCACTTCTCTCTGATCAGAGCGCTAACTGCATCAGGCAGGTCGTGAGCAGCGCGGCGCCCATCGCCAATGCGAGCGCCTGTGCGCTGGCGATCGAGCGATACCCTGAGATGTCCGTGACAATCGGGCGTGCCTGGGTCTGGTGCGACGGCGGCGCCATCACCAGGACTGAACGTCGCCCTTCGGCCTGCGCCATTGTGGCGGGACTCATGCTCAGGATCGTCATCGAAGCCTCTCGGTTTCCAGGGCGAGAGCATTTTGCGCGAGTCGATCAGCCGGGCTTTGATCTGGCGCAAAACTGCCGAGATGATTTCAGATATCTGTCGTGTGGTTGGAGGCGCGCTCGCGGTCGGCGGATGCCGTTCCCTGTGCTCGCGAACTCGCCCTCTGATTGAGCGTTCCCGATTGCGATCTGCCCGCTTTCAACCAAGTTGGGCATGCCGCACGATGCGAAACGCCGCTGGCTCCTGGTAGAGAGTGCAAATGGGTAAGGTTCGCGGAGGGAGTGCCCGGCTGGTCCAAGCGAAGCTCGCCCGAGCGCTCGTTGTTGGACTGGCTTTCCTGACATCCTTGACCTCCGCGGCTGCGTGGGAGCGGGTCGCCTTCCCCTCGAACGATGCCGACCTGAGCGCCTCGGCGACAGCGACGACCATCACGGGCTACATCTTCCGTCCGGCAGGGGCCGGACCCTTTCCGGCGGTCGTGGCCCTCCACGGCTGCGCGGGCCTGCTCACCCCCGGCAGCAGACACCTTGCGGTGCAGCACCGGGAGTGGGGCATGCGTCTGGCCAGCCTCGGCTACATCGTGCTCTTTCCCGACTCCTTCACGGCCCGCGGGCTCACGGGGGTCTGTCGGTCGGTGGATGTCATCCTGCCAGGGCGAGAGCGCACCCGGGACGCCTACGGGGCCCTTCGCTACCTACAGGCTCAGGCGGACGTTCGCCCAGAAGCGATAGCCTTGATCGGCTGGTCCGAGGGAGGTTCGACGGTGCTGTGGGTGGCGAGCGCTTCGACGAGGGCTCGCCCCAAGGACTTGCGGTCGGACTTCCGGTTCGGGATCGCGCTGTACCCGGGCTGCCAGTCCGCCTCGCGGGTGGGGATCACACCCGCGCTGCCGGTGCACCTGTTCGTTGGCGAGGCGGACGACTGGATGCCTGCCCACTTCTGCGAGGCGCTCGCGGCTCTCCACGCCAGTAGAATCACGCTGACGGCGTACCCCAAGGCGCCGCACGGCTTTGACGCGCTGAACCAACCGCTTCACACGCTGACCAATGTCGAGGCTGCGCCGAAGGGCACGGTCACTGTAGGCACGGAGCCGAGGGCCCGGGCTGACGTGCTGGCGCGTGTCCCGGCTCTCCTGGAGCAACTGCGGCGCTAAGATCCTCGCGGCCTGTTTCAACCCCGTTCTAACTTCTGGCTGATCGCGCTGGGTTGGTTAGCGGCATGTTGTTTGTCTTTCACGAGTTACAGGGTTCCGATTTCTGGTCGGCGAAAACCCGCAACGCGTATCGCTTGGCTCGCACAAGGGTAAGCGCTCGGTGACGCTTCCTTTTACCCACATCTATGGTCAAGCTTGGAGCGTTGCGGGATCGGCCTCACCGGTGTTTGGTTGAGAGGCACCTGAACCCTTGGAAGACGAGGTGTTCCATGCCCGTTGCCACACGGTGCCGGTGGGAAGAGGAACTCGCCGGTAGCACTTTCGCCGATGCCCGCCTCGAGCAGCGTTTGCACCGGCTCGTCGGACAGATGGACCGCAGCCTCGGCGCCAGCCTGCCGTTTGCCTGCCAGGACTGGGCCAGCACCAAAGCCGCTTACCGTTTCTTTTCCAACGAACGGGTCAGCGAGGCGCAGATCCTGTCGGGCCACTTCGCATCGACACGCGAGCGTGTGCGGGCCAGTGACGGCCCTATACTGGTCCTCCAGGATACGACCGAGTTCACGTTCCAGCGCGAGAGCCATGAGGCCGTCGGGATCACCCGCACCGTCAACACTGGGCGCGACAAGGCAGGTCAGGTTCGCATGCACACGCTGTGTGGCCTGCTCATGCATGCCTCGCTCGCGGTGACCACTGACGGCCTGCCGCTCGGGCTTGCAGCGGTGAAGTTCTGGTCGCGGCAGAAGTTCAAGGGCACGAATGCGCTCAAGCGCAAGGTCAATCCGACCCGCGTGCCGATCGAGCAGAAAGAGAGCTTCCGCTGGCTGGAGAACCTTCGCCAGTCCACATCGCTGTTTGCCGCGCCGGACCGTTGCGTGCATGTCGGTGACCGCGAGAGCGACATCTACGAATTGTTTTCTCTGGCCCATGACCTCGGCACACACTTCATCGTGCGCAGCTGCGTGGATCGGCTGGCCGGTGACGGCCAGCACACGATCGCCAACGAGATGGATGAGGTCGCCGTCCAAGGCCTTCATCGGGTCGAGGTTCGCGATCAGCGAGGGCGGCTCGTCACCGCCTCGGTCGAACTCCGCTATCGCCGCATCACGGTTCTGCCGCCGATCGGCAAGCAGAAGCGCTATCCCCCGCTGTCACTCACCGTCCTGTACGCACGTGAGCCGGAAACGCCGAAGGATCGTCCAGCGATCGACTGGCGGCTGATCACCGACTTGCTCGTGGACAGCCCCGAGCAGGCCGTCGAGAAGTTGGATTGGTATGCCCGGCGCTGGAAGATCGAGGTGTTTCACCATATCCTGAAGACAGGCTGCCGCGCCGAGCACGCGCGGCTGCGCACGGCCGAGCGCTTGGTCAAGCTCATCGCCGTGTACTGCATCCTGGCGTGGCGGGTGTTCTGGACGACCATGATCGGTCGCTCGGCGCCGCAAGCAGACCCGCACCTCGCCGTGACCGACCACGAGATCGCGCTGCTTGACCGTCTCGTGCCCGACTCGCCGGCCGGTGAGCGATCCCTCTTTGCCTACGTGGTGAAGGTTGCGCGCCTCGGTGGCTACCTCGCCCGCTCACGCGATCCGCCGCCCGGCAATCTCGTCATATGGCGTGGCTTTGCACGGCTCACCGACATTGCGCTCGGAGCCGCCCTCGCCCAGACATCCCCAGGATGTGGGTAAAAGGAAGCGTCACCGAGCGCTTACTCCGACCATCACCTCGACCGACCATTACAGGATGCGCTCGGCGCCCAGATTCAGGCAGTAATTTGTCCCTCATGGACGATGGTGATGATTGCGAAGTCGAGAGCGCTGTCGACGATCGCCTGGTAGTCCACACCGTCCCAGGCGGTGAGGTGGCCGCATCGGGGCAAGTTCCCGGGCCCGCTCACGGTTTGTACCCGTCGAAGGCCGCTAATGCCGTCGAGGCAAGCTTCCAGCGGACGGTGGAAGCATCCAATTGATCCTAGCATAAGGGGGAGTTCGTTCGATGCTTGAGGAAGATCGCGCCGGGGTTCACGCAGGACTACAGGGCTTTTGAGAACGTTCGCGTTGGAAAGCCGCGAAGAACTCAGGTAGGCGTTGGATCAAGAAATCGCCGAACTCTGGATGAAGCGTCTCATCGATGATCAGACCCACGGTCGTGGGCGTTCGCTCAATCCGGGCTAAGTGGCTCCCCTCCCCCGTCAGCCCCTTAATCGTCGCAAAGGATGATTCTGGAGGTGGTGCAGGTTTTACAGCTTCGAATATCCGCTGAAAGCGCATATCGGAGGAGAGGATCGTGAAGGTCTCTTCAGCGATGATCTCGTGCGTGCGCGCCTGCATGTCCGGACTGGCGAGCAGATCCGCCAGACGCATCCACCGACGTCGACCTGTTTTCGGTGCGGGGCCCACCGCCGCAACCACAAAGTCCGGCACTGCACGCCGCACCGCGATCAGGCGCGACAACTCGGTCTTGTCGACGAGTAGGGCAGCCATGATCACGTCCCGTCCGTGCCCGAGTCGTTCCAGCGTCAGGGCGAACGCGGCCCGCTCGATGAAGCTGAGGTCCTCCCGAGCGTTGTTCTCTTGTCCCTGGGTGACGACGAGTTCGGCGTCTGTGAGCGTTTTGACCAACGCGCGGACGGGTCGGCCCAGAGCAGCAGCGGCGCGGAGCCGACGATGACCGAACGCAACCTGGTAGCGTCCGTTAATCGAGGGATGTGGCCTCACCAAAATGGGTGTTTGCTGCCCTTGCGCGCGGATAACCTCGATAAAGGCGGTCTCGACTGTGCTATCGACCACCGGCAGTCGATCTGGGGCTGGTGAAGGATCAACGAGCTTGGGATCGAGATCGACGGCGACACTCCCAGACTTGAGCTGGTCCTCTACGAGGCGCGCAGACCCGGCCTGAGCAGTCAAACGTTCGAGCGAACGACTCATTGCACCGACGGCGCCTCGGCCCGCGAAGCTGGGAAGGAGCGGAGAGGTTCCCCCTTTCGAGTGCTCAGGCTCCGAAGCAGCCGCAGGTGAGTTGACCGCGGTCAACTCGGCCGCCTCGGTAGAGTCGAAAAGACCGGCGAGAAGATGCTTGCGGGACATCCGGTCAGCGTCCCCACGCCGTGCGAATCAGCGATTCGATCTCACCATTGACCGCGTTCAGGCTCTCCACGGCTCGGTCATAGGTCGCACGGGTGAACTGGTCACGGCTGACTTCAAACAGGGTTTGTTTGGTAATGCCAGCATCGGACACGGCCGTGCTTTTCAGCATCGCGTTCGTGAGCACGCGTTCCCCGAACAATGTTCGCATGAAAGCAACCATCTGCGTCTGAGGACTATCAGTTGGTTCGTAACGCGTGATGAGATAACGCATCCAATCGTAGTTCATGTCACCGCCCGCTTTAGCGACCACCCCGAGCATCTCGGAAGTCATCAACAAGAACTGGCACATCGACATAACATCGAGCATCTGCGGATGCACAGTGACAAGTACGCTAGTGGCCGCACACAACGCCGAGAGTGTTAGGTAGCCAAGCTGAGGTGGGCAGTCGACTACGACGACATCGTAGCGCGAGCCTACTGGTGCGAGTGCCTGTGCAAAGCGTGTGAAGAACAAGGAGTCCTCATCGCTTTGCCGAGTGAGGAGCGCGCGCGGAGTCTCGTGCTCGAACTCCATCAACTCGAGGTTACCTGGTACTAGATCAAGACCGGGAAAATAGGTCTCTTGAATGACATCTGTCAAAGGAAGACGTGCGTCATCGTATCGAATTGCCGCGTAGAGAGTTTCGTTATCTCGCACATCAAACTCAGGTTGTATCCCATGCAAGGCAGATAAACTTGCCTGGGGATCAAGATCGACTGCAAGGACCCGATATCCTTGAAGGGCCATATGTTGAGCAAGATGTGCCGCGGTCGTTGTTTTACCTGACCCCCCTTTGAAGTTTACGACAGCAATGACTTGCAGATGTTCATTGGCTCGGCGATCCTTCCGGTAACGCCGCCCGGTTTTTGCACTCTCATCGAGCACCCCACGCAACGCCTGAATATCTTCGCTTGAGTATGAACGCCTACCGGACGGTCCTATCTCGGGAGCAGGCCCCTTTCCGTCGAGAGACAGGCGCCGCAGGTAACCATCATCAACGCCAATGAGGCGAGCCGCTTCCCCGGATGAGAAGCGTCTCAGCTGTTTTCGGGCCTTGGGCGGGAACAGGCGCTGCCGATGCGACTGAAGTTTCGCCGACAATGCCTGCGCGTCGCTGGCGATCAAATCATGCATCGCCAGCGCGGCTGAGAGTGAGGAAGGTGAGGCGGCGAGCGCCGCGGAGTTGGTCACGGTTCCGAACTCCTGTCACGGTTTTTGCGGCGGCTATCGCCGCCCTGCCGTGAGACCTGCATAGGAAAGGTTAACAAAATGTTAACGGCCATGCCTTTCATTACACCACACCTTCCACGGCATATGCGCGTCACGACCGCGGCCGAGTTGACCGCGGTCAACCGGTCTGCCGAGGGAGATCGCCATTGGCTTTGGCTCCGACGGACGCGTTCTGCAGCCGCCACAGGGCGAGAAGCATCGGCCAAGCCGAGAATCCCTCAGATCGTGCTTTACGCGTTAAAGCCCGCAGGTAACCTCCCGGCGCGTGAATCACCGCAGCGCGTTGAAGGATTACGGACAACACGACTAGGGCCTGTTCCTGTCCCATAGCAGCGACAGCCTCGCTCCAGGCACTCGGACTGATTCCAAGTGATGGACGAACGACTTGGACAGCAGTCAATAAATCAGACCAATCCCTGATACCACTGCGTGCGTACAGAACCACTTCAGGACAGGCTTGGAGCACCATTGGCAACGGGAATGAACGAGGCGCGGTCCGCGTCGCTTCCGGATCGAGCTGTGCGGTACCGGCCAGGCTTCCTCGGAAGCGCTGTTCAGATTCTTTAGCAGGATCTGTTTTTGAACTCTGATAGTGGCGCTCACTCTGAGACTCATTGGTGCTCATTTTCGTAGTTTCCAGTGCCTCAGACAGCCACTTATCCACCTCTTCACGCAGCGCCCGCAGCGCCTCGGCTGCTGCTTGAAGAAGGGGCTTGGCAGCGCTACGCCTGGGCATGCCGCCGAGTTCCATGAACCGATCCGTCAGCGTCGACCACGGACCTGGCCAACGTACTTCCGCGGCCATGGCGAGGGTCTTGATGATATCGCGGCGATGTAGGGCGATCTGCTCGCGCAGGAGCACACACGCTCGTGCTGCCATCCGAACCTCCTGTGCGAGATCTGCGAACTCCGAAGCCCGTGCAAGCAGCGGCGTCAGATCGAATCCAAAGGCTTGTGTGATTGCCCCATCGGTATCACGGCGTGCGTACCGCTTACCGTTCGGGCTATCGCGCCGAATTACCAGACCAGCGTCGACGAGCTGGGACAAGGCCCGCCGCAGCGTCGCTGGGGAGGGGCCATGCGACCGCATTAATAGCTCGCGGTTCGAGGGAAAGACCACGAGTTCCGTGCCCGGTGCTAGCGCCGTTTCTGGATGGAATGTGAGCAGTGCGCTGAGAACCGCGAGAGCACGGTCCGATACAGCGAGACGGTTCTTCGCCTCGGTGATGTCGCGGAAAATGCGCCATTTGTGCGCGACGGCGTCTTCAGGGCAGGCCTTAGCCGTTGACTGCGCAGCCATCATGGCGAGCGAGAGTGGCCGCCGTCCGAAGGGCGTCGTGGGTTGAGATCCAGGATGCATCGTCCTCGCCTGGGTTGAGGCAAGAGAACAGCGTCCGCCGAGGCGAAGCCACGTCGTACATGCTTGACAGCGATGTCCGGGAATGATTCTCTGAGGTTGTCCAGACGACAGAGAGGGCTTCCGGGGCGATTGTCTCGGGGGCCTTTTCTTTTGCCAGATTGCTCCGTTCGGGGTTGAAGGCTAATCGACTGCCAACGCGACGCGGTGAGCGCGGTTGGCAACGGAATCGTTGGTGGGAGACTGGCGCGTCAGCGCAGCCTCTACCGGAACTAGCAGACCCACTTCGCTCTCGCAGCCGCCGGTCTGATCCACGACACGTGCGGCTTTGCGAGATCGCGACTTCGTAGAGGTGCGACGGGCTGCGCTTTTGGCCATCGCGACGAAGGCACGACGCAGCTCGGCGGGCTCCGAGTGTCGCAGCACAAGTCCTTCTCCCGTCATCGCGACATTCGCCTCAGGATAAGCGTCGAGCGTTCTCTTGATCGACTCCGAGAAGGCTTGCTTGAAGCGTGAGGCGAACTCAGAGGAGCCGAACTGGGCCATCAGATCGCGCCAGGTCAGCAGTTCGCTCTCACCGTGGGATAGAAGAGGCAAGCGGTAACAAAGATAGACCAGAATATCGATTGCCATAGCGTTGTGTGCGACTTGCTTTAAACGCGCTGTCGGCACAGGGATCGAATGCCGCGTGAAGCGATCGTAGGCGTTCTGGCTGAGCATCAAGGCTTCCGGCCAGCGCATAGCGCTGTGACCGCCCGACGCCCAGACCTCAAGATCATCGTCCTTAAAGGCGCCCCCTTCGATCAAGCTCTCGCGCTTGAAGACGTGTCCACCCTCATCTCCATTTAGGATCATCGTGAAGATAGGAAAGCTGAGACGGACCAGCTGGTCCTTAGTCGGACCAATCGATCCCCGCTCTCCGCCTGTGACAGGCAGTCCAACCGCTTGCAGCCACTCTGTGATCCGGCCCATCTCCATCCAGCGATCGCCGGCGCTGCGCCGCGGATCACGCGCCTCGGTGGCCAACCACATCGAGAGGAGGCGGGCTTTGGGCCCGAAAGGCACCCCAACCTCGATCTGACACCCGTTGGGCAGAACGAAGCGGGCTGGCTCGACGGTCAGTGAGAACCGGCCGTCACGCCGGCTCCACGGTTCCATCGTGTTCTTTGGGCGGCGGAGCGGAAGCCCGGCGATGCAGAAGCCCTTGTGGAGGAAAGACACATCCATGCGGCCTTCGACGGCTGGGCCGACGCTCTGCCGCGACCCAGTCGTCACACTCTCAGGGTGTAGCAGGCTCTGCTCCCACAGGCTCAACTGGCGGGCTTCTGCGGCATTCATGGCCGGCCTCGATCTCCTCGTGCCAATCGAACGGCAACCTGGAGCTTATCAGGCGGGAGTCGCCGCCCATACGCAATCTTCGGTTTTCCGAATTTTGATGTGGCGAACGGGAATTTTTACAAAACTCAGCGCAGGAGCGCCATTCCCGGAGCCTGTCAGGCCTCGCCGGCATCCGTCCTTCGTGCCGAAGGTGTAAAAAATCAGCGCCTCGGGGAGCCCATTTGGCAAAACTCAGCGGGATCCGCGCCATATCGCTCCTCAAATGGGCTCCGGATCCCGCCCGATCACAGGACAATCGCTCCTGCACGCTGATTTTTGTAAGCCCCCGCAAGATCGCCGCGACGGTAGGCCTCCGGACGCGGCCGGCGCTCCGCTGAATATTTTCATCGCTGGCTCAACCGCGCTGATTTTTGTAAGTGGGCGCCCGCCAGCGCGGCCTAAGAGCGCCCCGCCCTTCGAGGTGTCGTACTTCCGACCATGAGCCGGACTCGGTTTGGTTGCTCCGCGGGTAGTTCCTACCTCAGTTAGGCTTGCATGCGGCTGTACAGGGCTGCGGTTGTCGCGACGCTGCCGAAGCAGTATCGAATAGGTAGACTGAAGGCCAGATTACCCATTCAAAGCCGATGAAACGGTACATATTCGGCCGCTACAAACATGCCTTGCTCGAAAATTAACATGTTCACGCATCTTTGATCAATTTGAGATGACAATATCTTAGATTTAACTGTATATATCTAACATTTCATTATTTTGATTTTATCAAATTTTTAAATATATTCGTACACTGTGCATAGATCATCGTTTTTTATAAATTGGCAAATTAGAGATTGGTTCCTGCTGGAAGCGTGATGTCCAACACAAATGGACAATCCTTAATTGTAGAGATGATCTTACCGGTGCTGGGCTTGGTAGCGAGCGCAGTCGGTCTCTCCTGGATGCGCAGAGCACCGATTTTCCGGGTCGCCTTGTCAATGTGACTGACCGGTCTCGCTGGGAGGGAGAGGCTGCTGATCGCGCCCGCCTTCATGGCAGCGGCCCGAAAGCGCCTTGCTGAACCACCCGACAAGGTCTCAGGATAGACCACGTGAATGAGGCTGTTCGCGCCGTGGCCTGGTCGGTCCTCCGCAAGAGCTTCAATGCAGCGCGCGATCACGAGCGCAGTGGTGAGGGGGGAGGAAGGGCGGATGCAGACCAACCCGCCGGCCGAGATAGCCGAGCGCAGCTCGAAGCCATCAGAGAGCGAAACGCTTTTGAGGCTGGCAATCTCCACCGCGTGAGCTGCGAGGGCTTTGCGCCCGACCTCACGCTTCTCCTTCACGATGTCACGGAGCGGTTTGATCGCCGCCTTGAGGGCGGCACCGTCGGCGGACGAGAGCTGCGCAGCGCTGGCCTCCCCTCGGCCGATTTCGTACTCACCTCTAACTAGACGATCGAGTGCGGCTTCGTCGACGAAGGCTGGGTAGAGCTCAAACGGGTTCTTCTTGTGGCGGGCGCCGAGCATTATGAGGATCGGCATGAGCGCCGCGTGCAGAGCGCTGGCCTCGGGCACCAGGCGCAGATCCGCGACGGCTGCAGCCAGGGTCGAGGGCGCGATCCGCAGCGGTGGGGTTGGCACGACCTTGAAGTCGATGGAGTAGATCTCGTTGTCCCGCCCGAAGGGTCTTGCCACGTCGGCAAGTTGGCCAGATAGCATCTCCTCGTCCTCGGTGTCATGCTGAATGATGATGGCGCCAATGCAATTGGCACAGGCGCCGAAGACGAGGCTGCTGATCGCCATCTTGTGCCAAGTCGGGGTATTGCCTTCTAAGGACAGGCCCTGAACGAGGTCTTGGCGTCGAAGCCAAACCTGGCCCGTGGCAGCAAGGCCAATCGGCCAGGTGGCGTCGCCGCGCAGACGCGTGGTGTCGTCGCGGTAGCCACGTCGTCCAAGATGGAGAGGCACGCGTGCCGGCGCCCGCCAAGTGCGCCAGCCATAGGTGAAGTGGTGCAAGAAGCGGTATCCGGCGTAGGCCAGGATCACTTCGGGCACGAACGGGGCGGCGATCGCCGACAGGGAGAGGGCAGTCGCAATCCCGAAATGCGTCGCGACTTCTTTAGGTGTAGCATCGTTCATCGATTACAATCCCTTACCCTTGTCCTGGCCGCGTATCAGCGAAAGCATGGTCTTGCCGGACTGGCGCGAGCCTAACATTGTGCCAGAGACCAAGGCGCCAGCTGTTCTGCTCGCGTTTCTGCTTAGGATCTGGTTGGGCGAGGTCGGCATGAAGATGCCGGCCGCGGCCATCGCAGTCGTGTTCCCTGTGCGGCGTTCGATCTGCGCACCGACCCATGACAACACGGTCTCAGGCAACGCGCTGATCTGGCCGGCGGACAGCATTACAATCGAGAACAGGATGACGGCGTAGACGAACAGCCCAGCGGTCCCGACCATCGCGTAGGCGATAGTGCCGTCGGGCGAGATCATCGCGAGCGCCCCTCGGAAGAAGATGTTGGTGATGTCGATGCCTACCCGCATCAGCAGGAGTGAAACGAGCAGACCGATCACAATGAGGGGTGGACGGAGCAGGATGCCGAGGAAGAATATGTAGCCCTGACCGCTGTTGCCGACGAAGCTATCGGAGCGGGCCGGCATGAACTTGGTGAGGAGCCAGATCGGTACGGCGATCATCGCCTCAGCAACAACGAGAAACCAGTTGAAGGTCGCCATTAGAAAATGGACGATGACGACGAATGGTACGAGGCCGACCAGCATGAAAGCGGCCGCGAACAGGATAGTAGCTAGAAAATATAAGAAGCCAGAAGCCCTCTCGAGTCCTTGTTGCGTTACGTGTGCAACCGGGTGTTTCAGTAACCCCAAACCCCACCCGACAAAGTCGGATCCGGCACCTGCCCCCGTCGCTGCGAGACCCCAATTCGCAATGCTCTGGCCGATCTCCTGCACCTCGAGGATTGGATCTTTCCACGACCCGCTCTCGGGCCTGCTGATGACGCTGAGCACGCCCGAGTAGATGGCCGAGAGTGCCCTCGCGAACTGGCTGGGCGGGTCTGCTTGCGCGGCCGGATCATCGCTGGTGATGCGCGCGACGCTGCCTGAGCCCTGCGCGGCGATGTAACCGCTGAACGTCCCGACGTAAGTGACGTTGCGCTGCGCCTCCTCGACGAGCGGCCAGTAGGCGCTGTGGCCGAGAGAGGGCATGTAGGTGGTGATACTGGCCGGGGGCACTGCCCTTACGGAGGCGCTCGGACCGGCGGAGGCGGCCAAGAGCTTGGCTTGAACGAGGCTCATCGAGCGCTGCCACATTGCGGCAGAGAGCCAGCCGTTCTCTGTGGAGTTCGAAAGGTAGTTGCGAAGCGCTTGGTTTAGTTGATTGTTGCTACTCTGAGTCAAGATTTGGTTGACGCTGCTATATGCTGAGTCGACCGCCTCCTTGATACGGTTTTTGATTGACTCGTCGTCGCGGCTGCCGGACATGATGGTCGTGGCGATCCCGCTCGCGGCCCTGTCGAGGCCGCCGATCGCCGCCTGAAACGCGCGCTGACTCTGTTGCTCAGCCAGAGCGATCAGGGTTGCTGTCGTGCTGGCGTCATTAGCGTCGTCGAAGTTCACACTGATCTTCTGGTGCTCGTAGATCACAGACCCACAGAGGTTGTTTGATCTGCGGAAATACCCGTTAGAATCAGCAAAATAGTAGGTTGTCGTTTGCGGGCTCCACGATCCGAAACTTCCTCTATCGACGATGGTTCGGGAGACGATCGACGCGGCATTGTTCCGACCTGAGACGTTGTTGGCATATTGCTGCAACGATTGGGCACAGACGTGGCCATAGAGGCGTCCTTCCAGCACCTTGGCGAGGTTGCCGCGCAGAGCGAAGTCGCCGAGCGCCTGGGCCGGCTGGGTGAGCGTGCCGTACATGCCGGTGAGCTGGGTCCCAGCGACTCGGGTCCAGAGGGTGTCGCCAAAGCCCGAGCCCCAGACCGCGATCTGCACTACCAAGATCTGTACGAGTGACAATCCGGACTTGATCGGCAGGCTGAGGATCGCGCCGGTCATAACCCGCAGGAGGGTGTACTTGGTGCTCGATTGCCGCCCGAATGCCTGGCCGTCGTTTGCCGTGTCGGCGACCATCGAGTAGAGCAGGTAGCAGCCAAGGATCGTCGAGAGGATCAGGCAGCCAACGTTGAAGTACCCCAAGGCGACGGTGAGCGGCCGGTCGTCGGTGCAGGTGGCGGCGGTCCACACGCCATCGACCACGCAGCCAAGGAGCTTGCGCAGGTTGATGAGCGCCAGGTCGTTCTGGACCGGCGTGAACATCTCCTTGCCCGTTGTCTGGCTCTGGGCGGCCGTCGCGGCCGCAAGAAGGCCGAAGCTGCCAGCGCTGGTGGCGGTGGCGGTCCTGCGAAGCATGGGAGTTCCCTACAGGTTGCCGCCTGCTTGAGTGGCCAGGATGGTGCCAAACACCGCCGAGGTGCGGGCCTGCTGCTCGATGAGCTGCTGGCGCAGCGCCAGCGACATCGAACGCATGCGCGTGAGCTCGATCAGGAGCCCATGTTCGGACTGGCCGGCGAGCCCGGCCGACCACGCCTCGTACTGAGGCCCGCCGCCGTACTGGCTAATGAGCATGTCGAGCTGCGCGAGGGGGGAGGGGGTGGCACTGCCGACTTCGTGACCCTCGGCGATCGACATCGCCCGCACGGCACTGAGCGAGACGAGGGCGGGCGAGCGCAGGGCCTCGACCCGGCGCGCGCGCAGCATCATCAGGTCGGCCTCGGAGCCCGGCATCGCGGCGGTGGGCTTGGGCATCGGCAGGCCGGCCATCGCCTGGATGACGCTCTTGCGGTCGTCGTCGCTGGCGGAGGGATCGAGGAGCACGGTGGCGTCGGTCTTGGTCGGATCCTGTAAGCGGTCGCGGGTCGCCTGCTGGACCGGAACGTTCTTGCCCGGCGCCACGTCGAGGCCGCGGTAGGTCTCTCGGCCAATCATGATGACGTTGCCCATGGCGCGGTTGGTCGAGTTCATCAGGTCGATCGAGCCGCAGGCGTTCACGCCCTGACCGGTATCGATCGAGTATTGCTCGCGGGCATCCACCAGGGCGCGGCGTTGGGCGACCTGGGACAGGCTGGCGGCGACGGCCTGCTGGGTGTTGCTGACGAGGTTCACCTCGCGCTCGCCGTTGGTTGAGGTCTGCGCCGTCTGGACCTTCATGGCCGAGAGAAGCATTTCGAGGGTGAGGCTGCGTTGCGTGGCGATGTTGGTGCCCATCGTGGCCACTCGGGTGGTCAGGGTGGCGGTGGCGCTGTTGTGGCCCGCGATCCAGATCGGGTCGGCCACAAAGCAGGTCTGCGCCGTTGCCGACGCGGCGAGGGCGCAAGTGAGGGCGGCGACGGACGCGGCGATGAGAAGCTGCTTCATGGCGTCTGGAAGCTCGCTGGGCTGGCGGACCCGCGGCCAGGCGCGGCGACGCTGTTCGAGATGCGGGCGTTGACCATGGCGAGCAGCAGCGCTGCGGCGGTGGCCTCGGTGCGCATCCCACGCTTGATCTGGTGGGCGACGAGGGCGAGGTTGGCCGCCTCCATCCGCACCGCGTCCTGGATGATGCCGCGGTCGTGCTGGCCGGCCACACCCGCCGCCCACGCCGCACCGCCGTCGTTGCCCTGCCAGTGGCTCGAGAGGGTCCGGGCCTGCGCGATCGGGCCGTCGGTCCGGTAATCGGCGGCAATGTCGGCGAGCACGCTGGCCGTCATCGAGCGATAGGTATCGCGGCCGGTCTTCTCCAGCCGGGCAAGGTCGTTGGTGGCGCTCGCGCCGGAGTTGCGCGGCTGCGGGTCGGGCGGGCCGACGATCGCGTTGATGAACCGCGAGGCTGCCGCGGTGTCGCCACTGTAGAGGGAGGCACCGTCGGGGGCGTCGCCGCTCTTCACGTCGGCGACCCAGTCCTTCGGATCGGCGTAACGGCCGGGCTGGGACCGGACCGGCGCGACGATCTGCTGGCGGATGGCCGTGGAACCCATCATCGCTGTAAAGAGGGCCTGGGCCTTAATATTCGACCCGCACGGATCGTAGCCGATGGAGCCGTAGCGGTGGGCGGCGAACGCTACGGCCTGGCGCTGCTCCTGAGTGACAACGGTAGTGGCGAGCGCCTCGCTGGATGCCCGGAAGCCATTCGAGACCTGGTCGGATCCGGCCGCCGACTGCGCAGTCAGGACCTTGACGGCGGACAGAAGGCGAGCCCGCTCAGCGATCTCTTGGGCGACCAGGGCGGCCTCGGTAGTGGTGATCGCGCCGGTGATGGCTGTGGTGAGGGCCGAGGTGGCAACGTTGACGCGCGCTTCGACCCCGAAGCAGGTCTGAGCCTTGGCCGGGGCGACGACACTGATCGCCACAATGACGGCGTTTAAGCCCCCGACCGCAGGCAGGCGAAACCGGGTCATGGCGTGCCTCCCTGGCGGCTGTCACCGCCCATGCCGCCTACGATCACGCCAACGAGGCTGGCCCGGGCGCTACTCATGATCGCGCCATGGCGAAGAGCACGGACGAGGGCGGCATCCTCCTCAGCGGTGGCAGGGTTGGGCTTTACCGTGGGCAGGGGGGCGACGACATCGAGGTAGTCGGCCGCGGTCATCACCTCCTCGCCGCCGTAGTCGCGATTGAACAGCCAGGGCGCGGCGTCCGAGTCGCCGGCGCCAAAGCCTCCTGGCTTGGCGCCGGTGCACCAGCCGGTGTCCTGCTCGGAGGGCGAACAGTAGAAGGTGCGGCGCTGCTCGAGGGTGGCGCCCGTGCGCTCGGCGGCGTCACCGCCGTTGGTCATCCAGCGCTGGTCGGCCGAGCGGAAGGCTTGGCGGACCTTCGTCGCGGAAGCAGCGCTATCACGCTCCTGCGAGAGACCGAGAGCGAGCGTGCAGGCGGCATAGCCCGTGCCGGTATCGTAGCCGTACTGGTGCTGGGCCCGGGCAAGGCGCAGGGCGTTGTCCTGGCTCACCAGGGTCGAGGCAGTGGCCTCGGCTGCCGCCTTGTGGCCGTTGGTGGTCTGGAGCGCAGTGGCGCTCGATTGCACGCCGGACACCTTCATGCCGGACAAAAGGCGCTGCAGGGAGATCTCCCATTGCGGGAGAATCCCCTGTGCCTGGACCGGGGACGCGAGGGCAGCGGCGAGGACGGCGCTCGCCGGAAGGAGGAGGTGCAGCCGCGTCACGGTTTGCTCTCCATGGACCGGGCATCCAGGGCGTAGAGAGCGACGAGCTGGGCGAGCGCGGCATCCATCTGCGCATCGTAGTCGAGGGTATTGGCGGTCAGCTCGACCGCGTTGATCCGGGCGAGTTCGATGTAGAGGCTGCGGTTCGGCTGGTTGGCGACTTTGACCGCGTGGTCCTCGGATCCACTGGCCTTCTCGGCCGCGCTGGCGATAGCTTTCTGCTGAGATTGGGTGTCGGACCGCGACACGGTCTCGCTGACGGCGCCCTCGTTGGCGCCGGGCGAGCAGGTCTTGGGCAGAGTCGTGTCGCGTGGCCCGCCCGCCATGTCTGGGTATTTGTTGGAGATTGGGAGCTGGCGGGGCAGGAATGGCTCAGGATTGACGTAGTACCAAGCATCCGGGACAGCAGATTTTATCGCATCGGCGGTGAGAGGACTGGCGCCCTTGCCAGAATACATCTTCCAGACGCGACCGTTGGTACTGGTTGTTGAGATGGCGCTACCCTTGAGGAGCGTGCCGAGATGGAGATGGGGGGCACATTGCTTCATGCCCTTGCACCCCATCGTGCCGACCTGATCGCCGGCGGCAACCTGACCAGATTGTCCTTCTTTAAGCGTTGTCGTGTTCATATGTAAATAAAGAAACCGCGTATCTCCAGAAACAACATCAGCGATGATGCCGCCGCCTCCGAAATGATGGTACAAAATACTTCCGGCCGATCCGGAATGAATTGGGGTCCCCGCACCTTCACTGTTTACGATGTCCATACCTTGGTGATAACCGGCCGAAGCACCTGGCCGGCCGGATCTATTGACCCCGTAAGGCGAAGAAACCCGCTGACCTGACGGCTTCATGATGTCGGCCGAGAGGCAGGTGCCGGCCCATGCCGTACCCTGCGAGAGGCCAAGCGCGATCAACGCGAAAGCTAGTGCGGCAGCGCGGATCATCGACCACCCTCCGACTTACGCGCGCAAAGCTCGTGTTCGCTGTTGTTGAACAGTATCTTCTTCGGGCTGATGAATTTGAGAGAAAATGAATCATCATTTTCGTTATCTGGACTCTCGCGCATTCCTTGAGGAATGTGAGCATCCCAGTCGCATTTGGTGTCGATAAAAACTATACCCCTGCCCTGTCGTCTGATTTTGAGAATTTTGCATCTGGCTTCGCCGCGAATAGCCTCTTGGTCGATGCGTTGGATCAGCCGATCTTTCTCGATTGTAAGCGACGGCCTCTTGCAGCCCGTTGGAGAGACAGGTGAGTATGCCCAGTCGCCGACTGGAAGAGAGAGTTTCTCGGCCCGCGCAGAGCCAACGGCAGTCAGGAACAGGGTTGCGGAGAGGAAAGCCGCACGGATCATTGGAACATGCCTCCGAAATTGTCCCTAGACGGCGCCGGGGCCGAGATGACCGGAGCGGCAGCCGGAACTGAAGCGCCTTGCTGCACTACGACGGGAGACGCACTCTGCGGTGTCTGGCTCAAGTTGAGCGCCGAGCCGAACGCCGAGTTCTGAATGAGATTGTACGACCCGATGCCGCTGATGTTCGGAATGGCGATCGGCGAGATCGAGCCGTTGAGCTGCCGGAACAAGTCGCCGGTGATCGAGCTCTGGAAGCTCGTCATCTGTTGGTTAATGCTGCGGATCGTGTCCCGGAGTTGATCGTCGAGGATCTGGCACACCTGCCGCTTGGCCGCGTCGATCACGGACGAGATCAGGCTCGTCGCCGCCGAGGTGAGGAACCCCGACAGGTCGGGGATCAGGTTCGACAGGTCGAACCGCTTGAGCAGGTCCCCGGCGATACAGCTGTTCGGGCCGTTGAAGAAGCTCGACGGATTGACCTTGGCGGCGTCGATCAGGGCGATCTGGCGCTGTACGGCGGCGTCGGCCGCCTGCCGCACCAGGCAATTATTGCCGGTTGACTGAGCTGCGGCCGGGGCAGCACCGGCGAGCGCGAGCCCGCCGAGGAGGACGGCGAGGCGCAGCGAGGTCCGCATCCGGATCCGGAGCGGGGTCGGTTCTAGAAAGCGGGCCATTTGCCACCCTCGATAAATTTCGACCAGATATACTTGAGGAACCGCATCGGCCCCATCTTGCGATGATTGCAATACGCAAGGAACGCGGCGTACAAAGCCATGGCGATGAACGTGTAGCGGCTCAAGCCCGTTACGATCAGCAGGGGGAAGAAAGCCGCGATGCTGCCGTGCATTCCAAAGAACCGCAGCGGCACGGCTGACCACCGCCACGGGAGATGGCGATCACTCATGCGGGCTCCTCAGGCTTGGTGATCGGCGTGCCTGGCACCGCCTGCGCGGCTGGCGGCGCCTTGCGTCCGCCGGCCCAAGCGCGCGCCTGGCCGATGTCGAGGTGGCAGAACGAGGGGTAGATCCCGACGCCGCCGCGACCGCACAGCGCGCCGGCGAGGGCGACCGCGTCCGGGCCGTAGCCAGGCGCTTTCAGGTCGACCGCACGGCCGGCCAGATGCAGCGAGCCTCGGGCGGCGCCCTCGAGGCCGGCGTTGTGCTGGGGCGTGCGATAGCCCGAGGTGACGATCAGCGGCACCACGGCGCCGTGGACCGCGCTCATCGCGCCCTGGACCGCAGCGAGGAGGTCGAACAGGCGCGGGTCGATCCAGACCGCCGCGCTGGCGTCCCGGACATCGCGCAGGAGCCAGGACAGCAGCAGGAGGTCGCGCGCGTTGTAGCCATCTGGCGTCCGGACGATTGCGCTCACTTCCTCGCCGGTTCCCTCGCGCCGCAGCCACAGCCGCACGGGCAGCGGGAATGCGGCCGAACCGACAAGCGCTGAGGCGTAGGCCCGGTCGAGCCCGCAGGCGGGCAGGGCAGCGAGTGCCGCGAGGCCGGTAAGGAGGCTACGCCGCGAGACGGGCATCGCGGTATCCGTAGCGGTCGAGAACGCGGCGGGCGGTCTTGACATCGATCGCGCCCTGCTCGACGGCTGCCATGACGGTGACCCGCATCGAGCGGCCGTCCTCGCCGCGCCCGATGATCGTGCGCAAGGTATCGACGGCGTCGGCCATACCGCCGCGCGCCACCTCGCGGCGGACCCGGTCGGTGAGAACCTGCCATTCGCGCAGGCAGACACGGCCGCCGCCGACCCGCGGGACCAGGAGTTGCGAAACGAGGAGGTGGGTGCTGGCCAGGACGTCGTGGAAAGCCTGGACCTGGAGGTCGGCTGGGAACTTCAACGTCAAGCGCCTCAGGATGTGGGCGACATCGTTGGCATGGGTGGTGGTATAGATCGGGTGGCCGGTCTGGGCCGCCTCGACGCTGGCCAGGATCGTGTCCATGTCGCGCAGCTCGCCCACCATGATGAGGGCGGGCTTGCGGCGCAGCGAGTTGCGCACGCCGGCGGCGAACGAGGGCAGGTGCAGGCCGATCTCGTGCTGCATGACGGTGCAGGTCGCCGACGGCACGTTTTCGAACACGAACTCGACCGGGGCTTCATAAGTCAGCACGTTGCCGTGGATCGGCGTCTCCTCCTCGAGGATCCGTCGCAACAGGGCGGCAAGGGTCGTGGTCTTCCCCGAGCCGGTCTCGCCGGCGACGATCACGGCGCCTTGGGCAGGCGTCGACTCGGCGACGACGTCGCCGTCGATCTCGAGACCGGCAACGGTCGGCGGCTCGGCCGGGATGTGGCGGCACACGATCTGCACGCCGACGTCGCCTTCGTAGTAGCCGGCAGTCACGTTGATGCGGAACCGGTGCCGGATCGGCTCGCCGTCTCGGCCGGCGCCAGCCCGGTCCTCAATGGTGATGGCGCGATCGAAGTCCTGGCCCGAGTAAAGCTTCGACATGATCGAGTCGGTCGAGGTCAGCTCGGTCGCGATCCGCGCCAGCGTCGACGGCTGGAGCCAGACCCGGGTCAACGCGCAGAGGTGGCCGTGGACGGACGCCAGCGCTGGCCGGCCGGACTGGAAAATCACGTCGCTGGCGTCGATCGCGACGGCATGGACGAGGAGGCGGCACACATCATCTCGGCCGTGCACGATGATGTTGTCCTCAGGGTAGCGGGTGGCGCCAGTCCAGAGCATGGCTCACTCAGCAGCAGAAGCGGCCGCGGCGGCCGCGGTGCGCTGGAATTTTGGGGCGACGACAATCTTTAGGAGCCGCGGCTCGACTGCGGCCGACCGGCCGTCTCGGCCGACCTTGAGGGAGGTGGCGCGGGCTTTGAGGATCGGCAGGCTGACCGCGCCCTGCGCGGCGAGATCGTGGTAGCGGCGCATGCCGGAGAAATCCCGCTCGAGCCGCGCCAAGCCGTCGTCGAAGGCGGCCCGGGCCTGCGCTACGCCGACCTCTAGCCCGCCCTTGTAGCCGACGTCCCAATTAGCCTGCTCCACATCCCCTCTGGGTGGCGTCCAGGTAGTCTTGGCCTCCGGAGGCGGTGTCACGGTGAGGTAGTCGCGCCAGTTCGGCGGCTGCACCGTGACCCGCGCGTCGCGCAGGATCTCGAAGCTCCCGAGCGTGGTGACGAGGAGGGAGCGGGTCAGGGTCTGGCGCGCCTCGCGCAACTCCGACATCACCGGAGCGACGATGTCGGGCCCGACCATCACCGTCGGGAAGGGGTAGCGGGCGTCGAGGCGGGCGGAGATCTCGGGCGTGTCGAGGTAGGCGGCGATGCGCCTTGACTCGTCGCGGTAGCCGTCCTGGATCCCGGCCGTGCGTGCCGTGCGCTGGACCACCTTGGTCGGGCGGTTGGCGTCGCCGAAGACTCCGGCCGAGTAGCGGCTGAAGTCGGAATTGGCCGGGTGTGGCGGCGCGGGCGCCGGCTGGTTGTCGCCGACGTTGGACGGGAAGGGCTGGCTGTCCCCCCCGGGCAGGTACCGCGGACCATTGGCAATGGCGCTGAGGGCGTTGGCCTGGGCGATGCCGGCGGGGCCGTAGTAGCCCAGGGGCGGATACCCACCGTAGCCGGGAGCAGCGTAGCCGCCATAGCCAGAAGCTCCATAGCCCCCGTAACCGCCATATCCAGGAGCAGAGTAGCCGGGCCCGTAGCCGCCGTAGACCGGGGCCGCGTAGCCGCCATAGGCACCCCCGTACCCCGCACCGTAGCCGGTCACGACCGGAGCGCAGGCGGCCGGGTTCTGGGCACAGAACGTGTTGGCGATTTGGGCCGCGGCCGGTTGAGCTGCGAGGCACAGGGCGGTGGAGAGGAACCATCCCTTCAGGCGCATGGCGTTAGATCTCGTGCTCGCGTAGCTTGGCATCGACATGGTCCGAGGTACTGTTGCCCGCACTGACGCACGCTTGAAGTGTAGCTGACATTCCTACCAGCATTATAATCAATCGAACAAGAGATATGATGCGATAACGATCCATAATAGCACCCA
Source organism: Methylobacterium sp. DB0501 (assembly GCF_011043735.1). Lineage (GTDB taxonomy): Bacteria > Pseudomonadota > Alphaproteobacteria > Rhizobiales > Beijerinckiaceae > Methylobacterium > Methylobacterium alsaeris. The sequence goes on along the minus strand of NZ_JAAKGV010000020.1, from coordinate 42,181 downwards.
TAATGTTTTTATTTATGTTGATTCTGCCGCAGCGGCCCGTATTGTCCCGCAAGACAGGACGCAGAAACATCCTGGACGAGTGGGAGCCATGGGGATCAGGTCGTTTATGAGTGAACGGCTCGCGCGCAGGGTCGGGCCGGAGCACCGAAGCTTCGCGAGCATCACCGGAATGGTCCTCGGCGGCACCCGCGCCATCTGCCCGGACTGCCGGCGCGGCCAGCTCGTGGGCGTTCCCGACGGGCTCGACCTGCGCAGATGCGACAACCCGAAATGCGGCGCCGAATACTCGCTGGCCGAGCTCGGCCGTACCTTCGCCCTGGAGGGCGCCGACATGCGCGAGTTGGCGGCTCATGAGCGCCAGCAGGCCTTCACGCTGTTCGTGGGAGCCGAAGTTATCGGCGTGGCGGCAGCCGCCTGGGCGGTCTACGCGCATTCCTGGCTTACGCTGCTTGGTGCGCTGCTCCTGTGTATCGTGATCTGCGCCGCAGCGATGGTATCGCGCTACCGGGCCTGGCAGCTCGAGCAGGGAAGGATGTTCGAAGCGCGGGCCCCGCTTGGCGCCTTTCTGGCCGCCGAACTCGGCGGCCGTTTTCGCCGCAGCCGTTGAGACCCGGACCAAGTGGTCTGGTACCAGCATCAGCAGAGCAGGGAGCAGGGGCATCCTCAGCCCCCGATCATCGTGCAGACGTTCGAGAACGACACGTCCATCTTGATCGTGTTGCTCACGAGCTGCGCTACGTCGTTCACGAAAAATGCCAGCGTGCCTCCGACGAGATAGAGGAACGCCGAGTCCGGGCCGCCGTGCTGGCCACTCGTAGCGTGGTAGAGCTTTAAGCCGGCGATGAGCCAGGCGAGCGCGCCGAGGCACATGAAGAAGTAGGTAATGGCGAGCTTGATCTGCTCGCAGATCGGGCCGCGCGGCGACGCGCCGTAATTGAACATGCTGAAAGTGACATCGCCGCCCAGAACGAAGCTATTAGCGAACTTCCAGAGCAGAACCGGCGCGACGATCATCGCGCTTCCCAGCGCGAGCTTGCCAACGGCCGCGTCAACCGTCACCGGCCGGTTGGAGAATTTGTATTCGCCGGCTGCCACATTGTAGAGGGCGTAGAGACCGGACGTGCCATACCAGATACCGAGCAGGGAGATGCTCAGGAATATTAGGTTGACAACGAGGGGGAACACCTCGCTCAACGAAACAAGCAAACTGCCGAGATCTGGAATGTTCATTAATGCACCTTTTTAGAACCGTTCGATAGATATTCCAACCGCTCCAACCGTTCTTCCAAGGCGTTCAAACGCTCCCTCAACTCCTCCATTTTCAGATTTGTAGGATCGATATCGAGATCCGGATGTCGATAAGGACGTCTCTCATCAGCTCTCCCATCATGATACTCGAATTTCGATCTGCTCTTCTTCTGATGTTCAGGCGCTGCCGGCTGAGAGGCAGCTTGTTGCGGCGCAAAAAGAAGCCCCAACTCAAGCAGCAGCGCAACGGTTGTGCTTGCCAACCAACGATTGAATTCTCTTTTCTGATTCGTTTCTACTATCTCCCGCTCACACTGCTGCCCACATTTCATGACATTTTCTCTAACATGTTTGATCGTATATCGTCTAATACACGACATATAAGCGCGTATTTGCCGACTTGATTAAATATATATTCCATAGTGTGACGCGTATTTGACGTCATAATGACTCCGATTTTCGCCGCTTAAAGTCGATGATTCCAGCACTCATTGACATGCCGCGCGCATTTTCGCAATAAGTGCCTTGCGTACGAGTTCATCGACTCTCATAAGGCATCCACAGCATGGAGACCGCTGCAAAACACTTGGCATGGGCCGGATCGTTGGTTGCATGTGTCTATCTTGCCACAAGCCATAACTGGGTTCCGGTCCAGATCCAGATCTCTGCAAATGCGCCTAATCAACCTGTGGCAGGACCTGCACCCGCAGTCCCTGCGGCGCTCCCTGCAACCTTGCCGACTGGTCAGTTAGTTCTTGCCTCGCCGGCGGTGGGCTCTGCCTCCCCGCAGGCTGTGCAGCCCTCCAATCAGTCTGCCGTGAACGCGGCCTACGCCACGATTGAGGACGCGAAGGTCGCCCGGCAGGTGATGGAGTCACTGGGCAAGCTCGACGCCGTCACGGACATCCCGGCCGGGACGCCGGTGGGACAGGTCGCGACGATCTTCTTCGATCCCCGCTGCCCGTACTGCCATGCCGCGTTCACCGCCCTGCACGGGCGGATCGCGGCGCGGTGGGTGCCGATCGTCGTCTTGGGCGAGCCCGAGGCCGGCAACCGCATGGCGGCTGCGATCCTCTCCAGCCCTGATCGGGTGGCGGCGCTCAAGAACGCCTTTGCCACCAAGATCGCGCCGGCCGAGGCAGCCAGCCCCGAGACCACCGCTAAGCTCGCCGAGAACAAGGAGGCCTTCGCGGCGATCTTTGCCGCGGCGCCGCAGTTGCGACCCGGAGTTCCAACCATGTTCGTGCCACGGCCGGACGGGCGGCTCGCGATCATGGTGGGGTACGAGGCGGGCGACGATGCCAAGCTGCGCTCGGTCCTGACCGGAAGCTGAGCCGATGGCCCGCCGCGCATCGATCGGGGCATTCAGCTTGCCCTCGGCCCAAGGATGCTTGTCGCCCTCGGCGTTGGCCGACCGTCTGACCAGCTACGCGCGTGCCTCGGCGTTCCTCGCGGGTGCCGTGTTCGCCTCGCTGATGGCGATGATGTGGCTGACCTACGTGTGTCTCAAACGGGCCGACGTGATCCCCTACGTCGCCGACGGCGGGGTTTTCGGCTGCGAGGTGAGGACCGTGGTCGCTCCTCGACCTCTTTTGCTGGAGCAAACTGGACAGTCCGAGCCATGAAGTCGGCCGAGCGTATCTCCCGCGAGGTCGATGCCGGCCGGATGATGCTGCGGAATCAGTGGTACTGGATCCTGCTGCTCTCCATGTTCCTGTGCCTGTCCCTCGTCGTTAATCTGCTGCTGTTCTACAACGCGTTCTACCGCTACCCGATCAAGCAGTTCATTTGGACGTCTGACGCCCAAGCCGTCTGCGAAGCGATCCCGCTCTCCGAGCCCAACATCAGCCAGGCACGGCTGAAGGAATTCGCGGTCTCCTCGGCCGTCGAGCTGAACTCCTACGACTATGCCAACTGGCGCGCGCTCATCAACAACGCTCTCAGCCAATCGTTCACCCCCAAAGGACGCGACCGCTACCGCGCCGCCCTCCAAGAGAGCGGGATCATTCAGAAGGTCGTTCTCGGCTACCAAACCGTGTCGGCCGTCACCACGGATCCGGCCAACATCGCCGAAGAAGGCAAAACATCCGGTCGTTACTACTGGCGCGTCGAGGTTCCACTGCAAATATTCTATCGTACCAACGTCGAGACCAAGGTCGAGCGGCGTGTGCTCGAGATGACGATCGTGCGGATCGATCCCTCGCCAATCAACCCGAACGGCATCGCGGTCGACTCGGTGATCTCGACACAGCAACTGACCAACCAGGTAGGGCCATGATGCGAGTGTGGGCCTCGGGCTGCCTGGTCGCGGCTGCCGTCTGGGCGGTTCCCGCCGCACACGCGCAGGAAGTCGGACCGCCGGCGGGGTCGGCCGGAGGACCCGGTGTGCGGCGCCCGGCCGGCGTGCCTCCGGCAGGTCTTTCGCCAGCCAGCGCTCCGCCCGTGGGAGCGGCGACGGCGCAGGCGCCCCCTCCTGCCCCTCGGCCATTGACGCCAGCCGAACTCGAAGAGTTGCGCCAGCGCATGCTGGGCAGCACGAAGGGCGTGATCCTGAAACCCGGCGAAATCTCGGAGATCCGCCGCGCGGTGCAGGACGCGCAGGGAGCCGGGACCTTCCCGGGCCGCGACGGGCGGATGCCGCGGCCCGAGCCCCGGCTGCTGAACGTGACGCAGGAGGTCAGCCGGGCGGCGCCGGAGACGCTGCACCTCGCCTACGGGGTAGTCTCGCCGATCACCTTCGTCGACACCAAGGGCGCGCCCTGGCCGATCGCGTCGGTCGCCTACGATCCACGCCTGTTCGCGCAGGACGGGACCGGGTGCGGCCAGGATACCGCGATGGGCGCGACGCAGGTCGCGCCCGCGGCGGGCGCGGACCGGCCCACCTCGATCAACCTGATGCCGTGCCGGTTCGACACCTGGGGCAACATCCTGATCCGGCTGGAGAACATCTCATATCCGATCCCCCTGATGATCCTCTCCGGGTCGAGCGAGACGGTGGACATCCCCGTCACCGTGCGGGTCGCCGGCACCTCACCGCTTGTGCTGGTCAAGGTGGCGTCTGCCAGCCCCGGCCAGGCCCGCAAGGGCGGAGGGCGGCCTGCGGGTCCGGCCGCCGGACCACCCGACACGACGGCGTTGCTGCACCTGTTCGGCGCCGGCACGCCCCCGGCCGGGGCGCAGGCTCTCGTGGCCAACGGGGCCCAGGCCTGGCTCTACCGCGAGCGGATGTACGTGCGCGTCCAGGGCACGCTGGTGAGCCCGCAGCCGGTCGCCTCGGCCGAGGCTGCAGCGGGGTTCCGCGTCTACGAGTTCCTGCGTCCGGCCTCGCGCCTCGTCGCCGAGCGGGGCGACGGCGCCGAGACCGCCATCAGCATCGAGTTCTAGGAGGTGGCCTTGCTCGATATGAAGACGTCAGCTGCGCTCGGTGGCGTCGTCCTGGTGGTGGCACTCGGGTCGGCGGCGTTCATCCTCTCCGACGCGCCGGGGATCGACCGGGGTGCCGGCGGCGCCTCCGAAATCCGGGGCCAGACCCCAACCCCTCAGAACGACATGATGAAGCCTGTCGGCAAGGCCGAAGCCGACCGCCGCGCCGGCGTCAACCGGCAGGCGGCCGACGACAAGGCCAGCGCCGGCAAGCACTACGTGGCCCCGGCCGTGGTCGCCGAGAGCCGGGGCGCGCAGCTCGGCGAGATGCCGGACGCGAACCCGGAACCGAAACCCGCCGAGCCGTCCCCGCCCCCACCACAGCCCCAGATCGTCTACGTCGACCGCGACGTGGTTCACACCGTCTACAAGGATGCGCCGGTTCAGGCGACAGCCGACCCTGCGCAGGTCGCGGCGATCAACGAGCAAATCCAGGCGCTCTTAAAGCCGAGCCCGGGTGGGTTCCTGGTGCGGAGCTTCGCCAAGGGCGAGCGGCCCAAGCCCCCTGAGCCGCGGGCTGCCGCGGCGCCGGTGGTGACCGGCCCGTTCGGGTCTGGCATCCGGCATGCGACCGTGGCGCGCGCCGGCGACGTCGCCTACGCGGTGCTCGATAGAGGCTTCAACAGCGACGATCCGGGCGCGCCGATCTTTGCCACCATCGTCGATCTCGACGAGCGTCAGCAGCCTGGGCCCCTCAACGGCATCAGGCTGATGGGTCAGATCGTCTACTCGCAGACGCAGGCCGCGATCCGCTTCACCACCATGATCCTGCAGGACGGCCGCCAGGGGCCGATGCAGGCGATCGCGATCACCGTCGACCAGGCGCGCACCGGCGTGGCAGAGGACGTCGACACTCACGTTCTTGAGCGCTACGGCGGCCTCGTCATCGCTGGTCTGCTTCAGGGCGTGGGCCAGGTCGGCCAGCAGCTCACCCAGCTCAACACCCAGACGGTGGTGGGCAACGGCTTTGCCGTTCAGTCGGGCCGCAACATCGACTGGCTGACCGCCGGCATGGGCGCGGCCTTGCCGGTGGGACAAGCCATGACCTCCGCCGCAGCGCGGTCGTTCAGCCGTCCCCCAACCCTGTCCTCACCAATCAACTTCCCCGTAGGCATCGTGTTCTTGCAGCCGGTTGTGGTGCCGCTCGATGCTGCCCGGGTCGCGGCCGGCAGCGGGTTCGGGTCCGAACCCGCCCTCAGCGCAGGCTATCGGCCGGAGAGCCTGTCGGTCTCCAACGTTAGGAGGCCGTGATGGGCGGATCCAAGGGTATCGCCGACGTGCTGCGCGGGCTGATCGAGCTCATGCCGGTCCTGGCCTGGCTCCTGATCGTCCTGGCTGCCATCACCGGCATCTTCCTCTCCGGATACGCCCTGGTGCGGGTCTACCAAGCGAACACGTCGGCCGACGGCACGGCAGGAAACTGGATCGTTGCGGCGATCATCGGCAGCGCGATGACCTGCGTCACAGTCGTGATCGCCCAGCTTTCCTTTTACTTCACCGACTGATTGCGCAGCCTTGACCTCGGAACTCAGCGCGATGAAAGACGGAATTCGGCACCTGCTCGACAGGCTCACGGCCAACGCCGCCCTCTATCTTGTCGATCACCCCGTGGTGAGCCAGGCGGCAATCGCTCTCACGCTCGCCATCGGCTGCTTCGTCGTCTTTGCGGCGCCGGGTTGGGCCCGCCTCGTCTGCACCGATCCGAGCTTGCGCCGGGTGCTGCATGTCAGCGGGTTAAGTGCGGGCGGATGCCTCATCCTGACCGGCCTGTTTTACGACAGTCTTCTTAGAGGGCTCGGCGGTGCGATCACGTCTCGTCCGCTGATGTACGTCTACTATCCGGCCTGCATGATGCTGTCGTGCGGCGCGATGGTGTTTGCCGGGTTCCAGCTCTTCTGTGCGCTGCACGTCCGTCCGACTCCTCTGCTGCGCGCCGCCATTCCAGGTCTGCTCGGCGCCTGGCTCTTCGCCCTGTCGGTGCCGGTTTACCAGTTTGCCGTTATCCTGGGACTTAATCGATGAGGACGGCCGACAAGTTCTGCGATCTCGCAGGCTTCGATCCGGAGCGCGAGGAAGCGGTCGTCTACGCCCATGACGGCTCGCAGCTCACCCTGATCGAGATCGACGGCACCCGCTCGATCATCTCGGGCGAGGACTACCTCATCAACGTGGTCGAGCGCTTCGCCGGCGGGGTCGCCCAGATCCTGAAGCGACCGGGCCACCAGATCACGATCTCCTACGAGTCCTCGCTCAACACCGCCCGGATCCTCGACCCCTTCGTCGCGCAGCAGGGCCGGCGCGCCCGCCAGAAGGGCCTGTCGGTCGAGGCCCTGATCGAGGAGGGCCGCACGGTGCTCGAGGGCCGGGCGCGGGCCGAGACGATCCTGCTCGCCGCCTGGACCCGGCCGACCGCCGGGACGCCCGACGAGGTCCGAAAGGAGCAGCGCGAGAACCGCCGGGCCTGGCAGGCACTGCCCCCGGCCCGGGACGCCCAGAACCCCTACCTGCATCTCGGCTCGATCGCGGGGCCGCATGGCGCCTTCGTGCGCCGGATCATGGAGGCGCTGGGCGAGGCGCGCCTGCAAGGACGCATCCTCTCGCCCGATGGCCAGCGGCGCCGGCGCGATCTGGAGCAGATCCGGGCGGCGGTGCTCTACCACGAGACCCCGGACGGCTGGACCCCCTACGGACCGGGGACACGACGTTATCCAGGAGCAAAGGAGCAGCACGACGACGACGTCTCGGAGTTCTTCACCCCGACGGTCGCCCGGCAGATCATGACGTCGAACGCCGAGGCCACCAACAACATGCGCGCCCTCGACATGGGCGGACGCCGCTATGCGCTCGCGGTCATGCGGATGTTCCCCTCGACCATCCTGCCGTTCAACCGGCTGCTCGAGACGCTGCTGGAGAGCGCATCGAAAACAGCCGACATGCCGTTCAGGGTGTGCTTCCACCTCGAGGCGCTGCGCGACGCCGATATCGGTTTCCGGCTCAAGAAGGTGGTGGCGGGGCTCCTCGCTTTCGCATCTCCCACCAACAAGAACCTGTTCCGAGCGCTGCGCGAACTCGAAGACGTCGTCGACAAGGATGGCGAGGCCATCGTTAAGGGCCGCGTCATCGCTACGACCTGGACCGAGCCGGGCGAGGATCCGGGGCTCCTGGAACGGCGGCGCTCCTACTTGATGAGCGGGATGATGACTTGGGGCGAGGCCGTGATCTCCGACGCCCCCCACAATCCATTACGCGCGCTCTGCGAGACTGTCCCGGGCATGACGGTGAAGGCCGAGGTGCCGCCGGGCTCGATCGCGCCGCTGGGTGATCTTGCCGCCATGCTGCCGTTCCACCGCACCGCGGGGGTGTTCAAGCAGGGCCAGAGCATGCTGCTGACGCCCGACGGCAAGCCGGTGCCCTACGAGGCGCTCTCGGCCGAGCAGCTGTTCTGGCTCACCCTCATCTACGCCACGCCGGGTTCGGGCAAGTCGGTGTTGATGAACCGGCTCAACGTCGAGTTCACGGCCTTCAGCGCCGGCGCCGCGCTGCCGTACCTCGCCGTGATCGACGTTGGCGTCAGCTCCAGCGGTTTCATCGAGCTGGTGCGCAACGCGCTGCCGCCCGAGCGGCGACACGAGGCGTACTACGTGCGCCTCCTCAACACCGCGGACTACGCCGTCAACCCGTTCGACCTCGGTCTCGGCCGGCGCACGCCGCTCGAGCGCGAGCGGACCTTCATCGAGAACTTCCTGGCGACGCTCCTCAATGTGTCGAGCGCGGAAGTTGCACTCCTGATCCCGCGCCTCATTTCGCGCCTCTACCAGCTCAAGAGCGACCTCGAATTCTCGTCCTCCCCTTCGGTCTACCAGCCGAACGTCGATCCGGAGCTCGACCGCATCATCGCGCACGACCGGATCGAGGTGAGCGGACGGACGCGCTGGTGGCGCGTCGTCGACGCCCTGATGGAGCGCCGACTCTACGCGGCAGCCCAGCGCGCGCAGCGTCATGCGATGCCGGTGCTGGAGGATCTCGCTCGGGTGCTCGGCGAGCCGATCATGGCGCAGGACTTCACGCCCGAGCTGATCCGCTCGGTGCAGCGCTCTCTCGAGGCGGCAATCGAGAAGTTCCCGATCTTCGCCCGCCCGACCCGGCTCGACCTCGGCGAAGCCAGGGTGGTATCGATCGACCTTCAGGACGTTGCCCTGCGCCACAAATCGCTCGAGGCCGAGCGCAACAACGCGCTGATGTTCATGATCGCGCGGCACGTCTATCTGTCGAAGATTTCCGGATTTGCCGACGAGATCCCGAAGATGGATTTTCCCGCGGATGATGCGATCCGCGCGGAATACGTACGGTACTGGGAAGCGCGCTACCATCAGGTGGCCGAGACGCCTAAGCGCCTGTGCATGGACGAGTACCACCTGACTGGTGGGGTCGAGACGATCGCCAAGCAGGTGAAGTCCGACGCCCGCGAGGGCCGCAAATGGGGTCTGGAACTGATCTTGGTCAGCCAACTCCTGGCGGATTTCGACACGCTCGCAGACATGGCCTCAACGGTCTTGGTGCTTAACGCCGACTCGAACGAGATCCGCGAGCAGGCTCGCAAGACCTTCGGCTTCGATGTGGCGGTGAAATCCGCGCTTGAGCGTCAGGTGCACGGCCCGCAGGGCCGGCGCGGCGCCAATCTGCTCGCTCGGTTCAAGCTCCGCGAGGAGGAGCGCTGGATTGTACTCAACAATTCGCTCGGGCCCCGAATGCTGTGGGCCCTGACCACCAAGGCAGAGGATCGCTTGGTGCGAGACGAACTGTACCGTCGGATGGCGGTCAACGAGGCGCTGCGCATCCTGGCTGTCCGTTTTCCTGATGGTACCGCCATCGAGACATGGGGCCGGGTGGCCGCGTTGGCGCGGTTCGGTGAGGACCGGATCGCCAAGACGATCGTCGATCAAGTGCTGGGGGAGATCATGAGCGAGGCTCAGACCCCGATCGACAGATCCAGAACCGCTTCATGACAATGGAGGCTTTTTGTGAATTACAAGCATGTCCAGTATCGGGTGCTCGCGAGCGCTACCATGCTGACCATGAGCGCGATGTCGGCTTTGGGTCAGGGCACCACCGGCGATCCATCGGCACCGCTGGATATTCTCAAGACGGCGCGGCAGAAGGCACAATCGTCTCAGCTCAACGCGTCCAGCATCGCGCAGGGCGGCAACAACGCCGGCATCGTCTTCACGATCCTGTTTGCGGTGGTCGGCATCGGGCTTGCCGGCATTTCCGGCGTGAAGCTTTACAAGAGTTCGCAGGACGACAACGCTCGCGAGGACGTCGGCCGGTCGCTGATGGGGCTTATCGTCGGCTCAGGCATCACCATCCTGGGCGTGATCATCGGGGTCGTGACGACTTACATGACCGGTAATACCTGACACGGAGAACCGACGCCAAGCAGAGGCTGCGTGACGAACCCTCTGCTCGGCAATCCACACGATTATGGCGCTGTATTTATGCCAATCCGGCCGTCGTGAGCTTCACCCGTAGTCGGTAATCCGTGACTGCAGGCTCGGGTCGACGTGACGAAGCCAAGCATAATCCGGGAAGAACAAGCGGTTTACCGCAAGCGCCATGGCGGCCAGTGCCGCAATGGCATCCGCCAGGTCTTCGGTGCTGCCGAGCATCCCATGGACCTGGTTGAGCGCTCGCATGTCCCGTCCGGCCTGATCGGTGAGCGCGACCAGCATATGGCCGTGCAGAACCGACACGATGCTTGCCGGCACCTCGGCTTTCGGATCTCCAGCATAGCCGTTAGCTGCGATCCTGGCGGCTTTGAGGACGGCGTTACGGACCTCGCGGTCCCTGAGTGGCGCCGCCGCGTCGATCGTCAGGAAGAGCACGGCAGCCAGATGCCAGGGGACGTCATCAACGATCGTTTCCACCGCTCGGGCGTCGCGTAGGTCGCGCAGCGCCGTGAATGGATTGGCCGCCGGCGCGAGGACCGAGTTGACCGGCTCCCGTTCCGCGACGGGTGGCCTCACCAGGCGATCGGCCGGAACGAACCGCTGGCTGATCGCGTCGTGCGCGAAGCCGTCGCGGGGCGCCATGATGATGACCTCGATGTGCTCCCGGCTGCGCTTGCGCCAGGCGAGATAGCCGATGAGCGCCGTGAGCAGGGACGCCACCAAGCCGAAGCTGACGCTCGATTTGTAGATCGACACGAATGCGAAGGGCTGGCCGGCCGGCATGGTGGTGAAGTACCGACCCCATTCCGTGAACCGCCACAGGGTGGCCGTCTCGGCAAGGCGAATGCCGGCGTAGACGCGCCCGAGGATCGGCGAGAGGCTCCACCAGACGAGGCCGAGCATGGCCAGTGTGGCCATGCCGAGCACGCCGGCACCGACGATCCTGCCGGCGCTTCCAGTCGCCGCTGGCTTGCGATGCAGCGCGGTCATACCGAGCGTCCGAGCTGCGGCTCGTCGCGGCCGAGCGTCTCCTGCTGGGCGAGCGCCATCTGCAGCCGGTCGTCCGCGACCACGGCCTTGAACAGCGGTTGGAGCACGGCGCGGATTTCCGCCAGGTCCTGGTTGGGAGGCAGCAGGCTCCTGGCTTCGCCAACACTGCCCTCGACCAGCAGGGCCGAGCCCTGGTGGCCGAACCGCTCGATCAGGCTCTGGTCGATCCGGCGCACCTCGGCGACCAGCTGTGGCTCGGCGGCGATCTCCCTGGGCGCACGGGTCTGCAAGGCCTCCGCCAGGGTGTCGCTCGGACCGGGGATCTCGATCCGGTTGCGTGCCGCATCCTCCGGTCCCTGACCGGCGAGCAGCAGGTAGGTCGCCGGTATCAGGACGCGGCTGGTGACCTGAATTCGCACTGCCTCCTCGCGCGACTGGGTGCGATCAAGGCGCTCGCCTTCGGCGAGTACGCGTACGTCGACGCGCTGGTTGTTCTCCGGCATCGTGTGGAAGGAGTGCAGCGGCACCGCCGAGATCTGGCGTGCCTCGCGCACGAGGGCGTGGCGGTAGCTCGTCCCAACCACCTGTCCGCGGACCTGGGTACCGGGCTCGGGCAGGACGATGCGCGGAGCGCCCATCAGGCGCGTTGCCTCGAACGCCTCGGCGGAGAGGCGCCCGAGCACCGGGTGGGCGCGCTGCTCCTCCGAATACCTCGCATTGCGGACCATCTCGGAGAAGGTCCGGATCTGGCCGCGGGTGGCGAGCACCAGGGCGTCGCGGGTCTCGCGCGGCACCCGATTGATGAGGGCTTGGTCGAGAGGCTGATTGTGGTGCCGGGCGTACTGCTCCATGAACGCCAGCAGGGTGCGAGTATTGCCCTTACGGAAGGGGTGAGCTTGCCAGAGCGCCGCCATGGTCTGGGCGAAGCGGATCGCCGGCCGGCTCTCCTTGAGGTTCCCCGGCTCCTCCCGCTTCAGGCTGGCCAGGGCAACCGTCATATGCTGCTCGATCGCGGCCGGCGGACTGTAGGCGACGCTGCGGCCGTTGAGAGCGGCCTCCGGCTCTCGCAGCTCGACCATGCGAGTCTCGCCCGCCCAAGGATAGATCTCGCCAAATAGCCGCTTGTGAACGGCCGCGAAGTGCGCCTGGTCGAAGTTGCCCAGGGCGGGCTCCTTCTGCATCTGGCGCAGCGCCCGGAACGAGACGAACTGCTCGCGCTCGGCCAGGGCCTCCGGATCCCGGATCTCGGCCCGGTTACGCAGGACGTTGGTGCCGTCGTAGACGTAGGGATCGGCGCTCATGCGGCCGCTCCGCGAGTGCGACGCGCGTCGAGGGCTTGGAACGCCTCGTCCCCAGTCACCAGCCCAGCCTCCGCCAGCAGGGCTCCGAGCTGCACGCGCAAGGGCATCTCGTTGCCCGAGCCACGCATGATCGCGACAGCCTGCTCGTCCTCGGCGGTGGTGAGAGCGGTGACGAAGGGGCTAAGCTCACGCTCGTCGACGCCCGCGGCGATGGCCTGAAGCAGGGTCACGGCGTCCTCGCGCTGGGTCACGAGCGCCGGCAGGTCGGATAAGCGCATGGTGTCGTTCCTTCAAAAACAGCCCGGCCGCATCCGGCTTCGGGCAAGGCCTCTCGATCCAGCTTCCGACGGCCCAAAACTCGGATGTCCTCCTGCCTACCCTTACCCATCGTTGCTCCGGCGCCAATACGACCACCGTGGCGTCCGCATCACAGCGACAGGCCGAGGTCCTGTCCCCTGTCAAGATCCTGACGCTGGCTCTCGGCCTGCTGCAGGTCCTGGGTCTGCTGCTGGAGCTGCGCTCGAAGCACGAGTTCATCCAGGGTGCCGTCCTTGACGTAGCTGGCGACGTATCCGCCGCCGCTGAGGATCTCGCGCTCCTCGGGCGTGAGCCACTGATCCGGGCCAAGTCCCTCCGCCGGCGAATGGCCGATCGCGCCATTCGCGCCGAAGCGGCGCCCGACTGCCTCGGCGAAGGCGAGCACCTCGGCCCGCAGCTCGGGGGTCGCGACCGCTTCCACGACCGCATCGTCGAGCGCTTTCGTCGCCGGCATGCGACTGACCTTGGCCAGCGCGGCGGCCGCGATCGGAGACACGCCCGGCACCTCGATCAGCAGGCGTTTGCGGTACTGCATCTCCGCCGCACGGCCCTTCTCGGCCGAAGTCTCGAACTGCCCCTTGAGGTTGTTGGCTGCCGTCAGGGCTTGCGCGAAGGCGGCCTCGGCTTTCGCCCGTTCCTCCTTGTCCGCCTTCGGAATGAACCAGCCCTTTCGCCCGCGTAAGCCCCCATGCGGTTCGGGGTCGGACAGCAGGGCCTCGACCCGTGCGGAATAGACCTCCCAGGGCTGGCGCAGCTCGGCGACGATCGCCTTGTAGAGCGGACCAGGGTTCACGACCGCCATCTTCAGGCGGCGTTGCAGCGCATCCAGCGTCAGCTTCAGATGCGTGTTTGGATCGACACGGTCGTAGAGGGCCTGCCGGATGGTCTTCTCGTCGAAGGAAACGGCGGCGAGGAACGGCTTGAGTGATGCCGGTAGGCCCGTTCTTGAGGGGGCTTCCGGTGCAGCATTCACCGCAGCAGCGACAGCCTCCGATGCGGCCTTGACGGCGGCGGACGGACGAGCGGCGGCCAAGGTATTCCAGGCCGCAGTAAGGCGTGTCGCGAGGCCGTAGAGCCGGCGCCACTGTGTCTCGGCCTTGCGCACCATCTCTCGGGCACGCTTCACCAGAGCAGGCGTGAGGGCGGCGTGACCATTGAGGCCGCGCCGCTCGGCGAAAGCCGATGCCAGAGCCCGCAGATCCTGCGGACGGACCCGATCGGCGGTCTCGGTCTCAGACCGCTCCAGTCGCCTCAGGGCGACCTCGATCGCTGCCAGTGCCGGGGACACGGACACGTCGATGGTGGGCTGTTTTGCCGACGCGTCGCGCTCGGCCGCGTGCGGAGCAGCTCCGACCTCGACGACCGCAGATCCCGAACTCTCTCTGGTCAGCGCCTCGGCTTCGAGCCGGTTTGCCAGCGCCGCGATCCCAGCCGCCATCCGGCCGGCATCGAGCACCGGCGCTGCCCGCTCGCGATCTCGGACGGTCTCGCCGTCCATCGCTTCCGGCGGCTGGGTCAACGACACCGCAGCCTCGCGGAACGCGGCCTCGCTGGCGTGATCCAGTGTCGAGGCTTTCGAGCCGTCCCGCGACAGCCGTCGCGCCAAGCCGTCGAGGGCAGCCGCGTCGAGAACGTCCGTTGACGGTGCGACGCCGAACTTGGCACGACGCCAGTCCGGCACGAAGTCGGCGTGCGCGCCGTGCAGGACCACGCTGTGGCGGTGGCGCGTCATCGCGACGTAGCCGAGGTGCCGATCCATGCCGGGGGTGACGAGCACATGCACCCGGTCGAGCGTCGCGCCCTGGGATTTATGCACGGTCGCAGCGTAGCCGTGGTCGAGGTTGCGATAGGCCTCAGCCCGCACCTCGATCCGCTCACCGTCGCCAGTCCCATTCCGATCGAGCTTGACCACCAGCCGGCCGCTCGACGCCGTCTCGACGGTGGCCAGCATGCCGTTCTTCACGCCGAGCGAGCGGTCGTTCTCCAAGAACAGCACCCGGTCGCCGGGAGCGAACATCCGCTCGCCGCGCGCCGTGACGAACCGGGCCTCGTCGGCCAGCATCCCGTCGGCTTTGAGGGCCGATCGGGCCATGGTGTTGAGGGCGAGGACGTCGGCGTTGGTCTGGGCCAGGATCAGCGTTTCGCTCGTTCCTCCGTCCGGCTTCCGGCCGAGGTAGTCCGGTTTCCAGGCCGCGATCAGGGCCTCGCGCGCACCCTCGCGATTGGGCGAGAACCGGATCATCCCAGCCTCGCGATAGACGCCGAGCGCTGCTGCCGCCTCGCCGCGGGCGAAGGCCACGCTTGCGCGCCGCATGGCCGGAGACACCTGGCGCCAGATCTCGGACAGCTCGGCGTAGCCGATCGTCTCCGTGATCGCCCTAAACCCGGCGCCGGCCTCGATCGGCTGGAGCTGCATGGCGTCGCCCACCAGCACCAGTTTGGCCCCGCGCCGCTCGACCTCCTGGACGATCCGCGAGAGCTGCTCGGAGGCGACCATGCCGGCCTCGTCGAGCACGAAGACGTCACCGGGTCTCAGCAGGTCACGGTCGTTCTTCCAGGCGAGCTCCCACGAGGCGAGCGTGCGGCTCGCGATACCGGCGCTGCGCTCCAAACCCTCCGCTGCCTTGCCGGCAAGAGCCCCACCGATGACGCGGTAGCCGGCACCGATCCAGGCGGCGCGTGCGACGCCGAGCATGGTCGACTTGCCCGCGCCGGCAAAACCCACCACCGCCGCGATCCGGTCCGGCGTCGTGACGTGGCGGACCGCCTCGCGCTGCTCCTCGGACAGCTCCGGGCGGGTGGCGAAGGCACGCGCCAGTGCGGGCTGGGCCACGTGATGGCCCTGGTCGGCGTAGAGCCGGCCGGTCGCGGCCTGCATCAGGACCTCGGCACGCAGGAGCGCCCGCGTGGTCCAGCGGGCCGGCGACACCACCCGGCCGCTCTCGGGATCGAACACCTCCTCTGCCACCGCAACGAGTTCAGACGATTGACCGAGCCTGAGGCGGACCGCATCGAACGCCACCGGATCGTCGATGTAGCGGAACACTGCCCGCGCGAGATCGCGTTCATCGAACACACTCTTCTCGCGAGTCAGGATCGGCAGCAGGGTCGAGGGATCCTCGATGATGGCCTGCGCATTGCGGCGGCGCTTCTGCTTCTCCGCCTCGACACGGTCGGAGACCTTGCCGAGCGCGGCCATGTTCACCGCGTGGACGCCGATGTGCTCGGTCGGCTCGATGCGGATCCCGGCCTCGACGTGCGAGCGGTGGTCGATGCGCCGATCAAGCCCGGCGGCCGCAAGGTGCAGGTTCGTCGTCTCCGCCCACGATCGGCGCCAGTCGACGAGGTGCTTCATCGGCCCGGCCAGCCGTTCGTAGCGGGGCTTGCCGTCCTCGCGGTAGAGGACGTTGCCGTCGCGGTCACGGGCGAAGTCAAACTTAGCCGCGAAGCCGTCATCGGTCAGCTTCCTGAGCGGGACCATGACGTGGATGTGCGGGTTGTCCGGTGCATCGTGCAGGGCCCAATCGGCGACCATGCCGTTCTGGGTGATCGCGTTCTCGATCCAGTCGCGGGCGAGTGCCACGTTCTGCTCGACCGTCAGCTCGAGTGGCAGCGCGATGTTCATCTCCATCGCGAAGCCGGTGCCCTTCTGCCCCTCCTTCCGCTCGACGGCGTTCCACAGAAAGGCCGAGGCACCGTTCTCGCTGCGCCCGTCAATGGCTGTTTGAAACCAAGCCGGAACCCGGGCCGGCAAGCTCAATTCGGTGTGGGTGACGTGCTGCTTGCCCTCGTAGGAGATGACCTTGCCGTCGCTCTCGCGGGTCATGGTCGCGGCGCGCCGGTAGGCGGCTGAGGCGACGGCGCTCTTGCCGGCGCCACTGCTGATGACCTGAGCCGAGAGGTGATAGATGGCCAAGTGCGGATTTCCTGAGCTTGGCCATTAGCAGCTTGCGAGGGGAAATGCAAATTTCCCCATAAGTGCGCCCCTTCGTAAAACTCAGGCGACTTTGCGGAGGCGCTGCGCGCCGCAGCTCCGGCTCAAAGAGGCCCCTTTGGGGCCAGTCCATCCGACCGGCGAAGCCGAGCAGTGCGGCTGTCTTACCGGACCTGCCTCGGGGAGATGGGATGTGCGGCGGTGAGGGTGCGAAAGGATCGATTTCCATCAGAACGCCGGGCTCTGCAGCTGGCCCAAGTGCTCCTCCGACCACGGGCGAGGCGACGGATATCAGCGGGCCGGCGCCGGAAGGCAGGGGCTTGATGGTCGACTGAGAGCCCAGCCTTTGCCACGAGGAGCGCGCTCGTTGGTGTGATACCAGAACCACGGGTAGTGTCTCACAACCTCGGATGGTATCGCATCCTTTCACGTTGCGGTTGCTGATCTGCGTGCCGGTGTTAACCGTCACCTCTTCAACCGAGAGGGAAGAGTGTATCCATGGCTCGATCCAAGTCGCGCGAGACGATCGTCAACGAGATTGCGGCGCTTCAAGCCAAACTCAAAGCTCACGACAAGGCCGAGTGCGAGCGGATCGGACAGCTGGCGATCAAGGCCGGCATCGGCTCGATCGACATCTCGGACGAGGCCCTGACACAGGAGTTCCAAACCATCGTCACCCGATTTCGTGCGGCAAACCCGGAGGTGGCGCAGCCAAAGGCAAAGGGACGTCGAGGCTCTGGACACACTGAAGAGGGAGCTGATGACCAAGCGGCATGACGAGCGGAAGGCTGACGCCTACCGCAAGATCCTGCTCGGCGGCCTCGTCATCAAAGCCGGTCTCGCTGACCTGCCGAGCAACGTCCTGCTCGGCCTCCTGATCGAGGGTCGTGAGCGCACGCGCGACCCCGACGTCGTCGAGCAATTCGCTCAGCGAGGGGACAAGGAGTTCAAGAAATGAAGTGGGTTTACGCCACCCTCATCGTCGCGATCGGGCTCGCGCTGCATATCGGGATCAGCCTGTTCCTCGCGCCGCTCGTAGGGGCGATCTACGTGGTGGAGCCGGGGCACTCGATGATGCTCCATGCCATGCGCGTGGCCGCGGTGGCGTTGCCCGCACTCGTCCTGTTCGCCGCCGCCGGCCTTACCCGACCGGGCGATAGTGGGCGCGTCGTTGCCGCGTGCGTGTCCCTGTTCCTGATCGGCTTGTGCGCCTGGACGGTACGCGAGGAGATCGCCCGGCTGACCGCTCTCAACCCCGGCGCAGATGCCCGCGCCTTGATGCGTCGAGCCGACGTTCCGTTGTTCTGCGCTGTCATGTTCGCGGGCTTTGTCGCCTTCATCACGCCGCTCGTGTCCCTGGTCCGGGTCAAGAAAACCACGCGCGGCTACAACAAGCCGATCCGCTCGAAATCCGCTGCCTACGGCGACGCGGAATGGGCGACGATGAAGCTCGCCGGCGAGCTGTTTCCCGAGGACGGCGACCTGGTGCTCGGCGAGCGCTATCGCCCCGATCTTGACCAGAAGAGCACGTCTCGGGTGTTCAAGCCGAACGACCCTAAGACCTGGGGCTCGGGGGGCAGGATGCCGATGATGGGCTTCAACTGCGATATCGGCTCGACCCACGGTCTCGTGTTCTCCGGATCGGGCGGGTTCAAAACCACCGGCACGGTCATTCCGATGCTGCTGTCGTGGCCGGGAAATGCGGTGGTGCTCGACCCCTCGACCGAGCTGCACCCGATGCTCGCGGAATACCGGGGAAATTTCCGTGGTGCGGGCGTCGAACGCCGCGTTCATTGCATCACGCCCAAGAACCCGATGAGCGGCTTTAACGTGCTCGACTGGATCGGCCGGGGCGAGACCTCGGCCGAGAACGACATCTCAGCCGTGGTCGGCTGGATCGCCACCGGACCGGTCAAACGGGACGATCCGAAGGACTTCTTCCGCAACTCGGCCTTGCAGCTCCTACGCGGAGTCCTCGCCTACATCTGCCTCAACCGATCGTTCAACGAAAAGCCACGCACGCTGCGCACCCTGCGCGAGCTGATCTCCGAGCCCGAACCGGACTTCCTGGAGCGGTTGAGCAAGATCTTGCGGGCCGAGGACGACGGCTCGTTCGCCAAGCTGGCGCTCGGGCCTTTCAAGAGCATGACGCCGCAGACGTTCTCGGGTGTCTATGCCACGGCAGCCGACCTGACGAACTGGCTTAGCTTCAAGGAATATGCCGCGATCGTATCGGACGGGGAGTTCTCCAGCCTCGATCTCGTCGACGACGATATCGACGTTTTCATCGCGATCGACCTCCAGACGCTGCAGAATTTTGCGGGCTTGGCGCGGGTCATCATCGGCGGGCTGATGAACGCGCTCTATCACGCCAATGGCGAGATCAAGGACCGGGTCGCCTTCCTCCTCGACGAGGCGGCACGGCTCGGGAACATGAGCCTGATCGAGGTCGCCCGCGACGCTGGCCGCAAGTACGGCATCACGCTCGTGATGGTGTACCAATCGCTCGGCCAGCTGCGGCAGCAATGGGGGGGCGACAAGGACGCCGTGTCCGCCTGGTTCGAGTCGACCGCGTGGCAGAGCTTCTCCGCGATCACCGACATCGACACCGCCAAATGGCTATCCGAGCGCTGCGGGTATTACACCCAGGAGCTCATCTCCTACAGCCAGCAGGCGCGCACCGGCGGCAAGGGCTCGGGTGGGATGAGCCTGTCGGCATCGACGTCGCTCCAGAAGCGGGCGCTCATCATGCCCGACGAGATCATCACGATGCGGCGCGACGAGCAGATCCTGCTCGTCGGTGGCGTTGAGCCGATCCGGTGCGGGCGAGCGATTTACTTCCGGCGCGCCGACATGAGGAAGCTGGTTGGTGCGAACCGCTTCCATACTCGCGACGCGCAGGACGAAACTGATGCCGAAAGCGAGATTGGGCTGGAGGAAAGGGAAGCAGCCTGATGGCCGCTCGCAGCAGCGCGAGCTGCGGTGAAACCCGTCCGCGCGGACGGTTCGGCGGCCGCTCGCATGGGGGCTGACGAAGGCTTTTTCACGCGCGGCACGAACCAGGGTGATGCTTAGCCTCGACCGACGAGTTGAAGGCCGCCAGTTAAGCGGCCCAGGGGGTCTAGCCCTCTGGAGTGTGGGTCGGCACAGGCCGGCGATCCGGCCGAGTATGGCAGGGCGGGCGGCCGGGATCACGGCCTTGGCGCGGACCGCTGGCCAGAACCGGCGTAGAAACAGTATCTGGGCGATCTCGCAGGCCTCGTAGGCGTCCTTCACAGCCAGAGGCCGTCGGCGTCGCTGCCGCCGCAGGCCGCCGTCATGGCCTGGCGCAAGGCAGTCGCCTCAATCGCACGGCCTTCCGCGAGAAGCTCGGCGAGATGCATCCCGGCCTGGAGGATCGCGGCCGGGCCCGGGATAGGATCGAGGGCGATGAAGTGCTTGGTGATGATCGAGACGTCCACGGGACGGCCTGTCGGGCTCACGCCGGACCGCAAGGCTCTCTCTCGCGCTCGCGCCGGCTCAATCCCTGCCGGCCTTTTCTGCCTCTCGATCCCCGCTCGGATATGCTGAGGCAGAGTGTTGGAGACACAACCGCCAAATCGCTCACGTTCAGAACAGGTGAGGGGAATTTTAGGTCGTCGGAATATTTAATAATGTTACAAAGTCATATTATTAATATCAGAAATCGAAACCGTGTCGCACTCTGATCAACGGATCTGCACAGGCATCGAGCAGATGCTCGCCCTCACCCTATTGGATCCACTAACCTCGACAATGATCCACTTTAGTGGAAGATGATCAGATCTCGTGTATCTAATTCTATGGTCCAAGCTTGGTGAACTCAATCCAAACTGGCGGCGCAAACGCCCTTTGAAGCGTTGAGGCCACCGGCAGCCCAGCGCCAGACGATCGGGTTGAAGCTAAGGCCTTGCTGCCTTGAGTCCGGTTTTTACGGCGGGCCACCAAGTCATCTTGACTGCAGGCGACCGTGCATCGCGTCAGCGACCGTTACCCAAAGGGACGAAACCGCGCAGCGGGTTCGGGGAGCTGCCGCAGGCGGCGAGTAGGGCGCGGCCCGTAGGGGACGCCCTTCTGGAACTCAAAACTCTATGAGCCCGACGACGCAACGTCTTCGGCAGTGTAGCCCGCTTCGTCCCGAGAAGTTTCGATGCAGTCGCATCTTAGAGCTACACAAGGGCCGTCTATCGGTAGCGCATGCCATGGGTCCCCTCAGCGTGGTGCTCCCGGGATGCCAACTCTGCCCGATCGCCAGCGGGTCGAGCTCGCGATCCCGGCCTACCTCCTCCACGCGCTCACCGCCGCGCCTGGCGTGTTCGTCCGACCGACCCGGATCTGGTAGCGAGAGCTGAGGCTGACCACTATCGGGGTTGCTGCGGGAGAGCGGGTCGTCCACCACCGGCCGGGCACATATCGGTAGAATATCAATTTCAGAGCGATCTGCGGTCGCATGGTCCGGCCGCTTCGGTCCTGCACTGCCACTGACGGCGGGCAGATCGCAGGACAGAGCTTCGATCCTGGCAGAGCCTGAGGCTTCAGCGCTCGCGCTGAACCATTCGCACTTGGCGGGCACGGATCAGCTCGGCCATGGTCTGCAGCACCACCCGCATGAAGGCTGGGCTGAACCGGCCGTAGGCATAGCGCAGGGGATATGTCTCCAGCGGCACGAGGTGGAACGAGCCCGGCATGACGTCGCTGTTGGCCTCGTCGAGCATGATCCAGCAGGGACGATCGCCCGTAAGCTTAAGCCGGCGTCGCTCGATCTCCGGCACCGCGACCGCGGTCCGACAGGCGTGGGCTTCTGGGTGGTAGTCGGGAAGACCACCGCGGCCCCGGGGCCGACATTGACCGGCACAACGAGGCAGACGGGCCGGTCCTTGCGCCCCTCCCGCTCGCCGCGGTCGTGCTCGCGGGGTCAGAGGAAGCTGTAGCGGACGACGAGTCCGGTTTCCGGAGGTTCAGTCGTCGCCGCCGTGCTCCCGCTCGTAGGCCTCCGCAGCTTGCAAGAGGCCGTCGCGAAGGTCATCGGGCATGGTAGCGAGGGTGAAGGCGCGGCGCGGGTCGCTCGGGCCACGCAGGGCCTCGTAATGCTCCAGGCTCATCAGCACGAACCGGGGCTTGCTGCGCCGAGTGATGACTACGGGTGCGCGCTGAGCGGCGTCAGTGACTTCGCCCACCTGCTTATTGAGATCCGCGGTCGTGAACGAACGCATGTGATTGCCTCCTGATCCCTGAAATCCATATATCATGGAAAGTATGGACCATAATACCGGATGGTGTCCGGAGGGGACGCCCCTCTGGAGGGGGTGGGTCGGCGTGTCTTTCTTGTTGCCCTGCCAAACGATGCGGCCGCCCTGTCAAATCGCCACGAATCCGCCGTCCTTCGGCATTGGCAGCCTTGAACGGGGACGCGTCCTAGATCGCCTACCACGAGCGTAGGGCAGCCTCTTAACTCGGGACAGGTGTGCCACGACGCACCTCAGTTCGCGGGATACGGCCCGTGAAAGAGATCTCCCATCGCCTTACGCCGAAACAGAGTGCGCCAGCGCCGCCGTTGATGCTCGTCGCGATCGTGGAGCATGTGACAGCGCTGGCAGAAGGCCGCGAGGTTGGCGTCCTCGTTGTTCGTGGTGTCGTGGTCGCGATGGGCAGCGGCCAGCACCACCTTGGTAATGCGAACGTGGCCGAGCAGGTCCTCGTTGCGCAGCCGCTGCCGGAGCTTGCGACCCTGGCCGTCACGCCAACTCGCAATCTCAGGATCCCACCAGCGACCGTCACCGAGGTGAAAGACCCGCTGAAGATGTGGCCGGCCGCACTCATCACACCGGCCCTACGCTCGGCGGAAGCGGATGACCGCCGAGAGCTGGGGCCAGTCGATAGGATAGAAGAAGCGGTGCTCCCGCCGGATCGGCATCCCTGCTCCTCGGCCAGAGCGCTGCAGTCGAGCCGGAGAGTAGCCGAACAAATAGTTAAGCCAAGCTTGCCACGAATTGCTAAGCGAGAAAATGCTCGGGTGAGTGCTGCCTTCACCGACCCGAGCCGGTGATCCCGCTTACTGCCACAGACCGTCCGGTAGGCGGCCATGGTAGGGCGTGTCACGACAATGACCCCAGGGACCGCGCCAGGAGCCTGCAGGGCAGCCGTTGCCCGGGTTCACCGGCAGTGGGCCAACATACGGCGTCGTGCGGCAGTGTCCCCAGGGACCGCGCCACGCACCCGGACCGCATCCGTCGGCAACGAGCGTGATCTGCGGCGAAACCGCAAGATCTTGCGCAATCGGCATGGCTTGCGCGCTGGCGAGGGGCAGGACGGCGAGCGCGACGCTGGCCGCGAGCATGGAGGTGAACCGTGTCATGGAAGCGTCCCCCTGTGTCGAAGCACTTCATCAGCTTCGAGAACAGTTATAGAACGCCGCAACTCCAATCTTGGCTGCGTTACATTTCTGCAATGCTCGGCTCATGTTCTGACCATGTCAGAGCCACTGTGTTCGATAATTACTTGCCAGATTTGGAACCCTGCTCGGTGCAGGTGGGTGGAGGCTGGTTACGATCCGTCCAAGTAACCTCGCGCCCTTTGCCCTGCAGCTCGTGCTGGTCATCCCCATACCGGAAGCCGGATCCGCTCAGTTGGGCGGGGAGGGTGATGGCTGGGCCTTGAGCAGGGTGGACGATCACCGGCTGACCGGGATCCGTGACCGCGAACTCGACACGAAGCTGCACACCACCAGGGCAGGCGAACACGACCCGTCGTCGCGCCGCTTGTGCCTGTGCAACCTGCGTCCTCTCGCCCGCCTCGGCGGAGCCGGAGCTGAGGAGGGCGGCGAGCAGAACACCAATGGCCGAAGAGGGGCCAACGACCTGTGATGCGACATGAAACTTCTCCTTCGGCCGTTCGATCACGCGCCTCAGCAGGAAGTCACCACTCACCAAGTGGGTCACTCCTGCCCGCAATTGCTCGGGGCAGGCGCACCCGCGAAGCGCTCACCGATCCACTCGATCGCGGCAGGGGCGGCGTCACGCGCCACGAACAGGTGTCCAACACCCGGCACGAGGTCGAACTCGACCCGGCTACCTGCCTGGCAGAGACGCGCCCGGTAGTCCTGAGTCACACGCGGCAGCACGAGGGTGTCGGTGCTGCCCTGGGCCAGGAAGATCGGGATGTCGCGCGGGAGTGTGCCGGGCGTGTTGCGGGCCAGGAGACCGCGCCACGGCTGCCGGTCGGCGAGGTTGTTGACGGCCAGGAAGCTGCGGTCGAGCTCCCGTGAAGGTCTACGGCGCTCCAGCACGTCGAAGATGGTCTCGATGCAGTCGTTGGCGAGCTCGTTGATCACCGGCAGCGCGGCGGGTGTGACCACCTTGGTGATCGAAGCACCGTAGACACGTGACCACGACCACAGGGTCATGGCCGTGAGGTTCTTGCCGCCCGAAGTGTCGAGGTCGGCCATCATCAGCGTGGCGAGTTCCGTCGCTGGGGCAGCCGCTGCGACGCCGACCAGCGTCAGGTCGGGCGCGTAGCGCCGGGCCAGAAGGCCAGTGAACAGCGCCGCCTGGCCGCCCTGCGAGTGGCCCCACACCGCGAAGGCGCGCGTGGTTCCACCTGGACCCGCGAGTTGGCGCGCCGCGCGCACCGAGTCAAGGACCGCCCGTCCTTCACTGTCGCCTACGAGGTAGGGGTGAGCACCGGGCGTGCCTAGCCCGGGGTAATCCGTGGCGGCGACGACGTACCCGCCCTCCAGCATCTCGCGCAGGCCCTGGATGGAGCGGAACAGGCCGCGGGCGAGCGAAGGAGCACACTTGTCGACTACACCCGTGGTTGGGTGTGCCCAAGCAACGATCGGCCGCCCGCCGAGCGGGACAGGACCAGCGGGCACAATGACGGCTCCTGAGACCGCGATTGGCTCACCGCGCATGCCGGTGGAGCGGTAGAGCACGCGGTAGGCTGCCGCTCCGTCTGGCGCTCCTGGGATCGGCTGCCAATCGAGGAGGGTTCCGGGTGACGAGCGGACGCTCGTCGCCTGGCGCGTACCACTACTGGTCTGGGCATAGACCGCGGAGCTTGCCCCAACCGCGAGGTAGGCTGCGCAGGCAAGCATCCGTCCAAAATGGCGGGAGATGCTGAGGACAGTTCGTACCTGGCTCGGCGGGCGGCTCGTCGGCGTGCTCAAAGCAATCCTCCGCATCACGAGATCTCGGCCGATCCCCGAGGCATACTGCCAAGCTTACGGGGCCTGGATCAAGGGAGACACGCTCGAAAACCTTTCTGCTTCATTTCCAAGAGGCCCGTTCGGCGGTCGCCTCCAAGCCCCCGATACCTGATTAGCTCACGTGACTGGGCCTGAAGGTCGTCGAGCTTTCGACGATCGCATCAGAGAGGGACAGCGGCGCACAAATGTCCCTCCTGCAGCACCATCGAAAATACTCGCACAATTTTATAAAGCTGAGACGATTTTCTTCGTGTGTAACATAACGACGCCTCGCTACGTAGTGCGCCGATTTGATTTCCTCATGGGTCTGGAAAGATAAAAATACTTTTCCGGATGGTAGAAGACATCTTTCAATTTCCAAAAAGATCCTTCAGAGAGGCAACGCCATCCTATCCAGGGCTGGACACTGCGCGTTCTGGCGCGGCTCGATCAGGGTGGTGCTCGCGGCCTTGTGGCCGATTTCACCTTCGCAGACGCACTGAGGCGACAGGCGCAACTGCGCTGCCGACAGTTGGCGGAGCGTGAGCAGAGGGAAAATTCGTGAACTGCCGCGCTCGCGCTCTACCCAGCAGGCTGGATCGCAGGAACGCCTGCAAGCACACAAAACGTGCATCCGGCACCGGACTGTGTCGCAGATTTGCGCTTGGCAGATGCTGCAGTGCAGCGTAGAACGCAGATGCACGGCCGCGACGAGGTCGCGGTCGTGCAGCCCTCTTTGGGCGTTTCCTCCCTAGACTTCGGGCCGCTCGCTAGGGCGGCCCTTTTCTTTGCGCGAAGCATTTGCCCGGACGGCTATGTGCGTCAAGCAAGATGGTTCTGCCGCACGCTAGATGCAGGTTATATCATGCTGAAAGCTGGTTGTTCGGGAGAAGGAAGGTCGTAGCGGGAGGTGCTTCCGACCCTCGCTGCTCGCGATCGCAACCCCCAAGCAGGCGTGATCTCTCGGCAGCCTCAGTTACCCGCCATCGTCAGCGCGCCGTGAGCAACGTGTAGAGATTGGTGACCGGCACAGACGGGTCGCCGTATGTCTCCCAGCTCAGGCCAGCGGGTTCATGGTCGTCTTCCACGACCCAGGCTGCCAGCGCTCGCCAGGCGTCGGGGAGCAGCGCATAGGACCCTTCCAGGCGCAGGTGCGCCGCACGACCAGCGGGGATCTCCTGCACGGTCACGCCGCCGACGGCCTTGAAGCCTCCGGCAATGGTCGAACCCGCAGCGATGCGAATGTGGCCGCCGGAGGGCGAGAGGGAGAACGTCACCTCAGGGCCAACCTTCACGACGCCCTGAGCCGCGAGCGCCGCATTGACACGCGCGCGAGCCTCGCGCTGGAACTGCGGGATGGCGGCGAAGGCCACCTCTGCCCATTCGACGGCGCAGATGCTCGGGGAGACCAACACGATCTCCGGCGCGCTCATGCCGTCCAGCACCCGATCTGCCATCCTATTCTCCCAGGCTCGCTTATGGCCCGTTCATGAAGCTGCAAGGAACAACGAGCGCCCGGCACCGCGATGATCAGGTTATAGCCATTGGGTTAGCCACGGCTTACAGTAAGCCATGGCTAACACACAGGCCTCTCTCGCGATCGCAGCGCTCGGCGATCCGACTCGGCGGCAGATCTTCGAGCGTCTCGCACGCGGTCCCAGCCCTGTCGGCGAGCTCGCCAACACTATGGCGGTCACTCGGCCCGCCGTCTCCCAGCACCTGCGCATCCTCAAAGAGGCTGGTCTGGTGATCGAGACCGCAGAGGGAACACGCCGGATCTACCAGCTCGATCATCGCGGGATCAGCGCCATCCACGCTTGGCTTGACGAGAGGTGGGCCGAAGCGCTCAGCGCAGCGGGATCCACTCCCGATCCAGACTTCTGATCGTACCCCTTCAGGCATTCAGCCCGTCGCGATGCAGACGATTAAGCCTCGACCGGCGCCTTCGTCCTGCGTGACCGCCCACGGCTCGCCGCCTTGTCAGTGACCTTCGCGTCAGGCGCGGCAGCCTTGCTGAGAGCGGAACGACCCGCCCTGTGCTGGCCGAGCCCAGAGTTCTTCGCGAGCACGGATCGCTGGCTGGCGTAGTTAGCCGCTACCATCGGGTAGTCGCGAGGCAAGCCCCATTTCTCGCGGTACTGCTCTGGGGTGAGGCCTCGCCCGGAGAGGTGACGCTTGAGCGTCTTGTACGGCTTGCCGTCCTCCAGCGAGATGATGTGGTCCGGCGTCACTGTCCTGCGAATGGGAATTGGCGGCGTCGGCTTTTCGGGCTCGGCAGGAGTCGGGTTGTTGAGGCTCTGCAGGGCAGCATGCACCGACGCAATCAACTCGGGCAGGGCTGAGGGCTGAACCACGTTGTGAGCCACGTAGGCCGAGATGATGTCACTGGTGCGCTCGACTGGATCCACCGCGGGGATGTCGGTTTCGCTCATTTGCCTTCTCCCGCTCGAGAAGCCCGATTGGGATCAGAGATCTTGAACAGCGTCAATATCGTAAGCGATGCACATTGCGATTAAATCGAATGTCGATCAGCACGCTCGCGGCACTGTCAGTCGGCAAATTTTGCAGGCTTCGTGCCGATCTGCGGGTTCGGTGCGCCTCGATTACGGCGCCGTTGCGGTTGAGCATCCTTATTCACTCAACGTAACTTCCTTCACGCCGAGCCAGCTCACGGCCTCCTCAAAGCTCAGAAACGTATGGGTCTGATCCGTGAACGGGGCCGGCCGCTTCGCACGCGGGGTCGCTTCAAGCAACTCGACGTGCCACCTCAAGGGTGAGCGGCCTCGCCTGGGCTCGAGCACCAGGCTGGCGACGATGCTGCCATCCAGGTCGACGTCATAGCTCCCGGAGGCGAGACGCACGAGCGTATAGGGCATCAGGATCTCCCATTGATGGGGCCTGCCCCACCTCATCGCGGTCCGCTGCTGCGAGCCAGTGGGCCCGTGATCCGGTCGCTGCAGGCGTCGCCGCCACATGGTTAACGCTTCATTGTCGTTCACGGCCCGTTCCCATTGTGGAAAACCCGCGAAGCAGCCACTGCTACGCTTGGAGCGAGGCCAACCATGCAAGTACGAGCGGGAGAGCGGCTGCGCCTGACGTTGTCGGGCGCAGGGTGCCGCGCTGTGGTCAGTCTGAACACTTACGCGGTCACGCAAGCGGCGGTCGAGGGCCTCGACCCCTCTGAGGACGGCTTCAGCTACGATGTAACACCCTGGCTGCAGCCCGGCCGCAATGTCGTGACCGTCGTGCTGATTGGACTTGCCGCGGAGCACCCGTTCCGGCTGATGGCAGAGCGGGGCGGGCAAGCTCAACTTCTGTTGGACGAGGCGGAGCTCCTGCCGGTGCCTGCTCCCTGGCGGCTCTGGACCACGACCATCGAGCTGACCTCGTCAGTGCACCCGTCGATAATGGCCGAGGAGCGGGATCTCGCATGGCCGAGCCGAACCCGAGATGCCGATCTCAGCGACATCCTGGTCGCATGATCGGGACGCAGTGAGAGCCAACGAGACAATGCCCGTGAACAAGCGCCAGCTTGCCGGTGCCCTTTTAACGGCCAGTCACATCGCCGAGCGCGACCGGCTGGCGGCATTCATCGGTGACGAGATGACGGCGTTCGCCGCCAACCCGTTCCCGTCGACAACCGCCGGCGCTGCTCGCCAACGCTGGGGGATGCGCGAGATCGAGTTCCGCGCCATGGATATTGCTGCGGCAGGGTTGTCCTGCCTCCTCGCGGCCTTGGCACGCCTGCCGACCAGCGAGCCGCTGTGCCAGGAGATCCTGCGGGCCGGCACCCACAGCCTGTACCTCCTCCATTATGGTGACGGCTGTCGGATCGTCGGAGCCGTGCTGCACGGAAAGCCGCGCCAGGAGCTGCCTCAGCTCAGACCTCTCCCAAAGCCGCGCGGGCGGCCGCGGCGCTTGCCGAGCACTCAGCAGCTCGACCTGTTCGGGATGCAGAGCGCCTGAAGCACCCCGTGTCCATGCCTGCAAAGCGCTGTAAATAGTAGAGATAAAGACAACCGCATCTTAAGCATTGGCGATGCTAGATAGCGCTAGAGCAGGGGCGCATCCACTCGTGCGCGGAGCACCGATGCGCGGCCATTTCTATTCCTTGCAGCATCTCACCCGGCGAAAGCTCGCAGCTCTGAGCGTCGTCGCCACGCTCGCCCTCGGCACCATCACGACCGTGATGGTGCTGCAGATGCGCCAAAGCGCCTGGGACCAGGTCTCCCGGACCTCGCAGAACCTGCTCGAGATCACCGAGAGCGCGATCGACCGCAACATCGAGCTCTACGACCTCTCCCTGCAGGCGGTGGTCGAGGGCCTGCAGAACCCGAAGATCGAGGGGGTCGCGCCCGATCTGCGTCACCTCATCCTGTTCGACCGCTCCTCGACTGCGAACGGCCTCGGCTCGATCCTCGCGGTAGATGCCCAGGGCAGCGTGTTCATGGACTCGGGCTCGCAGGTGCCGCGACGCCTGCAACTCGAGGACCGCGACTTCTTTCGGGTGCACAAAGAGCGGCCGGATGTCGGCCTCTACATCGGCGAGCCCACCCGTACCCAGAAGGGTGGCCGGCTGGTTATCCCGTTCAGCCGCCGTTTGGCCTACGCGGATGGGACGTTCGCGGGTGTGGTCGTCGGCGCGATGGACGTCTCCTACCTCGACGGGCTGCTGCGGCGTCTCAGCATCGATCAGGGCAGCAGCGTCGCGCTGTTCCGTACCGATGGTGTGATGCTTGCCCGCAACCCCTCCGACCAGAAAACTATAGGACGCAACATCGCTGGATCAGCGCATTTCCACCACTACCTGGAGCACGATGCTGGGCAGTTCGTCGCCACGGCGAAGTTGGACAACATCGAGCGGTTCTACACCTTCAGCCACGTCGGCTTGCGGCCGCTCATCATCAACGTGAACGTCTCCGTGGCGGCAATCCGAGCGATCTGGCGACCGAAGGCGATTGGCATCAGGCCGTTGTGCTGATCCTGTGCCTAGGCCTTACCAGCCTCACCCTGCTGCTGCAGCGTGAGCTCGAACGGCGGGCCCAGGCCGAGCGCGCTGCGCTCGATGCGAACAAGGCGCTTGCCGAACTCGCGGCGACCGACGGCCTCACCGGCCTGCCGAACCGGCGCCACTTCGATGCCGTGTTCGACGGGTTGCAGCGCCAGGCAGAGCGTACCGGCGAGAACCTGTCGCTGCTGCTGATCGATGCAGATCAGTTCAAGCGCTACAATGACACCTACGGCCATCTTGCCGGCGACGAGGTGCTGCGGACCATCGCGCGCTGTCTCAAGCGGCAGGTGAGCGGACCTGACGAGGTGGCTTGCCGGATCGGCGGCGAGGAGTTCGGTGTCCTGTTGCTGGGGCCGGCCGGTCGCGAGGTGGCGTTCCGGGCCGAACACATCCGCCAAGCGGTTGCCCGCACTCAGATCCCGCACAGCGGTCAGGAAGGCGGGTTCATAACCGTGAGCATCGGCGTGGCCTGCCTCACGCTGGGTTCGGGCGTGACGCAGACGGAGTGTTTCGCGGCGGCAGATGCCGCGCTTTACGAGGCCAAGCGACGGGGCCGCAATCGCGTGATAGCGCAGCTCGGTCAGAGTGGCGGCATTACCGACAGATCATGCTCGGCGCGGAGCGACAGTCGGCTGAGGTCGAAGCCAAAAGCCCAACGTTAGGGCTTCGTATCGATTAAAGAAGGTTTCGAACGCGAATACATGCGGTTCACCGTTGCAATCTCGCAAAGCAACTTCAGCCTGACCGAGGCTTCCTCCAGTTTGAGCACCACAATAGCCAACGATAACCTGAAATAAGTCCAACTCAGTCAAGTTAGCGAAGCGCTCGCGGAATGGCGGAGACTCGATGCAGTAGCGGCATGGGCGAGCTGGATCGAAGTCTACTTTTCGCTTGGTGGGGTGAGGGTGACCTGTCACCAGCGCGACCATAGGCCGACCGCCATGACCCTGCTCGGCGAAGCGCCAAAGGGTCGAGGTCATTGTGTTGCCGAACCCTTTGCTCAGCGTCCGAACGAGTTCAAGGCTCGGAGTGGACGCCTCGGCCTCGGCGCGAAAGCGATCGCCTAGGAAGAGTATTCGGCCCGCAGCGTAGTTCGCCTCGGCCTCCATGATCTCGTGGCAGGCTGGGGTCAGTGTCTGCTCGGTATCCCCGAGCATCATGCCTGCGTGCCATGGGATTAGGTCGTGCCCGATTTCGTGTGCCTCGTTCCACCGATGCTTCAGAGGGGGGAGGCTCCGATCGAGCAGGATGCGCTTCTGGTCGGGTAGATAGAGTGCCTTCAGGCTCAGCGTTCGAACTGCGTCGGCCAGCAGCGTAGGGCGCATCAGCACCTGCTTGCCACCGACCTTCAAGCGCGAGAACATCTCCTTGAGAAGGCTGTCGTCTGTGGTGCTGTAGTAGCCCCGGTCGAGTTTCAGCAGGTCCCGAACGATGTGCAGGTTGATCGGCGGCTCGGGGCTTCCAAGACCCCGTAGAACCTTAGCAACCTGCCCGTCGATGTCGGCGACCGTTCGCTTCCCAAGATTGACGTTTCTCACTTCACCCGTTTCAACTCCTGCTCGCTCAGCACGGCGACGAATGCCTCCAAGGCTGAGCTCTCGTCCGGTGTCAGCTTCTCTACCGCCTCTGACCGGGCGGCAAATCGTACGGCTTCTTCACGAAAGCCAGCATCGTTCGCTGCGGACAACCCCGCCAACTGCATCAATCTGCGTTGCGATACGTCGAATGTCTGAGCAAGCCTGAAGACTGTTCGTGGCTCTGGCACATAGTGAACGTCGGCCTCGATAACGAGCAATTCGCTCGCCTCAAGTTCGGCCGCCTCCGCCAACTGCTCCATCGAGAAGCCGCGATGGCGGCGCATGAGATGCACGAACTTGCCAAAGGCGATGCGCGACTCGTCACTCGCACCTGCCTGAGCGCTCGATGGGCGCGCTTCTGGCGCCGGATCGAGCGCAAGCAGGCCGGCGCTGACGGCGGCGTCACCTTCGCGGCGCACCCGAGCCATCCACCACTCCTTACTGCGCTCCAACCTCATGGCCTTACTCCTCGTCGAGGAACGCGCGAGCCTGCGCGGCGGTCATCTCGAAATACCTCAAATTCTGGTACGATGGGTCCTGGCCGAAATCCGTCATGCCGCAACGCCGATAAAAGTCATCGGCTTGAGGCAAGGAATGCAGGCCGATGCGCCCCTTGAAGCCCTCGTCCACGTTCTGTGCAACAGCAGCGGTGATCAGTGCTGTTCCCACCCCGCGTAGCCGTGGCTTTGAGCCCAGTTCAGGTCGGTTCCACGGAGCTGCCTCGAGATAATCGAGATAGACCAGCGGCTTTCCAGACTCTCTGGGATCGCGGGTCGATTTCGTCAGATCGATCTGTGCCAGTCCCTGCGTCACGCCCTGCGCAACGACACTGAACCCTTTGAACGCCAGCATCCCTTGTACTTGAGCAGCCTTCTGCTTCCAATTCCAGTGCCAGCTTTGTGGCCATTGAGTGGGCGGCACACCCGTTCGGGAGAGCTCCTGCAGCACTGCGAATAGTTCCGGCTGCCACTTCGTGTACCAGTCATCGAGCTGCGCTTGCTCGATAGCATCGCGCAACTCGCCCTCAACGCTGTCACCGGTTGCGACGTCGAGAAGGTAGATGGTCGAAACGTCGGCCATTACAGGAACATCAGCTCCGCCTTTTCCTTGGTCGCCTCGTTCTCGAACAAGAGCTTGTCGCCCTTCTCAACCCGAGCTTCGACCGTTTGATACAGGCGCAAGGCCTGCCGGAGCACGGCGGTCTTGGTGAGATCCTTGCGCGCCGACAGATCATCGAGCACGCGCATCTCGGCGTCGGTGAGGTTCAGCGTCATCGTGCGCTTCGTCATCTCATCCTCCGTCGGTCGTTGGGCATATAGCGGACCGTCCCCGATCTGTCAACGAGAGATAGCTAAAAATCACCACTTGAATAGCTATTTTATGGCTATTATCTCCACAGTCGGCGCCGCTGGTCCTGTCGACCCGAGGCGATTTGGTCCTCGGCGTGGAGAGACAGAGCATGGGACGACAGCACGTTGGACACGGCGAGATCGCCGCATTCGCGCAGGACAGGGTAAACTTACCCAAAGAGAAGGCCGATGAGTACCGGGCGCAGGCGAACCGGCTTCGCGAGAAATTGGAGGGTTATCTTCGCGAGCACCCGGATTTCACGCTTAAAAAGATGCTGTTGTCCGGCAGTCTTGCCAAAGGGACAGCGCTTCGATCGCTTAATGATATTGATGTCGCCTGCTACATCAGTGGTGCCGATGCGCCATCCGATGTTCAGGAACTCCTTGACTATTTGGCAGCGCGGCTTCGCAAAGCCTTTCCCAACTTCAGTCCCGATCAGGTGAAACCGCAAACCTACTCAGTGACGGTTTCGTTTCGAGGTAGCGGTCTCGACGTCGACGTGGTGCCGATCCTCTATAGCGGAGATCCTAACTGGTACGGCAACCTCGTCAGCCAGGACGATGGATCTTTCTTGAAGACAAGCATTCCGCTCCACATCGCCTTCGCGGCCAAGCGTAAGAAAGCTCAAGAGAAACATTTCGCGCAAGTCGTTCGGCTGGTAAAATTCTGGGCCCGTCGCATGAAGGCAGAGCATGACGGCTTTCGTTTTAAGTCGTTCATGATCGAGATGGTCCTTGCCAAGCTCTGTGACGATGGCTTGAACTTTGCGGACTATCCCGAGGCGCTCCAGAATTTCTTTACCTATCTGGCGAAGAGCGAAGTGCGAGAACGGATCGTGTTCTCCGACTACTATAATCCCTTGACAGTCGGCACCCTCTTCGACGAAGTGCAGATTATCGATCCGGTTAACTCAGCAAACAACGTTGCCCGACTCTACACCGCAGCCAACGCGGACGCAATCACAGAGGCGGCGTACGATGCTGGCGACGCCATCGACGCGGCCCTTGCCGCTCCCACGAAGCAGTTGACCGTCGCCTACTGGCAGAAGGTCTTTGGATCGTCGTTTCAGGCCTGATGGTAGTCATGTCCTATAGCTATAGCTTTTCCGAAAGCGCGACCTTCACCATTACCCATGCCCGCCACATGGCAGCCAAGGTCGCAACTGACTTGAAGCGCATGCAGCGCTTTTACGGCTCCCCCTCGGACGCTGAGATCGCAGACTATGAAGCAGAAGTGACGGAGTTTTTGAAGGCTGGCTATCTCGGCACGGTCACCTATGGGTTCCGTCGCAATGGGAACTGGATTGAGCCGACGCTGCGCTACACCGCGCGCGACCTCGCCGGCGGTTCCGCCAACGATGACGATCCCGGGCGTGTGCGCGCCAACGCCGATGTGAGTGGCGCCACCTTCTACAGCTATCTGACCTACAGCCTGGCATGGGAACAGCTCACCCACGCGGCCAAGGATGCGTTCAAGACGCAGCTGCCCTTCCAGCGCAGCGGTGCCCCTGAACCTGGGATCACCGGCTACCTGTCCGACGATCGAACCTATTCCTCGGGCGGTCGCGCCCTCAACCGTGCCAGCGTCCGGAGCTACTGATGAACGCCAGCCCTTCCATCGACGATCTGTTCGAGCGACGCATCACCTACCCCGATTTTGAGCCGCAGGGTCGGCTCGCACGCTTGGTCGGGCTCGACGAGTACAAGACGCGCCTGACCAAAATATTGGGTCTTCTGATCAACCCGGCAGGTTTGGAGGCATGGGCGAAGCGCCATCATCCCAAGGCCGATGCTCTGCTCGACATCGTCCTGCGCCGGCCCCCTCTCGTGGTTCTGGCTGGTGATGTCGGTTCAGGCAAGACCGAGTTGGCGGAGACGATCGGCGACGCCGTTGCGCGCCAGGAAGGGATCGAGATCACGCTGCTCCCCCTGAGCCTTTCGACGCGCGGACAGGGTCGCGTCGGAGAGATGACCCAGCTGCTGTCGGCTGCCTTCGACCACACCGTCTCCGAAGCGGCCCGGTTGAAGTCGGCCTCTGGCCGCGCGCGTGGAGGCGTCATCCTTCTTGTCGACGAAGCCGACGCGCTGGCCCAGTCGCGCGAGGCCGCCCAGATGCATCATGAGGACCGGGCCGGCGTCAACGCCTTCATTCGCGGGATCGACCGCCTCGCCAACGGTAAGCTTCCCGCAGCGGTCATCATGTGCACCAATCGCTTAAGCGCGCTCGACCCGGCGGTTCGGCGTCGAGCGGCCGAGTTGATGAGCTTCACCCGCCCGAACGACGAGCAGCGGCGCTTCCTGCTTTCGTCTCGGCTTGAAGCACTAGGTTTGGAGCGCCAGCACATCGACGCTCTGGTTGCAGCCACTGGACCGCAGCGTAGCAGCCGCGATTACGGCTTCACCTTCTCGGATCTGACTCAGCGACTCCTGCCATCCATCGTTCTCGACGCCTATCCCTCGCGAGCGGTTGATGGTGCCCGAGCCGTCGAGATAGCTCGATCCCTGGCGCCCACGCCTCCGTTCCGCGACACCGTCGCCTGAGCTGCAATCATGACCCAGGCCGTTACCGTTCGTCGCGATGGTGATACCTTTCAGGCGCGCTTGTTCTGGCGCTACGCAGCGCGTCTCCTCGATCCGGTTAGTCCAATCGTCAAGGTTGGTTTCGAGCAAGGACCGAAAAGCTTCGATGACATTTGGGTGGAGTACGATCCCTCGAGAAGCGCCCAAGACCAATATGGCGAGCCGCTTCGCCGCGAGCACATCCAATGTAAGTGGCACGTTGCACCCGACAGCTACGGCTACGCCCAACTGGTCGATCCCGAGTTCATCAACGCCAACGCGCGCTCCCTGCTGCAGCGCGCCCGGGAGGCGCAAGTCGCCTACGCTCCTGACGGCCTCGGCGTCCGCTTCAAGCTCCTGACCAATTGGCGACTCGATCGGGCGGATCCCTTACGTGAGATGATCGGTAACCGTTCAGGTGCCATTCGCCTAGATCGGCTCTATGGCTCGGTCACCGACAAGAGTCGAGCCGGATCGGTCCGTAAGACATGGCGCGAGCACCTCGCCATCGATGAGGACGAATTGCGCGTCCTCGCTCGAACGCTCGCCTTTGGCGAGGCAAACGATAGCCTAGATGGATTACGTGACGACCTCGACATGCTATTCGCATACGTCGGGTTGTGGCGAGTGCCGTGGAACCAGAGCGTCTTTCCCTACGATGACCTCGTGTTCCAATGGATGGCACAGGGTCGATTAGAGTTCGACTGCACCAGCTTCCATGCGATCTGCACCCGCGAGGGACTCATTGGGCATGGAGAAGGTCGACCGCGCGTTTATGGCGTGAAGTCATTCGAGCACTCGATGGACCGCCTGGAGGAACGCTGCCTGCACGTGCTCGATCTCGTTCCAGCCTTCGATGAGCGCTACATCCGCAGCGAAACGGACTGGGCTGACACCCTCTATCCGTCCTTGAAGACATTTCTGCTGTCGGCTGCGAAAGCCGAGCTTCGGCTCCGTCTCGCCCTTGATGCCCACATTACCCTGGCATTTGCCGCAGGCTCCGTCCTCAACATCAAATCCGGCCGGATCGTCGAGCTGGAGCAGCGGACAACCGGGCGCCAGGTATGGTCGGCTGAAGATGCGCCTACCGATCCAAGCTGGCCAACCCTAGGCGGCGAAATCGTCGAGATCGGGTCAGGTGGCCCCGATTTGGCGGTCGCTATCAGCCTTACACACGACGTCGTCGCTGACGTCGAGCGCTACCTTCTGCGAGCCCATCCGGCTGTGGGACGGCTTCTGTCCTTGCGACCCGCCGGAGTGATCGGAGCGACATCGGTCGCATGTGGCCGGCACGCCTTTGAGCTTGCCGAGGCGGCCACACGCCTGATCCGTGAGAAGCGAGGTCCCGATCCGGCGACCAGACTGCATCTCTTCATCGCGGCTCCGAACGGCTTCACCTTCTTCCTCGGGCAGCGCCAGCCCGTGATCGGGAGGGTGACACTCTATGAGTTCGATTTCGAGGGTGGGCGAGATCGTTCCTATGCCCCGGCCCTGACCCTCCCCACAGTCGCGGCATCCGCAGCCGACAGGACGCCACGCCAGCCTACGTGAGCTGGTTAAGGTCGCGTTATGGATCGACTTCGAAGTGGGGTCCCGGACCCATGTTGTTGCTCACCTCATCCGATCAGCCGGACGGCCTTGCCTTTGTCGATCTCGGCCTCGTTGTAGTAGCGTGCCGCCTGCTGCACCGAGCGGTGCTGCGACAGTTGCATTGCCTCGGGCAGCGGCACGCCCTGCTTTCCAGCCTCGGTCATGAAGCCTGAGCGCAATCCGTGCGCCGAGAACAGCACGGGGTCGAGTCCGGCCCGGGCGCAGCGCGCCTTCAGGATCGCGTTCACGCTCTGCGGATCGAGCGCCGCCGATCCGACGCGGCCCCAGCGGTCGATGCGCCGGAATACCGCCCCACTCTCGATCTTCGCGAGCGCCAGCCAATCGAGCAGAGCCGTTGCGGCACGCCCGATCACCACCACGCGGGCATCGTCCTCGGCCGTCGTGGTCTTGGTGCGGCCGAGCCGGATCGTAATCTTCGACACCTTCGCACTGTCTGGATCGGCAGGATCGAGCGGCACGGGTGCATCGCGCACGAGGTCCTCGACCCGCAAGCCCGCGACCTCGGCCCGACGTCGACCTCCTGAGGCGAAGGCGACCAGCAGCAGCGCACGATCGCGCACGTCGACCAGGCGGTGCTCGTAGAGACAGGTGGCTAGCAGTTTTTCGATGACCGCGGCGGTGACCGCCCGTGCGCTCTTGCGGGTGCGGGGTCGCCGGTTGGCACGGACGGCAAGCGAGAGGGCGGTACGCAGGCGCGGCGCTTTGAACGGTCCTTCGACGCCGCGGAAGCGGTGCAAGGTCGACCAGTGGGCGAGGCGCCGGCGCACGGTCGAGACCGCGTGCGGACCGGCGACCCGGAGCAGGCCGCGGGCCCGCAGGTCATCCTCGACGGCGCTGGGCATGCCGTGGCGGGGATCGCTCTCGCGCTCGGCCGGATCCCAGAGGTGATGAGCGACAAACTTCAGCGCCAGGGCCTCGGTCGCCGGCCAGGGCAGGGGATGGCCGATGGCAGCCAAGCACCAGGCCTCGAGGTAGCCGAGGTCGGAGGCGAGGGCCCGAAGGGTGTTGGCGCCCATGCCGGAGCGGGCCAGGTGTTTGAGGGTGGCGGCATCCTCGTCGGTGAGGAGGAGGGCGAGGCGCTCGCGAGCATCAAACGGCAGGAGACCGGCGAGGGCATCGAGATCGCATTCCCGGGCGAGGGTGCGATCTGGGAGGCGGGCAGGGATGGGATCGGACATCGCGGATGGGTGCTGGAGAAGGGGCCCAGCCGCATCCAAACCGATTTCCGCTCCCTCGTCCATCACCATCGATAAGGGGACATTATCAATGGTCAGAACACCGATCGCGCGCCCATCCAGGTGCGCGAAGCGAACGACCTTGTCGCTTCCGTGACGGCGCGCTGATACATGAAAGACAATGGTTTACCGCCTGATCGAGCCGCTCCCCTGGCCCACCCTCGCCACGCCGCTCGCCGCCGCCGAGGATGCCCTCGCTCGCCTCGACCAGCGCCTCGCCACCGGCCCCCTCCGCCACGGCTGGTGTGCCCGCGCCGACTTCGCCGACGCCTGCGCCAGCCTCGCCCTCCAGGGCGACCTCGTCCTCCTCGAAGACCTCGTCCTCCACGACGCCGGTCGCGACCGGCACGCCCCCTCGCAGGAGCTCACCCGCGCCCACACTGTCCTGCGCACCCGCCGCCGCATCGCCGCCTCCGACCCTGGCTGGGCCACCAGCCCCGCCGGCCTTGCCGCCCTGTGTGAGGATCCGGATGCGGCAGGCGATCAGGACGCGGTCCCAGTGCCAGCCGCGCCGCCGATCGACGGTGCGGACGGGGAGGGGGATCTCGAGGAGCTCAACGATGCTTTCTCAGCCGAGCTCGCCGGCATCGACGCCCTGATCGCCCGCTCCAGTCGCCTTCTCGCTGACACCGGCCCGGCGAGGAAGAAGTCGCCGCTCGTCTACGATCCGGCCTGGGGCGAGAGCGACCGCCTCGCCGCCTGGCGCCAGGCCGTCGCCGATACTCGGACCTTGCCGCCGGTCCTCGCCGCCACCATCGCGGTCGATGCCTGGACCGTCCTTGAGCCGCTCCAGCACCGCGCCTGGCTCGGACCCCTGCTCGCCGCCGACCTCCTGCGCGCCCGTGACAAGGCCCGACACCATCTGCCCGCGCTCGCCAGCGCCCTGCGCCGCGTGCCCCGCGACCGCTGGCTCGTGCGCGATCCGCTGACCCGCTGGCTCGCGGTCCTCGGTGCCGTCGCCGTGGGTGCCGAGCAGGGCATGAGGGATCACGACCGCTGGATGCTCGCGCGCGAGGGGCTGCTGCTCAAGGTGCGGGGGAGAAGGGGGAGTTCCAGCCTGCCCCGCCTCATCGAGCTCGTTCTCGCCCGGCCCCTGGTCTCGGCCACCATCATCGCGGACGAGCTGGGTGTCACCCCGCGCGCCGCCCAGATCCTCGTGGCCGAGCTCGGCCTGCGCGAGTTCACCGGCCGAGAACGCTTCCGGGCTTGGGGGATCTTGTAAGCTGCTCGCGCTCAGTGGGTCTGAAATCGTGAGAGCGCTGAGCTCAAAAATGGTTTCTGCAAGATGGTGACTGCGTGCGCCAGATTGCTGATGAGCCGGCCTATTCCGTCGATAGTTGGGGATTGGCCGCTGGCAGGCACTTGCTTGACGCACGTGAACCTTCATAGAGCTTTTCGTGTTCGGATCTGGATGGATCCTCGTATCAGGAAGAACTGACGTGTCGGACGAGACTCAAGCCCAAGAGCCTGAATTCATCAACCTCGCGGTTGATATCGTGTCGGCCTATGTGAGCAAGAACAACGTTCCCGTCGCCGAACTCCCGAACCTGATCGCTTCCGTTTACGCCTCGATGAGCAGCCTCGGCCAACCCGCCGCAACCCCGATCGAGGACCACAAGGTCACGCCAGCCCAGATCCGCAAGTCCGTCACTCCGGACACCATCACCAGCTTCATCGATGGCAAGCCTTACAAGTCGCTCAAGCGGCACCTGACCTCGAATGCCCTGACCCCCGACGAGTACCGGCAGAAATACGGTCTGCCCCGCGACTACCCGATGGTCGCCGCGAACTACGCCGCCAAGCGCTCCGAGCTCGCCAAGAGCCTCGGCCTTGGCCAGCTCCGGCGCGATCGGGCTGCAGCCAAGAAGGCGGCTGAGAAGCGGGCCAAACCCGATCCCGTCGTTACCGCCCCGTTAGATGCCAAGCCTGTACGTCGCGGCCGGCCGAAGAAGGCTGAAGCCAACGCGGCCGAGTGACGTGGATCCGGCAAACCCGTGGCGACGACAGCGTGCCCGACGCACGCTGTCGCTCTCGGGTGTGCTCCTCGTTGCGGTAGGTGTCGCAGTAGCTCTCATCGGCATCTACCTCGCCGCAGAAGACATCATCCGCTCATGGATCGAGACAGCGCCGACCTAGCCAGTTCCCCGGTCATACGACTGAGCGTCAGAAACGGTTCTGAAATCCTGTTTGGCGGCACAGGCAAGTCACCTGGAGCAGTTCACGCTTTCGCGACGTTGTTGCCATTTTGGCTAATAACGCGGTTTTTGGGGTTGTGCGCCGCAACATGCTGCCCGATATGGCACTTCTGCTCGCTCTCGAGTGAACGCCACGATTGAGGCGGCACGCGCGGGCGAGGCCGGGCGCGGCTTCGCCGTGGTGACGCAGGAGGTCAAGCAGCTCGCCGAGCAGACCAGCAAGGCGACCGATCAGATCCGCCAGCAAATTGGCGCGACACAAGGGGCGATCCAGCAGGCGGTAGACGCGATCGGCACGATCCACCACGGGACGATGAGGCGCTGGCAATGCTCGCTGACGGCAGGGCCGCAGCACTGTGGGGAGGTGGGATCGGCTGGCCCGCCTTCGAGGATCTCGCGAGGAGCGCGACAGGCGCACGTTTCGTCGTGCCGAACGAAGCGGAGAGCGCAGCCATCGTCAGCAAGGTACCGTTCCTGAAGCGACTGACCGTTCCGGCTGGAACCTACAGCGGCCAGACGGAGCCGATCCACTCGGTCGGGAGCTGGTCGGTCGTGCTGGGCCGCAGTGACATGCCCGAGAGGGTCGCCTATGCGATGGCTCGCGCCCTGCACGAAGGCGAGGCGGACATGGCCAGACGTGTTCCGTCCGGGCGTGAGACGACAGCAGCAAACACCTGGGTCGCCGCGCCGCGCGCTGAGTTCATCCATCCTGGGGTCAGGCGGTACTTGACGGAAGCAGCAATCAAAGCACCTATCAGGTGACCGAACCTTCGCTCCGTCGCATGGACCAGCAGCGTTGGCTTGCGAACGTTCTAATGGGTAAAGCGCGTACCACACACGATAAGGCTCAGCCGTATAGCCCCTCGGCCTGCAGCTGTGAGAGCAACCGGTGAGCCTGCATCTGGGCCGCGCTGTCACGCTTCTGCTCATCGAAGCCGTGCGCAAACATCGGCAGGAGTTTGCTCGTCGCCTGCTCCATGGCCGAGCCCTCCCACAGGATCAGGACCTCCCGATCGGTGAGATCCTTCAGGAAGTACCAGAGTGTCAGCATGACGCTGAGGGCTGACCGCTTGGTCCATCCATTGATCACGCCCTTCCCGATGCGCTCGACCCGGCGCAGAAGGGCATTCTGCTTCTTGGCGGGCAGGTCAGCTAAGGGCTCGAAGCAAGCGGCTTGGAGGTTGGCGCGCAAAGCAGCGATGTCGGCTTCAGCTCTCGCTGCCAAATCCGGGTTGGCC
The DNA here is from genome assembly GCF_011043735.1 of Methylobacterium sp. DB0501. Taxonomy (GTDB): domain Bacteria; phylum Pseudomonadota; class Alphaproteobacteria; order Rhizobiales; family Beijerinckiaceae; genus Methylobacterium; species Methylobacterium alsaeris. The sequence goes on along the minus strand of NZ_JAAKGV010000020.1, from coordinate 545 downwards.
GGGATGAACACGCCCGGTGCGGCGGTCAGGATGTAGAGGAGATAGGCCGGAATTGCGAGTTCGAGGCGCTGACGGTCAGACAGTGGGGACATCAAGAGCTTATGTGACTGAGAGCAAAATCATATTGGGCGATAGGGAACCAATCTAGAGCACGACCGCTGAAATTACAGCCTCTAGATAACTGCTTATAACCTGTAAAATATAAACCGCTGCGGCTGGTGAAGCGTCACTGTACATCTGCTGCCATGTGATTAGGCGTGGAATAAGGACCCCGTTTCCGGGGTGATCGGCGTCCAAACGGGCCCCCCAGGATACTTCATCCAGACTGCCTCCCGCACTCGGAACGGGAGGCTCGCGGAGGATGTTGGTCGTGGAGACGGTCGCGAAGATCCGCCGCGCGTACTTCGTGCAGCATAAGCCGATCAAGCAGATCTGCCGGGAGCTGAAGCTCTCCCGCAAGGTCGTCAGGAAGGTGATCCGCTCGGAGGCAACCGCCTTCCGCTACACCCGCAGCGTCCAGCCTGCACCCAAGCTCGGGCCCTGGC
>NZ_JAAKGV010000002.1 GCF_011043735.1 Methylobacterium sp. DB0501 | reverse complement strand
TCGAACGGCAAGATCTGGCGCGGCCTGCCGCAGGACGTGAAGACCGTGATCGCCAAGCACTTCAATACGCAAGCCGTGGCGCAGCGCGCGGACATGGCCCAGCGCAGCGGCACGACCGAGCAGGACCTGCGCGCCCGCGGCCTCACCATCCAGGACGTCGATACCAAGGCGTTCCAGGCCAAGCTGCAATCGGCCGGGTTCTACAAGGAGTGGAAGGGCAAGTTCGGCGACGACGCCTGGGCGCTGCTCGAGAAGCACACCGGGCCGATCGCCTGACGCCCCTCCCGACGGCCTGACCGTCAGGCCCCGACGGCGGGCCTGACCGGTCACGGGGCGGCCGAACAGGAAGCCCTGCGCCTCGGTGAACCCCTCCTCGCGCACCACCGCGAGCTGGGCCGGGGTCTCGACGCCCTCCGCCACCGTCTCGATGCCGAGCCGGCGCCCGAGCTCGGACACGATGCCGACGATCGCCCGGCAATCCGGCCGCTCGACCGCGTCGCGCACGAACGAGCCGTCGATCTTGATGCGGTCGAACGGGAAGGCGCGGACCCGGGCGAGCGACGAGAAGCCGACGCCGAAATCGTCGAGCGAGATCCGTACGCCCATGGCGTGGAGGAGCTGGAGGTCGTCGACGATGCCGGTGCCGGCATTGCTCAGCACCGTCTCGGTGATCTCGAGCTCGAGGCGGCGGGGGTGGAGGCCGGTCCGGTCGAGGATCGCCGCCACCGCCTTCGGCAGGGTGCCGTCGCCGAGCTGGCGCACAGAGACGTTGACGCAGACCCGGGCCGGATCGGGCCAGGCGGCGGCGTCGGTGCAGGCCCGCTCCAGCACCCACAGGCCCAGCGCCCGGATCAGGTCCGATTTCTCGGCGAGCGGGATGAAGCGCTTGGGCGAGACCGGGCCGCGCTCGGGATGGGTCCAGCGCAGCAGCGCCTCCCGGGCGTTGACGGCGCCGTGCGCCAGGCCGACGATCGGCTGGTAGGCGATACGGAGCTGGCCGGCCTCGGCGGCGTGGCGCAGGTCCTGCTCGATCCGCTGTTCCTCATGGCGCTCGGATTCGAGGGCCGGGGTGAACAGGCGCCAGGCGGCCTTGCCGGCGGCCTTGGCGGCGTAGAGCGCGCAATCGGCCTGGCGCAGCATGGCATCGGGCGTGGTGCCGTCCTCCGCGAAGGCGATGCCGATGCTGGCCGTGACGTGGCACGGGCGCTGCCCCGCGACCGCGTAGGGCCGGGCGAGGTCGATCAGCAGCCCCTCGGCCAGGGGCACCGCCAGCTCACCGGCGCCGCCGGGCAGGAGCAGGGCGAACTCGTCGCCGCCGAACCGGGCGGGCAGGCCCGGCTCCGGGGCCGCCCGCCGCAGGCGCTCGGCCACCTGCCGCAACAGGGCGTCGCCCGTCTGGTGGCCGAACTCGTCGTTGGCCGCCTTGAAGCCGTCGAGGTCGAGGAACAGAAGGGCGGTGCCGGGCGGCAGCGCGCCGTCGGCGGCGCTCTCGCGCAGGCGGCGCCACAGCATCGCCCGGTTGGGAAGTCCCGTCAGCGCGTCGTGATGGGCGAGCCGGCTGATCTCCAGCTCGGCCTGGCGCTGGCGCGTCACGTCCTCGAACGTGACGACGAACGCCCCCCCGGGCACCGACCGGCGCACCAGCGCGATGGCGCGGTCATCCGGCGTGCTGGCCATGATCGTCTCGTCGCGGCTCAGATGCGCCTCGTGCCCGGCGAGGAGCGCGGCGCCCTCCCAGGAGCCCGCCTCCGGGCCGCCGAAGACAAGCGCCCAGATCGCCTCGATCGCGGTGCCGACGAGGTCGCCCCGGTCGCGCACGGCGAACATCTCGAAGAACCGCTGGTTGATGAGCCGCACCTTGCGGTCGGCGTCGAACAGGCACAGGCCCTGCGACATCGTCGAGAGGGCGAGGTCGAGGATCAGCGCCACCGCCTCGAACTGGCCGCCCTCCTCCCGCCGCGAGGTCACGTCGCGGATGACCTGCGCGAAGCCTGCCAGCGTTCCTCCGTCATGGATCGCCGCGATGGCGGTCCGGGCACGAAACCGGCTGCCGTCGCGCCGCGGCCACCAGCCCTCGGTCTCGAAGCGCCCCGCCTCCCGGGCGGCCGCCAAAGCCGTGACGCTCTCGTCGGGCGTGTCGGAGGCGACGGTGCGCCCGAGGACCTCCGCCGCCGGGAAGCCCGTCAGCTTTTCCGCCCCGGGGTTCCAGGCGGCCACCCGCCCGTCCGCATCGAGCAGGCACAGGGCATGGTCGGTCGTATCCCAGACGAGCTGCGAATAGGCACGGTGGAGGGCCGATTCGACGACCGGCTCGTCCCGGTGGATCGTCACCGCCATTCCCGCGTCACTCCGCATCCGCACCGCGATCTCCGGACGGCAGGCTAGGCGATTTGGCCCCGAAGGGTGAGTGGCTTTCTTGCACCGGACCGCTCCGCCGTGATCGGGCACGGCCGGCCGGAGCGCGCGAACCCGCGACCCGTCCTCACTCCCACTCGATCGTGCCGGGGGGCTTCGACGTGATGTCGTAGGTGACCCGGTTGATGCCCTTGACCTCGTTGATGATCCGGGTCGCGACCCGGCCCAGGAACGCCATGTCGAAGGGGTAGAAGTCCGCGGTCATCCCGTCGACCGAGGTGACGGCCCGCAGCGCGCAGACGTGGTCGTAGGTGCGGCCGTCGCCCATCACGCCGACGGTCTTGACCGGGAGGATCACCGCGAAGGCCTGCCAGATCGTGTCGTAGAGCCCGGCCTTGCGGATCTCCTCGAGGTAGATCGCGTCGGCCTTGCGCAGCGCGTCGAGCTTCTCGCCCGTGATCTCGCCGGGGCAGCGGATGGCCAGGCCCGGGCCCGGGAAGGGATGGCGGCCCACGAAGGCCTCGGGCAGGCCGAGCTCGCGGCCGAGCACCCGGACCTCGTCCTTGAACAGCTCGCGCAGCGGCTCGACGAGCTTCATGTTCATGCGGGCGGGCAGGCCGCCGACATTGTGGTGGCTCTTGATCGTCACCGAGGGACCGCCGGTGAACGACACGCTCTCGATCACGTCGGGATAGAGCGTCCCCTGCGCCAGGAAGTCGGCGCCGCCGATCTTCTTGGCCTCGGCGTCGAACACGTCGATGAACAGGCGCCCGATCGTCTTGCGCTTGACCTCCGGGTCGGTGACCCCGGCAAGCTCGCCGAGGAACAGGTCGGAGGCCTGCACGTGGATGAGGGGAATGTTGTAGTGGTCGCGGAACAGCCGCACCACCTCCTCGGCCTCGCCCTGGCGCAGGAGGCCGTGATCGACGAAGACGCAGGTGAGCTGCTCGCCGATCGCCTCGTGGATCAGCACCGCCGCCACCGCCGAATCGACGCCCCCCGAGAGGCCGCAGAGCACCCTCGCGCCGCCGACCTGGGCGCGGATCCGCTCGATCGCCTCCTCGCGGAACGCGGCCATGGACCAGTCGCCGGTGCAGCCGGCGATGTCGCGCACGAAGTTGCGGATGAGGAGCGCGCCGTGGGGGGTGTGGGCCACCTCGGGGTGGAACTGCACCGCGTAGAACTTGCGCGTTTCGTCGGCCACCGCCGCGAAGGGGGCATTGGGCGAGATCGCCACGGTGGTGAAGCCGTCGGGCAGCTTCGTCACCCGGTCGCCGTGGCTCATCCACACCGGGTATTTCTCGCCGACGTGCCAGACGCCGCGGAAGAGGGCGCTGTCGGCGACGATCTCGATCTCGGCCCGGCCGAACTCGGCGTGGTGTCCGCCCTCGACCTCACCGCCGAGCTGGGCCGCCATGGTCTGCTCGCCGTAGCAGATACCGAGCACCGGCACGCCGGCATCGAACACCGCCTGCGGCGCCCGCGGCGAGGATTCGACCGTGACCGATTCCGGCCCGCCCGACAGGATCACCGCGCGCGGCTTCATCGCCGCGAAGGCCGCCTCGGCCGCCTGGAACGGCACGATCTCGGAATAGACGCCCTCCTCACGCACCCGTCGGGCGATGAGCTGGGTCACCTGGCTGCCGAAATCGATGATGAGGATCTTGTCGTGCTCGGTCGTCATGGGACGATGAGTTAGACGAGGCTCACGGATCGCGCAACGCGCGACCGCCGCGGGTCCACGGTGCGTTCACGGCATTAACCGGGCGTTCATGCGCTAACGGCGACTGAGGCGCCCCCTACCCACCAGACAAGGAGCCTCGCCATGCGAGCCATCGTCCTCGGGATCGCCGCGACCCTCGCCACCGGCCTCAGCCTCGCGCCGGCCTCGGCCCTGCCGGTCGCCCCCGGCCACAGCGTCGCGCCCGTCGCATCGATCGAGCAGGCGCAGTACGTCACCCGTCGGGTGGTCCGCCGCGGTCCCCGCTGCACGGTCCGGGTGACCCGCACCCGCGGCCCGTTCGGCCGGGTGGTGGTGCGCAAGGTGCGCCGCTGCTTCTGACCTCGGTCGAGAGGGCGGCCCCGTCCGGGGCCGCCTTTTTCATTGGTTCGGCCAGGCCGCCAGCAGCCCCCGGAGCGCCGCCACGAAGGCGAGCGGCTGGTCGACCATCACGTGGTGGTAGGCCTCCGGCAGGTCGATCCGGGGCGAGCCCGGCGGCAGCAGGCCCTGGACGTAGGCCGCGTCGGCCGGGCGCATCAGGTCCGAGCGGGCGCCGGTCACGAGTGCCAGCGGGCAACGGGCGCCCTGCACCATCGCGGCCCGGTCCGGCACGGCGAGGCGGGCCCACATCGAGGGGTCGAAGCGCCAGCTCCAGCCCCCCGCGACCTCCCGCAGCGATTCGCGGGCGATGAGGTCGGCGATGTAGAGCGCCTCGCAGGGCTGCATCGGCGCGAAGCGGAAGCGGCCCAGCGCCTCGTCCAGGGTCGGGTAGATCCGGTGATGCGCGAATCGCCCGTCCTCGCGCCGGCGGCCGGTGCGGCGCTCGGGGGAGAAGATCGGCGGGTCGACGATCACGGCACCGCGCCAGCGCCCGGCCTCCCGCCCCGCCTCGGTCAGCATCGGGAAGCAGCCGAAGGAATGCCCGACCATCACGGGCGCCCCCGCCTCGAACAGGCCGGTCTCCGCCGCCGCCGCCTCGATCTCGTCGGCGAAGGTGTCGAGGTCGTAGGATTCGCGCCAGTCCGAGCCGCCCATGCCGGACCAGGACAGGGCGGCGACGCGATGATGCTCGGCGAGGAAGGGCGCGGTGAAGCGCCACCAGCCCGCATGCGCCCCGTTGCCGTGCAGCAGCAGCAGACCCGGCCGGCCGCGCCTCCCCCAGGTGAAGGTCTCGATGCCGGCGCCCTTCACGGTGAGGCGGCCGACCTGCGGCGCGACCGCGACCGCGTCCCGGAACCAGTCGGGCGCCGGGGGCTGGTCCCCCTCCAGGTGGCGGAGGGGCGCGGAGAGGTTCGGGTCGGGGGGCATCTCGGTCACGGGGGCGATGATGGGCTGCGGCCGCGAGCCCTGTCAATCGGGATTGGAAGGAGCGGTATGGGGCAAAGCCCGTGTGTCGTCAGCGGACTTCGAATTTCCGGTGTCTCACACCCGGATGAATCCCCGCCGCCGCGCCCAGGTGGCGAACAGGCCCGGCCACGCGGCGGCGGGCGAGCCGGGCACGCCGAGATTGAAGCCGTGGCCGCCGCGCTCGAACAGGTGCATCTCCACCGGCACCTCGACGGCGCGAAGCGCCGCGAACATCAGCAGGGAATTGTCGACGACGGCGATCGGGTCGTCGGCGGCCTGGGCCAGGAAGGTCGGCGGGGTCTCGGGGCGGACCTGGGTCTCGACCGAGTAGGCCTCGGTGGCGACGCGGGTCGGACTGTCGCCGACGAGGACGCGACGGCTCGAGGTGCGGTCGAAGGGGGGTTTCAGGGTGATGACGGGATAGAGCAGGGCCGCGACGTCGGGCCGGGCCGAGAGCGCGTCGTCCTCGTCCACGGCGGGGTAGAGCGGCGAGGCGAAGCGGGTGCTCGCCGAGCCCATCAGGTGGCCGCCGGCGGAGAAGCCCATCACGCCGACCCGGTTCGGCTCGTAGCCGTAGCGCCGGGCCCGTGCCCGCACCAGGCGCACCGCCCGCAGGGCGTCCTGGATCGGCGCGTCGGCCCCCGCAGCCCAGCCCTCGCCGGGCAGCCGGTAGACCAGCGCGAAGGCGGTGACGCCCAAGCCGTTGAGCCAGCGCCCGACCGGCACCGCCTCGTGCCCGATATCGATGCGGCGATAGCCGCCCCCGGCGGCGATCACCATCGCGCTCCCGGTCGAGCGGGCCGGGCGCATCACCAGCAGGCACGGTTCGGCCACGCCGGTGACCACGCCCTCGCGGCTCTCGTCGAAGGGCGGCCCGTCGGGGTTCGGGCCCCCTCCCCCCGGCGGCCTGCCGGGCCAGAGCGGCAGCACCTCGAGGGTGGCGCCGGGGGCGGTCTCCGGCGGCGCGTCGTGTCCTGCTGGCTTATCCTGCGCCAAAGGTCGTTCCTGCCCTGCGGGGACCGCCTGCTGCGCGACGGCGGCAGGCGCGAGGGCGAGGCCGGCCGCTCCCGTGAGCAACGTCCTGCGATGCAGCGCCATGCCGACCGTCCGATACTCTCCGGGTCCCCGACGATGCCCCGGGATCCGGCGATCGGCGGCCCGCCCTCAACCTTGGCCCGCCATGAATAAGCCAAGCCGCCGCAGATGCACGGCAGAAAAATACCGGGCGGGCACGGCGATGCGCCGCGCCCGCGTCAGGGATGATCCGCCTCGATGGCCTTCCGGCAGCCGGAGACCGGTTCGTCGCAGACGACGCGGCACAATCAAGGACCCGGAGCACTGCCCGATCGCAACGCCACGCACGGGACATGCGCGGCCTGCTGTGTCGTGTCCCGTGTGGCAACGCGATCGGGCCGCGCTCTAGCGCTCCAGGAGCGCGACGTAGAAGCCGTCGGTGCCGGTCCGCTCCGGGCTCATCTGGATGCCGTGCGCCGTCCGCCGCACCTTGGCGGCGACCGCCTCCGGCAGGTCGAGGGCCCGGGGCGCGACGTCGCCGCGGCGCGAGGCCAGGCCCGCCACCGCGGCGTCGTTCTCCTCCGGCAGGAGCGAGCAGGTGATGTAGACGATCCGCCCGCCCGGCCGCACCAGCCGCGCCGCGCGGTCGAGAACCGCCTCCTGCTCGGCCACCCGCGCGGCGAGGCTGCCGGGACGCAGGCGCCACTTGGCGTCCGGGTTGCGCCGCCAGGTGCCCGAGCCGGTGCAGGGGGCATCGACCAGGACGAGGTCGGCGGTGCCGTCGAGGTCGGAGAGCACGTCGGGCCGTCCCTTTCCGCCCCGGGGCGTGCGCACCTCGGCGACGGCCCCGGCCCGGCGCAGGCGCTCATGGATCGGCGCGAGGCGCCGGGGATCGCCGTCGGTGGCGATCAGCCGGCCCGCATTGCCCATTTGGGCGGCGAGCGCCAGGGTCTTGCCGCCGCCGCCGGCGCAGAGATCGATCACCGTCATGCCGGGACCGGCCCCGGAGAGGCGGGCGGCGAGTTGCGAGCCCTCGTCCTGGATCTCGAACCAACCGTCCAGGAATTCCGGCTCGACATGGAGTGCCGGGCCGCGCCCGTCCTCGCCGAGCGGCACCCGCAGGCCGTCGGGCGCCAGCGGCGTCGGCTCGGGGGAGAGGTGGGCCAGCGCTTCCCGGGTGCCGTCGCGCGTCGCCTTGAGGGTGTTGACCCGGATGTCGAGGGGCGCGCGGCGGGCGAGCGCCCGCAATTCCACCAGGAGGTCGTCGCCGAGGGCCTCCGTCAGCGAGGGCACCACCCATTCGGGCACGTCGCCGGCGACGTGGACCGGCGCGTCGGCGAGCGTGCCGGTCTCGAGCCGGACGCGCTCGGCCTCCGTGAGGGGTGCGGGCGCGAAGCGCTCGCCGGTGAACAGCTCGGAGACGGTCCGGGCGGCGAGGCCGCGCTGGAGCCGCAGCGAGCCGATCAGCACGGCGCGGGGCGTGTCCTCGCCCATGATCCAGGCGGCGGAGGCACGACGGCGAAGGGCGTCGTAGACCAGGGTGGCGATGGTGGCGCGGTCGCCGGAGCCGGCGAAGCGGTGAGCGAGGCCCCAATCCTTCAGGGCGTCGGCGACCGGGCGGCGGCGCTCGGCAATGTCGGCCAGGACCTCGATGGCGGCGGAGAGGCGGGCGCCGGGGGTCATCGCGACACCGCCGGTCGCGAAACCGCCATCGTCGCGCCCCGGGACCGGCCCATCACGGCCAAGCTTTCGGCCCGCGCGGCCCCGACACCTTGGCCGTTCACCCCGCCGAGCCGGAGTTCCGCCCGCATGATCCGTCGTCCCATTCCGTCCGCCCTCGCCGTGAGTCTCGCCGGCCTGATCGCGCTCGCGGCCGGGGCCTGCGCCACCGCCCCGGCGGCGCCGGCCGTCGACCTCACCCCGCCGCCGCCCCGGCCCTACGACGCCAAGACGCAGCTCGAATACGGCAACCCGCCGCCGCGGGCCCCGCGCTACTGAACCGCCCCCTTACCCTCCTCGCACCGACATTGCGAGCGCGCGGCTCGCACCGCACCAGCGAGCCGCTGGCTCACGCGAGGAGGATCTTCACGGCGAAGATCAGCCACATCGCCATCAGGGTGATCGCCCCGGCGAGGAAGGCCTGGAAGCGGCGGATCACCACGTTGCCGGTGGTGTAGATCCCCGCATGCACGATCCGCGTCAGCACGAAGACCCAGGCGAGGCCGACGAACAGGGCGTCGGCCTTGGCGGTCGCGAGCGCCAGGCCGGTCAACACGTAGAACAGCACCGGCAATTCGAACTGGTGGGCGAAGGCATTCGAGACCTGCTGCACCGGCGCCGGCCAGGTCCGCTCGCCGAGCGAGATGTCCTTCAGCGTCACCTGCCCGTCCCGCGCCGCGGCGAAGCGCTTCCGCCCGGTCCAGAGCAGCAGGCAGAAGGTCAGCAGAACCTGGACGAAGACGGGGGCGAGGATAGCTTTAGGGCTCATGGGGGTCCTGAAGAGGTTAGGGAACCTAAAGAAGCTCGGGGGTCCTGAAGAGGCTCTTGAGGGAAAGGTCGATCTCGATGGCGGACCTGACGCCCTCCATGGTCATTCCGGGGCCGCGCGGCGGAACCCGGAATCCGGAACCGCCGGTGCTTCCGAAGACGACGGATCGCGTTCCGCCGCATTCTTCGAAACCTGCGGTTCCGGATCCCGGGCTCTCGCCTGCGGCGAGCCCCGGGACGACCCTGAGAGGCGGAGCCGGATCTGCCGATCATAGCCGTCTCACCACAGAGCCGCGCATCCGGCTGGGCCGGGCGGGTCCGCCGGCCGTCGCGCCTCGCAAATCCCCCCTTACGCCCCCTTTCGCAACCGCCCCGGCGGCGCTACATGAGGTCGGCGGGGCTGCGGTTCTCGTCAGGAGACAATATCCCCGGGGCCTTATCGACTCCCTCGGGAGCTGTCACTGCCCTGGTCCGTGGACCGGGGCATAACGGCGCCCACCTACTTCGTAGGTTTCCCGGGATCGATTCTCCAACGGCTCTCGTGGCTCCGCGCTGGACTTTCATGACGACCGACATATCCCCCGCCTCCCCGGACAAGGCCACCCTCCGGAAGGCCGCGCTGGCGCGGCGGGACGGGCTGGCGGTCGAGGCCCGCGCGGCGGCCTCCCGCCGCATCGCCGAGATCGTGCTCGACCTTCCCGAGATCGCGGCCGCCGAGGTGGTCTCGGCCTATTGGCCGATCCGCAGCGAGGTCGACGTGCGGCCGTTGCTCACCGCCCTGCGCGCCCGCGGCCAGGCGGTGGCGCTGCCGCAGGTGACGCCCGACGGGCTGGTGTTCCGGCTCGCGGCCGAGGGCGATTCCCTCGCGGCCGGCGGCTTCGGCCTGAGCGAGCCGGGCCCCGGCGCGCCCGTGGTGGATCCCCGTGCGCTCCTCGTCCCGCTCGCCGCCTTCGACCGGCGCGGCCACCGCATCGGCTACGGCAAGGGCTATTACGACCGGGCGCTCGCCCGCCTCGACGCCCCGGCCCGCGCCCTCGCCATCGGCATCGCGTTCTCGGCCCAGGAGATCCCCCGCGTTCCGGACGGCCCGCACGACCGGCCTCTCGACGGCATCGTCACCGAAGCGGGCCTGATCCACCTCACCGGAGACTGACCCCCGCCATGCGCCTCCTCTTCCTCGGCGACGTCGTCGGCCGGCCGGGCCGCCTGGCGGTGAGCGAGCGCCTGCCGTCCTTGCGCGAACGCTGGCGCCTCGACTGCGTGGTCATCAACGGCGAGAACGCCGCCGGCGGCTTCGGCATCACCGAGAGCATCTGCGATGAACTGATCAATGCCGGCGCCGACGCGGTGACGCTCGGCAACCACTCCTTCGACCAGCGCGAGGCGCTGGTGTTCATCGCCCGCCAGCCGCGGCTGGTGCGCCCGGCCAACTACCCGCCCGGCACGCCCGGCCGCGGCGCCACGGTGATCGAGACCACGACCGGCGCCCGGGTCCTGGTCGTCAACGTGATGGGACGGATCTTCCTCGATCCCCTCGACGATCCCTTCGCGGCGGCCGAGCGCGAATTGTCCGCCTGCCCCCTGCGCGACGCCGCCGACGCGGTGATCGTCGACGTCCATGCCGAGGCGACGAGCGAGAAGGAGGCCTTCGGCTGGTTCCTCGACGGCCGGGCCAGCCTCGTCGTCGGCACCCACACCCACGTGCCGACCGCCGACCACCGCATCCTGCCGGGCGGCACCGCCTACATGTCGGATGTCGGCATGTGCGGCGACTACGATTCGGTGCTCGGCATGCAGAAGGACGAGCCGGTGCGCCGCTTCCTTCAGAAGACCCCGGGCAGCCGGCTCGAGGCGGCGACCGGCGAGGGCACGCTGTGCGGCCTCGCGGTCGAGACCGACGACGCGACCGGCCTCGCCCGGCGGGTGAGCCCGGTGCGCCTCGGGCCCCATCTCGAGGAAACCTGGCCGCGGCACTGGGATTGAGACCGCACCCGGTCCGAAACCCCAGGATACTCCGTCCGGGCCGGCTTGATCGGCCAAGCCGCACCCGGCACAGTGCCGGTCGATCCCCGTCGCGGCAGGCGGGGGCGACCCCGCGACAGTGAGTACGGCCCGCGATGGCGGCGAGCGCAGCGTCCCCTCCCCTGACATCGCCGCGGATCTACCTCATCCGCATGGCGGTGTTCCTGACGCTGGCCGGCTTCCTGGCCTTCGTGCTCTACCGTCAGATCGTGCCGGCCTTCATGGCCAATCCGGGCCTCAACGGGCTGATCCTCGGCGCGACCCTGATCGCCGTCATCATGGCCTTCGGGCAGGTGCAGCGCCTCTTCCGCGAGGTGCGCTTCGCCAACCGCACCGCGACCGGCGCCGCCGATCCCGGCACGCCCCGCGTGCTCAGCGCGCTCGCCCCTGCCTTGCGGGAGGCGAGGGCCGGCCGGCCGCACCCGCAAGCGCAGTTCCAGCCGCTCCTCGACACGGTCGCCTCGCGCCTCGACGAAGGCCGCGAGATCCTGCGCTACATCGGCGGCCTCCTGATCCTGCTCGGCCTGCTCGGCACCTTCTGGGGCCTGATCGATACCCTGTCGGCGGTGGGCGGGGTGATCCGCTCGATGCGGGCCGGCGGCGGCGACGCGGCAGTGATGTTCGACGAGTTGAAGAGCGGCCTCGCGGTGCCGCTGTCGGGGATCGGCCTCGCCTTCTCGGCCTCGCTGTTCGGCCTCGCCGGCTCCCTGGTGATCGGCTTCCTCGACCTCCAGGCGGGGCAGGCCCATACCCGGTTCTACAACGAGCTGGAGGACTGGCTCGTCACCGCGGCCGGTCCCGCGCCGGCTCCGGTGCCGGTCCCCGTCACGGTGCCGGCCGCCGCCGCGCTCGCCGCCACGATTCCGGCTTCCGCGCCCCGCCCGCCCGAGCCGTCGCCGCGGGGCGACGCGGTGCTCAGGGACATCGCCGACGCGATGACCCGGCTCGGCTCCCTCGTGGGCGACAGCACCGCCCACGGCCGGGCCAGCACCCAGGCGATGGCGAACCTCGCCGAGGGGATCCAGGGCCTCGTCCAGCACATGCGGGCCGAGCAGCAGATGATCCGCGACTGGGTCGAGGCGCAGGCGAACCGCGAGCGCGAGCTGAAGCAGGTGCTCGACCGCCTCGCCCGGGAGAAGGTGGAGTGACCCTGGAGATCCCCGAGTAATGGCCGGCCGCCTCGCCCGGCGCGACCGCGCCCTCAATGTCTGGCCGGGCTACGTCGACGCCCTGACGACGCTGCTGCTCTCGGTCGTCTTCCTGCTCACCATCTTCGTCACCGGCCAGTTCTTCCTGTCGCAGGAGCTGTCCGGCCGCGACACGGTGCTGGAACGGCTCAACCGCCAGATCTCCGAACTCACCGACCTCCTGGCGCTGGAGCGCTCCGGCAAGCGGGCGCTGGAGGAGAGCGCCGCCTCGTTGCGGGCGAACCTCACCAATTCGGAGGCCGAGCGGACGCGGCTGCAGGGGCTGCTCGCGGCCGACCAGGGCGCGCAGGGCAAGGCGGCGGAGCTCGGCCGCCAGCTCGACGCCGAGAAGGGCGCCGCCTCCCGGGCGCTCAGCCAGGTCGACCTCCTGACCCAGCAGATCTCGGCGATGCGCCAGCAGCTCGCGGCCCTGGAGGACGCGCTGGCCGCCTCCGAGACCCGGGACCGCGAGAGCCAGGCCCGCATCGCCGATCTCGGCAGCCGCCTCAACGTCGCCCTGGCCCAGCGGGTGCAGGAGCTGGCGCGCTACCGCTCCGACTTCTTCGGCCGCCTGCGCCAGATCCTCGGCAACCGCCCCGACATCCGCATCGTCGGCGACCGCTTCGTGCTGCAATCCGAGGTGCTGTTCTCGGCCGGCCAGGCGGTGCTGAAGCCCGAGGCCGGCCCGGAGATCGACCGGATCGCCGGCGCGATCCTGGAACTCAACCGCCAGATCCCGGCCGACATCCCGTGGGTGCTGCGCGTCGACGGCCATACCGATTCGCGGCCGATCAACTCGCCGCAATTCCCGTCCAACTGGGCGCTGTCGGCGGCCCGCGCCATCGCGGTGGTGCAGTACCTCGTGGGCAAGGGCATCCCACCGCAGCGGCTCCTCGCCGGGGCCTTCGGCGAGTTCCAGCCGCTCGACGCCGGGACCAGCGAGGAAGCCTATGCGCGCAACCGGCGCATCGAGATGAAGCTGACGGAACGGTGAGGACACCCCGCGGCCCGGTCAAGGCGTTCAACACACGATCCTGACATCCGTCGGGTCATTCCGGGCTCCGCTGCGCGGCCCCGGAATGACCCAGCGGATGTCGCTTCGTGCAGGGGGTCGGGGCGATTCATACCTCCGCCGCCTGCCGCTCCCCCGCCAGGTCCACCCCGGCGCCGAACTGCAACGCCGCGAGCTGCGCATAGAGCCCACCGCGGGCAAGCAGCGCGTCGTGCGTGCCCTGCTCGGCGATGCGGCCGTCCTCCAGCACCAGGATGCGGTCGGCGGCCCGGATGGTGGCGAGGCGGTGGGCGATGACGAGCGTGGTGCGGCCCTTCATCAGCACGTCGAGGGCGGCCTGCACCGCCCGCTCGCTCTCGGCGTCGAGGGCGGAGGTCGCCTCGTCGAGGAGCAGGATCGGGGCATCCTTCAGGATCGCGCGCGCGATGGCGATGCGCTGGCGCTGGCCGCCCGACAGGGTGACGCCGCGCTCGCCGACCAGCGTGGCGTAGCCCTGCGGCAGGGCGCGGATGAAGCCGGCGGCATGGGCCTGGGCCGCGGCGCGCTCCACCTCGGCCTCGCTGGCCTGCGGCCGGCCGTACCGGATATTGTCGAGGATGCTGCCGCTGAACACGGTCGGGTCCTGCGGCACCAGGGCCATGCGGGCGCGAAGCACCGCAGGGTCGACGGCGTCGACCGGCACCCCGTCGATCCGGACCGCGCCGGATTCCGGGTCGTAGAAGCGCAGCAGCAGCTGCAGCACCGTGCTCTTGCCGGCACCCGAGGGGCCGACCAGCGCCACGCGCTCGCCCGGCGCCACCGCGAAGCTGAGCTCGTGGAGCGCCGCGTGCTCGGGCCGCGTCGGGTAATGGAAGCGCACCCGCTCGAAAGCGATCTCGCCGCGGGGCGGCACCGGCAGCGGCCGCGGCCGGTCCGGCGCGCCGATCGCCGGCACGGTGTCGAGGATCTCGCCCAGCCGCTCGGCGGCGCCGGCGGCCAGCGTCAGCTCGCCGTAGACCTCGGAGAGCTGGCCGAGCGCACTTGCCCCGAACACCGCGTAGAGCACGAATTGCGACAATTGCCCGGCCGTGATCGTGCCGGCGGCGACCCCTTGCGCGCCGTACCACAGCACGCCGACGACGCTCGCCGAGATCAGGAAGATCGCCACGCCCGTGAGCAGCGCCCGCGCCCGCGCCGAGCCGCGGGAGGCCAGGAACGCCTCCTCGGAGGCGGCGGCGAAGCGGGCGGCGGTGGCCGGGGCCATGCCGAAGGCCTGCATGGTGCGCACCGCCCCCACCGCCTCGGTGGCGAAGGCCGAGGCGTCGGCGAGCCGGTCCTGCGCCGCCCGCGAGCGGCGGCGCACGCCGCGGCCTGAGAGGATCAGCGGGAAGACGATGAGCGGGATCGCGGCGAGCACCAGCACCGAGAGCCGGGGGCTCGTCCACACCATCATGCCGACCGCACCGGTGAACAGGAACAGGTTGCGCAGGAGGATCGAGAGCGAGACCCCGAAGACCGATTTCACCTGCGCGGCGTCGGCGGTCAGGCGCGAGACCAGCTCGCCGCTGCGCGCCCGGTCGAAGAAGGCGGGATCGAGGGTGGTGAGGCGGGCGAACACCGCGGCGCGCAGATCCGCCACCACCCGCTCGCCGAGGGTCACGACGCAGTAGTAGCGGCCGGCGCTCGCGACCGCGAGCACCGCCACGACCCCGATCAGCCCGCCGAAATAGGCGTCGATCATCCCGACCTCACCGTGGGAAAAGCCGAGATCCACCACCCGCCGCACCGCGACCGGCACCACCAGGGTCGCCCCCGAGGCGGCGATCAGCGCCACGATCGCCGCGGCGATGCGGCCCTTGTAGCGCGCGGCGAAGGGAACGAGGGGCTTCAGCGCCCCGAGGGACGCGCGGGGGCGGGCTGTATCGGAACGTGCCATCTGAACTGTCGTGGTGTCCGGGGTGCCGGCGCTTGTTTGGCGCACGGAGGTGAGGTATAGGCCGCCGCTCATCCGATTACGCGCGATCAATGGCCGCGGCCCGAAGCGGAGCGTTCGGCGCGGGTCGCACTCTAGGAATTCGTCATGGCAAAGCAAGCAGCCCCCGTCGCCAAGCAGGCGATCCCCGCCGGCAAGTCGGTCGCGACCCCCAAGGTCGCCCGCACGGCGACCGAGCACCCGGATTACCACTTCATCAAGGTGGTGCTGACCGACGGCAGCTCCTTCATGACCCGCTCCACCTACGGCAAGGAGGGGGACACCCTGAACCTCGACATCGATCCGAGCACGCACCCGGCCTGGACCGGCGGCGAGCAGAAGCTCATGGATCGCGGCGGCCGCCTCTCGCGCTTCAACTCGCGCTTCGCCGGCATCTCGTTCGGCAAGAAGTAAGCCTCCGGGACGACGCTTCACCGCCTCTGCTTCGCGCGAAAAAAGCCCCGGCCTCGCGGCCGGGGCTTTTTTCATGCCCGAAACCCGGGCCCGTTGCCGGGGGGAAGAAGCGCCGGGCGCCCTCCCCGGCCCGTCTCAGCCGAAGGCCACCCGCAGCATGTCGTGCTGGGCGAAGACCGGGCTCACCCGGGGCTCGGGCGTCGGACGGTCGTCGGAGATCAGCTTGTCGAGGTGGAGGATGCGGGCATGAAGCCGCTTCGACTGGCCGATCAGGGCCTGGAGCGAAAGCGGCAGCTCGGCGACCAGAACCGGCGCGGTCTCGTTCGGCTCGACAGCCGTGAGGCGCACCCGGGTCTTTTCCTCTGCGGCCTCGCTCAGGCTCAGCTCGCCCTCGGACACCGCGCGCTGCACCAGGAGCCACGAGGCGATCTGCATCAGCCGGGTGGTGAGCCGCATGCTCTCGCTGGCATAGGTCAGGGCGGCGTGGCGGGCGAGCAGGCGCGATTCGTCGCGGCCGGGACCGTCGAGATAGGCGGCGGTCTCCTCCACCAGGGTCATGCCCTCGCGAAACAGCATCTTGAACCCCTCGGAGGCCACGAAGGTCTCGCCGAAGCGCACGGTGGGCTGCTCGTCCCGAAACATCACGTCCATCACGCCCATGATCCCTCCTGTGCCACCGCGACGCCGGCCCCGCCTCGATACGGGACATTCACGGTGCGCTCGGGCTGTCTGGCGCAACGATAGCGCCAGAGCGCGGGACGCGCGCCGTCAACCAATCGTTAACCTTAACGTCAACGCGGACGGGGGACGGTCGATCCGGACGGAAACGGAAAATTCCGCTGGGACGAGGGGCGGGCGGACCGGAGAGGAGCCGGAAAAAAGAAAGCCGCCCCACGGGGGCGGCTGAATGAGTCGTACAGGGAGGCATCAAACAGAGTGGACAGAGACCACTCGACATCCAGAAAGCTGGACGGGTTTGGTTATCGCCCGGAAGGCTTAAAAAATGGTTAACGCGGGCGCGACGGGGGGAGAAAAGCGCCCGGGGCGCAAGCGGATGGCGGAAGCGGCGTACGCCGAAGGGCGGTGACGGCCCCGGCCGATCGGCACGGGATGATACGCTGGTTTTCCCTCTCCAAGCGGCCCGGGAGAGCGTCGTGCTCCCCGGACGGTGACACGAGAAGCGCGGAGCGGCCGGAGCGGGGGTGAGCGGGCTGCCGGACGAGCGAGGCTCTGTCCGCTCCCCTCACCATCGCCCTGCGGGCATCCCGAGCGTCTCCGGAACTCAGGCCTCTCCCCACCCGCGGGAAGAGGAGATTTCCCGCATCGTCCGGCTTTGACGGGGCATGGCCCCAGAACGGCACACGCCCCGTCCCGTTTCGGAACCCGCGCGTCTCAGAACTTGAACGCCGCCCGCGCCGCCTCCTGCGAGGCCTGCTTGCGGCGCCGGTCCTCCTCGAGACGGGCGATCTCGCGGCGCAGGACCTCGATCCGCTCGCCAAGGTCGGAGACCGACAGGGCGGAGAGGTCCTGGCCGATCTGGTGCTGACCTTGCGGCCGCGGTCGGTTGTCGGCGTCGTCGAACATCGGCGTCTCCTCCGCGGGCGCCCGTCGCGGACGCCCGGAATGGTCCTTCCCGCGATCCTTAACGCGATTGACTCACGGGGGCCATTCCGCCATACACCGGCGCGACGTGACCGCGCCCCATTCGGGCGCGGTTCGCTTTCGTCGAGACATTCTGGACCACGAGGGCCTCGGCAGCGCGACGCGCGGGCCGGCCCCGGCCTTCGGAGAACGAGCCGTGAAGAGAACCTATCAACCGTCGAAGCTCGTGCGCAAGCGCCGCCACGGCTTCCGTGCCCGCATGGCCACCGTCGGCGGCCGCAAGGTCATCGCTGCCCGCCGCGCCCGCGGCCGCAAGCGCCTCTCGGCGTAAGGCCGGCGCGCGGTGCCGGAGAGCGCCGCGAGGCCCGGCGGCCCGCCGCGGATCGGCCGGATCACCCGGCGCCCGGACTATCTGGCGGCGGCCAAGGGCCGCCGTTTCCATACCGAGCGCCTGACGGCACAGGGCCGCCTGCGGGACGATGGTCCGCCGGGCGGCCTGCGCGTGGGCTTCACCGTGACGAAGCGCGAAGGCCACGCCACCGAGCGTAACCGCATTCGCCGCCGCCTCAAGGTCGCGGCGGCCCAGGCCGGCGAGAGCCACCGGGACAAGGCGGTCGACGTGGTGCTGATCGGCCGGCGCGACGCCCTGGCGGCGTCCTTCGCCCAGCTGGTCGAGGACGTCCGGCAGGCTCTCGGCGTCGTGACGAAGCCGCACAGCCCGAAGCCGTCCTCCGCCGGGGGCGACAGGCCCATCGGAAGACCCGGGCGCGGCAAAGGCACCGGCAAGGGCAAGGACAGGCCGGGGACAGCCTCGGGACCGGGGCCGGCAGCCCCGAAACGGAATTCGTGAGGCGATCCCGGGCAGCCGGAATCGCCTCGTCGTGTTGGTCGTGAGGGCCGGGATGCGGGCTGCCAGGCCCGCCCTCGGTCCCGCTCTTTAGGCGGCAGGCGTCGCGGGTCCATGGGTAACGACAAGACGAACATGATCATCGCCGTCGTGCTGTCGCTGGCGGTGCTGCTCGGCTGGAACTACTTCGTCAGCGCGCCGCAGGTGGAGCGCCAGCGTCAGGAGCAGGCCGCCAAGCAGGCGCAAGCGGCAAAGGACGGCCCGGCGGCGAGCCCGCGCGAAGGCGGCCCCGCCGCGCCGGTGGCCGGCACCCTGCCGGGCGCGCCCGGCGGCAGCCCGGCGCTGGCGGCGACCCGCGAGGAGGCGCTCGCCCGCTCGCCGCGCGTGCGCATCGACACCCCGGCGCTGGCCGGCTCGGTGGCGCTGAAGGGCGGCCGCATCGACGACGTGTCGCTGAAGAACTACCATGAGACCGTCGACAAGAACTCGCCGCGCATCGTGCTGCTCTCGCCGACCGGCTCGGCCAACCCGTACTATGCCGAGTTCGGCTGGGTCGGCCAGAATGCCGGCCCGCTGCCGACCGGCGACACGCTGTGGACCGCCGAGGGCGACCTGCTGACGCCCCAGAAGCCCCTCGTGCTGACCTGGGACAACGGCGCCGGCCTCACCTTCCGCCGCACCATCTCGGTCGACGACAAGTTCATGTTCACGGTCGCCGACGCGGTCGAGAACAAGGGCGGCAACCCCGTCACCCTCTACTCGTACGGGCTCGTCTCGCGCTGGGGCAAGCCGCACACGCAGGGCTACTACGTCCTGCACGAGGGCATGATCGGCGTGCTCGGCGACCAGGGCCTGCAGGAAGTCACCTACGACAAGCTCGCCAAGGACAACCCGATGGGCGCCCCCGGCACCCGCGGCCAGTCCTGGGCCAACGTGACCGGCGGCTTCCTCGGCATCACCGACAAGTACTGGGCCGCCACCACCATCCCGGACCAGAAGACCCCCTATACCGGCTCGTTCACCGAGCGCGACGAGGGCGCCACCAAGGTCTACCAGGCGAGCAGCCTCGGCGAGGCCAAGTCGCTCGCGCCCGGCGCCACCGTCGAGGCGCGGCAGCACCTCTTCGCCGGTGCCAAGGAGGTCGGCACCATCGACGGCTACGAGAAGTCGCTCGGCATCAAGCGGTTCGACCTGCTGATCGATTGGGGCTGGTTCTACTTCATCACCAAGCCGATGTTCTTCGCGCTTGACTTCTTCTACAAGCTGTTCGGCAATTTCGGTGTCTCGATCCTGGTCGTGACATTCATGCTGAAGCTGCTCTTCCTGCCGATCGCCAACCGCTCCTACGTCTCGATGGCCAAGATGAAGGCCGTCCAGCCGGAGATGACCGCCATCCGCGAGCGCTACGCCGACGACAAGGTGAAGCAGCAGCAGGCAATGATGGAGCTGTACAAGAAGGAGAAGATCAATCCGGTCGCCGGCTGCTGGCCGGTGCTGGTGCAGATTCCGGTCTTCTTCGCACTCTACAAGGTGCTGTTCGTCACCATCGAGATGCGGCACGCGCCGTTCTTCGGCTGGATCCGCGACCTCGCGGCGCCGGACCCGACCTCGATCTTCAACCTGTTCGGTCTCCTGCCCTACACCCCGCCGGACTTCCTCCACCTCGGCATCTGGCCCATCATCATGGGCATCACGATGTTCGTGCAGATGAAGATGAACCCGACGCCGCCGGACCCGGTCCAGGCCCAGGTCTTCACCTTCATGCCGATCATCTTCACCTTCATGCTCGGCTCGTTCCCGGCCGGCCTTGTGATCTACTGGGCTTGGAACAACACCCTGTCGGTGATCCAGCAATACGTGATCATGCGGCGCAACGGGGTGAAGGTGGAGCTGTGGGACAACCTGCGCTCGACGTTCTCACGCGCGCCGAAGACGGCGAAGGCCAAGAGCTGAGAATGCAGGACCAGCCTCAGTCCGAGACCCTTGCCGAGGCCGAGAAGGCGGCCGCCCTGCGCGAAGCGGGGCGGCTGCTCTTCGCCGGCACCGCCGACTTCTTCTATGCCGCCGACAAGCTCGAGATCCTGCCGCCGATGCGGGGGCACGAGATCGCCTTCGCGGGTCGCTCCAACGTCGGCAAGTCGAGCCTGATCAACGCCCTGACCGGCCGCAACGCGCTGGCGCGCACCTCGCACACCCCGGGGCGCACCCAGCAGCTCAACTTCTTCGACGTGGGCGGCGGCAAGCTCGTCCTCGTCGACATGCCGGGCTACGGCTACGCCGCGGTCGAGAAGGCGAAGGTCGCCGCCTGGACCGAGCTGATCCATTCCTACCTGCGCGGCCGGGCCAACCTCGCCAGGGTCTACGTGCTGATCGACTCGCGCCACGGCATCAAGCCGAACGACGCCGAGGTGCTGGACGGGCTCGACAAGGCTGCGGTCTCCTACCAGATCGTGCTGACGAAGTCCGACGCGCTCAAGAAGCACGAGATCCAGGCCCGGCTCGACGCGACGGCGGCGGCCATCGCCCGCCGGCCGGCGGCCTATCCCGAGATCATCCTGACCTCGAGCCGCACCGACGACGGCGTCACGGATCTACGCGCCAGCATCGCCCGGCTCCTCGCCGAGCGCGGCGAGGCATGACCTCCGCCGACCGGATGCACCTCGCCGACCGGATCCTGCTGGCCCTCGCCGGCCTCGCCGGTGCGCTCGGCGTCGGGCTGTCGGCGGCGGCCGCCCATATCGCCGGGGCGACGAGCCTCGCGACGGCGGCGCAGTTCCTGCTGTTCCACGCCCCGGCCCTCCTGGGCCTCGCGCTGATGGCCGGCAGCGGGCGGTCGCATCCCGGTCCGGCGCGGGCGGCGGGCTTCGCCCTGGCCCTCGGCCTCGCGCTGTTCTCCGGCGACCTCTCGGTGCGGGCGCTCCTACAGGCGCCGCTCTTCCCGATGGCGGCGCCGAGCGGCGGCATGATCCTGATCCTCGGCTGGGTGCTCGTCGCCGCCGCGGCTTTCTGGCCGGCACGGCGCTGACCGGACGCCCGGTCCGCGCGCTTTTCGCGTGAACGGCCAAGCTTCTCTCGCCCCTCCCCCCTGGACAGAACCCACCTGCGGTCCACATCTGCGGCAAACACGCGGAGACCCAGGCATGAACCCGCTCAAGAGGCTGCACGCCGAACAGGACCAGGCCGTCTGGCTCGATTTCGTGGCCCGGGGCTTCGTCCAGGACGGGGGGCTGAAGCGGCTGGTCGACGAGGACGGCCTGCGCGGGGTGACCTCGAACCCGGCGATCTTCGAGAAGGCGATCGGCCACTCGGACGAGTACGACGACGCCCTCAAGGCGGCGGGCGACGAGCGGGTGATCGACCTCTACGAGGGGCTGGCCATCGCCGACATCCAGGCCGCCGCCGACGTGCTGCGCCCGGTCTACGAAGCCAGCGGCGGCCAAGACGGCTTCGTGAGCCTCGAAGTGTCGCCCTACCTGGCGCTGAACACCACCGAGACGCTGGCGGAGGCCCGGCGCCTGCACAAGGCGGTGGCCCGCGACAACCTGATGGTGAAGGTGCCGGCGACCCCGGAGGGCATTCTGGCGATCCGCGACCTCACCGCCGACGGCATCAACATCAACGTCACGCTGCTCTTCGCGCAAGAGACCTACGAGGCGGTGGCGAAGGCCTATATCGAGGGCCTCGAAAAGTTCGTTGCGGGCGGCGGCGATGTCGGCCGGATCGCCAGCGTGGCGAGCTTCTTCATCAGCCGCATCGACGCGGCGGTGGACAAGCTCCTTGACGAGAGGATTGCCGCCGCCAACGACCCGGACGAGAAGGCGGCGCTCGAAGGCCTCAAGGGCAAGGTGGCGATCGCCAACGCCAAGCTCGCCTATCAGCGCTACAAGCGGCTGTTCGCCGGCGAACGCTGGCAGAAGCTCGCCGACAAGGGCGCCCATCCGCAGCGCCTGCTCTGGGCCTCGACCGGAACCAAGAACAAGGCCTATTCCGACGTGCTCTACGTCGAGGAGCTGATCGGCCCCAACACCGTCAACACCATCCCGCCGGCGACGATGGACGCCTTCCGCGATCACGGAAAGGTGCGGGCGAGCCTGGAAGAGGGCATCGACGAGGCCGAGCGGGTGATGGCGCATCTCGCCAAGGCGGGCATCGACATCGACGCGGTGGCCCGCCGGCTCGTCGAGGAGGGCGTGCAGCTCTTCATCGACGCCGCCGACAAGCTGCTCGGCGCGGTCGCCGGCAAGCGCCAGACCTTCATCGGGACCGGACTCGACCGGCAGGCCCTGGCGCTCGGCAGCCTCGACGAGGCGGTGAAGGCAGCGATCGAGACCTGGCGCAAGGACGGGCTGGTGCGCCGCCTGTGGCAGCGCGACGCCGGCGTATGGAGCGGCGCCGACGAGGCGCAATGGCTCGGCTGGCTCACCATCGTCGAGGACGAGGCCGAGCATGCGGCCGACTACGCCGCCTTCTCGGCGGAGGTGAAGCAGGAGGGCTTCACCGACGCGGTGGTGCTCGGCATGGGCGGCTCCAGCCTCGGGCCTGAGGTGCTGGCGGAGACCTACGGCCCGCAGCCCGGCTTCCCGCGCCTGCGCATCCTCGATTCGACCGATCCGGACGAGGTCCGGGCGGTCGAGGCGGCGGTGAACCTCGAGCGCACCCTGTTCATCGTCGCCTCGAAGTCGGGCTCGACCCTCGAGCCCAACGTGTTTCGCGATTACTTCCTCGGCCGGATGCGCGACGTGGTCGGGCACGAGAAAGCCGGCCGGCACTTCGTCGCCGTGACCGATCCGGGCTCGGCGATGGAGAAGGCGGCGAAGGAGGACGGCTTCCGGCGCATCTTCTACGGCGTGAAGCAGATCGGCGGGCGCTATTCCGTGCTCTCGGCCTTCGGCCTCGTGCCGGCGGCCGCCATGGGCCTCGACGTCGCGGCGTTCCTGGCGAGCGCCCGCACCATGGTGCGCTCCTGCGGCTCCGACGTGCCGCCCGACCTGAACCCGGGCGTGCAGCTCGGCCTGGTGCTGGGCAAGGCCGCGACCGAGCAGGGCCGCGACAAGGTCACGCTGATCGCGTCCCCGGGCATCGGCACCTTCGGCGCCTGGGCCGAGCAGCTGATCGCCGAATCGACCGGCAAGGAGGGCAAGGGCCTCATCCCGATCGACGACGAGCCCCTCGCCGCGCCCGCCGCCTACGGCAAGGACCGGGTCTTCGTCTACCTGCGCCTGGAGGACGGCGCCGAGGCCGGCCAGGACGCGGCCGTCAAGGCGCTGGAGGAGGCCGGCCACCCGGTGGTGCGGATCGGCCTCGCCTCGAAGGCGAGCCTGCCGCAGGAATTCTTCCGCTTCGAGATCGCCACGGCGGTGGCGGGCGCGGTGCTCGGCATCAACCCGTTCGACCAGCCCGACGTCGAGGCGAGCAAGATCAAGACCCGCGAGCTGTTCTCCGCCGCCGAGACGAGCGGCGCCCTGCCGGCCGAGACTCCGGTGGCGGAGGATGACGGCTTCGCCCTCTACACCGACGCAGCGAATGCCGAGGCCCTGCGCAAGGCCGGGGCGGGCGCCGATCCGGTGAGCTGGATCAAGGCCCAGGTCGGGCGTATCGGTGCCGGCGATTACGTCGCGCTGCTCGCCTACGTCACCCGCAACCCGGAGCACTTCAAGCCGCTCCAGGAGGCCCGGGTGGCCCTGCGCGAGGCCAAGCACGTCGCGACCTGCGCCGAGTTCGGTCCGCGCTTCCTGCACTCGACCGGCCAGGCCTACAAGGGCGGGCCCGACAGCGGCGTCTTCCTCCAGATCACCTCGGAGGCCCCCGACCTCGCCATCCCGGGCCGCAGCCTGGGCTTCGCCACCGTGATCGCCGCGCAGGCGCGGGGCGATTTCGGCGTGCTCTCCGAGCGCGGACGCCGGGCCCTGCGCGTCCACATCAAGGGCGATGTGGCCAAGGGGCTCGACCGGCTGAAGTCGGCGCTTAGTTAGGGCTGGCGCCCCGCGTCCCCCCTCCCCCGTATGGGCGAGGGGGGACTGCGCCAGACGATATGATGGGCCTGAACGCCCACGGGCCGCCGGCCCCGGCCTCGCCGGCGAGGAGTGACGTGATGCAACTCGGCATGGTCGGTCTCGGTCGGATGGGCGGCAACATCGTCCGCCGGCTCCTGCGCAACGGACACACCGCGGTGGTGTTCGACCGGGATCCGAAGGCCGTGGCGGCCCTGGTGCAGGAGGGCGCGGTCGGCGCCGACAGCCTCGAGGATTTCGTCGCGAAGCTCGACGTGCCCCGCACCGCCTGGGTGATGCTGCCGGCAGGCGACCCGACCGAACAGACGGTCATGACGATCGCCGAGCTGATGCAGCCCGACGACGTCGTGATCGACGGCGGCAACTCGTTCTACAAGGACGACATCCGCCGCGCCGCCATCCTCCACGAGAAGGGCCTGCACTACGTCGACGTCGGCACATCCGGCGGCGTCTGGGGCCTGGAGCGCGGCTATTGCATGATGATCGGCGGCCACAAGGCGGCCGTCGACCGCCTCGACCCGATCTTCTCGACGCTCGCTCCCGGTCTCGGCGAGGTGCCGCGCACCCCGGGCCGCGACGGGCGCGATCCCCGCGCCGAGCACGGCTACATCCATGCCGGCCCGAGCGGCGCCGGCCACTTCGTCAAGATGGTCCATAACGGCATCGAGTACGGCCTGATGCAGGCCTATGCCGAGGGCTTCGACATCCTCAAGCACGCCAACTCGGCCGAGCTGCCGGAGGCGCAGCGCTTCGACCTCGATATGGGCGACATCGCCGAAGTATGGCGGCGGGGCAGCGTGGTCTCGTCCTGGCTCCTCGACCTCACCGCGACCGCGCTCGCCGGCGACGAGAACCTCGACGCCTTCTCGGGCCACGTCGCCGATTCGGGCGAGGGCCGCTGGACGCTGAACGCCGCGATCGAGGAGGCGGTGCCGGCCCACGTGCTGTCGGCCGCCCTCTACGCCCGTTTCCGCTCGCGCCAGGAGGCGACCTACGCCGACAAGCTGCTCTCGGCGATGCGCAAGGGCTTCGGCGGCCACCAGGAGCCGAAATGACCTCCGCCATGGCCGAGGGGGCCGCGCCCCCGCCCGCCTGCACCCTGGTGATCTTCGGGGCGACCGGCGACCTGACCCACCGGCTCCTGATGCCGGCGCTCTACAATCTCGGCCGCTGGGGCCTCTTGCCGAAGGACTTTTCCGTGATCGGCGTCAGCCGCTCGGAGATGTCGTCGGAGGAGTTCCGCTCCGAGCTGAGCGAGACCGTGCGAGGCTTCATCACCGCCAAGGGCGGCGAGGCCGGCGGCGGCTCGTTCGACGAGGGCGTGTGGAACGACCTCGTCGGGCGGGTCCATTACCGCTCGGGCGATCTGTCGGATTCCGCCTCCTTCGCGGAGCTGAAGGGCGCCGTCGCCGAGGTTTCCGGCCGGCAGGACGGCGGCAACGTCCTGTTCTACCTCGCGGTGGCCGCCAGCCTGTTCGGGCCGACCATCGCCAAGCTCGGCGAGGCCGGCCTGACCGAGGAGAGCGAGGGGCGCTGGCGCCGGGTCATCATCGAGAAGCCGTTCGGCCACGACCTGCCGTCCGCAGAACGGCTCGACGCCGACATCCTGAAGGTCCTGTCCGAGGACCAGATCTTCCGCATCGACCACTTCCTCGGCAAGGAGACGGTGCAGAACATCATGGCGTTCCGGTTCGGCAACGGCCTGTTCGAGCCGTTGTGGAACCGCGACCACATCGACCACGTGCAGATCACCGTCGCCGAGACCGTCGGCGTCGAGGGCCGGGGGAAGTTCTACGAGGCCACCGGCGCGTTGCGCGACATGGTGCCGAACCACCTGTTCCAGCTCTACACGCTGGTGGCGATGGAACCGCCGATCTCGTTCGAGGCCGAGGCCGTGCGCGACAAGAAGGAGGAGGTGCTGCTCGCCACCCCCTCCGCCCGGATCGAGGACGCGGTGCGGGGCCGCTATACGGCGGGCGAGGTCCAGGGCAAGACGGTGAAGGACTACCGCGAGGAGCCGGACGTCGCCAAGGACAGCGACACCGAGACTTTCGTGGCCCTCAAGCTCGGCATCGACAACTGGCGCTGGGCCGGGGTGCCGTTCTACCTCCGCACCGGCAAGGCGATGACCCGGCGCGACACCGAGATCGCGATCCGCTTCAAGCAGGCGCCGCTCTCGCTGTTCAAGGGTACCAACGTCCGCGAGGACGTGCCGAACTGGCTGGTGCTGCAGTTGCAGCCCGACGAGGGCATCTCGCTGCAATTCGGCGCCAAGATCCCGGGCCCGGCGGTGCGGCTGGGCAGCGTCGACATGCGGTTCTGCTACAAGGACTACTTCAAGACCGAGCCGAGCACCGGCTACGAGACCCTGATCTACGACGCGATGATCGGCGACCCGACGCTGTTCCAGCGCGCCGACATGATCGAGGCCGGCTGGCGCATCGTCCAGCCGATCCTCGACGCCGCGGCGCAGGGTGAACTGGCGACCATCCCCTACACGGCCGGCAGCGCCGGCCCCAGGCAAGCGGACGACCTGCTGACGCGCGACGGGCGCGCCTGGCGCTCGCTGGAGCACCAGTCGTGAGCGCGCATCAGGTGCTGCCCGACGCGGACGCCGTCGCCCGGGCGGCGGCCGAGCGGCTGGTCGCGGTCGCGGCCGCCAAGGAAGGACAGGTCGGGATCTGCCTGTCGGGCGGCTCGACCCCGAAGCTCCTCTACCGGCTGCTCGCCGGGCCGGACTTTCGCGAAGCCCTGCCCTGGGAGCGCCTGCACTGGTTCTTCGGCGACGAGCGCGTCGGCGACGGGCCGGAGGCCGGCAGCAACCGGCGCCTGGCGCAGGACGCCTTCGGGAGCCTCGTCCCCGAAGGCCGGCTGCACCCGATCCCGACCGACCGCGCGCCGCAGGACTGCGCCGAGGCTTACGCGGCGGAGCTGCGGGCCTGGTACGGCGCCGATCGGCTCGACCCCGCCCGGCCGCTCTTCGACCTCGTGCTCCTCGGTCTCGGCGAGGACGGCCACACCGCCTCGCTGTTCCCGGGCAAGCCCGAGGCGCGGGAGGCGGCGGCCTGGGTGGTGGCGGTGCCGGAGGCGGGTCTCGCCCCCTTCGTGCCGCGGGTGAGCCTGACCCTGCCGGCATTGCGTGCCACGCCGCTGATCCTGTTCCTGGTGACCGGCGCGGGCAAGCGCGCCCCGCTCGCCCGCCTCGCCGCCGGCGAGGACCTGCCGTCCGGCCACGCGCAGGCCTGGGGTGAGACCGTGTGGCTGCTCGACGAGGCGGCGTCAGGCTGAAACGCCGGCCGGCGGCGAGACCTTCGCTGCCGCCGCCATGGAGATGCCGCCCGGTATCCCGTGCCGCTGCCGGCTGTCCTAATCTGTCGGACATAGGCGGACGGCGATCACTCCGGAATTATGACGTTCGTAACGTATGAAGCTTTTTCTCTCTTCGAGCGGATGCACCCGCACGGCAGTTCAATTTTCGATTGTCGCCCCGTATATTTGTAACCGTTAAGCGACGACCATCTCGCGGCGGCCAATTCTCGCTGCAGCATCTCGTTAACTTCGAGATCGGCATTTTCGTCCTGCGTCGGCCCGACGCAGCCGATCCGCAGCCGGTCCCTTCTGCGATCCTCGCCTGACGAGCAGCGATGCGTGCGCTCAACGATCTGAGAATCCTCCCCAAGCTCGGCCTTGCCTTCGGAACCCTCGTCGCCGTCACCCTGGCCCTGAGTACGGTGGGCTACGGCAGCCTCCGCACGATCCGGGACCGCATCGACGCGACCGACCACACCCACGACGTGCTCCTCAGCGTCAGCGGGATCCTCGCGGGCATGATCGACCAGGAGACCGGCCTGCGCGGCTACCTGGTCTCGGCCGATCCCGGCTTCCTCGCCCCGTACCGGGAGGGGCAGCAGGCCTACCGTACCGCCCTCGACGAGGCCCGGCGCCTCACGGCCGACAACCCGGCGCAGCAGGCGCGCCTCAACGCGCTCGATCGCAGCGCCGCAGCCTGGACCCGCGACGTGGCCGGGAAGGAGATCGCGCTGATGGCCGAAGCGGGCACCCGCGAGCAGGCCCGCGCCCTCGAGGCGAGCGGGGCCGGCAAGGCGATGATGGATGCGTTGCGGGCCAAGGCGGCGGAGATCAGGGCGGCAGAGACGGACCTGATGGCCGGTCGCATGAAGGATCAGGAGGCGAGCTTCGCCCTCGCCTTCGCGATGACCGCGATCGGGGCCGCCGCGAGCCTCGCGCTCGCCGGCCTGATGGCACTGATGGTCTCGCGCACCCTGGTCTCGCCGATCCGGGCGATCACCACGCTGATGGGGCGGTTGGCGGAGGGCGACAAGACGATCGTCGTCGCAGGCCTCGACCGGCGGGACGAGATCGGGGCGATGGCGAAGGCCGTCGAGGTGTTCAAGCGCAACGCCATCGAGGCGGAGCGGCTGGCCGCTGCCCAGGCCGCCGAGGACGAGGCCCGGATGCGCCGCGCCCGCCTCGTCGACGATCTGGCGCGGGACTTCGAGCAGACGGTGTCGGGCCTCACCGCGGGCCTCTCCGGCGCCGCGACCGAGATGGAGGCGACGGCGCGCACCATGTCGGGCGTGGCCGAGGAGACGACCCGCCAGACCGTGACGGTGGCCGGCGCCGCGTCGCAGACCTCCGCGAACGTCCAGACGGTCGCGGTGGCGAGCGAGGAGATGACCGCCTCGATCCAGGAGATCGTCCAGCAGGTCAACCAATCGTCCCGGATCGCCGCCCGCGCGGTGGAGGATGCCGCACGCACCAACGCGACGGTGCAGCGTCTCGCCGGGACGGCGGAGCGGATCAGCGACTTCGTCGCCACCGTGTCGAGCATTGCGAGCCAGACCAACCTGCTGGCGCTCAACGCCACCATCGAGGCGGCCCGGGCGGGTGCGTCGGGCCGCGGCTTCGCCGTCGTCGCCGCCGAGGTCAAGGAGCTCGCCGGCCAGACCGGCAAGGCGACCGACGAGATCGGCGCACGGATCGGCGAGATCCAGGAGGCGACCCGCGCGACGGTCGGCGACATCCGCCAGATCGGCAAGGTGATCGAGGACATGTCGACCTACGCCGCCAGCATCGCGGCGGCGATGGAGGAGCAGGGCAGCGCCGTGCAGGAGATCACCCGCAACGTGCAGCAGGCGGCCCGCGGCACCGAGCAGGTCACCGGCAACATCGCCGGCGTGCGCGACGGCGCCGGCCAGACCAGCCACGCGGCCTCCCGGGTCCTGGATGCGGCGCAGGAGCTGTCACGCCAATCGGAGATGCTGCGGCACGAGGTGACGAGCTTCCTCGGGCGGGTGAAGGCCGCTTGAACCTCGGCGGACTTCAGAAAGAAGGGCCCGATCGCGCTGAGATCAGGGCCCTTCTTTCTGCGCCACTCGATGTTTGGTCACGGGACGGTCGCGCAGATGCGAGGCTCACACGAAATGCTTCGAGAGCTTCAGCCCCTGCGCCTGGTAGTTCGAGCCGGCGGCGCTGCCGTAGAGGGCGGCCGGGCGCCGGGCCATGCGCTCGTAGACGAGGCGGCCGACGATCTGGCCGTCCTCCAGCATGAACGGCACGTCGCGGGAGCGCACCTCCAGCACCGCCCGGGCGCCGCTGCCCCCGGCCTCGGCATGGCCGAAGCCCGGATCGAAGAAGCCGGCGTAGTGGACCCGGAACTCGCCCACCAGGGGATCGAACGGCACCATCTCGGCGGCGAAGTCCGGCGGCACCTGCACCGCCTCCTTCGAGGCCAGGATGTAGAACTGGCCCGGGTCGAGGATCAGCGTGCCGGAGCCGTCGGCCTGCAGGGGCTCCCAGAAATCGGCCACCGGGTAGGAGCGCGGCCGGTCGACGTCGACGAGGCCGGTGTGGCGCTTGGCGCGATAGCCGATCAGCCCGTCGAAGCCCGACAGATCGACCGAGACCGCGACGCCGCCCTGGAACGAGGGATCGGGGCAATCGACCAGCGGCGAGGCCGCGTGCAGCCGGGCCAGCGCCGCGTCGTCGAGCCGCACCTGGCCGCGGCGGAAGCGCAGCTGGGACAGGCGCGAGCCGGTGCGCACCAGGACCGGGAAGGTGCGCGGCGAGATCTCGGCGAAGAGCGGTCCGGCATAGCCGGCCTCGACCATGTCGAATTCCCGCGCCTGATCGGTGATGACGCGGGTGAACACGTCGATCCGCCCGGTCGAGCTTTTCGGATTGGCGCTCGCCGCGAGGTCCGGCGGCAGGGCCAGGCCTTCCTGCAGCTCGGCGATGTAGACGCAACCGGTTTCCAGCACGGCGCCCTGGCGCAGGTCGATCTCGTGCAGCTTCAGCTTGGCGAGGCAGGCGGCGACGTCGCGGGTGCGGCCCGGCAGGAAGCTCGCCCGCACCCGCCAGGCGCGGGCGCCGAGGCGCAGGTCGAGGCTCGCCGGCTGGATCTGGTCGTCCGCGAACGGCGCCGCGGGCCGGATCACGCCGGCGGCGGCGAGCGCCGCGATGCTCTCCGCCGATTGAATCCCGTCTTCGAGCGTCACCATGACCTGTCCATCCTCGACGGTCCCCTGCCTCGATGGTCCCTTGTGGTAGGCCAGGGTTTCGATGAGGTGAAGAGTCTCACGCCTCGTCGCGGACGCCCCTCATCACGGCGACGGCCAGGCTCGCCCGGGCGATCGCCCCCATGGCGGTGAGTCCGGCGAGCGCGCTCGCGATCGGCGCAAGCCGGTCCGGCCACAGGATCATGGCGGCGAAGCTCGCGGCCGCGACGAGGTCGGCCCCTGCCCCGCCGGCGAGGATCAGCGAATGCAGGTCGGGCCGGGGCAGCGCGGTCCCGGCACGAGCGGCGGTGAACGCAGTCAGCCGCGCCGCCGCGATCTCCAGGAGCAACGCCGCGACGAGCGCCGCCGCCGGGCCGCCGGGCGCGCGCCAGGCCAGCGCGAGGGCGAGCGCGCCGCGGATCCAGGGCCCCTCCCCCGCCCGCCGCCCGGCGGCGAGCACCGACGCCCCCCAGGCGGCGAGCAGGGCGAGGGCCGCGAGGTCGGCGCGCAGGGACACGGCCGCGGCRGCGGCGAGCCCTGTGGACAGGACGAGAAGCCTCATGACCGGGTGATGCACCTCGTGCAGGATTACCGACCGCGACGGCCGGCGATTGACGATCCGGAAGGCCGGACGTACCACGCCCCCCGTCGGCCGTCGCGCTTCGCGCGGGCCGCCAGCGGAGGTTCCCTGATGTACAAGGCCGAGACCCGCGGCATCAGCGTGTCCGTGCAGCCGCGCTTCGTCGAGGAAGAATCCTCGCCCGACAGCGGACGCTACTTCTTCGCCTATACGGTGGAGATCACCAACAACGGCAGCGAGCAGGTCCAGCTGCGCTCCCGCCACTGGCGCATCGTCGACGGGCGCGGCGAGCTGCAGGAGGTGCGTGGCGCCGGCGTGGTCGGCAAGCAGCCGGTGCTCGGGCCCGGAGAGTCGTTCAGCTACACCAGCGGCTGCCCCCTCCCGACGCCGGACGGCACCATGGAGGGCACCTACACCATGGCGACCGCCGACGGCCGCAGCTTCGAGGCGGCGATCCCGGCCTTCTCGCTCGATTCGCCGCATGTGCGCCGGGTGATGCACTAGAGAATCTCCCGGCGGAAGCGGATCCCGGTTCGTCGCGGAAAATGCGGCAGCACAACATCGGGAGCGGCGTCCGACGGCAACGCGATCGGGCGCCGCTCCAGGGGCACCCGTGCTCCGGCGTCTGGGGGCGCTTGCGCGGGGGCGGCTGTCGGGACCGGAGGGCTTGGGCTAAACCGGGCCTTTCGCCCCTCGCACGAGACTGCCCGCCCCGATGACCAAGACCGGCTCCCGCCTGACCCCGCTCGAACTCCTCGCCCGGCTGGTCTCCTTCGACACCGAGAGCCAGAAATCGAACCTGCCGCTGATCCACTGGGTGGCGGAGTATCTCGACGCCTGGGGCGTGCCTTACGTGATCGCCCCCAACGAGGCCGGCGACAAGGCGGCGCTCTTCGCCACGATCGGGCCGATGCGGGACGGCGGCGTGGTGCTGTCGGGCCATACCGACGTGGTGCCGGTGGCCGGCCAGACCTGGACCAGCGATCCCTACACCCTGCGCATCGCCGACGGCCGGGCTTATGGCCGCGGCGCCGTCGACATGAAGGGCTTCGACGCGCTCTGCCTCGCCCTGGTGCCGGAGATGCTGGCGGCCGACCTCAAGACGCCGATCCACATCCTGCTCTCGTACGACGAGGAACTGACCTGCCTCGGCGTCGCCGACGTGATCGCCCGCTTCGGCCAGGACCTGCCGCGGCCGGGCGCGGTGATCGTCGGCGAGCCGACCGACCTCGACGTGGCGGATGCCCATAAGAGCATCTACACCTACCGCACCACCGTCCACGGGCACGAGGCGCATTCCTCGAAGCCGGCGCTCGGCGCCAATGCCGTGATGGCGGCGGCCGAGCTGGTGGCGGGCCTCAACCGCATCGCCGACCAGATGGCGGCCCGCGGCGACGCGAGCGGCCGGTTCGATCCGGCCTACACCACGGTCCATGTCGGGGTGATCGGGGGCGGCACCGCCCGCAACATCCTGCCCAAGGCCTGCGAGTTCCAGTGGGAGTTCCGCGGCCTGCCGGATCTGCCCCGCGACGAGATCCCGGCCCTGTTCGATCGGGAAGTCGAGCGGGTGACCCGCGAGCGCCTCAACCGCTTCGGCGATTACGGCCGCGTCGAGACCGAGGAGGACGCCGCGGTGCCGGGCCTCGCGCCCGAGCCCGGCTCCCCGGCCGAGCGCCTGGCCCTGCGGCTCGCCGGCCGCAACCACACCATCACGGTGCCCTACGCCACCGAGGCCGGCCGCTTCCAGCTCGCCGGCCTGCCGACGGTCGTCTGCGGCCCGGGCTCGATCGACCAGGCCCACCAGCCGGACGAGTACATCACGCTCGCGGCGCTGGAGGCGGGGGAAGCGTTCCTGCGCCAGCTGGTGCGGGATTGCGCGGCGGGGTGGAGCCCGGTGTGAGGGCGAGCGCCCGGGGTTCGCGACCGTCTGCAGTTCAAGACCCGATCGCGCGGAGGTGGGGCGCTTCAGGGCAAAGCTCTGAACGTGGTGCTGGCAGCGCGGCGGTCTGAGACTCACACAGAAGCGTGTTACCCTCAGCCCTGGCCCCTCTCCCACACGGGAGAGGGGACGGGTCCTACTTCCGAAAACTCCGGATTCCAAAAAACTCACGGCCGCCGCGCCAGCGCCAGCCCCAGGCCGGCCCCGAGCAGCAACCCGCCCGTGACCCGGTTGCGCCAGCGCCCGCGCGCCAGCAGGGTCCGCGCCCGGCCCGCTGCCATCGCCCAGACGGTATCGAAGACGATCGCCAGCACCAGGAAGGTCCCGGCCAGGAGCGCGAGCTGCCCGAGGGGCGCGGCGTCGCGGCTGACGAATTGGGGCAGGAAGGCGCCGAAGAAGAGCAGTGTTTTCGGGTTGGTCAGCGCCACGAGGAAGCCGCGCAAGGCGATCGCCCGGGCGGCGCGCGGCTCCGGCGCGGTCTTCGCCAGATCGATCGCGGGCGCGCGCCAAGCCTTGATCCCGAGCCAGAGCAGGTAGGCGACGCCGAGCCAGCGCAGCACCTCGAACCACGTCGCCATGATGCTCAGCATCGCCGACAGGCCGGCGACGGTGAGGGCGAGCTGAACGGTGAGCGCCACGCTGGTCCCCGCCACCGTGACGAGCCCGTAGCGGCTGCCATGGGCCACGCTGTTGGCGACGATCAGGGCGACGTTGGGCCCTGGGATCAGGATCAGGACGATCGTGGCGGCGACGAAGCCGAGATAGAGGTCGACGGGCAAGGCGGGTGTCCGGCCGTTGGTCCGGACGGCAGCGTGCCACGCACGCCGCCGTCCCGCCAGAGCGGATCCCTTACTGCTGGGCCGGCTGGGTCGTGGTGGTGCCGGTGGCCGCCGGCACATCGGTCTTCGTTGCATCGCTCGTCTTGGCAGCGTCGGCCTTCGCGGGCTGCTGGCCGAGATAGACGTATTCCGGCGCGGCGCGGAGCTGGTCCTTGTCGGTGTTGATCACGGCCTTCAGGGTCTTGTCGTCGACCCGGGTGACCTGCAGCGCCTCGCGCGCCACCGAGACGTACTTGGTGCCGAGGCCCAGGAAGCCACCGACGCCGACGACGTAGGACTTCACGGCGAGATCCGGCCCGAGCACGATGTCGGCCACCGAGCCGATGGTCTCGTTGGCGCCGTTCACGATGCTCTGGCCGATCATCTTCGAGGCCATGAGGTCGCTCGGCTCCTGGGCGACGAAGGTCGGCCGCAGGTCGTTGTTGAGGGTGGCGGGGGTGCCCGGAACGGGTTTCGGGCCGCTCGCATCCTGCGCCAGGCCGGCGCTGGCGCCGGCGACGAGAAGGAACGCGGCGGCGAGGAGGGGGCGGGACATCGACGGCTCCGGCATCAAGCGCCCGACACGCTCGGGCGCTTGATGAGTCGGTTGCGGTGCGAAAAGTTCCGCCGTGCCCGTCCTTTTCGCGGCGTGAGCCCGGGGCCGACCCCGCGTTCAGCCTTCGGCGCCGCCGGCGATCTCGGCCTCGACCTCGGCCGGGTCGAGGTCGTAGTGCCGCGAGCAGAACTCGCAGGTGATGCCGATGCGGCCGTCCTCGCCGACGATGTCGCGGCGCTCCTCGGGCGAGAAGTTGCGGATCATCCCCATCACCCGCTCGCGCGAGCAGCGGCAGGCCTCGTGCACGCCTTGCGCCTCGAACACCCGCACGCCGCGCTCATGGAACAGGCGGTAGAGCAGGCGCTCGCTCGACACGGTCGGATCGACGAGCTCGTGATCCTCGATCGTCGCCACCAGGGACTTGGCCTCGACCCAGGCATCGTCCTCCCGCGCCGCGGCGTCGTCGAGGAGCGCGTGCCCCTCGGGCAGGTCGCCGGGCGGCAGGTCGGCGAGGCGGGCGCGGTCGGGCGAGTGCGGGAGGAACTGCACCAGCAGGCCGCCGGCCCGCCAGTTCCCGCCCTCACCCTCGACCTGCTCGGCGACGGCGAGGCGGACCCGGGTGGGGATCTGCTCCGACTGGCGGAAATACTGGTGCGCCGCCTCCTCGAAGCCCTGGCCCTCCAGCGCCACCACGCCCTGGTAGCGGCTCTGGGCCGAGCCCTGGTCGATGGTCATGGCGAGGTGGCCGTGGCCGAGAAGCTCGGCGGTGCCGGCGCGGGGGCCGGCCTCCGTGACGCGGCCGGCATCGAAGCGGGCGGTGGCCCGCACCCGGTCGGGCGCCTCGAAATCGACCACCACCATCTCGACAGGACCGTTCGACTTGGTCTGGAGCTGGAACCGCCCCTCGAACTTCAGCGAGGAGCCGAGCAGCACCGTCAGCGCCGCGGCCTCGCCGAGAAGGCGGGCCACCGTCTCGGGGTAGCCGTGCCGGCGCAGGATCGTGTCGACGGACGGGCCGAGGCGCACGACGCGGCCGCGCACGTCGAGGGGCTCGACCGCGAAGGGCAGGATCGCGTCGTCGCGGCCCTCGGAAGCTCGAGAAGCGGGACCTTGGGAAGAAGAGGTGTCGGACATGCTCTCACCGCCGCCGGCGTGGCTGACAGCCGGCTCTCGCGCACGATCTGAAGGTCTCCCGGCGAGGGGCCTTCCGCGCGAGCCGCACCGCAGAGCCCCGCGGGGAGCGGGCCGGCGGAGCGAGGGGCGGGAGACGCCGCGGCGAGAGACCGGCGTATCCCGCTATATGGAGGGTCGGACGATATTTTCGAAGGGGTCGTCGCTTGGGGGTCGTCGCTTGGGGGCGATCCCTCGGGAGTGATCCCCTTGTGAGTGATCTCTTGGGCGGGAGCGTCGAAGCCCATCCGCCGGGTCCCGGCGGACCTGACACCCTTCCGGTCGTCCCGGGCCTCGCTGCGCGACCACGGAACGACCGAGAGGATATCGGTCCCTCAGGGCACCGCCCCGAGGCACCACGCCAGAATGCCCTTCTGGGCGTGCAGCCGGTTCTCGGCCTCGTCGAACACCACCGATTGCGGCCCGTCGATCACCTCGGCGGTGACCTCCTCGCCGCGATGGGCCGGCAGGCAGTGCATGAACACCGCGTCCTTGGCGGCCGCCGCCATCAGCCGGCCGTTGACCTGGTAGGGCATCAGCAGGTTGTGGCGGTGCGCCTCGTCCTCGTCGCCCATCGAGACCCAGCAATCGGTGACGACCGCATCGGCCCCCGCCACTGCCTCGAACGGGTCGGCGGTGATGTTGAGCTGTGCGCCCTCGGCCTTGGCCCGGGCGATCAGGCTCTCCGGCACAGGCATCTCGGGCGGGCAGGCGACGTTGAGCGTGAAGTCGAAGCGCGCCGCGGCGTGGGCCCAGGAGGCCAGCACGTTGTTGGCGTCGCCCGACCAGGCGACGGTGCGGCCCGCAATCGGGCCGCGATGCTCCTCGAAGGTCAGCACGTCGGCCATGATCTGGCACGGGTGCGAGTCCTTCGTCAGGCCGTTGATGACCGGGATGGTGGCGTATTCGGCCAGTTCCAGCATCATGCCGTGGTCGAGGATGCGGATCATGATCGCATCGATGTAGCGCGACAGGACCCGGGCGGTGTCGGCGACGGTCTCGCCGCGGCCGAGCTGCATCTCCCGGCCGGTGAGCATCAGGGTCTCGCCGCCCAGCTCCCGCATCGCCACGTCGAAGGAGACGCGGGTGCGGGTCGAGGGCTTGTCGAACACCATGCCGAGGAACTTGCCGGCGAGCGGACGCTCGGCGGGCGGCTCGCCCCTGCGGCGGCGGCGCTTCAGCTCGGCGCAGGCATCGAGGACCGTGCGCAGCTCGGTCTTCGAGAAGTCGGTCAGGTCGAGGAAATGCCGGGGGGCCGGCGCGATCTTCACGGGCGCATTCATCACTCGGCGGCCCTCCGGCCCCTCGTCTCCATGGCGGCGCAGGCCGCCTCCAGCTTGTCGATCGCCGCGGCCACCTCGTCCTCGCCGATGGTCAGCGGGGGCAGGAGGCGCACGACGTTGTCGCCGGCCGGGATCACCAGGAGGTGCTCGTCCCGGGCGGCGGCGGCGAAATCGGTGTTGGTGACGACGAGGCGCAGGCCCATCATCAGGCCCTCGCCGCGCAATTGGTCGATCACGTCGGGATAGCGATCCTTGAGGGCGGCGAGGCGCTGCTTCAGGAGCAGGCCGGTCCGGCGCACGTGGTCGAGGAAGCCCGGCGCCAGGACGATGTCGAGCACGGCGTTGCCCACCGCCATGGCGAGCGGGTTGCCGCCGAAGGTGGTGCCGTGGGTGCCGACCGTCATGCCGCGGGCGGCCTCGCGCGTGGCGAGGCAGGCGCCCATCGGGAAGCCGCCGCCGATGCCCTTGGCCGAGGACAGGATGTCTGGCGTCACGCCCGACCATTCATGGGCGAACAGCTTGCCGGTGCGGCCGATGCCGGTCTGGACCTCGTCCATGATCAGGAGGAGGCCGTGCTCGTCGCAGAGGGCCCGCAGGGTGCGCAGCCACTCGTGCGAGACCACCCGCAGGCCGCCCTCGCCCTGGATCGGCTCGATCATCAGGGCGGCGGTCTCGGGGGTGATGGCGCTTTTCAGAGCCTCGAGGTCGCCGAACGGCACCTGGTCGAAGCCGTCGACCTTCGGGCCGAAGCCGTCGATGTATTTCTGCTGGCCGCCGGCCGCGATGGTGGCCAGCGTCCGGCCATGGAACGCGCCCTCGAAGGTGACGATCCGGAAGCGCTCCGGGTGGCCGCCGGCGGCGTGGTACTTGCGCGCCATCTTGATGCAGGCCTCGTTGGCCTCGGCACCGGAATTGGCGAAGAACACCACGTCGGCGAAGCTCGCGTCGGTCAGCCGCTGGGCCAGCCGCTCGGCCTCCGGCACCTCGAACAGGTTCGAGACGTGCCAGACCTTCTGGGCCTGCTCGGTCAGCGCGGCGACGAGATGCGGATGGCCGTGGCCGACCGAGTTGACCGCGATGCCGGCGCCGAAATCGAGGTATCGCGAGCCGTCTCGGGCGATGAGCCAAGCGCCCTCACCGCGCTCGAAGGACACCTTGGCCCGGGCGTAGGTCGGCAGCAGCGAGGAGGTCACGATCTCGTCTCCGTCGCGGTCGAGTGGGTCGATCGACCGGAAAGCAAAGCGCCGCCTCGAAGGGCGGCGCGCGCGGATACTATGGAATGAGGGCGCCCTGTCAACGCCGTCGAGCGAAGATGACGCCGAGATGACGGCGGGACGCCGCCGGACGACCCGCTCGATCCGCCTTCGCCCGGGGTTGCGGCCGGTCTTCCTTCCGGGCACAGACCCTTTCGCGGCCGGGCTCGGCCGCGCCGCGGCGGGCCGCCGCGGGACGACGGACCGGCCTTGCCTCCGGCGGGCGTCACGCCCCGGACGGGCCTGGTGGGAGACCAGACAGATGAGCGCGATCCTCGACCGCCTGAAGGAGCTCGGCCTCACCCTGCCGCCGGCCGCGGCACCGGTGGCGAACTACGTCGGCTTCCGGCGCAGCGGCAACCTGGTGATCATCTCGGGCCAGCTGCCCTTCGGCCCCGACGGCAAGATCGACCCGGCCCACAAGGGCAAGGTCGGCGGCGCCGTCTCGCCCGAGGCCGCCGCGGAGGCGGCGCGGCACTGCGCCCTCAACGTGCTGGCGCAGCTGCGCGCGGCCGCCGGCAACCTCGACGACGCGGTGGTGTCCTGCGTGCGGCTGGGCGGCTTCATCAACGCGGAGCCGGGCTTCTCGGCCATCGCCGGCGTGATGAACGGCGCCTCCGACCTGATGGTGCAGGTGCTGGGCGAGCGCGGCCGCCACGCCCGCTCGACGATCGGCGTCGCCGAACTCCCCCTCGACGCCGTCGTCGAGGTCGAGGGCATGTTCGAGGTCCGCTGAACCATGTCCGAGCGCCTCGCCCCCGACTGGCTGACCGCCCGCCCGATCGCCCACCGGGGCCTGCACGACAGGGCCGCCGGCATCCCCGAGAACACGGTCGCGGCGGCGGATGCCGCGATCGGTGGCGGCTACGCGATCGAGTGCGACGTCCAGCTCAGCCGGGACGGCGAGGCGATGGTCTTCCACGATGCCGGCCTCG
Organism: Methylobacterium sp. DB0501; assembly: GCF_011043735.1. GTDB lineage: Bacteria > Pseudomonadota > Alphaproteobacteria > Rhizobiales > Beijerinckiaceae > Methylobacterium > Methylobacterium alsaeris. The sequence goes on along the minus strand of NZ_JAAKGV010000002.1, from coordinate 351,900 downwards.
GCCGGCTCACCGGGGCGGACGGCCTGGTGCGCGAGCGCGACGCCGCCGCCCTCAAGGGTCTCACGGTGCTCGGCAGCGGCGAGCCCATCCCGACCCTGCCGGAGTTCCTGGGCAGGATCGCCGGCCGCACGCCGCTGATCGTCGAGGTGAAGACCCGGCACGACGGCGATCTCGCGCTCGCCCGCCGCACCGCCGAGATCGTCGCGTCCTATGACGGCCCGGTGGCGGTGAAGTCGTTCGATCCGGTGATCGTCGGGGCGCTCGCCGACCTCATCCCGGGCATTCCCCGCGGCATCGTGGCGGAGAGCCGGCACGACGACCCGTCCTATGCCGGCCTCACCGAGGCGCAGCGGCACGGGCTCGGGCAGCTCCTCCATTTGTCCGGGAGCCGGCCGGACTTCCTGTCCTGGCGCGTCGACGACCTGCCGAACGCCGCCACCCATCTCTGCCGCCTGCTCGGCCGGATGCCGGTGATGACCTGGACCGTGCGCACCGAGGCGCAGGTGCGCCTCGCCCGGGCCCATGCCGACCAGATGGTGTTCGAGGGCTTCCGGCCCTGATCGACGGCGGGATCGTCTCAGGGTCTGGCCGGGGCCTGGAACCAGGCGAACCGGGGGATCAGGCCGGCGAGCCCGGCCGACGGGCATTCGGTACCGAGCGCATCCGCCACCGCATCGGCCTCGTCCATCGCGAGGCCGACCTGCAGCACGTCGTCGATCACCGCGATCGCGCCGGAGCGCACGTCGTAGACGGTCCAGCCGTCCCGGTCGCGGCGGATGTCGTAGCGGATGGCATGGATCGGCATGGGGAACATCCCGGTTGGTGCTGGAGGCGTAGTCCGGTGAGGGCGCGCTCGATGTGCCGGCCCGCACGCGGCGCGGCAGACGGACCAGAAGGTTGCAGGTGAAGCGCGACGCCCGACCCTCCCCCGCCGAGGGGGGAGGGTTCAGGCGCCTTCGAGACGACTATCCCCGCCCGATCGGCCCCGCCCGCACGTAGCCCCGCGAGATCAGCCGGTCGCGCTGGCGCGTGCGCCGTTCGGCCTCGCCGAGATCGGCAAGCGCGTCGGCGATGGCCCGGCGCAGGGCGAGCGCTGCGTCGCCTCCGGCGGCCGTGAGGTAGGCCGCCGCGATGGTCTCGACGCCGGGCATGCGCCCGTCCCATCGCTCCGCCGGCTCGTGACTCATCGCTTCCCGCCCGCCGCTGCACGTCGCCGGCCTGCGCCGACTCACGCTAGAACATACAGTGAACAAGCCACGGCGGGGGCGATGCCGTCAAGCTGTGTTCGCGCCTGCCGGCCGCCCTGTCCGGCATGATGTGGATAGCGGGGAGGGAGAGCCCGTCAGGGCTCCCGCGTGGCTGCGGGGTCGCCGGCGCGGATCGGGGCCTCGACGTAACGCCCCGTCCCGGGCACCGCCACGGCCGCGAAGTCGCGGGCGAGCCGGTGCAGGGCTTCCCGCAGCCCCGGGCCGCGCAGGGGCCGGCCGTGGCCGGTGAGCGCCAGTCCGGGCTCGAGCTGCGCCAGGACCTCGACCGAGCGCCCGGCCGCGTCCCAGTCCGTGGTGAGGTAGCGCGGGGGGCCGTGCATCTCGGGCGCTTGCGTCGCGACGGCGTAGACCGATTCCTGCGCGGTGGTGACGAAGGCGTCGCCGGCGATCAGGGTCCGGTCGGCGGCGCGCCAGAGCGAGACGTGGCCCGGCGCGTGGCCGGGGGTGTGGATCCAGCGCCAGCCCGGCAGCGGCGGCACGCGGCCGTCCTCGGGCAGGAGGTGCAGGCGGGCGCCGACATCGACCGGCCTCGTCGGGAAGAGCGGCGAGAGCCGGGCGAGGAGCCCGCCGCCGACGCTCGGATCCGGGGCCGGATAGGCGCCGCTGCCGTCGAGATAGGGCCGCTCGAGCGGATGCGCCCAGACCGGCGCGTCCCAGGCCTCGGCCAGGTCCTCCAGCGCGCCGACATGGTCGAAATGGCCGTGGGTGAGCACGATCGCGGCCGGGCGGGCGCCCTCGCCGAAGCGGGCGGAGGCGGCGGATTCGATCGCGGCCCGCGACCCCATGATCCCGGCATCGATCAGAACCCAGCCCCGGTCGCCGGCCCCGGGCGGTCCGAGATAGGCGATGTTGACGAGGACGTGGCGCTGATAGGCGAGGTCCGGCCGCAGGGCGTGCGTACCGTCCGGGCCTGCGGGCTCGTCGGCGACGCAGTCGGCGCCGATCGGGATCTGCTGGGTCATGCCGGCACCTCGCGATGGAACGCCCGGCTAATGCCCCACCAGAGTATCAGTTCCGAAGGATCGGCTCACACGCGCGCACGGACGCGTCGGTTGCGTGACGTTTCTGCCACGGCCGCCTGGAAACAAACAAACGAGAAACGATCGCGGCATCAACCGGGCTTTTTCGCGGCTACCATCGGGGCCGGCGCGCGGACGAGCCGCTCGGGAAGAAGAAGGCTGCAAAGTCCGCGGTCAGATTGAGGCAATTCGATGAAACTTCAAGCACAGTCGAGACGCGGGACGATGGCCGCCCGCGGCCTGGTCTCGCTCCTCTGCTCGACGATTTCCTATGCCGCGCTGGCGCAATCGTCCGGGTATCAGGATCCGGGTCGCGTCGGCGACGCCGGGAGCTGGCGCACGCCGGAATATCTCGGCGATTGGGGCCTGACCTCGATGCGGGCCGACCAGGCCTATGCGCGTGGTATCACCGGCCGCGGTATCGTGGTCGGCTCGGTCGATTCGGGCTTCCTCGCCACCCATCCGGAATTCGCCGGCCAGGTGACGCCGCTCACCGTCCAGGGCACCTACCTGGCGAACGGCTACCGCTACGAGACCGCCGCGGGCGTGCGCAGCGACCTGTTCGCGGCCGGCAGCCCGTTCTCGGTGCCGGGCACCTGGATCCGGGGCGTCAACGACGATCACGGCACCCATGTCGACGGCACGATCGTGGCGCGCCGCGACGGCACCGGCATGCACGGCGTCGCCTTCGGCGCCAGCCTGCTCGCCACCAACACCAACGCCACCGATTCCTCGATCTACGGCGCCAACCAGGACTACAACTACTTCAAGGCCGCCTACGGCAACCTGGCGGCGTCCGGCGCGCGGGTGATCAACTCGTCCTGGGGCAGCCCGCCGCCCTCCGAGAACTACAACACCCTCGCGGGGGTGGCGGCCGGCTATGCCAAGTTCCAGGGCCGGCTCGACTGGCTCGACGCGGTGGCCGAGACCGCCCGGCAGAACGGCACCGTCATGGTCTTCGCCGCCGGCAATGCCGGGGTGAACAACCCGACCGTGCGGGCCGCCCTGCCCTATTTCGAGCCCGACCTGGAATCGCGCTGGATCGCGGCCTCCGGCCTGACCATCGACGACGGCACGGCGTTCAACCGCTGCGGGCTCGCCAAGTACTGGTGCATCGCAGCACCCGGCCGCGGCATCCTGAGCACCGTCACCTCGACCGCGGGGGTTGCCGGCTACGGCACCAAGAGCGGTACCTCGATGTCGGCGCCCCACGTCACCGGCGCGCTGGCGCTGGTGATGGAGCGCTTCCCCTACATGAGCAACGAGCAGGCGCGCGACGTGCTGCTCACCACCGCGACCCATCTGGGCTTCGGCAATCCGGACGCGCCGAACGAGACCTTCGGCTGGGGCAAGATCGACCTCGGCCGTGCCATGAACGGCCCGGGCCAGTTCCTCGGCCGCTTCACCGCCACCCTCCCGGGCGGCACGGTCGACACCTGGTCGAACGACATCTCGGATGCGGCCCTGCGCCAGCGCCAGGTCGAGGACAGCGCCGAGCACGCGACCTGGCTGCGCGACAAGGCCGCCCGCGGCTGGAGCAACGGCCTGCCGGCGGGCGCCACCGCCGACCAGCAGACCGAGTACACCTGGCGCGAGGCGCGCGACCGGGCCTTCCTGAGCCGCACCTACCAGGGCGGCCTGACCAAGGCCGGCGACGGCACCCTGATCCTGACCGGCTTCAACACCTATAGCGGCGCGACGGAGGTGAATGGCGGCCTTCTGGCCGTCGATGGGTCGGTGAGATCGGTCACCAACGTCAATGCCGGCGGCACGCTCGGCGGCGACGGCTTGCTCGGCGCCGTCAACGTCCGCTCCGGCGGAACCCTCTCGCCCGGCACCGGCGGTCGCGGCAGGCTGCTGATGTTCGGCGACCTCAGCTTCGCCCAGGGCTCGCGCTTCGCGGTCGAGGTCGCACCCGGTCGTCGGAGCGACCGGGTCGACGTCGTCTCCGGCGGGGCGCGGATCGAGGGCGGCACGGTGACGGTCGCGTCCGAGGGGGCGGACAGCCTGAGCCCCGGCGCCCTGCGGAGCCTGCTCGGTCAGCGCAACGTCATCCTGCAGGCGTCGAACGGCGTCGTCGGGCGTTTCGATGCCGTGACGCCGGGCTACACCTTCATCGGGGCGAGCCTCGATTACAGCGCCGACAGCGTCGGCCTGACGCTCGGGCGCAACGCCACCACCTTCGCGTCGGTCGGCGCCACCCGCAACCAGGCGGTGACGGGCGGGGCGATCGAGGCCCTCGGCACCGGCAACGCGCTCTACGAGACCGTGCTGGTCAACACCGATCCGGCCGCGGCCCGCTCCGCCTTCGCCTCCCTGTCGGGCGAGGTCCATGCCAGCGCGGTGACGGCGCAGTTCGAGACCGCCTTCTTCGTCCGCGAGGCGATCCTCGACCGCCTGCGCCGCGGCGACCTGTCGGACGCTCCGGTGTTCCCGGGCGTCTCGGCTCCCAGCCTGCCGGCGGCCTACTCGGCCGACCTGCCGGGCCGGGCCGCACCGCCGGTCCAGGTTCCGGCGCAACTGGTCGAGCCACGGCCTTACGCGGTCTGGGGCCAGGGCTTCGGCGCCTTCGGCCGCACGCGGAGCGACGGCAACGCCGCCTCGCTGTCGCGTCAGATCAGCGGCTTCGTGCTCGGCGCCGACACCCGGATGGATCTCGGCAGGGTGCCCGGCGGCTGGCGCCTCGGCGTCGCCGGCGGCTACACCAACACCAGCCTCGACGCGACCGGCCGCGCCTCCTCGGGGGTGATCGAGAGCGGCTTCGGCGGCCTCTATGCCGGCACGACCCTCGGGCCGGTCTCCTTGCGCTTCGGCGGCGTCGCCGGGGGCAACAGCCTGTCGCTCCGGCGCAGCATCCTGGCGCCGGGCTTCGGCCAGGGCCTGAATGCCCGCTACGGCGGCCTCACCGCGCAGGTCTTCGGCGAGGTCGGCTACCGGGTGGCGTTCGGGGCGGCCGTCATCGAGCCCTTCGTCGGCGCGGCCGCCATCCGCATCGGCCAGGACGCCTTCACCGAGCGCGGCGGCCCGGCGGTGCTTTCCGGCCTCGGCCGCGACAACGACCTCGCCGCCACCACGGTGGGGCTGCGCGGCTCGACCCGGCTCTCGGCCGACCTGCCCATATCCCTCACCGGCCTCGTCGGCTGGCGCCGGGCCTATGGCGACGTGGTGCCGAAGGCCCTCCTCGCCTTCGGGGCCGGCCAGACCGGCTTCCTGGTCGCCGGCGTGCCGATCAACCGCGACGCGGTGGTGGCGCAAGCCGGGATCGACTGGGCGGTGTCATCCGCGGCGACGCTCGGCGTGTCCTATACCGGCCAGGCCGGCGAGCGGGCGCAGGACCATGCGGTGAAGGGGAACTTCACGTATCGGTTCTGATAAGAGTTGAAACGGAAACAGGACCGCCGCCTCGGTGACGAGGCGGCGGTCCTTTATTTTAAATCCTATTCGGAGCCGTCTCCACCCTCTCAGGGTCATCCCGGGGCTCGCTGAAGGCGAGAGCCCAGAATCCAGGATCGCAGGTGGAGCAGAACGGAGCTTTGACCGTTCCGCCTCGTCTTGAACCACTTGCGTGTCTGGAGTCCGGGCCCCGCTTTGGCGGCCCCGGAGTGACCCGGGAGGGGGCAGATACGGGGGATTCAGGGTGTCAGCGCTTGCCCAGCAGTTCCATCGGGGTGCGGTAGGTCTCCCGCGCCGTAAAGATCGACACCGCGGCGATCGCCGCCGTGGCGGTGACGAAGGCGGCGACCGGGACCCAGCCGGTCGGGCCGTCGCCGAGGAGCGCGGCGCTGATGACCGGGGCGAAGCCGCCCAGCGCGAAGCCGATCTGGGTGCCGATCGCCATGCCCGACAGCCGGACCTTGGTGTCGAACATCTCGCCGTAGAGTGACGGCCACACCCCGTTGGCGGCGCTGTAGACCACGCCCGAGAGCAGGACGCCGAAGCAGAAGATGAGCGGCAGGTTGCCCTGGCTGATCGCCCACATGTAGGGCCAGATCAGCGCCGCGGAGCCGAGGGCGCCGAAGATGAAGACCGGGCGGCGGCCGATCCGGTCGGCGAGCGCCGCGAAGGCCGGGATCGCGCCGAGCGCCACGATGTTGGCCAGGATCAGCACGGTCAGCATCATCGACCGGTCGATCTTCATCGTGTTGACGGCGTAGGACAGGGTGAAGACGCTGAAGATCGTGCTCACCACCGAGACCAGCGCGGCGAAGATCACCCGCAGCACGTCGGCCCATTGCGTGCGGAACAGCACTGCGACCGGCAGGCCCTCCTTCTCGAGGCTGTGCGCCTGCTGCTCCTTCTCGAAGACCGGGGTCTCCGGCAGGGTGCGGCGGACCCAGAAGCCGACCGCGACCACGAGGGCGCTGAGGAAGAACGGGATGCGCCAGCCCCAGGACAGCATCTGCGCCTCGGGCAGCTGCGTGATCGGCAGGAAGACCAGCGTCGCGAGGATCAGCCCCGCCTGCGTGCCGCTCAAGGTGAAGCTGGTGAAGAAGGCGCGCTTGTCGGCGGGCGCGTGTTCGAGGGTCATCGAATTGGCGCCGGCCTGCTCGCCGGCGGCCGAGATGCCCTGGAGCAGGCGGGCGATGACGAGCAGGATCGGCGACAGGATGCCGAGCTGGTCGTAGGTCGGCAGGCAGCCGATCATGAAGGTCGAGAGACCCATCAGCAGCAGCGTGAAGGTCAAAACCTTCTTGCGGCCGAAGCGGTCGCCGATATGGCCGAGCGCCACGGCGCCGAGCGGCCGGGTGATGTAGGCGACGCCGAAGGTCGCGAACGAGGCGATCGCCGCCGCCTGCGGGTTGTTGGGCGCGAAGAACAGTTTCGGGAAGATCAGCGCCGCGGCGGTGCCGTAGATGAAGAAGTCGTAATACTCGACCGCGCTGCCGATCCAGCTCGCGAGCGCGGCCTTCTTCGGAGCCTTCACGGCTTCGGGCGCGGCGACCGCGGCAGCGGCCGCCGGAAAGACGGAGGAGGTCATCGGGCGTTTCCTGAGGGAGAGAGGGAGGAGACGGGCCCGTTGGCTCGGGCCGCATTTGTTCGGATTTTCGGGCGAGGTCAGGCCGTCCGGCCGAGCTCGGCGAAGTGGCGGAGCATCCGCTCCGGATCCGGGGTCAGGCCGGTGATGAGGCGGAAGGCCTCGACCGCCTGGAACACCGCCATGCCGCCGCCGTCGAGGGTGCGGCAGCCGATCCGCCGCGCCTCGCGCAGGAGCGCGGTCTCGAGCGGGAAATAGACGATCTCGGCGACGAACAGCGTGGGATGGAGATACTCGGCCGGCAGCGGCAGGCCCGGATACTTGTCCATGCCGGTCGGCGTGCAATGGACGAGACCGTTGGCCGCCGCCACCTCGGCGGCGAGGTCGGTGCAGGCCCGCGCCCGGCCGGCGCCGAAGCGCTCGCACAGGGAGGACGCGACCGAAACGGCCCGGGCCGGGTCGATGTCGTTGAGGACGAGGTCCTTCACGCCGAGGGTCAGCAGCGCGTGGGCCACCGCCGCGCCGGCACCGCCGGCGCCGAGCTGCACGACGCGATCCAGCGTCACGTCCGGCAGGCCGCGCCGGAACGCCTCGGCGAAGCCCCACCAGTCGGTGTTGTGGCCGACCCGCTTGCCGTCGCGCAGGACCACGGTGTTGACGGCCCCCAAGGCCGCCGCGTCGGGCGACAGCGCATCGAGATGGGCGAGCACCGCCTGCTTGCACGGATGGGTGATGTTGAGGCCCGAAAAGCCCATCCGCTCGGCGGCGGTCAGAAGCTCGGGCAACGCGTCGGCGCCGAGGCTCAGGCGCTCCAGGTCGATCTTCTGGTAGAGGAGCCGCAGGCCCTGCGCGTCGCCCTCGTGCTCGTGCATCGCCGGGGTGCGGGAGGCCTGGATGCCGTTGCCGATCAGGCCGGCCAGGACGGAAGTGGGGGCAGCGCCCATGACGCGGGCTCCTCTCGACAGCGTTCCTCGGATGGCGCGATTCGACGCGCTTGAATCCAAATGTACTAACCAGTACGTTCATGTCAAGCGCGAAAGGCGGGAGGCTGCCCGGTCCCCGCTTCGGGCTCGACGGAGCCGGCCCCGTTTGCGATGGAGAGCCGGCGGACAAGCGGAGGGGAGAACGCGATGAGGAAGGCGATCGCCACGGTGTCGTTGAGCGGCACGCTGATCGAGAAGCTGGAGGCGATCGCGGCGGCGCGCTTCGACGGCGTCGAGATCTTCGAGAACGATCTCCTGTTCCACACCGGCGCCGCCCGCGACGTGCGCCGCTACGCCTCAGACCTCGGCCTCTCGATCGACCTGTTTCAGCCGTTCCGCGATTTCGAGGGCGTGTCGGACGAGCAACTGAAGCGCAACCTCGACCGGGCCGAGCGCAAGTTCGACCTGATGGAGGACTTGGGCGCGCCGCTGATCCTGGTCTGCTCCAACGTCGGCACCGAGGTCTCCGACGACGATGCCCGGATGGCCGACCAGCTCTACCAGCTCGCCGAGCGGGCGGCGAAGCGCGGACTGAAGATCGGCTTCGAGGCCCTGTCCTGGGGCACCCGGGTGCGCACCTTCGACCGGGCCTGGAGCATCGTCGAGCGGGCGAACCACCCGCATCTCGGCCTGATCCTCGACAGCTTCCACACCCTGGCGCTTCCCGACGACTGGTCGGGCATCGCCAACCTCCCGGGCCAGCGGGTGTTCTTCGTCCAGCTCGCCGACGCGCCGCGCATCGGCATGAACCCGCTGACGCTCAGCCGCCATTTCCGCTGCCTGCCGGGCCAGGGCGATCTCGACGTGCCGGGCTTCCTCCAGGCGGTTCTGGCCTGCGGCTATACCGGCACGATCTCGCTCGAGATCTTCAACGACGAGATGCGGGCCGCGCCCCCGCGCCAGACCGCCGCCGACGGCCACCGCTCGCTGCTGTTCCTGGAGGAGCGGGTGCGCCGCACCGAGGAGGCGGCGGCGCAAGGTCCCGCCCCCGCGCGCCGGCCCCGCCGCCGGGTCGAGCTGTTCGATCCGCCGCTGCCGCCCTCCATCACCGGCCACCGCTTCATCGAGGTGGCGGTGGACGAGCGCTGCGAGGGCGCGCTGGCGCACCTGCTCGGCCAGCTCGGATTCACCCGCCTGGGCCGGCACCGCAGCAAGGCGGTGACGCTCTACGGCCAGGGCGAGATCCGCATCGTGCTCAACCGCGAGCCGGATTCCTTCGCGTCGTCCTACTTCCTGATGCACGGCCCCTCGGTCTGCGCCCAGGCTATCGCCACCGACGATGCGCTGGCGGCCCTCGGCCGGGCCGAGAGCTATGGCGCGGCCCGCTTCGGCGGCCGGATCGGGCCGGACGAAAATACCTTCCCGTCGATCCGCGCGCCCGACGGCAGCCTGATCATCCTCACCGATCCCCAGACCGGGGGCGATTTCGAGCGCGACTTCGTGATGGACGAGGGCGCGGAGCCGGCCGGCCTGCTCACCCGGGTCGACCACGTCGCCCAGGCCCTGCCCGAGGGCCAGCTCGATTCCTGGGTGCTGTTCTACCGCGCGGTGCTGGGCCTCGAGCCCGAGGACGTGGTGGTACTGCCCGACCCCTATGGGCTGGTGCGCAGCAAGGCGATGTCGAACGCCGAGCGCACCATGCGGCTGCCGCTCAACATCTCGGAGAGCCGCAACACCGCCACCGCCCGCCTGGTGACGAGCTTCGCGGGGGCCGGCGTCCACCACATCGCGCTCGAGACGCACGACATCTTCGCGGCGGCCGAACGCCTGAAGGCCGCCGGCGCGACGCTGCTGCCGATCCCGGCCAATTACTACGACGACGTGGCGGCCCGCTTCGGCCTCGACGACGCGACCATCACGCGGATGCAGTCGTTGAGCATCCTCTACGACCGGGTCGGCGAGGGCGAGTTCCTGCAATTCTACACGACGCCGTTCGAGGAGCGGTTCTACTTCGAGATCGTGCAGCGGAAGGGCGGCTACGACCTGTACGGCGCGCCGAACGCGCCGGTGCGGATGGCGGCGCTGGCGGCGTTGCGGGGGCCGAACCTGTCGCAGGTGCTGCGGTAGGAAGGCCGGGGGCGGGCCGGTACCGCCCTCCCGTCCCGGATCTTGCACTGACGAGAACCGGCCCGACGGATGTCCCACCCTCCCGGTCATGCCTGGGCCGCGCAGCGGAGCCCGGAATGGCCAGGAGGGTGGGACATCCGTCGCGTGATCGCGGTCGGCACGACTTCTCGGCAAAAAGCCCCCGGAAGCGCGGCTTCCGGGGGCTTTCCTTCGACCGAGGTCGAGGCTTACTTCTTCTCGTCCGCCTTCGGGGCCACCGCGGGGGCCGCCGCGGTCTTCTCGATCTTGGCGCCTTCGCGCAGCTTGGTGATGAGGTCCTGCTGCGTCTTGCGGGTGAGGTAGGCCTCGACCTGCTCCTTCATCTCGTCGAAGCTCGGCACCGGCTTGGTGCGCTTCTCCTCGACCTTGATGACGTGCCAGCCGAACTGGGTCTTGATGGGATCGGAGATCTTGCCGGCCTCGAGCTTGAACGCCGCGTCGGCGAAGGGCGCGACCATCCGCTCCTTGGTGAACCAGCCGAGATCGCCGCCCTCGGCCTTCGAGCCGGGATCCTTCGAGGTTTCGGACGCCACCTTGGCGAAGTCCTCGCCGGCCTTCAGGCGCGCGGCGATCTTCTTGGCCTCGGCCTCGTTGTCGACGAGGATGTGCCGGGCATGCACCTCCTCCTCGGGCTTCATCGCCTTGACGGTCTCGTCGTAGAGCGCCCGCTCGGCCTGCGGCGTCACCGCCTTCTTGGCCTCGCGCTCCAGGTACTCGTCGAGGAGGAGCTTGTCGCGGAAATAGGTGAGCTTGCGGACGAAGTCCGGGTTGTCGGCGATCTTGGCCTTCTCGGCGGCCTGGGCGCCGATCTTCAGGTCGACCATGTAATCGACGAGGAGACCCTTCTTCTGCGCGTCGTCGACGCCGGGGAGCGACAGCGCCGGATCGTCGGCCGCCACCGCGAGGTCGCCGGCGGTGATCGGGGCGCCGTTCACCTTGGCGACGACCGTATCGGGCGACTGGGCGGGGGTCGGGGCGGCGGCAGGAGCGGCGGCGGGGGCCGGCGCCTGGGCGAGCGCCGCGCCGGGCAGGAGCAGCCCGAGGGCGAGCGCGCCGTTGCGCCAGAGGGGGGAGAAGGTCGGCATGGCGTGATCCTTGGAGCCCGTGCGCGAGGTCGGTCTGAAGACCGGCGGACAGGTGGCAAAGATCGGCCGACAAGACAAGCGCCGCCCGCGCCGCAGCGGCAGGCCCGGGGCGGCACCCCGCGAATCCGTGATCCGCGGGGCGCGACGGCTCAGAAGCCGGTCGAGGCGACCTCGACCCGGTTGCCGCGGCGGGCGAAGGCCACCGAGGCGGCGGCGCCGTCCTGGGTGCCGGGCACCGAGAAGCTGACGACCTGGTCGGAGGCGAGCGTGGTGATCACCCGCAGCGGGGCGGCGGCGGCCGCATCCGACGGCGCCAGGGTGGCGACGACGCGCAGGCCGTCCTTCTCGACGGTGTAGTAGGCCGAGCCGCGCACCGGGCCGAGATCGAGGCTGTGGGCCTGGCGGGGATTCAGCTCGGAGGCGCCGGCCGCGGTGGCGAGGAGGAGGCCGAAACAGGAGCCCAGGGTGCTGAGGGAGAGGAAACGCATCGGTGGTCCAGGGGTTCTGTCCGGCGCGGAGAGCGCGTCCGGAAAGCCGGGATTCGCCGGGAGCCGAAAACTAACCATTCATTCTGCTGCAACGCAATAGAAATATGTTGCACTGCACAACGGCCCGCCAGCACTTCCGATCATCCTGTCGCGCCCGGCGTGACCTGCACCTGCGGCTGCCCTACCTGCGGGACGGACGCCAGCAAGAGCCCGAAAGAGCCCCGCACCCGCACCCGACACCGGACGCCACCCGAGACGCCCACCATGAGCACCTACCGCTTCGACAGGCTCCTCAGCCCGCGCTCCGTGGCGCTGGTGGGCGCGAGCGCGCGGCCGAACGCGTTCGGCGCCGCGATCCTGCGCAACCTCCGCGAGGCGGGCTTCGGCGGCCCGATCTGGCCGGTGAACCCGCGCCACGACAGCGTCGACGGCGTCCAGGCCTTCGCCGACCTCGCCGACCTGCCCGAGCCCGCCGACCTCGTGGTGATCGTCACGCCGCCCGAGACGGTGCCGGAGGTGGTGGCGGCGGCGGGGCGCAAGGGGTGCGGCGCGGCGGTCGTCATCACCACGGGCCTCGGCAGCGGGCCGGATTCGCTCGCCGAGGCGGCGCGGGCGGCGGCGCGGCGGCATTCCCTGCGCCTCGTCGGCCCCGACAGCATGGGGCTGGCGGTGCCGCGGGCCGCCCTCAATGCCAGCCTGCTCGCCCGGGCGCCGCTTGCCGGCGACCTCGCGCTGATCTCGCAATCGCGCACCGTGGCGGCCGGCATCGTCGCCTGGGCGCAGGCGCGCGGCACCGGCTTCTCGGGCATCGTCTCCCTCGGCAACGCCCTCGACGTCGACATCGCCGACTGCCTCGACCATTTCGCCGCCGACATCCACACCCGGGCGATCCTGCTCTCGATCGGCACCGTGACCGACGCGCCGAAATTCATGTCGGCGGCCCGGGCCGCCGCGCGGGCCAAGCCCGTGGTGGTGCTGCGCTCCGGCCGGCACGACGTCGCCGCGCAGGCGATCGACGGGCGGCAAGCCACCCATACGGGCCTCCTCGCCCGCACCGACGCGGTCTACGACGCCGCCTTCCGCCGCGCCGGGCTCCTGCGGGTGCAGGATCTCGACGAGATGTTCTCGGCGGTCGAGACCCTGGGCCGCCAGCGCCCCTTCCCGGGCCGGCGCCTGGCGATCCTGGCCAACGGGCGCGGCGTCGGCGCCATCGCGGTCGACCGGTTGATGGATCTCGGCGGCAGCCTCGCCGGGCTCTCGGACGCCACGCGGGAGCGCCTCGCCGCGGCGTTCCCGGGCGCCGCCCCGGGGGCCTGGCGCAACCCGGTCGATATCGGCGCCGATGCCGACGGGCCGCGCTACGCCGCCGCCCTGGAGGCGCTGATCGCCGACCGCGACAACGACGCGGTCCTCGTCATCAACGTGCCGACGGCCCTGTCGGGCGGCAGCGCGGTCGCGACCGAGATCGTCGAGGCGGTGAAGAACGGCCGCAAGGGGACCTTCCGGGCCCGCCCGGTCTTCGCCGTCACCGTCGGCGACGAGGCGGCCGGGGAGATCCTGAGCCAGGCCGGCATCCCGCGCTTCGCCACCGATGCCGACGCAGTCGAGGGATTCACGCATCTCGTGCGCTACCGCGAGGCGCAGGACGACCTCACCACCACCCCGGCGGTGCTGCCCGACGACCTCGTGCCGGATGCGGGTGCGGCCCGGAGCATCGTCGATCGCGTGCTCGCCGAGGAACGGACGTGGCTCGACCCGCGCGAGATGGCGGACCTGCTCGCCGCCTACGGCATCCCGGTGCAGCCGGTGACCCTCGTGCCCGACGCCGACGCGGCGGCGGAGGTCGCCTGGCCGATCATCGCGGCGGGCGGCACGGTGGCGCTCAAGCTCGCCTCGCCGGACGTGGTGCACAAATCCGATGTCGGCGGCGTCCGGCTCGGGCTGACCAGCGAGGCGGCGGTGCGGGAGGCCGCCGCCGAGATGCGGGCCCGGGTGGCGCAGGAGCGGCCGGGCGCGCGGATCACCGGCTTCGTCGTCCAGGCGATGCTGCGCCGGACGCAGGCCCGCGAGCTGATCGCCGGGCTCGCCGACGACCCGGTCTTCGGCCCTGTCGTGGTGTTCGGCCGCGGCGGCACCGCCGTCGAGGTGATCGACGACCGGGCGCTGGCGCTCCCGCCCCTCGACCGGCGCCTCGCCGCCGACCTGATCGGCCGCACCCGGGTGGCGCGCCGGCTCAAGGCCTATCGCGACGTGGCCGCCGCCGACGAGGCGGCGGTCGCCCTGGTGCTGGTCAAGCTCGGCCAGCTCGCCGCCGACCTGCCGGAACTGCGCGAGCTCGACATCAACCCGCTGCTGGCCGACCGCGACGGCGTCATCGCCCTCGATGCCCGCGCCTGCGTGGCACCGCTGCCGCCGGAGCGCCGGCGCGACGCGGGCACCGGCCCGAGCCATGCCCGCTTCGCCGTGCGCCCCTATCCCCGGGCCTGGGAGCGGCGGATCGCCCTCGACGACCAGGCGATCCTGGTGCGGCCGGTGCGGGCGGAGGACGAGGGACTGTTCGAGGCGTTCTTCAAGCAGGTCAGCGCCGAGGACCTGCGCCTGCGCTTCTTCGCCCCGGTGCGCGACTTCAGCCACGCCTTCCTCGCCCGCCTCACCCAGCTCGACTACGCCCGCGCCATCGCCTTCGTGGCGATCGAGGAGGCGACCGGCACGATGATGGGGGCGGTCCGCCTCCACGCCGACGCCAACCACGAGACCGGCGAATACGCGATCCTCGTCCGCTCCGACCTCAAGGGCCTCGGCCTCGGCTGGTCGCTGATGGGGCTGATGCTCGACTGGGCGAAGGCCGAGGGGTTGCGCCACGTCGAGGGCCAGGTGCTGCGCGAGAACACCACCATGCTGGCGATGTGCCGCAAGCTCGGCTTTACGGTGAGGACGGACCCCTCCGATCCCGATCTGATGCTGGTGCGCCGCGCGCTGACGGAGGAGAGTGCCGCGCCCTCCCCTTGAGACTCAAGCTCTCGCAAGACTCTGCTCCCTGATGCGCGACACCCCTCCCCTCGACATCGCCGGCGGCCTGCTGCTCACCGCCGCCGCCGGCTTCGTCGATGCCGTCGGCTTCCTGCGGCTCGACGGCCTCTACACCTCCTTCATGAGCGGCAACTCGACCCAGTTCGCGGTCTCGCTGGCCCAACCCGGCCATCCGATCGCCTGGGAGATCGCCCTGCTGTTCGTCTCGTTCCTGGCCGGGGGGTTCTGCGGCAGCCTGGTCTCGCTGCACCTGCCGGGACGCTGGGGGCCGGTGGCGGTGCTGGGCCTCGAGGCCGCGCTCCTCGTCACCGCCCTCTCGACCGCGTTCAGCCCGGCGCTCCAGGGTCCGGCGCCGCCGCTGCTCGCCGCCGCCATGGGGGCGCAGAACGCGGCGCTGCGCCGGAGCGGGGGCTTCCGCCCCGGCGTCACCTTCGTGACCGGCACCCTCTACAGCCTGAGCCACACCCTCGCCCAGGCCGCCGCCCGGGTCGGGCCGGCCTTCGGCTGGGTGCCGGATGCCTGCACCTGGCTGGCTCTCGTCGGCGGGGCGGTGGCGGGGGCCCTGGCCTATCGCGGCTACGGGCTCGAGGCGCTGGTGGTGCCGGTGCTGGGGGTCGGGCTGGTGCTCGCCATGGCGGTCGGACGGGCGGTGCGGGCGGAGGCGACGGCGTGACGGATCGCCCGCGCGACTTCCTCCACCTCCGGCGCGAGCCGGCGAGCGGCATCGAGGCGGTGACGGCGCGGTTCCTCGGCCATGCCTACGACATGCATCACCACGACGAGTGGCTGGTCGGCGTGACCCATGACGGCGTCCAGGACTTCTACTGCCGCGGGGCCCGCCGGCAGAGCACGGCGGGACGGGTGATCCTGATCGAGCCCGGCGAGCGCCATGACGGCCAGGCCCTGCGGGAGCCGGGCTTCCGCTACAGCATGCTGTACCTGCCGCAGGCCTGGCTGCGGCGCGCGATGGGCGGCAGCGACGCCGGAATCGGCTTTCGCCGCACGCTCGCCGACGACCGGCGCCTCGGCGGCGCGATCGGCCGAGCCTGCCACGCCCTCTTCGGCACCGCCTCGCCGCTCGCGAGCGACGCGGCCCTCGACGACCTGGCCCTGCACCTGCGCCGCCATCTCGGCGCCGCGGAGCCCGCCCCGGTGCCGGCCGGCGATCCGGCGATCGCCGAGCGGGCGATGGACTGTCTCCAGGCCCATGCCGCGACGGCATTCGGCCTCGACGCGCTCGCCCGCGCCGCTGGCGCCGCCGACCGGTTCCAGCTCGCCCGGATCTTTCGCCGGCGCTTCGGCACCTCGCCGCATGCCTGCCTGATCGAGCTGCGGCTGGCCCGGGCCCGGGCGCTCCTGCGCGCCGGGGTTCCGCCGGCGGAGGCCGCGCTCGCCGCCGGCTTCTCCGACCAGAGCCATCTCGGCCGCCGGTTCCGCCGCGCCTACGGCCTCACCCCGGCCGCGTACCGTTCCGGGCGCACGAACGTTCCAGACGCCGCCCTCCCGCCCGGCTAGCCCTGCGGTCGATCACCCGCAGGGAGAGACCCCCGATGTTCGACACCAAGGTGGCCATCCTGGTCCGCGACGACCTCGCCGTGTGGCAGAAGCTGAACGTCACCGCGTTCCTGGCGACCGGCATCGCCGGCGCCGTGCCCGACGCCATGGGCGAGCCCTATTGCGACGCGGCCGGCCGCCGCCACGCGCGCCTCCTCGGCCAGCCGATGCTGATCTTCGCCGCGACCGAAGAGGTGCTCCGGCGCGCCTGGCAGCAGGCGATCCAGCGCGACCTCGTGCGCAGCGCCTATGTCCGGGCGATGTTCGGGACCGGGCACGACGCGGCGAATCGCGAGGCCTTCCGGGCCGAGCCCGCCGACGCGCCCGACCTCGTCGGCCTCGCCCTCCACGGCCCGAAGAAGGACGTCGACAAGGCGACGAAGGGGGCGGCGTTGCATCCGTAACGGGCAGGATCGTCGGAGGAGCAGGCAAAGCGCGGGCTCCTCCTCTCCCAGCAGGCGGGGAGAAGAGGACCCCTTCGCCATTTCCGGATGCCGGACAGCCTCCCCCGCGAGGACCCGCTGCATGTGCGGGCGGCATCGGGGCGGGCCGAGGCCGAGCGGCAGGCGGACTTCGCCCGGCGACCCGGGGTGGGGAGCGTCTGACGGGCAGTCCTTCGCGTTCCTGCTCCTCACGCCGCTCGCTGCCACCCTCCGCGACATCCCGGGCCCGCGCGGCGGAACCCGGGATCCATCACCGCTGACGGTTCGGGACGGAGCGGCGCGTTGTCTCCCAATTCTGCATGATCGGCGCCTACGAAGCCCGGGTTCTCGTCCGCGGCGAGCCTCGTGACGACGTCGAGACTTCTGAGGCAGGACCGGCAGGCGACAATCCCCGATCGAGGATCGTCACCCCTTCAGATGGTCCAGCGGCAACGCCGTCGTATATTTCACCTGATCGAGCGCGAAGCTCGACCGGATCTTTGCCACGCCGGGGATCCGGGTCAGGTGATCCACGATCAGGCGCTGGTACTCGGCCAGGTCCTCGACCACCACGCGCAGCATGTAGTCGGCCTCGCCGCTCATCAGGTAGCACTCCATCACCTCCGGCCGGTGGCGGATGGCGTCGGAGAAGGCCTGGAGGGCGGCCTGGGTCTGCCTCTCCAGCGAGACGTGGACGAAGACGTTGACGCGAAGGCCCAGCGCCTGCGGGTCGGCGACGGCGACGCAGCGCCGGATGATGCCCTTGGCCTTGAGGTCGGCGACCCGGCGCCAGCACGGCGAGGTCGAGAGGCCGACCGCCTCGGCGAGGTCGCCGATGCCGACCTCGCTGTCCTGCTGCAGATGCTCGAGGATGCGGATCGAGGCCGGGTCGAGGTCGACGGGTCTGGCCGGCACGGTCTGGCCTCATGCAGGGTGAAGCGCGGTCGAGACGACCGTCTATCACGCCTCACGCGGCAGGCGCATCCCGATCGTCCGCATCCGGATCGTTCCAGAGCCACGCCGCCCCGCGCACCCCCGAGGCGTCGCCGTGGCGGCTCTGCCGGATCGGGGTGTCGAAGCCGCCGCCGAAAACGTGCGGGGCGACGCGCTCCGGGAGAGCGTCGTAGATCTCCGGGATGGTCGAGAGGCCGCCGCCGAGCACGATCACGTCCGGGTCGAGGAGGTTGACGACGCCTGCGACGCCGCGGCCGAGCCGGTCGAGCCAGGCCGCGAAGGTCTCCCGCGCCGCCGCGTCGCCCTTGCGCATCGCCGCGACGATCGCCTCGCCGGTCATCGCCCGGTCGGTGCGCCGCGCGTGGTCGGCGGCCAGCCCCGGCCCGGAGAGCCAGGTCTCGAGGCAGCCGTGCCGGCCGCAATAGCAGGCCGGGCCCGGGCGCTCGTCGTCGCGGGGGGCGGGCAGCGGGTTGTGGCCCCATTCCCCGGAGATGCGCTGGCGCCCGGACAGGGCCCGGCCCGACAGGGCGATGCCCGAGCCGACGCCGGTGCCGAGGATCACCGCCCAGACGACGCCCGCCCCCTGCCCCGCCCCGTCGACGGCCTCCGAGACGGCGAGGCAATTGGCGTCGTTCTCGAGCCGAACCGGGCGGCCGAGGACCCGGGCGAGGTCGTCGCCGAGGGCTCGGCCGTTGAGCCAGGTCGAGTTGGCGTTCTTGACCAGGCCGGTCGCCGGAACGAGGGCGCCGGGGATGCCCACCCCGACCGTCCCGGTGCCCCACGCGTCGCCTTCGAGCGCGGCGACGAGGGCCGCGATCGCGCGGAGCGAGGCGTCGTAATCGCCGCGCGGGGTCGCGATCCGCCGCTCGCCCAGCACCCGGCCGGACCCGTCGAGGGCGATCCCGGCGATCTTGGTGCCGCCGAGATCGATGCCGATGCGAAGGCGCGCCATCGCCGTCAGGGCGCGACCGGGACCGGCTTCTCGTCGGCGATCTCGGTGCCGATGGCGAGGGGATTGGCCATCACCTCGCGCAGCTTGACCGGGTCGAGCTCGCCCTCCCAGCGGCTCACCACCACGCAGGCGACGCCGTTGCCGACGAGGTTGGTGAGCGCGCGGCACTCCGACATGAACTTGTCGATGCCGAGGATCAGCGCCATCGCGGCGACGGGCACCGGGTTGCCGGGGATGGCGCCCAGCGTCGCGGCCAGCGTCACGAAGCCGGCGCCGGTGACGCCGGACGCGCCCTTCGAGGTCAGCATCGCGACCGCGATGATGGTGGCGTACTGCCCGAAGCTGAGATCCGCCCCGACGGCCTGGGCCAGGAACAGGGTCGCCAGCGTCATGTAGATGTTGGTGCCGTCGAGGTTGAACGAGTAGCCGGTCGGGATGACGAGGCCGACCACCGAATCCGAGGCGCCGAGGCGCTTCATCTTCTGCATCATGTGCGGCAGCACCGTCTCGGACGACGAGGTGCCGAGCACGATCAGCAGCTCGTCCTTGATGTAGGCCAGGAACTTGATGATCGAGAAACCGGAGAAGCGCGCGATCAGCCCGAGCACGACGAGCACGAACAGGAGGCTCGTCAGGTAGAAGGTGGCGACGAGGCCCGCGAGGTTGCCGAGCTTGCCGATGCCGTACTGGCCGATCGTGTAGGCCATGGCGCCGAAGGCGCCGATCGGCGCCAGCTTCACGATCATGCCGATGATGCGGAAGAAGATCTCGCCCGCTGCCTCGATCGCATGGATGGCCGGCTTGCCGCGCTCGCCGAGGCCCGTGATGACGACGCCGGTCAGCACCGCGACCAGCAGGATCTGCAGCAGGTCGCCGCCTGCGAAGGCGTCGAAGTAGCTCTTGGGGATGATCGCCATGATGTGGGCGATCGTCGAATCGGCCTGCGCCTTGCTGACGTAGCCGGCCACCGCCTTGGCGTCGAGCTGCGCCGGATCGGCGCCGAAGCCGGCGCCCGGCTGCACGATCTCACCGACGACGACGCCGATAACGAGCGCGAGCGAGGACACCACCTCGAAGTAGATGAGCGCCTTGAGACCGACGCGGCCGACCTTCTTCAGGTCGCCGATCGACGCGATGCCGTGCACGATGGTGCAGAAGATGATCGGTGCGATCATCATCTTGATGAGCGCGATGAAGGCGTCGCCGAGCCATTTCATCGCCTTGGCGGTGTCGGGCGCGACGTAGCCGAGCAGGACGCCGAGCGCGATGGCGATGAGGACCTGGATATAGAGAACCTTGTACCAGGGCTGCGACGAGCCCGGGGCCGCCGCGGAGGGCGTGGCGTGCTGCATGTTCGTTCTCTCCCCACGATGCCGGCCGACGCGCGAGCGGCCGTCGCGTTGCGGCCTTGGCCGCGTGACTGTCATGTGGAACGGGCCGCGGCTCCGGCAGTGTAGAAAGGCCGGACCGCTCCGTCCAAATCGAAAATCCGGGAAAACCCTTCGGCTTTCTCCGTCCCTGCCCCGGCACCCTTGCGGCAACCGAAAACCGGCCCGCCCGTCTGCCGTCCCGTCCGGCGACCGGTCGCGGGCCGCCCGCGCGCGGCATGCCGCGCGCGGGCGGCGGCGTCAACGATTTAGCGGATTAGAGCAAGCGGTTCGATCGTGCCGGCCCGATTCGCCGCAGGCTGCGCCGCGCCCGAGACCCACCGGACCGGTTCCAATCGCACCGCCCCGGATATCCCGATTCGTTCGTCGCGATGATCGAGGAATCGATGTTCAAGCCTAAAATATTATTTTTTACATCTCTGAATTTTCAGTGATTTACGTTGTCAATACAAAATTTGACATCGTCCGCAAGTCGACATTTATAATTTTCGAGCTACGAAATTCGTGTCGTTCGGAGACTAAGCGATGACACCGTCATACGATATTTATCAGCAAGTATTTTCCATTTCCATGATGTCCAATAACCTCATCAGAATGAAAGGCGCAAAATTCGACCTTCAGAAGCAGTTGGAAAATCACATCCAGCTCTACCTGACCTACAAGGACCAGACACCGTCTGCAGGCACGGCCGCCACGGATCTGATCGGCGACTGGACGGTGACCTGGGGACCGATCGTCTACCAGGCCGAGGATTCGGACGTGGCCGACAACGCGATGCTGGTGGCCTGCAGCAACGTCACGCTCCCCGATGGCTCTACCAGGAAGATGGCCGTCGTCGCCATCGCCGGCACCGCGGCGATGTCGACCGTCGACTGGGAATGTGAGGACGGCGCCGCCGGCGACGGCAGCGCGATCACGGGTGTCGTGCCCTGGAAGGACTTCATCGCCACCCCGACGCATGCGGCCTCCCCGCCGGTCGCGGGCGAGGCCGTCATCTCCGTCGGCACCGCGACCGGCCTCTGCACGCTGCTCGGGATGACCGACCCGTCGCTGACGAACGCGCCGACGCTGCGCCAGCACCTCGCCACGCTCGACGCCGACATCCTGGTCGTCACGGGCCACAGCCTCGGCGGCGCCCTGTCGGCGGCGCTCGGCCTCTACCTCGTGCAGACCGGCACGACGCCGCAGATCGCGACGACCTACGTCTATCCGACCGCCGGCGCCTCGCCCGGCAACGACGTCTTCGCGCGGACCTTCGCCCAGGCGCTCCCGGCCGTGCGGGGCGCGGTGGCCTGGCAGTCGTGGAACCTCGACATCTGGAACACCCTCGACGTGGTGCCTCAGGCCTGGAGCACCGTCGGGACCGATCCGACGATCCGCACGCTCCACAACGTGAACGTGATCTACGGGAACGACGACCACTGCCCGCCGCGGTTCCTGAAGATCCCCACTCCGGGCCACGTCAAGGCGCTCTCGGCGCGCCTGCTGGGGTGGTCGCTGGACTCGACGGTCGCCTACACGCCGATTCCGGGCGCAAGCTTCCCCGGCCACACCGTCAATGTCATCCCGGACCATCCCGGCAGCGACATCGGCATGCCGGTCCTGGTCCCGCCGGTCGATTTCATCGGCTTCGCCGCCCAGGCACTCTACCAGCACGGCATGGCCTACGGGATCGCGATCTTCGCCGACCAGACGAGACGGTTGCCGGAGGACCAGAGCGACCCGGCCCCGAACGTCACGCGGGAGGGCCTCAAGGAGCTGCTCGGCTACTTCGAGACCTTGTTCAAGGCCAAGGGCGAGCGACCGTCCTGCCCGAACCTCGAGCCCCACGTCGAGGCCGCGGAGTAGCGCGCGGCCCGGTCGACGCGCGTGCCGCCGCGGAGCGCGCGGCGGCACGCCGACGGCGCCCTCAGGGCGTCGGCTGGGTCCGGCGCGGGCGCACGGTCCAGCGCTCGAAGGCCGGAGTGCCGTCGTCGCGGGCCGCGTCGCCCCCCGGCACCGCGGCGCCCAGCGCCTGGGACAGGCTCTCGATCACGTCGTCGATGCGGGTGTCCTGGTGCGGCTCCGGCGGCGGCGGGGCCGGCTCGGGGTGGGCCTCGGCCTGGGGCGGCGGGGGCGGTGCCGGCTCGTGGACCGGCTCGGGGTGAGCCTCGGCCTGGGGCGGCGGGGGCGGCGTCGGCTCGGGGGCCGGCGTCGCGATGCGGCGCAGCGCGTTGACCACGCCGGCATCGTCGCCGTTGCGGCTCGGCGCGGCGTAGCGGCCGAAGCCGTAGCGCGGCTCGATCAGGTCGAGCACGGCGTCGAGGGCGGCGTTGGACAGAGCGATCTCGCCGGGCTGCGGCACGCCCTGGAGGGCGATGCTGCGGCCCTCATAGGCCGGATCGGCGCTGACCTCGGGCCCGAACCACGGCGGGACGGAAAAGCCGTTGGCCTCGTCGGGGTTGTCGAACACCACCGAGACGATGTCGACATGGGCGGGGGCGACGTAGCGGTCGACGAGCACGTCGCGGCCGTTGCCGAGCGCCACCTGGGTGCGGTCGTAGGCGGCGCGGCCGGCGCAGACGTCGAGGAGCGCATCGCCATGGGCGCGCGGCACCTCGGTCCGCTCCTCGCTCGAGGTGCCGCCGTCGGAGGTGACGAGGACGAGGTGGCACTGGCCGCCATCGACGCGCACGAACGAGGTCCGGCCGGATTGAGGCGGGAAATAGCCTTCGGTGATGCGGGAGGAGCCGCGCTCCTTGCGGATCAGGCGGACCAGCGCCGGCGCAACCTGGAAACGTCGTACGAGGGTCATACGCTCAACTCCACGGGGGTCGCGGCCAAGAGACCGCCTGAGAGGCGATCGGCCGCGATCGGCGTCAACTCTCGCGTATCGACCGATCACGGCGACGGAATCAAGACCATGGCCCCGCCGCTCCCCGGTTTATTGACGGAATTCTATCGCGGCGGCTGCTCGGGAGGGGGATTGCTGGCGCATCCGGCCGGTCGCACCAGGCTCGCGGCGATCAGCGCCTCGGCGGCCGCGGCGAGCGTACGGTTCGGCCCTTCGGCGCCGAAGATCTGCCCGCAGGCGAACGCGCCCTCGATGAGGAGCAGGAGGGCATCCGCCAGGCGCACCGGCGACGTGATCCCGGCCGCACCATCCTCGATCCCGGCTGCGCCGGCCGCGGCGGCGGCTGCGGCGAGGCGGGCATGGAGCACGCGCTTGCCGTCGAGCACCGCCTCGCGGACGGGATGGCCGGCCTCCGGATACTCCACCGCGGCGTTGCTGAGCCCGCAGCCGCGAAAACCCGGCCGGGCGCTGCGCTCGGCGATGCCGGAAAGGAACGCCACGAGGCCCGCCCGCGGGTCGCCCGGATGCGCCGCCAGGGCCTCGTCGAGCCGGCCGACGAGGCCGGCGGCGTAATCCTCCAGGCAGGCGACGACGAGCGCGTCCTTCGAGGCGAAGCCGCGGTACAGGCTCGGCTTCGTCACCCCGGCCCGGGCCACGATCTCGTCGACGCCGACGCCCCGGATGCCGCGGCTGTAGAACAGCTCGCGGGCGGCCGCGCGGATCCGGTCGCCGGCCCGGGCCGGCTCGCTTCCATCCGCCTTTCGACCGTCCGCTCTCCGTGTCACCCTGGCGCCCCTTGACGATGTTACTGACCGGTACGTAACGTCCTAGCACGATTCGGGGAGGGTGTCCCAGCATGAGTTCGACAGTGTCGCCGCCGGGCCTCGCCTCCCCGGCATCCCCCAGCCCCGCCTCTCCGAGGCCGCGGCCGTTCGGCCAGAACTACGCCTTCGTGGTCGTGGGCGTGATCTTCCTGTGCCTGCTGGCGGCGGCCGGCCTGCGGGCCTCGCCGGGCGTGCTGATCCTGCCTCTCGAACAGGCCTTCGGCTGGAGCCGCTCCACCACCTCCTTCGCCGCCGGGCTCGGAATCTTCCTGTACGGGCTCGTCGGCCCGTTCGCGGCGGCCCTGATGCAGAGCTTCGGCATCCGCCGCACGCTCCTCTGCGCGCTCGCCCTGATGGCGGGCTCGACGGCGCTGAGCGCCCTGATGAGCGAGCCCTGGCACCTCATCGCCACCTGGGGCGTGCTGTCGGGCCTCGGCAGCGGCTGCGTCGCCATCGTGCTCGGCGCCACGGTGGTGAACCGGTGGTTCGCCGTGCGGCGCGGCCTGTTCATGGGGCTCCTGACCGCCAGCACCGCCACCGGCACGCTGATCTTCCTTCCCGGCCTCGCGGCGATCGCGCAGGCGGGCGGCTGGCAGCCGGTGGTGCTCACCGTCGCCTGCGCCATCGCGGCGCTGATCCCGGTCGTCGCCTGGCTCCTGCCGGAGCGGCCTTCCGACATCGGCCTCACCCCGTACGGCGCCGCTCCCGGCACGGCGTCCGAGCCGCCGCGGCGCGCCAATCCCTTTCGCGCGGCGATCGACGGGCTGGTGCGGGCGAGCCGGAAAGGCGATTTCTGGCTCCTGTTCGGCACGTTCTTCATCTGCGGGCTCACCACCAACGGGCTGGTGGGCACCCACCTGATCTCGTTCTGCGCCGACCAGGGCATCCCGGAGGTGCGGGCCGCCGGCCTTCTCGCGCTGATGGGCGTGTTCGACCTCATCGGCACCACGGGCTCGGGGTGGCTCACCGACCGCTACGACCCGCGCAAGCTGCTCTTCGTCTATTACGGCCTGCGCGGCCTGTCGCTGATGGCGCTGCCCTTCACCGACTTCTCGTTCTACAGCCTGTCGATCTTCGCGGTGTTCTACGGCCTCGACTGGATCGCCACGGTGCCGCCGACGGTGCGGCTCGCCAACGAGGCCTTCGGGGAGCGCGACGCCCCGATCGTGTTCGGCTGGATCGCCGCCGGCCACCAGCTCGGCGCCGCCACCGCGGCCTTCGGCGCCGGCCTGGTGCGGGCCTCGGAAGGCCGCTACCTCGAGGCGTTCCTGGCCGCCGGCCTCACGGCGCTGATGGCGGCGCTGATGTCGCTGATGATCGGCCGGATGCGCCAGACGGCACCGGCGGCGGCGTGAGGACGCGCGGGACGCACCGCGCGGCGCGTCCCGCATCCGATTCTCCTGTTTCGATATCGGCTTCGCGCGCCTTGCCCTGGTCGGGGCGACCGGTCTACCCCATCTGTTCGGCGGGCCGACCGGGCTCGCGACGTGAAGGCCGTTCTTCCGAGGTCATCGATGCTCACCGACACTCCCGCGGCCGGTAACGCCCCTGCGGGCGCCCTGATCAAGGACACCACCACCGCGACCTTCCGCCAGGACGTGATGCAGGAATCGCTGCAGCAGCCGGTGCTGGTCGATTTCTGGGCGCCGTGGTGCGGGCCGTGCAAGCAGCTCACGCCGATCATCGAGAAGGCCGTCAAGGACGCCGGCGGCAAGGTGAAGCTCGTCAAGATGAACATCGACGAGCACCCCCAGATCGCCGGCCAGCTCGGCATCCAGTCGATCCCGGCGGTCATCGCGTTCCAGCGCGGCCAGCCGGTCGACGGCTTCATGGGCGCCCTGCCCGAAGGCCAGGTTAAGGCCTTCATCGAGCGCCTCGTCGGTCCCCTCGGGCCGACCGCGGTCGAGGACCTGATGGCCGAGGCGAACGCGGTGGCCGAGGCCGGCGACACGGATGCCGCCGCCGAGATCTACGCCGCGGTGCTCGGTCAGGAGCCGGGCCATGCCGGCGCCATCGCGGCGCTCGCCCGCCTCGTCCTCGACCGCGACGACATCGAGGGCGCCCGCCGCTTCCTCGACGCGGCCCCGCCGGAGGCCGCCAAGGACCCGGCGATCGCCGCGGTGCGGGCGGCGATCGAGCTCGCCGAGCAGGCGGCGTCGCTCGGCGACCTCGCCGGCCTGCAGCAGCGGATCGACGCCGACCCGGCCGATTACCAGGCCCGGTTCGACCTCGCGCTCGGCCTCAACGCCAAGGGCAAGCAGCAGGAGGCGGTCGACCAGCTGATCGAGATCGTCCGCCGCGACCGCACCTGGAACGACGACGGCGCCCGCAAGCAGCTGCTGCAGCTGTTCGAGGCCTGGGGGCCGATGGACCCGATGACGATCCGCGGCCGGCGCAAGCTCTCGACCCTCATGTTCTCGTAGGGGGTCATGAAGTCCTGTCCGGCGCGGCATTACGCCGGACAGGTATCCACGCCGGAGGGCAGCGCCCTAGTTGGTACGCTGTGAGCCTGGGCCCGAGACGAAGGGGCCCTGGATCCCTTCGTTTCGCGCGGGAGCGACGCCGATGAGCATGAACGTCGCCTACAAGGGTCCGGCCGATTGCCCGGTCGTGATCCCGGTCTTTCCGCTTCCCGGCGCTTTGCTGCTGCCGCGAGGCCAGATGCCGCTGAACATCTTCGAGCCGCGCTACCTCGCGATGGTGGACGATGCCCTGCGCACCGACCGCGTGATCGGCATGATCCAGCCCGATGCAGAATCCGGCGAGACGCCGCTCTCGCCCAAGCTCTTTCGGGTCGGCTGCGCCGGCCGGGTCACCCAGTTCGCCGAGACCGGCGACGGCCGCTACCTGATCTCGCTCACCGGCATCGCCCGGTTCAGGATCGAGGAGGAACTGTCCACCACCACCGGCTACCGCCGCTGCAAGGTGACCTTCGCGCCGTTCGAGAGCGATTTCCACGCCCGTGCCGGCGAGGACGCGGTCGATCGCGCCGGGGTGCTGAAGGCCCTGCGCGATTTCGTCGATGCCAACGACCTCAAGGTCGACTGGGCCGGGATCGAGGAGGCGCCGAACGAGGCGCTGGTCAACGCGCTCTGCATGATGAGCCCGTTCGGCCCGCGCGAGAAGCAGGCGATGCTGGAAGCCCCCGACCTCAAGACCCGGGCCGAGGTGCTGATCGCCGTGACCGAGATGGAGCTGGTGCGGGGATCGGGCAGCGAACCGACGCTGCAATAGGCGGCGGTTTGGGGTAAGCCCTGGCGACCGTCATGTCGGAAGGAGCACCCGTGACCGATTCCACCCTCCCCGCCGAGGCCACCCGCATCGACCCGAAGCTGCTCGAACTGCTGGTCTGCCCCCTCACCAAGGAGCGGCTGGACTACGATTCCGCCCGCCAGGAGCTGATCAGCCGCTCGGCCAAGCTCGCCTATCCGATCCGCGACGGCATCCCGATCATGCTGCCGGAAGAGGCGCGGCAACTGGCGGATTGAGCGCGTTAGTATTCCTGCCCGGAGGCAGGATGGACGCCCCCTGCCCCGCCGCACAGGGTCATCCCGGGGCCGCGCAGCGGAGCCCGGGATCCAGAACCGCGGATGGTTCAGAAGCGAGCGGGCAGCCAGCCCTTTCGTTCTTTTTCACCCGAGCGTCTGCTCGATGGGAGCGTCAGTCGATCTGGCGCACCCACCGTACCTCTCCACGTCATCCTGGGGCTCGGCGCGGCCGAGAACTCGGGATCCGTGACCGCTGACGCGGAAGGCTGCGGCGGTCGCCGTTCCGATTCATTCCGAAAGGTCGGCGGTGATGAATCCCGGGTTCCGCTGCGCGGCGCCAGGATGACGATGGAGCGTCTCTCGACAAGCCGAGCCTGACTGGGCACCCGGTGAAGCCTCGATCGCTCCCCTACTTCGCACCCGGCCCGTAGGGCGGCCGCGGGATCGCCCGGTGGGCCGCCCGCAGGGCCGCCGACCAGCGCTCGCGCAGGTCGTGGAAATACGGCTCGCCGGCCTCGATCCGGTGCAGGACCTCGGTGTCGCAGGTGTTGCGGCGGATCACCGTCAGGTCGATCGGCAGGCCGACCCCCAGATTCGACCGCATGGTCGAATCCATCGAGACGAGGCCGACCTTGAGTGCATCGTAAATGTCGGTCCGGAAGGTTACCGCGCGGTCGAGGATCGGCTTGCCGTATTTGTGCTCGCCGATCTGCAGGAACGGCGCGTCCTGGCTGCAGGCGATGAAGTTTCCGGCGGAGTAGATCATGTAGAGCCGCATCGGCCCGTCGCCGATCTGGCCGCCGAACAGGAACGACACCTCGAAGCGCAGCTGCGCCGCCTCGAACCCGGCGCGCTCGATCGCCCGCACCTTGCGGATCGCCCGGCCGATCAGCTGCGCGGCGCGGAACATCGTCGGCGCGTCGTAGATCGTCTCGGGCTTGCCGGTATCGGGATCATCGACGCCCTCGGTCAGCAGCGACAGCACCGACTGCGTCACCGAGAGGTTGCCGGCCGAGGCGAGCGCCAGCACCCGCTCGCCGGGCTTCGTGAACATATGGAGCTTGCGGTAGGTCGAGATGTCGTCGAGCCCCGCATTCGTGCGGGTGTCGGCGATCATGACGAGACCCTCTTCCACCAGGATCCCGACGCAATAGGTCATCGCTCACCGCCCCCCGGCGATCGTCAGGCGGGCGGTCCGGTACCGCACGCGCGGCGCCACCCTGGCGCAGGCCCCTCGCTTAATCCAGTCCCTTCCGCTGCCGCGAGGTGAGGTGACGCGGGGCTATCGCGGCGGCGCCACAGGGGCCGCCCGTCAGCCCTGCGCCTGCGACTGGCCCTGCGCTTGCTGGGCTTGCTGGACTTGGGCCTGCGGCGCCCGGGCGTCGTCGACCCGCACCCGCACGGTCATGGTCTCGGTGCCGCCGCCGGTGCGGCTGCCGCGGACCGGAGCGGCGTCGAGGTAGTCGAGGCCGATCGCCACCCTCAGATGGGCTTCCGTGACCGCGATGCCGTGGGCCGGATCGAACCCGACCCAGCCGAGATCCGGCACCCGTGCCTCGACCCAGGCATGGCCGGCCTCCTGCTCCGCGGTGTCGGGCCGCCAGTAATAGCCCGAGACGTAGCGCACCGGGATCTCGAGATGGCGCGCCGCCGCGATGAAGACGTGGGCGAGGTCCTGTCCCACCCCCTTGCGCAAGGCGAAGGCCTCGGCGGCCGTGGTGGCGGCGCCGGTCGGGCCGGGGGCGTAGTCGACCGCCCGGTGCACGCCGGCGAGCAGGCGGTGCAGCCGGTCGAGCGGGTCGATGCTCGCGCCCACCGCCTCCTCGGCGAAGGACCGGATCGCCTCGTCGGCGACCGCGAAGCGCGATTCGCGCAGGTAGAACGGGTCGGGGAGCCACTCGGAGATGCCGCGCATCACCCCATGGGTCTCGGTGGTCTCGACCTCGCCGGTGACCCGGATGGTCAGCGCCTCCTCCAGCCCGTCGGCACTGAACACGTGGACGATGTTGCCGAATCCGTCCTCGCGCCGGCTCAGGCGGCCGTCGACGGTCGGCTCGATGCGCCAGGCGCGCACGTGCTGGCCGTCATGGTCGCGCGGCGTCAGCCGCAGCATCTGGATCAGGCCCCGGGCCGGGCTGTCGTACTGGTAGACCGTCTCGTGGACGACGCGGATGCGCATGGGATCGCGACGCTCGCTGTCACGCAAAAGCTGGGCCGTGCGGGGCGGTGCTATACACCGTCCCGCGGGAGGGCGAAACCGCCCGGGAGCCGGGTACCCGCCCGGGGGGCCGTCAGCCCAGATACTGCTCGACGATCGCGGCCCCGAGCCGGTTGTTCTCGGCGATGAAATCCTCGATGAACTCGTGCAGGCCGGCGGCGAAGATCTCGTCCACCGTGAGGTCGTCGAGCTTGGCCAGCATGCCGCGGGCGAGACGCTGGCTCGGCCCGCGGCGGCCATAGGCGTCGGCGATGCGGTCGAGGTTGCGCACCAGCATCTCGTAGCAATTGGCCAGGGAGCGCGGCATCTCGCGGTTGAGGATCAGCAGGTCGGCGACCAGCCAGGGCTTGATGCTCTCGCGGTAGACCCAGTGATAGGCGGTGAGCGCCGAGACCTCCCGCAGGATCGTGGTCCACTGGAAGTAATCGAGGCTGCCGCCGACCCGCTCGGTCTCGGGCAGCAGCACGTGGTACTTCACGTCGAGGATGCGGGCGGTGTTGTCGGCGCGCTCGATGGCGACGCCGAGCCGGGTGAACCAGTAGCCGTCGTTGCGCAGCATCGTACGGTAGGCCGAGCCGTCGAAGGCCAGCGACACGCCCTTCACCCAGTCGAGGAAGCGCGCGAATTCCTCGCGCGTCATGTCCCGTCCCTCGAAGCTGCGCAGGTGCAGGTAGGCCTCGTTGATCGCCTCCCACATCTCGCTGGTCAGCGCCGTGCGCACGGCCCGGGCGTTCTCCCGGGCGGTGTGCAGGCAGGAGCGGATCGAGGACGGGTTGTTGGGGCTGAAGGCCAGGAAGTCGCGGACGGTGTGCTCGTTGATGCTGTCGTAGAGCGGGCGGAACAGCTCGATGTTGCCGGCCGAGGCCAGCGCCGATTCCCACTCGTTGGCGTCGGCGCCGCCGTAATTGGCCGGCAGGGCGGAGAGGCGCAGGGCCGCGTCGAGGATGCGGGCGACGAAATCGGCACGCTCGGCGTAGCGCGAGAGCCAGTACAGGTTGTCGGCGGTGCGGGAGAGCATGGCGGCGAGAGGCTCACGCTGGGACGGTACGGGCGGACCGGGCCGGGAGCCCGGTCCGGCGAGGCTAGGCCGGACGGGTCAGCCGTCGAGCACCCAGGTATCCTTGGTGCCGCCGCCCTGGCTCGAATTGACCACGAGCGAGCCCTCCTTGAGGGCGACCCGGGTCAGCCCGCCGGGCACGATCCGGATCTCGTCGGCACCGCTGAGCACGAAGGGCCTGAGATCGACGTGGCGGGGCGCGACGCCGGAGGCGACGAAGGTCGGGCAGGTCGAGAGCGCGAGCGTCGGCTGGGCGATGAAGCCGTCCGGCGCGTGGCGCAGCTTGCGGCCGAATTCCTCGATCTCGCGCTTGGTGGCGTGCGGGCCGACCAGCATGCCGTAGCCGCCCGAGCCGTTGACCTCCTTGACCACGAGGTCGCCGAGATTCGACAGGACGTAGTTGAGTGCGTCCTTCTCGCGGCAGCGCCAGGTCGGCACGTTGTGCAGGATCGGCTCCTCGCCGGTGAAGAAGCGCACGATCTCCGGCATGTAGCTGTAGACCGCCTTGTCGTCGGCGATGCCGGTGCCCACCGCGTTGGCGAGCGTCACGCTGCCGCTCTGGTAGGCGCTCATCAGACCGGGCACGCCGAGGACCGAATCGGGCCGGAACACCAACGGGTCGAGGAAGTCGTCGTCGATGCGCCGGTAGATCACGTCGACCCGCCGCGGCCCCTCGGTGGTCCGCATGTAGACCACGTCGTCCTTGGTGAAGAGGTCGGAGGCCTCGACGAGGTCGACGCCGAGCTTGTCGGCCAGGAAGGAGTGCTCGTAGAAGGCCGAATTGAAGCGGCCCGGCGTGAGGAGCACCACGCTCGGGTCGCGGGCCGCGCTCATCGGCGCCAGGCTGCGCAAGGTCGCCAGCAGCGCGTCCGGATAGGCCTCGACCGGCGAGACCCGGTGCTTGGAGAACAGCTCGGGGAAGAGCCGCAGCATCACCTCGCGGTTCTCCAGCATGTAGGAGACGCCGGACGGCGTGCGGGCATTGT
The DNA here is from genome assembly GCF_011043735.1 of Methylobacterium sp. DB0501. Classification (GTDB taxonomy): domain Bacteria; phylum Pseudomonadota; class Alphaproteobacteria; order Rhizobiales; family Beijerinckiaceae; genus Methylobacterium; species Methylobacterium alsaeris. The sequence goes on along the minus strand of NZ_JAAKGV010000002.1, from coordinate 320,270 downwards.
CCTCCAGCACGAAGAACTGGTCCTCGCCGGTGCGGACGATGTCGATGCCGGCGATGTGGACGTACTTGCCATGCGGCACCTCGAAATCCCGCATCTCCAGCCGGTAATGCGGGTTGCGGTAGACGAGGTCGCCCGGGATGATTCCGGCCTTGATGCATTCCTGCGGGCCGTAGATGTCGGCCAGGAACATGTTGAGCGCGGTGACGCGTTGCTTGAGGCCGCGCTCCAGGAAGCCCCATTCGGGCTTGGTCAGCACCCGAGGGATGATGTCGAACGGGATCAGCCGCTCGGTCGATTCATTGTCGCCGTAGACCGCGAAGGTGATGCCGATCCGGCGGAAGAACAATTCGGCCTGACTGCGCCGCGTGTCGAAATGCTCGGGCGGAGTCGTATCGAGCCAGGTCTTGAGCGCCGCGTACGCCTCGCGCACGGCGGCCGGGTCCAGTCCGCTCTCCTGGATTCCCGTCATCTCGTCGAACGCGCTGAGCGGCATGGGCGTCCCTCTGTTTGCAACGAAGCTAGACGCAAGACGGGGGCCAAGGCAAAGGAAATGCGTCCTTCCCCCCTGCCCGCGCACGACTTTGCGCAGCGTCAGGCGGCGCGGCGCGGGGGACGCCGCGGCTGGAGCGAATCTGCTCAATTTCGCGGCACGGCGGCGGGGACCGCTGATACCCCGCGGCGCTCAGATCAGCTTCAGCCCGCGGAAGCTCGCATGCCCGTCGCGGCCCACGATGATGTGGTCGTGCACCACGATGCCCAGCGGCCCGGCCACCGCGACGATGTCGCGGGTCATCTTGATGTCGGCCTGGGACGGGGTCGGGTCGCCGGACGGATGGTTGTGGACCAGGATCAGGGCGGTGGCCGAGAGTTCGAGCGCCCGGCGCACCACCTCGCGGGGATAGACCGGCGTGTGGTCGACGGTGCCCCTCCCCTGCACCTCGTCGGCGATCAGGCGGTTGCGCTTGTCGAGGAAGAGCAGGCGGAATTCCTCGCGCGGGGCGAAGGCCATGGCGGCCCGGCAGTAATCGATCACCGCGGCCCAGGACGAGAGCAGGGTGCGCTCGGCCACGGCACCGCGGGCGAGGCGGCGGCCGGCCGCCTCCATGATCTTGAGATCGGTGACGACCGAGGGGCCGATCCCGTCGATCTCGAGCAGCCGCTCGGCCGGGGCGCTGATGACCTCGGCGAAGCTGCCGAAGCGGGCGATCAGCGCCTTGGCGATCGGCTTCACGTCCCGGCGCGGAATGGCGCGGAACAGCACCAGTTCCAGGAACTCGTAGTCGGGCAGGGTGTCGCCCTGCGCGAAGCGGGCGCGCAGGCGGTCGCGGTGGCCGTGGTAATGCGGTTCCTCGGCCTTGTTGAGCGCGGGCGCGGCAGCACCCGCCTCCGCGAAACCGGGGGTGGGGCGGGGCGGGCGAGCCATGGCGGGCCGTCAGCTCGGCGGGCGGTCAGGCGGCCACGGTGTCGCGCGGCTTGTCCAGTCCCTTGGGCGAGAGGGTGAAGATCTCGACGCCGGTCTCGGTCACCGCCACGGTGTGCTCGAACTGGGCGGAGAGCGAGCGGTCGCGGGTCACCGCGGTCCAGCCGTCGGCCAGCACCTTCACGGCCGGGCGGCCGAGATTGATCATCGGCTCGACGGTGAAGAACTGGCCGGGGCGCAAGGCGACGCTGTAGCTCGGCTCGACGTAGTGCAGGATGGTCGGCGCGTCGTGATAGGTGCGGCCGAGGCCGTGGCCGCAGAAATCGCGCACCACCGAGCAGCGCTCGCCCTCCGCGAAGGCCTGGATCGCCGCGCCGATGTCGTTGGTGGTGCCGCCGGGCTTGATCGCCGCGATACCGCGCATCATCGCCTCGTGGGTGATCTCGCACAGGCGCGCCGCCTTGCGCGGCACCTCGCCGACATAGGCCATGCGGCTCGAATCGCCGTGCCAGCCATCGACGATCAGGCAGATGTCGAGGTTGACGATGTCGCCCTCGCGCAGCGGCTTGTCGTTCGGGATGCCGTGGCAGACGACGTGGTTGATCGAGGTGCAGATCGATTTCGGGTAGCCGCGATAGTGCAGCGAGGCCGGATAGGCGCCGTGATCCATCGCGAAGGTGTAGGCGAGGCGGTCGAGCGCCTCGGTGGTGATGCCGGGCGCCACCGCCTCCATCAGCAGGTCGAGGGCCTCGGCGGTCAGCCGGCCGGCCTTGCGCATCGCCTCGAAGGCCTCGGGGCCGTGGATCGGCGGCTCCTGCCGGCGGCCATCCTTGACCGCACTCTGCTCGTCACGACTCATCGGGGGCCCGGGAAATGCTGCTGGCGGCGCTCTGGATGTCGTCCGATGTAGGCGCTTCCGGCCCCGAAGCCAAGGAGGCCGAGACGGTAAGACGGCCGAGACGGCAAGGAGCGCGGACGGCCCGCGTCAGCGCGGGTCGACCCAGGCCCGCGGGCGCGCCGGCGCCGCCGCCGGGGTGCGTTGCGCCACCCGCACCGGCCGCGCCGAGACCCGGCGTGCCCCGTCCTGGCGCCGCACCCGGCGGGCGCTCCGCCTCGGGCGCCGGCCCGATTCGCCCCAGGCCGCGCCGACGACGCCGCCCACCACCGCGCCGATCGGCCCGGCGACGAGGGCACCCGCCACCGCGCCCGCGCCGGCCCCGACGACGGTGCGGCTCTGGGCCTGGGCGGCGGGGGCGCCGAGCAGGGTCGCGCCGGCGAGGGCGGCGAGAACGGCGAGCCTCGGCAGGAAACGGGTCACGGGCGATCCTCTCGTGGTCGGTGAAGCCGGTGGGGCGCCCCGATGTCGCAAGACCGTGACCAAAGGACGGCGGACCCTTCCGGGCCGGCCCGCACCCCTAGGCGCGGCGGCCCCGAGGGGCTAGGAGAACCCGAGATTCGGGGCCCGATGCGGCCCGGCAGCCAGGAATTCTGAGGCGATGGCAGACAAGGCGGTCCCGCACTTCCATAACCAGGACGGCGTTCCGGTCATCCAGGTCGGCTCCAAGGAGTTCATGTGCATCGGCGCGCTGCCGCCGTTCGACCATCCCCACGTCTTCCTCGACATGGGCGCCGACCACGAGATCATCTGCCAGTACTGCTCGACCCTGTACCGCTACAAGCCGGGCCTGAAGGCCGGCACGGCGGAGCCAGCCTCGAGCGTCTGGGACGACCGCGCCCGCCTCGCCGCCGAGTAAGCCTTGCTGCGGGAGTAGATCTTGGCTCAGGAGCGCCAGCCGGGGAGCCGTCCGGTCCCGGACCGGCCGGGCCTGCGCGTCGCGGTGGTCGGGGCCGGCATCGGCGGACTCACGGCGGCCCTGAGCTTGAGCGCCCGCGGGCACGACGTGACCCTCGTCGAGCGCCGCACCGCCTTCAGCGAGGTCGGGGCAGGCCTGCAGCTCTCGCCCAATGCCAGCCGGATCCTGACCGATCTCGGCCTCGGCATGCCGTTGCGCCGGGTCGCCGGCGAGCCGGCCCGGGTGCGGATCCGCAGCCTCGCTACCGCCCGCGACATCGGCGAGATCGCGCTCGGCGAGGCGATGCGCGAGCGCTTCGGCGCGCCCTACTGGGTGGTGCACCGGGCCGATCTCCAGACCATCCTGCTCGACGCCGCCCGCAGCCGCCCGGGCATCCGCCTCCGCGTCGGCCGCGCCGTCACCGGGGTGCAGGAGGGCGCGACGGCAGTCACGCTGACGCTCGCCAGCGACGGAGGCCGCACCGAAACCCTGACGGCCGACCTCGTGGTGGCGGCCGACGGGGTGCGCTCCGCCCTGCGCAAGGCCCTCGACCGGCGGGCCTTGCGCCCCCGCGGCGAGGCCGCCTGGCGCGCCACCCTGCCCCGCGAGGCGGTGCCCCCGGATTTCCTCGCCGACGAGACCGGCCTGTGGCTCGGCCCCGGCCGGCACGTGGTGCATTACCCGATCAATGGCGGGCGCCGGCTCAACCTCGTGGCGGTGGTGCCGGACGAGGGCGCCAGCGACGATTGGGGCGCCCGCGGCGAGCCCGCGCGCCTGCGCGCCGCCTTCGCCGACGCCGCCCCGCCCCTCGCCGGCCTGCTCGCCCGGCCCGAATCCTGGCTGGTCTGGTCCCTGGTCGACTGCCCGGCGGCCCGCCCGATGGCCCGCGGCCGGATCGCGCTCCTCGGCGACGCCGCCCATCCGGTACTGCCGTTCCTGGCGCAAGGCGCGGCGCTGGCGATCGAGGACGCCGCGGTGCTCGCCGCCTGCCTCACCCCCGCCCAGCCGGTGCCGGCGGCGCTCGCGGCCTATTCCCGCGCCCGGACCGAGCGGGTGCGCACCATCCAGGCCCATGCCCGCCGCAACGGCCGCATCTACCACGCCGGCCCCCTGGTGTCGGCCGCCCGCGACGTGGTGATGGGGCGGCTCGGCCCGATGCAGATGACCGAGCGCTACGCCTGGCTCTACGGCTGGCGGCCGCTCGCGCCGGCCTGATGGGCCTTGATCTGCGCCCTGCCCCCGGCTAACCCGGAGCGGCAGGGCAGCGCCCGCGCGGACGTGGCGGAATCGGTAGACGCACGAGACTTAAAATCTTGCGACCTCTGGTCGTGCGGGTTCGAGTCCCGCCGTCCGCACCAGCACTTAGCTCAATGTCAGGGGTTGCGGTCGAGGTCCGGGGTAACGCCACGGGTAACAGCGCACGCCGCCTCCGATGGTTCAAAATGCCTCAGATGGCGTCGTTCTAGCTTCCTTAAGGTCATAGAGTCCGGCCGGCGAGGCAGGGGCGTCATGCACCTACCTGCGGCCGGGCCGGGTTGTCAGACACGATGCACCAAGGCGGTGCGCTCAGCCTCAAGGATGGCGTCTGCCACATCTAGGCGGGCTATCGAGCGGCTCAGGTAGGCGTCGGCGATAAGCCGGTGCCGTTCCGATCTCACGAAGTCGGCACGTGCGCCTCGCGTGAGCCACACGGAGCGGATCAGGCGGAGCAGCCTCATTGGCGCGTGCCCCTATTGGGTTCAAAGTCGTCTAATGCCTGGGCTAAATCGCGGGACATCCGCTCGACTTTCAGCATCAAAAAGCAAAGTGCTTCCTGTTGCTCATCGAGCAGCCTAATTGTCCGCCACGTTGCCCCATCCTTAGGATCGGTCATCGATAGACAATGATCCAGCACGATCCGTGTCGCGGTGACCGCATTTCGCAGGTCGTATGCGTCCGACGACAGGTCGGTTAGGTCCGACTTCCGTTTCCCTGTCATGACATCCCTCCCATCAGGTCGGAGGGGTAGGGCTCGGAACGCCCGTCGAGTGCCCAGGCAGGCAACCAGCCGGGGCGTGTCATGATGGCCGCGTCTCGCTCGTTGTGGTCCGGCTCGTCTCCGAAGCCTGGGTACTCCTCCGGGAGCGTCAGACCCATGGACGACATGACTGCGCGGACAAACCGAATTGCTCGCTTGGCCTCAGTGTCAAAGTGCTCGTTGGCCGCCTCACCCTCCAGCATGATCGCCATGGCGAAAACGAGAGTGCGCATTCCTGTTGCTGTGCGCGGCGCAGGAAGGTCAAAGGCTTTGTCGGCCTGATCCCACAACCAGTGCGACACCTTGGTAGCGGCAGCCTCCTCCAGGCTGTTGAACCGCGCTTCGTTGCTGACGACGCGGGCTTGCTGGTGCCAGCGGTAGCCGATCAAGAGGCGGCGGTAGGCTTCGGCGTGGAGGGGGTCGCTCGCCTCACCGGCGCCCGAGTGGGCGAGACCGATGCCGGCGGGCACCGTCGAGGCAGCAGCGAGGCCTGTGAGGATCGCGCGGCGGGAGGTGGAGCGCTCAGCCATGACGCGCCTCCTCGCCCCGAAGCGCGCGGCAGAGTCGCTTGTAGCGGATCAGCTGCTCTTGCAGCCCGTCCGCATCGCCGATGCCGTTGTCGTCGGCGTCCTCACGGTCCTCCGGGCTCGGCGGCGAAACGAATGTGCCGCACAGGCTCGGCTCCGCGTCGCAGCCGTCCTCAAGATCGGGATCGCCGTCGAGGGCGTCGAGCAAGGCGATGTCCGCCTCGATGCAGCCGGCAATTGCGTCGCGCAGCTCGTGGATGCGGTGGCGCTCCACATCCATCTGAGCGGAGAGGTCGACGGGCATGCCGGCGTCGGCGAAGTAGGACTCTAGGCCCTGGCGCAACGCGACCAGCGCGGGAGCCTCAGGCTCAGCCTGCCGCATGGTGCGGAGCGCGACTGTGACAGGTCCGACCTGTGTGGAAGGCGAGCGTGAGCGTTCACCGGCGCGGGCCGGTGCTGTAGAATGATGGGTAGCCATGAGACGTCCTCGTACGACGTGTGTGGTCAGGGTCGGCTGAGCGGTTGCAGCCCTTCAGCCGACCCGGTATAATTAGCGCTAGAAAATGGGGGTTGGCAATAGCTAGCGCTAGAAATTCCTCACGAGGCCGCCCCCGCATCGACGCGACCCCGGTGAACGTGCGACTGCCACCAGAGCAGCTTGCGCCGCTCGACGCTTGGATCGCAGACCAGCCCGACCCGAAGCCCTCGCGGCCGGAGGCGATCCGAGAGGCGCTGGCGGAGCACCTGAAGGCGAAGGGCTATCTGAAGTGAAGGGCTGCACGGCTCTGGCTGTCGGTTTCCTGGTAGCCTCCAATTGGTCGCAAGCCGCCAACGCTCAGGAGAAGGCGCCAGACGACGAAGCACAACGCGTCCAGACATACTGCTTCGGACCGAACGCCAGCATGGCGGAAGGACGAGTCTGCTTCGGCAAGCAGGAGACGCGGATCAAGCGTCAGCTCGATGCCGCCGTTCGCAAGAAACTCTTCGACATCGGCGAGATCGCGAAGCGTACTCAGGACGATGGACCGCCGAACGGGCGTGAGACCGCCGATCGTGTGCGCGCATTGTTTAACAAGGAGCAAGCGGCCTGGGTGAACTACTCTGCCGCTCTATGTCGAGCACTGTCGGAATTTGGTTCCGGCACCGCAGGGGCAGTAGATGATGCCGCTCTTTGCCGAGTGCGTGCGATGATGAGGCGGATCGCCGATCTAAAGCGATAAACTGTGGCACTACAGCTACCCTGGTCACAACATTGGCTTGAGAGACAAAATTGGAAGCAAGAAATATTGTAGATCTTGAATTCATGCGCCGCGCTACGGCCATTCGTATAGGCCGTCTATATTATCCCGCAAATCTTGTTGAAAATATACTCGCTAGATACGCAAAGCAAATATTTGTTATTACTGATTATAATGAATTCCCATATTGCCTACGCGGCAGCGGAAGCGCAATCAGAAATGGCGATGATTGTTTTGTATTTTGTTGCGGCCATCAATTTCCCGACTACAACCCTGACAAAATTGTAATTCCATCGGAACTGGAGAAGGGCTTCTTGCTCTCGGCCTCGTTCATGAGATCGCCGCAAGTATCCGAAGAAAATAAAGACGAAGAATATATCGATATAAGAGCACTGAATTTTAATCATCTTGACTACGGCGACCGCTCGATATCAAGTGAGTTTTTCCCCCTTGATTTGAAAGACATGTGGCCAAACAATACCCTAAATCATTTTATAATTATTGGATTTCCTAGCACCTTGCAATTAGTAGATTACGAGGCAGAGATCCGCAGTAGGTCAGTTATTATTGGAGGATCATACGGCGGCGGCAGCAATGCCGATTATTTACACTACTTGACTATGCAGCGGATTAGTAACTTCGATGCAGATGGCTATAGTGGCGCACCTGTATTCCACGTCGGACGAGTCGGACTGTCATATTTTATTGGCTTTGCAGGTGTTGTTGTTCGAGGATCTAGATTGTCTGATCTGTTAAATTTTATTTCAGCCGAATACATATCTAACTTTTTCACTCCTGATATATCAACCTGATCATATATAATGTCAAATCCTCCCTCCAAAAAAATGTTTTTCCAACTCCAGCTGATCCATCGCTGCGCCTGCCGCAGTTTGCACGGCAAGCTCTGCACTCACCAACGCGGTCCCGATAATCTCAGCCGTTCGCCATCTCCTTCATCCGCAATCCGACGCCGATCATCACACCGCCACGCCACAAGCCGACATCTTCGGCCGGCCAACCCTTGCCAGCGAGCCCCGCCGCGGCATCGTTCAGCCGCCGACCTATTTCCATCTCCATGACTACTACCGGATCGTGCGAAGTTGCTCGCAATCCCGCGGCGGTGGCTGTGTCGGCAAGGTCGCGACCAGCGGCCATGCCTTCCTCAATTAGCCATTGCTCGCGCGTAGCCATCAGCCGGCCATCCGCCGATAAGCCTCGCCGCGCTCAAATTGAGTGCGGTCACGCTCTTGGTTGTTCACTGCGATAGCTTGGGTCAGAGCCGCCTGAACCTGCGCTTCGGTGAGCGTCGAACCGCGCAGGTCAAAGCTGTAAGATCGGGCATCGGTCATGGCAGGCGCGGCGTTCTGGTTCGCCGCACCGTTCTTCATGCTGACCGGGATGCTGCGGCCATCCGGCAATGGCACGTAGGCTTCCGGTCCTCTGCCTTCGCCGAAGATTGCCATCTGAGGCGAGTTCGCTACGCCGCCGTTCGCATATCGGTTCAGCGGCAGAGCACCGCGGCTCGTCATCACGCCGCCGTTGGCGAACCAATCAGCGGCGTCGCCGGTCACGAGACCATTGGAGGCATCGCCACCGAGCCCCAGGAAGCCAAGGAACCCGCTGCCGCCGTTTCTCCCACCGGCTCCGATTGGGCCGAGTGCCATGCCTAGAAGGCCGCCAGGTCCGGCGCCAGCGCCCTGCGTGCCTGCGAGGGCAGCGAAGGGACCTTGCCCGAACAAAGCCGCCTGTAGGGCCGCCCTGCCGAAGTTGCGGGCGAGGTCGGCAACCGCGCTGCTCCACGACCGGGTACTGTCTAGCAGCGGATCGATGAGGCCGCTTCCCATCTGCGCCAGCGACGACCACGCCGCTTGCGTGTCGCGAATGCTGGAATTGAGCCGGATCTGCTCTGCCAGCGCCTGGGCTCCCGGGCTGTCGGCGTTGTCGCCGTAGATCTGCCGGACCTGCGCGCTGACGACCTGCTCTTGCGGCGTGCGGCTCAACTGCGAACGCTGGAACAGCACCTCACGGGAGGCTGCCGCCTCGACATAGGCTTGCTGCTGCCGGCCGATCGCCGCGGACACCTCGTCAATCCTGCGACGGTTCGCATCGCTCAACGGAATGCCGTCAGCCTGGGCGCGGTTCAACAGCCCGGCCCGGGTCGTCAGCCGCTCCATCTCGCCGGCACTCTTGCCAAGGGCCTGCGCCTGAGCCTGCTGCGTCCGGGTGGACTGCTCCGAGACATCGTTTAGGGCGCGGGCCTGCGTGATGTCGTTCGACTGCGTGACGCCGCGCCGGACCTGCGCCCGCAGCTCGTCGGGCGTCGCAATCATCGTGCGCTCGGCACGCTCCGCCACATCCTTGAGCGTTTGGTTGTTGAAATACGGGGTATTGGGTCGATCCTGAAGTTCTTTCCGGTAAGAACCAATATCGAGCTTGCTCGCCATACCGAAGACGCCAGCGAAGCGTTCATCAATGCTCTGATACTTGTCGCCCTGGCCTAGACCGGCTTCGACCTGACTTTGTTTGACCTGCCGCTCAACCGGGTTCACCTCCAAGAGGCGGTTCGCTCGGCTCTGCGCAACCACGACCGTCGAGGCGCGCTCTTGGTCGGCTCGGGACCGGGCGAGTTCGCCTTCTAGAGCGGCGGCGGCACTCTGCTGCGGCGTCACATTGAGGCGGCTGTCGCCGGCAAGGACCCCAGCCCCGCGGTTCACGTTTGACCAGAAATTACTCCACGCATCACCAATGGTCGTTGTGACCTTCGTTCCTACGCTCGCAAGCTCGTTGTACTTCGCAAGGCGCGGATTGATCTCATCCAGCGCCATGCGCACTACATCGCCGCCGCGGCCTTGCCGTTGCATGTCCTGCAAGAGCCGGCTAGTCGTTGCGCTGTAGGTGCCGAGGCGGCCAGCATACTTGTCATAGGCCGCCGAGCCGTTCGTAAAGAACTCCTGCTGGATCTTCGCGGCGTCATCGAAGCTCGTGCCGAACGTCGTCGCAAAGTCGCGGGTGCTGTTGAGGGCGGCCGTCAGCGTGTCGCGCGTCGCGTTGCCGGTGCTGGCGAAGGCGGTCGCGTACCGGGTGGCGCTGTCCGTCGCCAGGGTGCTCGCCCGGCCAATCTTCTCGATCTCGCCGGCTGCGATCCCGCTTTGCTGGCCGAGCCCCGTCAGCCCGACCGCAACGGCTTTCTGGCTCGCGTCAAATTCGAGGTACGCCTTACCGATCACTCCGAGGCCGCCGGCCACACCTCCGGCGATGCCGAGGGACAGTGGCACAAGGCGCTGAACTTCCGTGACCACACCGCCGAGGATGCCCCGCACGCCGGCGCCAGGGCCGAAAATCTGCGCGATCTGTGGACCCTGCTGCATCAGGATCGTCAGCGGGTTCATTCCGCCGTACAGCGTCGTCCCGATGTCGATGAACTGCGCCCGCAGGTTCTGCACCTGATAGGCCGCAAGCTCTGTGGTCTTCGCACCGTCTGCTAGCGTCCGATGCCACCGGCCCGCCGCCGCCTCTGCCTGCACATGCGAGCGAATGCTTTGCTCAAGCATCGAATTGATGCCGTTGAGGCTCCGCTGCGCATTGGTAGCGGAAACACTCGCGGCATCGAACCCTCGACCTATCTGGGCTGCCGCCTTCTCTGTCCGACCCGCCGCGGCCGTGAGCTTGTCCAAGTCGGACGTTGCCCGCGTGAGCGGAGTGCTATCAACCTCGAACCCGAGCGCAGCCAGGTCAGCCATAGGCTATATTTCCCGGATCAGGGCTTCGGCCAGAAAGCACGGCCGGAAGCCGTGAGATCAGGTAGGCGAAGCGCAGATGCCAGCATGGACTGGTCGTAGTTGTGCGACAGGCCGAACGCGAGAAATTCGGGCCGGTGCAGGTCGTAAATCTTGCGGTTACGGCGCTCGGCGTCGGCGCGCTCGCACCGCTCCACGATCTCCACCAACTCGGTGCAGAGGGCGACGTACCGGCTGCGGAGCAGGTCGGCGCAAGCGTCAAGCTCGGCCTTCACCGCGGCGTGGATCCGCCGGGCCTCCGCCTCGTCCTCTGAGCGCTTCACCGCCTTGAACCGGACGTCGAGGCGCTCCCGGGCCGTCTTGAGCCGCTTCTGCGCGAAGGTGGCGCTGATGAGGTCAGCCTGCGCCTGCTCCACCTCGCCGGCCGGCGTGAGTGGGTCCAGGGCGCGCACCTCGACCTTGGACAGGCGAGCGGCGGTGGCGCTCAGTTCGGCGTCCACATCCCGCATCAGGTTCGAGACAGCACCGGAGGTCGTGGCATCGGTGAGCGCCGCGGCGATGCGATCGGAGAGGGAGGGCTGCGCCTCCACGAGGGAGAGATGAGCGCTCATCGGCGGAGCCCCATGCGGGTCTGCTGCGCCATGGTATTCGCGGCTCTGGCCTCACCGCTGAGGTGGTCCGCGAGGTAGCTCAGCGCGGCCTTCTCTCCGCTGTCGACCATCATGGGGCCGTAGCTGCCGAGCTGCGCCACGGTCCGAATGCGGGCGGCGAGCGCATTCGCTTGGCGCGCGGCGTCCTCCAAGACGACGGGGTTCGAAGCGCCCCGGATCATGCCGCTGATGTATCGGTACTTGCTCTGAAACTCGGACGGTACAGAGCCAAGGCTATCGTCCAGGGTCATCGGTGCATCCTTGATGTAGACGCTATGCGATCGGGCTCCATCGGCCATCCACATGCCAATGCGGATGCCTTCGCCGTCGTGCAGTGTGTTGCTCGCGGCCATGACGGCAATCTCTTCCTCAGTCGCGGCCGGGAAAAGCTTGCGCAGTCGGATCTTCCGTTCGTTCAAATTCCAGGTCATCCCCGCGCCTCTGCGCTCTCTGTCGGGGCAAGAATGGACGTTTGCGGCCCTGTGTCGAGATGGTCGGGGCCTGAATTGGCGACTTTGCGATTTTTGCAGCTTTGATGCGGACCGAAGCCAACGTCGATCGTTGTTTGCAAATCCGCTTGCTTGAAGAGTGGCAATTGCCGATATTGTAACGGAGGCCGAGTCTCAATGGCCCTAGCTTGTCTTTCGGTTATAGAAAAGGAGTACAGAGATGATAAGAAGCAAGTTATCACTTATAGCGTTCTTTGCAATTGGAACGAGCGCTTACGCTCAAGGGGCCGATTGTAATGCGCTGGCTCGAGATTTGGTTGTTAAAAATTTTAACTCGAGCTCATCTGACTACAGTAAGCTGCTTTTTCTCTCGAGCTTAACCCAAATGGACGAAAAAAGTGCAAGCGAGGCAATTTCTCGTTCGGGTAAAGTTAAGGTTGGCCCTATCAGCATAGGACCTGGCACATGGAATAATGATAAGAAAGAAAAGCTAAGATCTGAACTAGAGAAATTCATTAATGTTGATCAAATTCGCCAAAGTGCGGCGTCTCTGATCGTATCTTCTGGCGATGCCTCATCCGCATCTGTGGTTGAAAGCTGCTTGCGTAGTGGAGGTTTTTTTGTAAAACTACAGGATTTCGGAAAAAATAACGCTACTGCTGAAATAACGTGGACTAATTATCCTACATCTAATATTGCGGCCGTTATATCAGATATTACGGTTGTTAATGGATCTATTGTTGGCGGAGCTAGTTTTGCAAAAGATGGAGCTGAGCTCAAAGACAAACTGACGCAAACAATAACGATCAAACGCGACGATCCTAAGCAAGATCTACTTGTCGTTGCAAACACAAAGAATGCTGGTTCATCCAGAGGGTATCTCCCACCTTCCGAATTACCTCCTGCGCCTCCGCCTAAGTTGCTTAGAGTAGCTGTAGAAGGAGATGAGGTGCATGTAGGTTCTGGGGAACGTTACGATGGATGGAGAAATCCTGGATGTCAGGAGCATGTTATAGACAGCTGTGTGAAGCCTCAGCATGGTGGAAAAATTGTGATTGGCACGGGATCTTCCAAGATTGTCGCTCAATCTGGACGAGTTGGTTCGCGAAATCCTCGGGATAGTTCAGAGCAATATTGTGTAACATTTTGGGCCAACACTACTGCTTGCGAGACGCCAGTTTCGATAACGGGCAGAGCAATCGCAGTCGAAGAGTATACTGATCAAGCAGACTAATAATTCCAATAAACGAAATATTGGAATATGTTGTAATTTTTTGAAATCACTCGATGCATCTCTGTTATACAGACTTTTACTAAGGATTGATCTGGGGTACAGCTTCAAGCGGTACCCCAGCACGAATAAAGTAGGCCGCCACCAACCCGCTGCGCTCACCGGCGAGGTAGGCGCCGAGCGCGTCGAAGTCGTCGTCCAGCAGCATCAGCAGGGCCGGCGCTGAGACCTTCCAGGCGCCGCCCGCGATCCGGCGGCCGATGTGGTGCTTGGCCGCCCAACCGCGCACGGTGCTAGCCGAGCACTTCGCCACGAAGGCTGCCTCGGTGATGCTGATAGCCTCGGCCTTGTCGTAGGGGATGAGCACGAGAGGCTTGGTCATGTCATGGCCCGCTGGCGGTCCACTACGTCGAGCATCCCGTACCGGAAGCCGCGGGGCGGCTGCGCGATCACCCCGCACACCGCGTTTGCCACGTCGTCGTGCTCGCCGGGCGGGTGATCGATGCTGTCCCGGCTGCCGCGGGAGGTGCGGCGCTCAAGGTTGCATAGCTGCGACTTGAGCCTTGCAATGTCGAGCAGGCGAACGGTCTTGCTGTTTAGGCGGGGAAGAGCGGCCTGGTATATCTCAGACTTGGACATTTCGGCCAAATCATACCGGATATTGTTCTTCCGAAACGCTTCACGGGGCCACTCGCCGCCCCATCGATCGCCGACAACCACGCCCACCCGGTAGGCTTTGAGCACCAGGGCGAATTCCTCCACCGTGGTCTCGGGGGAGAAGGGAGGCGCCTTCTCTAGCACCCGGTCAACCACTATGGTGCCCTTCTCGTCGTGCGCGATGGCAAGCGTCATGCTGTCCTGGCCGGAGCCGCCGGCCGGATCGACAAAGGCGAAGTATTTGACCCGCTCGCCGGCTGGTAGTTCGGAAACCCCAGCGGCGGTGCAGGCGTCAACAACCTCGCTCGATACGAAGTCCTCAAGATCCTCCCGGAATTCGGCGCCGTACTCTGCCTTGGCGGATGCCGCATCGCGCTCATAGGCGCGGGCAACGACCTTCTCGGATAGCTTCGGGTTGAGGGTGCGGCTCGGCGCCTTGGCGATGAGCACTGCCGGATCGCCCTTCTGGCCGAAGTCCTTGCGGTAGGCGCCGTATAGCTCGCCTCGCTTGGCGTAGGGGCTGCTAATGATGATGAGTGGCCCGCCCGTGGTCCCCAGACCGGGCCGGAGCGCGTCTAGGATTTCCTTGTCCGGGTTCTTGCTGTTCTCGTTGCGCCAGAACGCCAACTCGTCGCAGAGCGCGGCCACGAGGGTGCCGCCGCGGGCCGTGCGGAAGTTGGCGGGGCGCACCTCGATGTCCACGCCCGTGTTCGTGCTCAGCATCTCCGACGTGCGATTGATCTCGTGATCTCGGAAAGCCGGGACGTGCTCGAAGATGCCGCCGATGTAGCTGAATGCCTTCGTGGCCTGGTACGTCGAGGCGGCCATGAGGGGCAGCGATCCGCGCTCCCCCGGCGCCAGCACCTCCGACCAGTCGCAGAGCACCGCGAAATATGCCGCCAGGACGCTCATGGCGCGCGTTTTGCCACCGCGCCGGCCGACGATGGCCCAAAGCTCCTCGACGGGCTCCCCGGGCTCGCTGGCGCGGCCGGTGAGGGTAGCGAAGATGGCGCGTTCGTTATTGGTCAGGGGCTCACCCTGCGACGCGATCAGCAGCACCCGCCACGCGGCCCAGCTCTCGCCTGAGAGGATCGTGCCGAACACGTCTGCATCGTCCAGAGCATCCCGCATCGTCAGCAAGCGCTTCATCAGAGCTTCCTCCTGGCGGCGATTTCCCGGGCGTTAGGCGGACGGCTGGCCTTGATCGGTCCCATGCGGCGGGCCTGCCGATCCATCCGGTCCGCAAGTTGGCCGTAGCCTTCGGCATCAATTGGCTTGCCGGCGGCTCGGTCAGCTTCCAGGCTCTCGCACTCGACAGCGAGTTGAGCGTACCGGCGGATGGCCTGCTGTTGCACGATGGTGATGGCCTTCGGGCCGCCGCGCTCCTCTGTGAGGTCGTGGATGAGGTCGGCGAGCCGTCTCCCCTCCTCTGTGCGAGCATCGACGTGGCGCACGTGGAGCCGCGAGCCGTTGGAGAGTGCGTTCCGGTGATGAACCGAGGTGGGCAACGTCATAGCTCCAGAAAATCGGTGCGCCCTTCCTCGGCTTGACCGCCCTCACCGTAAGTGCGGGCCACGGAGCCGAAGTTCCCGTTATCGGATGGAGCGCGGCACCCTCAGGAAACGGCCCGCGAAGCTGGTGACCGAATGAACAGCCGGAACAGCATCGCAGATTATATCTCCAATACGGGCCTAATTTACAAGTGGTTAGTAGCGCCTTGGCTCGAACTAATGGCGCATTATCACTGAATAACAGCGCGTAACACTGTATAAAATTGGACGACAGTATTGTAGGGCCGCCGCTTGCTGCGGAGGTTATCAGAGGCGACTCAGGACCCGCTGCACTTGCACGGCCTGCCAAGTGCTACCCCGCGGGGTAGGGATGCCCCGCTCGTTCAGCGCCTTGGCGAGCCCATAGGCCGAGGCGATGCCGGAAGCCTGCAGTTCGGCGATGACAGGACCGAGGCGGGCAGCCTGAGCGTCGCTCTTGGCACGCCGGGCGCGCGCTGCGGCCTCATGTTCCGCGTCGGTGAAGCTGTGCCCCTGGTAGCCGCCGAGTACCTTCCCACGGGCTTTTGCGGCCTGCAGAGCGGCTTTCGTGCGGGCGGAAATGGCTTCCCGCTCCTGCTCCGCCACAAGCGCCATGATGCCCACTGTGAGGCGGTTGGCGTCCGGCATGTCGGCGGCCACGAAGTCGATACCCGAGCGCTCCAGATCCCGCAGGAACCCCGGGTCGCGGGACAGGCGGTCCAGCTTCGCGACGATGAGCCGGCCGCCGTAGAGCCGGCAAACCGCGACCGCCTTGGCAAGCTCAGGCCGGTCCGAGCGGCGCCCGGACTCTACCTCGACAAACTCGCCCACAAGCTTCCAGCGCCCGCCGTTGAGGTAGCGCGCCACTGCCTCGCGCTGGGCTTCCAGGCCGAGCCCGCTGCGGCCCTGCTTCGCAGTGCTCACTCTGCTGTAGCTGACGAAATTGCCGGTCGCCATGGCTGGCCTTACAGATTGCTCGACGTTCGTTGAACATTATGTAATGCTTGCGCCTCGTGTCAAGTATGAAGCGGCGCCGCCCATTGGTCGCGCTGCCGGATATGAGATTAAACCCGTGCCGCCCTCGAACTCAGCGGCCTTGATTTCAGACCTATCGCCGAAACTCAGCTACTTGGACGGCGCTCCATTTTGCCACTGTGGGCGTATCGCGCCAAGACCAAGCTGTCGATATTCATCCGCACTGCCAAGCGGCGCCGAAGACCGCGCCAATTACCTCTCAGGGCGCCCTCGACGTGCCGGACAAACCGGACAAAGCGGACAAACGTCCCGGATGTCCGAGATGTCCAGAAACCGGACAAACCGGACGGACAGGACACGATCTCTAAGAGAGTGTCCTGTTTGTCCGGTGTCCGTGGGGGCGGTCATTCCTGTCCGTCCGGGACCTGCCAGACGTGGTCCACGCCCCCGATTTCACGGGTAGCGATCAGGCCCCGGTCCATCGCGGCCTTGAGCGCACGAGCGAACCCCTTGCGCTTGGCATCAGCCTGCTTCTCGGCGGTCTCGCCCGACACCGGGTAGGCGCGGCAGAACTCATCCCTCAGGGCGCTGACGCGAGCGGCGAGCACCTTCGGTCCCTCGCTGCCGAACGGCCAAGCATCTTTGCCGTCATCGATCAGCACCGTGCTCAAGGCTGTCCGGAACACGCGCAAGGACTGCGGCCATCGTTCCTTCGCCTTCGTCGGCTGCGGGGCCTGCTCCGCCTGCGTCTGCCACGTGACGATGCACGTCGTTACCGGCTCGTCGTCCTGGTCGACGCCGAGGGTGACGACTTCCAGGTTGTACGGGATCTCATACCCGCTCCGGGCGCCGCGGACTTTGCGCACCGCCATACGGGTATTGCTGATCTCCCCAGCCTCGCTGCGGGTCGCCAGCATCGCGAGCACCACATCGGCTGCTGCCTCCTTTGCCGACGATCCGCGGGTGCCCGTCTCTGACACCTTGCCGAAGTGATCGACACCGAGGACGAACGCGCCGGTTTCCCGGCTTAGCGCCCCCATGGCGTCCATCACCTTCTGCGTCTCGGATGCGCTGTTCTCGTCCTCGAACCCGGCACCGGCAGCCACGGTGTCGATCACCACCAGAACGATGGGCACACCGAACCGGCGGTCCATCTCAGCCGCGGCGGTCTTTGCGGTTGCAATCAGCCGGTCGAGACTGCCGGCCTTGGTAAGCGGCGGGCATTCCTCGATCCACACGAACGGCAGGTTGTCCGGATCGATCGGGGAACCGCCCGCGGCAGCCCGAGCCATCGAAGCGCCCCGCAGCTTGCCCTCAACGACGCCCCGGAGTCGAACCGGGATCTCGAAGGCACCCTCCGGCGCAATGAACAGCACGCCGCCGGTGCGCATCACCTTCCGGCCGGCGAACGGCTCGCCGGTCATCACGGACCCGCTCATATCGAGCACGCCGAAGGTCTTCCCGGCACCCCACTGTCCCGCCACCAGCCCCTTGCCGGTCTCGAACACCAAATGCCGGATCAGCCACGCCCGATCCGCATTCGGATCCGCCTCACCGTGCCAGTGGAGTTCGATTGGCTGTGGCGGCTCGGCCTGACGTGCGCCGCCGTGGCGAGCCTCTCGGCGCTCGCCGAACTGGGCGCGCTCGCGCGGTCCATCGGTCTTGCCGAACGATCGCTCCACCTCGCGCCAGAGCCGCCCCTGGTACTTCTCGGCTATGCCGTCCGGGTGAGCTGCGAGTTTCGTCTCGATCTCGCCGACCGACCAACCGCGGTCTTTCAGCTATCCGACGACGTGGTGGAATTGGTCACTGCGCTCAGTTTCGGGGGCACCGTACCGGATCAGCTCCTCAAGCTCGCGCGGCAGCTCCTCGGATCGCTCGAACCAGTGATCGTAACCGGCGCTGTTCCGCGTCATTTGTTGGCGCCGCTCACGATCGCGCTCCGCTCGCTGCCGCTCCTTCTCGGCCTTCGCGGATGCGTCGAGGCTCGACACCATCTCGTCAATCAGCGTGTCGAGGTCTGCCAGCTCGCCGGATGCTTCTTCGAGCACGTCGCCGGTAACGACGATGAACCGCTTAGCCCGGCGGTACGTCTCAAGCCGGGCTCCATCCGAATTCGGCACTGCCTGGTTGCGGTGCTCGTGCTCTCCGGTCGCGCGGCCGAGGATGCGCAAGCCGCTGCCGCTGACGGTCACCTCGACGTAGCTGCCGGCCCGCTCGATAAGGTCGAGGGCCCAACGGTCGATGCGTCCAGTCTCACTGTCCCTGCAATCGTCCAGATCGAAGGCCGCGATCTCGCTTCCCATCAGGGCGTAGCCGATACCGTCCGCATTGCCCTCGGCTACGACCCGCGCTGCACCAGCGAAATCCCCCCATGTAGCAGGGTTATCACTGGCAGCGCGGCGGTCCGGCGCACCGGCGCGGTAGGGCACCTTTGTCGGCTTGCCCGACTTCGGATCGGGCTCCCATTTCCACACCAGCCACCGGCGCTCAGCCATCATGGGCGCGAGGGCCGCAGGCAGGGAAGGAGCCTCTACTTGGAAAGCCGCAGTCATCGCCGGGCCTCCTGCGTGGCACGAAGCATCCCGAGGATGCCGATGGCTTGGCGCATGGCGGCGACGGCTTGGCGGGTCGCATAGTTGAGCCCGACATCGTCGGTGGCAGCCGCGTAGTCGACCGCCATACCGGTGTAGAAGTTGACCATGCTCAAGCACTCTGCCGCGCTCTCGCGCAGCATCTCGGGGCTGCCGTGGGCGGTGTGATCGGTGTTCCGGAGAGGCGCGTTCATGGCTCGCTCCCCCGGTTCGGCGCGCGCCGGCGGTGCAGCGTCGCGAACGTCGTCAGCACCTTCCGGCGGTCTAGGGAGGCGAGCTGCGCCAGCTGATCGACAGAGCGTCGGAGGGCATCGCCATCGTATTCCGCCTGCTCCAGCGTCGCGGCCAGATCAGCGCCGTGGCTGCCGCAGACAAGATGCACAATCGTTCTCAGACATCTGAGACGGGCGCGGCGCTCGGCCGTGCTCAGTCCGTCGGCCCACGGTCCATATCGATCGGCCGGCCGGAGTGCGGTGGTGGGGGCGCTCATGCGCGCCTCCCGGTCGTGGTGAACGCTAGCTCCGCAGCGACGCGAGCGAGTTCGGGGCTGAAATCGAACCGGCCCAAGATGCGCCGGATCTGGATTTGCGAGGCAATTTGCGCTACTTCGGAGAGGTCAGCCGCTATGCAGACACTTTCCGAGGCCCGCCGGCGTGCCACCGCCGCGCGGGCTTCGACGTTCATAGCCATAAGCGTTACGCGGCCTCCCGCTGCGAGGACTGGCGAAGTTCAAAGCCCTGAAGGTCAGCCAAGCGCCAGTAACGGCGCCCGTTGATCCGGATGGGCGCAGGAAATTGCAGCTTAGGATCTTTTTCCCAGCGCCAAAGCGTCATGTCGCTAATGTTGTACCGCTGCCGCACGTGGAGTGCCGGCAGCAGCTCCCCTGCTTGGCTAGTCTTATCAAGTGGCATCGCGTCGCTCCTCGTTAGGGGACGCTCGCCATCATGATCAGATGTTTGGCTAAGTCATTGAATTTGAATGAAGCGAAATATGAAGCTGACTTTCAATTCGTTTCTCTCCAACAGCTATGACGGCCGCTTGCGCTCTCTTCTGTAGAGCCTCGCCACTCTTAGCGCGCGGTTTTCCAGCGTGCCGGGACCTGCAATTTCAGGACCGATCATAATAGCGGCACGATTAGGTGACGATGCCTGTCCATTTTTCAGCATCTCATCAATCTTTGGGAATAATAATCGATCTTTTCTTTGCAGTCCTGAGTCTTTTCCACGACCAGGCTTCCGGTTGTTTATCGCAGGAAGTGGCGTCTCAATTTTTTTATCTGCTTGTTTTTTCGGATTTGCGCCTGATGGAGAAACAATACACCGCATAGCGTCGGGAACATATATTGCGTACCAGGGCTGTTCGCACATCCACTTGATTGCAGAGAGACGCTTCACTTGGATCTCGACCGGGCTATATTTAGGTCCGAAGTTGATAAATTCATTAAGCCAGCGATTGTGGAATTCTATCCTAGTGTCACTGCATGATATCCAATCGCACTTCGATTTAGCGGCTGATATGAAAGCGCTGCGCAACTTGACGGCGAGGCTTCCGTCACGGAATTCTTTATGAGCAACGCGCCAATCCGCACCGGTTTCCGCCTGCTTGGCAAGATGCAAAGCTAGAAGGTCGATTGTCCGATTGATATCTTCACACTCGTCCTGAAGCCATCCTTGAAAATATTCAGAGCCACTAACATCCGAATAGGCAGCCTCAAATATTTCCGCCTCAGAAACCAACTCAAATGAATAGTCAAAAATCAAGGCTGAGTGATCGTCAAAAGTACTATTCTTAATAATAGTTCTAATTATATCAGCCCTTATATTTGGCTGTTGCCGCGATGCCCATTTCGCGCTCTGGAGCAGCTGTTCCCTAAAAGCTCCGAAGTTCCCAATTGTCAAACCGCTCATTCTGCAAGCCTCGCGATATGCTGCGCCCACATCTCCAGCGCCGCCCGCTTCTCGTCGAGGTAAGCGTAGCGGTTATAAACGGCGGCGACGCCGCTGATCGTCCCAGAGCGGTGGTTCAGCACCGCTTCGATAACATGCGGGGTGACCTTGAGCCGTGCCATGCCCGAGCTGCAGGTGCGGCGCAGATCGTGAAGGCGCCAAGGCGGCATGCTGACGGCCTTTGGGTCCCTCCCCTGCTGGGCGGCCTCCTTGTTGGCGATCGTCAGCATGGCAGAGTCCAGGCGCTTCTTACCGGCGGAGTAGTCCGCCGCCGGCGCGGTACCGCTCCGCGTGAAGACGAAGCCGGCACCCACGATGCGAGGGGCTGCGTCGAGGATCGCGCGAGCCTGCGGCGACAGCGGCACGACGTGCTCAAGGGAATTTTTCGTTCGCACCGCCGGGATGGTCCAGACCAAGCCGTCCAGCTCCGGCCAGACCATCTTGCCGACCTCATCGCGCCGCTGGCCGGTAAGGAGGAGCAGTTGGACCATCGGGCCGAACGGGAAGCCGACCGCCTCCGCTGCCTTCCAGACGAGCCTAACTTCGGCATCGGTCAGCACGCGATCGCGGCTGGTCTCCGCCAAGGGCGGCTTAAGGCCGAGGAACGGTGTGGTTGGGATCATCCCCCGGGCGAGTGCGAAGTTAAACATCGCTCGCGTGGTGGCGAACACGCGGTTGGCGCCGGTGGTCATGCCCTTGTCGGTGAGGCTATCAACCAGCGCGACGACATCTGCTCGGCCAATGTCACCGATCCGGCGCTCACCCCAACATGGCAGCACGTGGTTGGTGATCAGCGCTGCGGCTGTCTCGGCGTAGCCCGGCTTTGCATTCGGCTTTAGATGCCGGTCCACGTAGATCGTCGCGACGTGCGCAACGCGATCCTTCTCGGCGACGCGAGCTGCAGCGGCGGCGGCTTTCTTCTCCACGAATGGATCACGGCCCAGGGCGACCATCTGCAGCGCCTCGCGGGCACGTGCTCGTGCTGCCCCTAGATCGAACAGCGGATAGGCGCCGATGGTGTACTTCCGGGGCTGCCCGTTGATGCGGTAGCGCACCGCCCACGACTTCGCCCCGCTCGGCTGCACGACCAAGTAGAACCCGGGCAGCGTCGCATCCGGAATTTCAAGCCGCCGCTCCGGGTTCGGCTTGTGTCGTTCTACACTTTGCACGGTGAGCACCTTCGCTGTCACGAGATGCGCTCCAGGGGTAACACGGGGGTATGCCAAAACGCCCGTTAAGGCGTGTTTGACAGTGTTACCCTGAGTGGCGCTTCCCGACAAGAAAGCTAAATGCTGCAAGGGGTTTGAGGCCGGGTGATGGGATCCACTGTGAGGCTGTGTTAGCCCCCATCACAGTTCTTAAAATCTTGCGACCTCTGGTCGTGCGGGTTCGAGTCCCGCCGTCCGCACCAATTTTGACCAGACAGAGCGCCTCAGCTTGCTGTGCAGAGTCATTTTTTTCATCTCTGATGTGCAATGCTAGTGGCTGGGCGCTCGTCGAAGGGTTCATCCTCCCCCGGCTGATCTCGCGCGCCGCCATCGGCGCACTCGCCGAGGCGATGCTGCAGGAGGATCCGTCCGGCCGGGCGTTCCGGGAGGAGCGCGCAGTGGGTCCGCATCCGGGCGGTCGAGCAGGGCCGATGGCGGCGGGTGCGGCAGCGGATCAGGGCGAGGGTGCGGGGAGGTGAGGCGCTACGCCCTTTCCCGGACGACTGAAGCGTCAGCGGAAGGAGATCCGGGAAAGGGGTGGGAGGCGAAGCGGTTGTCCGAGATGGAGGAGCAGTGTCAGGCGAGGGCCGGGATCAGCGTCCCGACCTCCGGCGCCCGCATCACCGCCCCCATCACCGCCACGGCGGCGGCGCCAGCCTCGCGGCAGGACGGGGCCGTCGTCGGGTCGATGCCGCCGAGGGCCACGACCGGCAGGCGTGCGGCCGCCTCACGCACAGCATCCACCCCCAAGGCCGGCCCGTAGCCCGGCTTGCTGGCGGTCAGAAAGATCGGGCTGAGGGTCGCGTAATCCGCCCCCGCCTCCCGCGCGGCCCGCACCTCGCCCATGGAATGCGCGGAGACGCCGAGCAGGGCGCCCCGCCCCAGCCGCGCCCGGGCCGGCGCCACGTCCGCCGCCGCGCCGAGCTGGACGCCGGCCGCGCCGACCCGGGCCGCCAGTTCGACGTCGCGGCCGATGGTGAGCGCCCCGCCGACCCGCGCCACCTGCCCGGCCAGGTTCTCGGCCAAGGCCGCGCGCTCCGCCTCCGGCAGGTCGCGGTCGCGCAGCCAGATCCAGCGGGCGCCCGCCGCGAGGCAGGCGGCGACGCGATCGGCCAGGGGCTCCGGGCAGCCGTGCCGGTCGGTGACGATCAGCAGGCGGGCGGGCAGGCTCACGAGCCGACGAGGCCGAGCTGCGGGCTCGACGGCTCGGCCCGGGCGCGGCGCGGGATGCGGCCGGCCAGATGCGCGAGGCGGCCGGCTTCGACGGCGTGGCGCATGGCGCCGGCCATCCGGACCGGGTCGTCGGCCTTGGCGACGGCGGTGTTGAGAAGCACTGCGGCGGCCCCCAGCTCCATCGCGATCACGGCGTCGGAGGCGGTGCCGATGCCGGCGTCCACGATCACCGGGACGGGCGAGCGCCGGCAGATCAGTTCGAGGTTGGCCGGGTTGGCCACCCCCATGCCGGAGCCGATCAACGAACCCATCGGCATCACCGCGGCGGCGCCCAGATCGGCGAGCCGGCTGCACACGACGGGATCGTCGTTGCAGTAGGGCAGCACCGTGAAGCCGGCTTCGACCAGCTGGCGGGTGGCCTCGATCGTCTCGGCGACGTCGGGATAGAGCGTCTCGCGGTCGCCGATTACCTCGACCTTGATCCAGTTGGTGCCCATCGCCTCGCGGGCCAGCTCCGCCGTCATCACGGCGTCGCGGGCGGTCTCGCAGCCGGCGGTGTTGGGCAGGAAGCGGGCGCCCTTCAGCCGCGCCACGGTGTCCGAGCCGTGGCCGTGGAGCGAGATGCGGCGGATCGAGACCGTCACCACCTCGGCGCCGCTCGCCCGCACCGCCTCGCTCATGAGGGCCTGGGTCGGGTAGCCGGCAGTACCGATGAGGAGGCGCGAGGACAGGGTCGTGCCGGCGATGACGAACGGGTCGTCGGGGGTGTCGGTCATGGGATGTCTCCGGATGTCTGGGGCCTAGCCGCCCTGCATGGCGCGCACGATCTCGACGCGGTCGCCCTCGGCGAGCGCCGTGCCCGCCCAGTCGCGCTGGCGCACCACCGCGCCGTTGAGCGCGATGGCGAAGCCCTGTGGCCCCGCCAGGTCGAGGTCGGCGGTCTCGTCGCGCCAGAGGGCGTCGAGGGTGGCGGCCTCGCTGTCGCGGGGCTCGCCGTTGACGAGGAGCTTCATGCGGGTTCTCCGGGGGTGCGGGCGAACCGGGCGAGGCCGAAGGGCGCCGCCACCGGCAGCGTCTCGCCGCGCAGGATCAGGGTGGAGACGGCCTCGGCGGTGACCGGGGCGAGGAGGTAGCCGTTGCGGTGGTGGCCGGCGGCCAGCACGAGGCCGGGAAGGGCCTCGCCGAGGATCGGGGCGTCGTCGTCCGAGGTCGGGCGAAAGCCGCTCCAGACGCCTGAGACCTGCATCTCCTCCACCCCCGGCAGGGCGCGCCGGGCGCCCTCCAGCAGGGCGTAGAGGCCGCCGGCGGTGAGGTGCGGATCGAAGCCGGTCTCCTCGACGGTGGCGCCGACGATCAGCATGCCGTCGCCCTTCGGTGCCATGTGGACCTGCTCGGTCCAGACCACGTGGGAGAGGGAGCCGCTGCGCGGCGTCATCTGCAGGGCCATCGACTGCCCCTTGAGCGGGCGCACCGGGAGCGCGAGATCCGGCACGAGGCTCCCCTCCCCGGCCCAGGCGCCGGAGGCCAGCACCACCGTGCCGGCGCGCAGGGGACCCGACGTGGTCTCGAGGCCGGTGACCCGACCGGCCTCGCGGGTGAGCGCCGTGACGGTGCAGCCCTCGATCAGCCGCCCGCCGGCGGCGCGGAACGCCCCGCGCAGGGCCGCCATCACCCGGGCGGGATCGACCTGATGGTCCTCGGGGCAAAACAGGCCGGCGGTGACGGTAGGGCGCAGGCCCGGCTCGCGGGCGCGCACCGCCGGACCGGACAGCCACTCGGCCCTGAGCCCGTCGCGGCGCTGGAGGTCGTGGCGGAAGCGCAGGCGCTCGACCTCGTCGCGGCCGAGGGCGATGACGAGGGTGCCCTCGCGGCGATAATCGACGGTGAGGCCCGATTCGGCCTCCAGCTCATCGCGGAACGGGTGCCAGAGGCGCTGGCTCTCGAGGCAGAGCGGCGACAGGGCCTCGGCCCCGGGCTCGTGCTCGGCGGCGGCGGCCAGCATGCCGGTGGCGGCGAGGCTGGCACCGTCGCCGGCCCGCCCGCGCTCGATCACCGCGACCGCCAGACCGCCCTTGGCGAGACGCCACGCCACCGACAGCCCGATCAGCCCTGCGCCGATCACCGCCACATCGGCGCGCTCCGGCAGCCTTCCGGACCGGGGATCCCCTGCCTGGAGATCCTCGGCCGGTCCGCCCCGCCGTCCGATCGTCTGCGCGTGCACCCTCGTCTCCACGGTGGCCCGGAGAGAGTGGACTGCGCCCGATTGCCGGATGATGCGCGTTCGGTCCTGACGGACCTGTCCAATCCCTACGCCGGTATGAGCCGGATCAGGTTCGAAGGATTTCCGCGCCGACCGGAGCCATGGGGCTCACGGTCCAGCGGTGTCTCAGCCCCTTGCCGGGGATCTCCCTGGAACGGCCGGAATTTGGCGAGCCGGCCCGCATTCGTCAACCACCCGCGATCACCCGCCCTTGCCGGGGCGATAGATCGCCATCTCCTCGGCGATACCGTCGAGGGGGTGGGTGCCGAGCAGCTCGGGATCGCCCCACAGGTAGTCGACGAAGGGCTTCGACATCAGGAGCGGCTCGGACAGGACCTTGTTGAGCTTGGCCAGGCGACTGGCGAGGTTCACGTCGCGGCCGATCACCGTGAAATCGAGCCGGGCGCCGGAGCCGACATTGCCGTAGGCCGCCTCGCCGTGATGGAGCGCGATGCCGATCTCGATGCGGGTCGGGAAGCGCCCGGCGCGGTTGGCCTCCTCGACGCGGCGGAGCGCGGCCTGGGCGGCGGTGAGCGCGCCTTGCGCCGCGCCGCCGAGATCGTCGCCGCTCTCGCGAAAGATCGCCAGCAGGCCGTCGCCCATGTATTTCAGCACCTCGCCGCCCTCGCTCTCGATCGGCGGGACGAGGCAGTCGAAATAGGTGTTGAGCAATTCCACCGAGGCCTCGGGGGCGAGCGCGTCGGTGAGGTGGGTGTAGCCGCGCATGTCGGCGAACAGGATCGCCGAGCGGATCCGCTCGACCTGGCCGCGGCGGATGAAGCCGGCCAGGATCGCCTGGTGCGGCCCGTCGCCGACATAGACCCGCAGCACGTGGTCGAGCCGTGCGTTGAGGCCGCGCATCTCCATCACCGCCGACAGGGTCGGGATGATGAAGCGGATGATCGCCAGATCGTCGTCGCCGAAGCCGCGCGGATCCCGGGTCGCGAAGGTGACGCCGTTCTTGGTGCCGTTGGTGAAGAACAGCGGCACGGTGATGTAATGGGTGTAGCCGGCCGCCTTCAGCTCCGGGATGATGCTGTAGCGGTCGTCCGGCGTCTCGCGCAGGTCGAGGATCAGCCACTCGCCGGTGGCGTAGACATGGGCGAAGGGGCTGCGGGCGAGCGCCTGCTCGGTCGCCTCGCCATGCGGGAAGAGGCGGAAGCTGACGCCGTCCTCCCGGGTCCAGAACCGGCCGACGCCGGAATAGTCGGAATGCAGCGCGTCGATGGCGGTGGTCGCCCGGTCGACCGGCACGCCGAGGGCGTTCAGCCGCTCGGCCATGCCGGCCAGGAGATCGCCGGATTCCGGCAGCCGCGCGCCCTCGCTGAGCAGCCAGTCGCGGAGCGCCACGCAATCGCGAAACAGGCCGATCGGGATGTCGCTCGCCTCCGACCCGTCCGCCGCGGCCGTGGGCGTCGGAACGGAGGTGGTGCGAGGCTGGTCGGACATGGCTCTGACATGGGCGCTGCCGTGCGGGACGGCAAGGCTTGGCAACGGGGCGGCGGGGCGCGCATCCGGCACTTGACTCGGAGGCGCGCCAGCATGGATCCGGCCGCGTGAGTGTAACGAAGAAGGCCCGGGAAGGGGTACCTCCCGGGCCTTCTGGCTGATCGTCGCAGACCTCAATTGTCGAGGAAGCTCCGCAGCTTCCGTGACCGGCTCGGATGCTTGAGCTTGCGCAGGGCCTTGGCCTCGATCTGGCGGATGCGCTCGCGGGTCACCGAGAATTGCTGCCCGACCTCCTCGAGGGTGTGGTCGGTGTTCATGCCGATGCCGAAGCGCATGCGCAGCACCCGCTCCTCGCGGGGGGTGAGCGAGGCGAGCACCCGGGTGGTGGTCTCGCGCAGGTTCGACTGGATCGCCGCGTCGATCGGCAGGACGACGTTCTTGTCCTCGATGAAGTCGCCGAGGTGGGAATCCTCCTCGTCGCCGATCGGGGTCTCGAGCGAGATCGGCTCCTTGGCGATCTTGAGGACCTTGCGCACCTTCTCCAGCGGCATCGCCAGCTTCTCGGCCAGCTCCTCCGGGGTCGGCTCGCGGCCGATCTCGTGCAGCATCTGGCGCGAGGTGCGGACGATCTTGTTGATCGTCTCGATCATGTGGACCGGGATGCGGATCGTGCGGGCCTGGTCGGCGATCGAGCGGGTGATCGCCTGCCGGATCCACCACGTGGCGTAGGTCGAGAACTTGTAGCCGCGGCGGTACTCGAACTTGTCGACGGCCTTCATCAGGCCAATATTGCCCTCCTGGATCAGGTCCAGGAACTGCAGGCCGCGGTTGGTGTATTTCTTGGCGATCGAGATCACCAGCCGCAGGTTCGCCTCGATCATCTCCTTCTTGGCCTGGCGGGCTTCGCGCTCGCCCTTCTGGACCATGTGGACGATCTTCCGGTATTCCTGGATCTCCAGGCCGGTCTCGGAGGCGAGCGAGATGATCTGCTCGCGCAAAGTCAGGATATTGACCGCGCCGCGCTCGGTGAAGTTCTTCCAGCCCTTGCCGCCGAGCCTGGCCACCCGCTCGACCCAGTGCGGATCGAGCTCGTAGCCCTGGTAGTGGCGCAGGAACTCGTCGCGGGCGACGCCGTGGTTCTCGGCGAGCCGCATCAGGCGGCCCTCGTGCGAGATCAGGCGCTTGTTGATGTCGTAGAGCTGCTCGACCAGCGCCTCGATGCGGTTGGCGTTCAGCGACAGCGACTTCACGTCGGCGACGACGGTGTTCTTCAGCTCGGAATAACGCTGGCCTTGCGACTCCGAGGCCGCCGCGCCCTTGAGCCGGGTCTCGGCCTGCTCGGCCTGGACCTTGCGCAGCTTGCGGTAGTTCTCGGCGATCGCGTCGAAGGTCTCGAGCACGCGCGGCTTCAGCTCGGCTTCCATCGCCGAGAGGGAGACGTTGTTCTCGAGGTCGTCCTCGTCGCCCTCGCCTTCCGGCGGGGTCTCGCCCTCGGCCTCCTCGTCGCCCTCCCCTTCGACCTCGCCCTCGGCGGGGCCGGCGCGGCCGTCGGGGCCGGCATAGGTCGCCTCGAGGTCGATGATGTCGCGCAGGAGCACCCGGCCGTCGACGAGTTCGTCGCGCCAGATGATGATGGCCTGGAAGGTCAGCGGGCTCTCGCACAGGCCGGCGATCATCGCCTCGCGCCCGGCCTCGATGCGCTTCGCGATCGCGATCTCGCCCTCGCGGGAGAGAAGCTCGACCGAGCCCATCTCGCGCAGGTACATCCGAACCGGGTCGTCGGTGCGGTCGGTCGGCTCCTTGGTGGTCTCGGCGCGGAGCGCGACCGGACGGGCGGCGGCGACCTCGGCCACCTCGCCGCCTTCGCTCGCCTCCTCCTCCTCGGCGCCTTCCTGCGGCGCGGCCTCGCCCTGCTGCTCGTCGGCCTCCTCGGCCTCGACCACGTTGACGCCGAGCTCGGACAGCTGGCCCAGCACGTCCTCGATCTGCTCGGAGGTGAACTCCTCCTGCGGCAGCACCTCGTTCAGCTCGTCGTAGGTGACGTAGCCGCGCTTCTTGGCGAGCTTGATCATCCGCTTGACGGAGGCATCCGTCAGGTCGAGGAGCGGGCCGTCGGTCTGCTGCTCGGGGGCCGCCTCGGTCTCGTCTCGTTCCGTTGCCTTCGTCGCCATGCTCAGCCTATGCTTCCCGGTGTCGGCAGTGCCCGGGCGGGGGAGGCTCCCGCCGTGCCGGCACCGTGATGTCTTGTCGGACGGCGCACGAGCCGCCCCAGGATCACGCAGATGTTGCAAGCCATTCGATCGACTTGCCGTTAACTAGTCCGGCGGCAAGCCGCAAGCGGCACGTCGCGTCAGGACGATTCGGTGCCTTCTGACGCGTCCGTCTCACCCTCCGTGGCTGCCACGACCGAGAGTCGGTTGTTCACGTCGCGCAGCCAGGCGAAATTGGCCTCCGTCTCCTCTTCCGCCAGGGCGCGTTCGGCCGCCCGAAGTTCGCTATGTAGCGTTCCGGCCTTCCTGTGCAAGATCACGGCCTGCCGAAGCGCGTCCTCCAGCCGCAGCGGATCGGCGTGCGGATCGAGCATCCAGCGATCGCTGGACACGACCTGGCCGGCGATACGGCCGGCCGCCGCCGCGAGCCCCGCCCGTTCGAGTCGTGCATCGAGGAGCGTCGCGTCGCCCGCTCCGCTCTCGGCGACGAAATCGAGCAGGACCCTCAGCAACGTCCGGGCGTCCGCTCCCTCGAACACCACACCGGCCAGTTCCTCGGCTTCGCGCGCCAGGAGCTCGGGATGGACGAGAAGCGTGGCGACGATCAAGGCCTCGCGCGAGGACGATCCGCCGGAGAACAGCGACGAGCGGGCGAGCAGCGGGCTCGCTCGGGCGGTGAGCCGCGGCGAGACCGGCGCCGGCGGCATCCCGCGCCCGCGGGGCACGAAGGGCGCGCGCTCCCGGTACGGGCGCTCGCCCCCGCCCTGCTGACGGGCGCCGCCATTGGGGCTCAATCCCCGCAGGCGGGCCTCGATGTCGTCGCGGTAATAGCGCTTCAGGGTCTCGTCGCGGATGCCGCCGATGATCTCGCGCAGGCGCTGGGCGAGGCCGGCCCGGCGCTCCGGCGTGTCGATCGGGCTCATCTCGGTCTCGCGCGACCACAGCACGTCGACCAGCGGCCGGGCGCCGTCGAGTACACGGTCGATCGCGCCGGGACCGCCGGTGCGCAGCAGGTCGTCCGGGTCCTGGCCCTCCGGCATCAGGGCGAAGCGCAGCGATTTTCCCGGCTGGAGTGCCGGCAAAGCCACATCGAGCGCGCGGTAGGCGGCGCGGCGGCCGGCACCGTCGCCGTCGAAGCACAGGATCGGCTCGTCGGCCATGCGCCAGAGCAGGCCGAGCTGGTCTTCCGTCAGCGCCGTGCCGAGCGAGGCGACCACCTCCGGGTGGCCGGCGAGCGTCATGGCGATCGCGTCGACGTAGCCCTCGACCGCGATCACCCGGCCGGTGTCGTGGGCGGGCTTTCGCGCGGCGTGGTGATTGTAGAGCATCCGCCCCTTGTGGAAGAGCGGCGTCTCGGAGGAGTTCAGGTATTTCGGCTTGGCGTCCGGGCTCATGCCGCGGCCGCCGAAGGCCACGACCTTCCCGCGCACGTCGCGGATCGGGAAGATCACGCGATCGCGAAAGCGGTCGAACGGGACCTTGATGTCGTCGCCGGTGGTGAGAAGATTCAGTTCCACCATCATCTCGGCCGGCACGTCCCGGGCGGCGAGATGGTCGCGCAGGGCATAGCGCTCCGGCGGGGCGTAGCCGAGGCGGAAGGTGCGGCGGATCTCGCCGTCGAGGCCGCGGCCGGCGAGATAGTCGCGGGCGCGCCCCCCGGCCCGGCCGGCGAGCTGGTCCTCGAAGAACGTGCAGGCCAGCTCCATCACCTCGAGGGCGCCGCGCCGCCGCGTCTCGCTCTCGCGCGAGGCCTCGCTCGGCGCCGGGAGCGCCACGCCGGCCTCGGAGGCCAGGCGCTCGACGGCCTCGGGGAACGAGACGCCTTCCGTCTCCATCACGAACGTGAAGATGTCGCCGTGCTTGCCGGACGAGAAGCAGTGATAGAACTGCTTCTGGTCGTTGACGTAGAACGACGGCGATTTCTCGGTATTGAACGGCGACAGGCCGCGCCATTCCCGCCCCGCCTTCTTGAGGCGCACGCGCCGGCCGACGACCTCGGAGGCCGGCAGCCGGGAGCGGATCTCTTCGAGCAGGTGAGGCGGATAGCGCAAGGGCGGGGTCCGGCTGAGGGACCTGCCTTGTAGCGCGTCTTGGTCAGCGGAGTCCTAACGATGCGGAGCCGATCGCGGCCGGCTCCGCATCTCGTCCTACTCCGCGGCGATCCGCGGCGCGTAGCCCAGCCGCGCGTTCAGCTCGCCGATCAGCTCGGAAGCGGCCTCGGCGATGACGGTGCCGGGCGGGAAGATCGCCGAGGCCCCGGCCTGGCGGAGCGCCGCGAAGTCGCCCGGCGGGATCACGCCGCCGACGACGATCATCACGTCGGGCCGGCCGGCCTCGTCGAGCGCCCGCTTCAGCTCCGGCACGAGCGTCAGGTGGCCGGCGGCGAGCGACGAGACGCCGACGATGTGGACGTCGTTCTCCACCGCCTGGCGTGCCGCCTCCTCGGGAGTGGCGAAGAGCGGCCCGATATCGACGTCGAAGCCGAGATCGGCGAAGGCCGAGGCGATCACCTTCTGGCCGCGGTCGTGCCCGTCCTGGCCCATCTTGGCGACGAGGATGCGGGGGCGCCGCCCATCCGCCTCCTCGAAGGCCTCGACCAGCCCGCGCACCCGCTCGACCGCCGCCGACATGCCGCCCATCTCCCGCTTGTAGACGCCCGAGATCGCCCGGATCTCGGCCCGGTGCCGGCCCCAGGCCTTTTCCAGCGCCTCCGAGATCTCGCCCACCGTGGCCTTGGCCCGCGCCGCCTCGACGGCGAGCGCGAGCAGGTTGCCGCCGCCCTTCGCGGCCTCGGTCAGGGCCGCCAGCCGCGCCTCGACCGCCCGCCCGTCGCGCTCGCCGCGCAGGCGCTTGAGCTTGTCGATCTGGAG
The DNA here is from genome assembly GCF_011043735.1 of Methylobacterium sp. DB0501. Lineage (GTDB taxonomy): Bacteria > Pseudomonadota > Alphaproteobacteria > Rhizobiales > Beijerinckiaceae > Methylobacterium > Methylobacterium alsaeris. The sequence goes on along the minus strand of NZ_JAAKGV010000002.1, from coordinate 288,337 downwards.
CGTGCGGACGTTGCCGTTATCGACCCGCAGGAGATCGATCGCCCGGTCGCCGTCGGGCTTGTAGCGGTTGACGCCGACGATGACCTGCTGGCCGGAATCGATCCGCGCCTGGGTGCGGGCCGCCGCCTCCTCGATGCGCAGCTTCGGGATGCCGGCCTCGATCGCCTTGGCCATGCCGCCGAGCGCCTCGACCTCGCGGATATGGGCCGAGGCCCGGGCGACGAGGTCCTGGGTCAGCCGCTCGACATAGTAGGAGCCGCCCCAGGGATCGATGATCCGGGTGGTGCCGCTTTCCTGCTGCAGGAACAGCTGGGTGTTGCGGGCGATGCGGGCCGAGAAGTCGGTGGGCAGCGCCAGCGCCTCGTCGAGGGCGTTGGTGTGCAGCGACTGGGTGCCGCCCTGCGTCGCCGCCATCGCCTCGACGCAGGTGCGGGTGACGTTGTTGAACACGTCCTGGGCCGTCAGCGACCAGCCCGAGGTCTGCGAATGGGTGCGCAGGGCCAGGGACTTGTCGGATTTCGGGGAGAACTCCTTGACCATGGAGGCCCAGAGCAGGCGCGCCGCCCGCATCTTGGCCACCTCCATGAAGAAGTTCATCCCGATCGCCCAGAAGAACGACAGGCGGGGGGCGAACTTGTCGATGTCGAGCCCGGCCGCCAGGCCAGCGCGGATGTACTCGACACCGTCGGCCAGGGTATAGGCCAGTTCGAGGTCCTGCGTGGCGCCCGCCTCCTGCATGTGGTAGCCGGAGATCGAGATCGAGTTGAACTTCGGCATGTTGGCCGAGGTGTAGGCGAAGATGTCCGAGATGATCCGCATCGACCCGGCCGGCGGGTAGATGTAGGTGTTGCGGACCATGAACTCCTTGAGGATGTCGTTCTGGATCGTGCCGGCGAGCTTTTCCGGCGGGACGCCCTGCTCCTCGGCCGCGACGATGTAGAGGGCGAGAACCGGCAGCACCGCCCCGTTCATCGTCATCGACACGGTCATCTGGTCGAGGGGAATCCCCGAGAACAGCGTCCGCATGTCGTAGATCGAATCGATCGCGACGCCCGCCATGCCGACATCGCCCGAGACCCGCGGGTGGTCGGAATCGTAGCCGCGATGGGTGGCGAGGTCGAAGGCGACCGACAGACCCTTCTGCCCGGCCGCGAGGTTGCGGCGGTAGAACGCGTTCGAATCCTCGGCCGTGGAGAAGCCGGCATATTGCCGGATCGTCCAGGGCTGGCTCGCATACATGGTCGGATAGGGCCCGCGCAGGAACGGCGCGATGCCCGGATAGGATCCGGCGAGGTCGAGCCCGTCCCGGTCCTGCGGGCCGTAAGCCGCCTTCACCGGGATGCCCTCGGGGGTCATCCAGGGCTCGGCGGCCGCGATCGTCGCGGCGGCGGGGTTGGCCGCCGCGTAGGCGATCTCCGAGAAATCCGGGATGCGGGTCATCGGCCTGGGGCTCTCGTTGCTGGCGTTCCTTGACGCCGACTTATAGGCCCCGGTGCCGCTGCGGCCAATGGGTGGAAGGTCGAGGGTCGGGTGTGATCAGCGCACCTCACTCCCCGCCATCGTCCCGCGCGCCCGTGCCCGCGCCCAATCGCGCCGCCGCTGGTCGGCCTTCGACTCCGCCGCCTCGCGCTCCGCCGGGACGGTGGCGTAGAAATCCGCGACCGCGGCCCCGCCGTGGACGCGCTGGCCGCGGCCGGCCTCCTGCCGCAGGCGCCAGCAGCCGAGCGCCTGGCGCTCGCCGTCGCTCCGGGCGCGGGTGCAAGCCTCGGCCCGACGGTCGCGGGGCGAGGCGTCGGCGGCTCCCGGGAGGGCCGTCAGTACGAGGGGGGCCAGGAGGGCGAGACGGGCAGAGACGCGAGGAGACGGCGACGGCTTGCGGAGCATTCCGGACCTTTCGTATGGGGAGGTCTCAAGCCTAGAGACCCGTGCCCATGCCTGCAACCTTGCCGGGTCCCCGCTCGTCGGACAGCGCCGCGCGGCTGTGGGCGCCGCTCGCCGGTCTCGCCGCGAGGGAACAGCGGCTCGGCGCCTGGGCGCTGGCCCGCGGCCCGGTCGCGGCCGGGTTCTACGAGTTCCTGCGCTTCGGGGTGAAGCAGGGCTGGGCCTGCCTGTTCGGCGGGGCGTTGTGCGGGCTCCTGATCGTCACCCACCTCGCCTGGCCGGCCGGCGCGCCGGTCGCGCGCTACGATGCCCTCACCCTCGCGGCGGTCGCGATCCAGGTCGCGATGCTGGCCTTCCGCCTCGAGACCTGGGAGGAGGCCAAGGTCATCCTGGTGTTCCACGCCGTCGGAACCGCCATGGAGCTGTTCAAGACCGCGATGGGCTCCTGGGTCTACCCCGATCCGAGCTGGCTTCGCCTCGGCGGCGTGCCGCTCTTCACCGGCTTTCTCTATGCCAGCGTCGGCTCGTACCTCGCCCGGGTCTGGCGTCTGTTCGATTTCCGCTTCACCCGCCACCCGCCGCTCCCGGCCCTGATCGTCCTGTCGCTGGCGATCTACGTGAATTTCTTCACCCAGCACGCCGTCATCGACCTGCGCCTCGTCCTGTTCGCGGCGGCGGCCGCCCTTTTCGGCCCGTGCGTGATCCATTTCCGGGTCTGGCGGGTGTACCGACGCATGCCGCTGCTCCTCGGCCTCATCCTCGTCACCCTGTTCATCTGGTTCGCCGAGAATATCGGCACGGCGACCCGCGGCTGGATCTACCCGCACCAGGCCGCCGGCTGGGCGGCGGTGTCGCCGCAGAAGTTCGGCTCGTGGTTCCTGCTGATGATCATCTCCTACACCCTGGTGGCGCTGGCGAGCCGGCCCAAGGGAGTGATCAAGGCGCCGACCGGGACGTTCACCACGGCGGAGGCCCGTCCGAGCGTGGCCATTGACGTCGCATCCCCCCGGCCCACTTCCCCGCCAGCCGTCGCCGGTTCCCTGTCGGCCGGTTCTTTTTCATCGGAGTGACGCAACCGGTGCCCGATCGCTTCCTGCGGGTCGCCCTGACCACCGCCCTCGTGCTGCTGGCGCTGTTCGTGGCGCAGCCCTACGTCACCAGCCTGCTGTTCTCCGCCGATACGCCCCGCGCGGTGACGGCGCGGGGCGACCTGTCGCCGATCGAGGCCGCGACGGTCGCCCTGTTCGAGCGCGCGGCGCCGTCCGTGGTCTACGTCTTCGCGCGCCAGCCGCAGGGGTCGGTGACCTTCGATCCCGAGACCGGCGAGCGCCGGCAGGGCGGCGGCGAGCAGACCGGCTCGGGCTTCGTCTGGGACGCCGCCGGCCACGTCGTCACCAACAACCACGTCATCCAGGGCGGCGGCGACATCCAGGTCCGGCTGTCCACCGGCGAGGTGGTGCCCGCGACCCTGGCCGGCACCGACCCGAACTACGACCTCGCGGTGCTCAAGCTCGGACGGGTCACCGCCGCGCCGCCGCCGATCGCCATCGGCACCTCCGCCGACCTCAAGGTCGGGCAGTTCACCTACGCGATCGGCAACCCGTTCGGCCTCGACCACACCCTGACCACCGGCGTGGTGAGCGCGCTCCAGCGCCGGCTGCCGACCGCGGAGGGCCGGGAACTCTCCGGGGTGATCCAGACCGACGCGGCGATCAATCCGGGCAATTCCGGCGGCCCGCTGCTCGATTCCGCCGGGCGGCTGATCGGCGTCAACACCGCGATCTTCTCGCCCTCGGGCGCCAGCGCCGGCATTGGCTTCGCGATTCCCGTCGACGTGGTCAACCGCGTGGTGCCGAACCTGATCCGCACCGGCCGCACGCCCACGCCCGGCATCGGCATCGTGGCGGCGAGCGAGGACGCGGCGGCGCGGCTCGGCATCGACGGGATCGTGGTGGTGCGGGTGCTGCCGGGCTCGCCCGCCGCCGCCGCGGGCCTCCAGGGCGTCGACCCGGCGACGGGCGAACTCGGCGACATCATCATGGGGGTGAACGGCCGCCCGGTGCGCCGCCTCGCCGACCTGACCGCGGCGCTCGAGGCCAGCGGCCTCGACCGCAGCGTAATGCTCCAGGTCGAGCGCGACGGGCGGGCGATCACCCTGTCGGTCACCCCGGCCGATATGGGCCAGCGCCGGCGCTGACGGGGCGGTCGCGCCGCGGGGACGAAGACGCTATCCTGGCGCCCGTCCTCGCCGGAGCCCCTCCGTGACCCACCGCCTGCTCGCCGCCCTCCTGATGACGGCCGCCGCCCTGCCGGCCATGGCGGGCGAGCGGGGCGCGCAGCGGCCCCGCCTGTGCCCGCAGGACGCGCCGCCCGGCGTGCGCCTGCCCGACCGGCCGGAATGCCGCGAGACGCCCCCCGCCGCCGTCCGGGCGACGGCGCCGGGCTTCATCGACCTCGGCAACGGCACCTCGCTGCGCGTGAGCGGCCGGGCCGCCGTGGAGTTCGGCACCGTCAGGCGGTAGGCTTTCCTCGTCGGGGTCAAGCCGACCGTCGTCCTTCGCCGAGAATCGCGCACCCGTGCCCTGCCGCGCCGGAACCCTCCGGGCCGCCGGGGCATTCGCTGTTCAGGCGAGACGGAGGGCGCGATGATCCTGGCAGCCTGCGAGGGCCGGCACTGGCAGTACGAGATCGTCGAGCATGCCGACGGCTACGTCGTGCGGATGCGCGATCTCGAATCCGGCGATCTCGACGACGACGGGGTCACGGTGTTCCGCACCATGCCGGTCGCCTTCGCGTTCGCGGCGATGTCGGCGGCCTTCGACCGCTTCACCGCCTCGACCGACGAGGAGGCCGACGACGTCCAGATGGCGACCGACTTCGCGGTGACGGAGCGCGCCTTCAGCGATCTCAGCAGCCGCCTGTGCGACGGCGGCGTCGCCGGCCGTCTGGTCCAGGCCTGGGAGCGCCAGCCGGCGGAAGGCCCGCGGCTGACGCTGCACTGATGCAAGTCTCCGGAAAATTCCTTCCGGACATTGTGCCGTGAGCCCGCGCGGCGCCTGAGGGAAGCCGATATCCGCATCGCGAAGCGATCGGTCGGACATCGTATGACCCTCACGACCCGAACCGCTTCAGCACTTCCCCGGCCGCCCGCTCGCCGTCGAGCGTCGCGCCGCCGACGGTCATCGCGCCTCCGCCGGCCAGGGCCTCGCCGGCGAGAAAGATCCGGTCGGCCACCGGCACCCGCAGAGCCTCGCGGGCGGCGAGGTGGCCCGGGCGGGCGATCGAGTAGCTGCCATGCGCGTAGGGGTCGGTCCACCAGGCGGCCAGGCGCCCCGCGGTGACGGCCGGGCGGATCCCGGCCCCGAAGACGCTCGCCAGATGGTCGGTGACGGCGGCGACCGCTTCGCCCTCCCCGGCCTCGCACAGGGCGCGGGCGCCGTCGCCGCCGCAATGGAACACCGCCAGCGGCTTCCCGAACGGCTGCATCTCCAGGTAGGTGGTCAGGCCGGGCGTGCCGCTCGTCAGGATCACCGCGTCGCGCAGGTCTTGATCCCGCAGGCGGGCGGGATCGAGGGCGAGCCCGATCTTGGTGTAGGCGCCCATGCGCAATCCCGCCACGGCCTCGGCGGTCGCCGCGGGAAGGTCGGGGATGAAGCGAAGGGAGCCCGCCGCCAGCACGCCGACCGGCACCGTCGGAATCGCGTAGGCCGCCCGCAGGGTGCCGCGGGGGGTTTCGACCGCGACGCCGGGGCCGCGCCAGTCGATCGCGGTGGCGGGGGTGGCCAGCCGCACCGGCAGGTCGGCGTAATGCCCGGCCACCAGGGCGCCGTAGCCGTCGACCCAGATGTCGTCGCCGGACCAGAGCTGGTCGTAGTCGGCGCAGGAGACCCGGTCAGGCTCCTCGCCGAGGGTGAGGCGGGTGAGCCCGGTCGCGGCGGCCCGCGCCGCCTCGTCCTCGCCGGACACCGCCGCGGCCACCGAGCGGTCCGGCGCCGCCGGATGGTCGAGCAGGCTGCTGACCCGGCCGAACCCGGCCCGGCGCTGGCGCCGCTCGGCCTCGCTCGCCCGGACGCCGTCCTTCACCAGGACCGGCCAGGGGCTGGTCGCGTCGTCGCTGGTGCGCACCTTGGCCGCCCGGGCGATCTCCCGCCACGGGTTGCGCTCGGCCCAGTGCACGTATTGTCCGCCGGCATCGAAGCTGCGCCCGGCACCGAGCGAGGTATCGGTGAAGGCCCGGCCGCCGATGCGGCCGCGCGCCTCCAGCACCACGACGCTGTGGCCGCCGCGCCTGACCGCTGCTGCCGCCGCGAGCCCGGCGGCGCCCGCGCCGATCACCACGACGTCGACATCGGCCGCGGCACGGGCCTTGGCGGAGGTCGCCAGCACGGCCGCCCCGGCCAGGAGGGAGCGACGCGACAGCGCCATCCCGGTTCTCCGTCTGAATTGCCTGTTCGTCCTCACCTCGGCGGCGGTGGAGCCCCGGCAAGGCGTACGCGGCGAAATATCGCCCGGCCGCCCGCGCTTCCGTCCCGGCGCCGTCGCCGTTATGAGCGGCGGCATGCTGATCCGCTCCGCCCGCCCCGACGACGCTCCCGCCCTCTGGTCGATCCTCGAACCGGTGATCCGTGCCGGGGAAACCTACACGCTCGATCCGGACATGACCGAGGCGCAGGCCCTTTCCTACTGGACGGGGCCGGACAAGGAGACCTTCGTCGCCGAGGAATCGGGAGAGATCGTCGGCACCTACTACCTGCGGCCGAACCAGGCCGGCGGCGGCCGCCACGTCTGCAATTGTGGATACATGACCCGCGCCGGGGCGACGGGCCGGGGCATCGCCCGGCGGATGGCCGAGCATTCGCTCGATCACGCCCGCTCGCGCGGCTATCGGGGCATGCAGTTCAACTTCGTCGTCAGCACGAACGAGCGCGCGGTGCGGCTGTGGCACTCCCTCGGCTTCGCGACCGTCGGCCGGCTGCCCCTGGCGTTTCGGCATCCGGTCCATGGTGACGTGGATGCGCTGGTGATGTTCCAGGCGTTGTAAGGTCTCGAGAATCCTCGAGGCGCGCCGGTTCTCTCGATGAAACCGAATCCCTCGTTGTCATCCCGGGTTCTTGCCTGCGGCGAGCCCCGGGATCGCGCGAGCCTTGTCAGCGTGCGTGCCGGCTCGACTTGCCGGATGCGGCAATCAGGCTCTCACACTCGCCCCGCGAACGCCATCCGCCCCTGATTATGCCCGAGATTCCGTGGCATCCGCTCGGCCCGGAAGCCGGCGGCGCGCAGCCGCGCCAGCATCGCCGCCTCGTCATAGCGGGCGAGCCCGAGCGTGCGGCGCAGGGTGCGGTAATCCGACAGCAGGGTGCGGGCGAGGCCGAGGATCGCTGCCGGCAGAAAGCCCTCCCGCCGGGCGAAGGCGAGGAGGGACGTGGCATCCGCGACGGCGCCGAGCTGCGGCGGGATCACGTCGGCGAGGATCAGGCGGCCGCCGGGCTTGAGCAGGCGCCGCCAGATGGCCAGGCAGGCCTCGAGCTCGGCGGCGGTGAGGTACTGGGCCAGGGAATTCGCCACGACGAGGTCGAGGCTGCCCGCGGGCAAGGCGGCGACATCCTCCGGCGAGAGGACGTCGATGCCGGAATGATCGGCGAAGCGGGCGGAGAGGGCCTCGCGCTGGCGCGGGGAGGCGTCGCAGAGCAGGAGCCGGCCGCAGGCCGCCGCGACACGGTCGGCGGAGAGGGCCTCGCCGCTGCCGTGGTCGAGGACGACGGCGTCGGGATGCGGCACCAGGGCCGCCATCTCCCCGGCCAGCCCGGCATAGTGCCGGGCCTTGTGGCGCGCATTGACGTAGATCGGGGTGTCGCGGTCCCAGAACTCGCGCCAGGAGGAAACCACGACGAGGAGCCCCCGACCCGGGCGGGCGATCAGCCGCCGATGAGCAGGACCGAGACGGCCCGGTCGATCGAGAGGTAGAAGACCGCGAAGGCGACCAGGGCGGCCAAAGCGAACTCGGCGGCGTCGTTCGGCAGGGCGCGCAGCTCGCGCAGGGTCTCGCGGCCGTAGACGGCGCCGAGCCAGGCCAGGGTCAGCACCACCGGCATCGCGAACAGGAACGACCAGGTGCTCTCGACCCGGCTCGCCATCGGGTCCATCAGCGCGCGGATGTTGCGCACCCACGGAGCCTGGATGGCGGCCGCCAGGGTGGTGACCCAGGCGAGACCCACGGCGATGCCGAGATGGGTCGTGAAGGTGCGGTGCAGGCGCGAGAAGCTGTCGGTCGCGGCGTGGTCGGTCACTGGGCAAGCCCCCGAATTCGCGGCCCCGCGACGATCGTTGACGGCGTCGTCGCTCCGGGGCGGGTACGGCCGGGAGAATCGGCCGCGAGTTCGGGTTTTTTGTGGCTGCGGCCGGAACCGGCCGCAACCTTTTTCCAAGTTACGCGTTGCTGCCCTTCGTCTCGCGCATGAGCGTGACGAACCGGTCGAACAGGTAGTGGCTGTCCTGCGGGCCCGGCGAGGCCTCGGGGTGGTGCTGCACCGAGAAGGCCGGACGGTCGGTCAGCGACAGGCCGCAATTCGAGCCGTCGAACAGCGAGACGTGGGTCTCGACGGCGTTCGCCGGCAGGCTCGACGGGTCGACCGCGAAGCCGTGGTTCATCGAGACGATCTCGACCTTGCCGGTGGTGCGGTCCTTCACCGGGTGATTGGCGCCGTGATGGCCCTGGCTCATCTTCACCGTGCGGCCGCCGAGGGCGAGGCCCATCAGCTGGTGCCCGAGGCAGATGCCGAAGGTCGGGACCTTCTTGTCGAGGAGGGCGCGGATCACCGGCACGGCGTATTCGCCGGTCGCCGCCGGGTCGCCCGGGCCGTTCGACAGGAAGACGCCGTCGGGCTTCAGGGCCAGCACCTCCTCGGCGGTGGCGGTGGCCGGCACGACGGTGACGTCGCAGCCCGCCTTCGCCAGGAGGCGCAGGATGTTGCGCTTCACGCCGTAATCGATCGCCACGACCTTGAGGCCCTCGCCCGCGGCGCGGCTGCCGTAGCCGGCGGGGTGCTGCCAGGCGGTCTCGCCCCAAGCCTGGGATTCGCGGCTCGTCACCGGCGGCACCAGGTCGAGGCCTTCCATCGGCGGCAGCGCGGCGGCCTTGGCCGTCAGCGCCTCGCGGTCGAAGCGGCCGGCCGGATCGTTCGCCAGGATCGCGTTCGGCATGCCGCGGTCGCGGATGAGCGCGGTCAGGGCACGGGTGTCGACGCCGGTGATGCCGACGATGCCGCGGGCCTTCAGCCAGCCGTCGAGATGGCGCGACGAGCGCCAGTTGGACGGATTGGTGACGGCCGAGGCGATCACCGCACCGCGCACGCCGGAGGCGGGCGCCGCGTCGAGGCTCTCGAGGTCCTCGTCGTTGGTGCCGACATTGCCGATATGCGGGAAGGTGAAGGTGACGATCTGCCCGGCATAGGACGGATCGGTCAGGATCTCCTGGTAGCCGGTCATCGCGGTGTTGAAGCAGACCTCGCCGGCGGCCTCGCCGGTGGCGCCAATGCCGAACCCCTCCAGGATCGTGCCGTCGGCGAGCACCAGCAGGGCGGTCGCGACGGGCTCGGCCCAGCCTTCGGGTTGCGCGGGGGCGGCCGCGTCGTCTTGCAGCATGATCGTGAACTCGCTTATGTCGCGGCCGGGCACGGCCGACGGGCGCGGCCGGCTGTTTACGGGGCCGGCAACAGCCCGGTCAATCTGGGGATGCCCCGGTATCCCCTCAAGTGCCCCGCCTTTCAAGTGTCTTGTACCACACGACAACACCAGGAGACCGGCATGCTGCGCCAGCGCCTCACCGCCGAGATGAAAGAGGCCATGAAGGCCGGCGACAAGGCGAAGCTCGCCACCGTCCGGCTGATCCAGGCCGCCCTCAAGGACAAGGACATTGAGGCCCGCGGCCTGGGCAAGGAGCCGTTGAGCGACGAGGAGATCTTCGCCCTGCTCCAGAAGATGATCAAGCAGCGCAACGAGTCGGCCGGCGTCTACGACCAGGGCGGCCGCCCCGAGCTCGCCGAGGGCGAGCGCGCCGAGGCCGCGATCATCGCCCGGTTCCTGCCCCAGCAGATGGACGAGGAGGAGACGCGCGCGGCGGTCCAGGCCGCCATCGCGGAGACCGGCGCGACCTCGCCGAAGGACATGGGCAAGGTCATCGCGGCGCTCAAGGGCGCCCATGCCGGCCGGATGGATTTCGCCAAGGCGAGCGCGCTCGTGAAGGCGGCCCTGGCCTGACGGCCGGTTCGGCGAGGTGCGGCGGTCGATCGGCACGGAGACCGGCGCCCCTCCCCGTGATCCCGGACGCCGTCGCCGGGAGCCTGTTCCACGGCCTCAGCGGCATCGACACCCCTCCGGGTCATTCCGGGGCCGCGCCGCGGCCCCGGGACGACGATCGCGGCTGGAAGCCGGTCGCCGCACTCGACGGAGCGGTCGAGGGGAGCATGCAGGCCACCGCGCCGGAGGGCCACGAAACGATGCCCGGACTCCCGCCGCGATCGATGTAGAATAATAATGCACATCTTCTCGGCAGGATGTGCTTCTCTTTTCGCCACCGTCCCCGTGCGTATCGCGCGGTTGACGTAGCGGTTACATCCTGCTTCCCTTAGGTATTCATTAAGCAGTTTGTTGTCACCTCATCACGGTTTTTCGAGGAAACCGCCACCGGTTTCCGGCCTCCCGGGGGTCCGTGGTGAAGTCGCTGTTATCCATCCGGGCCCTGGTGCTCGGGATCACGCTCGCGCTCGGGGCGATCGTCGGGGCGATGACGCTCGACGGCGTGCTCACCGCCTGGACCAGCCACCGCCACGCGCAGACCGTCGCCACCGCGGCGAAGCTCGACCGGCACATCCTCGACGCGATGCAGGCCTTCCGGTCGGAGCGCGGCGACACCGCGGCGACCCTGAACCTGTCGGGCGAGCCAGTCGCGGCGATGCGCACGGTCATCGCCGGGCATCGCGGGCGGGTCGATGCGGCGCTGCGGGCGCTGCTGGCCGCCCCCGCCGATCTCGACGTGCCGGGGCTCGGCGCGGCGCTCAAGGACCTCGAGGCCGGATATCGCGACCAGCTCGCCCTGCGGGTCCGGGCCGACGAGGCCTATGCTCTCGAGGCGGGCGCCCGCGACAAGGCCCTGGCCCCGCTCGTGCTGCAGACCGGCGACGCCGTGCTGGCCCGCCTGGAGCGGGTCTCGACGGCGCTCGAGCGGCGGATGGCCGGGCTCGATCCGGCGACCCGGCTCCTGAGCGGCGTCAAGAACAACGCCTGGGCGACACGGGCCACCGCCGGCTCGGCGGCCGTGGTGGTCAACACGGTCCTGTCGACCGGAAAGCCGCTGACGGCGGAGCAGGCCGAGGCGGTGCAGGTGCTGCGCGGCCGCTACGAGGCGGCGTGGGCCCGGGTCGAGCGGGCCGCCGCCGACCTGCCGCCCGCCATCGCGGCCTCGGTCGCGGCCGCCCAGGCCACTTACTTCACCCCGGAGGTGACGGCGGCGATCCAGCGCAACCTGCGTGCCTTCGCGCCCGGAGCCGAGGCGGCGATGACGCTGCCGGAGTGGCAGAAATTCATCACCCCGAGGCTCAACACCCTGGTGGCGGTGGCGACCGAGGCCCTGAGCGCCGGGGTGCGGGAGGCCGACGAAGCCGCCGAGGCGGCCGAACGCCGGCTCGCCGTCAACGCGGCCCTCTTCGCGGCGGCCCTCGCGCTGGTGGCCCTGGCCTGCGCCGTGGTGCACCTGCGCATCGCCGTGCCGATCCGGCGCATGACCGGGGCGATGCAGGCGCTGGCGGACGGCGACACCGCCGTCGCGGTGCCGGCGGCCGGCCGGGCCGACGAGATCGGCGCCATGGCCGCCACCGTGCAGGTGTTCAAGGACAACCTGATCCGCAACCGGGCGCTGGAGGAGGAGACGGCCCTCGCCCGCGCCTCGGCCGAGGAGCAGCGCAGGGCCGGCATGCGCCAGATGGCGGACGCCTTCGAGCACGCGGTCGGCGGCATCGTCGGCCAGGTCTCCTCCGCCGCCACCGAGCTCCAGGCCACCGCCGAGGTGATGTCGGCGGGTGCGAGCCGGACCGCCGGGCGCTCCACCGCCGTCGCCAGCGCCGCCGGCCGGACGGCGGAGAATGTCGGCACCGTCGCGGCCGCGGCGGAGGAGCTCGGCGCCTCGGTCGCCGAGATCGGCCGCCGGGTTTCCGGCTCGGCCACCCTCGCCCGCCACGCCGTCGACGAGGCCGCCGGCACCGCCGGCCACATGCGGGACCTGAGCGAGGCGGTCGCCCGGATCGGCGACGTGGTCGGGCTGATCTCGTCGATCGCCGGCCAGACCAACCTGCTCGCGCTCAACGCCACCATCGAGGCGGCCCGCGCCGGCGAGGCGGGGCGCGGCTTCGCGGTGGTGGCGGCCGAGGTCAAGGCCCTCGCCGGCCAGACCGCGAAGGCCACCGAGGAGATCACCGGCCAGATCGGCCGCATCCAGGGCAAGACCGGCGCCGCGGTGGCGGCGATCGAGACGGTCGCCGGCCGGATCGCCGAGATCGACCGGGTGTCGGTCGGGATCGCCTCGGCGGTGGCGCAGCAGGGGGATGCGACGCAGGAGATCGTCCGCAACGTGGCCGACGCCGCCTCCGGCACCCAGGCCGTGACCCGCACGATCGAGGCCGTGGCCGGTGCGGCGGAGGAGACCGGGGCCGCGGCGACGCAGGTCCTGGCGGCCTCCTCGGAACTGTCGCGGCAATCCGAGCAGCTCTCGGCCGAGGTGGCGCGCTTCCTCGCCACCGTGCGGGCGGCTTGAGCCGCCGCATCCGGTCGGCCGGAGCGGGCCTCGGTCTCAAAACCGTCAAGGTCCTGGCGCCAAGCGGGCGCGGCCGCCCCCGGCGATTCGCCCTCCGCGAATGGCCTCGGGGCGGCGTCCCGTTCTCACGCTAGAAGCGCCAAGAGTGTTCGTCGACGCGCCCTCCCTCCCCGGTTCCGCCGCCGCGGCACCGCCCCGGCAGGCCCTCAACCTGCGCTGGCTCGCCGGCAGCCTGCTCACCGGCGTCACCGGCGCCGGGCTGATCGGCGTCGCGCTCTATCTCGCCGCCGCCGACGGCATCGTGGCGGTGCCGCCTGAGCGGGCGGTGGCGCCGCACGGCGACGGGGGCTCCGGCGACGTCGCCCGCAAGGGCGACCGGCTGGTCCGCGACGAGATGATCGTCGCGGCCAAGACCGCCTTCAAGGCGCCGATGACCGAGCGCGCCGGCGAGCGCGAGGTGATCCGCGTCCACGCCTACGTGCAGATCGCCACCGAGCTTCCCTTGCGCGCGCCCGACCTGCCGGTGCCGCCCTTCGACCCCCTGCGCAGCGCCCGGATCGAGGCGCCGGCCCCGGTGGAGGGTGAGTCTGACCCGGCCGAGACCGCCGTGACCCTGGTGCGCAGCCCCCTCGGCGCGGCGGCGGTCGAGGCGGAGATCGAGAATGGCGCGCCCGCCCTCACGGAGGCCGAGGTCGACGCCCTGGTGGCCGAGACCCAGGCGCTGGCGGGAGGGTCGCTTGCGGGCGGGACGCTGCCGCCGGCCTTCCCGGCCGAGCGCCTGCTCTCGCGGGCCCTGAGGCCGGCCGCCCTTCCCGACGATGCGACGGCCGAGGCGCGCTTCCGCAACATCGAGGTGCGGATCCTGCCCGAGAACCTGACCGAGATCGCCGAGAGCGGCGCCGGCGGCGGGCAGGCGGCCGGTCCCGCGCTGTTCGAGGAGCGCGACCTCGTGCTGGCCAAGGACCAGAGCCTCGAAGACCTGCTGAAGCGCAACGGCGCCGAGCCGGCGCGGCGGTCGGCCATGATGGCCGCCTTGAGCGCCCGGGCGAAGGGCGACCTGCCCGAGGGCCAGCACGTGCGCCTGCTGATCGCCCCGCAGGGCGACGGCCCGGGCGATCACCACGCGCCCGAGAGCCGCGGCATCGCCCGGGTCACGCTCTACGGCGAGGACGGGATCCAGGAGATCGTGGCAGCCAACGATCGCGGCGGCTTCGTCTCGGTGGCGCCGCCCCGGCCGGGCAACACCCCGGACGACGACGAGGAATCCGGCGTCACCCTGTACGAGAGCCTGTACGGCACAGCCCTGAAGAACGGCGTGCCGCGCCCGATCATCGAGGAGATGGTCCTGGCGCTGGCGACCTCCACCGACCTGCAGCAGCGCACCAGTGCCGGCGACCGGGCCGAGCTGTTCTTCACCGAGGACGAGGATGCCCGGCCGGAACTGCTCTACGTCGGCCTGCACGTCCACGACGAGACCCTCGGCCTCTACCGCTACCGCGTGCCGGGCTCGGGCGAGATCGACTATCTCGACCCGAGCGGCCGGTCGAGCCAGAAATTCCTGATGCGGCGGCCCGTGGCGGAGGGGCGGATCTCTTCGCCCTTCGGTGCCCGCCTGCACCCGATCCTCGGCTATTACCGGCCGCATAACGGCGTCGACTGGGCGGCGACCCGCGGCACCCCCATCATGGCGACCGGCGACGGCACCATCGTGTCGGCCGGCGCCCGCTCGGGCTACGGCAACCGGGTCGAGATCCAGCACGCCAACGGCTACACCACCGCCTACAACCACATGGCCCGGATCGCCCGCGGCATCGCGCCGGGCGCCCGCGTGCGCCTCGGCCAGGTGATCGGCGCCGTCGGCACCACCGGCCTCTCCACCGGCCCGCACGTCCACTACGAGGTCGCGATCAACGGCCGCTTCGTCGATCCGATGAAGATCCGCCTGCCGAGCGCCCGCGAGCTGTCGGGCCAGAGCCTCGCCGCCTTCCGCCAGGCGGAGGAGCAGATCGATGCGCTCCGCCAGAAGCACGGGGGCAAGACGGTGGCGGAGCGGACGTGACGGGGCGGTCCACCCGATCGGGGACCCGGACCATCGTCGGATCGTGGCGCCACGTCACACGACCCGGCGCTTCCCTCGGGCCTCCTCCCACCCGGAGCCGCATCCTGAGGTCGCGGGGTGGAGTACCGGTCCCCGGGGGCTTCACACCGCGGGCCGGCTACCCCACCGCCTCGCCGTCCCGCAGCGCCCGCCGCAGCACCTTGCCGACATTGGTCTTCGGCAGGCTGTCGCGGAAGACGATGCGGCGGGGCACCTTGTAGGCGGTGAGACCTTCGCGGGCATAGGCCCGCAGCGCGTCCGCCGTCAGGTCGGGGTCGCGGCGCACCACGTGGGCGACGACGCTCTCGCCGGTCTCCCCCGAGGGCTCCCCCACCACCGCCACTTCGAGCACGCCCGGATGGGCGGCGAGCACGTCCTCGACCTCGTTCGGGTAGACGTTGAAGCCGGAGACCAGGATCATGTCCTTCATCCGGTCGACGATGCGGACCTGCCCGTCGGGCTCGATCACCGCGATGTCGCCGGTGCGGAAGAAGCCGTCCGGGGTCATCGCCCGGGCGGTCTCGTCGGGTTGGCCCCAGTAGCCGGCCATCACCTGCGGCCCGCGCACGCAGAGCTCGCCGGGCTGGCCGATCGGCAGGGTGGTGCCGGCCGCGTCGCGGATGCAGACCTCCGTCGAGGAGACCGGGTAACCGATGGTGCCGGACCAGTCGTGCAGGCTGGGCGGGTTGATCGAGACGACGGGCGAGGTCTCGGACAGGCCGTAGCCCTCGATCACCGGCTTGCCGGTGACGGATTTCCAGCGCTTGGCCACCGGTCCCTGCATCGCCATGCCGCCCGCGATGGCATATTCGAGCCGCGACCAGTCGACCTTGCCGATATCGGGGTGGTTGAGGAGGGCGTTGAACAGGGTGTTGACGCCCGACAGGTTGGTGAAGCGGTTCTTGCGCAGCAACGCCACGAAGCCGCCGATGTCGCGCGGGTTCGGCACCAGCAGGCAGCACGCGCCGAGCCGCATCATGAAGAAGAAGCAGCAGGTCAGCGCGAAGATGTGGTAGAGCGGCAGCGCCGTCACCATCACCCGGCCCGGGCCCTCGTCGTCGCGCATGCCGAACCAGACCCGGCTCTGCTCGACATTGGCGGCGACGTTGCGGTGGGTGAGCATCGCCCCCTTCGACACGCCGGTGGTGCCGCCGGTATATTGCAGGAAGGCGAGGTCGTCGGGGCCGATCCCGACCGGCCGGAACGTCGCCTTGCGCCCCGCTGCCAGCGCCGCCGTGAACCGCGTGCAGCGTGCGGCCGGCAGCTCGAAGGGCGGGACCGCCTTCTTGAGGTGGCGCGCCGCCGCGGTGATCAGCGAGCCCTTCAGCCCGAGCCCGTCGCCGGCGCCGGCCACCACCACCCGCTTGAGGCCCGGCAGGTCGGGCAGCGCCTCGGCGACCGTGCGGCCGAAATTCTCCAGCACCACCAGCACCCGGGCGCCGGCATCGCGCAGCTGGTGGGTCAGCTCGCGCGGAGTGTAGAGCGGGTTGACGTTGACCACCGTGGCCCCGGCGAGCAGCACGCCGACGAGCGCGATCGGAAAGGCCGGCACGTTCGGCATCATCAGGGCGACCCGGTCGCCCTTGGCCACGCCCTGGCCCTGGAGCCAGGCCGCCATCGCCTCGCCCTCGCGCCTGAGCGCCGCGAAGGTCAGGGACGCACCGAAGCAGGTGACGGCCGGGCGGTCGGCGAAACGCTGCGCGCTGGTGTCGATCAGATCGACCAGGGTGCCGAGGCGCTCGACCGCGATCTCGGCCGGCACGGAGGGCGGATAGGCGGCGAGCCAGGGCCGCGGCGGGGTATTCGGATCCATCGCGCTCGACGCCTTGCCCATGAACTCCACCCTGTTCGGTGCCGGATGCCTCCCTCGGATGTCGCCCGGGGCTCCGGCTTTCGTTCCGGTTAGCGGCTCGCCCGGGGGGTTTCAACCGATGCGCGGGAGCCGATGCGGCGGACGACGGCATACGAGACGACGGCATGGGGCAGGAACGCCGCGAGCACGAGGCCGCCGGCCAGCGCCGCCTGTACACCGGAGAGAGGCAGCCGCGGGAAGCCGGAGAGCCCGAGATCCCGCGCGGCCGCCAGCAGGGCGAAGGCGAAGGCGAGCGTGACGAGGCGCAGGAGCCCGCGGCCGATTGCGCGCCAGCGGTCGCCACGGCTCGGCAGGCCGCTCACAACGACGGCCGGAAGGCCGATGGCGACGCCGAAGACCACGGCCGTCATCGCCACCCCGAGCCCTTGCGCCGCCATCATCGTCTGGCCGGACAGGAAGGCGACGCTGCCGACCGAGAAGCCGGTGCGCAAAACCAGCCCGCCATAGGTCGGGTGCAGCGACAGGCCCAGCACCAGGGCGAGGCCCAGGAGCGCGCCGAGCCAGCCGCGCCATCCGGGGGCGGATGCGGGCAGGAGCGCGACCCGCGCCATCCCGTAGGCGATGGCCGCGAAGAACAGCGGATAGCGGTCGACGAAGAAGCCGTAGGCGTACTGGCCGAATCCCGCCGCGTCGAGGCGCGCCTGCGTGACGGCGCCGGCTGCGACGAGCGCCACCGCCGCCAGGGCGGCCAGAAGGGGCGCGAAGGCGGCGAGCCGCCTCCGCCCGCGGGATGGCCGGGAGGTCATGGGACCGGCGGGGATGCCGGCGCTCACGCCTCGTAATGGTCGCGCACGAGCCGGTCGAGGAGGCGCACGCCCCAGCCCGAGGCCCAGGAGCGGTTGGTCTCGGTGGCCGGCGAGCCCATCCCGACGCCGGCAATGTCGAGGTGGATCCACGGCACGTCGTTGACGTAGCGCTTGAGGAACTGCGCCGCCGTGGCCGAGCCGCCGTGGCGCCCGCCGGTATTCTTCATGTCGGCGAATTTCGACTCGATCAGCTTGTCGAAGCCGGGGGCCAGCGGCATGCGCCAGACCTTCTCGCCGGTGGCCTCCCCGGCAGCCGAGAGGCGCTGGGCCAGCTCGTCGTTGTTCGAGAACATGCCGGCGAATTCCTGGCCGAGGGCGACCAGGATCGCGCCGGTCAGGGTCGCGAGGTCGATCATGAAGCGGGGCTTGTAGGTCTGCTGCACGTGCCAGAGCACGTCGGCGAGCACCAGGCGGCCTTCCGCGTCGGTGTTGATGATCTCGATCGTCTGGCCCGACATCGAGGTCACGATGTCGCCGGGGCGCTGGGCCTTGCCGTCGGGCATGTTCTCGACGAGGCCGATGGCGCCGAGCGCGTTCACCTTGGCCTTGCGGCTGGCGAGCGCGTGCATCAGGCCGACCACGCAGGCGGCGCCCGCCATGTCGCCCTTCATGTCCTCCATGCCGCCGCTCCCCTTGATGGAGACGCCGCCGGAATCGAAGGTCACGCCCTTGCCGATGAAGGCCACCGGCGCCTCGGAGGCGTCCTCGCCGCCGTTCCACCGCATGATGACAACCCGGGCCTCCTTGGCCGAGCCCTGCGCGACGGCGAGCAGGGCCCGCATGCCGAGCTTCTTCATGTCCTTCTCGTCGAGGACCTCGATCTCGACGCCGAGCTTCTCCAGGGCGGAGGCGCGGCGGGCGAACTCCTCGGGGTCGAGGATGTTCGGCGGCTCGTTGACGAGCTCGCGGGCGAGGATCACGCCCTCGGCGAGCCCTTCCGCCCCGCGAAGGGCCTTCTTCAAGCCCGCATTCTCGGGCACCAGCAGGGTCAGGCGCCCTCCCCCGCCCTGCTCCTCGCCCTCCGGCGACTTCTTGCTCTTGTAGCGGTCGAACTTGTAGGCGCGTAAGCGGGCCCCCAGCGAGAAGGCCGCGACCTCGTCGGTGCCGGGCGCGGTGCCGGGCCATTCGAGGACGACGGTGGCCGGGCGGCTGCCGAGCTTGCCGGCGGTGAAGCCGCCGAGCGTCGCCCAGTCGCGGGAGGCGGCGTCGTCGGAACCGGTGCCGATCACCACCAGCCGCTCGGCCGACAGGCCGGCCGGGGCGGTGACGACGAGGGCGCTCGACGCCTTGCCCTTGAACCGCTCGACGCCTGCGGCGCGGCTCACCAGTTCGGCCGCGCCGGGACCGGCGATCTCGGCGGCCCGCGGCGACAGGGCGAGGTCCTCGCCCACGAACAGCACGAGGTCGCCGCCGGGCCTGGCCTGCGCGCCCGACGTGGCGAGGGATTCGATCTCGATGCTGATGCCGTCCGCCATGGCGTTGCTTTCGTCCCGTCTCGGTGCGCGCGTCTCTCGGGGCGCCGCGTCGGTCCTGTGTAGCGGGGCGGGCCGCCGGAATGCAACGCGACCGGGTGTGCGTCCGCCCCCTGTAACCCACCAGCGCGCCACCGGCGGGCACGCACCCGTGACCGCATCAGCGCGCCACCAGCGGGCGCGCACCTGTGACCGCATCAGCGCGCCCGCCCGCAAAAGGCCTCACTTGCCGTGCTTGAGGGCACCCGATGCTTGTGCGGCCGGCAGGGCGCGCCTAACCAGCATCGACGCGGGAGGGGGCCCGACCGCAGCCGGCCGATGAAGCAGATCGAGCGATACATCTTCCGCATCGCCCTCGGGGCGTTCCTGTCGTGCCTGATCGGCCTCACCGGCGTGATCTGGGTGACGCAGGCCCTGCGCGAGCTGGACCTGATCACCGCCAAGGGCCAGACCCTGCTGATCTTCTTCCTGATCACCGGCCTGTCGCTGCCGACGCTCATCACCGTGATCGCGCCGGTCGCGCTGTTCATCGCGGTGGTCTACGCGCTCAACAAGCTCAACGGCGATTCCGAGCTGATCGTGATGAGCGCGGCGGGCATGTCGCCGCGCCACCTGATGCGACCGTTCCTGACGCTGGCGCTGATCGTCAGCGCCGCCATCGGCTTCCTGACCATCCAGGTGATGCCGTCGAGCTTCCAGGAACTGCGCGACGTGCTGACCCGGGTGCGCGGCGACTTCATCGCCAACGTGGTCAAGGAGGGACAGTTCACCACCCTCGACAGCGGGATCACCTTCCATTTCCGCGAGCGGGCGCCGAACGGGGCGCTGCTCGGCATCTTCATGCAGGACCGCCGCGAGGCCGGGAAGACGGTGGTCTACCTCGCCGAGCGCGGCCAGGCGGTCGATCTCGACGGGCAGACGTACCTGGTCCTGGAGAAGGGCAGCATCCACCGCCAGCAGCCGAACAGCCGCGATTCCTCGATCATCACCTTCCAGCGCTACGCCGTCGACCTCGCGGCCTTCACGCCGCCGGATGCCGACACGATCTACAAGCCGCGCGAACGCTCGACGGTGCAGCTGCTGTTCCCCGACGCCAACGAGACCTACTACAAGCTGACCAAGGGCCGGTTCCGGGCCGAGCTGCACGACCGCCTGTCGTCCTGGCTCTATCCCCTGGCCCTCGGGCTGATCGCCTTCGCGGCGCTCGGCGATCCGCGCACCACCCGCCAGGGGCGCGGGCTCGCCGTCGCCGGCGCGATCGCCGCCGTGGTGGGGTTGCGCATCGCGGGCTTCGCCGCCGCGAGCGCGGCGGTGCGCAGCCAGGGAGCGGTGGCGGCGGTCTACGCGGTGCCGCTGGTCGCGATCCTGCTGTCGCTCCTCGTCGCCTACCAGGGCAGCCGGGTGCGGGCCTTCAACGCGGCGGTGGCCCTGCGGCTGCGCCGCCTCTCGGAGGCGCTGCCGGCCCGGGCGCCCCGGGTGCGGGCGGGCTGAGCCGCCATGCTGATCGGCGTCACCCTCGGCCGCTACCTGGCGGCGCGCTTCCTGCGCATGATCCTTGGGGTCTTCCTCACGGTCTTCGCCCTCGT
Organism: Methylobacterium sp. DB0501; assembly: GCF_011043735.1. GTDB lineage: Bacteria > Pseudomonadota > Alphaproteobacteria > Rhizobiales > Beijerinckiaceae > Methylobacterium > Methylobacterium alsaeris. The sequence goes on along the minus strand of NZ_JAAKGV010000002.1, from coordinate 267,817 downwards.
CTACACCCTCGACTTCGTCGAGCTGATGCGCCGCGCCGGCGACGCCGAGGGCGCCTCGGCCGCCGTGATGGCCCGCCTCGCCCTGTTCCGCACGCCGGCGGTCGCCGAGCAGGTGCTGCCCTTCGCGATCCTGTTCGGCGCCATGGCGGCCCTGCTGCAACTCAGCCGCAAGCTCGAACTGGTGGTGGCGCGGGCCGCCGGCATCTCGGCCTGGCAATTCCTGCAGCCCGGCGCGCTCGTGGCGCTCGGCATCGGCGCGTTCACGGTCGGGGTCTACAATCCGGTCTCGGCCGAGCTGAAGCAGCGCTCGACCGAGATCGAGGCCAAGATCTTCGCCAAATCCTCGAAGGCCGGTTCCGGCAAGGACCTGTGGATCCGCCAGCGCAGCATCGACGGCCAGGCGGTGATCCGGGCCGAGACCGCGATCGAGGGCACCACGACGCTCGCCGGCGTCGCGGTCTTCACCTTCGACGAGGCGGGCGCCTTCACCCAGCAGATGCAGGCGGCCCGGGCCACCCTGCACGACGGCTACTGGGAGTTGCAGGACGTGCGCGTCCAGGGCCTCGACCAGGAGCCGCAGAGCTACGACACCTACCTCATCGCCTCGACGCTCGACCCCTCGCAGGTGCGCCAGCGCTTCACCCCGCCGGAATCCGTGCCTTTCTGGCAACTCAACCAGACCATCGCCCGGACCGAGCGGGCGGGACTCGACGCCACGCGTTACCGCCTTCAGTACGACGTGCTGATGGCGCGGCCGGTGCTGTTCCTGGCGATGGTGCTGGTGGCGGCATCGGTTTCATTAAGGTTCTTCCGCTTTGGTGGCATCGGCAAGATGGTGCTCGGCGGCGTCGCGGCGGGCTTCGTCCTCTACGTGGCGCGGCAGGTGATGGAGGGCTTGGGAGCCTCTGGATTGGTCGCCGCGCCGGTGGCGGCGTGGTTCCCGGCCGTGGTAGGGAGTCTTCTCGGAACGCTCGCGCTTCTGCACCTGGAGGACGGCTGATGCCCGGCCTCCGGAGATGCGGCGCGGGCATAGCGGGTGCAGGGATGGGTCGAGTCGTGCGTAAGGCCGCGGGTGCCGCGGTCACGGGATCCCTGACGGTTCTGCTGGCCGCGGCCGTCACGGCGGGCGCGAGCGGCCTTGCGCACGCGCAGGGCACGCTCAACGACCGCCTCGCGGCCGGATCGGCCAAGAACGCGGCCAAGGGCAACAGCGAGCGCCTGCTCGTCGAGGCCAAGGAACTCGTCTACGACAACGACCGCAACACGGTCTCGGCGGTCGGCAATGCCGAATTGCATTACGGCCCGCGCACCCTGCTGGCGGACCGGGTGCGCTACGACCGCAACACCGGCCGGGTCTTCGCGGAAGGCAATGTCCGCCTTACCGACGAGACCGGCGCGGTGGTCACCGGCGACCGGATGGAGCTGACCGACGACTTCAAGTCGGGCTTCATCGATTCGCTGCGCATCCAGCAGACGATCGAGCAGCGCGGCCGTCCGGCCCGGGTGCGGTTCTCCGCCCCGCGGGCGGAGCGCGTCGCGGGCGAGACCACGACCTTCGAATACGGCACCTACACCGCCTGCGAGCCGTGCAAGGACCATCCCGAGCGGCCGCCCCTGTGGCAGGTCAAGGCGGCGCGGATCATCCACAACAACGAGGAACGCCGGATCTACTACGAGGATTCTTACCTCGAAGTGGCCGGCATCCCGGTTGCCTACCTGCCGTATTTCTATTCGCCCGATCCGACGATCCGGCGCGACACCGGCTTCCTGGCACCGCACTTCGTGTCCTCGAACGTGCTCGGTTACGGCATCGGCACGCCGTTCTTCTGGAACATCGCGCCCGATTACGACCTGACGGTCGAGCCGACCTTCCTGTCGAAGCAGGGCGTGCTCGGCCAGGCCGAGTGGCGCCAGCGCCTCGCCAACGGCTTCTACAACATCCGCGTCAGCGGCATCTTCCAGTCGACCCCGAGCGCCTTCCTGCCGGGGCCCCTCGGCTCGGGCGACCGCGACTTCCGCGGCTCGATCGAATCGGCCGGCCAGTTCTACCTCTCCCAGAACTGGCGTGCCGGCTGGGATGTCGTCGGCGTCACCGACAAGTGGTTCCTCGACAATTACCGCATCCGCAACCAGACCATCAGCACGGATTACTTCCGTGAGGCGGTGTCGACGGCCTTCCTGATCGGACAGGGCGACCGCTCGTGGTTCGAGGCGCGGGGCTACTACTTCAAGGGCCTGTCGACCTACGACTGGCAGAAGCAGCAGCCGATCGTCGCCCCGGTGATCGACTACGACAAGCGCCGCGACGGGCCCGACCCGATCGGCGGCGAGGTGCGCTTCCAGGCGAACTTCACGCACCTGACCCGGGACGCGACGCAGTACACCCAGATCCCGCGCACCGGGACCTACCTGCTCAGCCCGAGCGTCAACGGCATCTCCTTCCCGCTCTACAGCACCTGCTCGGTGTTCGAGCGCGGGCAGTGCCTGGTGAGCGGGCTGGCCGGCGACACCACCCGGGCCACCGCCCAGGTGTCCTGGCGGCGCACCTTCACCGACGAGTTCGGCCAGCGCTGGCAGCCCTTCGCCTACCTGCGCGGCGACGCGTTCTTCGTGAACCCGAACACGACCGGCTTCCAGAACAACGAGGTCAGCAACCTGTTCTCGCCGGAGTCGAACTTCTCCGGCCGGGTGATGCCGGCGGTCGGCCTCGAATACCGCTATCCCTTCGTCGCCGATTTCGGCCCGCTGGGCGTCCACACGATCTCGCCGATCGCCCAGGTGATCGCGCGCCCGAGCGAGACCCATATCGGCCGCCTGCCGAACGAGGACGCCCAGAGCCTCGTCTTCGACGACACCTCCCTGTTCGAGTGGGACAAGTTCTCCGGCTACGACCGGGTCGAGGGCGGCGTGCGCGCCAATCTCGGTGCCGAGTACTCGATCACCGGCCGCAACGGCTTCTACATGAACGCGATGTTCGGCGAGTCGATCGCGCTCGCCGGCGTCAACTCGTTCCGCCGCGGCGACATCGCCAATGTCGGCCGCGATTCCGGCCTCGAGACCACCCGCTCGGACTTCGTCTCGCGGTTCCAGGTCTCTCCGAACCAGAACATCAGCTTCATCACCCGGGCCCGGTTCGACAACGCCACCTTCGCGCTCAAGCGCCTCGAGAGCGGCATCACAGCGAAGTTCGCGCCGTTCCTGCCGCTCGAGACGTCGCTCATCTACGCCCGCTACGAGGCGCAGCCCGAGCTCGGCTACGATCGCCGCCGCGAGGGCCTGCAGGCCTCGGCGCTCTACAACATCACGCCGAACTGGTTCGTCACCGGCTCGGTGCTGTTCGATCTCTCGCACTACCTCCAGGTGCGCGAGTTCTACGCCACGGCGGCCCAGTCCTACTTCCTCAACCCGGTCGGCACCGCGCCGACCTACGACCGGGCCGACAAGTTCTACGTCTCGTCCTCGGGACTCGGCTTCGGCTATCGCGACGAATGCACGACGATCTCGCTCAACTACCTGTCGTCGCCGATCGAGACGGCGTCGGGCCTGCGCGAGCGCAACCGCACCTTCCTGCTGCGGATCGAGCTGCGCACCCTCGGCGAGGCGAATTTCCGCCAGAACCTCAGCACCACCACGACGGCGGACGGCATCGCGACGGCCCGGTGACGGGCCGGGCGCCAGAGGCTGGCGCGCGCCTTGCGCTTGCCCGGCATGAGCCGGGATGCCATGGCGCGGGGGCGCGCCACCACGCTACGGGATTCCCGCGATGACCACAGCCCTCGCGCTGACACAGGGCGATCCGGCCGGGATCGGCCCCGAGATCACCCTGCGGGCCTGGCTCGCCCGGGAGGAGAACGGGCTGGCGCCGTTCTTCGTCATCGGCGATCCGGGCTTTCTCGCGGGCCTCGCCGCCCGGCTCGGCCTCGCGGTGCCGCTGGCCGACGTGAGCCCCGAGACGGCGGCCGACGCGTTCGCCCGCGCCCTCCCGGTGGTGCGGCTGCCCAACGGCCTCGCCGTCACGGCGGAGCCGGGCCGGCCCGATCCGGCGAGCGCCGCCGGCACGATCGCGTCGATCGACGAGGCGGTGCGGCTGGTGCGGGCCGGCCGCGCGCGCGCCCTCGTCACCAACCCGATCGCCAAGCACGTGCTCTACGAGGCGGGCTTCCGCCATCCCGGCCATACCGAGTACCTGGCGGCCCTCGCCGCCGAACCCGGCGCCGCGCCGCCCACGCCCGTGATGCTCCTGTGGTCCGAGACGCTGGCGGTGGTGCCGGTGACGATCCACGTGCCGTTGCGCCGGGTGCCCGACCTCCTCACCGCCAACCTCGTGGTCGAGACCGCCCGCATCGTCGACCGCGACATGCGAACCCGCTTCGGGCTCGCCGCACCACGGCTGGTGCTGGCCGGGCTCAACCCGCATGCGGGCGAGGCCGGCACGATGGGCACCGAGGATCGCGACGTGCTGGCCCCGGCCGTCGAGCGCCTGCGGGCGGAGGGCATCGCCATCACCGGCCCGCACCCGGCCGACACGCTGTTCCACGCCCGGGCGCGAGCCGCCTACGACGTGGCGCTGGCCCCGACCCACGACCAGGCCCTGATCCCGATCAAGACGCTGGCCTTCGACGAGGGCGTGAACGTGACCCTCGGGCTGCCGTTCCTGCGCACCTCGCCCGACCACGGCACCGCCTTCGACATTGCCGGGAAGGGATTGGCGAAACCCGACAGCCTGGTGGCCGCCGTCAGGCTCGCGGGCCGGCTGACCAGGCCCCCGGAAGGAGTCGCGGCGTGAGCGCCCCGGACGGATTGCCGCCCCTGCGGGAGGTGGTGCGGGCGCACGACCTGATGCCCCGCCGGTCCCTCGGCCAGAATTTCTTGTTCGATCTCAACCTCACCGGCCGGATCGCCCGGTCGTCGGGACCGCTGGACGGCGTGACGGTGGTCGAGGTCGGCCCCGGCCCCGGCGGCCTGACCCGGGCGCTGCTGATGCACGGCGCGGCCAAGGTGATCGCGATCGAGCGCGACCCGCGTGCCCTGCCGGCCCTCGCCGAGATCGCCGCCCACTATCCCGGCCGCCTGGAGGTGGTGGAGGCCGACGCGCTCGCCTTCGATCCCCGGCCGCTGATCGGCGCGGGCCCGGCCCGGATCGTCGCGAACCTTCCTTATAATGTCGGCACCCAGCTCCTCACCGGCTGGCTCACCGCGGAGGCCTGGCCGCCGTGGTGGGAGTCGCTCACCCTGATGTTCCAGCGCGAGGTCGCCGAGCGCATCGTCGCCGATGAGGGCGACCGGGCGAATTACGGCCGGCTCGGCGTGCTGTGCGGCTGGCGCACGCAGGCCAACATCCTGTTCGACGTGCCGCCCTCGGCCTTCGTGCCGCCGCCGAAGGTGACGTCGAGCGTGGTGCGGCTGGTACCGCGGCCCGAGCCCCTGCCCTGCCGGGTCGGGGCCCTCGAGGCCGTGACCGGCGCCGCCTTCGGCCAGCGCCGCAAGATGCTGCGCCAGAGCCTGAAGGCCGCCGCCGCGGATCCCGGCCCGCTGCTCGCCGCCGCCGGCATTCCGGAGACGGCGCGGGCCGAGGAGGTGCCGGTGGCGGGGTTCGTGGCGATGGCGCGGGCGCTCTGACGACGGCCCCGGAGCCGCCCCGTACATCCGAATTGGGGCGTCCCGCCCCGAAATCGTCACCCCTGGATACGGCGCCCTGCACCTCCCGCCCCGGGCGCCCCGCGGCGGATCGCCTTCGCACGTGAACGGGCGGTTCCGGGCGACGGGCTGCCGCGAGCCGTCGCCACGAATGAAAAAGCCCCCGATCTGCAGGGATCGGGGGCTTCGCAATCAGAAGCGGGGAGCGGCGCTCCCCGCGGACAGCGCATTACCGTGTCTGCTGGATGGCCGAGACCACCCACGGGCCGCCGCGCTCGCGCATGAAGGTCCAGACCTCCGTCGCCTCGGGCGGGTTGGTCTCGACGACCCGGCCGCTGGCGCGCTCGATCATCGCGTCGCGCAGGGTGTAGCGCATCGCCACGGTGGCGTAGTCGACCGGGCCCTCGCGCCAGGATTCGGCGAGGTCGCCCTGCTGGAGCTTCACGTCGGCGATCTTGTTGACCAGGCCACGGGCGGCGTTGGCCCGGATCTCCTCGCCGAAGTAGCCGAACATCTCCGGCGTCGTCAGGCGGCGCAGGGTGGCGGCATCCTCGGCGCCGTAGGCGAGCTGGACCTGGCCGAGGGTGCGCTCGAAGGCCTCGAAGTCCTGCGGGCCGATGCCGACCTCGTCGCGCTTGGCCGGACGGGCCTGCTGCGCGGCCGCGCCGCCGCCGAGGCCCGCGCCGAGGCCGCCCAGACCACCGCCGAGACCACCACCAAGCCCGCCGCCCATGCCGCCGGGACCGGAGGCCGGGCCGCTGCGCTCGTAGGCGCCCGCCATGGCCGGCTCGGCCCGGCGGCGACGGAAGAAGCGCAGGGCCAGCATCACCACGCCGACCAGCAGGCCGACCTGGAGCAGCAGGCCGAGGAAGGAGGCGATGCCGCCGAGGCCGCCGAAGAAGCCGCCGCCGATCAGCGCGCCGAGCAGGCCCGCGCCGAGCAGGCCGGCGAAGAAACCGCCGCCGAAGCGCCGTTGCGGCGCGGCCGGGGCACCCATCGACGAGCCGGGCTGGGTCATCGAGCGCTGCATCGGCGCCGGGGCGCCGGGGGCGGTCGCGGTCGCGGGCGGCGCCGAGTAGGTCTTGGAGCCGCGCGAACCCATGGAGGAGCCGCTGCCGGGACGCGCCTCGCCGGCCGTCGCCGCCACGGCCATCAGGGCCGCCAGGCCGAAGGCCAGAGCCGTCCGGCGGCCGCGGGTGAAGGGGGTCATCATCGGTTCGTCTCAGCCTCGCGCAATCACCGGTCCGGGGCGTCGATGCCCCCGACCGCACATATGGGGGCGTGGGTGGCGCAGTAGAAGGGAGGCATCGCGCCCGATGCCGTCACTGTTATAACTACACGCGATGAAGAGTCACCGATCGGCGCCAGATCTGCCAAGCGATAAATTTTTGCGGTGATCGGGATTATCCCATGACGGCACTTCGTTGCGGACGCGCCCGCGGTGCCTCGGCCGCCGGGAAGGTCATGCGCACGCAGGTGCCCTCGCCGGGGTGGCTGCGCAGGGCGACGGCCCCGTTCTGGCGCTTGACCACGGCATTGAGGATGGCGAGGCCAGCGCCGCGGCCGGGCTCGCGGGTGGTGAAGAACGGCTCCAGCGCCCGGGCCAGCACCTCCGGCGCCATGCCGGTGCCGGTATCGGTCAGGCTGAGCGCGACGTGGCGCCCCGCCGCCCCGTCGGCGGCGACGCCCTCGCCACCGTGGTTGCGGGTCTGGACCGTGACGCGCCCGCCCGCCGGCATCGCCTCGGCGGCGTTGCGCAGCAGGATCTGCAGGATCAGCTCGGTCTGGACCGGATCGAGGCAGGCGATCCACAGGTCCTCGGCGAGATCGAGCTCGAGTGTGCATCCGGGCCCGAGCAGGCCCGGCGCCTGCTCGCACCAGTCGCGCAGCAGGCGGTTCAGGTCGATGGCCCGCGGCTCCGGCCGGTGCTTGCGCGAGAAGGCCAGGAGGTTGCGGGTCAGCGCCGAGGCGCGCTCGGCGGCGTCGGTCGAGCGGGTCAGGGCCCTCTGCACGAAGGCGTCCGGATGCTCGCCGAGGCGCCGGCGCAGGCCGTCGATGTAGCCGACCAGGATCTGCAGCAAGTTGTTGAACTCGTGCGCGACGCCGTTGGTGAGCTGGCCCAGGGCCTCGCGCCGTTGCGCCAGGGCGAGGGCCGCCTCGAGATCGCGGCAGCGCGAGGTCTCGACGAGCTGGACCAGGCCCGCCCCTTCCGGCCCGTCCACCGGGGAGAGGTGCAGCATCGCCCACAAGGTCGCGCCGTCGGGCCGGCGCAGGGGCAGTTCGGCGCCGGCCGTCCCGCCGGCGGCGAGGAGCGCGCGCAGGGCCGCCTCGGCCTCGGGTCCGGCAGCGAGGGCCGCGAGCGCCGGCGCCGCGAGGCCGTCGCCCCCCTCCCCGAGCAGGGCACGGGCGGCCGGGTTGGCGAACAGCACGGCCCCGTCGGGACCGGGCGCGACCAGGAGGGACGGCAGGGGGGCGGCCGCCAGCGCGGCGCGCAGTCGCCCGGCCTCCCCCAGCGTCTCAGCGACCGGCACTGGCGCGGGGACATCCGGCACGGGGGGACCTCCGTGGTGGCGCGGGCCGGAGCCGCACGTCCCGCGGCGGTCGGATCGCCGCCGCTTTCCGGCCCGGTAATCTAGTGCAAGTCCGGCCGGGGTGGAAACCGCGCCCGCCGGCGCCGTCGGACCTAGGCCGAAGCATCGTGATCCCGCGCATCGTCGTCGACCAGGATCGTCGGCCCGAAGGTCTCCTCGAAGCGCCCCCGCAGCACGGCATCGACCTCCGGCAGGGTGACCGGCCGGCCGAGATCGACCAGGCTGGTAACGCCATGCTCGCGCACGCCGCAGGGCACGATGCCGGAGAAGTGGGACAGGTCCGGCTCGACGTTCAGGCTGATGCCGTGGAAGGTCGCCCAGCGCCGCACCCGGATGCCGATCGCCGCGATCTTGTCCTCGACGCCCGGCCCCTTCTCCGGCCGGCGCACCCAGACGCCGACCCGGTCCTCGCGCCGCTCGCCCCGCACCGTGAAGGCGTCGAGGGTGGCGATCAGCCAGGCTTCGAGGGCGGCCACGTAGGCGCGCAGGTCCGGCCGCCGGCGGTTGAGGTCGAGCATCACGTAGGCCACCCGCTGCCCGGGGCCGTGATAGGTGTATTGCCCGCCGCGCCCCGTGCGGTGGACCGGAAAGCGCTCCGGCGCCACCAGGTCCTCCGCCTTCGCCGAGGTGCCGGCGGTGTAGAGCGGCGGGTGCTCGACGAGCCAGACGCGCTCCAGGGCGCGGCCCTCCGCGATCGCGGCCGCCCGCGCCTCCATCGCGACTTCCGCCTCGCGGTAATCGAGCAGGGGATCGCGCACCACCCATTCGACGGGGGGGCTGCCGGGGGCGGGCAGGAGGCGGCCCGGGGCGGTACCGAGGCGGTCGTTTACCAAGGCTTCACCATAAGATCGGATTGTTGGCGCATCGTCTCATGTCAGGGTGGGTGCGTCCGTTGGCGGTTCTCGACATACTCAAGGTGGACCTCGCTGTCGTGCTCGGGCGGACCCGGATGCCGATCCACATGCTGCTGCGCATGGGGCGCGGCGCCGTGATCGAGCTCGATTCCACCGATAGCGATATGGTCGAGATTCTCGCCAACAACCACCCGATCGCCCGCGGCCAGATCGTGGTCACGGGCAACCGCATCTCCGTGGAGGTGACGGAGCTGATCCGCAAGGCCGAGGTGGTGCAGGAGCCCGGCATCCGCATCGGCGACGGCGCCGCGCTGCTGGGCGCCCTGTCGGACGTCCTCTAGGCGAGAATGTTCGCCGGATCCGCATCGGGGCGCTTGCGTCCCCGGGAGGGGACTGGTATTCGCAGCCTCGCTTCGGACGGGTCTCACCCCCGCCCCGCCGCTTCCGGCGAGACGAAGCTTTCCGCGGCCGTGGCGGAATTGGTAGACGCGCTAGCTTGAGGTGCTAGTTGGGCAACCAGTGGAGGTTCGAGTCCTCTCGGCCGCACCATTCCTTCCCGCAGGGAATCGAATGGAGACTGAATTCGGCACGACCGGCTCGATCACGATCGAGGCGTCTCGCCGGATGAGGTTGCCGATGCATACCGCCACGTGGCGGTTCGTGCAGTCGATAGATTGATGCGTTTTTTTCGATGGATCCGGATCGTTTTGATGTCCGGAACTCTCCGCGGCCGTGGCGGAATTGGTAGACGCGCTAGCTTGAGGTGCTAGTTGGGCAACCAGTGGAGGTTCGAGTCCTCTCGGCCGCACCATCCTGCCATTGCGCAGGATCCCCGGGTCATCGGCCCGGCTGGTGCCGATCCGGCGATGTGAGTGAGGGTGCGTTCTTCGCTGCCTCCATCGACCGAAATCTCCCCGAATTCGACGATGTGACCCGCTCGCCCCCTCCTTCGGCTGTGCCCGAGGCGCTCTATCGCGGCGACGCGCGGTGACGGACCGCCTCCCGGGCGAGCGGGCACGAGATGTCACGTGCACCTTGTCGCGACGTGAGCCTTTCTGCGGCCGCGCAAGAGATGTCCGGGGGAACCGGATAGCCCCCCCTCCCCGATACATCCTGGCTTGCCTGGGATTTGCAGGCGACGGGCGAAGCGGGGCAGAGGGCCTGGAGAATCGAAGATCCCACGCCCATTCAGGAAGCGAAGCACGTGGACACGGGGCCGGAGCGAGGGTCGGGAGGGCCCCGACGCGTGAGGCGTCTGCGCCCCTCTCACCCTCACGGCGAACCGGCAGTTCTCTGCGGGCTCCCGGAGCCCTTCGGAGCCCGGGCCTCTTCCCGCAACGGACGTTGGGCCTGCCGGCGTCAGTTGAGGAAGCGCGGCACGACGAAGCGGATGCCGAGGAGGCCGACCAGCGCCAGCGCTCCGCTGACCATCAGCACGTACAGCATCGACGCATCGGACCCGTAACCGGGATAGAAGGACGACCGGCAGATCTTCACGATGTGCATGAGGGGATTCCACTGCACATACTCGTAGATGACCGCCGGCATCGATTCGGTCACGATGAACGCACCACTGGTGAAGTAAAGAATCAGAACCGGAACAATGACGCCGATCATCCACGGCTGAAATATCTGCGAGATGAAGACGTTCATGAAACCCATGGACGTCGCGAAGCCGAGCGCGAGCAACATGCTCTCGCAGAAGGCGAAGGGATCCCGGGGCACGACCGACGCCCCGGAGCACGCCGCGATGGCAAAGACGAGGGCGATGCTGAGGCTGCTGGTGCAAACCTCGACCAGGGCGCGCGACATGACGACGTCGAAGAACTTGACCTGTGGGAAGTAGATCAACTGCTTGTTCATCAACGGCCCCTCCATCATCTTGCGGGACATGTAGTTCAAGATGATGTAAGGTGACAGGCCGGAGACCGCGAACAGCACGATGCTGTCGCCGATCGGCGCAGGGATGTGCCGGAGCGCGTAGAAGCTGGTGATGACCAGGATGTGCGCGCAGGGCCATCCGACCGCGACGGCGTAGCCCCACATCGTGCCGCCGAACCGGGTGCGGATGTCGCGCAGCATGAGCGCGCCGAGGACGTCCAGCTGGATCTCGAGCGCCGATTTCGCCTGATACGCCATCCACCGCTCCCGTCGGGCGACCCGCGGCCCGTCTCGCGGGCGCCTTAGGCCGACATTGCGGCAACCGGGTGACCGGCCGTGGTCACGCCTCGTCCGCCGCCGGCAGGGTCCGGGCCTCGCCGTGGTAGGCACGGTTCGGGCGCATGTCGACGGCCGAGGCCATGCGGTTCGACATGTTGAAGAAGCTCGCCACCGCGGAGATGTCCCACAGGTCTCGCTCGGAGAAGCCGGCATCGCGAAGGGCGTCGCGGTCCTCCTCCTCGATCGTCCAGGGCGCCTCGGTGAGCGCCACCGCGAAGTCGAGCATGGCGCGGTGGCGGGGCGAGAGGTCGGCGGCGCGGTAGTTCATCACCAGCATCTCGGCCAGAACCGGATCGCCCGACAGGCTGCGCACGGCGGCGCCGTGCGCGGTGAGGCAGTAGTAGCAGCGGTTCACGCTCGACACCGCGACGGCGATCATCTCGCGCTCCAGCTTCGACAGGCCGGAGGGCGCCAGCATCAGGTCGTTGTAGAGGGCCGCGAACGCCTCGAGCTTGGCGTTGTCGTGGGCATAGGCCAGGAGCACGTTCGGCACGTAGCCGATCTTCTCGCGGCATTTTTCGAAGTAGGCCCGCATCTCCGGCGACAAGTCCGGCGAGGGGGCGAGGTCGAGGGCCATCACGGTGCCCTCCATCTCCTGCGCCGCCGGCCGCTCACCGACCTCGGGCTTGCCCCCCGCCTTCTTCCTGCCGCCGGTCATGATCCTGCCCTCTCGATCATCATGCGCGAGCTATAGGCAGTTTGCCCGTTGAGCGCGAGGCCGGGGTTGCGGGGGAAAACCCGCTGTGCCACCGCTCAGGTCGCCAACCTCGGCAGAGGAACAGCAGGAGAGGAAGAGCCACCGTGGAACCCTCGACCGCGACCGCGACCGCCGAAGCGAAGGCCAGCCGCACCGACCTGATCGCCGCCGCCGCAGCCCTCGCCGAGGACCGGGGCGGCCCCGGCGGCTTCGTCCGCGACCTCTTCGGCCGCGTCGCGCCCGAGGATCTCACCGCCTACGCGCCCGAGACCCTGGCCGAGCTGGCGCTCGCCGCCCGGGCCCACCTCGCCGCCGCCCGGCCCGGCCGCACGATCAGCGCCGTGCGCCTCTCCGACATCGAGGTCGAGCAGGGCGGACGCCGGCGCGACCTCACGGTGCTGGAAGCGGTCAACGCCAACCGGCCGTTCCTGCTCGATTCGACCCTCGCCGAGCTCGTCGCCCGCGGCTACCAGCCCCGCCTCGTCGCCCACCCGATCCTCGGGGTCGAGCGCGACGCCGCGGGCGCCCTGGTGCGCGTCGTCGGCGAGACCACGAGGGATTCCGGGGAGACCGACGGGCTCGCCCGCGAGAGCTTCATCCACGTCCATCTCGACCGCATCGACGACGAGGCGGCCCGCGCCACCCTCGCCGCCAGCCTGGCCCGGGTCTATGCCGACGTCGCGGCCGCCGCGTCCGACCACGCGGCGATGACCGAGCGCCTGGCCGAGGCCGCCGCGTCCTACGGCGACGCGGCCGGCCCGCTCGCCGCCGACGAGCGGGCCGAGGCCGGCGCCTTCCTCGACTGGCTGCGCGACGGGCATTTCGTGCTTCTGGGCCTGCGCGAGTACCGCGACGAGGGCGGGGCGGACCATGCCGGCGTGAGGGGAAGCGGGCTCGGCCTGCTGCGCGACCCCGCCGTCGAGGTCCTGCGCCGCGGCGACGCCATGGTGGCGGTGACGCCGGAGATCCGTGCCTTCCTGGAGGGGCCGGAGGCGCTCCTCGTCACCAAGGCCAGCCTGCGCTCGCGGGTGCGCCGGCAGGCCCATCTCGACATGGTGGCGATCAAGCTGTTCGCACCGGGGGGCGGCCTGCCCGGTGAATTGCGCCTCGTCGGCCTCTTCACCGGCAGCGCCTATGCGAGCCGGGCCGAGGAGGTGCCGTATCTGCGCCGCAAGGTGGCGGCGGTGCTCAGCCGTGCCGGCCTCGACCCGACGAGCCATGCCGGGCGCTCCCTCGTCCACGTGCTCGAGACCTATCCGCGCGACGACCTGTTCCAGATCGACGCCGACCTGCTCCTGCGCTTCGCCCTGGCCATCGTCTCGCTCGCCGACCGGCCGCGGGTGCGGGTGCTGGCCCGGCCCGACAAGTTCGGCCGCTTCGTCTCGCTCATCGCCTACCTGCCGAAGGACCGCACCGACGCCCGGCTCCAGGCCCGGATCGGCGCCTACCTCGCCGAGGAACTCGGCGGACGCCTCTCGACCATCGCGCCGGACTATCCCGAGGGGCCGCTCGCCCGCCTCCACGTCATCGTGGCGACGCCGGGGGCGCCGCCCGACGAGATCGACGCGGCCCGGCTGGAGGCCGGCATCGCGGAACTCGCCCGCACCTGGGCCGATTCCCTGCGCGAGGCCCTGGGCGCCGCCCGCGGCGGCGATGCCCGCGGTCTCGCCGCGGTCTATGCCGACGCCTTCCCGGCGGGCTACCGCGAGATGTATAGCGGTGCCCAGGCCCTGCCCGACATCGCCATCCTGGAGCGAATCTCGGAAGGCCAGCCCCGGGCGGTCGACCTCTTCCGCCGGCCCGGAGACCCGGAGACCCGGATCGGCCTCAAGGTCTTCTCCCGCGGCGCGGCGCTCCCCCTGTCCGAGCGGGTGCCGGTGCTGGAGAATCTCGGCTTCCGGGTGATCGAGGAGCGCTCCTACCGCCTCAAGCCCGAGGGCGCCGGCGCCCGGGTCTGGCTGCACGACATGGTGCTGGAGCGCGCCGGCGGCGGCGCCCTCGACGTCGCGGCGGTCGAGGGCCCGGTCGAGGCGGCGCTTCTCGCGCTCGCCCGCGACCTCGCCGAATCCGACGCCTACAATCGCCTGGTGCTGGAAGCCGGGCTCGGCTGGCGCGACGTCGCGCTGGTGCGGGCGCTCGGGCGCTACCTGCGCCAGCTGCGCATCCGCTACGGCCAGGACTACCTGGCGGCGACGCTGTCGCGCCACCCGGCCCTCGCCCGGCGGCTGGTGGCCCTGTTCTACGCCCGGTTCGACCCCCGCCGCGACGGCGACCGGGCCGCGGCGCAGGACGCCGTGCGGGCCGAGATCGAGACGGATCTCGCCGGGGTGACGAGCCTCGACGAGGACCGGATCCTGCGCCGCTTCGTCAACCTCGTCGAGGCCGCGCAACGCACGAACTTCTTCCAGATCGGCCGCAACGGCCTTCCCCCCGAGACCATCGCGTTCAAGTTCCGCTGCGCGAAGGTCGAGGGCATGCCGCTGCCCCGGCCGCTCTTCGAGATCTTCGTCTACTCGCCCCGCGTCGAGGGCGTGCACCTGCGCTTCGGCTACATCGCCCGCGGGGGCCTGCGCTGGTCGGACCGGCCGGAGGATTTCCGCACCGAGGTGCTGGGCCTCGTCAAGGCGCAGCAGGTCAAGAACGCCGTGATCGTGCCGGTCGGCGCCAAGGGCGGGTTCTTCCCCAAGCGCCTGCCGCCGCCCTCCGACCGCCAGGCCTGGATGCAGGAGGGCACCGAGAGCTACCGGATCTTCATCCGCACGCTGCTCTCGCTCACCGACAACATCGTCGACGGCAGGATCGTGCCGCCGCCCGCCACCGTGCGCCACGACGAGGACGATGCCTACCTGGTGGTCGCGGCCGACAAGGGCACCGCCACCTTCTCGGACATCGCCAACGCCCTGTCGCTCGAGGCGCATCACTGGCTCGGCGACGCCTTCGCGTCGGGCGGCAGCCAGGGCTACGACCACAAGCAGATGGGCATCACCGCCCGCGGCGCCTGGGAGGCGGTGAAGCGCCACTTCCGCGAGGTCGACATCGACATCCAGGCCGAGCCGGTCACGGTGGCGGGCGTCGGCGACATGTCGGGCGACGTGTTCGGCAACGGCATGCTGCTGTCGCGCTGCCTGAAGCTCGTCGCCGCCTTCGACCACCGCGACATCTTCCTCGACCCCGATCCCGACCCGGCGAAGGCCTATGCCGAGCGCAAGCGCCTGTTCGCGCTGCCCCGCTCGTCCTGGGCCGATTACGACCGCTCGACGATCTCGCCCGGCGGCGGGGTGTTCTCGCGCCAGGCCAAGGCGGTGCCGCTGTCGCCCGAGATTCGCGCCCGGCTCGGCCTCGACCGCGAGGAGGCGACGCCCGCCGAGGTGATGCAGGCGATCCTGCGCGCGCCGGTCGACCTCCTGTGGTTCGGCGGCATCGGCACCTATGTGCGGGCCGCCGCCGAGAGCGACGACGAGGCCGGCGACCGGGCGAACGACGCGATCCGGATCACCGGCTCCGAGCTGCGCGCCCGGGTGGTCGGCGAGGGCGCCAATCTGGGTCTCACCCAGCGTGGCCGGATCGAGGCCGCGCGGCGCGGGGTCCGCCTCAACACCGACGCGATCGACAACTCGGCCGGGGTCAACACCTCGGACGTCGAGGTCAACATCAAGATCGCCCTGGCGACGCCGGAGCGCGACGGGCGGCTCAGCCCGGAGAGCCGCAACGCGCTTCTCTCCGGCATGACCGAGGCGGTGGCCGACCTGGTCTTGCGCAACAACCAGCTCCAGACCCTGGCCCTGTCGCTCGCCCAGCGCTCCGCCGCGACCGAGACGGGCTTCGTCAGCCGGCTGATGCAAGGGCTGGAGGCCGACGGGCGCCTCGACCGCAGCGTCGAGTTCCTGCCCTCCGACGCCGCTCTCGCCGAGCGGGCGCAGGGCGGCGAGGGCCTGACCCGGCCGGAACTTGCGGTGCTGCTGGCCTATGCCAAGCTCGCCCTCAAGGACGCGCTCCTCGACAGCGCGGTGCCGGACGACCCCTACCTCGCCCGGGAGCTGGAGCGCTCGTTCCCGCCGGTCCTGGTGGCCCGCTACCCCGACGCGGTGCAGGGGCACCGCCTGCGCCGGGAGATCATCGCGACGAGCCTCGCCAACGCCATCGTCAACCGCGGCGGGCCGACCCTGGTCAGCCGGCTGTCCGACGAGACCGGCGCCGAGGCCGCCGCCATCGCCGCCGCCTTCGCGGTCACCCGCGACGCCTTCGGGCTGATGGACCTCAACAAGGCGGTGGACGGGCTCGACGGCACGATTTCCGGCGAGCAGCAGCTCGCCCTCTACGCCGACTTGCAGGACCTGTTGCGCCAGCGGATGGTCTGGTTCATCCGCAACGGCGAGGCCGCCCCCGGCGGCATCGAGGCGGCGGCGCAGCGCTACCGCGACGGCATCGCGGCGGTCTCGGCCGCCCTGCCGGGCGCCCTCCCCCCGGCCGCCGCCGAGGCGCTGGTCCGGCGCATCCGGACCCTCGTCGATCACGGCGTGCCGGAAGCCCTGGCCTCCCGCCTCGCCGCGTTGAGCGAACTCGGGGCCGCGCCGGACATCGTCCAGGTCGCCGAGGCCACCGGCCGTTCGCCGGCGGCGATCGCCGCGACGCATTTCGCGCTCGCCGACCTGTTCCGCCTCAACGCGCTGTCGGCCGCCGCCCGGGCGGTGCCGGTGGCCGACACCTTCGACCGCATCGCGCTGGAGCGCGCGGTGGCGGGCATCGCCGCGGCGCACCGGACCCTCACCGCCGAGGCCGCGGCCTACGAGGCGCAAGGAGCCGCCGCGGTCGAGACCTGGAGCGCCGCCCGCGGCGCGACGCTGGCGCGCATCCGCACCGCGATCGCGGCGATCGCCGCGTCGGGCCTCACGGTGTCGAAGGTCTCGGTGGCGGCGAGCCTGCTCGGGGACCTGGCCCGACCGGGCTCATCCCAAGCCATGACCGGCCAAGCCATGACCGGCCAAGCCATGACAGATAAGCCATGACGGAGCCGGCGACCGGCGCGCCGGATTTCGGGGACGCGTTCCGGGCCCGCTTCGCGGAGCTGATCGCCTGGCGCCGCGACGTGCGGCGCTTCCGCCCCGATCCGGTGCCGGAGGAGGCGTTGCGGGCCTGCCTCGCGCTCGCCTGCCTCAGCCCGTCGGTCGGCAACAGCCAGCCCTGGCGCTTCGTGCGCGTCACGGATCCCGAACGGCGCGCCGCGGTGACCGCGAGCTTCCGCCGCTGCAACGACGCGGCCGCCGCTGCCTACGACGACGAGCGCGCCGCCGCCTATCGCCGCCTCAAGCTCGCCGGCCTGCGCGAGGCCCCGGTGCATCTGGCGGTGTTCTGCGACGAGGCCACGGCGGCCGGCCACGGCCTCGGCCGCGCCACCATGCCGGAGATGCTGCGCTACTCCGCCGTGACGGCGGTCCACACCTTCTGGCTCGCCGCCCGGGCCCATGGCCTCGGCGTCGGCTGGGTCTCGATCCTGTGCCCCGGGGAGGTCGCGGCCGCCCTCGACGTGCCGGAGGACTGGTGCCTGATCGCCTATCTCTGCGTCGGCTCCCCGGCCGAGGAGCATGCCGACCCGGAACTCGTGCGCCACGGCTGGCAGGCGCGGCAGGAGACGGGCGCGATGATCTTGGAGCGGTGAGGGTGGGCGCGAGGCGATGCGACGGCGTGGTTCCGTTCGCCGCCGCCCTCACCCCGCGTCAGGCATGGGCCTGCGCCGCCGCCAGGATACCGACGCCGATGGCGATCACTCCGATGCCGAGAATCATCAGCGGGGTCACCGGCTCGCCGAACAGGAGCGCGCCGCCGAGCGCCGCGCCGACCATGCCGATCCCGGCCCAGATCGCGTAGACGATGCCGATCGGCAGCATGTCCATGCTGGTCGACATCAGCCACAGGGCCGTGCCGTAGCCGAGAGCGACGAGGAGCGTCGGGCCCGGTCGGGTGAGTCCGTCCGCGGCCTTGAGGGCGAGCGTCGCCGTGATCTCGGCGCCGATCGCCACCGCGAGGGTGAGGAAGGGGTTCATGCGCTCGCCGTCAGCGGCAGGGCCTGGCTCGGAGACGGCGCCACGAACATCTCGAGGTCGTCGGCGAATTGCTCGGCGATGTCGGGGGCGTTGTCGAGGCAGACCTTGAGATAATCCGTGAAGGCCGGCGGCGGCGTCAGCCCCTCGGCGAGGAGCCGGGCGTTCGAGAAGGTCAGGTCGAGGGAGCAGAAGGCGTAGTAGGCGCGCACCGCCCGCAGCATCGCCTGCTTGAGGGCACCGTCGAGGCCGAAGGTCTCGGCGAAGCGCCGGCGCAGCAGCGCCCGGTCGGCGGCGAGGTCGAAGCGGGCGAAGTCGTCGCGCGGGCCGCCCGCCGGATCGGCGTCGGCGAAGGCCCGCATCAGGTCGGCCCACCGGGCATGCGCGCCCTCGCCGGCCGAGACGTGATAGAGCTTATGGGCAAGGTGCGGCTTGCGCAGCAGGCCGAGCAGGCTGTCGGCAACCCAGTCGACCGGGACGATGTCGACGGCGCTCTCGGGCGCGCACGGCACCAGGCGCAGGCGGTCGGCGGCGCGGATCACCCACAGGATGCTCGAGCTCGGCGCCGCGCCGAGCGTCGAGTGACCGACCACGATCGACGGACGGGCGACCACGATCGGCAGGTCGGCGAAGCTGCCGGCGAGCGAGGTCTCGGCGGCCGCCTTGGAGACCGTGTAGGCGACGAGGTGGCGGGCCTGGGGCGAGGGATAGGCCGCCTCCTCGACGAGGGCGGGCGCCTCGGTGCCGCAGATCATCGCGGTGCTGACGTGCAGGAAGCGGACGAGGCCCGGCATCGCGCGGGCGCGCCGGGCGAGCGCCAGCGTGCCGTCGTGGTTGGTACGGCTGACCCGCTCCTCGCCCCACCACGACGTGTCGGCGGCGAGATGCAGCACGTGGGTGACGGAGTCGAGCCGCGGGTCGGCGTCGAGATCGGCCCGGGTGAAGTCGCCCGGCACCACTTCGACCGCGCGGGCGAGGCGCTGGGCGGTGAACGGGTCGGTGAAGCGCGACAGCCGCGCGGCGATCCGCTGCCGGCCCTGGTCGGCGGTGGCGCAGCGGACGAGGCAGACCCATTCGGTGCCGTCGCGCCGGCTCAAGGCCTGGTGAAGAACGGCGCCGCCCAGAAAGCCGGTTGCGCCCGTCAGTAATATCCGTGCCACGCTGGACCTCCCACGTTCAGGAGAGATGCCACAAGTGAGCGGGCAGAAAATCCGTTCCAGCGGCACCGTCTTCGTAATCACGCAGTATGTTGCTCTTACGCAACCGTCTATTTCTCGTTTTGCTTAGTCCATTCGAGGATAAATCGCGCAAGAAATATAGTAGAAACGAATGGATATAGGCATAACGACATAGGCGCACGCGGGCGCCGTCGCAGCCCCATCACGGGGAATGGCGGCGCCGGCGATCAGAAACTTTGAGAAACAGAGACGGTGCGGCGATTCCGGGGCTCAGCCCCGGGTCAGCAGATGCGCGAGCAGCGCCCGCAGCTGCGCCGGCTTGAGCGGCTTGTGGACCAGCTCGCAGCGGGCCGCCCGCACCCGCGCCTCGACCTCGGACGAGTGGTCGGCGGTGGTGATCACCGCCGGGATGTCGTGGCCGTGGACCGAGCGCAGCCATTCCACGGTGTCGAGGCCGCAGGCGCCGCCGTCGAGGTGGAAATCGGCCACGACCACGTCGGGGCTCCAGGTCGTGCCGAGGAGGCGGACCAGGCTCAGGTGGTCGCGCGCCGCGAAGGCGTTGGCGTCCCAGCCGTGAAAGAGCCGCGCCAGGGCCTCCAGCGCCGCCTTGTCGTTCTCGATCAGGGCGATGCGGGCTCCGGTGAGGCTCGTCGGCGGCACCAGCGAGGGAGCGGGGCGGGGCGCCTCGGGAGCGCAGGGCGGCAGGTGCAGGCTGAAGCGCGAGCCGTGGCCGACTCGCGAGTCGAGGCTCAAGGGATGGCCGAGGGCCTGGGCCGAGCGGCGCACGATCGACAGGCCGAGGCCGAGCGCGATCTCGCCGTCGACGCTCTCGCGCCCGCCGCGGTGGAACTCCTCGAAGATCAGCTCCTGCTCGTCCTCCGGGATGCCGGCGCCGGAATCGACCACGTCGATGCGGATCTCGGCGCCGCGCCGGCGCGCCGCCACCAGCACGCCGCCGGCCGCGGTGTAGCGGATCGCGTTGGAGACCAGGTTCTGCAGGATGCGCTGGAGCAGCACCAGGTCGCTCCTGACCCAGTACCGGCCGCCGCGCACCGACAGGCGCAGGCCCTTGCGGGCGGCGAGCGGCCCGAAGCTCGCCTCGATGCTCTCCAGTACGTCGGCGACCCGCACCGGCCGCACCACCGGCTGGATCAGCCCGGCATCGAGCTTCGAGATGTCGAGGAGCGTCTTGATCAGGTCCTCGATGGTCTGCAGGCCGCGCTCGACCTGGCCGACGACGACGCGGGGCTCCGGCCCCATCCGCATCTCGGCGAGGGCCGAAATCGACAGCCGGGCGGCGTTGAGGGGCTGGAGCAGGTCGTGGCTCGCCGCGGCGAGGAAGCGGGTCTTCGAGCGGTTGGCCCGCTCGGCCTCCTCCTTGGCGGCGGTGAGCGCCTGGTTCGATCGCTCCAGGCTGCGCATCAGGGCCGTCAGCTCCTCGGTGCGGGAGCGGACCTGGCCCTCGAGGGTGATGGCGGTCTGGAACAGCGAGTAGGCGCTGCCGCGCTGGTCCATCGTGCGCTCGACCTGGGACATCAGGGCGGCGTTGATGCGTTCCAGCTTGGCGATGCGGCGGTGGAGGGACGCGACGTCCTCACCGGCCCCCGACTTGTTCATGCTCACGGCCCGGCGGGCCGGCCGATGGCGATGCCCGTGAAGGTCTGGTTCAGGTGCATCGAGCGGTACTGCTCGCCATAGGTCTCGAAGCCGACGACGTTGTAGTGCCGATAGAGCTCGGCGATGCTGTGGCGGGCCTGGTGGATCTCGGCGTCGAGGCGGCGCAGCACGCATTCAAAGCCGATCACCAGGTCGACGCCGCCCAGCCGCGCGTCGAGCCGGGCGAGTTCCTCGCGGGTCGCCTCGACCAGATCCTTCTGGCGCGCCAGCGTCAGCACCACTCCGCTCTCGATGGCGCAGTGGAAGCTGAGCGACTGGTCCGGGTTGAGGTGGCGGATCGAGCGGCAGAAATAGTCGCCGCCGACCCGCACGACGAGCGGATGCGCCGCGAAGCTCGTCGGGGTGAGCGCGTCGGGATCGATGCCGAGCGCGTTGGCGTACTCGACCGCCGCCGGCTCGGCATTGAGTTCGCGCACCGTGCGCTGCTCGTGGTCGGTCTCGGTGACGACGAACTTGACGCCGGTCGGCTCGAAATTGTCGTTCTTGAAGATCTCGACGGGGAAGTCGGATTCGATCAGCAGCAGGATCGCGGCCCGGCGGTGGACCTGCCCGTCATGGATCAGGGCGGTCTCGGAGAAGGTCAGCTCGTCGCCGGCCGATCCGCCGACGAGGGGCACCCCGTCGAGGCCGTAGCCGATCGCGGCGATCACCGTCTCCTCGGCGTTGGCGAGCCCGTCGATGAGAGAGATCGCGAAGCGCTGGCCGCCGCGGCTGATCGTTTCCATGGCGCAGCGCAGGGAGCGGATCGAGGCCGAGGCCCGCTCGGCGTCGAGACGATCGACCGATTCCAGCACCGCCGAGGCGATGCGGAACCCCTCGTGCGGGAAGGCGATGGCGACGAGGCCGCGGTCGAGCCCGGCCATCGGGCTGATCTCGCCCGAGGAGGTGCAGCCGGCGACCCGCACGCCCGGGAAGGCACGCGCCAACGCCGCGTTCAGCGCCTCGACTCCGTAGACCGGCGAGAAGAAGATGATGAGGTGGGCGATGCGGGCGACGTCGAGGGAGGCGGCGAGCGCCGCCACGGCGGCCTCCGCCCCGGTCGCCTCGGTCCAGGCCGTCTGAATCCCGCAGCGATGCGAGCGCGTGCGCGTGCCCTGCGCCACCGGCTGTCTCCCCCTGGTTGCCGTCTTGCTTGTCGCCGTCTCAGTACCGGCTCTCGCCGCATTATGCGGCGGACCGGAAAGACTGGCAACGCGGCAAACGTCGTCGAGGGCGTGGCTTACCGTAAGGCACGCATGCGCGGCAAGGCACGCAGGCGCGGCCGGTGCGGCGGCCGCGCCTGCGCTTCGAGGACCGGAGGGGCGATCGCCCCCGCGATCGGCCACCGGCGGCGCCCCACGCGCCGCCGGCGACCAGATGCCACGCTCCGGTCCCGCCCGCTCCGCGGCCAGAGGGTCCTTGGAGGAGGTCCTTCACCGCCGAGGTCGCACGACGATAGGGCCGGCGCGCCGCCGCCCACCATTGGACCAAGGTGCAGAGCGCGGGATCGTCATCGGGCCTCCATACTAAAGCACTGTGGCTGCTGCCGCACCCCCCATGGTAACTCTTCCCTCGACTTCAAGGGTACGGCAGATCTGCTGTCCCCGATCTGCCATCGCGCATGCCGCAAGGTAACAGGCGACGGCCGATGCGCTTGCCGTCAGGCGATGCGCGCCTGCCCACTCGCGTGCCGCCCGGCGATGCGCGGTTGATGAGGATGATCCGTCGCGATGGTGGGATTGACCAGCCCGGCTCCAGGAGTATCTCTTCCGCGGCCGGACGGGGCGCCGACGCCCCTCGCGGAGGGGTCGGACATGCACCTGATCATCGTCGACGACCACCCGCTGTTCCGCGATGCCCTGGGCAGCGCCGTCCGCCTCGCCTTCCCGGCCGCCGAGGTCGAGGAGGCGGACGGGATCGACAGCGCCTGCGCGGCCCTGTCCCGGGGCCGCTCGATCGACCTGACCCTGCTCGACCTAACGATGCAGGGCGTCAACGGCTTCGACGGGTTGATCGCGATCCGTACCCGCTTCCCGCGCATCCCGGTGCTGGTGGTCTCGGGCCTCGACGATCCGCGCATCGTGCGCGAGGCGCTCGCCCACGGCGCCGCCGGCTTCGTGCCGAAGGCCGCCGGCAAGCCGGTGCTGATCCGCGCCATCACCGACGTGCTCAACGGCGCGGTGTTCGTGCCCGACGGCACGGCCGGCCCGGCCGAGACCCCCGGCCGCAAGACCGGCAAGGCGCCGATCGCCGAGCGCATCGCCGAGCTGACCCCGCAGCAGGTGCGGGTGCTGCTGATGATCCGCCAGGGCAAGCTCAACAAGCAGATCGCCCACGAGCTCGGCGTCGGCGATTCGACCGTGAAGGCCCACGTCTCGGAGATCCTGCGCAAGCTCGGCGTCATCAGCCGGACCCAGATCGTCATCGAGACCGCGAACCTGGATTACGATCACATCCTGGCAGGGCTGCCGTCGAGCTGAGGCCGGCGAACTCCTCCGTTTCTCTCATCCCGCACGCGACCTCCTCCCGAGGCGTCGGTCGATCGCAGGCCGACCGCCCTCGAAGGAGGGCCGTACGAACCGCCGTGGCCTCTGAGCCCTCCTTCAAGGTTCGCCTCACCCGCACGTCAGGATGAGGTTGCGGGAGGGACAAGGCCCAGCCTGCGGCAAGTGCGGCGGCGCCACGCGCCTGAAACGCCGATCATCCGTTCCTACGACGAAAGTCTGATCCCAGCGCGGCACACCCGCGTCCCTGCCACATTGGCAGTCCTCACCGTTTCCTTTACCCGAAAGTCGAAGGAAGCCGCCGAAGCGTGTCGTGAGCCCGGCGGCACAGCCGGGAGGAAACCTCATGACTGCCGTCCGCAAGCACGGGCCCTGGGCCCTGGTGGGCGCGCTCGGGGCCGCTGCCCTCGCCGTGGTGGCGACGCAGCGCGGCGAGACTGTCAACGCGCTCTGGATCGTCGTCGCGGCGGTCTCGGTCTACCTGATCGCCTACCGTTATTACTCGCTGTTCATCGCCGACCGCATCATGCGGCTCGACCCGACCCGCGAGACCCCGGCATTGCGCCACAATGACGGGCTCGATTACGTCCCGACCGACAAGTACGTCCTGTTCGGCCACCATTTCGCGGCGATCGCGGGCGCCGGCCCGCTGGTCGGCCCGGTGCTGGCGGCGCAGATGGGCTACCTGCCGGGCCTGCTCTGGATCCTCGCCGGCGTGGTGCTGGCCGGCGCCGTGCAGGACTTCATGGTGCTGTTCGTCTCGATGCGCCGCGACGGCCGCTCGCTCGGCGAGCTGATCCGCTCGGAACTCGGCACGATTCCCGGCATCGTCGCGCTGTTCGGCGCCTTTCTGATCATGGTCATCATCCTGGCGGTGCTGGCGCTGATCGTCGTCAAGGCGCTGGCCGAGAGCCCCTGGGGCACCTTCACGGTGATGGCGACGATCCCGATCGCGCTCCTGATGGGCGTCTATTCGCGCTGGATCCGCCCGGGCCGCATCGGCGAGGTCTCGATCCTCGGCTTCGTCCTGCTGATGGCCGCGATCCTCTACGGCCAGATCGTCGCCGACGACCCGACCCTCGCGGCGATGTTCACCTTCACCGGCACGCAGCTGTGCTGGATGCTGATCGGCTACGGCTTCGTCGCCTCGATCCTGCCGGTCTGGCTGCTGCTCGCCCCGCGCGACTACCTCTCGACCTTCCTCAAGATCGGCACCATCGTCGGCCTGGCGCTCGGCATCCTGGTGCTCGCGCCGCATCTGCAGATGCCGGCGGTGACGAAGTTCGTCGACGGGACCGGGCCGGTCTGGTCGGGCTCGCTGTTCCCGTTCCTGTTCATCACCATCGCGTGCGGCGCGGTCTCGGGCTTCCACAGCCTGATCTCGTCGGGCACCACTCCGAAGCTGATCGACAACGAGGTCAATGCCCGCTTCATCGGCTATGGCGGCATGCTGATGGAATCCTTCGTCGCCGTGATGGCGCTCGTCGCCGCCAGCGTCATCGATCCGGGCGTGTACTTCACCATGAACGCGCCGGCCGCGGTCGTCGGCACCACGCCGGAGAGCGCCTCGGCGGCGGTCACCGCCATGGGCTTCCCGATCTCCGCCGAGACCATCAGGCAGACCGCGTCCGACGTCGGCGAGCACACCGTGATCTCGCGGGCCGGCGGCGCGCCGACGCTGGCGGTCGGCATGGCCCACATCATCTCCAACGTCGTCGGCGGCAAGGCGATGATGGCGTTCTGGTACCACTTCGCCATCCTGTTCGAGGCCCTGTTCATCCTCACCGCCGTCGATGCCGGGACCAGGGCCGGGCGCTTCATGCTCCAGGACCTGATCGGCGTCGCGGTGCCGGCCTTCAAGGACACGGCGTCCTGGGGCCCGAGCATCGTGGCGACCGCGCTGTGCGTCGCCTTCTGGGGCTTCTTCCTCTACCAGGGCGTCACCGATCCCCTCGGCGGCGTGAACACGCTGTGGCCGCTCTTCGGCATCTCGAACCAGATGCTGGCGGCGATCGCGCTGACGCTGTGCACCGTGGTGATCTTCAAGATGAAGCGGGAGCGCTACGCCCTCGTCACCATCGTGCCGACGCTCTGGCTCATCGCCTGCACCCTCACCGCCGGCCTCCAGAAGGTCTTCTCCGCCGATCCGCGGGTGGGCTTCCTGGCGCATGCCGAGCGCTACGCGACCGCGCTCGCCGAGGGCAAGGTGCTGGCCCCGGCCAGGAGCGCCGACCAGATGCGCCAGATCGTCTTCAACGACCGCGTCGACGCGGTGCTGGCGCTGCTCTTCGTCGCCGTCGTGGTGGCGATCGTGGTCTTCGGCATCCAGGCCTGCCTCAAGGCCTACCGCGCCGACCGCTGGACGGCCCTCGAGGCCGATCCGCGGGCGGTGCCGGCAGCGGCGGAGTGAGCCGATGAGCGCCGCCGCCGAATCCCTGCGGGAGCGCTGGGCGACCCTGACGCGCTGCGTCTGCGACGGCGCGCGGCTGATGGTCGGCCAGGGCAACTACGACACCTACGTCGCCCATATCCGCAAGACCCACCCCGACCAGCAGCCGATGACCGCGACGGAGTTCTTCCGCGAGCGCCAGAACGCCCGGTTCGGCGTCGGCGGCCGCGGCGGCTTCCGCTGCTGCTGACCCCATCGCCCACGCAGGACCCCTTAACCCTGCGCGGGCGAAACAACACGCAATTCCAAATCCGGTTCCAGCAAAGACGAATTCTCTTCACGAGTCTTTCAGGAGACAGGTTTAAGCCTTGCGGCGGGATGATGGCGCGGCCGTCGCAAGTCGCCACGGGCCGAACACGATCGGGTAAAGCGTGCCTTAACTAGGGCTGATCCCGCAGCATGGCCGTAGCGCGCAATCGGCACGGCTTCGCCGGCCGGGTCGGTGGTAGGACAGAGATCCCTTCCCCGCACCCGCCGTGACACCCGTGGCCTCCCTGACGCTTCCCTTCGCCGCCGCCCCTTCCGCCCGCCCGGCCCTGCCGGCGGTGCTCGGCGACCAGCCCCTGCGCGGCATCGTGCTGGTGGTGATCTCGACCGTCTTCCTGTCGAGCTCCGACGCCACCGCCAAGTTCCTCACCGGGCAGCTCTCCGGGATCGAGGTGGCGTGGCTGCGCTACACCGGCTTCCTGGCGGTGATGCTGATGGCGGCCGTGATGCGGGCCCGTCTCAAGCGCGGCGCCTCGCCGTTCCGCAGCGCCCGGCCGGGCCTGCAGGTGGTGCGCGGCATCGCCCTCGTCGGCTCCGCCCTGCTGTTCCTTGCGGGCCTGCGCTCCCTGCCGGTCGCCGAGATCACGGCGATCGCCTTCGTCTCCCCGATCTTCGTCACCGCCCTGTCGATCCCGGTGCTCGGCGAGAAGGTCGGCGCGCGGCGCTGGGCCGCCGCCCTCGTCGGCCTCCTCGGCGTGCTCATCATCGTGCGGCCGGGCACCAGCGCCTTCCAGGCCGCGGCGATCCTGCCGATCGTCTCGGCCCTGTTCTGGGCCGCGGCGCTCGTCGTGACCCGCAAGATCAACGGCTACGACGCGCCGCAGACCACCATGACCTGGTCGGCCGTCGTCGGCTTCCTGATCCTGTCGGCCATCGTGCCCTTCGTCTGGGAAACCCCCAACCTGACCCAGGTGGCGGTCGGCGCCGCGATCGGCTTCATCTCGACCGCCGGGCACTGGATCGTCACCATCGCCTACCGCCATGCCCCGGCCTCGACCCTGGTGCCGTTCTCCTACAGCCAGATCATCTGGGCCGGCCTCCTCGGCTTCCTGTTCTTCGGCACCGTGCCGGACGCCGTGATGGGCCTCGGCGTCCTGGTGATCTGCGGCAGCGGCCTCTACACCGCCCACCGCGAGCGGATGCGCCGCATCCCGGCCCCGACCGGGGTGCTGCCGGCGGGCGGGGTGCGCTGAGGAGCGTATCCTTCTCTTCCCGTCGACGAGCACCGATCGCTACGGGCGGCCCCTCGGGAGCCGCCCAACTCTCGTTTCCGGGCAGATTCATCGACCCGGGCCGACGCCACCCGTTGACCCTGGGTCACTACAACAGCAAGCTCCTCGCGAGAGGGTGAAGCGCCATCCTCGTCCGGGAGGGTGATCATGCCTCACATTCTCGTCCTGCTCGTCGCGAACGGCATCAGTCTCGTTCTGTTCGAAGCGATGCGGGCAGTGCTCGATGGGACGCTGGGTCCCGCGATCATCCCGCTCGCGGCCGGGTTGGTGACCTGGTCGACGATGGTCCTGGCGGCGTCGATGCCACCGGCCGAGCGGCTTTTCTCGAGCCACCAGCGCATCGGCTGGGTTCTCGGCGGGCAGCTTGGGCTGGTCCTCGCCGTCATGCAGGGGGCGCCCCTCTGGCGCCTTCCGGGCGGCTACGACAAGTACGTCGTCTTCGCCCTGCTCGCCCTGCCCGTCGCCGCGATGAGCCATCTCACCGTCTGCGCCCTGTTCACCCGCGCCGAGCGCGACGCCTGGGCGGGGCGGCGGCGCGGCCGGTCGGCGGAGGCGTCGGACACGCCGTCCGCGTGACACCCCGCCCTTCCCACTCGTCCCCAACCCCTCTAAGGACACGCCTCCCCGCCGCCCCGGAATCACGGAGTCGTCATGTCCAGCATCACCCAGCGCATCGCCACCGAGCTCGGCGCGCAGGAATGGCAGGTCAAGGCGGCGGTGGATCTGCTCGACGGCGGGTCGACGGTGCCGTTCATCGCCCGCTACCGCAAGGAGGTGACCGGCACCCTCGACGACGCGCAGCTGCGCACCCTGGAGGAGCGCCTGCGCTACCTGCGCGAGCTGGAGGCTCGGCGCGCCGCGATCCTGGAGAGCGTGCAGGCCCAGGGCAAGCTCGACGACGCGCTGAAGGGTCAGCTCCTCGCCGCCGACACCAAGGCGCGGCTCGAGGACCTCTACCTGCCGTTCAAGCCCAAGCGCCGCACCAAGGCGCAGATCGCCCGCGAGGCGGGCCTGGGGCCCCTCGCCGAGGCGCTGCTGGCCCGGCCGGACCAAGTGCCGCTGAATGCCGCCGCCCCCTTCGTCGACGAGGCGAAGGGCGTGGCGACGCCGGAGGCGGCGCTGGAGGGGGCCCGCGCCATCCTGGTCGAGCGTTTCGCCGAGAATGCCGAGCTGGTCGGGCAATTGCGCGAGGCGTTCTGGACCCGCGGCCGCCTCGTCTCGCGGATGCGCGAGGGCAAGGAGCAGGCCGGCGCCAAGTTCTCCGACTATTTCGACTTCTCCGAGCCCCTGACCCGCCTCCCCTCGCACCGGGTGCTGGCGCTGTTTCGCGGCGAGAAGGAGGAGGCCCTCGACCTGCGCCTCGACGAGGCGCCCGAGGGCGTCGACGCCCAGAGCCTCTATGACGGCCGCATCGCCCTCTCGGCCGGCATCCAGGACCGCGGCCGGCCCGGCGACCGGTGGCTGATGGAGGCGGTGCGCTGGGCCTGGCGCACCAAGCTGCGGCTGTCGATCGAGCTCGACCTGCGCGCCCGCCTCTGGGAGGCGGCGGAAGTCGAGGCCGTGCGGGTCTTTGCCGGCAACCTGCGCGACCTGCTCCTCGCGGCGCCCGCCGGGGCGCGGCCGACGCTCGGCCTCGATCCCGGCTACCGCACCGGCGTGAAGGTCGCGGTGGTGGATGCCACCGGCAAGGTGGTGGCGACCGACACGATCTACCCGCACGAGCCGCGGCGCGACTGGAACGGCTCGCTGATGACGCTCGCCAGGCTCTGCCGCGCGCACGGAGTCGAGCTGGTGGCGATCGGCAACGGCACCGCCTCACGGGAGACCGACAAGCTCGCCGCCGAGCTGATCGCCAAGCAGCCGGAACTGAAGCTCACCAAGGTGATGGTGTCGGAGGCCGGCGCCTCGGTCTACTCGGCCTCGGCCTATGCCAGCCAGGAACTGCCGGGGCTCGACGTGTCGCTGCGCGGCGCCGTCTCGATCGCCCGGCGGCTGCAGGATCCGCTCGCCGAACTGGTGAAGATCGAGCCGAAGGCGATCGGCGTCGGCCAGTACCAGCACGACCTCGCCGAGGGGAAGCTGTCGCGCTCCCTCGACGCGGTGGTGGAGGATTGCGTGAACGGCGTCGGGGTCGACGTCAACACCGCCTCCGGCCCGCTCCTCGCCCGGGTCTCGGGGCTCAGCCAGCGGGTGGCGCAGAACATCGTCACCCACCGCGACACCAACGGGCCGTTCCGCAGCCGCTCGGGGCTGAAGAAGGTCGCGGGGCTGGGACCGAAGGCGTTCGAGCTGTCGGCGGGCTTCCTGCGGATCCAGAACGGCGACGACCCGCTCGATGCGTCCGGCGTGCATCCGGAGGCCTATCCGGTGGTGCGCCGCATCCTCCAGGCGACGAAGAGCGACATCAAGACGGTGATCGGCAACGGCACGGTGCTCAAGAGCCTGAATCCGAAGACCTTCACCGACGAGACCTTCGGCCTGCCGACCGTCACCGACATCATCGCCGAGTTGGAAAAGCCCGGCCGCGACCCGCGCCCGACCTTCAAGACCGCGACCTTCCAGGACGGCGTCGAGAGCATCGGCGATCTGAGGCCCGGCATGGTGCTGGAGGGCGTGGTGACCAACGTCGCGGCCTTCGGCGCCTTCGTCGATATCGGCGTGCACCAGGACGGGCTCGTCCACATCTCGGCCCTGTCCAAGACCTTCGTGAAGGACCCGCGCGCAGTGGTGAAGCCCGGCGACGTGGTGCGGGCGAAGGTGCTGGAGGTGGACGTGCCGCGCAAGCGCATCTCGCTCACCCTGCGCCTCGACGACGAGGTCGGCGCCCGGCCGGCCCGCGAGCAGGGCGGCCAGCACCGGGACATGCCCCGCCGCGACGCCCCGCGGCCGCTAGGACGCCGCGAGGAGCCGGCGGGCGGTGGGGCGCTGGCGGATGCGCTGCGTAAGGCGGGGCTGGATCGCGGGTCGCGGCGCTGACGGGAGGGCCGACGACGATCGTACGAAGTCCGGACGATGCCTTTCGGACTTCGCCACACCAGCCCGCGCGGTAGAGCCGGAGGCTGCCCACGTTTGAGCGAAGCCGACTTCCGCATGGCGAACGCGATGGCGCAGCAATCGCCGAGCAAGCGATCGGACGTCGTCTGAGAGCCCGCCTGACCTAGTCGACGGTCTTCACACACTCCCCGTCATTCCGGGGCGCGTAGCGGCGCCCGGAACGGCACGGTGGATTTGATAGCGGTAGAGACCAATCAAGCAGGCTTTGACAGCGGCTCGTTTGCGCGCCCCTACTTCCCCGGCGCCGCATCGCTCGCCGTGGTGAACGTTCCCTCGAACCGGCCGCGCTGGGTGTCGGCTGCGCAGGCGACGGTGGAGCGGCCGGGCGCGGAGGCCGGGAAACGGCAGGAGCCGACGGTCATCAAGGTGTCGCGGGTGATGCCGCCGTCGGCCGTCTTCACGGTGAGGATCACGGCGCTGACCGGCTGGAGCGCGTCGACGCCGACCTCCTCCTGGCGGTCCTGCGGCATGCCGGTGCCGCTGAAGCTCACGGTGGTGCCGTCGCTCGAGGTGAAGTCGAACGAGGTGCGCCGGCCCTGGACCATGTTGACGAGGCTGTCGCTGCAGGTCGGGCTGACGTCCTTGCCGGCGATGACGAGCTTCTCGCAGGCGCCCTTGAGCACGTTGCGGGTCAGCGGCTGGGCATGGGACTCGACCGTGCAGGACAGGCCGAGGAGGAGCAGGAGGGTGAGGACGCGTGTGAGCATGGCGGGAATGTAGGGAGCCCTCGGCGCAATCCAAATGGGGATTTCAGTGGAGCGCGGCGGCGATCGCATCCGCCGCCCGCTCGCCCTCCGCGAAGGCGCCGCCCGCCGTGCCCCATTGCTCCCGCGACAGGGCCTCGCCGGCGAACCAGACCCGCTCGCCCACCGCCTCCTTCAGGAGGTCGCGGGCCGTCGTGTGGCCCGGCGGCACCACCGCCCAGGAGCCGCGCGACCAGGGATCGTGGCGCCACTCCGTCACCGCCGGCACCGCCAGGTCGCGCAAGGCGCCGCGGCCGACCTGCTCCGTCAGGGTCTCGCGCACCAGCCGCCGCGCGCCGTCGGCCCCGGCGCGGGCGGCGTCGAGGCGGTCGGCCATCGGCACGTCGAGCTCGAAATAATGGAACGGCGTGCCGTCGACCCGCGTCAGCAGGCCCGGCGGCTGGAGACGGCCGCCGATCAGGCTCGCCAGCCGGTCGCGGCCCTGGAACGGCGAGGACGGCCAGTGCAGGACGACGTGCTCGTAGATGCCGGTCCGGAACCCGTCGATCGCCGCGCGGAAAGGGTCCGGCAGGTCCGGGGCGAAGCGGAGCGCGGGGGCGGGCTCCTGCATCACCATCATCGGGGCGGTGACGAGGGCGGCGCGGGCCGTCAGGGTGCCCCGGCTGCCGAGATCGAGCCGCACGCCCTCCCCTGCCCAGTCGAGGGTCGTGACGGGCGTGGAGAGCGCCACCGGCAGCCCGGCGGCGAGGCGGGCGAGGTAGGCGCCGTAGCCGCCGGCGATGAAGAAGTTGTCGCCGTATTCCATGCTGGGGAAGTCGTGCAGGCTCACCTCGGTCAGCGGCCGGCCCGAGACGAGGCCGTGGACCAGGGCGACCCGCCGCCCCCAGGGCCCGAGGCCCGGCGGCAGGGCGCCGGCGGCGGGCCGGTCCTCGCCGTGGAGGCGCGCACCGTCGGTCATCGCCCGGTCGGCGACCGACCAGGCGCGGCCGAAGGCCAGCTCCTCCGCCGGACGGCCGGGACGGCGTCCGACCCAGAAATGGCTCTCCTGCGCCGCCCGGCGCAGCGGCTCGCCGCGTTCGAAGCCGAGCGCCACCAGCGGGTTGATCGGCCCGGCATGGAGCCAGTGGGCACCGAGATCGACCGGGTGGCCGCGCAGAGGCGTGGTGACGGTGCGGCCGCCGAGGCGCGGGCGCGCCTCCAGCAGCGCCACCGACAGGCCGCGGGCGAGGAGCCGGCGCGCCGCGCCGATCCCGGCGGCGCCGGCGCCGATCACCGCGACGTCGGGGGCGGTCGGCAGGGCCGCGAGGGGCGGGACGGCAGTGGGCTTCAAGTGGTCGTGAGCGGCACGCGGCATCCCGTGATCCTTGCGGTTACCCTTGCTTCGCTGCGGTGCCGGTCGCCGCCGCGATCGCGGCGAGCCAGCGGGCCAGCCGCGCGCGGCTCGTCGCCGGGACCGGACAGCCGACCTGGCTGCGAATGTAGAGCGCGAGGCTGGACCGGCCCTCCCCGCGGCCGACGATCTCGACCGTGACGGTGTCGGGGCAGCGCAGCCATGCGGTGCGGGCGACGTAGCGGTCCTGCTCGCCCCAGGCATCGGTGAAGACCAGCGCGGTGCGCGGCTGGCGCTCGGCCACCGCCCGGACGATCTCGCGCAGGCGCGCACCGGCGACCGGGTAATCCGGCGGCACCGCATCGGCTTGCGCGCGGGGGCAGACATCCGGCGCGCAGGCGAGGGCGTCGCGGCGGGAGGGCGCGCGGCGCAGCGCTGCGAAATCGACCGGGCCGAGATCCGGCGCCCCGAACAGGGCGATCCAGACCTCGTCGATCCCACCGGGCTCCTCGCCGCGGGCGACCGCCGTCGCGAAAACGGCCAGGGCCGCCAGGACGAGGCCGAGGAGGACGAGGCCTGCGAGCCGTCCGATCACCGATGCTCCCTCACCGAGGCTCCTTCACGGCGCCGGCCGGACTCGCCAGACACGCAAGGGGGAATCCTGCACCGGCACCGGCTCCAGCCCGGGCGGCAGGACCTCGCCGCGCCCGAGGCGGGCGGCCAGGCTCGGCGCCTCGCCCGCCGTCGCCGGCGGCGCGCAGGCCACGATGTAGTCCGCGCCGACCCGCCGCGCCACCGCCGCCGTGGCGGCCTCGTCCCGGAACGCCTCGAGCGAAGCCGCGAGGCCCGGCAGCGCCCGGTGGTAGGGCGCCGCCACGACGGAATGGTGGCCGTGCAGAAGCAGGCCGGGGCCGAGATCGATTTCAGCGAGAATCAGCCCCGGCGGCAGGACGTCGAGGGCGGCGATCGAGCGGCGGTCGCTGCAGCTGCGCCAGGCGGCGTGCTCGGCCGCGAACGTGGTACCGGCGCCGGCGAAAGCCTGCGGGAGCGAGGCGAGGAGGACCCAGAGCTTGCCGCACAGGGCGAGGCTCAAGGTCAAAGCGGCGAGGCGCCGGCGCGGGCCTGCCTCCGGCACGCGCAGAAGCGCGACCGCCCGGTCGAGGACCGGGCCGGCCACCAGGGGCACGAAGGCGCCGGCGACGTAGAGGCCACGAAACTGCGTCGCGCCGAGGACCGCGCCGAGGCCGAGCGCGCCGGCCGTCGCGGCCATCAGGGCGCGCTCCTCGGCATGCCGCCCGCGCCAGGCCCGGAAGCCGGCCGCGACGGCGCCGATCCAGACCGGCAGGTGGCCGGCGAGGACAGCGTCGGGCGCGATCCGGACGAGCTGCCAGACCGGGAGCATCTCGCGCACCTTCACCAGCCATTCCCGGCGCACGAGATCGGGCATGCCGGTGAACGGCCCGGCGGCGCAGGCCGGGAACAGGACGAGAAAGCCTCCGATCGCGACGCCGCCGCAGGCGGCCAGCACGGCGAGCCGTGCGCCCCTCCCCCCGGGAACGAGGGCGGCGATCCCGGCGGTGACGGCCGCAGCGGCCGAGAGCCACAGCCAGGGCGGCGAGAGGGCGTCGCAGGCGGTGGCCGTCCACAGGGCGGGCGCGGTCTGGAGCGCGAACAGGAACGGGGCGACGAGCCCGAGGGCGAGGCCGAAGCCGAGGAAGGGCGGCAGGGCGGCGCGCCCGTCGCGCAGCCAGAGGAGCGCCAGGACGAGGCCGGCCCCGGCGATGAAGGGCAGGGCCTCGAGCCCGACCGCCAGCGAGAAAGCCGCCAGCACTCCCGCGACGGCGCCGTCTCGCCCCGTCGGGGCCGGCCGGGCGAGGCGGAGGACCAGGGCGAGGATCGCGCAGATCTGGACGTTGTGATGGTCGATCCGGCCGGGGGCGAACAGGCCGGTGACGAACACCGCCTGGCCCGCCGCGAACAGCGTGAAGGCCGCGGCCCGCCAGCCGAAGACCCGGCGGACGCCGCGATACAGGATCGCGGCGTAGAGGCCGAGCAGCGTCAGCGGCCACAGCAGGGCGGCGATCCCCTCCGCCAGGACCGGCCCGGCGACGGGACGGGCCAGGAGGACGAGGCCGGCGATCGGCGCGTCGACGAGGCGCGACCAGTGCATCGGCGGGGCGCCGGCGTGGCGGTGCTGGGCGAGGTCGAACCAGGGCTGGCCGACGACGAGGTCGCGCACCTCGATCATCCGCATCGCGTCGTCGGTATCCGGCAGGCGCAAGTCGCGCAGGACCGCCAGGAGATCGGGCCAGGACAGCACCCCGGCGACGCTCGCCAGAACGATGATCCAGACGACGGCCGGCCGCTCGAACGGCGAGCGCTCCACCGCTCCGGCCTTCTCTCCGGAGCCGGCCTGGGGAAGCGGGGCGGCAAGCATGGCGATGTCCCGGCGGCCCTCGATCGAGGCGTGATCCGGCGTCGCATGCCCGCCCTTACCCCCCGGTTAGCAGGGGCGGTTGAGCGGTTCTTTACCATCCGGCCGGTAAAGCTCGGGGAGAACCCTTGTGCGTCGCGGCCGAGCCGCCCCGGAGTAGCCCGAGCGATGAGCCTTCACACCGAGACGCTCGTGATCGGCGCGGGCCCGGCGGGCCTGACCGCCGGCTACATGCTGGCCAAGGCCGGCCGCGACGTCGTGGTGCTGGAGCGCGACGCGGAACAGGTCGGGGGCATCAGCCGCACGGTCGAGTACAAGGGTTTCCTGTTCGACATCGGCGGCCACCGCTTCTTCTCGAAATCGAAGGAAGTGGTCGATCTCTGGAACGAGATCCTGCCGGACGACTTCATCGAGCGGCCGCGCCTGTCGCGGATCTACTACAAGGGCAAGACCTACGCCTACCCGCTCAAGGCGTTCGAGGCCCTGCGCAACCTCGGGGTCGTCGAGAGCACGGCGTGCGTCGCCTCCTATCTCTGGGCCCGGGCGCGGCCGATCCCCGAGCCGAAGAGCTTTCACGACTGGGTCCGCAACCAGTTCGGCGAGCGGCTGTTCTCGATCTTCTTCAAGACCTACACCGAGAAGGTGTGGGGCATGTCCTGCGACGACATCTCGGCCGACTGGGCGGCCCAGCGCATCAAGGGCCTCGACCTCGGCGCGGCGATCCGCGACGGGCTCAAGCGCTCGCTGGGCCTGCACCGGCGGGCGGCCGCGGACGGCACGGTCATCAAGACCTTGATCGAATCGTTCCGCTATCCCCGCCGCGGCCCCGGCATGATGTGGGATGCCGCCGCGGCCGCGATCCGGCGGAACGGCGGCCGGGTGGTGCTCGACCGGCGGGTCGATACCCTGTCCTACGATGCCGGCACCACGCTGTGGACGGTGAGCGCCCGGCGCCAGGACGGCAGCCGCGAGACCTACACCGCCCGCAACGTCGTCTCCTCGGCACCGATCCGCGAACTGGTCGGGGCGATCCGCCCGGCGCCCTTGAGCACCTTCCAGGCGCGCTCCCTGCGCTACCGCGACTTCGTCACCGTGGCGCTGATCGCCCGCGCCAAGGACAGTTTCCCGGACAACTGGATCTACGTCCACGACCCGGCGGTGAAGGTCGGGCGGGTGCAGAACTTCCGCTCGTGGTCGCCCGAGATGGTGCCCGACGAGTCCTATGCCTGCCTCGGCCTCGAATATTTCTGCTTCGAGGGCGACGGGCTGTGGAACGCCCCGGATTCCGAGCTGATCGCCCTCGCCCGCCGCGAGATCGGCCTGATCGGCCTCGTCGACCCGGCCAGCGTCGTCGATGCCTGCGTGGTGCGCCAGCCCAAGGCCTACCCGGTCTATGACGACGCCTACCGGGCCCACGTGGCGACGATTCGCCGGGACCTCGAGGGCAGCTTCCCGACCCTCCACCTCGTCGGCCGCAACGGGATGCACAAATACAACAACCAGGACCACGCGATGATGACCGCGATGCTGACGGCGCAAAACATCCTCATCGGCGAGCGGCGCTACGACGTCTGGAACGTCAACGAGGATGCCGAATACGCCGAGGCCGGGCTGTCGGGAGCGCGGGAGGCCCTGGGCAGCGAGCGGATGGTGCCGCGCAAGGTGGCGTGACCGCCCACGATGCCGACGGATTCAGCGCCGGCCCCCGCAACAGAAGGCCGCCCGCCCCCGCCATGTCGGCTCCCGGGCGAGGAAGCCGGCATCAAACCAAGCCCAGGCCCAGGCGGCCAGGCTTAAGCGGAGCAGGGCACCGTCTCGTTGACGTGGTGCACGCCCAGGATCCGGTGGTCGATCGTCCCCCCTAGCAGGCTGAATGCCGCCCAGCCGTGCAAGCACGGCCCCGGCGAGCGCCCGCCATCATACGGGGCGAACGGCAGAGAGCTGCGTCCGTTGCAAGGAGCCGATTGTCCGGGCCGCCTTGACGGAGACGTAAAGGCGGCCCGGGCTCGAAGGTGGCTTAGGATCAAAGGTGGCTTAGGATCAAAGGTGGCTTGGGGGGCAAAGATGGCTTGGGGTCAGCGCGCCGCGATCGGCTGCTTGACCGGGACGGGTGGAAGCAGCCGGTCGATCTGAGCCGGGGAAAGCCGGCCGGTCGCCGGGGCGCCGAGCCCGCGCTGGAACTTCGCGATCGCCGTCCGGGTCTCCTCTCCCGGCCTGCCGTCGGTCTTGCCGGCGTAATGCCCGGCCTTGGTGAGCACCTGCTGAATCCGCCGCCACTCCTCCGGCTGCAGGGCCGCCTCGGTCCGCGCCGGCAGGGCGACGACGGTCATGGCCGCCGGCGTTCCGGTGCCCGCTTCCTTGATGCCCAGACCCTTGCTGGCGGAATCCTTGCCGCTGGCATCCTGCCCGGCCGTCCCGGCAAGCGACACCTTGAGGACGGCGAGCCGGCCTTTGATCTCGGACAGGGCCCGGTCGGCCTCGGTGCCGCCGCTGGCGAGATCGACAAGGCGCTCCCGCTGCCGGGACAGCTGGTCGCGGGCGGCGTCGATGCCGCGGGACGTCTCTTCGAGGCCGCCGATCGTGCCGGCAAGCCGCTGGATCGCCTCATGGTTGGTCTGCGCGGTGCGGCCGAGCTCCGAAAGCCGGTCGGCGACCTGCCGGATCCCGGTCTCGCCCTCGGTCCGGGCCGCCTCGATCCGGCCGACCTGCTCGGCGATCTCGGCGCGCAGGGCGGCCCGGGCCGATTCACCCTCGGTCCGGGCGGCGTCCAGCGCCTCGCGCTGCTCGGCAATCTGGGCCCGCAACGCCGCCATCTCGCGGGTCGCCGCCTCGATGCCCGCCCGGGCCTCGGCCGCGCCGGCCTCCGCCGCTTCCTTGGCCGCCGCTGCGGCCCGCCATCCCTCCTCGTCGGCCTTCGCCGCGCGGCGCAGGCCCTCGATCGAGGCGCCGACGAGGTCGAGCTCGCCCCGGCGCCGGACGACGTTCAGGTCGAGCGCCTCCATGTCGGCATCGAGACGGCGCGACCGTGCCGCGAGGTCGCGTCCCAGCGTCTCGCTCTCTCCCAGGGCGGCGAGGCGGACCGCGCCGGGGTCGTGGTCCTCGGTCCCGACGCCCTCCCGCAGGCCTCGGCCCGCCTGCGCCAGGACCGCTTCGACCGTGCCCGCGGTCTCGTCGCGCGACAGGAGCACGGCCGCTCCGGCGAGGAGGAGGAGCGCGGCGGCCGCCAGGGCGGCGCGCAAGCCGCGGGTTCGGGGCGGCCGCCCGGCCGGCGCGGGGACCGGCACGGGGCCGGACCGGTCCTCGCCCGCCGAGGGCCCGGCGCCCGTGAGACAACCGGCATCACGCAGATTGATCAGGATCTGCACGCATCCCTGGATTTCCCGCAGGGTCACGAGCAGGCATTCCTTGTCCTCGGCCCGCAGCATGCTGAGCGGGAGGGCGTGCGCGGCCTGCATCGCGGCCCCGAGATCGGGGTCGATGTAGCGCGAATAGACGGGATGCTGCAGCAGGCATCGTGCGACGACGGAATATTTGCTCCTGATGGCGTAAAAATTGTCATCCTGGAAGCCGTTATTGATGAAACGCGCAACATCGACCAGCTCTGCCAATTCACCAGCGAGAATTTCAAGGTCGTCGTGTCGTCGAACGGGAACGACGGCGCGTTTCCCGGCGAGGCGGCGCAGGACCCAGCACGCGGCAATGAACAAAAATATGCCGGCAACGGCCGCGACAGCGAGAGTCTGCCTGTCCGGATCCATGCCATATTCCCCCAGCCATTAGTTTTTCTCCTACGACATGGTAGATGACCTTAGGTCCTTTTCAAGGATATTTTTATGAATTCGTCCGCGAATCCGTTGCGCCGGCCGCGAGGATGTGAATCCGGCCGGTTCGGCGTCGCGCCGGGCCGGCCGTCCCGCCCCCGTCGCCTCGGATGCGAGCGGCCGCGGCGAGCATCCCCCGGCCGCGACCCGGACGGGCGCGGCGCAAAGCGCTTCACAGGGCCCGCCCCCTCGACTAAGGAGCCGACAAGAATTCCTGCATAGACCGCTCCAGCCGAGACCCGCGGAAGGACTCCACGACCATGACCGGCTTCGACCATGTCGGCCTGACCCGGCCCGCCTCGCAGCTCGTGACCGTGTTCGGGGGATCGGGCTTCCTCGGCCGCCACGTCGTCCGGGCGCTGGCCAAGCGCGGCTATCGGATCCGGGTGGCGGTGCGCCGGCCCGACCTCGCCCAGTTCCTCCAGCCCCTCGGCCGCGTCGGCCAGATCGTCGGCGTGCAGGCGAACCTCCGCAACCCGGCCTCGATCGTCCGGGCGGCGGAGCACGCCGACATCGTGGTCAACCTCGTCGGTATCCTGCAGGAGAGCGGCAGCCAGAGCTTCCAGCGCCTCCAGGCCGACGGCGCCGCCGAGGTCGCGCGGGCGGCGGCGGCGGTGAACGCCCCGCTGGTCCACGTCTCGGCCCTCGGCGCCGACGCGCATTCGGCCTCGGCCTATGCCCGCTCGAAGGCGCTCGGCGAGGCCGGCGTGTTCGCGGCGCGGCCCGACGCCATCGTCTTCCGCCCCTCGATCGTGTTCGGGCCGGGCGACAGCTTCTTCAACCGCTTCGCGTCGCTCGCCCGCATGCTGCCGGTGCTGCCGCTCGCCGGCGCCGGCGCACGGATGCAGCCGGTCTTCGCCGGCGACGTCGCCGAGGCGATCGCCCGCGCGGTCGAGGGCCAGCTCCAGGGCGGCCGGGTCTACGAGCTCGGCGGGCCGGAGATCCTGACCCTGCAGCAGCTCGTCGAGTACACCCTGAAGGTGACGATGCGCAGCCGCATCGTGCTGCCGCTGCCGGCCCCCGCCGCCCGGCTCCAGGCCCGGGTGATGGAGATCGTCGACACCGCGACGCTGGGCCTCCTGCCCGACACCCTGAAGCTCACCCGCGACCAGGTCACCCTGCTCCAGAGCGACAACGTCGTGTCGGAGGCCGCGAAGGCGGAAGGCCGCACGATCGAGGGCATCGGCATCGCCCCGACGGCGATCGAGGCGGTGGTGCCGGGCTATCTCTGGCGCTTCCGCAAGGCCGGCCAGTTCGCCACCGGCCGCGGCACCCCCGAGATGGCCGCGACCCCCGACCTGATGGCCCCCGAGCCGATGGGCCCGGGCTCGCAGCACCACCCAGGCGATGCGAGCGGCCCGGCGGTGGGGCAGCTCGCGGCGGGGGCCGGCCCGGCACCGGGGGTGCGCTGGGGCAAGCGGCAGTAACCCGGCGCGGCAGGGTCTCGTGAAGAAGGGCGGCTCCGAGGAGCCGCCCTTTTTCTTGCCGCCCTCCTTCGGACGGTCGTAGCGTCGGCGGAGGGAGATCCGGGATCAGGCACCGGAGGTGGTGCGACGCGGCCTGCCACGCGGAGGCTTCGCGACGTCCCGCGCGGGATCCCGGATCGCGTTCCGCTGTCGCCGCACCCGCCCGGGAATGGGCGGCGGCAGGACGACGTACGTCCCGCCCCATTCAGTCTCAGGCCGACATCCTCAGATCGACCGCACGGCCCCGCCGTCGACCCTGACCATGCTGCCGGTGACGTAGGAGGCGCGCTCGGAGGCCAGGAAGCACGCCACGTCGGCGAATTCCTGCACGCGGCCGTAGCGCTTGGCAGGAATCGCCGCCCGGGCGGCCTCGGCGATCTCCTCGCGGGACTTGCCCTGGGCCTTGGCGTTGGCGGTGTCGAGCTCGCCGGTGCGGTCGGTCTCGATGCGGCCGGGCAGGATCATGTTGACCGTGACGCCGTCGGCCGCGACTTCCGCCGACAGGGTCTTGGCCCAGCCGGCGATCGAGGCGCGCAGCGCGTTCGACATCACGAGGTTCGGGATCGGCTGCTCGACGCCGCTCGAGGCCACCACCACGATGCGGCCGAAGCCGGCCTGGCGCATGCCCGGCAGGACGAGGCCGGCGAGGCGGAAGACCGGGGTCACCATCGCCTCGAACTGGGGCGTCCAGGCCTCGGGCTGGACCGTGAGCGCGGTGCCGGCCGGCGGACCGCCCGTGTTGGCGATCAGGATGTCGACCCCGCCGAGATGCTCCTTCGCGGCCGCAAAGATCGCCTCGACATTCTCCTTCAGGCTGCCGACGAAGGCGTGGGCGCGGCCCTGGCCGCGGGCGTTGATCGCCGCCACCGCCTCGTCCAGGCGCTCGGCCGTGCGGGCGGTGAGCAGCACGTTCGCCCCCTCGGCCGCCAGGGCCTCGGCGATGCCGCGGCCGAGCCCGCGGCTGGACGACAGGACGAGGGCGCGCTTGCCCGTGAGACCGAGATCCATGGTGTTTCCTCCCGTGATGGTCGAGCTTGCTTGTCGGTCGAGCTTGCTTGGGTTCGCCAGGCACTAACACACGCACCGTCGCCATCCCACCCGAGACCTCGTCCCGACGTGCTGCCGCTTGCAGCGCGTCGGGAGGAGGGTCGGGACGGGACGAGCGGGGTGAAGGAAGCCGCTCAGGCCGTTTGGCCGGCCAGGCGCTTCAGCCAGCCTTCCGCCTGCGCCCGCACGTTGTCCGGCGCGGTGCCGCCGTAGCTGGTGCGGCTCTTCACCGAGTTCTCGACGCCGAGCACCGCGAAGACCGCGTCGGTGATCCGCGGCTCCTCCGCCTGCATCACCGCGAGCGGCAGCGCCTCGAGCCCGATGCCGCGGGACGAGGCCTCGCCGACGAGGCGCCCCGTCACGTGGTGGGCATCCCGGAAGGGCAGGCCGAGTTCGCGCACCAGCC
This sequence comes from Methylobacterium sp. DB0501, assembly GCF_011043735.1. Lineage (GTDB taxonomy): Bacteria > Pseudomonadota > Alphaproteobacteria > Rhizobiales > Beijerinckiaceae > Methylobacterium > Methylobacterium alsaeris. Next base: position 226,232 of record NZ_JAAKGV010000002.1, on the reverse strand, counting down.
AGTCGGCAAGGTCGGTGGCGGTGGCGTAGCCGGAGCCGGCCGCGACCTTCAGGACGTCCGGCACGGGCTCCAGGTCGCGCACCATGCCGGCCATGGCGGCCAGGCACAGCGAGAGGGTCTGGAGCGCGTCGAAGGTGCCCTCCTTGTCCTCCTGCATGTCCTTCGAATAGGCGAGCGGCAGGCCCTTCATGACGATGAGCAGGCCCGACAGCGCGCCGATGATCCGGCCGGACTTCGCCCGCACCAGCTCGGCGGCGTCGGGGTTGCGCTTCTGCGGCATGATCGAGGAACCGGTCGTGAACCGGTCCGACAGCTTGACGAAGCCGAACTGGGCCGAGGTCCAGACCACGATTTCTTCCGCGAACCGCGACAGGTGCACCGCCGCGATCGCCGCCGCCGAGAGCGCCTCCAGGGCGAAGTCGCGATCGGCCACCGAATCGAGCGAGTTCGCGGTCGGCCGGTCGAAGCCGAGGCTGCTCGCGGTGGCGTGGCGGTCGATCGGGAAGGACGTGCCGGCGAGCGCCGCGGCACCGAGCGGGCACTCGTTGAGGCGGGCGCGGGCGTCGCGGAACCGGCCGCGGTCGCGGTTCAGCATCTCGACATAGGCCAGCAGATGATGCCCGAAGGTGACCGGCTGGGCCGATTGCAGGTGGGTGAAGCCCGGCATCACCGTACCGGCATGCTTCAGCGCCAGCTCGGCCATCGCCAGCTGCAGGTCGGCGGCCTGGCCGTCGAGGGCGTCAAGGGTGTCGCGCACCCACAACTTCATGTCGGTGGCGACCTGGTCGTTGCGCGAGCGGGCGGTGTGGAGACGGCCGGCCGAGGGGCCGACGATCTCGCGCAGGCGGCTCTCCACGCTCATGTGGATGTCTTCCAGCTCGCGGCGGAACTCGAACGAGCCGGCCTCGATCTCGCCCTGGACGGCCTTGAGCCCGGCCTCGATCTTCGCCACATCCTCGGCCGGCAGGATCCCCGCCTTGCCCAGCATCGCCACGTGGGCCAGCGAGCCCCGGATGTCCTGGGGGGCGAGGCGCTTGTCGAAGCCGATGGAGGCGTTGATCTCCTCCATGATCTCGGCGGGGCCGCTCGCGAAGCGCCCGCCCCACATCCGGTTGCTCATGTCCTCACCTCGCCTCGCATCCTCGCGGACCACCCGCCTCGCCCTCGCAGGGGGGCTCGTCGCCGTCCTCGGCCTCGGGGCTGCCCTATACGGGCTTGGCGACCGGAGCAACGGCGGCGCCTGCCCGCTCGGGGTCGCCACCGCCGCCCGCGTCGCGCCGCTCGCCCGCGGCGAGGTCGCGGCGCTCCAGGTCGCCCCCGACCCGAAGCCCGCGCCGGCCATCACCTTCACCGGGCCGGACGGGCAACCGAGGACCCTCGCCGACCTCAAGGGCCGGACCGTGCTCCTGAACCTGTGGGCGACCTGGTGCGCGCCGTGCAAGGCGGAGATGCCGGCCCTCGACCGGCTCCAGGGCGCACTGGGGGGCCAGGATTTCGAGGTGGTGGCGCTCAACCTCGACACCCGCAACCCCGACCGGCCGCCGCTCTGGATGAAGGAGAACGGGATCACCCGTCTCGCCTATTATTCGGACCCGGCCGGGCGGGCGCTGCCGGCGCTGCAGACGATCGGCGACGTCGTCGGCCTGCCCACCACCTTCCTGATCGATCCCGCCGGTTGCGAGATCGGCGTGATGAAGGGCCCGGCGGAATGGGCGAGCGGGGACGCGGTGACGCTGGTGCGGGCGGCGCTCGGGCGGCGGTAGCATCCGTGCGTTGATCCAGCACTCGATTCCTGGCAGGCGGGGGACATGCAACCCGTCATCCCCTCCCCCCGGCGCCTGCCGCGTCCGCTCTCGGCCCTGCGCAACCTGCTGGTGAGCAGCGCCGGCGGCGGCCTCGTCCTGATGGCGAGCGCGGTGCTGGCCCTCATCGTCGCCAACGGCCCTTACGGCGAGGCTTATGCCCACGCGCTGCACGCCGAACTCGGCCCCCTGAGCCTGCTGCACTGGATCAACGACGGCCTGATGGCTGTGTTCTTCCTGCTGGTCGGGCTCGAGATCAAGCGCGAGATCCTGGACGGGGGCCTGCGGACCTGGCCGGACCGGGCGCTGCCGGGCATCGCGGCCCTCGGCGGCATGGCGGTGCCGGCCCTCGTCTATGCGGCGATCAACTGGTCCTCGCCGGCGACCCTGAGGGGCTGGGCCATCCCCGCCGCGACCGACATCGCCTTCGCGCTCGGCGTGCTGGCGCTGCTGGGGTCGCGGGCACCGGTCTCGCTCAAGATCTTCCTCACCGCGCTGGCCATCCTCGACGATCTCGGGGCGGTGGTGATCATCGCGCTGTTCTACACCGCCGACTTGTCCTGGCCGATGCTGGCGCTGGCCGGCGCCGTGACTCTGATGCTGTTCGTGCTCAACCGGGTCGGGCTTCGCAGGCTCGGGCCCTACCTGATCCTCGGCGCGGTCCTGTGGCTGCTGGTGCTGCGCTCGGGACTGCACGCGACCGTGGCGGGCGTGGTCCTGGCGCTGGCGATCCCGCTGCGGGCGAGCCCCGGACGGCCCGACGACGGGGACTCGCCCCTCCACGTCCTGGAGCACGCGCTCCAGCCCTGGGTCGCCTACGGGATCCTGCCGGTCTTCGGCTTCGCCAATGCCGGCGTGTCGCTCGCCGGGCTGACGCCGGGGGCCTTGCTCGCGCCGGTCACCCTCGGGGTAGCGGCGGGCCTGTTCGTCGGCAAGCAGGTCGGGGTGTTCGGCGGCGTCTGGCTCGCGGTGCGGACCGGCCTGGCGCCGAAACCCGCCGGCGCCACCTGGCGCCACGTCTACGGCGTAGCTCTGCTCTGCGGCATCGGCTTCACCATGAGCCTGTTCATCGGCGGGCTCGCCTTCGCGCAAATGCCGGAATTCGACACCGAGACGAAGCTCGGGGTGATCCTGGGCTCGGTGCTCTCGACGGCGGCCGGCGCGCTGGTGCTGTCGCTCGGGCCGAGGGCGGCGAAAAGGCCGGTGGCGGCGGAGTAGCAGCACCCGGGCCCGGCGGGGACCGGACCGGAGCATTTTCCCGACGAGGCGGATACCGGATCGTCTCGGAGCCTGTTCGACCCGATCGGCAGGATACACAACCCGCCGTGTCGTTCCGGGCTCCGCTACGCGGCCCCGGAACGACACGGCGGGTTCAATATCCGGAGAGACCGATCAAACGGAATCTCGGAAAATGCAGTAGATTCGAAGACCTGGAGCACCGCTCGACGTCACGAAGGGTCATCCCGGGCTTCCGCTGTCGCGGCCCCGCGATGACGCCGAGGGTGGAAGATCCGTCGAGGAGGCCGAGAGAGAGGATTTCAGTTCGCCGGCTGCGAGGCGGCAACGCGGTTGCGGCTCGGCGCTTCGGTGCGCTTTCCGGTCTCCGGCGCCTTCTCGGCCGGCTTCGCCTCGCCGGCCTTGGCGGCGGGCTTCGTCTCGGACGCCTTGACCTCGGCGGGCTTGACCTCCGCCTTCTTCGCCGCCGCAGGATTGAGCCCATCGACCTTGGCGGTGGCGGCCGCGTGGACGGCCGGGGCCGGGCGCGGGTGGACGATCACCTTCTTCGGCAGGGGCGCGGCCGGCGAGATTGCCGCGACCGGGGCGGTGTCGGCAGCCGGCAGGGCAGCGGGAGCGGCGGGAGGCGCCGCTGGAGCGCCGCCGAACAGGTTGCCGAGGAGCTTGCGATAGGCGGCCGGATCGCCGTCGGCGCTCGCTACGGTGATCGGAGCCGACGGAGCGGCGGCGGCCTGTGCGGCCTCGCGGGTCGGGATCGGGGCCGGGTCGGTGGCCGGCGCCGCGAAGGCGAGCGCCGTCGGCTTCACCGCCCCGTGCTTGCCCTTCTCGTGCTTGGCATCGATCTTGGCGAGCAGCGTCGGCTTCACCTTCGGCTCGATCACGATCTCTTCCGGCGCCGCCGCCAGGGCCTCGGGCCGGCTGATGGTACCCATGTTGGGCCGTGGCTGGGCCTGCTCGGCGAAGAGCTGGGTGCTCGGCGCGCTCTCGCGGAAATACGGGTGCTGGCCGCCATCCTGATAGACCAGGCGGGTCGCCGCGGCGCCCTTGGCGATCAGCTCGGCCACCTCGACCTCGTCCTTCTCGCGCTTGGCGACGACGACGGGATCGACCTTCGGGTTGCAGGCGCCCGCCGCCGCGTCCGAGCCGCCGAAGACGTAGCGGGTGCCGCAGACGCCGACCCGCGGCTCCTCGTGCAGGGCCTCGAAATAGTCCGAGCCCTCCTTGAGGTTCCGCCAGAAGCCGATGTTGGGGTCGTTGCGGAACTTGGCGAGGTTCTGCGCCGTCATCCGGAACGGATAGGACTGGAACTGGAACGCCCGCTGCCCGCCGACGAAGGCCTCGCGGGCGATGGCGTAGATCTCGGCGATCGCCTCGTCGGTCATGGCGAAGCAGCCGGCCGACGAGCAGGTGCCGTGCACCATCAGGTAGCTGCCGGTACGGCCGTTGGCGCGGTCGAAGGCGTTGGGATAGCCGGTATCGAAGGAGAGATAGTAGGACGAGTTCGGGTTCATCTGCCCCATGGCGATGGGATAGAACCCCTCGGGCGCCTGGCGGTCGCCCTCCCGCACCTTCGGCCCGAGCTGGCCCGACCAGCGGCAGATCGGGAAGGTCTTCAGCAGCGCGTACTGGCCGTCGGTGCCGCGCTTCCACACCTCCATCTCCGATTCCTTCTTGAAGGCACGGATCAGGATGGGATCGCGGGGCGACATGTTCTTCGACGCCATCAGGGCGACGGTCTTCGGCGGGATCGGCTCGCGGGCCCGCGCCGAGCCGGCGGCGGAGAACCCGGCATCCTGGCATGCTCCGAGGGACAGGGCGGCGACGAGGCCGCTCGCCGCCAGCACCGAACGCATCGCCAGACGCCCTTTCAGACGCACCATGGGAACCCCGCCTTCTCGCCCGTCGGACCGTCGGCACCCTGACGCCTCGGACCGGTCTCCCCAACCCCATAGCTTCGTTAAACTTACCCGGCTCTTACCGCAAGAACGGCCAAGATTGCGGGGATTGGTTCAACAGCGCCCTTGCCAAGCACTTCGCAGCAAGCCGGCGCCCGGCGTCACGGGGCTCACCCGCCAAGACATCCGCCCGGTCTTCGGCGAAACCAAGGCCGGGTTGTGTCTGAGGCATGGGGGTTGTGCGGGGCTGTGGATGACGGGGATGGCCCCGGCTCGGCAAGGACGCCGGAACCCGGCCGGGTCGGCGCACCGGCACTGCACGCCTCCGGATCGTCAAGGGGCCGCGAAAGTGGAGCCCGGGACGACGAACAGGCTTCGGACCCGTCGCGCAGGAAGGCAGACCGTCGGCCTCCTACAGGCTCCGCCCGATCTCCAGGAACTTCTGCGCGCGCCGGTCGCGCACCGTGTCCGCATCGAGGACCGAGAGCGGCTCCAGGGCGCTGGCGATCGCCTCGCCGGTCGCGCGGATCGCCGCCTGGCCGTCGCGGTGGGCGCCGCCGGTCGGCTCGGGGACGATGCCGTCGATGACGCCCAGCCGCAGGAGGTCCTGGGCGGTGATCTTCATCGCGGTGGCGGCGTCCTGGGCGCGGCCGGCATCGCGCCACAGGATCGAGGCGGCGCCCTCCGGCGAGATCACGCTGTAGATCGCATGCTCCAGCATCAGTACCGTGTTGGCGGTGGCGAGCGCGATGGCGCCGCCCGAGCCGCCCTCCCCGATCACCACCGTGACGTTGGGAGTCGGCAGGCCGAGGCAGGCCTCCGTCGAGCGGGCGATGGCCTCGGCCTGGCCGCGCTCCTCCGCCTCGATGCCCGGATAGGCGCCGGCGGTGTCGACGAAGGTGAGGACCGGCAGGCCGAAGCGGCCGGCGAGCCCCATCAGGCGGACCGCCTTGCGGTAGCCCTCGGGCTTGGCCATGCCGAAATTGTGCCGGATGCGGGCCTCGGTGGTGGCGCCCTTCTCCTGGCCGATGACGCAGACCGGCCGGCCGCGGAAGCGGCCGAAGCCGCCGACCACCGCCTCGTCCTCGCCGAACACGCGGTCGCCGGCGAGGGGCTGGAACTCCTCGATCAGGCCGGCGCAGTAATCGACGAAGTGCGGCCGCTGGGGATGGCGGGCGACCTGGGTCTTCTGCCAGGGAGTGAGGCCGGCATAGAGCTCGGCGAGCGCCGCCGCGGCCTTGGCCTCCAGCCGCGTCACGTCCTCGCTGATCGCCACCGCGCCGTCCCGGTCGCCGAGGGCCCTCAGCTCCTCGAGCTTCGCCTCGAGCTCGGCGACGGGCTTTTCGAAGTCGAGGTAGGAGCGCATCGGGACCTGTGCTGTGTCGGGCCGGCTTCGCAGGGGCCTGGAAGGACGCCTCGGCAGAAAAACCTGGGCGGGGAGCCGTGAACCAAAGCCCTGCGGGGATCGAGGAAGGCCTGTTCGCCGCGGCGGCCGGGATCGGGGGCCGGGCGGCGCGGAGGCTTGGCGAAGGGGCCGGCCCGTGTCAACCCGGTGACCCGGGCCGGGACCGGCGCGAAATCGGATCGGCTCCGCCGCGCAAGCCTTGCTTCGCGGCAGTGCAGCATCATCTAACCGCCGGAATTCACGCGCGGAGGCCCTGATGGACGAGGCGAACCGTGACGAGTGCCGGGTGCTGGTGCTGCAGGGCGGCGGGGCGCTCGGCTCCTACCAGGCCGGCATCGCCGAGGCGATGCAGGAGGCCGGCCTGTCGCCGGACTGGGTCGCCGGCATCTCGATCGGGGCGATCAACGCCGCGCTCATCGCCGGCAACCCGCCGGAGCGCCGGATCGAGCGGCTGCGGGCGTTCTGGGACACGGTCTCCTCCTCGATCACCGTCTCGCCCTGGTGGCCCGGCGAGCAGGCGCGGGAGGTGTTCAACGCCTGGAGCGCCGCCTTCGGGGCGACGGTCGGGGTGCCGGGCTTCTTCGCCCCGCGCGTGCCCCCGGCCGCCTTCTACCCGGCCGGCGCCCCGCAGGCGCTGAGCTACTACGACACCGCCCCGTTGCGGCAGACGCTGCTCGACCTGGTCGATTTCGACCGCATCAACCGGCGCGAGACGCGGCTCAGCGTCGGCGCGGTCAACATCCGCACCGGCAACTTCATCTATTTCGACAACCAGCGCGACCGGATTGGCCCCGAGCACGTCATGGCCTCGGGCGCCCTGCCGCCGGGCTTCCCGCCGGTCGAGATCGACGGCGAGCTCTACTGGGACGGCGGCATCGTCTCGAACACGCCGCTGCAATACGTGCTCGACGAGGAGCGGTTGCGCGACCTCGCGGTGTTCCAGGTCGACCTGTTCAGCGCCCGCGGCCCGCTGCCCCGCACCCTGTCGGAGGCGGCCGAGCGCGAGAAGGACATCCGGTATTCGAGCCGCACCCGGCTCAACACGGACGACCAGATCGAGATCCACAAGGCCAAGACCGCGTTCCGGCGCCTGTTCGACAAGCTGCCGCCCGAGCTGCGCCAGGATCCCGACGTCGCCTTCCTGTCGGAGGTCAGCCACCAGAACGCGGTGACGATCCTGCAGCTGATCTACCGGGCCAAGAACTACGAGAGCGACGCCAAGGATTACGAGTTCTCGCGCACCACGATGCTGGAGCACTGGAAGGCCGGCCGCAACGACGTGCGCCGCTCGCTGCGCCATCGCCACTGGATCGAGCGCTGCCGGCCCGACCGGGGCGTGACCGTCTTCGACCTGACCCGCGACGCGCGGGATTGACGCCCCGCACAGGAAGGAACGCCGCATGACCCGCGAGGAGATCCTGAAGGCGCCCTCGATGCCGGCCTTCAGCCCGAGCTACCCGCATGGGCCCTACCGGTTCATGCGGCGCGAATACCTCATCATCACCTACGAGACCGATCCGGACGCGCTCCGGGCCGCTCTTCCTGAGCCGCTCGAGCCGGCGCCCGGCAACCTGGCCTACTACGAGTGGATGAAGATGCCGGATTCCTCCGGCTTCGGCGATTACGAGGAGAGCGGTTCGGCCATCGTCGCGACCTACAAGGGCGAGCCCTGCAACTACTCGGTCCAGATGTATCTCGACGACGAGCCGCCGATCACCGCCGGCCGCGAGATCTGGGGCTTTCCGAAGAAATACGGCGTGCCCCGGCTCAAGGTGATGAAGGACACGCTGACCGGCACCCTGCACTACGACGAGGAGCGGGTGGCGATGGGCACGATGACCTACAAGCACCACAGCCTGGAGGACCGGCTCGACACGATCCGCGACGGGATCGGCCAGCTCAACGTCAACCTGAAGCTGATCCCGGACGTCGATGGCGGCGTGAAGGTCGCGCAGCTCGTCGGCTACCGGCTGCAGGACGTCACGGTCCACGGCGCCTGGGAGGGCGAGGCCCGGCTGCACCTGATCCCGCACGTCAATTGCCGCGTCGCCGACCTGCCGGTGCGCCGGATCGTCGGCGGCCGGCACCAGATCGTCGATTTCACCCTGCCGTACGGCCACGTGCTGCACGATTACCTGGCCTGAGACTATCTGGCCTGAAGAGCCCGGCCACCATTCGGGCCCGAGGAGAGAACGTCATGTCGCTGCAATCGAAAACCGCCCTCGTCACCGGCTCGACGAGCGGCATCGGCCTCGCCATCGCCCGGTCGCTGGCGCAGCAGGGCGCCAACGTCGTCCTCAACGGCTTCGGCAAGCCGGAGGCGATCGAGAAGGAGCGCGCCGGCATCGAGGCCGAGTTCGGCGTGACGGCGCATTACTCCGGCGCCGACATGACCAAGCCCGAGGAGATCGCCGCCATGGTGGCGGAGACCGAAACGGCGTTCGGTGCGGTCGACATCCTCGTCAACAATGCGGGCATCCAGTACGTCTCGGCGATCGACGAGTTCCCGGTCGAGAAGTGGGACCAGATCATCGCGATCAACCTGTCCTCGGCCTTCCACACCATGCGGGCGGCGATCCCCGGCATGAAGAGGAAGGGCTGGGGCCGGATCATCAACACGGCCTCCGCCCACTCGCTCGTCGCCTCGCCGTACAAGTCGGCCTACGTCGCGGCCAAGCACGGCATCGCCGGCCTGACCAAGACCGCGGCCCTCGAACTCGCCACCCACAAGATCACCGTCAACTGCATCTCGCCCGGCTACGTCTGGACCCCGCTGGTCGAGGCGCAGATCCCCGACACCATGAAGGCCCGCGGCCTGACCAAGGAGCAGGTGATCGACGAGGTGCTGCTCAAGGCGCAGCCGACCAAGGAATTCGTCACCGTCGAGCAGGTCGCGGCGATCGCGTCGTTCCTGTGCACGGATGCCGCGAGCCAGATCACCGGCACCAACCTGTCGGTCGATGGGGGCTGGACGGCGCAGTAGAGGGCGGTGGGAGAGCCGGGTTTTCCGGTTCTCCCGACCGCTTGCATGGGATGCGGACGGCCCCGCCCTCGTCGCCTCGCCGCAGGAGCCGACCTCCCCCCTCCACCGTCATGGCATCCTCGGCGTCGTCCCGAGACCGCGGAGCGGAACCCGGGATCCATCGCCGCCGACGGTGCCAGATGAGACGGCACGCCTCTCACCCTTTTTTCTGAATCCCGAGCGGTGACGGATCCCGGACTCACGCCTGCGGCGAACCCGGGACGAGGTGGCGGCTAAACGACGCGCAAAATCTCATAAACATTAGATCTTTAAATCATAAAATCATTATTTCGGTATTCTTTTATTGTGCGATTTCGCCATTCAGGGGCATGCGATCTGCCCCGATCTCAATCGCACCCTCCGATGAACTCACCGGCCTCGGGATGTGCTCGCGTCCCAGGCCGGTTTCGACGCGCGCCGATAGCGGTGTCCCCCCCACCCGCCCCCCGGACGGGACGACGCGCCACCCCGAACGACCGTCGGTTGATGCTCTTCCCGTTCGCGCGATGACGTTGAGTTACAAGCTTTTAATGAAGCGATCAGGCAACCCGCCTTCCACCCGTGTGTTATTCGAATGTCACCAACGCAGCGATGCCCCCAATCAAACCGGCATCGATTTCATAAGGAGGCAAAGTCATGTCCTACCGGAAATCCCTGGTCGCTGCCCTCGTTGCCACCACTGTTCTTGGCGGCGCCGCCTATGCGACCGAGCAGGCGGCCAAGCCGATGGTGACCCAGGAGAGTGCGGCGCAGCGCGCGGTCGATCAGGATGTCGGCAAGCTCTCGAAGGACGGAGCCCAGGCGTTCCGTGACATGCACCTCGCCCGGATCGCGATCTTCGACGCCGATCCTGCCCAGGCCAAGGCGCTCATCGGCAAGGCCCAGGCCGCCCTGGCGAAGGCGAAGACGGACGACGCCGTGTTCAACAAGGCGGAGGCCGAGCTGAAGACCCCGGCCGAGCTCGCCGCGACCAAGAACAAGGCATCGGCGGACAAGTCGTCGGTGGACAAGACGGGAAGCGTGCAGTCGGCCGCCACCGACGCCAAGGCCACCGACGCCAAGGCGAAGGACAAGGTCGCCTGGGTGCCGGTCGATGCCCAGCTGACCCTGGGCGAGGACTTCCTGGCGACGCCCGAGAAGGCGACCGCGGTGACCGAGGCGAACAAGCATCTCGCCAAGGGCGACCAGAAGGGCGCCATCGAGCAGCTGAAGCTCGCCCATGTCGACGTGAACTTCGTGATGGCGGTGCTGCCCCTCGACAAGACCGTCGCGGACGTGAACCAGGCGGCCACGCTGATCAACCAGGGCAAGTACTACGAGGCCAACGCGGCGCTGAAGACCGCCGAGGACGGGATGCGCTTCGACGTGATCGACGCGATCGGCTTCCCGCAGGCGAATGCCGCGAAGGCGCCCGCCAAGCCGGCCCAGCAGAACGCCACGAACGCCACCGACAGCAAGGCGACGAAGTAGGCCGGCACGGTAAGCTGGCAGATATCGGCCCGGGACGGCGGTCCCGGGCCGACCGCGCATGGAGGAGGCCGTCGTGAGATCAGTCTGGCTGTCGGTTCCGGTGGTGGTCGGGCTGGTCCTGTCCGGTCCCGCCCTCGCCCGAGCCTCGGGCGTTCCGGCCTACTCCGTGTCCCAGGCCTGCGCGCTCGAACGCCGCCCCGGACCGAACGCCTCCGCGGCGAGCGAGCGCGGCTGCGTCTCCGACGAGCGGGCGGCGCGGCGCTCCCTGCGGCGGCTCTGGGCCACCTTCCCGGCCTCCGACCGGCAGAACTGCCGGCAGGAGAGCGAGATCGGCGGGCCGCCGTCCTACGTCGCCCTGCTCACCTGCCTGCAGCTCGCCGACGGTACCCTGCCGACCGAGCCGCCGCCGCTGGCCCGCTGAAGGCCGCTCAGCGGCGCCCGTGCAGCAGCAGGGCGAGGCCGTAGCCGGCGGCGCCGGCGAGGAGCAGGGCCAGGAGCGGCGTCTCTTCGACGTAGTGCGTCACCGTGCGGGCGCCGCGGTGCGCCGCGTGGCGGCCGCGCTCATAGGCGTCCTCGACATAGTCGACGGCGGTGTCGGCAGCGTCGCGCAGCCCGTCGCGCGCCTCGCCCGCCAAGGTCTCGGCCCTCCCTTGCGCCTCGCGGAAACGGCCCTCCACCTGCGAGCGATGGTCGCCCGCGAGATCGCCGAGGGCAGCCTGCGCCTTGCCGCCGAGTTCGCGCGTCGCGCCGGTGATGCGATCGGTATCGACCATCTGTCTCTCCTTCGCCGGATGGCGTCCGAGGGCGCCCCGGAAAGAGGCGCCATGGGACGACAGGTGGGACGCGGCGGCATCGCGGCAATGGCCGCCCGCCCGGTTTCGGGCGGAACGGCCAGCGGGTGGCCTTACGAGGGAACGAAGCGCCGCAGCATGGCGAGGCCGCAGGAATGGCACGCCTCCTGGAACTTCGACAGGCGCTCGACCGGCACCAGCGCGTGGTTCCAGGCCAGGGGGTCGTACAGGACCTCGCCGCCGTCATGGATGGCGAGGTCCGGCCTGAGCCGGAAATCCAGGTAATCCATCTCGCGGACGAACTGGCGGATGCGGTGGCTCGGCGCGTTCTGCAGGAGCTCGATGAAGACGATCGGCCGCTCGCGGGCGATCGTGGCCCGGGCGCCCTCCAGGAAGGCGTGTTCGTGCCCCTCGATATCGACCTTGATCACGCCGATCGGGCCCGGGATGTCGAGGCTGTCGAGGGTGGCGACGGTGACCTCCAGGACGGTGGTGGCGAGGTTGCGCGGCTTGAACTCGGCCTCGAGCGAGGCGCTGGTCTCGATCAGGCCGTGGCTCGGATCGGGGATGTGCAGCGTGGCCTTGCCCGAGCGGTCGCTCAGCGCCGATTCGTCGACCGTGATCGCGTCCTGGATGTCGTTCGCCGCGATGTTGCGCCGGAGGGCCGCGAGCGCCAGGGGCAGCGGCTCGAAGGCCAGGATCGGCCGGCCCGGGGCGATGGAGGCCGCCATCACCGAGTACAACCCGGTATTGGCGCCGACATCGACGAAGGCCCCCTCAACGCGGACGAGGCTCGCCATCATCAGCATCGGCAGCGGCGCCTCGTAGCTGCCCGCCACGATGTCGCGGGCGACCTGATCGGCCCCGTTGGCCGGATCGAGCTTGAACGTGCGCCCGGCAAAGGTGACCTCGACGAAGGTCTCGTCCTGGATCCCGTCCCGGGCCTCGTCGTCGCGGCTCCTGTCTTGCGGCTCGGCGCCGGCCGGGATGTTCGGCCGACCCGACAATCGGTTCAGCACTTGTTCGAAGCCGCGCTTCACCAAAACGGAAGCTCCTTCGTCGAGAACGAGCGCAATACGGAAGAAGCCGAAGGCGCCGTGCGGATCTCCGCATCAAAATATGTTAGTTCATGAAATCCGATTTCGTCCAGGCCGACTTAATCGCCGGCGAGACGTCCCGACGCCGGACGTCCTCCCCCGATCGGAGGAGGGCATCCCGCGCCGATGGAATAGACCGTCGGACCCGGCCCGTCGCCTTGGGGGAAAATCGGGCGCGAGGGCCGGACCCGTCGCTCAGTCGTGGTCGAGGATCTCCTTCGTGGCGACGGTGGTGTCGTCCTTCAGGCGGTAGACCAGCGGCACGCCGGTATGGAGCTCGAGGCCGGGGATCGTCTCGGTGGTGAGGCCATCGAGCACCATCACCAGGGCACGCAGCGAGTTGCCGTGGGCGGCGACCAGCACGCGCTCGCCACGCATCACCCGCGGCAGGATCTCCCGCATCGTGTAGGGCAGCACCCGGGCCACGGTGTCCTTCAGGCTCTCGCCGCCGGGCGGGGGCACGTCGTAGGAGCGGCGCCAGACGTGGACCTGCTCCTCGCCCCACCTGGCGCGGGCATCGTCCTTGTTGAGGCCCGAGAGGTCGCCGTAATCGCGCTCGTTGAGGGCGACGTCGGCGATGGTGGGCAGGTCGGACTGGCCGAGCTCCTCCAGGATCAGCGCACAGGTGCGCTGGGCCCGGGTGAGCGCGGACGTGAACGCGATGTCGAACCGCACGCCCTTCGCCTTGAGCCGCCGGCCGGCCGCCCGCGCCTCCTCGACGCCGAGATCGGTCAGGCCCGGGTCCTTCCAGCCCGTGAACAGGTTCTGCAGGTTCCACTCGCTCTGGCCGTGGCGCGCGAGGACGAGAAGACGCTCCATGATGCGTGTCGCTCCGTTGGGGTCGTGGGGAAAATCGAAGGAAGGGGGAGACCGGGGGATCAGAGGCCGAGCACGTCGTTCATGCCGTAGAAGCCCGGCTCGCGGGATTGCGCCCAGAGGGCGGCCTTGACCGCGCCGGCGGCGAACAGGCCGCGATCGCTGGCGAGATGCGTGAGCTCGATGCGCTCGCCGGCCCCGGCGAAGATGACGCTGTGCTCGCCGACCACGCTGCCGCCCCGCAGGGTGGCGAAGCCGATGGTGCCGGGCTCGCGCGGGCCGGTCTGGCCGTCGCGCACCGTCACCTTGCGCTGGCCGAGCGCCACGCCCCGGCCTTCCGCCGCGGCCTCGCCGAGGAGCAAGGCGGTGCCGGAGGGCGCATCGACCTTGTGGCGGTGGTGCATCTCCAGGATCTCGATGTCGAACTCGTCGCCGAGCGTCGCCGCGACCTTGCGCACGAGGCCGGCCAGCAGGTTGACGCCGAGCGACATGTTGCCCGACTGCACGATGCGGGCGTGGAAGGCGGCGGCCTTCAGCTTGGCCAGGTCGTCCGGCGCGAGGCCGGTCGTGCCGACGACGTGGACGATGCGGGCCTGGGCGGCGAGCTCGGCATAGAACACCGTGGCGGCCGGCGCCGTGAAGTCGAGGACGCCGTCGGCCTCGGCGAAGGCCGCCAGCGGATCGTCGGTGATCGCCAGGCCCAGCGGCGGCAGCCCGGCGAGCACGCCCGCATCCTGGCCCAGCGCGGCTGAGCCCTCGCGCTCGATCGCGCCCGACAGCGTGCAGCCCTCGGTGCCGGCCACGGCCTGGATCAGCATCCGCCCCATGCGCCCGGAGGCGCCGACGACGACGAGACGCATGGTAGACATGCTCCTAGTGCCGGCGGTTCCCGACCGCCCATCCGGCGGGTCCTACAGGGGCGGGCGGGTGCTGCCAAGGCAGGGAGGGGGAAAGGCGCCCTCGCGGAACGGCCGCTCCGGGGAAGGACCGCCGGACGGGAGGGAGGCGGGGGGATATGCGCCGGCCCCTCGCCGCGCCATCTTCTCCCGCAATGCAGCATCGCGCCGGAGATCCCATGGCCTTTCGGTTCGTTCCAGGGCTCAGCCCCCGCCGCGCCGCCCGCGGCGCCGCCCGGATCCTGCGCGCCACCGCCAAGGCGAACGTCGCCGCCGCCCGCCAGACCGGCGCCCTGATGCGGCGCGGCTCGGCGGCGCTGAAGGCCGAGGCGCCGGCCCACGCCCCGCCCGGCCGCTTCGTCGAGGTCGACGGGGTGCGGATCCACTACATCGCCCGCGGCCGGGGCCGGCCCGTGGTGCTGATCCACGGCAACGGCACCATGGCGGAGGATTTCGTCATCTGCGGGCTGGTGGACCAACTGGCCAAGCACTACCGGGTCATCGCGATCGACCGGCCCGGCTTCGGCCATACCGAGCGGCCGCGGCACTGGGTCTGGACCGCCTCCGCCCAGGCGCGGCTGATCGGGCACGCGCTGGCGGCGCTCAACGTCGAGCGGCCGGTGGTGGTGGGCCATTCCTGGGGCACCATCGTGTCGCTGGCGCTGGCCCTCCACGAGAATCTCGACCTGCGCGGGCTGGTCCTGCTCTCTGGCTACTATTATCCGGGCCGGCGGGCCGACGTGGCGCTGATCGCCCCCCTCGCCGTGCCGGGACTCGGCGACGCGGCCCGCGCCCTGGTGCCGGGGGCGGTCGGAAAGGCGCTGGCGCCGCAGGTCTTCCGCCACGTGTTCAAGCCGCAAGCCGTGCCGGCGCGGTTCACGGCGCGGTTTCCCGTGGCCTTGTCGCTCTCCGCCACGCAAAGTCGGGCCAGCGCCGAGGACACCGCGAGCATGAACAGCGCGGTCGCCCTGATGCAGTCGCGCTACGCGTCCTTGCGCTTGCCGGTGGCGATCCTGTCGGGGGATGCCGACGCCGTCGTGGATCCGACCGAGCAATCCTGCCGCCTGCACCGGGAGGTGGCCGGCAGCACCCTGACCCTGCTGCCGGGCCAGGGCCACATGATCCACTACGCGGCGAAAGCCCGGATCGCGAAGGCGATCGAGGCCCAGATGGCCCTTACGGGACGGACCCTTGCCTGGCGTTCGCGATGAGCGGACCCAGCACGTCGGTGACGCCGGTGAGGGTGATCTGGGTGCCGACGCAGAGCAGCAGGAAGGCCGCGAGCCGCCCGAGCACCCGGGCCCGGGCATGGCCGAGCCGCGCGACCAGGCGGTCGGCGAAGGCGTAGGCGAGCAGGATCAGCACCGCGATGACGAGGGAGGCCGCCGACGCCCCGGCGAGGTAGGCGAGCCGGCCGACGCCGCTGTCGGGGCGCCCGGCGCCGAGCGCGATCGCCACCGCGATCGTGCCGGGCCCGGTGGTGAAGGGCAGCGTCAGCGGGAAGAACGCGATCTCGGCGAGCGAGGTCGGCTCGGGCCCGTCCTCGCTGCCCTGCACCGGCTCGGCCTGCGCCGTCTTGCGCGCCTCGCGCTGCTCGGGCGCGGCGAGCAGGGTCCAGGCCTGCGCCGCCACCACGAGGCCGCCGGCGATGCGCAACGCCGAGAGCGAGATGCCGAAGAAGCTCAAGACCGAGGCGCCGACCCAGAGCGAGACCAGCATCACGGCGGCCGCATAGACGCCGATGCGGCGCGCCAGCCAGGTGCGCTCGCCATGGGTGCGGCCCGCGGTGACCTGCGCGAAGATCAGCGCCGAGCCGGGCGGGTTGACGATCGAGAACAGGGCCGAGAAGGCGAGGAGGAAACTCTGCAGCGCGGCATCCGCGCCCGGAAACGGCATGATCGGGGCACCTCCGTGATCGAGCGCACCGCACGATCGCGTGGCCATCGGGCGGGGCTCCAGGTCTTCGACTTTTTTTGAATTTCCCGCAGCGGGTCGGCGCGGCTCCGTCGGACGGCGTGCTGACCGGACTTGCGTTGGCAGGCCAACGCTTCGTCCGCTTGGACCCTTGTCCCGGCGCAGATCTTTGTCGCAGGGCCGGCAACCGCCTTTGCGGACTCTGCTCAGGCGCCTCCCGGCACGGGGGCGGGCACCGGCACGGGCACCGGCGCCAGCACACGGGCGCGCAGCCGGGCCTTCTTGCGAGCCTGGACGGCGACCGGACGGTGGAGCTGCTTCGTCGCCTCGACCACGTGCAGGCCGGCGAAGGGCAGCGACAGGCCGGTGCCGACCCGCTCCCAGGCGCTCGCGGTGCGTAAGGTCAGCCAGCCTTCCACCGGGGGCACGTACAGGGTCTCGGCCCAGTCCTCGGGCGAGAACAGCGTCTCGCGCATCAGGCGGCCGAGCTGCGAGCGGCTGTAGGGCTGGCCGTGGCCGAAGGGCGTGGCGTCCCGTCGCGCCCACAGGCCGCGGCGGTTCGGCACCGCCACGATCAGCCGGCCGCCGGGAGTGAGCACGCGCCAGACCTCCTGCATCAGCTCGGCCGGGCTCTCCACCGCCTCGATGGCGTGGATCAGCAGCACCCGGTCGACGGCCGAATCGGGCAGCGGCATCATGGTCGGATCGACGAGGCAGGAGGCCGAGCGGCCGGAGCCGGGCCAGTTCGTCACCCCTTGCGCCGCCGGCATGAAGGCGAGCGTCCGCTCGGCGGCGTGCCGCACCGGACCGAGATACGGCACCGCGTAGCCGAGTCCCATCACCCGCAGCCCCGAGACCGAGCCGAGCATGCGGTGGACCGAGCGGCCGACGAGCCGCTGCGCCACCGCCCCGAGGGGGCTGGCGTAGAAGGTGCGCAGATCGGTGACGTCGAGGCTCATCGGTTCTCGGGACGTGCGACGCGCGCAGGCGCCGTCGGGTGTTCAATGGGGAGTGGCGCGAAGCGCGGCAAGGCGTCAACCCGCAACGCCGCCAAGCGCTCCCGGCTCTGCGCTCCCGGCTCTGCGCTTCCTGTGCGGTGCTTCCGGCTTCGGGCACCCGGTCATTCGCCGGAAGCCGGCTCGCGCGCGCGCCGCGATGCCCTATCTTCCGGCGGCACGAGGTCATTTCGAGGAAGCGCCGCCATGCCCGAGATCCGTCCGGAGATCCGCACCTTCCTGTGCCGGAGCGACAATATCGGCGTGCTGCTGCGCGATCCCGCCACCGGCGCCTGCGCGGCGATCGACGTGCCCGAGGCGGCGGCGGTCCTGCGCGCCCTCGACGAGACCGGCTGGCGCCTCACCGACATCCTGGTCACCCATCGCCACGGCGACCACGTCGAGGGCATCCCGGAGGTGAAGGCGCGGACCCAGGCCCGGGTGACCGCACCGGCGAAGGCCGGCAGCACCGTGCCGCAGGTCGACGCGACGGTGCGCGAGGGCGACGTGGTGACGGTCGGCTCGCTCGCCGCCGCGGTCTGGGAAACCCCCGGCCATTGCGACGACCACGTCACCTACTGGTTCGAGGAGGCGGGGATCGCGTTTGCCGGCGACACCCTGTTCACCCTCGGCTGCGGCCGGGTGCTCGAGGGCCCGCCCGAGGTGCTGTGGCGCTCGCTCGCGCGCTTCTCGGCGCTGCCCGACGAGACCGTGGTGTATTCCGGCCACGACTACGTGCTGTCGAATGCCCGCTTCGGGCTCGCCGCCGAGCCGGGCAACCAGAACCTCAAGGACCGGGCGGCGCTCGCCGAGAAAGCCAAGGCGGAGGGGCGCTTCCTGGTGCCGACCACCCTCGGCGAGGAGCGGGCCACCAATCCGTTCCTGCGCGCGACCGAGCCGGCGCTGGCGCGGGCGGTCGGGATGGAGCCGGGCTCCGACCCGGCGGCGGTGTTCACGGCCTTGCGCGAGTGGAAGAACCGGTTCTGACGGCGATGCAAAACCTGACAGCTGCCGAGGTCGTACGCCTGCTCGATCTCAAGCCCCACCCGGAGGGCGGGCATTACCGCGAGACCTTCCGGGATCCGCGCGAGATCGACCGCCGCCCGGCCTCGACCGCGATCTACTACCTCCTCGATATCGGCGAGACCTCGGAATGGCACCGGGTCGACGCCACGGAGGTGTGGCTGTGGCATGCCGGGGCGCCGATGGTGATCACCGTAAGCCCCAACGGCCACGACGCCGAGGCGCGCCATCTCGGCCCCGACCTCGCCCGGGGCCATCGGCCGCAGATCGTGGTGCCGGCCGGCCACTGGCAGACTGCCACCAGCCTCGGGGCCTGGACGCTGGTCAGCTGCACCGTGGCGCCGGGGTTCCGGTTCGAGGGCTTCGAGATGGCGCCGCCGGATTGGCGGCCGATGCCGAGGGGGTAGACGTCATCTTCAGCCGTCCCGGATCCCGGGAAGGCTCACCGATCCGGGCACGAGTTGACTCGCCTCGGAACACGATGTCGCGTATTCATACCAACGGCCCGGGATGCTGGCGTATCAATTCGATCCAAGGCAAGCCCGAGATCGACGGGGCCGTCGACCCGTCTCGAATTACCCATGCCTAGTCCGGAATCTCGGGCTTGGCGAAATCATGAGAACGGGACCGAAGCCCTCCCCCAACAACCGCTGCTATAGATGTTTACTTAATCATTATTTTCTATCGTCATCGCCCCCGAACTTCCCACGCTTGTCGCCACCACCGCTCCCGCCACGATGAACCCGCAGGCCAGGGCCAGCGACCACGTCGCCGGCGCGTAGCCGGCCGCCACGAGGATCAGGGTCGAGAGCACCGGCGCCGCGTAGGAGCCGACGCCGAGGAGGCGGATGTCGCCGCGCTTCACGCCGATATCCCAGAGGTAGAACGCCGCCCCGACCGGCCCGAGGCCGAGCGCCGCGACCGCCGCCCATTGCGCCGCGCCTTGCGGCCACACCGTGGGCTCGAAGGCGACGTGGCAGGCGAGGCTCAACGCCGCGGTGGCGAGGCAGAAGCCGGCCACCGCATCGGTCGGCACCGCCCCGACCCGGCGCGACAGCACCGAGTAGCCCGACCACAGGAAGGCGCAGGCCGCCGCCGCCGCGTAGCCCGGGAGCGCGGCCGCCTCGAAGCTGAGCGAGCCGCGGCCGAGGAACAGCGTGACCACCCCGGCGAGGCCGAGCAGCGCCCCGGCGAGGTGGGCGGCGCGCAAGCCCCCCTCCCCCGGCAGCAGGGCCGAGAACAGCACGATCAGGAGCGGCCAGAGATAGCTGATCAACCCGGCCTCGGCCGGCGGCGCGAGCCGCAGGGCCGCGAAGTAGAGCGCGTGGTAGCCGAACAGCCCGACGATGCCGAGCGCCCAGACCGCCGGCGGCTGGCGCAAGGCGGCGAGGCCGGCGGGCCGGACGATCCAGCTGGCGCAGCCGAGGAGCCCGCCGACCAGGAAGGTCATGGCGGCGAGCTGGAACGGCGGCACCGCCCCGGATGCGGCCGTGAACAGCGCGAGCAGCGACCACAGCCCGATGGCGCCGGAACCGATCAGGGTGGCGTTGCGGGTCGTCATGGCGCGGCAGCTCCGGGGAGGAGCCGGACCTTACCATGGGTGACCTGCCGGCCCAGGAGGAAATCGAGTAAGAGGCGGGCCTCCCGCGCGACAAGGATCGCTCCACTGATCGAACTCGCCCCCGGCCTGATCCATCATCCGGGCTACCTCGACGCCGCGGCTCAGGGCGCGCTCGCCGGCGACCTCGCCGCCATCCTGGACGAGGCGCCGCCCTTCACCCCGACGATGCCGCGCACGGGAAAGCCGTTCTCGGTCCGGATGACGAATTGCGGCCCTCTCGGCTGGGTCTCGGACCGGGCCGGCTACCGCTACCAGGCGGTGCATCCGGAGACCGGCCGGCCCTGGCCGGCGATGCCGGACGCCGTCTCGCGGGCCTGGGCCCACCTCGCCGGCTGCCCGGCCGGGCCCGAGGCCTGCCTCGTCAACCTCTACGCGCCCGGCACCCGGATGGGGCTGCACCAGGACCGGGACGAGGACGAGTTCGCCGCCCCCGTCCTGTCCCTGTCGCTCGGCGCGACCGCCCTGTTCCGCTACGGCGGCCTGGAGCGCGGCGCCCCGACCCGCTCGGTGCGGCTTGCCTCCGGCGACGCCCTGGTGATCGGCGGGCCCTCGCGCCTGATCTTCCACGGCATCGACCGCATCCTGAGCCCAGACCTCCTCGCGCCGGTGCCGGCCCTGCCCGGGGCGGTGCCGGCCGGCGGGCGCCTCAACCTGACCTTGCGGCGCGTCTCGGCGATCCGCCGCGCTTGACAGACCGGCGCGCACGGCCGACCCATCCGCGGACGATCCCGAGCGCCGCCGTCCGGGCGGTGCCTCTCCACGAGCCGAGACGAGTCCTGATGCAGACGAGTCCCCTGTCGCTGCGCGCACGCTTCCTCTCGCTGCGTGCCCTGGCACTCCTCACCGGCCTGATCGGCCTGTCGGCCGGGGCCTTCGCGGCCGATCCGGTCTATCCGCCGGGCTCCCGGTTCGGCTTCGAGCCGGCAAAGGAGATGGTGGTGTCGCGCCGCTTCACGGGCTTCGAGCGGACGGGCGGCGGCGCCACGGTCTCGGTGGTCGAGCTGCCGGCCCAGGCCTACAAGGACCTCACCGCCAACTTCACCGACGAGAACCTGAAGAGCCAGGGCCTGGTGGTGAAGACCCGCGAGACCCTGAAGCTCGCCGACGGGCGCGAGGGCCTGCTGTTCACCGGCGAGCAGCCGATCGAGCAGCCCCCCGGCGCCCCGGCCCTGCACAAATGGGTCTTCCTCGTCTCCGACCCGACCGTGACCGGCGTCGTCATCGGCCAGACCCTGCCGGGGGCCGAGGCCGACGACGCGATGCGCGCCATGCTCACCAGCGTGCGTGTGCGCCCGGCGCTCACCCTCGACCAGCAGGTCGCGGCCCTGCCCTTCCGGATCACCGAGACCGCGGGCTTCCGCCCGGTGCGGGTGCTCGGCGGCAACTCGGTGCTCTACACCGACGGGCCGAAGGACCAGATGATGAACCTCGAGCAGCCGATCCTGGTGCTCGCCGAGGCGGTGCAGCCGGCCCCGCCGACCGAGCAGCGCGACGCCTTCGCCAAGGCGGCGCTCTACTCGAACCAGACGATGAAGGATTTCGCGATCGAGCGCTCGCAGAGCTTCCGCCAGAACGGCGCCGACTGGCACGAGATCGTGGCGCGGGCGGTCGATGTGCCGTCGGGCACCCCGGTGGTGGTGTCCCAGACCATCCGCTTCCAGCCCGACGGCTATTTCCGCGCCGTCGGCGTGGTGCGCGCCCAGGACCGCGAAGCGATCCTGCCGCGCTTCCGCAAGGTGGTGGACGCGATCGCGTTCTGAGCGACCGGTCGCTTGACCTTGTCCCGTCCCCGACCCTCATCCTGAGGGTCTCGGTCCGTTCCTCACTCCGGCTTCAACCCCGACCGTGCCTCCAGTTCCTGCAGGGTCCGGCGCGCCACGCTGGCGCCGGGCAGGCGGCGCTCGCGCTCGAAGCGGGCCAGGGCCGCGCGGGTGCTCGGGCCGGCAATGCCGTCGACGGTGAGCGGGCCGTAGCCGAGCTTCACCAGGGCGCGCTGCGCGTAGGCGATCGACTTGTCGGGCTTGACCCCGGGGGCCGGCGGCACGGCGTGGAGCGCGGTGACCTTCGGCTCCGGGGTCTTCTCCGGGGATTTCGGCGCGGCCGTCTCGGCGACCTTCGCCTCGCGAACCGGCGCGTGAGGGGCCGTCTCCCTGGCCGGCTTTCCGGCCGCGGCCCTCGCCGGGCCGGATTTCGGACCGAGCGAGGCGGTAGCGTGATCGTCGCCGCCGAGAAGTGCGCCGATGCCGTCCCGCGGCGCGTCGGGTTTCATGGCTCGCGGCGCGTCGGGTTTCATGGCTCGCGGCGCGTCGGCGCGGGCACTCGCCTGAGCGGGGGATTCCGCGGGCGACGCGCCCTTGTCGGCCACATTCCTGTCGGCCGAACCTTTGTCCCGCGGCGCCTTGTCCGTCGGTGCCGTGTCCGTCGATGCCTTGGCGAACAGCGGCGCCGGATGGCGGCCGGTCTGGAAGCTCAGGGCATTCGCCGCCACCGCCGCCACCGCCCCGAGGGTGAGGAGGCCGCCGACGATCCCGGCCGGATGGCGCATCAGCCGGTCGGCCCGGATCCGCAGGCGGTCGAGCGGCCCCGTGGAGGCAGGCCTGGCCGCCGCCGCGGCCCGGGGGACGCGCGGCGCACGCGGGGCCGCCCGGCCGCCTGCGGGTCCGGGCCGCGGCGCCGGCCGCGCCTCGGCGGTCAGCGCCACGTCGGGATCGATCCGACGGGGCGATGCCCCGTCGGATCGACGGCCTGCGGCCTCGTCGGGTTTCCGGGCCGGCGCCTCGGACATCGCGTCTCCTTCCGGGTTCGAGCGGCTCGCCGTCGGTCGGTCGGGCTTGGTTCGGTCGTCCTTGGAACGGACCAGGGAGGGATGCGCCACGGGGTCAGCCGGTCAGCCGCATGGTGGGGGGCACCTCCGCGAAGGAGACCGGGAGCATGCCGCCCAGGGCGCCGGTACGGATCGGCACCGGGATGCCGGGCATGGCCCGGCCGCCGCGGCAATCGAGCGGCAGGGTCACCACCACCCGCGTGCCGCAGGACGGGCTGCTCTCGACCGCGAGGTCGCCGTGATGCAGCCCGACGAGGCCGCGCACCACCGAGAGGCCGAGGCCGGTGCCCTCGTGCGGGCGGCCATAGGCCGCGCCGGCGCCGAGGCCGGCCTGGAAGAACGGATCGCCGAGGCGCGGCAGGTCGGCCTCGGCGATGCCGATGCCGGTATCGACCACCGCCATCTCGACCCGGTCGAACGCCCGGCGCACCGAGAGCGTCACGTCGCCGCCGCGGGGAGTGAACTTCACGGCGTTCGACAGGAGGTTGATCAGCATCTGCCGGCAGGCGCGCGGGTCGGCGGTGACCTCCGGCAGGTCGGGGGCGATCTCGCGCCGCAGGCGCACCCCGCCCTGGTCGGCGCGGATCTGCATCAGGTCGCAGACGCCGCGGGCAAGGCCCGCGAGATCGAACGGCTCGGGGACGTAGTCGAAGTTGCCGCTCTGGATCCGCGACATGTCGAGGAGCCCGTTGACCACCTCGAGCAGGTGCCGGCCGGACGAGTGGATGATGCCGGCATATTCCCGCCGCCGCTCGGGGCCCAGCGCCAGGGTGGATTCGGACTCCAGCATCTCGGAGAAGCCGATGATGGCGTTGAGCGGCGTGCGCAGCTCGTGGCTCACGGTGGCGAGGAACCGGCTCTTGACCTCGTCGGCGCGCTCGGCCGCCGCCCGGGCCTGGTCGAGCTCCTCGGCCCGGCGCCGGTGCTCCGAGACGTCGCGGGTCACCGCCACCACGGCGGCCTCGCCGAGCGTCGCCGGCGCCGCCGCGCCCGGGACCCGGTGGGCCCGCATCTCGGCCCAGATCACGCGGCCGGCCTCGCCGGTCTCGCCGGCGGCGTGAAGGCGGAACTGCACGGTCACCGGCTGGGCCTGCCCGGCGGCGGTGCTCAGCGCGGTGAGGAAGGCCGGGCGGTCCGAGACGTGGACGCGGTTGAACAGGCCGCGGCCCTCCAGCGCGTCCGGGCTCGTGCCGGTGAAGGAGCGGGCCGCGGGGCTCGCCTGCAGCACGCTGCCGTTGCGGTCGTGCCAGGTGACGAGGTCGTCGATGGCCTCGAGCAGCAGGGCGTCGCGCAGGGAGGCGGCGTTCAGCCGGTCGCTCCAGCGGCCCTCGCGCCGGCGGTGCTCGCGGGAGAGCGCCAGCACGTGGCAGATCGCCGTGATGGCGAAGACCGGCATCGCCAGGGCCGCCGGCCAGGCGAACAGGCCGAAGCCCGAGTCGGGCTCGATCAGGGCGACGGCCACCGCGCCCAGCATCGCGGAAACGGCAGCCGCCAGGGCGGCCCGGTGCGACCCGGCGAGCAGCGCCTCGACCGGGATCATCACCAGCCAGATGCTCGCCGCCGAGGTCGGCCCGCCGGTGAGGCTCGCCAGGCAGACGACGAGCCCGGTGAGGGCCGCCGAGGACAGCCCGTGGGCGAGCGTGAGGTTGCCGGTGCGGGCCAGCAGCAGGGCCGCCACGACCGGCAGCACCAGGCAGGCCGCCGCCGCCGCCTCGACCAGCGTCGGAACGCCGCGCCACAGCAGGTAGGGCGGCAACATCGCCATCAGCACCGCGCCGGTGGCGAGGCGTGAGATCAGGAACCGCTCGTGGCGGCCCCGTTCCGCGGGGTCGCCCGCGACGGAATCATGGACGAGACCCGCCAGGCGGGCATCGATCAGGGACGCAAAGGCACTGTTGATACGCACACCGCCACGCCAGCGCGGGAGACCTCGCGGCCCCGGCGCCCCTACACTGCGAACTCCGAAAACCCTCGCAGAGGCGGCTTAAACGAACGTTAGAGCGCGGGGCGCCCGGGGGCGCTGTCCCCGGAAGCGGGCTTTCGGCCGGTCGATTCCACCCCGCTCCACCCCTCGCCGCGACGGCCCCGCTCGCCCGGCCGGCGCGACCGGGCGTCGTCACCCGGTCATGGCCTCGGCCTCGTAGCCGGCCCGGCCGAGGGCCTGGGCCACGTCGAGCGCCTGGGCGTCGGTGACGACGGCGATGCGACCGGCGCCCAGGTCCACCGCCACCTGCGCCGCCGGGTCGAGGCGCTGGATCGCCTTCGTCACCGCGGCGACGCAGCCCTGGCAGGTCATGCCCTCGACCTTCATCAACAGTTCCATCCGCTCGCCGGCCCGGTCCGTCATCGCCTGTCTCCGTTTCCGCTGCGGCACACCAGGGCCGCGCAAGCCATCTCGGGTAGAGGCCTCGTCTGGACAAGGGCGCCGCGAAATCCGTGGGCAGTCCGTGGCGGCGTCTTGCGAGTAAACGGCGCCTCGGCGACAACCGGGGTCGAGGCCGGTGTTCGCGGAACCCGCCACGTCCTCGACGCGTAAGAGGAATCGCCATGGCCCTCGTGACCGGCCGGCGCGCCGGCGGGTCGTCGGCGAGCCGGATCGCCCTCAGCCTCTCATGCCTCCTGGCGGGCGGGCTCTGCGTCGCCGTCGCCTTCCTGGGCACGCCCGTCCTCGGCGCCGTGGCCGGAACCGCGCTCGCTGCCGCGATCCTGGGGGGCGTCGCGACGGCGCTCGCCCTGCGCCGCGCCCGCCGCCTCGCCGGACAGGTCGAGAAGCTGTCGGGCGAGATCGACCTTCTCTCCCGCCGCCTGCTGACCCTCGAGCAGCGGGAGGCGCCGGCGGCGCCGGACGCGACGCTGGAGAACGGCCTGTCCGAGGTCACGGCCGAGATCGGCCTCCTGGGCGGCATCGTGCGCGAGCTCGCCATGGCGGTGGCGGCCCAGGACGAGGATCTGACGCGCCTGAAGGCCGGGGCTCCCGGCCCGGCGACGCCGGTCCAGCCTCCGGCCGCCCCGTCCCACCCGGTTCAAGCCCCGCCGGTTCAAGCCCCGCCGGCTGCGAACCTTCCGGGCCAGATCGTCCCGGCCTACGCCTCCCACGCGGCGCCGATGCACGCCGCCCCGATGCCGTTCCCGCCGGGCCGCCCCTACGACGACGCGCCGGCGCCGGGCGTGCCGTCCTACGCCCAGGCCGCCCCGGCTCCCGCCGTGCCCCGCCAGTACGAGCCGGAGCGTGCGCCGGCGCCGCCTCCGGCCTCGTGGTCCGCCGACCCGATCCTGCCGCGCGATGCCGCGCCGGCACCGCGCCGGCCTTTCGTGCCCGAGCCCGCCGTCGAGTCGCACCCGGAGGCGGAGATCCTGGCGGCCCTGTCGCAGGGGCTCGAGGTCCACCTGCAGCCGATCGTCAGCCTGCCGCAGCGCAAGGTGGCGTTCTACGAGGCCCTGGCGCGCCTGCGCGTCGGCGACGCCCTGCTGGCGCCCGCCGAGTTCCTGCGGGTGCTGGAGCGGCACGGGCGCACCACCGAACTCGACCGGCTGATGCTCGCCCGCGTGACCGCGATCGGACAGCACCTCGCCAATCGCGGCAGCGAGACCCCGGTGGCCTATGCCCTGTCCCCGGGCTCGCTGTTCGAGCCGGGATTCCTGCGGGCGGTCGGCCGCCTCATCGACCTGCATCCGGAGCTCGCCGGCCGGCTGATCCTGGCACTGCCGCAGCGCAGCTGGCGCAGCCTCGACGCCGAGCAGGCGACGGCGCTCAACGCCCTGCGCGAGCGGATCGGGCTCGCCGTCGACCGGGTCACGGAGCCTCGCCTCGACGCGGCGTCGCTGGCGGCCCGGGGGGCGAGCTACGCCAAGGTGCAGATCGAGACCCTGCTCGGCGAGCACGGCCCGGCACTCTCCACCACCCTGGCCCGGGCCGGGATCCGGCTGGTGGCCGAGGGCGTCGAGCGCGAGGCCGACGTGCCCGACCTGATCGACCTCGACCTGCCGCTGGCGCAGGGGGCGGTGTTCTCGCCCCCCCGGGTGGTGCGGCCCGAGGTGCTCTCGCCGCCCGCCCCGCCGGCGCCCGAGCCGAACCCGGACCCGACGCCGCCGGCCGACGAGCCGCCGCCGGTGCGCCGCGCCTTCCGGGACGTGCTGCGCCGGGCGGTGTGAGGGATGGCGGCCGAAGGGTCGGTAGCGATGCGGTTCGGGTCCGCTTAGCATGGGGAGCCCCGGCATCGGGTAATCCCGGCACCGGGGACCCTCGCAGCAGAAAGGCCTCCGATGTCGGACCCCATCGCCCGCCGGATCGCGCAAGGAGCGGGCCGCGAGCCCGCCGACCTGGTGATCCGCGGCGCCCGCCTCCTCGACCTCGTCACCGGCGATCTGGTCGAGACCGACATCGCGATCTGCGGCGACACGGTGGTGGGCACCTACGGCACCTACGAGGGCGCGCGGGTGATCGAGGCTGGCGGGCGCATCGCGGTGCCGGGCTTCATCGACACCCACCTGCACGTCGAATCGTCCCTCATCACCCCGCACGAATTCGACCGCTGCGTGCTGCCTCACGGCGTCACGACGGTGATCTGGGACCCGCACGAACTCGCCAACGTGCTCGGCACCCCCGCCTTCGACTACGCCCTGGCGGCCGCGGGCGAGACGGTGATGGACATCCGGGTCCAGCTGTCGTCCTGCGTGCCGGCGACCGACCTTGAGAGCGCCGGCGCCCGGATCGAGGCCGCCGACCTCTCCCGGTACCGCGACCATCCCCGGACCCTGGGACTCGCCGAGTTCATGAACTTTCCCGGCGTGGTCGCGGCCGAGTCCGGCTGCCTCGCCAAGCTCGCGGCCTTCGCCGGGCGCCACATCGACGGCCACGCCCCGCTGCTCTCAGGACCGGCCCTCAACGCCTACGCCGCGGCCGGCATCCGCACCGACCACGAGGCGACGGGCGCCGCGGAGGCGCTGGAGAAGATCCGCAAGGGCATGACGGTGCTGATCCGCGAGGGCTCGGTCTCGAAGGACCTGCACGCGCTCGCCCCGCTGCTGACCGAGCGGACGGCGCCGTTCCTCGCCTTCTGCACCGACGACCGCAACCCCCTCGACATCGCCGAGGAGGGCCATCTCGACCACCTGATCCGTACCGCGATCGCGCTCGGCGTGCCGCCGCTCGCCGCCTACCGGGCCGCCTCGCTCAGCGCCGCCACCGCCTTCGGCCTCACCGACCGCGGCATGATCGCCCCGGGCAAGCGCGCCGACATCGTGCTCCTCGACGACCTCGAATCCTGCGCGGTCTCGGAGGTGATCTCGGCCGGCCGCCTCGTCGACGAGGCCCTGTTCGCCGCCCGGACGATCACGCCGCCGCCGGGCCGCGGCAGCGTGCGGGCCGAGCCGGTCGCGGCGGACGACCTCGCCGTGGCGGCGCCCGCGGGCGAGACGCCGGTGATCGGCGTCGTCGCCGGGCGCATCATCACCGAGCACCGGCGCCTGACGCTCGCCGCCGTGCCGGATCCCGGCCAGGACGTCGCGATGGTGGCCGTGGTGGCGCGCCACGGCACCCGCAGCATCGGCCGCGGCCTGGTGCAGGGCTTCGGCCTCACGCGCGGCGCCATCGCCTCCTCGGTCGGGCATGACAGCCACAATCTCTGCGTCGTGGGCGCCGATCCCCAGTCCATGGCGCGGGCGGTCAACCGGCTGATCGACCTGCAGGGCGGCTTCGTGGTGGCCGACGGGACCGGGATCCTGGCCGAGCTGGCGCTGCCGATCGCCGGGCTGATGAGCGACCTGCCCTTCGAGGCGGTGCGCGACGCCCTGCCCCCGTTGCGCGACGCCGCGCGGCGGCTCGGCTGCACCCTGCCGGAGCCGTTCCTGCAGGTCGCGTTCCTGCCGCTGCCGGTGATCCCGCACCTGAAGATCACCGATCGCGGCCTCGTCGACGTCGACCGGATGGCATTCCTGTAGGGCAAGCATTCCGGCTCGGCCTTGCTCCGTGGCTGGCGAAGTCTCGCAAGCCTCACCCTTTTCGGACCTCGTTTCACCAGCCCGCGCGGTGGAGCCTCCGGCTCCAAACGCGTGAGCGAAGCCGACTTCCGCATGGCGAAGGCGATTGCGCAGCAATCGCCGAGCAATCGATCGGACGTCATATGGAACGAGGCGGCAGGAGATCGGCGAGGGACGTGCGGGATCGTCGGCCCGCGAAGTCCGGCCGCGTCGCGCGAGGTGCGCAGGGCGGCATCATGCGATCCGGCCTCGACCCGATCGGGCCTATCCAATCGCAGGGTTTGCCTGTAAACGATTTCACAACAGACTTTTCAGAGGCGTTGCGTTCGGGACGAACCGCCCTTAAGCCGGGCGGCGCGTTCTGCTGCAACGCAGCACGGGGAGACACGGCATGGCCGAGATGGTCCGCGCGGCGCATCCGGGCGAGGTGGCGATCCTGAACGGGATCGCCGGCATCGCCGAGGGGTTCGACCTGATCCTGTGCGACGTCTGGGGCGTGCTGCATGACGGCATCCACGCCCACCGGGCGGCGGCCGAGGCGCTGACGCGCTTCCGCGCCCTGCCGGGCGACCGGCCGCGCCGGGTGGTGCTGGTCTCGAACGCGCCGCGCCCCGGCAGCGCCGTCCTGGCGCAGCTCGACGGGTTCGGCGTTCCCCGCACCGCCTACGACACCATCGTCACCTCGGGCGACCTCACCCGCCAGCTCATGGCCGAGCGGGCGGAGGCGCCGATGTACCATCTCGGGCCCGACCGCGACCTGCCGATCTTCGATGGCCTCGACTTGACCCGCTCCGGCCCGGACGGGGCGGCCCACGTGGTCGTGACCGGACTCCTCGACGACGAGATCGAGACGGCGGCGGATTACCGCGCCCGGCTCGAACCCTGGGCGGCCGGCGGCGTCACGCTGATCTGCGCCAACCCCGACCTCGTGGTCGAGCGCGGCGAGCGGCTGATCCCCTGCGCCGGCGCGGTGGCGGCCTTGTACGAGGAAATGGGCGGCCAGGTCGTCTATGCCGGCAAGCCGCATGTCCCGGTCTACGAGGCGGCCCTCGCGACGGCGGAAGGCCTCGACGGCGGCGCCCCCCTCCCCCGCGGCCGGGTGCTCGCGGTCGGCGACGCGATCCGCACCGACATCGCCGGCGCGCGGGCCTTCGGCATCGCCTCGCTGCTGGTCGCCCGCGGCATCCACGCCGAGGAGCTCGGCGTGGATGCCGGCGCGCCGATCGGCGACATCGCCGAGTGGCTCAGCGCCCAGTCCGTGCATCCCGACGGCGTGATCGATCTGCTGCGCTGGTAAGGCCACGCGCGACGTCCGGGGCTTGCGGCGGCCGCATCCCGGACTCAGATCGCGCAGGAAGAAGCCTCAGGAGAATAGGGCGTCGATCGCGTCCTGCGGCGTTGCCGGTCCCTTCAGCTGCGGCCCGTTGAGCATCAGGGTCTCGGCGCGGGCCTTGCGGCGCGCCTCCTCGGGATCGTGCTCGGCCTCGCCGTCGCGCACGTTCACCACCGTCGAGAATTGCGACAGGCGCTTCTCGAGCTGGCCCAGGGCGTCGACCACCTTGGAGATGCGCTGGCCGGTAATGTCCTGGAAGGTGCAGGCCTCGAAGATGTCGCCGATATGGGCCTCGACCTTGGCGCGGTACTCGTCGAGGGTTCTGGCCTCGATGGCGAGCATCGCCTCCGCCGATTCCATGATGCGGTTGGTGGCGCTCGCCGTGGCGGCGACGACGCTGCCGAGTTCGTCATGCGCCATCGGGATGCGGTCGCGGGTCAGCTCCTGTGCCCGAAGCGCCGCGATGCCCCGCTTGAGCTTGGTAATGTAGTCGGCAATCTCGATCAGCTCGGTCACCGGCACCGCCTCCCTGGCTGGTGGGACGTTGCTCGTGCGACCCATCGACGTCTTGCCTCCGAGCAGCCGGGAGAGAGCGGAGCGCGGTCCCGCCGTCATCTGCCTGAGCACGTGGTCGCTCCCCCGCGGATTTGGTTGTCCCTGGCTCGGATCGCGGGGCCCGACAGGCCGGTGAGCCGAACTCTCGGCTCCGGCGGTCGGAATCCCCCGCGTCCGGAAGGCTCGCCGAGCCCTCGGCGTCAGGCGCCGCAGACCGCCTCGATCTTGGTCTTCAGCGTCTGGGCGTTGAAGGGCTTCACGATGTAGTTGTTCACGCCGGCCTTCTTGGCGGCGATGACGTTCTCGGTCTTCGACTCGGCGGTGACCATGATGAACGGCGTGGTGCGCAGGGCGTCATCGGCCCGGACGTGGCGCAGGAGCTCGTAGCCGGTCATCGGCTCCATGTTCCAGTCGGAGATCACGAGGCCGTACTTCTTCGTCTTCAGCTTCGCCAGGGCGCCGGTGCCGTCCGAGGCGTCGTCGACATCCTCGAAGCCGAGCTGCTTCAGCAGGTTGCGGATGATGCGGACCATCGTCTGGTAATCGTCCACCACGAGGATCGGCATGCCGAGGTCAAGGGCCATGGCTTACGGCTCCGTTCGCGGGCGCGACACATCCCCGTGCGCGACGAAACCCGCTTGGATCATGAGGCGAGGCGCCGGACGGCTCCTCTGTTCCCAGCTTGTAGATCTCCCCCCCTTGCGAACCGGTTAAAGCCGCAGCGGGTGCGGGGGCCCTCCCCGGCGGCCCGCATCCGGCTTGACCCACGAGGCGGATTTCGACAGGGTCCGGCCGCCTTCGAGACCTCTCCCCGCCTGCTCACTGCCCAAGGACCCGCATGCCGCGCGACGAGACCGCCCCGCGCCCCGTCGCGTCCCTCCCCGTCCACCGCGACGGCGAGCCGGTACCGGAGGGACTGCGCGGCGCGGTCGCCGCGCTCGGCAATTTCGACGGCATCCACCAGGGCCACCGCGCCCTGATCGCGGCGGTGCGCGGGATGGCGGCGCAGCTCGGCCGCCCGAGCGCGGTGCTGACCTTCGAGCCGCATCCCCGCGCCTTCTTCTCCCCCGACGCGACGATGTTCCGCCTCACCGGCGAGGCGGAGAAGCTCGCGGTGCTGCAGCGCCTCGGCGTCGACGGCGCCTTCGTGCGCCGCTTCGATGCGGCGCTCGCCGGCACGGGCGCGGCGGCCTTCGTCGCCGACACGCTCAAGGGCGAGCTCGGCCTGTCCGGCGTGGTGATCGGGCACGACTTCCATTTCGGCCGCGGCCGCGAGGGCACCCCGGCGATGCTGGAGGCGCTCTGCGCCGAGAACGGCCTCGCCTGCCGGATCGTGCCGGCGGTGGCGGCGGGCGGCGGCGAGGCGCCGGTCTCGTCGAGCGCGATCCGGGCGGCGCTCGAGGCCGGCGACGTGGCGACCGCCAACCACCTCCTCGGCTATCGCTGGTTCGTCGAGGGCGAGGTGCGCCACGGCGACAAGCGCGGCCGCACCCTCGGCTTCCCGACCGCCAACGTGGCGCTCGAAGCCTGTGCGCTGGCCCACGGCATCTACGCGGTGCGCGCCCGGCTCGCGGATGGCAGCGTGCGCGACGGGGTCGCGAGCTACGGCCGCCGCCCGACCTTCGACGACGGCGCGCCGCTGCTGGAGACCTACCTGTTCGACTTTTCCGGCGACCTCTACGGCCGGCGCATCGCGGTCGAGTTCGTCGGATACATCCGCGGCGAGGCCCGCTTCGACAGCGCGGAAGCCCTGGTCGCCCGCATGCACGAGGACGCGGCGGAAGCGCGTCGCATGCTGGCCGAGGACCGCACGGCCTCGATGCTCGGCTGACTCGGCCGGGGCGACCCGGCTATTCCGGGATGAACTCGCGGATCGGCGCCTCGTCGGCGTCCCGCCCGCGCGGGCGTTTCGCCCGCCGCTGGGTGCGACCATCCTCGTCGGGGATCAGCAGCGGGTCGGTGGGCGTGACGGAGCCGGTGGCGTCGACGTCCTCCGGCACGGGCCGCGGCGGCGAGCGGACCTCGCGGGCCGCGACGGGCGCCGCCATCAGGGTCGCGAGCGCGAGGACGGGAAGCAGCATCCGCATGGCAGACCCCCTGGATCGATGATGCTCCCGGTCAACCGCGCGACGCGCCCACCCGTTCCGGCCGTCGGCGGACGACGATGATGGAGCACCTGGCAAGCTTGGGCGTGGCGGTCACCCTCTTCGCCTCGACCAACATCGACGACATCGTCGTCCTGATCGGCCTCTTCTCCGATCCGCGCTACCGGCCGCGCCAGATCGTGATCGGCCAGTACCTCGGCATCGCCGCCCTGGTGCTGGCCTCGCTTGCCGGCGCGCTCCTGTCCCTGGTGGTGGCGCCCGCTTGGCTCGGGCTGCTCGGCCTCGTCCCGATCGCCCTCGGCGTCTCCCGCCTCCTCGCCGTTCGAGAAAACGACGGGGAGGAGGCCTCGACCGGCCCCGCCTCGGTCGGCAAGGCCGTCGCGGTCGCCGGCGTGACCATCGCCAATGGCGGCGACAATCTCGGCATCTACACGCCGGTCTTCGCCACCAGCCCGGCCCCCCGGCTGGTCCTGTTCGTCGCCGTCTTCGCCGTGATGGTGGCCGTCTGGCTCGGCCTCGCCCACTGGCTCGTGCATCACCCGGCCCTCGGCGCCCCGATCCGCCGGATCGGCCGGTTCGCGACGCCGGTCGTGCTGGTCGGGATTGGCGTGATGGTGATGGTCGAGGCGGGGACGGTGTCGTGGGTTATGGGCTGGGTGGCACGGGGATGACGTGCGTGGCGGCCGGGTCGCCGCATTCCATGAAGCCGAGCCGCCGGTAGAACGCCGCCGATTCCGGCAAGGCCGCGCGCAGGCGCACGATCCGGAAATGTCCCTCCGCGTCCCGCAGGAGATGCCGCACCAGCAGGGCACCGACGCCGAGGCTCCGGTGCGACGCGAGCACATAGACGTGCCGCAAGCGGCCGACGTCGTCCTCCGCCACGTAGGGATCGCGGTTCAGGCCGCCGAGGCCGACGAGGCGGTCGTCCTGCCAAGCTCCCAGGATGATCTCGCCCGGACGGTCGAAGCGATTGGCTCCCGCGTCCCATTCCAGGAACAGGCGGCGCATGAATGCGGTGCCGTGCCGTTCGGCTTCCGCAAGCAACGGGTTCGCGGCGGGCTCGAGCGCGGTGAGGCGCATCATCGCGGGGCGGACAGGCTTCAGGATCGAGGAGGGCTCGCGCATGCGGGACACCTTACGCACGGCACGGCGTCGTGCTCGACGCAACGCTACCATCCCTCATACGGCGAGCGGACGGCCAGGGCCTCCCGGTCCCATCACCCCGCTTCCCCCGCCCGCCCGCCGCTGCTAGAAGCGCCGGATGACCGAATCGCACCCGCGCCGCGTCGCCATCCGGCGAATTACGAGCCCGGCTTCCGCCTGAGGGCCGCTCGCGGCCGCGCGGAAGGCCGGGTTGCTGCCGTTTCGCTGCGATTCCTCAAGGGCCGCGCGTCCGCGCCCCAGACGAGCCTTGACCACCATGACCGAGCACAAGCCCGCTGCCGGGCGCGACTATTCCGAGACCCTGTTCCTGCCGGTCACCGAGTTCCCGATGCGGGCCGGCCTGCCGCAGCGCGAGCCGGAGATCCTGGAGCGCTGGGCGCGCACGAACCTCTATGCCCGCATCCGCGAGGCGGCGGCCGGGCGGCCGAAATTCGTGCTCCACGACGGCCCTCCCTACGCCAACGGCCACATCCATATCGGCACGGCGCTCAACAAGATCCTGAAGGACATCGTCGTCCGCACGCAGGGCGCCCTCGGCCAGGACGCCAACTACGTCCCGGGCTGGGATTGCCACGGCCTGCCGATCGAGTGGAAGATCGAGGAGCAGTACCGCGCCGCCGGCCGCAACAAGGACGAGGTGCCGGTGGTCGAGTTCCGGCGCGAGTGCCGGACCTTCGCCGAGCACTGGCTGTCGGTGCAGCGCGAGGAGTTCAAGCGCCTCGGCGTCACCGGCGACTGGGACCATCCCTACCTGACCATGGCCTACCCGGCCGAGGCCGCGATCGCCCGCGAGCTGATGACCTTCGCCACCACCGGCCAGCTCTATCGCGGCTCGAAGCCGGTGATGTGGTCGGTGGTCGAGAAGACTGCGCTCGCCGAGGCCGAGGTCGAGTACGAGGACCACGTCAGCGACACGATCTGGGCCGCCTTCCCGGTCGTCGCGTCGAAGACCGCCTCCGACCTTGAGGACGCACGCGTCGTCATCTGGACCACCACTCCCTGGACGATCCCGGCCAACCGGGCCGTCGCCTATTCCAAAAAAGTGTCTTACGGACTGTATCGTGTCGTTGCTGCTCCTCAAGAGAACTGGTCTCAACCTGGTGTTCGTTACGTTGTTGCTGACAAACTGGCGAGCGACGTCTTCAAGGCAGCGCGCGTCGAGTCCTTCGAGCGACTGAGCGACGTCTCGGCCGACGACCTCGCCGGCGTAACCCTGGCGCATCCCCTGGCCGCCTGGAACGACGGCTACGCTCATGCCGTGCCGATGCTGGAGGGCGAGCATGTCACGGACGAGGCCGGTACGGGCTTCGTCCACACGGCGCCGAGCCACGGCCGCGAGGATTTCGAGGTCTGGATGGCGAACGGGCGGGCTTTGCGCGAGCGCGGCATCGAGACCGCGATCCCCTATACGGTCGATGCCGACGGCGTGCTGACCGAGGCCGCGCCGGGCCTCACCGGCACCCGCGTCCTCGACGAGAAGGGCCAGAAGGGCAACGCCAACAAGGCGGTGATCGCGGCGCTGACCGCCGCCGGGACCCTGGTCGGCCGCGGCACGCTCAAGCACAGCTACCCGCATTCCTGGCGCTCGAAGAAGCCGGTCATCTTCCGCAACACGCCGCAATGGTTCATCGCCCTCGACAAGCCGGTGGCGACGCTGAACGGCGCGACCTTGCGCGACGTGGCCTTGCGCGAGATCGCCGTGACCCAGTGGGTGCCGCCGCAGGGCCAGAACCGCATCACCGGCATGATCGCCAACCGGCCCGACTGGGTGGTGTCGCGCCAGCGCGCCTGGGGCGTGCCGATCACGGTCTTCGTCCACCGCGAGACCGGCGACATCCTGCGCGACGACAAGGTCAATGAGCGCATCCACGCCGCCTTCGCGGCGGAGGGGGCGGATGCCTGGTTCACCGATGCCGACGGCGCCCGGTTCCTGGCGCCCGAGCACGACCCGGCCGCTTACGAGAAGGTGACCGACGTCCTCGACGTGTGGTTCGATTCCGGCTCGACCCACGCCTTCACGCTGGACGACCCCGAGGCCTTCCCGGGCCTTTCCGGCATCCGCCGCCGCCGCGACGGCGGGACCGACACGGTGATGTATCTCGAGGGTTCGGACCAGCACCGCGGCTGGTTCCATTCCTCGCTGCTCGAATCCTGCGGCACCCGCGACCGCGCGCCCTACGACGTGGTGCTGACCCACGGCTTCGTCCTCGACCCCAAGGGCGAGAAGATGTCGAAGTCGAAGGGCAACGTCGTCGCGCCGCAGGACGTGATCAAGGGCTCGGGCGCCGACATCCTGCGCCTGTGGGTGGCGGCCTCGGACTATACCGACGACCTGCGCATCGGCCCGGAGATCATCAAGACCTTCTCGGAGACCTACCGCAAGCTGCGCAACTCGCTGCGCTGGATGCTGGGCACGCTCGCCCATCACCGGCCCGAGGACCGCGTCGCCCCGGAGGACATGCCGGAGCTGGAGCGGTTCATCCTGCACCGCCTCGCCGAGCTGGACACCGAGATCCGCGACGCCTTCCGCACCTTCGACACGAAGCGCGTGGTGGCGCTCCTCAACGGCTTCATGACCGGCGACCTGTCGTCGTTCTACTTCGACGTGCGCAAGGACGCGCTCTACTGCGATCCGATCTCGTCGCAGACCCGGCGGGCCGCGCTCACCGTGGTCGACGAGGTGTTCCGGCGCGTCACGGTGTGGCTCGCCCCGGTCCTCGCCTTCACGGCGGAAGAGGCCTGGCTCGCGCGCTATCCCTCCGAGACCGCCTCGGTCCATACCGAGACCCTGCCGGCGACGCCCGCGTCCTGGCGAGACGAGGCCCTGGCGAAGAACTGGGCCAAGATCCGCCGGGTGCGCCGGGTGGTGACGGGCGCGCTCGAGATCGAGCGCGCGGCCAAGCGCATCGGCGCGAGCCTGGAGGCGGCGCCGACGGTCTTCGTGTCCGATCCGGAGCTGCTGGCGAGCCTCGACGGGATCGACTTCGCGGAGGTCTGCATCACCTCGCGGATCGCGGTCGCGGCCGGCGACGGCCCGGCCGAGGCCTTCCGGCTCGACGAGGTCAAGGGCGTCGCGGTGGTACCGGCCCCGGCCGAAGGGCGCAAATGCGCCCGCTCGTGGAAGGTGCTGGACAGCGTCGGCAGCGACCCGGACTATCCGGACGTGACGCCCCGCGACGCGCAGGCCCTGCGCGAGTGGGACGCGCTCCACGCCGAGGCCGCCGAGTAAGGGGCGAGGAAGCGGGCGAGGAAAACGGAATGCGTCCCCTCCCCTTCGGGTTGCTGGTCGCGCTCGTCACCCTGGTCCTCGACCAGGCGACGAAGCTCGGCCTGCTGTTCGTCGCCGACCTGCCCCTGCGCGAGCCGGTGGTGCTCGCTCCTTTCGCGCAGCTGATCGTGGTGTGGAACCGCGGCGTCTCCTACGGGCTGTTCCAGCAGGATTCGGCGCTCGGGCGCTGGCTGCTCGTCGGGGTGTCGCTGGTCGCGTCGGTCGCGCTGTCGATCTGGATGGCCCGGGCCGGCAGCCGCTGGCTCGCCGGGTCGCTGGGCCTCATCGTCGGCGGGGCGATCGGCAACGCCATCGACCGGGCGGCCTACGGGGCGGTGTTCGACTTCGTCCACCTCCATGTCGGCGCCTGGTCCTGGTACGTGTTCAACGTCGCCGATGCCGGCATCGTCTTCGGGGTGGTCGGGCTCCTCTATGACGGGCTGGTGCTGGAGCGCCGCCGCGCGCCGGCAACCGGCGAGCGAACCTGAAAACTCGTGTGTGTCGCGGACGCAACGCCGCCCCCCGGCGTTGCGTCCCGATACGGCCACGCCATACCTTCGCCCGAAACCGCCACCACCCAAGCTCACAAGCAGGGGGCGGAACAGGCAGGGGGCCAGCATGCTCGACAAGCGCACGATATTCGCCGCGGTGACGGTCGCGGGCCTCGCGGTTCCGGCCGGCGCGCACGCCCAGGAGGGCGTCGCGATGAAGAACGCCCTGTCGTCGATCGGCCTGATCGAGCCCGAGCGGCCGACCATCACCTATCGCGAGCGCGCGCCCCTGGTGCTGCCGCCGCATATGGACAAGGCCGCCCTGCCGCCGCCGGTCGACCGCCGCGCCGTGCGCGAGGCCAACCCGCAATGGCCGACCGACCCCGAGACCCGCGCCCGCGAGCGCCGCGCCGCCGAGGACCGCAAGCCGATCACCCGCGGCTATGGCGGCCGGATGAGCGACAACAACGCCACGCTGCCGATCCAGGAGATGCGGGCCGGCCGGCGCGAGGGCGCCAGCCTGACGACGGAGCCGACCTACAAGCCCGGCGACAACGTCAAGGAGTCGTTCTGGCTCAACCCGATGCAGCTCTTCGCCGGCAAGAAGGGCGACGACGTCAACCTCCCCGACGTGGAGCCGAGCCGCGACACCCTGACCGAGCCGCCGACCGGCTACCGCAAGCCGCCGAACGGCAAGCTCGCCCGCAGCGAGCGCGGTCCGAACGCGATGATCAGCGACCGCGAGCAGGCCGATCCGGGCGCCTACCTGCGCTCGCGCCAGTAACGTTTCCGAGATCCGAGCCGGATCTTTCGCCCCGGGCCGCACCAGCGGCCCGGGGTTTTTCGTGCCCGGTCGCCACCTCGGCCCGGGCCCGGGCCCGGCGAGATCCGCTCGGGACGCAGAGCTGCGCGACCTGCCAGGGCGAGCATTGATTTTCCGGCAGGTCGACCAAGCTTCACCGACATTTTCAGGCCACGCTTCGACTGCGGGAACCCAGGCCAGACCTGCGTGCCACGCATTTCTCGGCAGTCTTCGGGTCCCACCTGCCACAAAATGCTCTAGAACAGGGTCTCTAACGGCTGGCGACCCCGGTGGCCGGCCCGCCGGCCGGCTCGACCTTCCGCTGGCCCGTGACTCGCATGAGCCGCAAGCCTCCCTTAAGTGAGCCGGTTCACGATCCAACACGGGTGGCCGATCCGGCCATCCGGCTAAGGTAGATCAGGATGCCCCCAGTCAGGATGCGCCCCGCCCCCGGCCTCGTCTGCCCCGTCAGCGCCACCCTGCGCACCGACGCGGCGCCCTTCGGCCGTGCGGAGGCGGGCGGTCCCGAAGTGGCGTCCTTCGTGCTCGACAACGGCCTCGACGTGGTGGTGGTCCCCGACCACCGTGCGCCCGTCGTGACCCACATGGTGTGGTACCGCAACGGCTCGGCCGACGATCCGCTCGGTCAGTCGGGCATCGCCCACTTCCTCGAGCACCTGATGTTCAAGGGCACCGAGACCCATCCGGTCGGCGCCTTCTCGAAGGCGGTATCGAGCTTGGGGGGCCAGGAGAACGCCTTCACGTCGTTCGACTACACCGCCTACTTCCAGCGCGTCGCCCGCGAGAACCTCAAGACCATGATGAGCTTCGAGGCGGACCGGATGACCGGCCTGATCCTCGACGACGCCGTGGTGGCGCCCGAGCGCGACGTGGTGCTGGAGGAGCGCCGGATGCGGGTCGAGACCGACCCGGCGGCCCAGCTCTCCGAGGCGATGGCGGCCTCGCTGTTCGTGCACCACCCCTACGGCATCCCGATCATCGGCTGGATGCACGAGATCGAGGAGCTGAACCGCACCCACGCCCTCGACTATTACCGCCGCTTCTACACCCCGGAGAACGCCATCCTGGTGGTGGCCGGCGACGTGACCGCCGACGAGGTCCGGCGGCTCGCCGACGATACCTACGGCGTGGTGACGCCGCGCGGCGCCCGGCCGCAGCGGGTGCGGCCGCGGGAGCCGGAGCCGCGGGCGGCGCGCCGCCTCAGCGTCGCCGACCCGAAGGTCGAGCAGCCGACCCTGCAGCGGCTCTACCTCACCCCGTCCTGCATGACCGCCCGCGACGGCGAGAGCCACGCCCTGGAACTCCTGGCCGAGGTGCTGGGCGGCGGGCCGACCTCCTACCTCTATCGCAGCCTGGTGCTGGAGCAGGGCGTCGCAGTGAATGCCGGCGCCTGGTACATGGGCTCGGCGATCGACGACACCCGCTTCTCGGTCTACGCCGTGCCGGCGGAGGGCGTGAGCCTGGAGAAGCTGGAGGAGGCCCTCGACCGGGCGCTGGCCCGCGCGCCCTCCGAGGCCCTGTCGGCCGACGCGATCGAGCGGGCGAAGACCCGGCTCGTCGCCGAGACGGTCTATTCTTCCGACAGCCAGTCCTCGCTCGCCCGCATCTTCGGCTCGGCGCTCGCCATCGGCGAGAGCATCGAGGAGGTGCGGCGCTGGCCGTCCGAGATCGAGGCGGTGCAGGCCTCGCGCCTCGCGGCGGCCGCCGAGCGCTATCTGGTGCCGGCCCGCTCGGTCACCGGCTACCTGACCAAGGCCCCCGCCTCCGCCTGATCCCGGCATCCTGACGCCGCCCCGGGGCGCGCCCGCGCCGCCGGGCGGTCCCCTATCGATTGCGACCACAACAAGAGGTCCTCATGACCCCGGCCGACGCCGTCTCCCGCAGCACCGCCGCCCCGGCGTCCCCTTCCTCCCCGACCCAGGCGCACGCCGTCCTGTCCGCCCGCGGCATCGAGGCCTGGCACGTCGCGTCGCCGATCGTCCCGTTGATCGCGCTCGCCTTCACCTTCGAGGGCGGCGCCGCGCAGGATCCCGAGGGCAAGGCCGGCACCGCCCAGATGCTGGCCCGCCTCCTCGACGAGGGCGCCGGCCCGCACGATTCCGACGCCTTCCAGGAGCGGCTGGCCGCCCGCGCCATCGAGCTGAGCTTTCATGCCGGGCCGGACGCGATCGGCGGCTCGCTCAAGATGCTGGTCAAGCACGCCGACGAGGCAATCGAGCTGCTCGCCCTGGCGCTGGCCCAGCCGCGCTTCGACCAGGCGGCGATCGAGCGGGTGCGGGCGCAGATGCTCGCCGGCCTGCGCTATCAGCAGAACGACCCCGGCGTGATGGCCTCGCGCCGCTTCTTCTCGGAAGCCTATCCGGGCCATCCCTACGGCCGGCCCTCGTCCGGCACGATCGAGAGCGTGTCGTCGATCTCCCGCGACGACCTCGTGGCGATGCACCGGCGGCTCATCGCCCGCGGCCGGGTCAAGGTCGCGGCCGTCGGCGCGATCGACGAGGAGGCGCTGCTGCGCGCCCTCGACGCCGCCTTCGGCGCCCTGCCGGAGGGCGGCGCGCTGACCGCGGTGCCGGCGACCCGGATCACGGGCTTGGGCCGGCGCATCGTCGTCGATCTCGACGTGCCGCAATCGGTCCTGCGCTTCGGCACCGACGGCGTGCCGTGGCGCGATCCCGACTTCATTCCGGCCTACGTGCTCAACCACATCCTGGGCGGCGGCGCCTTCACGTCGCGGCTGTTCCAGGAGGTGCGCGAGAAGCGCGGCCTCGCCTACTCGGTCGGCACCTCGCTGGTGAGCCACCGCGCCGCCTCGATGACCTGGGGCTACACCGCGACGAAGAACGAGCGCGTCGCCGAGTGCCTGACGGTGATCGCCGACGAGATCGCGCGCCTGACCGGCGACGGCCCCTCCGACGACGAGTTGCAGAAGGCCAAGGACTACCTCACCGGCTCCTACGCGCTCGGCTTCGACACCTCGACCAAGATCGCCCACCAGCTGGTGCAGATCGCCTTCGAGGGCCTCGGGATCGACTACATCGCCCGCCGCAACGGGCTGATCGGCGCGGTGACGCAGGACGATATCCGCCGCGCGGCGGCCCGGACGCTGGGCGACGGCAAGCTGCTGGTGGTGGCGGCCGGCCGGCCGACGGCGATGTGAGCGGCGGGGCTGACCCCTCGGTCAGCCCCGCTACGCCATCACGTCCCCCTCCGGCGGCCGCAAGCCGTCGAGTTCCGGCAGCAGCACCACGCTCTCCTGCTCGTTCGGATCGGTACGGGCGATCACCGCCGTGCAGGTCTCGGTGCGGCTGGCATTGTAGGGCAGGTGCGGCACGCCGGCCGGGATGTAGACGAAGTCGCCGGCGCGGCTCCACAGGTGGTGCTCCAACTGCGGACCGTACCAGGTGCCGGCGACCCCCGAGAGCACGTGCAACGCCGTCTCGTGCGCCTCGTGCAGGTGGGCCTTGGCCCGCGCCCCCGGCGGCAGGGTGACGAGCTGCATGTGCAGCCCCTTCGATCCCACCGATTCGGCCGAGACCGCCGGCGCATAGGTCAGCGCCTGCTTGCCGACGATGGCGGGGCCCGGGCGCACGACCCGGCAGGTGCCCGCCGACGAGATGGCTTCGAGTGGCAGTGCGTCCGGTGACAGGGTGTCAGATGACATGGCGCGTCCTCCGCGTGAGCGGAGGAGAGTGTATGTGGATTCGGCGCGGCGGGCGCGCGGCTTCGCGCAGCGCCCGCCGCGCCGGACGGGTGACGCCTAGAACTCCGCCACCTTGCCCCAGGCCGAGGACCCGAACCGGTCCGGATGATAGGGCTTGGGATCCACGATCGGGTCGGCGCCGGACACGATATCGGCGATGAGGTGGCCGGCGCCCGGCCCGATGCCGAAGCCGTGGCCGGAGAAGCCCGCCGCCAGGACGAGGCCGGGCACGCCCGTCACCTCGCCGATGCCCGGCACGCCGTCGGGAGTCGAATCGACGTAGCCGGCCCAGGAGGCGGTGATCGAGGTCTCGCGCAGGGCCGGCAGCATGTCGAGGGCGCGGCGGTGGGTCTCGGCGATGAGCTTCGCGTCGGGGCGCGGGTCGAGGATGCGCATCCGCTCCATCGGCGTCGGCTGGTCGAGGCGCCATTTCTTCACGCCCTCGTGGCCGCTGCGCCAGGCCTGGGTGCCGCCCGGCGCCAGGACGCGCCAGCGCTTGGCGAACATCGGCACGAATTCGCGTGCGAACAGGATCTGCTGCGGGGTGGGATCGACGCGGGCACGGCCGCTGATCGCCAGGTTGTAGCCGCCGCTCTCGCCGCGGCGCGTCAGCGAGATTCCGGCGGTGTACATCGCATCCGGCAGGCCGGACACGTTGGGGCCGACCGCCATGATCGACTGGCGCACCGCCGATTGCGGGAAGCGGATGCCGAGCTGGCGGACGAAGGACGACGCCCAGGCGCCGCCGGCCATCACCACCTTACGGGTGCGGATGGTGCCCTTCTCGGTGACCACGCCGCAGACCCGGCCGCCCTCGAGCTCGAGGCCGCGGGCGGCGCAGAACTGGTGCACGGTGCCGCCGTACTTCATCACGCCGAGGCCTGCGACCGGTACCGCCCGGGAGGTGTCGGCGATGCCGTCGGTGGGCGAGAACACGCCGCCCTTCCAGTTGCGCCCGGTGGCCTTGCCGTGCTGGCGCGCTTCCGCCGCGCTCAGCACGTTGGTGACCACGCCCTCGCCGGCCGCGAAGTCGCGCCACTTCGCCCAGCGCTCGATCTCGGCCTCGTCGTTGCTGAGGTAGAGCAGGCCGCAGCGGCGGAAGCCCACATCCTCGCCGATCTCGGCCTTGAGACGGTCCCACAGGTCGAGGCTCTTGGTCGCCATCGGCAATTCGCGGGCGTCGCGGTTCTGTTGCCGGCACCAGCCCCAGTTGCGGCTCGACTGCTCGGCCCCGATGCGGCCCTTCTCGA
Organism: Methylobacterium sp. DB0501; assembly: GCF_011043735.1. Lineage (GTDB taxonomy): Bacteria > Pseudomonadota > Alphaproteobacteria > Rhizobiales > Beijerinckiaceae > Methylobacterium > Methylobacterium alsaeris. The sequence continues at coordinate 182,757 of NZ_JAAKGV010000002.1, read as the reverse complement.
CCAGGGCGACGCTCACGCCGCGGCGCGCCAGGTAATAGGCCGTGAAGGTGCCGACCACGCCGCCGCCGATCACCACGACCTCGGCGGAGGCCGGCAGGTCCGGGGTGGTCTCGATGTGGAGGAGAGGTGCAGGCATCGTGGGCTCCCGTTGATGGGGGGAGCCTAGCAGGGGGCTCCGGGCGAAGACTCCGGACTCCCCGGGCCCGGCGGCAGATTCTGCCGCGCGCCGGCCGGTCCGCCGGCATCATCCGGCACCGCGGGACCATGCCCGGGCCCTGCCGGGGGCATATCATATCCCGCCGGGGGGTTGCCTGCGGGGCCGCCGGCGCGGTCTAAGCGTGGCCGAGGGCGGTGCTCACGCCCGTCGCCGGGCTTCCCGATGCTGCATTCTCCCGTCCCCGACGCCTTCCGCCGCCAGCGCTCGATCGGGCACGTCGCGCTCGCGGTGGCGCGGATGCCGGGCGGTGCCACCCGCACCACCGACCTCGCCGAATCCGGCCCCTTGCGCCTGCGCCTGCCGCGGCCGGAGCGGAGGCTCGGGGCCTGGCCGATGGAGGCGGTGCTGCTCAACAGCGCCGGCGGCATCGCCTGCGGCGACCGCTTCGCGATCGAGGCGCGGCTGGCGCCGGGCTCGGACCTCGTGCTCACCACCACGGCGGCGGAGAAGATCTACCGCTCGGACGGACCGGTGACGCGGCTCGACGTCGACCTCACCCTGGAGAGCGAGGCGGCTCTCGCCTGGCTGCCGCAGGAGACGATCCTGTTCGACGGCGCGCGCCTCGCCCGCAGCTTCACCGCCGAGATCGCGGCCGATGCGCGGCTCACCCTGTTCGAGGCCCTGGTCTTCGGCCGCGCCGCGAAGGGCGAGGTGATGCGCGACGGCGCGTTGACCGATTCCTGGCGCCTGCGCCGGGCCGGGCGCCTCACCTATGCCGACACCTTCCGGCTGGAAGCCGACATCGCCGGCACGCTCGCCAAGAGGGCGGTCGCCGGCGGCGCCCGGGCGATGGCGACCCTGCTCCACCTCGCCCCGGACGCGGAAAGCCGGCTCGACCAGGCCCGCGACCTGATCGCGGCCGCGGGCTGCGAGGATCTCGCGGTCGAGGCCGGGGCGAGCGCCTGGAACGGCATGCTGGTGCTGCGCCTGCTCGGGGCCGAGATCGGCCCCTTGCGCCTCGCCGCCGCGCGGATCCTCGAAGGTTTTCGCGGTCGGCCGCTGCCGCGAGTCTGGCAGACCTGACGGCTCGGTTCTTGCGTGCACAATCTTGCCTCGGCCTCACGCCTCGGCGAAGGATGAAGGCCCCAAAGACCGGAGAGATTCGCCCGTGCTGCTGACCCCCCGCGAGAAGGACAAGCTCCTCGTCGCCATGGCGGCGATGGTGGCCCGCAACCGCCTGTCCCGGGGCGTGAAGCTCAACCACCCGGAGGCGGTGGCGCTGATCACCGACTTCGTGGTCGAGGGCGCCCGCGACGGCCGCACCGTCGCCGAGCTGATGCGGCTCGGAGCCCGGGTCCTCACCGCCGACCAGGTGATGGAGGGCGTGCCGGAGATGATCCACGACATCCAGGTCGAGGCGACCTTCCCGGACGGGACCAAGCTCGTCACCGTCCATCACCCGATCCGCGGCACCCCCGCCACCGACGTGCCGGGCGAGGTGACCACGCCCGACGGCGAGATCGTGTTCAACGAAGGCGCACCCCGCACGGTGATCGAGGTCGCCAATACCGGCGACCGTCCGATCCAGGTCGGCTCGCATTACCACTTCTTCGAGGTCAACCCGGCGCTCCGCTTCGACCGCGACAAGGCCCGCGGCCAGCGCCTCGACATCGCGCCCGGCACGGCCGTGCGCTTCGAGCCGGGCTCGACCCGGGAGGTGGTGCTGATCCCGATGGGCGGCGGGCGCGCGGTGTACGGGTTCCGGGGCGACGTGATGGGGGCTTTGTGAGCCCCTACGACACGGTGCTGCGCGATCACGTGGCGCTCGTCGCGCGGGCGGCCGATTTCGCGGCCCGCCGGCATGCGGACCAGCGCCGGAAGGGGGCCGCCCGGGAACCCTACGTGAACCACCTCGCGGAGGTCGCCGCGCTCCTCGCCGACACCGCGGACGCGCCGAATGCCTGGGTGGTCGCGGCCGGCTGGCTCCACGACACGATCGAGGATACCGGCACGACCCACGAGGAGCTCTCAAGCCTCTTCGGGCCCGTCGTCGCCGATCTCGTCGCCGAGGTCACCGACGACAAGTCGCTGCCCAAGGCCGAGCGCAAGCGCCTCCAGGTCGAGCGGGCGTCGCACAGGTCGCCGGATGCCAAGGCGATCAAGATCGCCGACAAGATCAGCAATCTGCGATCCATGGCGTCGAGCCCGCCCGACGACTGGGATCGGACACGGGTCCTCGATTACGTCACCTGGGCCGAACGCGTCGTGGCCGGATGCCGCGGCACCAACACGGCCCTCGAGTCCATCTTCGATCAATCCGCCGTCGCGGCGCGGAGAGTGGTTTGATGTCCAACACCCCCAAGCCCGCCAGCCTCCCGCGCGCCGCCTATGCGGCGATGTTCGGACCGACCAAGGGCGACCGCATCCGCCTCGCCGACACGTCCCTCGTCATCGAGGTCGAGCAGGACCACACCCGCTACGGCGAGGAGGTGAAGTTCGGCGGCGGCAAGGTGATCCGCGACGGGATGGGGCAGAGCCAGGCGAGCAACGCGGGCGGCGCCGTCGACACCGTCATCACTAATGCCGTAGTCCTCGATCATTGGGGCATCGTGAAATGCGATGTCGGGCTGAAGGGCGGGCGCATCGCGGTCCTCGGCAAGGCCGGCAACCCGGACATCCAGGACGGCGTCACCATCGTGGTCGGGCCGGGCACCGAGGTGATCGCCGGTGAAGGAAAAATCCTCACCGCCGGCGGGTTCGACAGCCATATCCACTTCATCTGCCCGCAGCAGATCGACGAGGCGCTGAATTCCGGTGTCACCACCATGCTGGGCGGCGGCACGGGGCCGGCCCACGGCACCTTCGCCACCACCTGCACCCCCGGGCCCTGGCACATCGCCCGGATGATCGAGGCGGCGGACGCCTTCCCGATGAACCTGGCGTTTGCCGGCAAGGGCAACGCCTCGAAGCCCGACAGCCTGGAGGAGATGATCCGGGCCGGCGCCTGCGCGCTCAAGCTGCACGAAGATTGGGGCACCACCCCCGCGGCGATCGATTGCTGCCTGTCGGTGGCCGATGCCCACGACATCCAGGTGATGATCCACACCGACACGCTCAATGAATCGGGCTTCGTCGAGGACACGATCGCGGCGTTCAAGGGCCGCACCATCCACGCCTTCCACACGGAAGGAGCGGGCGGCGGCCACGCCCCGGACATCATCAAGGTGGCGGGGCTCGCGAACGTGCTGCCCTCCTCCACCAACCCGACGCGGCCCTTCACCCGCAACACCATCGACGAGCATCTCGACATGCTGATGGTGTGCCACCACCTCGACCCGTCGATTCCGGAAGACCTCGCCTTCGCCGAGAGCCGGATCCGCAAGGAGACGATCGCCGCCGAGGACATCCTGCACGATATCGGCGCACTCTCGATGATGTCGTCGGACAGCCAGGCGATGGGCCGGGTCGGCGAAGTCATCATCCGTACCTGGCAGACCGCCGACAAGATGAAGCGCCAGCGCGGCGCGCTTCCGGGCGACGCATCGGGCAACGACAACGCCCGCGCCAAGCGCTACGTCGCCAAGTACACGATCAACCCGGCCATCGCCCATGGCATCTCGCGCCATATCGGCTCGGTCGAGCCCGGCAAGCTCGCCGACCTCGTGCTGTGGTCGCCGGCCTTCTTCGGGGTGAAGCCGGACCTGATCATCAAGGGCGGCGCCATCGCGGCGGCCCCGATGGGCGACCCCAACGCCTCGATCCCGACGCCGCAGCCGGTGCATTACCGCCCGATGTTCGGCGCCTTCGGCCGGGTGCCGGCGACGACGGCGCTCACCTTCGTCTCCAAGGCGGCGATCGAGGCGGGCTTGCGCGAACAACTCGGAGTGGCGAAGCAAATGGTCGCGGTCGAGAACGTGCGCGGCGGCATCTCGAAGAAGAGCATGATCCACAACGACGCCACCCCGGTGATCGAGGTCGATCCCGAGACCTACGACGTGCGCGCCGACGGCGAATTGCTGGTCTGCGAGCCCGCCGAGGTGCTGCCGATGGCGCAGCGCTACTTCCTGTTCTGAGCTATCCTGGCGGGCAGGAGCGACACCATGCCCAAGCTCGCCATACCTGAGCTCGCCGGGCGGGAGGCGCCGGAGGCCGGCGTCCCGCCCGAGACGGATCACTTCCTCTGGACGCAAGGACAGGCCGCGCTGATCCGGGCCGGCCGCTGGGCCGGGCTCGATCGCAAGGCCCTGGCCGAGGAGATCGCCGATCTGGGCGGGTCGCAGACATCCGAGATCCGCTCCCGCCTGACCGTCCTGCTGCATCACCTGCTGACATGGGAACATTCGCCGCAGCAGCGGACATACGGCTGGCGCGCCACCATCGTCGAGCAGCGCGTGAGCCTGGACGACGTCGTGACGATGAGCCCGAGCCTGCGCGCCTGGCCGGCCGAGGTTCTGGCCAAGGCCTACCGCCTCGCCCGGGTGCGGGCGGCCGACGAGACCGGGGTGCCGGCGCGGAGCTTCCCGCCGGACTGCCCCTATACCCTGACGCAGATCCTCGACGGCCGGTTCGATCCGGGTCCGGAGAAACCGGATGTCGTCTGATTTTTCCTGAATGGAACCCCATCACCCCATGATCCGCGCCACCCGCGTCATCCGCCGCGACGCCCTCGGCTCCGGCGAGATCGTCGACCGCATCGTGCTCGATTCCGGCGACCGCCACCGCCGCCGCATGGCGATGCGGGGGGTCGGCGGCCTCGCCTTCCTGCTCGACCTGCCCGAGCCGGCCATGCTCGACGACGGCGACGCACTCCGACTGGAAGACGGCCGCCTGGTCTGGGTCGAGGCGGCGCCGGAAAAGCTCCTGGAGATCCGCGCGCCCTCCGACCACGCCCTCAAGCGGCTGATCTGGCATATTGGCAACCGGCACATCCCGGCCGAGATCGGCCCGGACGCGCTCTGGATCGCCTACGACCACGTGCTCGCCGCGATGGTCGAGGGCCTGGGTGGCAGCGCGACCCCGGTGGAGCGGCCGTTCCGGCCCGAGGGCGGCGCCTATGCGGGCGGGCATTCCCAGGATCACGCCCATGACCATGGACACGATCACGGCCACGGGCATCACCACCATCACGACCATTCCCATGGCTGAGCGGGTTTCCGACGCCCTGGTGCTGCTGGCCTGGCTCTCGCCGGGCTATCCGGTGGGAGCCTACGCCTATTCGCACGGCCTCGAATGGGCCGTGGAGGCCGGCGACGTGCGCGACGAGGCAAGCTTGCGGGACTGGCTCGCCGACGTGCTGGAGCACGGCGCCGGGCGCAGCGATGCGATCCTGGCCGCCCACGCGCACCGGGCCGCGGGGGCGGGCGATGCCGGGACCTTGGTCGCCGTCAACGACCTCGCCCTGGCGTTGAGCCCATCGCGAGAGTTGCACCTCGAGACCAGCCAGCAGGGCCGCTCGTTCCTCGACGCCACCCGCGCCGCCTGGGACGTGCCGCGCCTCGCGGATCTCGCGTCCCATCTCGACGGGGCGGTGGCCTATCCGGTCGCCGTCGGCGCCGCCGCGGGAGCCCACGGGCTCGAGCGCGGCACGGTGCTGGCGGCCTATCTCGCGGCCTTCCTCCAGAACCTCGTCTCGGCGTCCTTGCGCCTCGCCCCCGTCGGCCAGACCGCCGGCACGCGGGTGGTCGCCGCCCTGATGCCGCGGGCCGCGGTCCTGGCGCGTGCCGTGCAGGACCTGCCCCTGGACGAGGCCGGGACGGCGACGGTCCGGCTCGATCTCGGCTCGTTCCGGCACGAGACGCAGTATACGCGAATCTTCCGGTCGTGAGACGCCGTCAAGCGGAGCGTTTGACGGCCTCGTCGACGTAGCGGCGCAGCACGCGGCTGATTTCGGCCTGATACCCTTCCTTGCCCGAGGCATGCCGTTTGAACCACGACACGACATCGCCATCGAGGCGGATCGTCACCGCCTGCTCGACGGGAGGACGGCCTGGGCCTCGCCGCGCATGGCGCCAATTCTCGGCCGGCGCCTCCGGGATGTCGTCCGTATCGATCTCGTGATCCGGCCGGGCTGCGAGAGCGGCCAATTGCTCCAATTCCTCCGCGCTAAGCACCGTCCTGCTCATAGCGCTTCCTTTCGTGAGTGGTCGCGCGCCGCGCCCCGATGATGCGAATGACAAGATCGTCATCCGGATCCGGATATGTATGAACGACAACCAGGATCGTCACCGCTCCCACCATCCCGAGCACATGCCGGCGCTGCTCGCCCGCTTCGATGCGGTCCGGCACGATGACGTGGAGCGGATCGTCCCAAACCGCCATCGCAGCGTCGAAGGAAACGCCGTGCTTGACGAGGTTGCTGCGCGCCTTGGCGGGATCCCATTCGAACCGCACGACCAGCCTCCAGTCGTCCACGGATCGTTAACGTTACGTCAGTGAAGGTTCGTGGCGCGAAGAGTTGTGGCACGAAGGACGGAGGCGCGGACCATCGCCACGGTGCCCCCCAGCGTCGAAGTCGCCCGGTGTGGATGCCCGGCTGGGCACGTGATGCCGCACCCGTGCCCCCTCCGGGACCCCTCCACCCTCCAGAACGTTTGGTGAGCAATCGCGTCGCGGCCCAACGGCCGAGCCGGCGCAGGCGCCCTCGCGCCGTCACCTCGACTCGGGCCGGGAGGCACCATGGATCAATCGGATTCCGCGCCGCGACTGACGCGCCGGAGCGTACTGGAGAGCGGCGTCGCGGCGGCTGCGGTGCTGGGCTTTTCCGGCCGTGTCCAGGCCGCTGCCCCTTCGGCACTGCAGGTGCCCCCGGCGCTGGCCGCCGAGCCGGCGACGCCCCGCATGCCGGTGACCCTTCAGGTCAACGGCCAGGCGCGGCCCCTCGAGGTCGATCCGCGCACCACGCTCCTCGATGCGCTCCGCGAGCGCATCGGCCTCACCGGCTCGAAGAAGGGCTGCGATCACGGCCAGTGCGGCGCCTGCACGGTGCTGGTGAACGGCCGGCGGATCAATTCCTGCCTGACGCTGGCGGTGATGCACGAGGGCGACGAGATCCGGACCATCGAGGGCCTGGCGGAAGGCGATGCCCTGCACCCGCTTCAGGCCGCCTTCGTCCGGCATGACGGCTTCCAGTGCGGCTACTGCACGCCCGGCCAGATCTGCTCGGCCGCCGGCATGCTGAACGAGGCCAAGGCCGGCTGGCCCAGCACCGTGACGCAGGATCTCACCGCGACCGTTGCCCTGACCGATGCGGAGATCCGCGAGCGGATGAGCGGCAACATCTGCCGCTGCGCCGCCTATCCGAACATCGTCGCGGCGATCCGGGATGCCGGCGGCGCGGCGACCCGGCTCTGAGGGGGCGACCATGAAGGCTTTCACCTACGAGCGCCCCGCCAGCGTGGCCGAGGCCGCCAGGGCCGTCGCCGGGCAGCCGAATGCCCGCTTCATCGCCGGGGGCACCAACCTCCTCGACCTGATGAAGCTGCAGATCGAGACGCCGGCCCACCTCGTCGACGTCAACCGCCTGCCGCTCGATAAGATCGAGGCGACCCCGGACGGCGGGCTTCGCATCGGCGCCATGGTGCGGAACTCGGATCTGGCCGCCGACGAGCGGGTGCGGCGCGATTACGGCGTGCTCTCCCGCGCGCTCCTCGCCGGCGCCTCGGGCCAGTTGCGCAACAAGGCGACCACCGCCGGCAACCTCTTGCAGCGCACCCGCTGCCCGTATTTCTACGACACCGCGATGCCGTGCAACAAACGCCAGCCTGGCTCCGGCTGCTCGGCGCTCCAGGGGTTCAACCGCATCCTGGCGGTGGTCGGCACCTCGGAGCACTGCATCGCCACCCACCCCTCGGACATGGCGGTGGCCATGCGGGCGCTCGACGCCACGGTCGAGACCGTGACGCCGGAGGGCGCCGAGCGACGGATCCCGATCGCCGACCTGCATCGCCTGCCCGGCGACACGCCGCAGGTCGAGACGACCTTGAAGCCCGGCGAGATCATCACCGCGGTGACCCTGCCGGTGCCGGTCAAGGGCCGCCACGTCTACCGCAAGGTGCGGGACCGTGCCTCCTACGCCTTCGCCCTCGTGTCGGTGGCAGCGGTGATCGAAGCCGACGGCGATAAGGTGCGCTCGGCCCGCCTCGCCTTCGGCGGCCTCGCCCACAAGCCCTGGCGGGTGGCGGAAGCGGAAGCAGCCTTGGTGCGCGAGGGCGTCGGCGCTGCCGGCGAGGCGGCCCTGCGGGGCGCCCGCGGCTACGGCGCCAACGACTTCAAGATCCCGCTCGCCAAGCGCACCCTCGCGGCGGCCGTCGCGGACGCGATGCGCGCCTGATCGCCGGACTCGGAGAACAGCCATGGACATGAGCCAGCCGATCGGCGTCACGCCCCTCGACACGCAACCCGACGGCCCGGTGGGCCGGCCGATCGACCGGGTCGACGGCCCGCTCAAGGTCACCGGGCAGGCGACCTACGCCTACGAGAGCCGGGAGATGGCAAATCCCGGTTACGGCTTCGTCGTCACGGCGACGATCGCCAAGGGTCGCATCCGCGACATAGACACCGCGGCCGCCGAGCGGATGCCGGGCGTCGTCCATGTGCTCACCCACCGCAACGTGCCGCCCCAGGGCGAGAGGAAGGAGCAGGTCGGCCCGCTCCTGGCCGATACCGAGATCGGGCATTGGGGCCAGCCGGTCGCCCTCGTCGTCGCGGAGAGCTTCGAGGAGGCCCGCGCCGCGGCCGCCGCCATCCGCGTCGCTTACGACGAGCAGAAGGGCGCCTACGTCCTCGCCGACGCGCTGGCCGAGGCGAAGAAGCCCGAGAAGGCGAGGACGCCGCCGGATTCGTCCCTCGGCGATTTCGAGGCCGGCTTCGCCGCCGCCCCGGTCAAGATCGACGCGCGCTACACCACGCCGGTGCAGAGCCATGCGATGATGGAGCCGCACGCCACGATCGCGACCTGGGAGGGCGATCACGTCACCCTCATCACCGCCAACCAGATGCCGAATCGCGGCCAGGACGCCCTCGCCTCGGTGTTCAAGCTGCCGAAGGACAAGGTCCGGTTGATCAGCCGCTTCGTCGGCGGCGGGTTCGGCGGCAAGCTCCAGCCCCAGGCCGACGCGATCCTGGCGGCTTTGGCCTCGAAGAACCTGAACGGCCGGCCGGTGAAGATCGCGCTCACCCGCCAGCAGGTCTTCCACGTCACGTCGCGGCGCTCGGACACGGTGCAGCGGGTCCGCCTCGGCGCCGACCGGGACGGCAAGCTCTCGGCCATCGCGCACGAATCCTGGTCCGACACGGCGCCGGGCGACAGCTTCTTCGAGACCTCGGCCAACGTCACCCGCTCGCTCTACGCCGCGCCGAACCGCCTGACGGCGCATCGTCTGGCGAACCTCAACTTGCCGCTCGCCTCCTCGATGCGGGCGCCCGGCGAGGCGGTCGGCATGCTGGCCTTCGAATGCGCCATGGACGAACTGGCCGAGGCGCTGAACCTCGATCCGATCGAGCTGCGCATCCGCAACGAGCCGGCCCAGGACCCGGAGAAGCACGTCCCGTTCTCGACCCGCCAGCTGGTGCCCTGCCTGCAGGAGGGCGCGCGCCGCTTCGGCTGGGACAAGCGCAACCCGAAACCCGGTGCGACCCGGGACGGCCAGTGGATGGTCGGTACCGGCGTCTCGGCGGCGGCCCGCCTCAACCCGCTCCAACCCGCCAAGGCGCGGGTGCGCCTCGACCCCGACGGGACGCTCACCGCCCGGATGGCGATGACCGATATCGGCACCGGCACCTATACGATCCTGAGCCAGATCGCCGCCGAGATGCTGGGCGTGCAAGTCGCGCAGGTGCGGATGATCCTCGGCGACACCGCCGATCCGATGTCGTCCGGATCCGGCGGCTCGTTCGGCGCCGCCTCGTCCGGCTCGGCGCTCTACATGGCCTGCGAGGCCCTGCGCGGGCAGCTCCTGGCGAAGACCGATCTGGAGCCGAAGAACGCGGTCTTCTCCGAGGGTCGGATCACCTCGGGCAACCGCTCGGCATCGTTGCGCGACCTGATCGGCTCCGGCCTGGAAGCCGAGGGCGAGATCAAGCCGGGCGAGAACGAGAAGAAATTCTCGCAATATTCCTACGGCGCGCATTTCGCCGAGGTCGGGGTCGACGCCGACACCGGTGAGATCCGGCTGCGGCGGATGCTCGGCGTGTTCACCGGCGGGCGCATCCTCAACCCGAAGACCGCGCGCTCGCAGGCGATCGGCGGGATGGTGTTCGGCGTCGGCGCAGCCCTCATGGAGGCGATCGAGGTCGATCCCCGCTACGGCACCTTCGTCAACCACGACCTCGCCGAGTACCACGTCCCGGTCCATGCCGACCTGCCGGACATCGACGCGGTGTTCCTGCCCGAGCTCGACGACAAGGCGAACCCGCTGAAGAGCAAGGGGCTGGGCGAGCTCGGCATCTGCGGCGCGGGGGCCGCGGTGGCGAACGCGGTCTACAACGCGACCGGGATCCGGATCCGGGATTATCCGCTGACCTTGGACAAGATCCTGGAGGGGTTTGCCGCGAAGGAGACCGGGCAGCGGCGGGCGTAGCGTCTCGGAGCCATGCCTCAGCTCTTGCCGACCAACGGGCAGCCGCCCTGATTCAGCGGCTTGAAGGCCTGGTCGCCGGGAATCGTCGCGAGCTTGTTGTAGACGTCCCAGGGGCCCTTCGACTCGGAGGGCTTCTTGACCTCGAACAGGTACATGTCGTGGATCGTGCGACCGTCGGGCCGGATGGTGCTCCTGCCGAACAGCGGATCGTCGGCCGGGTTGGCCTTCATCCAGTCCATCACAACCTTGGCGTCCTTCGACTTCGTCGCCGCCACCGCCTTTAGGTAGTGCATCAGCCCGCCATAGACGCCGGCCTGGTTCATGCTCGGCATGTTGCCGTTCGCGCGCTTGGCGAAGCGCTCCGAGAAGGCCCGGGTCCCGTCGTTCAGGTCCCAGTAGAAGGCTTCCGTCAGCACCAGCCCCTTGGCGACCTCGAGGCCCAGCGCCTTGGCGTCCTGGGCGTAGAACAGCAGCGCCGCGAGCTTCTGCCCGCCCTGGGTGATGCCGAATTCATGCGCCTGCTTGACGGCGTTGATCGTGTCGCCGCCGGCATTGGCGAGACCGATCACCTTGGCGCCCGATCCTTGCGCCTGGAGCAGGAAGGACGAGAAGTCGCTCGCCGGGAACGGCACCTTGGCCGCGCCGAGGACCTTGCCGCCGTTGCGGGTGACGACGGCGGCGGTCTCGTTCTGGAGCGATTGCCCGAAGGCGTAGTCGGCGGTCAGGAAGAACCAGGTATCGCCGCCGCGCTTGACCATGGCGCCGCCGGTGCCGTTGGCGAGCGCGTAGGTGTCGTAGGTCCAGTGGACGGTATTGGGCGAGCATTGCGGCCCGGTCAGGTCGGTGCTGCCGGCGCCGGAATTGATGAAGATCTTGTTCTTCTCGCGGGTGATCTGGCTCACCGCGAGGGCGACGGAGGAGGTCGGGACGTCGAAGATGGCGTCGACGCCGTCCCGGTCGTACCATTGCCGCGCGATGCCGGCGCCGACATCCGGCTTGTTCTGGTGATCGGCCGCCACGATCTCGACCGTGACGTCCTTGTTGTTGGCCGCGAAATCTTCCACCGCCAGTTGCGCCGCGGCGACCGAGCCCTTTCCGCCGATATCCGAGTAGACGCCCGACATGTCGTTCAGGACGCCGACCTTGATCTTGATCTGCGCCAGAGCGGGCAGCGCCGAGAGCACGAGGCACCCGGCGGATAACAGCAACCGCTTCACGATCATCACATTTCCTCCCGACCCGTCATTATTGTTCGGACAGGAGGCGACACGCGGCGGCGATCGTCAAGCGCGACGATCGTTCGGGGGGACGACCGGCGCCCTTGGCGCGATCGCGACGCGGAGCGGCGGCATGCATGGGCGGCATCGCCGATCCCTGTGCAACCGTCGTCGCGCGCCCTCATCAGATTTCGCCAGAGCGGTTGCCGGTTCTGCGATAAAAATCCGCGACAAAACAAGAGTCTACGCGGACGAAGCGTTGGCCTGCCAAGGCAAGTCTGCTTAGACTCTCCCTCGGCCGCCGAGCGTCGCACGAGACGGTGCGGGCGGTCTCCAGGGAGGAACGAGCTCATGGTGTTTCATTCGCGCCGCGTCACCGGGCTGGCTGTCCTGGCGGGCCTCGCCGCCGTCACGTCCGCGGCCGCGCAGAACGCCCCGCCACAGGATGCCACGGCGCAGGTGACTCCGGCCCAGGTGACTCCGGCCCAGGTGGCTCCGGCGCAGGCGGCTCCGGCTCCAATGACGGGGCCCTTGCAGGTGCCGGCCAAGAGCGTGCCGGTGCCGGGCGACGTCAGCCCGCAGATGGCGAAGATCATCGGCGCGCCGCTCCGCCAGAACTGGGCCATCCAGCCGAAGACCGGCGAGGAGTGGAAGCCGGTCGCCGAGGCGGGTGCGGCGGCGCTCGCCAAGCAGGTGCCCGGGATGCTCGCGCGCCTCAAGGTCAAGGTCGAGCGCACCACCATCGACGGCGTGCGGGCCTTCATCGTCACGCCGGACGACATCCCGGCGGCGAACCGCGACCGGGTCCTCGTCCACGTCCATGGCGGCTGCTACGTGCTCAATCCCGGCGAGGCCGGCCTGCCGGAGGCGATCTTCATGGCCGGGTTCGGCCGGTTCAAGGTGATCTCGGTCGATTACCGGATGCCGCCTGAGGCGACCTATCCGGCCGCCCACGACGACGCCATGACGGTGTGGAGGGCGGTCGTGAAGACGACCGACCCGAGGAAGACGGCGATCTTCGGCACCTCGGCGGGCGGTGCGCTGACCCTCGCCATGGTGCTGCGGGCCAAGCAGGAGGGGCTGCCGCTGCCCGCGGCGATCGCCCCCGGCACGCCGATGTCGGACACCACCAAGGTCGGCGACAGCTTCGTCACCAATGCGATGCTCGACAACGTGCTGGTCTCGCCCGACGGCTTCTGCGACGCCGGGGCCAAGGTCTACGCCAACGGTCACGACCTGAAGGACCCGATGCTATCGCCGGTCTACGGCGACATGCACGGCTTTCCGCCGACGATCCTGACCACCGGCACCCGCGACCTCCTCCTGTCGAACACCGTGCGGGTGCACCGCAAGCTGCGGGAGGCCGGCGTCGAGGCCGTCCTGCAGGTCGGCGAGGGGCAGTCGCACGCCCATTACATCCGCGACGACACGGCGCCGGAGACGAAGGCGGTGTTTACGGAAATCGCCGGCTTCTTCGACCGGCATCTCGCCAAATAGCGCCGTCGCCGAAAGCCTCGATACCGGTTCCGGACGAGGGCTTCGGGAGAGGGTATCGATCGGGCTTCGTGTGGATGGCGCAACGGACCCGACACCCTGCATGTCGTTCCGGGCTCCGCCGCGCGGGCCCCGGGATGGACTTCGTTGCGGGTGCGCCGGCTTCGTCCGAGCCGGTCGAGCGGGCTCGCAAGGGGGACCGTTGACCCCGGCGCGCCCCCTTTCCCCGGGGGCGCGCCGGACCCGTCAGGCGGCGCGAACGCTGGCGAGGAAGCCGTCGACCTCCTGGCGCAGGCGGGCGCACTGGTCCGTCAGGTCGTCGGAGACCCGCGCCACCTCGGCGGCGGCGCGGCCCGCGGTGCCGGCGGCGTCGGCGACCGCGCCGATGTCGCTCGTCATCGCGGCGGTGCCGTCCGTCGCCTCGGCCATCTGGCGTACGATCTCGTGGGTCATCGTGCCCTGCTCCTCGATCGCCGAGGCGATCCCGGTCGAGACCTGGCTCATCGCCTCGATCTGGGCGGTGACGCCGGTGATCGCCTCCCCGGCGCCCTGGCTGGTGGACTGGATCGCCGCGACGTGGCGTCCGATCTCGTCGGTGGCCTTGGCGGTCTGACCGGCCAGTTCCTTCACCTCCGCGGCGACCACCGCGAAGCCGCGTCCCGCCACGCCGGCGCGGGCCGCCTCGATGGTGGCGTTCAGGGCCAGAAGGTTGGTCTGCGAGGCGATCTGGGAGACGAGGCCGACAACGTCGCCGATGCGGGCGGCGGCGGCGGACAGCTCCGCCATCGTACCGCCGGCATCCCGCGCCTGCGCCACCGCCTCGGCCGACATCCCGGCGGCCTGGGTGACCTGGCGGCCGATCTCCGCCACGGTCGCCCCGAGTTCCTCGGCCGCCGCCGCGACGGCGCCGACATTGCCGCTGGTCTGCCGGGCGACCGCCGCGACGCTGACCGAGCGGGACGACGTACCCTCGACCGCCTGGGTGACGGCGCCGGAGGCGCCGGCCAGCCCCTCGGCCGCTCCCGACACGCGGGCGACGATGGCGCCGACCGAGACTTCGAACCGGTCGGCGAGGTCGCGCAGCAGGCTGCGCCTGGCCTGCTCCTCGCGCAGCCGCGCCGCCTCGGTGGTCTGGAGCTGCTGGGCCGCCTCCTCGAGGGAGACGTCGCGGATCATCACCACCGCCCGGGCGATGTCGCCGATCTCGTCGCGGCGCCGGACGCCCGGCACCTCGTCGAGGGTCTGGCGGGCGGCGAGGGCCTTCAGCGCCCCGGTCAGCGCGGCGAGCGGACGCACGATCGCCCGCGACATCACGAGACCGAGCAGCGCGGTGCCGACGAGCACGCCGAGGCCGATCAGCACGAGGATCCGCGACAGGGCGTCCACCTCCTGGAGCGCCTCGGCCTCGGACTGCTCCGCCACCATCGTCCAGCGCGCGCCGAGCACCGGCACGGCGGCGCTCACCGCCATGCGGCGGCCCGTCGGCGCCTCGTAGGAGAACGCCGCCTGCGCCGCGACCCGGTCCGGGGTGATGCCGAGGTCGCCCGAGAGCGAGCCGGCCGCGACGCCCGTCGCGAGGGGAGGCTTGGCCCGCAGCCGTCCGTCGGGGCCGATCGCGAGGGTCTGGCCGGTCTCTCCGAGGCCGGCGCGCTGCGACATGGTCTGGTCGAACAGCGCGGGCGCGATCCGCATCACGACGTAGCCGGCGCGCTCCACCGCCTGCGCGGTCCCCATGGCGACGTTGGCGCGCCGGCTCATCGGCTTGCCGACGAAGGCCGAGGGACCGCTGCCGACCGGGTAGGCGGCGAAGTCCGCGACGGAGACCGCGTCGGGGCCCGCTGCCTTCATCTGCTCGAACAGCCGGGCGAGGCCGGTCCCGCGCAGGGCCGGATCGGTGACCGAGGCGGCGAAGTCGTCGCCCTTGGTCGCCGTGTAGACGATCCGGCCGTCGGGATCGAGGAACATCAGGTCGGCGTAGCCCGGATGGCTCAGGAGCTTGCGGGCGATCTCCTGCACCTTGCCGTGCCGGCGGCCATACATCGTGTTCGTCGTCGCGCCGTCGAAGGCGAGCCGCGCCTCGACGCTCGTCGGCGCCCGGAAGGCCGCGAGGATCGCGGCATAGTCGGGCTTGCCCGGATCGAGGGTCTCGATCAGGTCGGTGAAGTTCGAGGCCACCTGCGGATGGCCGGCCGCGGCGACGAAATCCGCCTGGGCCCGCTCGGCCGTCATGGCGATGCCCTGGCCGGTCGCGGTCGCGGCGAGCCGCAGCGTATCCTGGACGGACGAGACGAGGCTGCTTTTCGCGGAATACCAGCTCAAACCGCCCATCACGCTCGCGCTGACGAGCGCGAGCCCGACGATCGTGGCGGGCAACCTGACGGCCAGCTTGGATAAGGACAACATGCGGTGATCCAGGTCGCGACGTGCGGATAGCCGTTCAAGGCTCGAGAATCGGGGCCGGTGCCCCTCTGCCGTCAGAGTGCCGGGATCGCGATAATTTTCAGTGAAAGGTTCCAGACTGCGTCACCACTGCGTCAGGCGTAACCGTTACCCAAAGGTGGGGGCAAACAATCCCGGGGAGTCCCCGAGTCGCGCATGGAAACGCGGCCCGGGGTACGAAGACTGTATCAAATGAAAGCGGTGTGTCGTCGGCTGGCACGGCGCGGCCGGTCACGCCGGCGCCTCGCCCGCTCCGCGCCCGCGGGGAAACGCCGCCAGCGACACCCGCGCCACCTCCCGAAGCGCCTCCCGGTCGGCGCCGGACGAGGCCAGCACCCCCATGCCCGAGGCGACCGTCGACAGGAAGCGCGCGAGCGCCGCCGGGTCGCTGCCCTCGGGCAGGTCGCCTTCGTCCCGCGCCCGCAGGAACCGCCCGCGCAATTCGGTCTCGGTCTGGGCGCGGCGGGCGGCCAGCTCGAACGGGATGTTCTCCGAGCCGGCGCCGCAGGCGAGCCCGCCCTGGACCAACAGGCAGCCGGGCGGGTTGGCCGGGTCGGTGTGGCTCTCGGCGATGCTCGACAGGAAGCGCTCGGCCACGTCGCGGGCGGTCGCGCCCTCGAGCACGTAGCGCATGTGCGCGGAGCGGCGCTCGGCGTAGCGGTCGAGGGCGGCCTTGAGGAGGCCCTCCTTGCTGCCGAACGCGGCGTACAGGCTCGGCGGCTTGATGCCCATCGCCTTGGTCAGCATCGCCAGCGTCGCCCCGTCGTAGCCGTGGCGCCAGAACACCTCCATCGCCTCGTCGAGGGCCTTTTCCGTGCAGAAGGCCCGGGGCCGCCCCATCGTCATCGTCCGCTGGCTCCAACTTTTGTAACGAGTGGTAGATAAGTCTCTTGACGGCCGGCGTCCATGCCGACATGTGTAACGTATCTTACAGATGTCGGAGCCGGTCGTGCACCCCGAACCTGCCGTCGTTCCCTCCCGCCTTCCCCGCCTCGCCGCGTCCGGCCTCGCCCTCGCGCTGGTCGCGGGCGCCTCCTCCGCTTACCTGCCTCTGCCGCGCTTGTCCTCAGGGCAGGCCGTCGCCGCCACGCCCCCCGCCGAGCCGGCGGTCCCGGTGCCGGTCGCCGCGATCGAGCCCCGCGACGTGGTGTTGTTCGACGAGTTCTCGGGCCGGCTCGAGGCGGTCGAGCGGATCGACGTGCGGGCCCGTGTCGGCGGCGCCGTGCAGGCGACGCATTTCTCGGAAGGCGACCTCGTGAAGGCCGGCGACCTGCTGGTGACGATCGATCCCGCGCCCTACGCCGCCGAGGTCCAGCGGCTCGACGCCCAGGTGGCGGGCGCCGAGGCGCGCCTGGCGCTCACCGCGAGCGACTACGAGCGCGGCCAGCGCCTGTCGGACCAGCGCATCGTCACGGCGCGCGACCTCGACGTGCGGGCGAACGCCTTCAAGGAGGCGAAGGCCAATCTCGATGCCGCCCGGGCGACCCTGGCCTCGGCCCGCCTCAACCTCGACTACACGCAGGTGCGGGCCGCCGTGGGCGGCCGGGTCGGGCGCCGGGAGATCACCCCGGGCAACCTCGTGGCGACGGGGGCGGGCGCGGCGGTGCTGACGACCCTCGTCTCGGTCGATCCGATCCATGCGAGCTTCGACGCCGACGAGACCGTGGTGCTGAAGGCGCTGTCCGGCATCGCCGAGCCCACCGGCCGGCGCGGCAAGCTCGACCGCATCCCGGTCGAGATGGTCACCGCCGACGGCGAGCGCGCGACGGGGCACCTCCAGTTCATCGACAACAAGGTCGATGCCCGCAGCGGCACCGTGCGGGTGCGCGCCACCTTCGCCAATGCCGACGGGCACCTGATCCCGGGCCAGTTCGCCCGCCTGCGCCTCGGCCAGGCGGCGCCCGAGCGCCTGCTCCTCGTCGACGAGCGGGCCGTCGGCACCGACCAGGACAAGCGCTTCGTGCTGGTGGTCGGGGCCGACAACCGGACCGAGTTCCGCGCCGTCACGCTCGGCCGGTCGGTCGAGGGCTTGCGGATCGTCACCTCGGGCCTGTCGGGGGGCGAGCGGATCGTCGTCAACGGCCTGCAGCGGGTGCGCCCGGGCAGCCTCGTCAGCCCTTCGCCCGTGACGATGGGGGCGCGGCCGATGCAGGAGCCGGGGACGGGGAAGCTGGCGCAGCGGTAAGGGGAGCGGGCCCACGACGTCGGCGACGGCCCTCTCATCCTCCATCGGCATTCCGGGGCCGCGAAGCACGACGAATGCGACTCCGAATCGAGTCTCGCAATCTGCTGCAGTTAAAAAACCAATCTTAGTTCCCCTCTCCCGTACGGGCGAGGGGATAGGGGTGAGGGTGTGACACTTCCCAAGTCTATCTTGGACCGTTCAGGTCCCAGCACCCCGATCAGTGCTCGATCCTGAACCGCATCACCCTCACCCCTGCCTCTCTCCCACACGGGAGGGAGGATCCCGCGATCATTCCCGATCCCGGGACGTGGATGGCATCCGTCTTCCGCGATCCCTCTCGCCCCCGGAGGGCGGCATGAACCTCTCCAAGTTCTTCATCGACCGCCCGATCTTCGCGGGCGTGCTCTCGGTGCTCATCTTCATCGGCGGGCTGCTGTCGCTGTTCGCGATGCCGATCTCCGAATACCCGGACGTGGTGCCGCCGTCCGTCGTGGTGCGGGCGACCTTCCCGGGCGCCAACCCCAAGGTCATCGCCGAGACCGTGGCGACGCCGATCGAGGAGCAGATCAACGGCGTCGAGGGCATGCTCTACATGTCGAGCCAGGCGACGACGGACGGCATCATGACGCTGACCGTGACGTTCCGGCTCGGCACCGATCCCGACAAGGCGCAGCAGCTGGTCCAGAACCGGGTCGCGCAGGCCGAGCCGCGGCTGCCGGCGATCGTGCGCCAGCTCGGCATCGTCACGGTGAAGTCCTCGCCCGACCTGACGATGGTGGTCCACCTCGTCTCGCCCAACGGGCGCTACGACATGACGTACCTGCGCAACTACGCGGTGCTCAACATCAAGGACCGGCTGGCCCGCCTCGACGGCGTCGGCCAGGTGCAGCTGTTCGGCTCGGGCGACTACGCGATGCGGATCTGGCTCGATCCGCAGCGGGTCGCCGAGCACGGCCTGTCGGCCGGCGACGTGGTGCGCGAGATCCAGGCCCAGAACGTCGAAGCGGCCGCCGGCACCATCGGCGCCTCGCCGGCGATCCCCGGCCTCGACCTGCAGCTCTCGCTCAACGCCGAGGGGCGCCTGACCAGCGAGGAGCAGTTCGGCGACATCGTGGTCAAGACCGGCGAGAACGGCGAGATCACGCGGTTGCGCGACATCGCCCGGATCGAGCTCGGCGCCGCCGATTACGCGCTCCGCTCGCTCCTCGACAACAAGGCGGCGGTGGCCCTGCCGATCTCGCAATCGCCGGGCTCGAACGCGATCCGGATCTCCGATGCGGTCCGCCGCACCATGGCGGAGATTAAGCAGACCATGCCCGAGGGGGTCGATTACGAAATCGTCTACGACCCGACCCAGTTCGTGCGCGCGTCGATCGAGGCGGTGATCCACACCCTGCTCGAGGCGGTCGCCCTCGTGGTGCTGGTGGTGATCCTGTTCCTCCAGACCTGGCGCGCCTCGATCATCCCGCTTCTCGCCGTGCCGGTCTCGATCGTCGGCACCTTCGCGGTGATGCACGCCTTCGGCTTCTCGATCAACGCGCTCAGCCTGTTCGGCCTCGTGCTCGCCATCGGCATCGTCGTCGACGACGCGATCGTGGTGGTGGAGAACGTCGAGCGCAACATCGAGGCCGGCCTGTCGCCCCGCGACGCCAGCGACCAGGCGATGCGCGAGGTCTCCGGACCCATCATCGCCATCGCGCTGGTCCTGGTGGCCGTCTTCGTGCCGCTCGCCTTCATCAGCGGGCTGACGGGCCAGTTCTACAAGCAGTTCGCGCTGACCATCGCGATCTCGACCGTGATCTCGGCGATCAACTCGCTGACCCTGTCCCCTGCCCTCTCGGCCCTGCTCCTGAAGGACCACCACGCGCCGAAGGACCGGCTGACCCGAACCCTCGACACCCTGCTCGGCTGGTTCTTCCGCCGCTTCAACCGCGTCTTCGGGCTCGCCTCGAACGGCTACGGACGCGGCGTCGGCGGGGTCATCTCGCGAAAAGGCGCGATGATGGCGCTCTACCTCGTCCTCGTCGGGCTGACCGCATTGCTGTTCCGGCAGATCCCCGGCGGCTTCGTGCCGGGCCAGGACAAGCAGTACCTCGTCGGCTTCGCGCAGCTGCCCGACGGCGCCACCCTCGACCGGACCGAGGAGGTGATCCGCCGTATGAGCGAGATCGCCCTCAAGGAACCCGGCGTCGAGAGCGCGGTCGCCTTCCCGGGCCTGTCGATCAACGGCTTCACCAACTCGTCGAATTCGGGGATCGTGTTCTCGACCCTCAAGCCCTTCGAGGAGCGGAAAGGCCCGGGGCTCGACGGCGCGTCCATCGCGCAGTCGCTCAACAGGAAATACGCCGCGATCCCCGAGGCGTTCATCGCGATGTTCCCGCCGCCGCCGGTCAACGGCCTGGGCACCATCGGCGGCTTCAAGCTGCAGATCGAGGACCGGGCCGGGCTCGGCTACGAGGCGCTGAACGAGGCGACGAAGGCCTTCCTCGCCAAGGCCGCGCAGGCGCCGGAGCTCGCCGGCCTGTTCTCGAGCTTCCAGATGAACGTGCCGCAGCTCTTCGCCGACATCGACCGGACCAAGGCGCGCCAGCTCAAGATCCCGGTCACCGACGTGTTCGACACGCTGCAGATCTATCTCGGATCGCTCTACGTCGACGACTTCAACAAGTTCGGCCGCACCTACTCGGTCCGGGTCCAGGCCGACGCCCCCTTTCGCGCCCGCTCCGACGATGTGGGCCTCCTGAAGGTGCGGGCGGGCTCGGGCGAGATGGTGCCGCTCTCGACGCTGCTGCGCGTGCGCCAGACCGCCGGGCCCGAGCGGGCGATGCGCTACAACGGCTTCCTCACCGCCGACATCAATGCCGGCGCGGCGCCCGGCTACTCCTCCGGCCAGGCGCAGGAAGCGGCGACCCGCATCGCCGCCGAGACCCTGCCGCGCGGCTTTTCCTTCGAGTGGACCGACCTCACCTACCAGGAATTCATCGCCGGCCATTCGGGGGCGTGGGTGTTTCCCCTCGCCCTGCTGCTGGTCTTCCTGGTGCTGGCGGCGCAGTACGAGAGCCTCGCCCTGCCGCTGGCGATCCTCATGATCGTGCCGATGGGCCTGCTCGCGGCGATGACCGGGGTCTGGCTGTCGTCGGGCGACAACAACGTCTTTACCCAGATCGGCCTGATCGTGCTGGTCGGGCTCTCGGCCAAGAACGCGATCCTGATCGTCGAATTCGCCCGGGAGCTGGAATTCGCCGGCCGCGATCCGGTCCAGGCGGCGATCGAGGCGAGCCGCCTGCGGCTGCGCCCGATCCTGATGACCTCGATGGCCTTCATCATGGGCGTGCTGCCCCTCGTCACCGCGACGGGGGCCGGCTCGGAGATGCGGCGCGCCATGGGCGTCGCAGTGTTTTCCGGCATGATCGGGGTGACGGCGTTCGGGCTGTTCCTGACGCCCGTGTTCTACGTGCTGCTGCGGCGGCTCACCGGCAACCGGCCGTTGCGGCAGCATGGCGGGCATGGGGCGGTGGCGGAGGCCCCCATCGCCGAGGTGGTGTGAGGCGAGGGAGGCGGCGTTTCACCCGACCGTCCTGCGCCCTCCTCGTCGTCCCGGGGCCGCGCAGCGGAACCCGGGATCCATCACCACTCACGATGCAGGGCGATGCCGGAACCGAACCGCCTCGTTCTCGTACGTCGGCGGCTATGGATCCCGGGTTCTCGGCTGCGCCGAGCCCCGGGACGCCCCTGTGAGACGGGAAGGCAGGGCCTCGCCCCGCCCTCCTCCTTCGGCAAATCCCGTCAGACCTCGAAATCCCCCGGCGCGATATCAGCGCTGCGCAGGAAGATCTGCAACGCCGGCTGCATCGACCGGTGCAGGTGGGGCAGATCCTCCCGCGGACCGCCGAGGGCCCGGGTCATCGCCTCCTCCAAGGCCCCCGCACCGTAAGGCGCGCTCGCATCGACCGCCGGCACGCTCCGTGCCTCGTCCCAGCCCATGGCGAGATGCCGGATCAGGGCGATGTGCTCGGGACCCACCTCGAACACGATCTGCTCGGGTGAGGTGCCGGCCGCCTCGTCGCGAAAGACGTCGGAGACGTGGGACATGTCGAGCTTGGTCAGCGGGTTGTGGTAGCCGTAGCGGCCCGGCTTCAGCTGGGCATGGCGCAGGAAGGCGACCAGCGCCTCGCCCACCGCCCGATGCTCCTCGGCCGCACCCTCGTCGTCGCCCGTGACGTTGGCGATGTCGCCGTCGCGGTCGAGGCTGCCGTAGGGGGCGTCCGGATGGATCACCGGGGCGCCCGGCCCCGCCGGATCCCAGGCCACGGCCAGCCGCCGGATCAGGGCGATGCGCTCAAGCGTGATCTCGGTGGTGCGGCTGGTCATCGCTGGGTCTCCGTGCGGAGCCCTCTGTAGAGCATCGGGCGGGTGGGCGGGAGTCTCCGGCATCCGGCCCGCCGCCTCGCTTCCCGCCCGACGGAACGACACCCTTCCGCGTCATCCCGGAGCCGCGCAGCGGAACCCGGGATGACGCGGAGGGTGGCAGATCGGGGGTCTGTTCGATCGGCTCACGCGCCGAAGAGAGCTCAAATCCCGAGATAAACCCGCCGCACCTCCGGATCGTCGCGCAGCGTCGCCGCCGGCCCGGCGAGCATCAGGCGGCCGGTCTGGAGCACGTAGGCGCGGTCGGCGATGCTCAAGGATTCGGCCAGGCGCTGCTCGACCAGCAGGATCGTCGTGCCCGAGGCGCGGATCGCCTCGACGGCGGAAAAGATCTCGTCGACGAGCTTGGGCATGATGCCCTGCGACGGCTCGTCGAGCATCAGGAGGCGCGGCCGGGTCATCAGGGCGCGGCCGATGGCGAGCATCTGCTGCTCTCCCCCCGAGAGGGTGCCGGCCCGCTGCGGCAGGCGCTCCTTGAGGCGGGGAAAGAGCGAGAACACCCGCTCCAGCGGCGCCTCGCGGTCGGCGGCCTTGCGGTGGAGGTAGCTGCCGAGCCGCAAATTGTCGGAGACGGACAGGCGCGGAAAGAGCCGCTTGTTCTCCGGCACGTAGGCGATGCCCTTGGCGGTGATGGCGTGGCCCGGCAGCCCGTCGATGCGGGCGCCGTCGAACACGACCTCGCCGGAGCGGGGCCGCTCCATCCCGGCGATCGACTTGAGCAAGGTCGACTTGCCGGCGCCGTTGGCGCCCGCCACGACGACGATCTCGCCCGTGTCGACCTCGATCGAGACGCCCTGGATGGCGAGCAGGCCCTGATAGGCGGTGGAGAGCGCGCGGACCTCAAGCAGCACGATGGCGCTCCCCCAGATAGGCGGTGATGACGCCCTCGTGGCGCACCACCTCGGTCGGGTGGCCCTCGGCCAGCACGCGGCCGAGATGCAGCACCACGGCGCGGTCGACCAGCGGCATCACCACCTCCATGACGTGCTCGACCATGATGACGGTGACGCCGCTTGCCGCCACCTTGCGGATCAGCTCGACGCCGGCCTTGGCCTCGCTGGGGGTGAGCCCCGTCAGCACCTCGTCGAGGAGGAGGAGCTTCGGCTCGGTGGCGAGCGCCCGGGCGACTTCGAGGCGGCGCTTCTCCGGCGGCGTCAGCTCTCCCGCCACGGCCTCGGCCCGATGACTGAGCCCCGCGAAGGCCAGGGTTTCGAGGGCGACGCGGCGGGCCGCGGCGGCGCCGGCGTGGCGGGCGAATCCGCCGACGATGACGTTCTCGAGCACGTTCATCGAGTCGAAGGAGCGCGGCACCTGGAAGGTGCGGGCGATGCCGCGCCGGCAGCGCTCGGGGGCGGGGAGATCCGTGATGTCCTCGCCCCGGAAGAAGATCCGGCCCTCGCTCGGCCGGTAGGTGCCGGAGATCAGGTTGAACAGGGTCGACTTGCCGGCGCCGTTCGGCCCGAGCAGCCCGAGGATCTGGCCCTCCGGCACGTCGAGGCTGACATCCGCGTTGGCGACGAGGCCGCCGAAGCGGAGCGTGACGTGGTCGATGCGCAGCAAAGGTTCGCTCACGGAGTGGCCTCCTCGTTGCGGGCCTTGCGGGTGCGGCGGAACAGGCTGAGCACGCCCTCGGGCCGGGCGAGCGCCACCACCATCACGAGGACGCCGTAGAGCATCAGGTCGAGGCCGTTGCCGCTGCCGCCGAGATAGGAGCGGCTGATCTCTGTGAGCGGGATCAGGATCGCCGCCCCCACGAGCGGCCCCCACAGGGTGCCGATGCCGCCGAGCACCGCCGGCAGGGCGAAGAGCAGCGAGAAGCGGAAGCTCATCACGCTCTCGGGATCGATGTAGGAGACGTAAGCGGCATAGAAGCCGCCGCCGATGGCGGTGAAGAAGGCCGAGACGGCGGCGGCCGCCATCTTGGAGCGAAACACCTCGACGCCGAGGCTCTCGGCGGCCTGGGCGTCGTCCTTGACCGCGCGCCACCAATACCCCCAGCGCGAGCCCTCGATCAGCCAGGTCACGAACCAGACCACGGCGAGGAAGCCGACGGCGAAGTGGACGTAGGGGATCTTGTCGCGGGCGAACTGGAGCGTCCACCAGGAATCGGGGTTGAACGGCCACTGGATGCCCATGGCGCCGCCGACGAAGTCCCAGTTGTGGACGAGCAGCAGGCCGATCTCCGCGATCACGATGGTGGCGATCGAGAAATAGTGGCCGGCCAGGCGAAAGCACGGATAGCCGAGGATCAGCGCTACCGCCGCCGAGAGGGCGCCGCCGGCCAGCATGCCGAACCACGGCAGCACGCCGTAATTCACGAACAGCACCGAGGTCGCGTAGGCGCCGAGGCCGAAATAGAGCGCGTGGCCGAGCGAGACCTGGCCGCAATAGCCCCCGAGGATGTTCCAGCTCTGCGAGAGCGCGGCGTACATCAGGGTCAGGATCAGGACGTTCTGCAGGTAGACGTCGCGGATGCCGTAGGGGAGCGCGGCGAGGCCGGCGAAGACCAGGGCGGCGACGACCAGCTTGCGCCGGCGCCTGGCCGCGTAGCTCGCCTCGGCGCGGGCGAGGCTCGCTCCCGGCGCGAGGGCGGTGGTCAGCGTGGTCATCTAGAGCCTCCCGAACAGGCCTTGCGGCCGCACGAACACCACCGCGAGGTAGAGGGCGTAGACGCCGACGGATTTCAGCGCCGGCGGCAGGATCACCGCCGTGAAGGCCTCGACGAGGCCGACGATGATCCCGGCGACCAAGGCGCCCGCCACGCTGCCGAAGCCCCCGAGCGCCACCGTGACGTAGGCGATGAGCGCGAAGCTCGCGCCGACCTGGGGGTGGATGTAGTAGAAGATCGCCAGCACGGCGCCGGCGAGGCCGACGAGGGCGGCCCCCAAGCCCCAGCCGAGGGCGAAGACCCGGTTGCGGTCGATGCCCACCAGCGCCACCGCGCCCTGGTCCTCGCGCGTCGCCTCCAGCGCGCGGCCGAAATCGGTGCGGCTCATCAGCAGGTGCAGGCCCCCGAAGGCGGCGAGCGAGACGAAGGCGCCGAAGATCTGCGGCCAGGGCAGGAAGACGCCGCCGAGATCGAGGGTGCGCCCGCCGAGCCACGTGTTCTGGACGTTGCGGTAATCCGGCGTGAACAGGTACTGGGCGGCGCCCTGGAGCAGGATCGCGAGCCCGAAGGTCGCGAAGATCTGCACCATGCCCTGGTTGGCCTTGGCCCGCATGGCGAAGCGCACCACGCCCATATAGGCGGCGGCGCCGAGCACGAAGAGCAGGCCCGCGACCAGCGGCATCAGCACCACCGGGTCGAGATGGGTCACCAGCACCAGCCCGAAGGTCGCGTACATGGCCAGCATCAGGAACTCGCCATGGGCGAAGTTCACAACGTCCATCAGGCCGAAGATCAGCGAGAGTCCGACCGCGATCAGGGCGTAGATCAAGCCCATCAGGAGGCCGCTCGCCAGCACCTGCACCAGGGCTTGCGTCGTCATGGGGAAAGGGGCTCCGGGTGGGGGCTTCCGGAAGGTGCGAACGAGCACCGTCGCATCAGAAGGGAACGCCTCCCCTCCCCCTTGTGGGGGAGGGGTAAGGGGGGTCGAAGATCCCGCGTGGGGTGGTGCAGGAGGCACCGCCGAGCCATACGCGGCACCACCCCCACCCCTGACCCTCCCCCCCAAGGGGGAGGGGAAGAGTCCGCTCACGCGTTCATCGGCCACTTCGCCGGCGCCGCCGCGGCGGCTTCCGGGAAGACCGTGACGAACTTGTCGCCGACCCATTGCAGCAGCACCGGGTCGGCGAAGGTGTTCTGGCCGTCGGGACCGAAGGCCACCTTGGTCCAGGGCATCACCGTGCGGGTGCCCGGAATGTCGGTGGCGGCGAGCGCGGCACGGATCTTCTGGCCGTCGGTCGAGCCGGCGCGGTCGAGGGCGTCGGCCAGCACGACCATCGCCATGAACTGGCGCGAGGAATTGTCGTTGAGGTCGCGGCCGGCCCGTGCCTTGTACATGTTGTTGACGGTCGCGACCATCGGGCGCTTGGCGGCGAGGTCGAGGGAGAAGCTGCCGCGGGAGATCAGGCCCTGGAGCTTGTCGCCGACCGCGTCGTAGGTGACCTTCTCGGAGAAGCCGGCGGCCTGGGCGATGATGCTCTTCGGCTTGTAGCCGAGCTCGGCCATGGTCTTCGTCAGCAGGATCGCGTCGGTGGTGTAGCTCGTCGGCAGCAGAACGTCGGCGTTCGCGGTCTTGAGCTGCTGCACCTCGGCGGTCAGCGAGGGCGAGTTGCTCTTGTACTTCACGTCGGCGACGAGCTTGTAGCCGCGCTCGGCCGCCAGCTTGCGCTGCACCGTGGACGAATCGACGCCGTAGATCGTATCCTCGAAGAAGAGGGCGACGGAATCGACCTTCTGGCCCTGCTTGCGCTGGGAATCCAGGAAATCGAACATCGCGGTCGAGAACATCTCGTCGTGGGCGGCCGGGCGGAAGAAGTACTTCAGGCCCTTGCGGTGCAGGCTCGGCGACGAGGAATCGGCGCAGACGAAGGGCACGCCGTAGCGCTCGGCGGTGGCGCTGACCGTGGCCGAGACCGCCGACTGGTAGCAGCCGACGAGGGCCGAGACCTTGTCCTGGGTGATGAGGCGCTCGGCCTCGGCGCGCCCTTTCTGCGGGTCGGCCTGATGGTCGGCGAAGACGAGGCGGATCTTCGCACCGCCCATGCCGGCAAGGCCTGCGCCCTTGGCGCCCGGCAGGTCGAGGTCGTGGTCGTTGTTGATGAGGTCCAGCGCCGTCTCGATGGCGTGGCGGGCATCGACGCCCACCTGCGCGCTCGCCCCCGACATGGCGTAGAGCACGCCGACCACCACCTCCGGCGCCGCCGCGCGGGCGGGCGCGCCGCGTGCGGTGACGAGAGAGAGGGCGCCGGCCCCCACCAAGAGTTCTCGACGACGAATCATGCGCTGGCCTCCGGGCGACGGGGACTTCCTCTAAGCCTCATTCCGCCGGCTTTGAAAAGCCCGTGTCGATGCTGTCGCCAGCCCGACGGCGAAAATGATACGCGAACAAGAGTCCGGGATGAATTCAACACGGATCTAAGACGAAAGGATCGGGGACATCTTTCAGAGCACGGCGAACTCGCTGTTGCGGCGGTCGGTAATCAGCATGCAGCCCGGCGCATGGGTGATGGCGAAGGCCGGCCGCACCGCGGCGATGACCGATTGCGGGGTGACGCCGCAGGCCCAGAAGACCGGGATCTCGTCGTCGCCGATCGCGACGGGGTCGCCGTAATCGGGCGCGCCGATGTCGGGAATGCCGATCAGGTCCGGCCGGGCGAGATGGACCGGCGCGCCGTGGACGGAGGGAAAGCGCGAGGTGATCTGCACCGCCCGGATGGCCTGGGCCGGGGTGAGGGGCCGCATCGACACCACCATCGGCCCGGCGAAGCGGCCGGCCGGCGCCGTGGGGATGCCCGTGCGGTACATCGGCACCCGCACGCCCATCTCGACGTGGCGCAAGGGGAGCCCGTCCTCGGCCATCGCCGCCTCGAACGAGTAGGAGCAGCCGATCACGAAGGCCACGAGGTCGTCGCGCCAGAACTCCGCGACGGACTCGCATTCCGCCACCACCTCGCCGTCGCGCCAGACCCGGTAGCCGGGAATGTCGGTGGCGATGTCGAGGTCGAGGCCGAGCTCCGGGATCGCGCGCTCGCCCTTCGCCGAGACGCCGATGATCGGGCAGGATTTCGGGTTGCGCTGGGCGAAGAGCAGGAACTCCTCGGCGAGGTCGGCGGGCAGCACCGCGAGGTTGCCCTGGACGTAGCCGTCGGCGATGCCGGCGGTGCAGCCGGTGATGGCGCCGCTGCGGCAGGCGAGCCGGGCGGCCTCGCCGCTCATCCGCGCCCGGTCGAAGGGAAGGGTCATCACCACTCCTCTGCTCAAGGATACGCCATGATCACATCACAGGCAGGTAAGCACCAATCGCGATTTCGCATCGGTTTCGATAAGCCCTGCTTATCGCAGCCGGCCGCGCCCCCCGGGGAGGACCGCCGGCTCGTCCGGATGTCGCATCATTGGCGCCACTCGGGCGAGGCGGCGACCTCGCTGGCGAGCCGCGCCGCCGCGGCGGCCAGCCCGCAATCCGGCGTGCTGGCATAGGTGGCGGTGAAGCCGATGTCGGGGAGCGCCGGCGCCGGGGCGACGACCCGCAGCGAGCCGGCCTCGAGGTCCTGGCGCACCACCTCGGGCGGGATCACCCCGATGCCGATGCCCTCCCGCACCATGCGCACGATGGTGGAGAGCGAGGCGTTGCTGTGCAGGCGCGGCGGCGGCAGGTTCGACTGCGCCAGCATCTCGCGCAGCGAGACGTAGGGGTTGGTGTTCTTCGGGTAGGTGATCAGGGGATGGCGCAGGAGGCGCTCCAGGCTCACCTCGCCGGGGCCGAGATCGAGATGCGGCGCGGCGATCCAGGCGAGCGACACGCGGCAGAGCGGCAGGTTCACCAAGTTCGGCATGGTGATCGGCCCGACCAGGAAGGCGAGGTCGAGGTCGCGGTCGAGCAACGCGTCGCGCATGGTGGGCGAGATGTCGACCGCGATGTCGACGGTGACGCCCGGATAGGACTCGTTCATCCGCGCGATGAAGCGCATCAGCCAGGTATGCACGATGGTCTCGGAGACGCCGAGCCGCAGCACGCCGCGCAC
This sequence comes from Methylobacterium sp. DB0501, assembly GCF_011043735.1. GTDB lineage: Bacteria > Pseudomonadota > Alphaproteobacteria > Rhizobiales > Beijerinckiaceae > Methylobacterium > Methylobacterium alsaeris. Next base: position 153,573 of record NZ_JAAKGV010000002.1, on the reverse strand, counting down.
CGAGCCGGGCCCCGCCACCACCTGCATCATCTCGGTGCGCAGGCGCAGGAAGCGCTCGGCATATGCCAGCAGGTCGCGTCCCTTGGCGGTGAGCACGACCGAGCGGGCGCGCCGCTCGAACAGGGTCACGCCGAATTCCTGCTCCAGGGCGGCGATGCGCTGCGACACCGCCGGCTGCGAGGTGTGCATCCGCTCCGCCGCCTTGCGGAAGCTGCACAGCGAGGCGGTCCAGTAGAAGATCTCCAGGCTTCGCAGTTCGGCCATGCCCCGTCCCGGCTCGTGCACGGGGCATAGTGGAGCAAGGTTCGTACCGGGTGCAAATCCGGGGGCGGCGCTCGCGCCGGGATCAATCCGCCGAGGGGATCAGCCCGGCGACGCGGCGCTCCGCCGGGTCGCCTGCGGAGAGCCCGGCCGCGACGCCGGCGCGGTCCGCCGCGCTGCGGTTCTGGCTCATCTTGCGCTTGCCCTCCAGGCGCGCGATCGGCAGCCTCAGGCCGACGATGCCGCGCAGCTGGCCCGCGATGAACTCCGCCGGGGCGTCGCCGACGGCCCAGGGGGCCGGCCGCGCGCCCTCGTGCCGCTCGGTGAGGCGGGTGACGACGGCGAGCAGGCGGTCGGCATCGTCGAAGAACTCGGCCGTCCCATAGGCATGGACCGCGACGTAGTTCCAGGTCGGCACCACCTTCCCGGTCTCGCGCTTGGTCGCGTACCAGGACGGCGTCACGTAGGCGTCGGGTCCCGAGAAGGCCGCCAGCGCCTCGCCGGAGGCGGGCTCGCGCCATTGCGGGTTGGCCCGAGCGAGATGGCCGTAGAGCACGCCGTGCTCGCCCTCGTGCGGATCGAGGAGGAGCGGCAGCGGCGTGCACAGGAGCCCGGCGGCGGTCGCGGTGACGAGGCTCGCCAGGGGGGCGGCGCGCATCGTCTCGTGCATCGCGGCAGCGTCGGTCTCGCGGAAGGCGGGAGGGATGTACATCGGGGGAGACCTTGCGGAGAGTCCTCGGGGGCGCCATCGCGGTGCGCCCTGGTGCTTCGCCCGAAACCGGCCCATGCTGAACGGCCAGTTCGCAACGAAGAAGGTGGGCCAGTCTGGACGCTTCCGCTCGCACCCTGTCCGTCAGCGCGCGGATCGGCGCCGACCTGAAGGCGCAGATCGCCGACGGCACCTATCCGCCGGGCGCCGCCCTGCCCTCGACCCGGGCCCTCGCCGCCGAGCTGGGCGTGTCGCGCACCACCGTGACGGCGGCCTACGACCAGCTGATCGCCGAGGGCTATCTCGAGACCCGGCCGGGCAGCCGCACGCGGGTCGCCGCCGGCCTTCGGCCCGAGCCGGCGCCGGCCGGGGCGATGGTCCCGCCGCAGCGCCTCTCCGCCTTCGGGGAGCGGATCATGGCGATGCCGCCGGCCGCGGAGCCGCCCAAGCCGGCGATCGACTTCCGCACCGGCGACCTCGCGGGCGACGACTTCCCGGCGCTCGCCTGGCGGCGGGCGCTCAACGCCGTCCTGCTGCGCCGGCCGGCCCGGCTCGCCTACGGCGACCCGCGCGGGCTGCCGGGCTTGCGGGCGGCGCTCCAGGCCTACCTCTGGCGCGCCCGGGGCCTGAGCTGCGGCCTCGACCAGATCGTCGTCGTCAACGGCTCGCAGCAGGGCATCGACCTCTGCGCCCGGCTCCTCGTCGATCCCGGCGACCGGGTGGCGGTGGAGGAGCCCGGCTACGGCGCGGCGCGGCGGGCCTTCTGCGCCGCCGGCGCGGCGATCGTGCCGGTCCCGGTCGACGACGAAGGGCTGCGCACCGGGGACCTGGCGGCGGCCGGGCGGGCGCGCCTGGCCTATGTCACGCCCTCGCACCAGTTCCCCCTCGGCGGCGTGCTGCCCGCCGCCCGCCGGCAGGCCTTGCTCGCCTGGGCGGAGGGGTGCGGCGCCATGATCGTCGAGGACGATTACGACGGCGAGTACCGGTTCGACATGAAGCCCGTGGAGGCCCTGCTCAGCCTCGACCGGGCGGGCCGCGTCATCTATGTCGGCACGGTCTCCAAGACCCTCTCGCCGCAGCTGCGCCTCGGCTACCTCGTGGTGCCGGCCGGCTTGAGCGATGCCTTCGCGGAGGCCAAGCGCCTCGCCGACCGGCAGGCGCCGGGGCTCGAACAGGCGGCCCTCGCCCGGCTCCTGGAGGAGGGCGGCTACGAGCGCCACCTGCGCCAGGCCCGGCGCCGCAACGCCGAGCGCCGGACCGCCCTGCTCGGCGCCCTGGCGGAGAGCTTCGGGACGCGGGTGCGGGTGGCGGGCGCGGCGGCGGGCCTGCACCTCGTCGCCTGGTTCGAGGATGTGCCGGCGGAGCGGGAGGCGGCGATGGCTGCGGCCGCCCGGGCGGCGGGCATCGGCATCTACCCGGTCGGTCCGCTCTACCACGAGGCGGGCGCCCGGCCGGACCGGGCCGGGCTGGTCCTCGGCTTCGCCAGCAGCGCGCCCGACACGATCCGCGCCGGCATCCGCCGGCTCGCGGCCGCCCTCGACGCCGCCGACATCGGACGAGCGCCGGCCTCGGTCCGAACGAACTAAGTACCGGCGATGAATCCATCCTGCAGGATCGGCATCGGCGCCGGCCCGCCCGGGTGTCGCCCGTCGCCGGTCCGGGGCCCGTCGTGCATCGACCATCGCCAGCGGATGTCGCGCTCCCGGGCCGGGCCTCAACGGGACGGCCGCGACGTCGGGCCGGGCGCCTGCACTAAGCGCAACTTCGCGCATCGGCCGGCCGCGGCGCGTCTTCAAGGCCGCCGACCGGAGGCTGCACGGCCCCGGGAGACGATGGAACGGCGAGAAGACCGTCGCGCCGGTCGAACGGGCCGTGGGAGGACACGGCCCGCGCAGAAGCCCGATTCCTACCCGGCGCCCGCCATCGCCTCGCCGAAGGACTGCACCAGGCGGGCCTCCAGCTTGCCGTCCATGGCGGCGAGGATCGCCATCGCGTCGGCCATCGGCATCGGCGGCTTGTAGGGCCGGCGCTCGGTGAGGGCGGCGTAGATGTCGCAGATGGTGAGCAGCCGGACCATGTCGCCGATCGCGTCGCCGACGAGCCGGTCGGGATAGCCGGAGCCGTCGAGCATCTCGTGGTGATGGCGGACCGCCGAGAGGGTCATCGGGTCGGTCTCGCCGCCGGCCAGCAGCACCTCGTGGCCGATGGCCGCGTGGGTGCGCATCACCGCCATCTCGCCGGAATCGAGGCGGCCGGGCTTGTTGAGGATCTCGAGCGGGATGCGGGCCTTGCCGACGTCGTGGATCAGCGCGGCGCGCACGAAGCGGAACTGGTCCTCGTGGCGGAAGCCGAGATGCAGGGCGAACTGCGCCGAGAGCCCCGCCACCAGCAGGCAGTGCTGGTAGGTGGCGTCGTCGTGGGTCCAGACGGTGTCGAGCCAGCGGGCGAGGCCGCCCTCCTGCACCGCGGTCAGGATCGGGCCGAGGCCGGCCTCGACGGCGCCCATCCGGACCGGCTGGCCGGCCCGGGCCTCCGCCATGAGGCCGTTCAGCGCCTCGCCGGCCCGGGCCACTCCCTGGAGCACCGCCGCCTCGGTGCCCCCGGCGATGATCCCGACCTGGTTGGCGAGGGCCGCGGCGACGGTCTGGGGCGGCACGTAGGCCGGAATGCACACCGTCGCCCCGAGGCTCTTGGCGTGGCGCAGCGCGTCCTGGGTCGCCTTGCGCAGGAGGCAGATCACCGGGAGGTTGCGGCCGGCGAAATGGCGCTTGAGCGTCCGCAGGCAGTGGTCGGTCTCGGGCCGCGACAGCGTCAGGTCGGAGACGACGCCGGCGAGCTCACGCCGGTCCCGCCACGTCTCCTCCGGGCCGACGACGTCGCAGATCCCGATCTCCCGCAGGGCGCTCACGATCGCGGCGCTGCGGTCCGGCCTGTCGGTCACGAGGACGAAGGTCCTCACGTCGGGCATCCTGTCCCTCCCGCTCGCCGCACTGCCCCAGCCCCCTTCGAATACAGACCCACTCCCGAACAAATGCTTACAACGGGGCCGCCAGTGAGCCCGCGCGGCGGCCAACAGGACATTCGACCTATCGGGATCGGCGCGGCCACGGGCGTCGCGTTCGCGGGTCCTGCGGATCGGCTGCACGCAACGCGCAGCAGTCCCAAGGGGCGGCGCCGCCGCAGGTTGCTCGCCGCGACCGCCGGACGACTGACCCCTACGGAAACTGACCAACCGTTATCGTCCTTGTAACTGTTAGCGCCGATGATCCAAACGGACCCGATCGTATTGGGGCAGGCTCGACGCGGAAGGCCGCGTGGCGCCGGGCGCCTGCCGATCCTCGCATCGCCGCGACCTTCCGCACCTCGACGATCGGGTGCGGGGGCGTCCACCCTGCTGACAAGGCCCTTCATGTCGCTCAAGATCGCTGCCCGGATCCAGGCCCTGACGGGCGTGGCCCTCGTCGGGCTCGTCCTCATCCTCGGCCTCGCCGCCTACGATCTCGCCGGGGCGATCACCAACGCCCGGGCCCTCAAGACGAAGGACCTGGTGGACGCCGCCCAGGGCATCCTCGTCCATTTCGAGGCCGAGGAGCGGGCCGGGCGGATGACCCGCGAGGCCGCCCAGAAGAACGCCGCCGGCGCCATCTCCGCCCTGCGCTACGGCAAGGACGAGTTCTTCTGGGTCAACGACATGCAGTCGCGCCTGATCGCCCATCCCGATCCCAAGCTGGTCGGCCGGGACGTCAGCGGCCTCGCCGAGCCGTCGGGCCGCAAGTTCTTCGCCGACATGATGCGCAAGATCGAGGCGGACGGCGCCGCCTTCGAAACCTATGTCTGGCCCAAGCCCGGCTCCGACGTACCGGTGGAGAAGGTGTCCTACGCCCGCAGCTTCAAGCCCTGGGGCTGGGTCGTCGGCACCGGCATCTACGCCGACGATACCGCGGCCCAGATCCACGCCACGCTGTGGAACCTCTTCGCCGGCGCCGCCCTGGTGGCGGTCCTGGTCGCCGCCGCCGCCACGCTGATCGGCCGCAGCATCGCCAGGCCGCTGATCGGGCTGTCCGGCAGCATGGGGGCGCTCGCCGCCGGCCGCCTCGACGAGGCGGTACCCGCCCGCGAGCGGCGCGACGAGATCGGCGCGATGGCCGGCGCCGTGCAGGTGTTCAAGGAGAGCATGGTGCGCGCCCGCGCCCTCGAGGAGGAGACGGCTTTGGCCCGCGCCTCGGCCGAGGAGCAGCGCAAGGCCGGGATGCGCCAGATGGCGGACGCCTTCGAGCACGCGGTCGGCGGCATCGTCGGCCAGGTTTCCTCCGCCGCCGCCGAGCTGCAGGCCACCGCCCGGAGCATGACCGGCACGGCGACGCAGACCGCGACCGAATCGACCGGCGTCGCCGCCGCGGCGGCCCAGGCCGCCGCCAATGTCGGCACGGTGGCGGAGGCCGCCGAGGAACTCGGCGCCTCGGTCCAGGAGATCGGTCGCCAGGTCGACGGCTCGGCCCGTCTCGCCAAGGCCGCCGTGGCCGAGGCCGGCGAGACTGCCCACCAGGTCCGGGCGCTGACCGAGGCCACCGCCCGCATCGGCGACGTGGTCGGGCTGATCTCCTCGATCGCCAGCCAGACCAACCTGCTCGCGCTCAACGCCACCATCGAGGCGGCCCGGGCCGGGGCCGCCGGCCGCGGCTTCGCGGTGGTGGCGGCCGAGGTGAAGGAACTCGCCGGCCAGACGGCGCGGGCCACCGAGGAGATCACCGGCCAGATCGCGGCGATCCAGGCCACGACCGGCCAGGCGGCCGGCGCCATCGGCAAGATCACCGCGCGGATCGAGGAGATCTCGGGCGTGGCGACCTCGATCGCCGCGGCGGTGGAGGAGCAGGGCGCGGCGACCCAGGAGATCGTGCGCAACATCACCCAGGCCGCCGCCGGCACCGGCGAGGTCACCCACAGCGTCGCCGCGGTGGCGAGCGCCGCCGAGCAATCCGGCGTCTCGGCCGGCCACGTGCTCTCGGCCTCTTCCGAGCTGTCGCGCCAGTCCGAGCATCTCGGCGCCGAGGTCCACCGCTTCCTCGCCACCGTCCGGGCGGCGTAGGGCCTCGCTGCACCCGACGTTCGCGCCGCCCGGGATCGGATCGATCCCGGGCGGCGTCGTTTCGTCGGCAGGCTTTCGAAGGTTTGCCCCGGCTCACGCGGCATGCCGGAGCGGAGCCGGGCAGCGCGTTGGGGTATCGCTCCCCCGGTCCTCCGCGCTCCACTGACAGACCGACCGGCCGGTCTCCGGGTCGAGGGACCAGGAGGCGCGCAGAACGGTCTTCGACGCGGGCGCGGCGGCGAGGGGACGAACGGCAGCGCCCTCCGGTGCGAAGGGCAGGATGGTGAAGGTCATGAGGCACCTCTCGGGGGCGGCCGTCCGCGCGGCCGGATCCCCGAGGGCGCGCCGTCAGGCGTCCCTGCGAGAAGCGGCCGGCACGAACGGCGCAGGCGATCGACTGTGACTGTCGCTCGGCATGGGGTTGACGGTTCCTGGTCGAAGCGTGGCGGGCCGCGAGACGCGGACCGGGACACGGCGGGCTCCATACACCTCCGACCGGGCCTGTCAACGCACTCGCCCGGGCCACGCCCGCGGCCGAACCGTCCGGGATCTCCGCCTCTCGCGCAGGGCCGGGATGAGGTCGGGGACAGATGTGGGGATCGCGGCTTTGGGCTAGAGCACCGTCCGGCGGGGTGGATCGCGGTCGGCCACGGAAAGTGCGGCATAATCGGAATTCTAAGCAGACTTGCGTTGGCAGGCCAACGCTTCGTCCGTTGAGACTTTTGTTCTGTCGCAGATTTTTGTCGCAAAACCGGCAACCACTTTTGCGAAATCTGTTTAGGGCGACGACGGGGAGCGCGGAACCGATGACGGGAGCGGCGGGGCCGGTGGCGGCGGAGGCGGCCGACGGCCTGCCGGGCCGGGAGAGGCTGTGGGCGATGCTGGCGATCGGCATCGCCATGTCGATGGCGGTACTCGACGGCGCCATCGTCAACGTCGCCCTGCCGGTGATGGCCAAGGACCTTCAGGTCAGCCCGGGCGCCGCGATCTTCATCACCAACGGCTACCAGCTCGCAGTCACCGCCGCCCTGCTGCCGCTGGCCTCCCTCGGCGACATCCTCGGCTACAAGCGGGTCTACTGCACCGGTCTCGCGCTGTTCACCGCGGCGTCGCTCGCCTGCGCGTTCGCCGGCTCGCTGCCGGTGCTGGTCGGTGCCCGCATCGTTCAGGGGCTCGGTGCGGCCGGGATCATGAGCGTCAACATCGCGCTGGTGCGCTTCATCTATCCCCACCGGATGATCGGGCGCGGCGTCGGCACCATGGCGCTGATCGTGGCGATCGCCTCGGCGGCGGGCCCGAGCGTCGCGGCGGCGGTGCTGTCGGTGGCGAGCTGGCCGTGGCTGTTCCTCGTCAACGTACCGCTCGGCCTCGCGGCACTCACCCTCGCGACCCGGACGCTGCCGGCCACCCACCGCAGCGGCGCCCGGTTCGATGCCTTGAGCGCGCTCCTCAACGCCCTGGTCTTCTGCCTGCTCATCACCGGCGTCGACGGGCTCGGCGAGCCGGAGCGGCGCGGCACGGCGCTCGTCCTGCTGGCGGCGGCGGGGCTCGTCGGCATCGCCTTCGTGTGGATGCAGGTCCGCCTGCCTGCCCCGCTCCTGCCGATCGACCTCCTGCGCATCCCGGTCTTCGCGCTGTCGATGGTGAGCTCGGTCTGCTCGTTCTCGGCCCAGATGATGGCCTACGTGGCACTCCCGTTCTACTTCCAGGACGTGCTGCACCTCACCGGCACCCAGACCGGTCTCCTAATGACGCCCTGGCCGATCGCCATCGCGGTGATCGCCCCCTTCGCCGGGCGGATGGCCGACCGCTATCCCCCCGGCCTCCTCGGCGGCATCGGACTCGTGGCGCTCTCGGCGGGCCTCGCCCTGATGGCCTCCCTGCCGGCGGACCCCTCCCCGCTCGCCATCGCCTGGCGGCTCACCCTGTGCGGCCTCGGCTTCGGGCTGTTCCAGTCGCCCAACAACAAGGTGATCATCACCAGCGCGCCGCGGGAGCGCAGCGGCGGCGCCAGCGGCATGCAATCGACCGCGCGGCTGCTCGGCCAGTCCCTCGGCGCGGCCGTGGTCGCGGTGATCTTCGGTTACCTGCACGCGCGCGGGACGACGACCGTGCTGTGGCTGGCGAGCGGCCTGGCGCTGGCCGGCGCCGTGGCGAGCGGGCTCAGGGTGCGGCGCTGAAAGATCCTGGTCTCGCCAAGGTTCGATCGGAAGCGACGCAACGGAAAGCGCAGCCCCGCCACCCCGACGAAAGGATGATGGATTGAAATCCCATGCTGCCGCGCATCGTCTATCGGGGCTGAAGATCCACTCCTAAACGTAGTGTCCGAATGGCCCGGCACGGGGTCGGACCAGGAGGACGTTCATGGACGCCAGCGTCGTCAACCGCTCATCGGGTGCCGTCGCACCCGGGTTCCTCACCCGCGAGCGCATCGTCGCACGGGCCGGGTTCAACCGCTGGCTGGTACCGCCGGCGGCGCTCGCCATCCATCTCTGCATCGGCATGTCCTACGGGCTGTCGGTGTTCTGGCTGCCGCTGTCGCGGGCGCTGAGCACCGGCCAGCCCGGCCCGGCCGCCTGCCCGGACATGGGCCTGGCCACCGCCCTCGTCACCACGACCTGCGACTGGCGCGTCAGCGACCTCGTCCTGGTGTTCTCGATCGGCATCGTGATGCTCGGGCTCTCCGCCGCCCTGTTCGGCGGCTGGCTCGAGCGGGCCGGGCCGCGCAAGGCCGGCCTCGTCGCCGCCCTCGCCTGGGGCGGCGGCTTCCTGATCGGCTCGCTCGGCGTCTATCTCCACCAGCTCTGGCTGGTCTGGCTCGGGATGGGGCTGATCGGCGGCATCGGCCTCGGCCTCGGCTACATCTCGCCGGTCTCGACCCTGGTGAAGTGGTTCCCCGACCGGCGCGGCATGGCGACCGGCATGGCGATCATGGGCTTCGGCGGCGGCGCGATGATCGGCTCGCCGCTCGCCGACCTGCTCATCACCCACTTCAAGGGGCCGGGGCAGGCCGGCGTGTGGCAGACGCTGGCGATCATGGGCACCGGCTACCTCGTCGTCATGCTCTGCGGCGCCTTCGGCTACCGCGTCCCGCCGGAGAACTGGCAGCCCGAGGGCTGGACCTCGCCGGCCGCCCGCAACCGGATGATCACCAGCGGCCACGTCCATCTCTCCGACGCGCACAAGACGCCCCAGTTCTGGCTGCTCTGGGCGATGCTGTGCCTGAACGTCTCGGCCGGGATCGGCGTGCTGGCGCTGGCCTCGCCGATGCTGCAGGAGATCTTCGGCGGCGCGCTGATCGGCCGGGCCGACGTCGGGTTCGGCCAGCTCGATGCCGGCCAGAAGGCGCAAGTGGCCGCGATCGCCGCCGGCTTCGTCGGATTGCTGTCGCTGTTCAACATCCTCGGCCGCTTCTTCTGGGCGACGCTCTCCGACCGGATCGGCCGGAAGGCGACCTACGCCACCTTCTTCGCGCTGGGATGCGTGCTCTATGCCGCCGCGCCCTGGGCGGCCGATATCGGCTCGAAGGCGCTGTTCGTGCTGTTCTTCTGCGTGATCCTGTCGATGTATGGCGGCGGCTTCGCGACGATCCCGGCCTACCTCGCCGACGTGTTCGGCACCCGGTTCGTCGGGGCGATCCACGGCCGGCTGCTCACCGCGTGGTCGACCGCGGGCATCGTCGGCCCCCTCGTGGTGACGGCGATCCGGCAGGCGCAGGTCGATGCGGGCGTCCAGGGCGCGGCGCTCTACAGCCGCACGCTGCTGATCCTCGCCGGCTTCCTGGCCGTCGGGTTCGTGGCGAACCTGCTGGTGCGGCCGCTCGGCGAGCGCTGGTTCATGACGCAGGCCGAGGCCGCCCCCGGCGCGCATGCGGCCGCGCGCCCGTCCGGCTCGTTCGGCATCGGCCGGGGCGGCCTGACGCCGGTGGCGGCGCTCGCCTGGGCGGCAGTCGGCCTGCCGATCCTGTGGGGGGTGTGGATCACCTTGGGGAAGGCGGCGATCCTGTTCCGGTAGGCCGTCGCCCCGCCCGTAGGGTCAGGCCCATCGGAGGTCTACGGCGCCGAGCGGATCTCGGCGCAATCCCTCCGGCCGCTCGCCAGGCAATCCTCGCGGGCCGCCTCCCGGCGCAGGGTGTTGGCGAGCCAGACGCCGCCGATCACCAGGACGAACAGAAACAGGATCGCCGCGAGGGCGCGGCGGCGACCGGCCTCGTCCGGATCGTGGGGCTTCGTCATGGGAGGTTGTCCGGCCGGCCGGAGAGGCCCCGGATCATCAGGCCCGGATCACGGGCCCCGGCCCGCGGCGGCGGGCCGACCCGGTCCGCGCAGAAGTCGTCATCCAAGGCCTGCATCCCGCCCGTCACGGAACGGATGGCCGCGTCGCGCGGCCATCCGGACGGGAGGAGGCCGCTCGCCCTACTTCAGGTGCTGGGCGAGGTACTTGTTCATCTCGAACATCGTCGCCTTGTCCTTGCCGAACACCTTCCTCAGGTTCTCGTCGGCCAGGATCTCGCGCTTGTTCTCGGGGTTCTGGAGCGAGTGCTTGCGGATGTAATCCCACACCTTGCTCACCACCTCGCCGCGCGGGATCGGCTTGTCGCCCACGATGGCGCCGAGTTCGGGAGTCGGCTGCAGCGGCTTCTGGAGGGCGTTCGGCTTGTCGCCGGATTTCGGCGCCGCGACCTTCTTCCCCTTGCCCTCGTCCTTTCCGTCGTCCTTGGTCTCCTTGGCCGCCGCCTTCGGGGCGGCCTTGGCGGCCTTGGGAGCGGCTTCGGGCTCGGCTTTCGTCTCGGCCTTCTTGGTGGTCTTGGTCGCCATCGGTCTCCTCCGGTCTGCAACCCGTCTCCCAGGGTCGAACAGTGGACATGCCTGGGCACATAGCGTCAACAACTAAGCCGTGCGCGGCGCGTTCCAAGAGGAAATCGCCATCCGACCGGCGTCATCCACATCGATAACGCCGTTAGCCTGACACCGGCGAGCGTGGCTCAGTCGAGAGCCGCCGTCCAGGTGGTTCGTCCTTCGAGCGGATAGGCCGGGTCGGTGTAGCCCGGGGTCGAGGGGTGGCCCGCCGGCACCAGGCGGTCGACCAGGGCCTCGTCCTCGGGCGTGAAGCGGTAGCCGAGGGCGCCGGCATAGGCCTGCCACTGGGCGAGCGTGCGGGGTCCGGCGATCACCGCCGTGACGGCACGGTTGTTGAGCACCCAGGCCACCGCGAAGTCGATCACCGAGGCGCCTTTGCCTTCCGCATGCGCCTTCAGCGCCCCGGCGATGCGCAGGCTCTCGGGCCGCCACTCGGTCTGCATCATCCGGGTGTCGCCGCGCCCGGCGCGGGTCCCCTCGGGCGGCGCCTCGCCGGGGCGGTACTTGGCGGTCAGCACCCCGCGGGCGAGGGGCGAGTAGGGCACGACGCCGAGGCCGTAATGCGCGCAGGCCGGCAGGTGCTCGACCTCGGGCATCCGGTTGAGAGCGTTGTAGTAGGGCTGGCTCACCACCGGCCGGTCGATGCCGTGCTCGTCGCACAGGCGGCAGATCTCGGCGATCCGCCAGGCGCGGTGATTGGAGACCCCGAAATACCGCACCTTGCCGGCCCGGATCAGGTCGGCCATCGCCCGCACCGTCTCGGAGAGCGGCGTGTCGTGGTCCTCCTTGTGGAGGTAGTAGAGGTCGATGCTGTCGGTGTTCAGCCGCCGCAGGCTGGCCTCGCAGGCCCGGACGACGTGGGCCCGCGACAGGCCGCGGTCGTTCGGGCCCGTCCCCGTCGGGTTCGCCACCTTGGTGGCGAGCACCCAGGCGTTGCGGTCGCGGGCGATGGCCCGGCCCACCACCTCTTCCGAGCGGCCCTCCGTGTAGACGTCGGCGGTGTCGATGAAGTTGACCCCTTGCGCGCGGGCGTCGGCCACGATGCGCTCGGCCTCGTCGTCGGGAGTCGGCCCGCCGAACATCATCGTGCCGAGACAGATTTGCGAGACCTTCAGGCCGGACCGGCCGAGCGTGCGGTATTCCACAGGCGTTCCTCCTGATGACGGCCTTCGTCCCGACGAGGGCCTTTGCCCCGACAACGGCCTTCGCCGCGGCGACGGTCGTGGTCCCGGCGACGGTCCCTGCCCGAAAATGGCGTTTGCGTGACCGTTGCGGCGCATCCGCACCGGCCGGTCGTCGCAGTGTGGATGCCGGGGTTTTCCTCTTCTTCACCCCGTTCGGCAAGCTCGCGTTAAGCACGGAATCGCGAAGCTCGCGTCCATGATCATCGCAGCCCTCTCCCTCGCCTTCTGCGCCGCCGGCGCCCTCATCCTCGGCCTCGGGGCCATCGTGGCGGTCGAGCCGCAGCGGGACCACCCGCACGGCGCCGGCCTGCTCTGACGTCCGGGCGCGGCGCGGCGCTGCCGCGCTTCCTCCTCGTCTACGCCGCGCTCTATGCCGGTTACGGCCTGACCACGCCGTTCCTGCCCGCGCTCCTCGGCGAGCGCGGGCTGTCGCCCACCGAGGTCGGCCTGGTGCTCGCCGCCGGCACCGGCATCCGCCTCGCCGCCGGGCCGCTCGCGGGCCGCATCGCCGACCGGCTCGCCGCCGGCCGGGGCGTGCTCGCGGTCTGCGCCGCCCTCTCGGGCGTGAGCGCCCTCCTCTACCTCGCCGGCCACGGCCTCGCCGGGCTGATGCTCGCGGGCCTCGCCCACGCCGCCGCCACGGCCCCGCTGGCGCCGCTCGCCGACGCCCTGGCACTGCCGGCGGCGGCAGCCTCCCGGTTCGCCTACGGCACCGTGCGCGGCGCCGGCTCGGCGGCCTTCATCGCCGGCACCCTGGCGGCCGGTCAGGTCGTGGTCCTCCTCGGCCTCTCGGCCCTGCCGGTGGCGGGCGCCCTCGCCTTCGCGGCGCTGGCGGGGGCGAGCCTCCGGCTGCCGGCGACGGTTGCCGCAACGCCGGGCGCCGCCGGGACGCCGGTTGCCGCAGGCGCCTGGGACCGGCTGCGATCGGGCCCGTTCCTGCGCCTCGTCGCGGTCGCCGCCCTGGTGATCGGCAGCCACGCGGTGCACGACGCCTTCGCGGTGATCCGCTGGCGCGAGGCGGGCCTGAGCGCCACCCTCGCGAGCCTGCTCTGGGCCGAGGCGGTGGCGGCGGAGGTGCTGGTCTTTCTCGTCGTCGGTCCGCCGCTCCTCGCACGGATCGGGCCCGCCGGCGCCCTCGCGCTGGCGGCGGGCGCGGGCGTCCTGCGATGGTCGGTGGCGGCGCTGACCATCGCCCTGCCGGCCCTCGCCGGCATCCAGGCCCTGCACGGGCTGACCTTCGCGCTCCTGCACCTCGCGGCGATGCGGATCCTCGGGCGGACGGTGCCGCCCAGCCTCGCGGCGACGGCCCAGACCCTCTACGGCACCCTCGGCCTCGGGGTCGCCACCACGCTCGCGACGCTCGCCGCCGGCCCGCTCTACGAGCATCTCGGGGCGGGGGCGTTCTGGGTGATGGCGGCGGCCTGCGCGGCGGCCCTGCCGCTGGTGCCGGGCCTGAGGGGCCGGTAGGGCGTGCTCCGCCGCACCGGATGCCGGCCCGTCGCAGAAAATGGCGCAGCATCGAGGACCCGGGGGCACCGTTCGATCGTGTCGCGATCGGACGGTACCGTGGCGGGGCCGCGTCACCTTGCGTCAGGTCGGGGAATCGGATCCATCTGCGGGCCGCGAACCCCCACCGGCCGCGCACGGACGGCGAGGAGACCACGATGACGCCCCCACCGGATCTGCCCGTCTTCGCCTACGACCTGTTCCTCCCGGTCTACCGGCCGCTGCACTCCGGCACCTGGACGGTGCATCACGGCCGGAACCTGCTCTGCCAGGGCTACTGGAGCCCGCCGATGCTGGTGGAGAGCTTCACCGCCTTGATGCGCGGCGGCGACACCTGGATGTCGACGACGCCGATGGAACTCGAGAGCCAGGAGATCGGCGTGCGGCTGGCCCGCGGCCACGTCGTCGTCTTCGGCCTCGGCATGGGCTGGTCGGCGGTGGCGAGCGCCCTGCGGCCCGAGGTCACCGCCGTCACCGTGGTCGAGCGCGATCCCGAGGTGATCGCGCTGCACCGCGAGCTCGATCTCGCCGCCCAGCTGCCGCCGGAGGCGCGGGACAAGCTGCGCGTCATCGAGGGCGACGCCCATGCCTGGCGGCCGGACGGGCCGGTCGACCTGCTGATGCCGGACATCTGGCTGCCGCTGGTCTCCGACGGCCGCGTCGAGGAGGTGCGCGCCATGCAGGCGAACGTGGGGGCCGGACGCGTCTATTTCTGGGGCCAGGAACTCGAGATCGCCCGCCACGCCGTGGCGGCGGGGCGCGCCCTCGACGAGGACGGGATCCAGGCCACCATCGCCGCGCTCGACCTGCCGCTGATCGGCCCCGAACTGCCCGGCTACGCGGAGAGGCTGCGCCAGGCGACGGAACGGCACATGCGCGGGCGCTGGCTGCCGGGCACGGTCCCGCCGTCGTAAGCGCCCGCCTCCGGCGGCATCCCGACCGAAAGGACCGGACACGAGAACCGGCCAAGCTGTAAGAACTAGTACGCCGATACCATTGTAACGGTACGTCCCAACGTGCCTTAAGCGCCGGTCACCGGAGACCGCGCGATGCCGTCGCTGACCACGAAAGACCCGGAATCGGCCGACCCGGAGCGCGCCGAGGCACCGGGCCTGCCCGCCGGCCTCCAGGCCCATCTCGGCGCGACCCTGCGCGCCGCCTACGACGACGCGGCGCCGCCGTCCTGCGCAAGACTGGAAGAGCTGGCCGCCCGCCTCGTCGCGGCGCTCGCCGGCCTCGACGCCGCGCCGGCGGAGGCCTTCCGCCGCGACCTGCTGGAGGCGGTGCCGCGGCTGCGCCGCCGGGCCCTGACCCTGTGCAACAACCACGCCCGCGCCGACGACCTGGTCCAGGAGACCCTGCTGAAGGCCTGGGCGGCGCAGGACCGGTTCGCGCCCGGCACCCATCTCTCGGCCTGGCTCTACACCATCCTGCGCAACAGCTTCTATTCCGAGTACCAGAAGCGGGGGCGCGAGGTCGGCGACCCCGACGGGATGTTCGCCGCGAGCCTGATCTCCCTGCCGGCCCAGGACGGCACGCTCGACCTGCGCGACGTGCAGGCCGCGCTCGACCGCCTGGTGCCGGACCAGCGCGAGGCGCTGCTGCTCTCGGCCGTCCACGACCTCTCCTACGAGGACATCGCGACGGCGATGGAGTGCCGGGTCGGCACCGTGAAGAGCCGGATCAACCGCGCCCGGGCGCGGCTGGCGGAGATGCTGGGCTGAGGCTCAGCGGCCGCAGCCGGCGCAGATGCCGCTGTCGATCCGGTCGTCGACGCGCTCCTCGCGGGTGCGGTCGTCGATGCGACGCTCCAGTCGCTCGTCGGTCCGGCCGGGATGCGGCATGACCTGGCCGACCGAGCTGGTGTTGGGCGCCGTGATGGTCGAGCGCGGTCCGCCCCCGGTCCCGGTCTGGTCGGGAAGGGTCTGAGCCTGCGCCTGGATCTGGGCGAGGCCGCCGGTGGAAGCGAGCGCACCGAGGAGGAGCGCACGGGTGAGCGAACGCGATGCGGGCATGATGGGCTCCTGTCGCAGGCAGGACGATCCGTGATCGGCCCGAGGCGGGGCCGTCCGCAGGTCCAACGCGGCAGGAGGGCGGCCGTTGCGCCGCGCCCGGCCTCCTCAGCGCCGATGGGTGTCCGGCAGCTCGCGGTGGTCGGGGTGACGACCGAACACGCCGACGGCGACCAGGACGACGATGAGCCCGAGGGCGACCAGGAAGACCTGCATGACGACTCCTTCGCACGAGGACGGGCCGGGACCGGACCCCGTGCGCTCCCTTTCAAGATCCGCGCCACCTTCTGGCGGGTGGCCATAACCGCCGCCCCATGACAGCCGGACGACACCGGCGGGACGACAGGCCGGCCAGTCTGCATGCGGGGCGGACGGATTGCCAAGGATTTCATCCGCCGGCCTGCATCCTCCGTCGGTCTGCGGCCGGTCCGTCGCAGGGTGTCGGCGGCGCAGGGGCCAAGGAGTCCAAGGGACCAAGGAGCCGCAGCGGCGCGAGGGGAACGCCGGCCCGGTGGCGCCGTTGCCCCGGTCCGACTCCCGACCGGACAGATCCATGCCGATCCGCACCTCCCTCCTCGCCCTGGCGCTCGTCGCGGGCACCGCGACCGTCGCCGCCGCCCAGGGCATCAACAACGGCACCGGCGTCGCCCCGCCGTCGAGCGGCAATACCGGCTCCGGCATGGCGAGCCAGCCGCCGGGCACCGGCATCGGCGGCAACAACCCGGGCAGCATGGGCTCGACGGGCTCGCAGGGGTCGAGCGGCGGCAACATGGGCCCGGGCCCGTCCGTGCAGCGCGACGGCCCGACCGGCAGCGGTGCACCCGGCACCGGCCCCGGCTCGCAGAAGAACGGCACGGCCCGTTGATCCCGCGTCGCTGACGTCCCGGCGCCGGCACCCTGCATCCGGCGCATTTGTCAGCGCCGGCCAGGGCCCCTACGAGACGGAGCATCAGGCTCGTCAGGGGATCCCCCATGCGCATCACCGCCATCCGCGACATCGTCGCGCCGATCAAGTCGGACATCGCCAACGCCTGGATCGACTTCTCGGCCATGACGGCGAGCGTGGTCGCGGTGGTGACCGACGTCGTCGTCGACGGCCGTCCCGTCGTCGGCTTCGGCTTCAACTCGAACGGCCGCTACGCGCCGCAGGGGCTCCTGCGCGAGCGCTTCATCCCGCGCCTGCTCGCCGCGGCGCCCGAGGACCTCCAGGGCGAGGACGGCCTGCTCGACCCGCACCGGGCCTGGGCGGCGATGATGAAGAACGAGAAGCCCGGCGGCCACGGCGAGCGCTCGGTGGCGGTCGGCGTCCTCGACATGGCCCTGTGGGACGCCCTCGCCAAGGCGAAGGGGGTGCCGCTCTGGCGGCTCCTCGCCGACCGCTACCGCGGCGGCGACGCCGACCCGACCGCCTGGGTCTACGCCGCCGGCGGCTACTACTACCCGGGCAAGGGGGTCGGCGCGCTCCGGGACGAGATGCGCTCCTATCTCGACCGCGGCTACAGCACCGTGAAGATGAAGGTCGGGCTGGTGCCGCTGGAGGAGGACATCGCCCGGATCGAGGCGGT
Source organism: Methylobacterium sp. DB0501 (assembly GCF_011043735.1). Taxonomy (GTDB): domain Bacteria; phylum Pseudomonadota; class Alphaproteobacteria; order Rhizobiales; family Beijerinckiaceae; genus Methylobacterium; species Methylobacterium alsaeris. The sequence goes on along the minus strand of NZ_JAAKGV010000002.1, from coordinate 136,391 downwards.
GCTCTCCGTGCTCGGCGGCGACGGCGCGCGCCTCTGCGTCGACGTCAACGGGCGCTTCACCCTCGAGGAGGCGATCCGCTTCGGCCGGGCGATCGCGCCCTACGGCCTGCGCTGGTACGAGGAGCCGGTCGATCCCCTCGACTACCTGGCGCATGCGGCCCTCGCGACGACCTATGACGGCGTGCTCGCCACCGGCGAGAACCTGTTCTCGCACCAGGATGCCCGCAACCTGATCCGTCACGGCGGCTTGCGGCCGGACCGCGACATCCTGCAGTTCGACCCCGCCCTGTCCTACGGCCTCGTCGAGTACCTGCGCACCCTCGACGTCTTGCGCGCCCACGGCTGGTCGCCCCGCCGCTGCGTGCCCCATGGCGGCCACCAGTTCGCCCTCAACATCGCGGTGGGCCTCGGGCTGGGCGGCAACGAGAGCTACCCGGACGTGTTCGCCCCCTTCGGCGGCTTCGCCGATTCGGTGCCGGTCGAGGACAGCCGGGTCGCGATGCCGGACGTGCCCGGCATCGGCTTCGAGGCGAAGGCCGCGCTCTACGCGGTGATGCGGCCGTTGGAGCGGGCGTGAGGCCGGGGGACGGCCCGGCCGGGAACGACGGCGGGCCGGTCGCCCGCCCCGCCCGCCTCCCCGACCTGCCGTCGCTGCTGGCGCTGTTGTCCGCCTCAGAGGTCAGCCGCGCCGCGACCGGCGCGGTCGCCGACCGGCTCTGGCGGGAGACCCTGGCCCATCCGGGCGTCGCCGTCTTCGTGTCGGACGAGGGCGGGAGGATCGTGGCGACCTGCATGCTCGTCACCGCGCCGAACCTGCTGCGCGCGGGACGCGCCCACGGCTTCCTGGAGAACGTCGTCACCCATCCGGAAGCCCGGGGGCGCGGGCACGGGCGGGCCGTCGTGCGGGCGGCGCTCGCCCGGGCCTGGGCGGGCGGCTGCCACCACGTCCTGATGCAGAGCGGGCGCGCGGATCCGCGGGTGCACGCCTTCTACGAGGCCCTGGGCTTCGTGCCGGGCCGACGGACCGCCTATGTCGCGGCGCGGCCCGCCGGCGAGTGACCGGAGCTACGACACCGCCCCGGCGAACTTCTCCAGATGGGTCCAGGCCTCCGCCCCGTACTTGCCCTTCCACTCGGTGTAGAAGCCGGCGCTTCGCAGCTTGTCCTGGAAGGGGGCGGCGGGCGCGTCGTTGATCGCGAAGCCGGCCTTGCCCAGGGCGTCCCGCATCGCCACGCCCTGGCTGGCGATGTCCTGCCGCTGGTCGAGGGCGGCGGCGTTGAAGTGGCGGGTCAGCACCGCCTTGGCGTCCTCGGGCAGGCGCGACCAGGTCCGGTTCCCGGACATCAGCCAGAATCCGTCCCAGATGTGGTTGGTGAAGGAGAGGTACTTCTGCACCTCGGCGAGCTTGAAGCTGGTGATGATGGCGAGCGGGTTCTCCTGGCCGTCCACCACCTTCGTCTGCAGGGCCGAGTAGGCCTCCGAGAAGTTGAGCGCCACCGGCGCGGCGCCGAGCGCCCGGAAGGCCGAGGTGAACAGCGCGCTGTTCGGCACCCGCAGCTTCACGCCCTCGAAGTCGGCCGGCCCCCTGATCGGGCGGGTGCTGGTCGTGGTCTGGCGGAAGCCGTTGTCCCACATCCGCTCGAACGGCACGAGGCCGGCCTTGGCGATCTCGCCCCGGATGTAGGCGCCGAGCTCGCCGTCCACCGCCGGCCAGACCTTGTCGTAGCCGCTCCACGCGAAGGCGATGTTGATGAGCGAGGCCCGCGGCACCAGCGTCGCCAGGTTCGAGGAGGATTGCGCGAACATCTCCAGCGCACCGGAGCGCAGCTGGCTCAGCATGTCGGTGTCCGAGCCGAGCTGGCCGTTGGGAAACACCGCGACCTCGACCGCGCCGTTCGTCTCCTTCGCCACCCGGTAGGCCGCCTCGCGCAGGCGGATCGTCGCCGGATGGCTGTCGGGTGTGACGACGCCGCATTTGAGCCGGAGCGCCCCGCTCTGCGCATGGAGGGCGGGCGCCGGAAGGAGCGTGGCGGCGGCGCCGGCGAGCAGGGTGCGGCGGGTGGGGTGGTGCATGGTACAGGGCCTCCCGGATGTCCGGCTGGTCCGGCGCGGCGGCGCCGGAGGGCGGGATCTCGTCCGCCCCGCTTAAGCCGAGTCGCCGCGAGGGGCCACCACCCTCACCGCCCCCCGAGCGCCCGCGCCGGGGCGGTGGCGAGATCCACCGCCCCTTCCGCCGTGTCGCCGATGCCCTGGCCGAGGTTGCGCAGGTGCTCGCCGTAGGTCTCGCGGCTCTGGGCGTCGACCACCGCGACCGGGGCCGAGACCGCGAGGCCGGCGGCGGTGCCGACGGTGGCGGCGGCGCCCGCCGTCATCTGGACGATGCGATCGGACAGGCCCACGCGGGAATCGGTGATGGTCTGCCCCTGCGCCAGGCGGTTGCCCAGCAGCGCCACCAGCTGCGGGCTGCCGGCGAACTTGCCGTGGTTGAGGGCATCCTCGCCCTTCATCGCGGTCAGGTTGAGGACCGCGATGTTCTCGCGGGCGAGCTCGCTGCGATAGGGCTCGGTCGAGGGGTCGATGGCGCCGAGCCGCGCGCCGGAACTGCCCCAGACCAGGCGCGAGACCGCGAGCGCGTTGTCGTCCTGGGAGACGAACAGGCTGAGCCGGGGCCGGCCCGGGCCCATGTCGCGAAACGCCTCGCGGGCGAGGTCGACGTCGACGTCGGGCGCGGCCAGCACCACGTCCCGGATCTTCGGCGCGACCTTCCCGTCGCGGATCGCCATCTGGCGCAAGGATTCGAGCACGAGCCAGTTGCCCATCGAGTGGGCGAGCACCGTGATCTCGCCGACCTCCGGGTTCTGGGCGAGGCGGCGCAGCACGCCCTCCAGCGCGTTGCGCGAGTAGTTGGTGCTCTCGCGGTCGTAGCCGTAGGCGAGCACGCTGCCGCGGGACGGCCAGGTGAACAGCACCGGGACCACGTCGGCCCTCGTGTCGTGCACGATCTGGGCGAAGCGGTAGACCGCGTCCTCGAAGCGGTTGTTGAAGCCGTGGACGAAGACCAGCACGTTGCGCTTGCCGGTGCGCGCCGCGCTGCGGCGCAGGCGCGCGGCCGCCTCGGGCCGCTCCAGGGTCTCGGCCTTGAGGGTCACGAAGTCGGTGGCGGGATTGCCGGGCAGCTCCTTGGGCCACTGCACCGTGCCGGGCTGGCGGATCGCGTCGGGCGGGATCGAGACCGTGATGTCGGCGTAGGACAGGGCCGGCCCGCGGTCGCCGGAATACATCTCGCCCGGATTGGCGGCGGTCTTGCGGGTGGTCGCGACCAGCATGTCGACCTTCGACGCCCCCGGCACCGTCGCGGCGACCGGCGCCAGCACGCCCTTCGGCGTGCCCGCGCAGGCGCCGAGCCCAATCGCGACGAGGAGGATCCCCAAGCTCCGGCCGCGCACGAGAACCCCCATCACCACAGGCCCGCTCCCTCCGGCCGCAGAGCCACGACCCCGCGGCACCCGGCAATTCCTCGCGCCCGATCCTTGCGGGCACTCCTTAAGGATGAGCCAAATCGATGCGGCGCCAATGGGGCGGCGCGGCCGCGGCGCATTTCCCTGCGCCACCGTGGCCGCCGGGGCACGCCCCCGCCCGGCCGCCCGCCGGCACCGACCGGACCGGTTTCCAGGCCCCCCGAACGATGCGCTCGAGCACCGCCCGACCGTGTTGCCATCGAGTGGTGCTCTAGGCACTTGATTTTGCCGCATTTTCTGAGACGACCCGGTGTCCGCTCCGTCGGGAAATGCTCTAGTGCCTGACCCGACATCCCCCGGCGCTCCGTTCAGGCGGGCCGGGCCTCTCCCGCCCCGGTCCATGGTCGCCCCCCTCCCCCTCTCGATCTTCCTCATCGCCCGCAACGAGGCCGACCGCATCGGCGCCACGCTGGCGGCGGTCCGCGATCTGACCGACGACCTGATCGTGGTCGATTCCGGCTCGACCGACGGCACCCAGGCCCTCGCGGAATCCCTCGGCGCCCGGGTGATCGCCCGCGACTGGCCCGGCTACGGGCCGCAGAAGCGCTTCGCCGAGGAGCAGTGTAGGCACGTCTGGATGCTGAACCTCGACGCCGACGAGGTGGTGCCGCCGGCCTTGTCGGCCGAGATCCGCCGGCTGTTCGAGGCCGGCGAGCCGCCGCACCCGGCCTACGCGCTCGGCATCGCCGAGGTGTTTCCCGGCGAGGCGCGGCCGCACCGCCTCGCCTACACGCTGTGGCCGGTGCGGCTCTACCGCCGCGACCGCGGCCGCTACTCGCCCTCGCCGGTGCACGACCGGGTGGAGCTGGAACCCGGAGCCACGGTCGGGCGCCTGAAGGGAGTGATCCACCATTTCTCGGTCCGCTCCCTCGGCGACCAGCTCGACAAGCTCAACCGCTATTCCGACCAGCAGGCCGCCGACCTCGAGGCCCGCGGCGTCGAGATCCCGACCTGGCGGCTGTTCGTCGAATTGCCCGGCAACTTCCTGAAGGCCTATGTCGGCCGGCGCCACTGGGTGCGCGGCGCCTACGGCTTCCTGACGGCGATGAATTACGCGATCTCGCGCCACCTGCGGGTCGCCAAGCACTACGAGCGCCGGCTCATCGCCGGGAACAAGACCAGGAACAAGACCGGGACCGGTGCCGCGGGCCAGGACCGGGGCGGCGGGCGCTGACGCGCAATTTAACTTGTGTTGGGGCGGAGCGAGGCTCCCGGTGGGAGGCTGCACCTCCCTCCAGACGGCATGCGGCGCGATGCGCGACGGCCGCCGTCCCTCCGGCGACAACCATGCCCCCGGCCCACAGACGAGACGATACGGTGCCGGCCGACGCCGCGCCCGTTCACGACATCGTGGTGATCGGCGGCTCCGCGGGGGCCGTGGGCCCGTTGCGGGCGATCCTGGCGAGCCTGCCCACGGCCGGCCGGACCTCGTATTTCGTGGTCCTGCACATGGCGAGCGGCGGCTGCCTCGCGGCCCGGCTCGGTCCGAATCCGGGCCCGCTCCCCCTGGTGCCGGCCGCAGACGGGATGGCGATCCGGCCGGGCCGCGTCTACCTGGCGGCGGCCGACAGCCACCTGCTGATCGAGCCGGGCCTGATCCGCCTCGGTCACGGCCCGCGGGAGAATACCAGCCGGCCGGCGATCGACGCGCTGTTCCGCTCCGCGGCGCTGGCCTACGGGCCGCGGGTGGTCGGCGTGCTGCTGAGCGGGCTCCTGCACGACGGCGCCGCGGGCCTCGACGCGATCAAGGCCCGCGGCGGCCTCGCCCTGGTGCAGGATCCCGATGGGGCCGAGGCGCCCGACATGCCGAGGAGCGCGCTCGCCGCCGTGCCGGCGGATGCCTGCGCGCCGACCGAAACCCTCGGCGCGGCGCTCGCCGGCCTCGTCGCGCGACCGCCCGGCGCGTCGGGCCCGGTGCCGGAGGATCTCGCCCTCGAGGTCGCGATCGCGGCGGGCCGCGCCGCGGAGATCACGGACGGGCTCCTGGGGCGGAGCGCCGACCCGGCGCCGATCACCTGCCCGGATTGCGGCGGCGTTCTGTCCCAGCTGCGGGAGGGCCGGGTGCTGCGCTTCCGCTGCCAGATCGGTCACGCCTACACGGCCGAGGCCCTGGCCGACAGCCACGGCGACGCGCTCGAGGACGCCCTGCGGATCGCGCTGCGGATCGTCAAGGAGCGGGCGGATCTCGTCGGCCGCATGGCCGCCGACGCGGACCGGCGCGGCAACGCCCTGATAGCCGGGATGTACGCGGAGCGGGCGCAGGAATACGACAGCCACGTGCGCACGATCCGCCGCGCCCTGCGCGACGGGCCGGCGGGCGACCGGCGGACCTCGCACGAGGCGGGGTGAGGCCTGCCCGCCGCCCGGGGAACCGGGGGGCGTCCCGCAGGAATCCCGGTTAACCCGTCGTCTTGGACTGACAGTGCCATACCGGATGCGTATGATCGTGAACGATAGGCCGCGCCCCCCGTCCGCCGCCCGCTACCGGAGACGACGACCCTTGGCCAGGAAGACCCGCGCGGGATCGGGCCCCCCCATGGAGGACGGACGGGCGCAGGAGCGGCTGGTGGTGGTCGGAATCGGCGCGTCGGGAACGGCGATCGAGGCCCTGGAGCGATTCCTCGCCCACGCGCCGGAGATGCCGGGCGTCGCCGTCGTGGTCGCGCTGCAGCAGCGCCAGCTGGTCGACGAGGCGCGCCGGCTCACGATCCTGTCGCGGGCCGCCGCCCTGACGCCCGCCCCCGTGGCCGAGGAGGCGCCGGTCGTGCCGGGGCGGATCTACCTCCTGCCGGAGGACCGGACCGTGACCCTGAAGCAGGGGCGGTTCCGCCTGGGGCCGGCGGCGGGCCCGGACGGGCGGGGCAGCCTCGACACCTTCCTGGTCTCCCTCGGCGCGGACCAGGATGCCGGCGCCGTGGCGGTGGTGCTCGCCGGGACCGGCAGCGACGGGACGCTGGGCGTCACCGCCGTCAAGGAGGCGGGCGGCCTGACGCTCGCCGAGCCGCAGGGCGAGGAAGGCCCATCCGCCAGCACCGCCGAGGCGCTCGCCGACCACGTCGTGCCGCCCGAGCAGATGGCGGACCGGATCCTGTCCTATATCCGCTACCTGCGCCGCGGCCCCCGCGCGTCCCGGGAGGCGGAGGACGGGGGCGCCGGCGAGCGGCTGATCCGCATCGCCACCATCCTGCGCAACAAGACCGGTCACGATTTCCACGGCTACAAGCAGAACACCTTCCTGCGCCGCGTCCACCGGCGGATGCAGGTGGTGCAGGTCGAGACCGTCGAGGCGTATGTCGAGCATCTGCGCGCCGAGCCGGACGAGGTGCAGAACCTGTTCAACGACCTGTTGATCGGGGTGACGCAGTTCTTCCGCGACGGCCGCGAGTTCGAGCTGCTCGAGAGCGAGGTGATCCCGCGGCTCTTCTCGGCCAAGGGCTCGAACGACCAGGTGCGGATCTGGGTGCTCGGCTGCGCCACCGGCGAGGAGGCCTACTCGATCGGCATCCTGCTGCGCGAGCGCATGGCGACGCTCGACGCGATGCCGCAGGTGCAGATCTTCGCCACCGACATCGACGGGCGGGCTCTGGCCGCCGCCCGGGTCGGCCGCTACACCGAGGCGCTGGTGCGCCAGGTCCGGCCCGACCGCCTCGCCCGCTGGTTCGTCAAGGAGGGGGCGACCTACAGCGTCGTCAAGGAATTGCGGGAGATGTGCATCTTCTCGCAGCACAACGTCATCAAGGACGCGCCGTTCTCGCGCCTCGACCTTGTCTCCTGCCGCAACCTCCTGATCTACCTCAACGGCGAATTGCAGAACCGGGTCATCCCGCTGTTCCACTTCGCCCTGCGGCCGGGCGGGTTCCTGTTCCTGGGCAATTCCGAGAACGTCACCCGGCACGCCAAGCTGTTCGCCCCCGTGGACCGGCGCTACCGCATCTTCCGGCGCCTGGAGAGCGCCACCCGGGTCCTGCCGGAATTCCCCCTCACGGTGGCGGCCGACCGGCGCCTGGCGGAGGGTGCCGCGGCGTTCCGGCCGCGGGTGGTCGAGGGCAGCCTCGCCCGCCGGGCCGAGCAGGTGGCGGAGCGCTACGCCCCGGCCTACGTGGTGGTCGACGAGGCCTACGACGTGCTGCACTTCTCCGGCCGCACCGGGCGCTACATCGACCCGGCCACGGGGGCGGCGAGCCTCAACCTGCTCAACCTCGTCCATCGCGACCTGCGCCTCGACCTGCGCGCCGCCCTGCTGAAGGCGGGGGCCGAGCACCGCACCGTCAAGGCCGAGCGCACCGCCATGGGCTCGGACGGCGAGCGGCGCCTCGTGACGCTCGTGGTCGAGCCGGTGCCCGGCACCGACAACCCGCCGAGCTTCGTCATCCTGTTCCAGGAGGGCGAGACGCTGGAGGGCGACGGCACCGAGGAGCCGCCCCCCTCCTTCCTGCGCGACGAGCACGTGCAGCGCCTCGAGAGCGAGCTGCGCCTGACCCGCGAGCGCCTGCAGGCGACGATCGAGGAGCTGGAGAGCACCAACGAGGAGCTGAAATCCTCCAACGAGGAATATCAGTCGATCAATGAGGAGTTGCAATCCGCCAACGAGGAGCTGGAGACCTCGAAGGAGGAGCTGCAATCGGTCAACGAGGAGCTGCAGACCGTCAACGGCGAGCTCGGCCACCGGGTCAACGATCTGGGCAGGGCCAACAGCGACCTCAAGAACCTGCTCGAAAGCACCCAGATCGCCACGGTGTTCCTCGACAACGAGTTCCGGGTGAAGAACTTCACCCCGGCGGTGACCGACATCTTCCACCTGATCGAATCCGACCTCGGCCGGCCGATCACCCACATCGCCGCCCGCATCCTCTATCCGGAGCTGCCCGAGGACGTGCGCAAGGTGCTGCGCACCCTCGGCACCATCGAGCGCGAGGTCGGCAACCCGGAGACCGGCTCGTGCTACCTCGCCCGGGTGCTGCCCTACCGCTCGATCGACAACTTCATCGCCGGCGTCGTCATCACGTTCCTGGACGTCACCGCGACCGCCCGGGCCGAGCGGGCCCTGCGCGAGACCCAGGAGCGCTTCCGCCGGATGGAGCGCATCGTCCCGGCCTTCCTGTTCACCGCCGACGCGGCGCTCCACTGGCTCTACGTCAATCCGCGCTTCTACGAGCATACCGGCCTGGAGGACGGCAAGGCGCTGGGCCTCGGCTGGCTGTCGGTGCTGCACCCGGACGACGTCGAGGAGAACCAGCGCCGCTGGCATCGGGCGGTCGCCCGCCGCGAGACCTTCGAGCACGAGTTCCGCATCCGCTCGGCGGCCGGCACCTATCGCTGGTTCACCGCCCGGGCCGAGCCGATGGCCGATCCCGACGGCACCGCCGTCACCTGGTTCGGCTCCTGCACCGACAGCCACGAGCGGCGGATGGCCGAGGATCGCCAGCGGCTGCTGCTCGCCGAGTTGCAGCACCGGGTGAAGAACATCCTGGCGGTGGTGCGCTCGGTCGCCAACCGCACCGCCGAGGGCCAGACCTCGCTCGACGACTTCGTGATGCATTTCGACGGACGGCTCGGGGCGCTCGCCCGGACCCAGAACATCCTGACCCGCAGCCCCGACGCCGCCACCGACCTCGCCGAGCTGATCGGCGAGGAGGTGCTGTCGCACGCCGTGCGCGACGGCGGCCAGGTGACCCTCGACGGCCCCGAGATCCGCCTGCCGCAGAAGACCGCCGAGACCCTGGGCCTGGTGCTGCACGAGCTCGCCACGAACGCGATCAAGTACGGGGCGCTCGCCCGGCCGGAAGGGCGGATCGCCATCGTCTGGCGCCTCTACGGCCGCGACGGCGACCGGCGCCTGCGGCTGGAATGGCAGGAGAGCGGCGTCACCCTGCTGCCGACCGCCCCGACCCGCCGCGGCTTCGGGCGCGAGCTGATCGAGCAGGGCCTGGTCTACGAGTTCGGCGCCACGACCGCCCTGGAATACCGCCCGGGCGGCGTGCGCTGCGTCATCGAGCTGCCGGTCCAGGTGCTCCAGGTCCCGTCCCGCTCGGGCCCGGCGCAGCACGACATGATTGTGGACGGCAGGGCTGTCGACGGCAGGACTGTGGACGATATGGCTGTGGAGGCCGACGATGCCGGCTGAGCCCATCGCCCGCAGCCCCTCAGGCCCGGACGCGGTTCTGCGCCGCCTGTCCGGCTACGCCCCGCTCGCGCCGGACGAGGAGGCGCTGCTGCGCCGGATCACCGCCCGTCCGGTGCCGGTGCCGGCCCGCACCGAGCTGGTGCGCGACGGCGAGGCGATGCCGCGGCCGCAGGTGCTGGTGGAGGGCTGGGCCTGCCGCCAGCGGCTCCTCGCCGACGGGCGGCGCCAGATCGTCGTCGTGCTGCTGCCCGGCGACCTGATCGGCCTCGGCCAGCGCCGGCGCCCGCTGCCCTTCGGCTCCGTCGCCACCCTGACCTCGGCACAGGTCTGCGAGGCCGGCCCGCTGCGCGACTGCGCCGCCTGGGGCGACGGCCCCCCGGGCCGCGAGGCCGGGGACGGAACCGGCCAGCCGGGGACGGGGCTGGCCGCGGCCCTGTGGCAGGCGCGGGAGACCGAGGAATTGTGGCTCGTCAACCAGGTGGTGCGCCTCGGGCGCCAGACCGCCTACGAGCGCGTCGCCCATTTCCTGCTCGAGCTGCGCGAGCGGCTCGCGGCGGTGGGCCGGGTCCAGGACGAGCGGTTCTCGTTCCCGATCACCCAGGAGGTCCTGGCCGATGCGCTGGGCCTCAGCGTCGTCCACATGAACCGGACGATGCAGCAGTTGCGCCGCGACGGCCTGATCGAGCAGCGCGCCACCGCCATCACCCTGCGCGACGTGCCGGCCCTGATCTCGATCGCCGATTACGCCGGCGCCCGCAGGCTCTGAGCCTCCGGCCAGGGACGACAATCAAGCGGAGCCCGCTCGTTTACATAAGTGATGGAACGGGCCCCGAAACCGAAGCAACCTCACCCGTGTTGCGGCAATTCTTGCCCGACCGTCCCTGCTGGCCCGGTCTCGACCGGGTGGACGACCATCAGGGATGTTGCTGAGGCCCCCAAGTCGACTTCACCGCCCTGCTCGCTCCTGCCGGCAGGGCCTTTTTTTGCGCGCGATCCGCCGCCCTGCGCCCACTCCCCGCCTCCCCGCGCGGGCGACGATGCCGCGTTGCCAGGGGCGCGGCACCTGTCCCATCCTGCCGGCCGGCGGCGGGCGCGGCCCGCCGGCATCTCCTTCGACGGACCGCCAGGGAGGGATCGGGCGTGGAGGATTACCGGGCCGAGTTGCTGCGCCAGGTCCGCCTCGGCGACATCGCCACCGGCGAGGCGGCGGGCGCCTGCCTGCCGGGCCTGCTGCGCCGCCTGACCCATCACGAGACCCGGGCCGGCACCGCCCCGCACCCGTTCCGCCTGTACCACCTCTGGCGCCGCAACAGCCTGCGCCGGCAGGTGGCGGATGCGCGCTGGCACGTCGAGCAGGGCCGCGCCGCCCGGATGGGGGAACTGGCGCCGCGGCGCTGAGCGTCGTTTCTCAGGCGCAGCTCTCCGCGATCAGCCGGCGCACGAAGCCGGCACATTCCGCGAGTTCCCGGGTCTCGACATACTCGTCGGCCTTGTGGGCGCGGGCGATGTCGCCCGGGCCGATCACCACCGAGGGCACGTCGCCGAGGCTCTGGAACAGGCCGGCCTCGGTGCCGTACGACACCTTGCCGTGGCCGTTGCGGCCGGCCAGGCGCTTGGCCACCGTGACGAGGGGCGCGTCGGGGGCGACCTCGAGGCCCGGATAGTCGATCACCGGCTCGACCGTGATGCCGCAGGCGGGATCGCGCGCCCGCATCTCCGGCACCAGGACGTCGCGGGCGTAAGCCAGCACCGTCTCGGCGAGGCCGCGGGGATCGTCGCCGGCGATCGCCCGGAATTCGAACCCGACGGTGCAGCGGTCGGGCACAATGTTGAGCGCGGTGCCGCCCTGGACCAGGGCGGTGAGCCCGGTCGTGTGCGGCACGTCGTAGAGGTCGTCGCGGGCGCCCTCCCGGGCGAGGCCCTCGGCGGTCACCCGCACCCGCTCGATGAAGCGGGCCGCGTACTCGACGGCGTTGACCCCCGTCGGCGCCAGCGCGGAGTGGCAGGCCCGACCCCGGAACGTGACCCTGGCGCCGTACTTGCCCTTGTGGCCGATCACCACGTCCATGCCGGTCGGCTCGCCGACGAAGCAGCCGAGCGGCGCCACGCCCCGCTCCCGCATATGGGCGATGAGCGGCCGGACGCCGAGGCAGCCGACCTCCTCGTCGTAGGAGACCGCCAGATGCAGCGGGCGCACGAGGGGCGCCGCCGCCATCTCGGGCAGGAGCGCCAGGCAGACCGCGAGGAAGCCCTTCATGTCCGAGGTGCCGCGGCCGTAGAGCCGCCCGTCGACCTCGGTGAGCCGGAACGGCGGGTGGGTCCAGTCCTGGCCCTCGACCGGCACCACGTCGCTGTGGCCCGACAGGACGTAGCCCGGCCGGTCGGCCGGCCCGACCGTGATCCACGACGCCGCCTTCTCGCCCGTCCCGTCGGTGACCCGCTCGACCGCCGCGCCATGGCGCCGGGCATAGTCCTCGACGAAGTCGACGAGGGGCAGGTTCGTGGCGGAGCTGACCGTCTCGAAACCCACCAGGGTGGCGAGGAGGTCCTGAATCGCGGGGGAGAGAGGGTCGGGAGACGTCATGGGGAACGGACGGGCCTGGCGGAGGACGATGGGACGCCCGCCGGATGCGGGAGGTGGGATCCGGTCGCGGAACCTGCAGGGACGATGCCACCGCGGGACGACCGGCGTTCCCCTCTTATGCCGCGTTCCGGGCCCGGCGGACAGCGGGGCGGATCGCGGCGATCGTGACGCGCCCGACGCGGCGGGCCGCTTCGGGCGGGAAGCGGACCGTGCCCGGATGCGGACGTTCCGTACCCGATTCGGGTCGGTCACGGCGAGGATCGCCACAGCGCGCGTCGAGTTCGTGCCGGTTGCACGTGCTTCGGCAATGCTCTCGTTGGAGCGCACGAGTTCGGCGGAAGACTCGCCGACAGCCTCGACGTCATAGTCGGACGAGCGGCTTCAACCGGGAATCGGTTTCTCGATGTCCCCGATACCGCCGGAACGCTGCGCGTCCCGCCTCGATCATTGTCCGACGACGTGGATACCGGGTCGCCTCAGCGAATGCGGGGGACGCAAGGACCTCGAGCCGAAGAACCGATCGACGGCCCGGACGCGGGCCCGCACGGAGTCGGACGAGGTCTTGCTCGCCGGTCGGGCGCCCGGCCCCGGCCTATTCTGCGAGATCCAGGAAATGCCGCCCCTCCCGGTCGTCGATCTCGACGATCCAGAGGTCGGAATCGAACCGGATCTCGCGCGCGAGCCGGGCCTCGACGTCGGGCGGCAGGGCCTCGCGCATCAACGGCTCGAAGCGGCGGCCGGCGGTCTCGTCGCCCTCGAACAGGGCCTGGGGCGCCGGGCCGTAGAGGTCGGCGCGGCCGTCGAGGCGGTCGACCTTGACGAAGATGGCGCCGGCTTCCAGGGCGCCGCGGCGGCGCTGCACCGCGCTCACCCCCTCGACCGCGCAGCGGCGCAGGTGGGCCGAGACCCAGAAATCGGAGCGCAGGCGTGCCATCGGCAGGGAATCCTCGGGCGGGGCGTCCTCGGGATGTCCGTCGGCGGGTGACCCTCACCCATGCCTCATAGGACAGCGCCCGATCGCGGGGCAATCGGGCGCTGCGTCGACGTGGACGGGGTATGGGGCGCGAGGTTACGAGGCCTGTCCGGCCCCGGCATCGAGTTCGGCCACGTCGGCCCGCTCGCGCCAATCCTCGACGCCGTGCTGGCGGGCGAATCGCAGGGCGGCGGCGCGGAACGCCCGGTCCGGGTCGCGGGCGCGGGTGATCGCGACGGTCCCGACGGTGAACGGGACACCGAGGATCTGCTTGGCGAACAGCACGCGGTACTGCGACATCGTCCGTCTCCTTCGAGGCGATGGATCGCGTCGATGCGGAATGGATCACCGCTCAAGGCTCCCGAGGCGACCTCGCCCGCGGCCGACGACCGGGGCCGCGGAGGCGGCGCGGTGCCGCGCCTCATCCGCGAGGGAACCGATCGACCACGATCGGGGAAAGGGTATCGGCACCTCAGGCACCGAGGCAAGCCGGTCTTTCAGGCCGCCCACTTCCCCATGTGGCGACGATCTCCGCCCACGGAAGATGCCTCACGGGCGTGTGATCGCGGCGTGAACGGCCGGGGCGACATGCCGGGATGGCGGGGCGGCCGTGCGGAACCGCCCCGGTGCCGTGCAGCCGAAACCCGCTATGTCGGGCCGCGAACACCGTCAGGACCCGCCCGTCAGGATCCCCTCATGTCCTCTCTCTCGGCCGCGACCCGCCTGAGCCTCAGCCTGATTGCCGGCGGGGCGGTCGCCAACATCTACTACAACCAGCCGCTGCTCGGATTGCTGGTCCAGGTCTTCGGCCACGACGCCTCGGTGCTGGTGCCGACGGCGACGCTCGCCGGCTACGGAATCGGCATCCTCGGCCTCGTGCCGCTCGGCGACGCGCTGCCGCGGCGCAGCCTGATCGTCGGCCAGCTCCTGCTGCTCGCCGCGGTGCTGGTCCTGGCGGGCCTGAGCGCCAGCCTGTCCGTCCTGGTGCTGGCGAGCTTCCTGATCGGGGTCCTGTCGACGGCGGCCCAGCAGGCGGTGCCCTTCGCGGCCGAGCTGGCGCCGGACGCGACGCGGGGCCGGATGGTCGGCCAGGTGATGACGGGCCTCCTCCTCGGCATCCTGCTCGCCCGGACGCTCAGCGGCTTCGTCGGGGCGTGGCTCGGCTGGCGGGCGGTGTTCGTCGGGGCGGCCGGTCTCTCGGTGGCCTTCGCGGCGCTTGCGTGGTTCGGCCTGCCGAAGGTGGCGCCGGCCACGCGCCTCGGCTACGGCGCGCTGATGGCCTCGATCCTCGACCTGGTGCGGGGCCAGCCGGTTTTGCGCCGGGCCGCCCTGTCGCAGGCCCTTCTGTTTGCCGCCTTCAACGCGTTCTGGACCACGCTGGCGCTCCTCGTCGAGGCGCCGCCCTTCGGGCTCGATCCGGCCGGGGCCGGCCTGTTCGGGCTGATCGGCGCGGCCGGCGCGCTCTGCGCGCCGATGGCCGGGCGCTTCGCCGACACGCGCAGCCCACGGCCGGTGCTGATCGGCGGTGCGGTGCTCACGCTCGCCGCCTTCGCGGTGTTCGGGCTGCTCGGCGGCCACTCCCTCGTCGCGCTGGCGGTCGGGGTGCTGCTCATCGACATCGGCATCAACACCGCGCTGATCGCCAACCAGACCCGGGTCTACGCGCTCGCCCCCGGGGCGCGCGGGCGGATCAACACGGTGTTCTTCACCGCGGTCTTCGCCGGCGGGGCGCTGGGCGCCTCGGCCGGCACGCGGGCCTTCGCGGCCGGGGGCTGGCCGGCGCTCTGCGCGGTCGGCGGCGCCTTCGCGGCGGCGAGCCTGCTGGTGCCCCTGCTGGAGCCCCGCGACCGCCCTAGATCGTAGGGAGCCCGCGCGCCCCGAGACCAGCCCCCCTGTCCCGCTCCCCCCGCCTCCTCGACATCGACACGATCTATTGCGAGCCCGCCGTCGAGGCGCATGCGAGGGGCCGGGAGATCCTCGCCCGCTTTCCGGACGCACGGCGGATCGAGGTCGCCTCGCACTGGAACATCCCGGAGCTGCACGGCAATGCCGGCTCGGTCGAGGATTGGGTGCGGATCAAGCGCTCGACCCTGGTGCTCGGGGTCAAGAAGGGCCTGGCCTCGCGGCCGAACGGGCGCAGCGCCCATTTCATCGCGCCGTCGAGCTCGAACGGCTGCGCCATGGCCTGCGCCTATTGCTACGTGCCGCGCCGCAAGGGCTACGCCAACCCGATCACCCTGTTCGTCAACACCGACGGCATCGGCCGGGCGATCGCGCGCCACGCCGCAGCCCAAGGCCCCCTCCCCGCCCCCGATCAGGTCGACGACAGGTTCTGGGTCTACGACATCGGCGAGAACGGCGACCTCTCGGTCGACGCGCTGGCCTGCGACAGCGTACGCGACCTCGTCGGGCTGTTTCGCGGCATCCCGAACGCCAAGGCCTCCTTCGCCACCAAGTTCGTCAACCGCGACCTCCTGGCCTACGCGCCGGAGGGCAAGACCCGGATCCGCTTCTCGCTGATGCCCGAGCGCATCGCCCGGGTGGTGGACGTGCGGACCTCACCCATGGCGGAGCGGATCGCCGCGATCGACGACTTCGTGGCCGCCGGCTACGAGGTCCACGCCAATTTCTCGCCGGTGATCCTCTACGAGGGCTGGGAGGAGGATTGGCGGGAGTTGTTCCGCGCGCTCGACGCCGGCATCGGCCCGGCCGCGCGGGCGCAGCTCAAGGCCGAGATCATCTTCCTCACCCACAACGCCGCCCTGCACGCGGTGAACCTGCGCTGGCACCCGAAGGCCGAGGCGCTGCTCTGGCGCCCCGACATCCAGGAGACCAAGCGCTCCGAGGGCGGGATGGAGAACCTGCGCTACCGCACCGGCTGGAAGGGCCGCTGGCTGTCCCGGTTCAAGGCGCTGCTCGCCGAGGAACTGCCCTCTTGCGGCGTGCGCTACGCGTTCTGACGCGCAGTCCCCCGCGTCGGGGTCAGTGCGTCCAGGGCGCGGTGCGGTTGTACTTGAAATTGTCCGAGTAGGAGAGGCCGCGGCGCAACGGCACCTGCGGCTCCTCGACCCGGTAGGCCAGCCCCTCGCGGGTGGCGTAGGCGATCGCCTCCTCCTTGGTGTCGAACTCGAGCCGCACCTGCTGCAGCATGTCCGAGGACGAGGTCCAGCCCATCAGCGGCTCGGTCTCCCGCGGGCTCGTCTGCTCGAACTCCAGCGTCCACTGCTTGGTCCGGGCGAGGCCGGACTGGGTCGGGTCCTTGGCAGGGCGGAAGATGCGGGCGGTCGACATCGCGGGCTCTGATCCGTGGGGTGGATGGTCGGGGCGGCCGGATTCGAACCAGCGACCCTCTGGTCCCAAACCAGATGCGCTACCAGACTGCGCTACGCCCCGATGCCCCGTTTCCTAGTGGAATCCCCTGTGTGGCGCAAGCTGCGCGATGACGCGGAAGGGGCGCCAAGGCGCTCGGAAAATCCCTGTCGGGACGCAAAGTCCCAGAAACGCCCCAACGACTGTTCCCTTCTTGTTCGCGTGCCATGAGGCCCTACAAAGCCTCTTATTCCACCTACCGTCCTTGCTTGGTCCCGCGGCCTCGCCAGCCGGTCGCGGGGAGTCGTCCCGTGCCGCGGGCTGCGTCCCAAAGAGTGGGCCGAGCAGCAGGGCATGACCCCGATCTGGGAGGTGAAGCGATGACCGGTGGCGAGGCCTACCGAGCGAAGCTCATCGCCGACGATGTCCTCGACGCGGCGATCGCGGCCTACCTCGCCGACCCGTCGAAGCCGGCGGTGTCGAGATCGGGAAAGGCAGCCTCGATGTCGCCGCGGCCGTCCTGGCGCACCAGTGGTCGGCGGAGGAACTGGCGATCGAGGATGCGACACCGGCCCGGCGGCGGAACCGGCTGTTGCACATGTCCATCGCCGCCATCAACGCACCGGACTTCTCCCGGTCGAGCGCGTCGAACGGCGGGCGGGGTGCTCCGTCGAGCGGCACGAGATCCTTCGTGACCAGCCCCGCCTTGCTGTAGCGCCACGGCGTCGGGCCCCGCTCGCGCCAGGTCATGGCCACGCCGCGGATCGCCGCGTCGATCAGGTGCCGCGATCCTCGGGCAGTTCGGCGAGGTGCCGGAGAACTTCGCGGAGCAGCTTAGCGGCGGGTGAGCCTCGTCATTGGCCGAGACGTGCCGTGGCCGGAGCGGTGAGGGACTGCACTATCATAATCACGGAAGCTGAATTCCTTCACTAAATTGATTTTGTTGCATATTTGAGACATTTCGATTGAATTATCTGCATTGGATTGTGGCGTATAACATTTATCACATAAAGTTCGTGCGCATGATGGAGGAAATCGTGGCAAATTTATATTCATATACGTTCAATAAATCGCTGCAAAATCTTAGTGGTCCGGCAATTTCAGTCAGTGGATCTTTCGAGGTAAACTATGATACTCTACAAATATACAACGTGAATGTAACAGCAGACAATCTGAAATTTTCATCGGGCCTTCTCAGTCAATCGTCGAACTCTAGCGGAACCCCATATTATTTTGCCAATATAAGATATTTCGCATCATCATCAAATTATGCCAATCTTGATTTCTATTATAATAACGAGCAGGCGTCTTCATTTTCCAGTGTAACCTATTTGCGGATTCAAGCAGGGAGCACGTTTCCCGACAGGCCAATTCTCACATCGGCACAAGCGACGAACGTACCGACAGCGACAGTGGCCGTGTGCTTCGCAACCAATACGCGCGTTCGCGTGGTACGTAACAGCGCTCATGACGACATTGCCGTGGAGCGTCTGCAAGTCGGCGACCTAGCGGTGACCGCCTCCGGCGCCCTGCGGCCGATCGTCTGGATCGGGCACCGCGACCTCGATGCGGGCGCCCGCCCGCTGCCGGCGCCGCAGCAGCCCGTCCGGGTCCGCGCCGGCGCCTTCGGGGCCGGGCTGCCGTCCCGCGACCTGCGCCTCTCCCCCGGCCACCCGGTCCTCGTCGGCGCCGATGCGGACGGCGCGGGCGGCCATCTCGTGCCGATCATGTGCCTGATCAACGGCACCAGCATCGCCCGCGAGCCGGTCTCGTCCATCACCTACTGGCACGTCGAGCTCGACGCCCACGACATCCTGCTCGCCGAGGGCCTGCCCGCCGAGAGCTACCTCGACTGGGGCGACCGCCCGTTCTTCACCGAAGGCTCCGACTACGCCCTGCACAACCCCGATTTCATCGTGCCGGGTCTCGCCGCCCGCTGCCGGCCGGTGGCCGTGGACGGGCCGGTGGTCGAGGCCGAGCGCACCCGCCTGTCGGGCGTGTTCGCCGCCTCGCTCGGAGAGGCCTGCGCCTGGGACGAGGCCGGGCGCTTCGCCTGGATTGCGGCGTAGGATCGAGAACGAAAAAGCCCCGCTCGGCGGATGCCGGCGGGGCTGAAGGCGGGGTCTCGGGTCTTGGAAGATCCGCGTGCCAACGGGCCGGCGGTGGGGCGGGTTCCGGGGGGTCAGTCGTGGCCGTGGCGGCGGACCTGCTGCCGGTCGATGCTGCGCAGCAGCCCGGCTCGAGCCTTCGCCTCCTCCCGCATGACGCACGCATCCCGTGATGCGGGCCCGGTGCTTGCCCTGCCGGCGGCCGATCTCCTGCACGTCCCACGCGATGGCCAGCACCTCATCTGGCCCTTGCAGATGCACCATGGCGCCACCCACCGAACCGGGCGCGGGAAACGGCACCTCGTGCTTGTCCTTATCGGCCCGCAGCACCGTTGCGACGCAGGTGACCGCCACGGCACTGCCGACGAAGATCGGCCGCGCCGGCGATTGTCATCCGATCGGCGGCCGCATTCCCGGTGGCGACGACGAGTTTTGACGCGCGCCCGCGGCGGTCGATGAAACCGACCAAAAACATATCGCGCCCGAAGTGAAACGGTCTTTTCACCATCCTCGAACTCGAACCGGGCCTCCGACGTCGACGGCAGATCCGTGCGGGGTCCCACGGCGACGGCGAGACGATCGTGACGATGAACGTGGCCGGCCGATGGAGAACAATCGTCCCCCGCCCTCATCGGTTGGCGCCGCGCGGATCGCAAGACCTTGGACTGATCGTCGAACGGCCGGGCCGGCCAGTACGGAAACCCTGGATTGACCGGACGCTTAGGGGCAGCGCACAAGGTCCGGACGGGGCCCGCTCACCGGAGCCCCCGCGGCGAGGCGGACGGGGCCGGGGAGCGAGATGATCGGGAACGCCGATGGGAGGCGCGTGGCCGGTACGGCGCGGTCGGCGCTGCCGGCGATGGCCGACATGGTCGGTACGTGGTCGTGGGACATCCCCGACGACCGGGTGCATGCCGACGACGTCGCCGGCAGCCTGTTCGGCGCCGATCTCGACCGGCTGGCGAAGGGCGCCCCCTTACGGGTTTTCGCCGCCTGCATCCACCCGGACGACCGCGACGCCGTGCTCGCCCGGATGCACCAGGGCGCGGCGCAGGGCGGCTCGTTCGTGGCCGAGTTCCGGGTGCTGAACGCCGCCGGCCGGACGCTGTGGGTGCTCTCCCGCGCCCGCTACGAGCCCGGCCCCGACGGCCGCCCCGCCCGGGCGCACGGCATCCTGGTCGACATGACCGGCAGCGCCCTCAGCGAGACCGCCTACGGCCACTGCGTCGACGCGCGGCCGGACTCGCCCCTGGAGCAGGCGGCCGAGGCCTGCATCAGCGCCCGCGAGGCCCTCGCTGCGGCGGACCGGCCGTTCCTCCTGCGGATCCTCGACATGCTGCTCCTGGAACTCGGCCGGGAGATCGCCCAGGGCGTGCGCCGGGCCTATCTGCGCCGGCTCAGCTGATCGCGGCGGGACGCCCGCGGGGCGACGCGCCGCACCGGCCCGCCTTGTGGGCCGGGGCCGGGCTGGGTAAGGGCCGGGCAGTCCCTTGGGCGAGGCCCATGGGTAGCTCCTTGGGCAAGTCCCTTGGATAAGTCCCTTGGATAAGCCCCGCGCGATCGGCTCCCGGGCGATCCGCCAGAGATGAAGACGGCATGATCGGCAAGCTGAAGGGCGTGGTGGATTCCTACGGCGAGGATTTCGTCATCCTCGACGTGCACGGCGTCGGCTACGTGGTGCATTGCTCCGCCCGCACGCTGCAGCGCCTGCCGCCCACCGGCGAGGCGGCGGAGCTGGCGATCGAGACCCATGTCCGCGAGGACATGATCCGCCTCTACGGCTTCCGGGCCGATGCGGAGCGCGAGTGGTTCCGGCTGCTCCAGACCGTGCAGGGCGTCGGCACCCGGGTCGCCCTCGGGGTGCTGTCGGTGATGGAGCCGGGCGAGCTCGCCACCGCCATCGCCACCGGCGACAAGGGCGCGGTCGCCCGCGCCCCCGGCGTCGGGCCGCGCCTCGCCGCCCGGCTGGTGGCCGAGCTGAAGGACAAGGCCCCGGCCTTCGCCCCCGTCGACCCGGCCCTGATCCAGCTCACCGGGGCGGTCGAGGCCAACACGGCGCCCCAGCCGGTCTCGGACGCGATCTCGGCACTGGTCAATCTCGGCTACGCGCAGGTCCAGGCCTCGGCGGCGGTGGCCGCGGCGCTCAAGGGCGCCGGCGAGGGCGCGGCCGCGATGGAGGCCAAGACCCTGATCCGCCTGGGGTTGCGCGAACTGGCGCGCTGAAGGCGGCGCCCCGTTCGCGAATCTCCTAGGCGGCCTGTGCCGCGGGGCGCGGCACCGGGACGGCGGCCCGGGGCAGTTCGAGGCGCACGCGCAGGCCCTGCGGCTCCCGGTTCTCCAGGCTGAACGCGCCGCCATGCGACTGGGCGATGGCGCTCGCGATCGACAGGCCGAGGCCGAAGCCGCCGGCCTCGTTGAGGGTGCGGGCGCTGTCGCCGCGCACGAAGGGCTGGAGCATCCGGGTGCGCTCCTCCTCCGGGATGCCCGGGCCGTCATCCAGGATCTCGACCGCGACCCGGCCGGGCCCCGCCTCGACGAGGCGCACGGTGGCCCCACCCGCATATTTCACGGCGTTGTCGATCAGGTTGGTGAGCGCCCGCTGCAATTCGCCGGACGAGCCGCGCACGAGCGCCGGCTGCAGGTCCTCGGCTCGCACCGCCTCGCCGATATCGGCGAAGCCGTCGCAGACCGTCTGCACCACCGAGGCGAGGTCGACGAGGCTCAGCCCTTCGCGGGACTGGCCCTCGCGGGACTGGCCGTCGCGCACGAAGGACAGGGCCGCCTCGACGAGGCCGTTCATCTGGTCGAGGTCGCGCAGGAATTGCCGGCGCAACACCTCGTCCTCCAGGAATTCCGCCCGCAGGCGCAGGCGGGTGATCGGCGTGCGCAGGTCGTGGCTGATCGCCGCCAGCATGTGGGTGCGGTCGTCGAGGAGGCGCAGGACCCGGTCGCGCATCCGCCCGAGCGCGCGCGACACCGCCAGCACCTCCTCGGGGCCGCGCTGCGGCAGCGGCCGCGCCTCGGTGGCGGTGCCGAAGGCCTCGGCCGCCTCGGCCAGCCGCGCGAGCGGGGCGGTGAGCGCCCGCGTCGCCCAGATCGACAGGAGCGTCAGCGAGAGCGCGAGGAAGACCAGGGTGATCAGCACCGCGCTGGTGAGCGGCGGGTGCGGCAGCGGCAGGGGCGGCAGGTCGGCGGCGAGCTGCAGACCGGCCGGTCCGGCGATGCGCAGGTGCAGCGGTTCGCCCGCCTGGTGGTCCGCCACGACGCCGTAGCCCGGCCCCAGGGCCGCCCGCAGGCCGATGATCTCGGGCACGTCGGCACTCGACGGGGCGGGCGCGTTCGGCGTGTTGGCGGGCAGAAGGGTGAGATGGAGGGCCGAGGCGCTGTGGCGCGCCGCCGCCACCACGTCGGCCCGGTCTTCCGCTGGGGCCGCCGCCACCATGTGGACGACGGTGACGAGGCGGTTGGCCAGCGCGCTCGGGCGCTCGTCGGAGCGGCGAAGCTCCGGGCGCAGCAGCAGGAAGGCCACCGTCACGACGACGTGGGTGACCACGATGGCGGCGACCACCAGGAGGGCGAGTTGCCCGGCGATCCGTCCCGGCAGAGGCCCCTTGCCCGTCATGTCGAGATCACCTCCGGGGTGAACAGGTAGCCGCCGGAGCGGATGGTCTTGATCATCTCCGGGTTGCGCGGATCGCGCTCGATCTTCTGGCGGATGCGGCTCACCAGCACGTCGATGCTGCGCTCGAACGGCCCCGGCGCCCGCCCCTGCGTCAGGTCGAGGAGCTGGTCGCGGGAGAGCACCCGGCCCGGCCGCAGGCACATGGCGTGCAGGAGATCGAACTCGGCGCCGGTGAGCGCCACCTGCGCGCCCTCCGGATTGAGGAGCTGGCGCAGGCCCGCATCGAGCACGAAGCCCGCGAAGGCGTGGCGGCGCACGCCCTCGTCGTCGCGCCCCTGCGCGGCCGAGCCGCGGCGCAGGATCGCCCGGATGCGGGCGAGCAGCTCGCGCGGGTTGAAGGGCTTGGCGAGGTAGTCGTCGGCGCCGATCTCGAGCCCGACGATCCGGTCGATCTCCTCGCTCTTCGCGGTGAGCATCAGGATCGGCATGCCGGAGGCGGCGCGCAGGCGCCGGCAGATCGACAGCCCGTCCTCGCCGGGAAGCATCAGGTCGAGCACGATCAGGTCGACCCGGGAATCGGCCATCAGCCGGTCCATCTCGCGGCCGTCGCCGGCGATCGAGACCCGGCAATCGTTGCCACGGAGATAGCGGGCGACCAGCGTGCTGATCTCGCGATCGTCCTCGACGATCAGGATGTGCGGTGTCGTGCTCACGGGTTCGCCTTATGCCGCAGACCGGGTTATGCTTGAAGCCGTCAAAATGCATCCATGTGTTGCTGGCGCCGCCCGCGATACCGTCGCGCAACCGTGCCGGCCCCATGATGGTGCCGTATTTTCCGGCGATGCGAAGCCCCGAAGGGGCGCGTCGAGCTGGGAAAAGCGGGCCGGGAAATGCACCGGGCCGGGAAATGCTCTAGGACGGTGCGCAGGATGCCAGCCCCCGAAGGAGTTTTCCCATGCAGCAGAACCGCCTGTTCGACGACTTCGCCCGCCTGATGACCGACGCGGCCGGCGCGGCCCAGGGCGTGCGCCGCGAGGCCGAGACGATGGTCAAGGCGCAGATCGAGCGCATGCTGCGGGACATGGACGTCGCCACCCGCGAGGAGGTGGAGGTGCTGCGCGACCTCGTCGCGTCCTTGCGCGCCCAGAACGACGCGCTCACGGCCCGCGTCGCGGCGCTGGAAGCGACGCCCGCAGCGGCCAAGCCCGCAGAGACCAAGCTCGCCTCCAAGGCCAAGGGAACGGCCCCCGGCGACACCGCGACCGCCTGAGGGCGGCGAAGCCGGCCGACGCCCCCGGGCTGCACGGGCGGATCTGCAAATCGCGGCGCCTGTGGATAGCGGCGCCCGTGCACAGCAAGCTTCGGTGGATAGCCGGCGGCCCGCCGCCGGCCCGGCGGCTTTCCGCTTTGAGTCCCTGGACTCGCCCGGGCTATAGTGGGTCACGCACTGATTCGCCGCCTCTCAGGGGGACATCAAGTCGACGCTTTAGCTTATCGCCTGCACACCCTCATCGTGCTCGGGTCGCGATCTGCCTTGAAGACGACACGCCGCCGCGTCCGCTGACGCAGCTGTTTCCCGCTCTGACGAGCCAAACTTGGATCGCCATGACCCAGCTCAACATCGACGACCTGAACCGCGCCGAGCACCCGCTCGATGTCGTCGAGCGCCTCGCCTCCCTCCGGGACTGGATCTTCGATCGCGCCGAGACCGACGAGATGTCGGTGGCGGTGGCCGGCCGCTGGGCCGAGTACCACGTCGCCTTCACGTGGATCGAGGACGTGGAGGCCCTGCACGTCGCCTCCGCCTTCGACCTGAAGGTGCCGGAGCGGCGGCGCAACGAGGTGCTGCGGCTCGTCTCGCTCGTCAACGAGCAGCTCTGGGTCGGCCATTTCGACCTCTGGAACAGCGAGCACGTGGTGATGTTCCGCCACGCGCTGCTGCTCACCGGCGGCGCCGAGCCGACCCACGGCCAGTGCGAGACCATGCTGAAGACCGCGGTCGATGCCTGCGAGCGCTACTTCCAGGCGTTCCAGTTCGTGATCTGGGCCGGCAAGTCGGCCCGTGAGGCCCTGGACGCCGTGCTGTTCGAGACCGAGGGCGAGGCGTGAGCGACCAGGGATCCGGGATGTCCCGGCGCCTGCCGGCCTCGCTGATCCTCGCCGGCGCCGGCAAGATGGGCGGGGCCATGCTCGAGGGCTGGCTCGCCGACGGGCTGCCCGGCGAGCGCGTCGCCGTCATCGATCCCAACCCGTCCCCCGCGATGGCGCAACTCTGCGCCGCGCACGGCATCGCGCTCAACTCGGCCGCCCCTGCCGAGCCCGAGGCCCTGGTGCTGGCGATCAAGCCGCAGGGGCTGGAGGCGGCGGCGGAAGGCCTGGCGCCGCTCGCCGGGCCCGGCACCGTCGTGGTCTCGGTCCTCGCCGGCAAGACCATCGCGAACCTCAAGGACCGCCTGCCGCGGGCCCGCGCCGTGGTACGGGCGATGCCGAACCTGCCGGCGAGCATCCGCCGGGGCGCCACCGGGGCCGCCGCCTCGCCGGAGACGAGCGAGGACCAGCGCCGCACGGCGCACGCGCTGCTCTCCAGCAACGGTCTCGTCGAGTGGCTGGAGAGCGAGGACCTGATCGACGCCGTGACGGCGCTCTCGGGCTCCGGACCGGCCTACGTCTTCCTGCTCGCCGAGACCCTGGCGGCGGCGGGCATCGCCGCCGGTCTTCCGGCCGATGTCGCGGCGCGCCTCGCGCGCCAGACCGTGGCGGGGGCGGGCGAACTTCTGGGCCGGAGCCCCGAGGAGCCGGGCACCCTGCGCCGGAACGTGACCTCGCCGGGCGGCACGACCGCGGCGGCGCTCGGGGTCCTGATGGCCGAGGACGGCCTGGCGCCCCTGATGCGGGACGCCGTGGCGGCTGCCAAGCGGCGGGCCGGGGAACTGGCGGGCTGAGTCGCGCAAGCCCCTACGCGCAAGCCCCGTCCGGGCCGCGGGGCGGGCGCGTCGCCGCGGGCCCCTGCCCGGCGCACGGCGCGCGACCTAGATAGGGGAGGAATGCGGCGGGCCCACCCGCCCGTCCATGTGCCTATCGGAGTGCCCTCATGGCCCGCAATCCCAAGACGACCGGCGAGCACGACGGCGCCGGCGACACGCCGGGCGCCACCCGCCTGCCGCCGCGGGAGGCGATCGTCGAGGCGCTGATGCGCCTCGCCGCCGAGCAGCCCTGGAACGACATCGAGATCGGCGACATCGCCCGCGAGGCCGGGGTGAGCCTGGCCGAGTTCCGCGAATGCTACCCCTCGAAGGGGGCGGTGCTCGGGGGCTTCGCCCGCATGATCGACAAGCAGGTGCTCGACGGCGCCAGCGACGACCTCGACGACGAGCCGACCCGCGAGCGGCTGTTCGACGTGCTCATGCGCCGCCTCGACGCGATGGACCCCTACAAGCCGGCCCTGCGCCGCATCGCCTTCGCGCTGCGCGGCGATCCCCTGTCGCTGGCCGCCCTCAACCAGGTGGCGCTCAACTCGCAGCGCTTCATGCTGGCCTCGGCGGGCATCAGCACCGAGGGCCCCCTCGGCCGGATCAAGCTCCAGGGCGTGGTCATCGCCTTCGCCCGCACCATGGAGGTGTGGCTGGACGACGACGACCCGGCGCTCGCCCGCACGATGGCGGCGCTCGACCGCGAGATCCGCAACGGCGAGCGCTTCATGGAGCGGGCCGATGACGTGCGCCGCCTGACCGCGCCGATCCGGGCTCTGGCCCAGTCCCTCACCGAGCGCGGCCGCCGGCGGCGGCGCCGCGACGACACGCGCAACGAGGATGACGGCAATCCTCTCGGGGGCGATCCGGCGGCGGCGATCTGACGCCGCGTCCCTCCACCGGGTTTCGAAGGGTTCCAGGGTGACCGCGCGTCGCGCGCGGTCTAGCCTGTGCGGAGAATCGCCGCACGCGCCGTGACGGCACCCCAGCCCGCGAGGACCAGCCCGGATGCTCGACCTGTCCACCCGCACCCCGGCGACGATCGCCCGGGTCGAGCAGCCGCGCTACAATCCAGTCGCCCAGGCGCTGCACTGGATCACCGCCGCCTTCGTGCTGGCGGTGCTGCCGCTGGCCTGGATCGCCACGAGCCTGCCGGCGAGCCCGGCCAAGGGCTTCTATTTCCAGCTGCACAAGTCGGTCGGCATCACGATCTTCGCCATCGTCGCCATCCGCATCCTGTGGCGGGCCCGGCACCCGGCCCCGCCTGAGGTCTACGTGCCGCGGGGCCTCGCCCTGCTCGGCCGGGTCAACCATTGGCTGCTCTACCTGGTCTTCCTGCTGATGCCGATCAGCGGCTTCGTCATGTCGGCCGCCGCCGGCAACACCACGCAGTACTTCTTCCTGTTCCCGATCCCGCCCTTCATGGAGAAGAACAAGGCGGTGCAGGACCTCGCCGACCAGATCCACCTCGCCGGCCAATACGCGGTCTACGCCCTGGTGACGCTCCACGTGCTCGCCACCGCCTGGCATCTGGTGGCGCGGCGCGACGCCCTCCTCGACCGGATGCTGCCGCGCCAGGACGTGTGAGCGCGACGATGCGCGACCATCTCTACCTGCTGGCGCCGGATTTCACCGATCCGGCCTATCCGGGGCGGCGCTTCTACTGCTGGCATTGCGCCCTGATGGAGGGCGTCCTGGCAGGCTTCCCGGCGCTCGGCGAACGCCTTGAGGTGAGCCGCCTGCCCTGGCCGCGCCCACGGCAAGCGCTGGTCGAGCGCGTCGGCGAAGGCAACCAGTCGCTGCCGCTCCTGGTGCTGGCCCCCGACGCGCCCGACGACCTCGCCACCGGCCGCTACGGCGACGTGCGTTTCATCCACGACAAGGACGCGATCCTGCGTGCCCTGCACCTGCGCCACGGGTTTCCGGAAGCGCATCCCTGACGATCGATACCGGAAGGGCTGCAATGGCCTGGACGCCCCATTGCACCTCGCCACGCCGGTGCGGGACGCGGGCCACGCCGACGCCGCGGCTCTCGCGGGTGCGCGCCGGGCCGCCTTCGCGGTGATCTTCGATGCGCTGGACTGCATCGCCGTCCCGGCGCCGCTCGCCCTACGCCGATGACCGTGAGCCCCCGAAACAGCACCCGGAGCGCCATGGCGGTCCGCTTCGCGACGGATTTCGTCGCACGGCGCCCGCGACTTGGCAGTGGATGTGGCTCGGAATGTAAAATCTCATCACACGCGATTGGAACGATCGCGTCCGATCGTCGCTTCTGCTCCCGCCGGGCGCGTCGGGGTAACCCGGGCCGTTGACGCGGCGCGCAAACCCGGCATGTAACGGTTACAAATCCGATTGGTGTCCACTCTATTTGGCGCAGGGGAACACGGACGCGTGATCGATCGCCGTGAAGACAGCCGCATCGTCGCCGAGCTGGCCCGGACCAATGCCAGCTCGGATCCGTTCGCCTCGGCCGTGCGGGCGACGCGGATGCCGATGCTGATCACCGATCCGTACCAAGCCGACAATCCGATCGTCTTCGTCAACGACGCCTTCTCGAAGCTCACCGGCTACAACCGGGACGAGATACTCGGCCACAATTGCCGTTTCCTCCAGGGGCCCGAGACCAGCCGCGACGACGTCGCCCAGGTCCGCGACGCGGTCGAGCGCCGGGTCTCGATCGAGATCGATCTTATCAACTACAAGAAGAACGGCGAAACGTTCTGGAACCGGCTGCTCGTCTCGCCGGTCTTCGACGATGAGGGGCAGCTCGCCTATTTCTTTGCTTCGCAGTTCGACGTGACGCTGGAGCGCGACCGGCTGGTGCGGCTGCAGCGCGACCGCGATGCCCTCGAGCGGGAAATCGAGCGGCGCTCGGACGCCCTGCGCCGCAGCGAGGAGCGCCTGCATTTCATCCTGAAGGCGTCGCGCCTCGGTTCGTGGACCCTCGACCTCGACGGCATGCGGCTGGTGGCCTCCGACAGCTGCAAGCGCAATCTCGGCCGCGAGCCGAGCGAGCCGTTCACCTTCGACGACCTCGTCGCCGCGATCCTGCCGGAGGATCGCGACCGGATGCAGGCCGCGGTCCGGGACTCGATCGAGAACCGGCGCGACTACGATATCGAGTACCGCATCCGCACGCCGGCGGGCGAGGTGCGCTGGCTGCAGATCCGCGGCCAGCCGTTCTACGACGCCGACGGCGTCCCCTTGAGCATGGCCGGCGTCACCCTCGACGTGACCGACCGCAAGCGCGGCGAGGAGCACCGGGCGCTGCTCGCCGAGGAGCTGAACCACCGGGTGAAGAACTCCCTGGCGACCGTCCAGTCGATCGCCAACCAGACGCTGACCCACGCGACCTCGCTGTCCGAGGCGCGCACGACCTTCAACGCGCGCCTGCAATCGCTCTCGGCCGCCCACGACGTGCTCACCCGCGAGAGCTGGGAAGGCGCGACCCTGGCGGAGATCGTCGAGGAGGCCCTGCGCCCGTTCCGCACCGGCACCGGCGTGCGGTTCAAGACCGGGGGACCGCCGGTCCGCCTGCCGCCGCGTCTGGCGCTCGCCTTCGTGATGGCCCTGCACGAGCTGGCGACGAACGCGGTGAAGTACGGCGCGCTCTCGAACGCGCACGGCCGGGTGATCCTCAACTGGGACATCGTCGACGGGTCGAGCCCGGGCCGGCTGTGGCTGCGCTGGGAGGAGATCGGCGGCCCGCCGGTCGTGGCGCCGGAGCGCCGCGGCTTCGGCTCGCGGATGATCGAGCGGGTGCTGGCCTCGGAACTCGGCGGCACCGCGGAGGTCGAGTATCGGCCGCGCGGCGTGGTGGCGACGGTGGAGGCGCCGCTGCCGGAGGTGGCAGGATGCCAGGGCCGCCCGCCGGCGGCGTGAGCCGCGCCGGCCCCTTGCCAGGACCGTATCCTGGAAGCCGAGGCGGCCATGGTCTAGATGCAGGGCATGACCGACGACCCGATCACCCTTGCGCCGACCCACGCCGACGATCTCGCGGCGTTCAAGAGGGAATTGCAGGACGCCTTCGCGGTCGCCGTCATCGAGGAGTTCGGATCTCTGCCGGACGGTCCGATCCCGTCGGACGACGATCTCGACGCCTCGATCGCCGCACCGGGCGCCGCGGCGTTGCGTATCCTCCGCGGCGGACGAAAGGTCGGCGGCGCCGTCGTGAGGATCGATGCGGACACCCATCGCAACTCGCTCGACCTGTTCTTCGTCTCACCCGATGAGCACGGTCGTGGACTGGGACACGAAGCGTGGCTCGCGATCGAGCGGATGTACCCGCAGACGCGCGTCTGGGAGACGCACACGCCGTACTTCGAGAAGCGCAACATCCATTTCTACGTGAACAAGTGCGGCTTCAGGATCATCGAGTTCTTCAGCGCGCGGCATCCGGATCCGCACAGGCCCGGCCCGGGCGATCTGCCCGGTGGGGACGAGGGATTCCGGTTCGAAAAGATCATGTGATAAGAAGTCCGGAAGATCCCTTCCAGACTTCTTATCACCGGCCCGCGCGGCGCTTGAGCGAAGCCGACTTCCGCATGGCGAAGCACGCAGCCGGATTTCGCATGAGGCGGCGGCGGGCGCGCTTCGCCGGTCATCCCGCCGTTCGCGCCGAGCGGGAGGCGGGCTCCCCCTCCCCGCTCAACCACCGCACCACGGGCGCCAGCCGCTGCCCCTCCCCGCCCTCCGGCACGATCAGGCGCAACGGCGGCCCCGCCACCACCCTGTCCCCGAACGGCGCGACGAGGCGTCCCTCGGCGAGGAACTTTCCCACCAGGGCGCCGTGGCCGATGAGGACCCCGCTGCCAGCGAGCGCGGCGTCGAGGGCGATGCCGTAGAGCGAGAACGCCGCCTCCCGGGCCGGGCGCACCGCCCCGGGGCCGTGGGCGTGGAGCCAGCGCGGCCAGTCCTCGCGCCAGACCGAATCGTGCAGCAGCGTCGCCCCGCTCAAATCGGCCGGCCGGCGCAGCCGCGCCGCCAGGGCGGGCGCGCAGACCGGAAACAGGTCGTCCCGGGCGAGCACCGCGGAGGTGCAGCCGGCGGGCGCCGCCTCGCCGAAATACAACCCGAGATCGACGAGTTCGCGGGCATAGTCCGGCGGCTCGTCGCGGGTCAGGATGGCGACGTCGAGGTCGAAGGCGGCCTGGAGCGCGGGAAGCCGGGGCGCGAGCCAGAGCTGGGCGATACAGGGCAGGGCCGCCAGCGTCAGCTCCCGCGGCCGGCCGACCGCGCGCATCGTCCGCACCGCCCCGTTGAGCGCGTCGAACGCCGCGCTGAGGGCGGGCAGCACCGCCCTCCCCTCCGGGCTCAGGACGAGGCCGTTCGGCAGGCGGTGGAAGAGCGGCCGGCCGAGCCAGGCCTCGAGCCCCTTCACCTGCGTGCCGATCGCCGCCGGCGTGACGTTGAGTTCCCGCGCCGCCGCGACGTAGCCGCCCTGGCGCGCCGCCGCCTCGAAGGCGCGCAAGGCAGTGAGGGAGGGGGGAGAGGGCCGGCCGCCCGGATCCATCGCGAGGCCCCTGTCGATGAGGCCAAGATTTTCTTGGCCTGACCCCCGGTTTATCCCGTTTGCCGACCGTCGGGGCAAGCCCGATCCTGAGGGCCCTGCCAGAGACGACGGGTCCTTGCGATGCATCTCCTCCACGACGGCTATTTCGACCGGGGCCTCGACGCCGACCCGGAGCTCGCCGCCTCGATCCGCGGGGAACTCGCCCGCCAGCGGGACGGGATCGAGCTGATCGCCTCGGAGAACATCGTCTCGCGGCTGGTGCTGGAGGCGCAGGGCTCGGTCCTGACCAACAAGACCGTCGAGGGGCTGCCCTATGCCCGCTATTACGGCGGCGCCGAGCATGCCGACGCCATCGAGGCCCTGGCGGTCACCCGGGCGACGCGGCTGTTCGGCTGCCGCTTCGCCAACGTGCAGCCGCATTCGGGCTCGAACGCCAATGCGGGCGTGTTCCTCGGCCTGCTCACGCTCGGCGACACGATCCTGTCGATGGGCGTCGAGGCCGGCGGCCATATCAGCCACGGCCACCCGGCGACCCTGACCGGCCGCGACTACCGGATCGTCCGCTACGGCGTCGCGCGCGACAGCGAGCGAGTCGAGCTCGACTCCGTCGCGCGGCTCGCCCGCGAGCACAAACCGAAGATGATCGTCGCCGGCGGCTCGGCCTATGCCCGCGCCCTCGACTTCGCGGGGCTGCGGGCCATCGCCGACGAGGTCGGGGCGCTCCTGCTGGTCGACATGGCGCATTTCGCCGGCCTCGTCGCCACCGGGCTCTACCCGCACCCCTTCCCGCACGCCCACGTGGTGACCTCGACCACCTACAAGTCCCTGCGCGGCGCCCGCGGCGGGCTGGTCCTGTGGAACGATCCGGCCCTGTCGGACCGGATCAACCACGGCATCTTCCCGGGGGTGCAGGGCTCGGTGATGATGCACGCCGTCGCCGCCAAGGCGGCCTGCTTCGGCGAGGCCTTGGCGCCGGAATTCGCCGCCTACAACCGGGCGGTGCTCGACAATGCGAGGTCGCTCGCCGCCAGCGTCGCCGAGGCCGGGATGCGCCTCGTCGCCGGCGGCACCGATTGCGGGCTGATGCTGGTGGATCTCTCGCCCCAGGGGGTCACCGGCGACGTGGCCGCGAAGGCGCTCGAGGCGGCGGGGCTCGCCGTCAACAAGAACCAGATCCCCTTCGACACCCGCCCGCCCGAGGCACCCTCGGGCCTGCGCCTGTCCTCGAATGCCGGCACCGCCCGGGGCTTCGGCACCGGGGAATTTCGCGAGATCGGCCGCTGGATCGCCCGGGTGGTCTCAGGCCCCCACGACGAGGCCGGGCTGGCCGCGGTCCGGGAGGAGGTGCTGGCGATGTGCCGGCGGTTCCCGATCTACGGGGGGTGAGCCCCCGCCCCGTCCACCACGCCGCCGATCAGGTTGCGCCCGAGCAGGAACTCGGCGCTGAAATCGGTGCGGATCAGGGGCTCCATCGCCACCGGGCCGGCGAGCGCCACCGCCTCGGCCCGGCGCGCCGCCACCGCCTCGGCGCGGTCGACCGCCCGGAAGCGGATCCGCGTGCCGCCCTGCGCCTGGGCCAGCCGCCCGAGATCCGGGCCGATCACCGTGGCGATCTTCGGGTAGCCGCCGGTGGATTGCCGGTCGGCCATCAGGACGATCGGCCAGCCCTCCCCCGGCACCTGGATCGCCCCCATGGCGATGCCGTCCGAGACGATGTTGTAGCCCTTGGCGTGGGTGAGCGGCGTGCCGTCGAGGAAGCAGGCCATCCGGTCGCCCTTGGTGGTCACCGTCCAGGGGCCGGCCAGGAAGGCGGCGATCTGGTCCCGGCTGAAGAAATCGTCCTGCGGGCCCAGCACCACGCGTATCTCCTCCGGCGGGCGCACGAGCCAGGGCGCCACCAGGGCGTGCGGGTCGGAAGGTCCCGGGCGAGCCTCCGCCACGGGGAGCCGGTCGCCGGCCCGGAGCGCCCGCCCGTCGAGGCCGCCGAAGCCGGAGCGGGTATGGGTCGCGGTCGAGCCGAGGGTGGGGCTGAGGTCGAGGCGGCCCGCCACGGCGAGATACGTCCAGGCCCCTGCCCGGCCCGCCCGCACGACGAGGTGGCTGCCGGGATGGAGCGTCAGCGCGCAGGCCGGCGGCATCGGCGCCCCGTCGAGGCTGATCCGGAACTCGCCGCCGGCGAGCGCGATCCCGAGGGGGCCGCCCTCCGCCGTCACCTCGACGCCGCCGAGCGACACTTCGAGCGCCGTGGTGCCGGGCGGGTTGCCGAGCGCCCGGTTGGCGGTGGCATGGGCGAGCGGGTCCATCGGCCCGGCGGCGGTGATGCCGTAGCGCAGGTAGCCGTGGCGGCCGCCATCCTGCAGCGTCACGCCGGGGCCGGCCGAGAGGAGGCTGAGTGTCGCGGTCATGCGGCCTCGCGGCGCTGGGCGACGCATTCGCCGGCGGCGGCGCGGCGATCGAGGGCCGCGAAGGTGGCGGCGTCGATCGCCTCGAAGCGCAGGGTGTCGCCGACGGCGACCGGGAAGGGATCGGGCCGGTGCGGCGCGTAGAGCCGCTCCGGCGTGCGGCCGACGACGTACCAGCCGGTCGGCATCGGGAAGGTGCCGACCGCAGCCAGCCCGCCGCCGATCAGGAGCGCGTTGGCCGGGTGCGGCGGGCGCGGAGTGGCGCGGCGCGAGACCGCCAGCTCCGTCGGCAGGCCGCCCAGATAGGCGAAGCCCGGGGCGAAGCCGTACATGTAGACCCGGTACTCGGCTCCCCCGTGAAGCGCGGCGACGCGCTCGACCGTCAAGCCCGTCGCCTGCGCCACGGCGCCGATATCCTCGGCGCAATCCGGATCGTAGCAGCAGGGCAGCGTCCACAGGGCGGCGCCCGCCCGCGCCGCGCCGGGCCGGGCGGCGAGCGCCAGCACCCGCGCGGCGAGGTCGTCGCGATCGAGCACCAGGGGATCGTAGTGGATCATCAGCGAACGGTAGGTCGGCACCGTCTCGCGCAGGCCCTCCGGCGGCGCGGCGCGAAGCGCATCGTCGAGGGCCAGCACCCGGTCATGGACGGCCGGATCGACGGTGGTGCCGAACTCCGCCACCAGGGCGGCCTCGCCGGCATCGAGGAGGCGAGGGCTTTCCGAGACGGACGGCATGGGCGTCAGGCCCGGAACGGGGCGAGGCGCACGCCGGCGCCCTCGAGCCGCGCACGCACCGCCCGGGCGGTGGCGACGGCGTGGGCGGAATCGCCGTGGACGCAGACCGAGCGGATCGGCGTCGGCAGGCGCCGGCCGCTCGCCGCGATGATCGCCCCCTCCTGCACCATCGCGAGCACCCGGTCGGCGGCCTTCGCCTCGTCGGTGATCATCGCCCCGGGCTGGCCGCGGGGGATCAGGAACCCGGCCTCGGTGTAGCCGCGATCGGCGAAGATCTCCTGGTGCACGTCGAGTCCCTGCGCCTCCCCCGCCCCGACCTGGGCCGTGAGCGCGATGGCGAGCAGCGACAGCGACGGGTCGACGGCCCTGACCGCCCGGGCGATGGCATCCGCCACCTCCCGCTCGACCGCCGCCAGGTTGGCGAGCGCCCCATGCGCCTTGACGTAGGTGAGGCGGTGGCCCGCATAAGCCGCGAGCCCCGCCGCGGCGCCGACCTGGTAGGCGACCAGCCGCTCGACCTCGCCGGGGGTGAAGGGCAGCACCCGTCGGCCGAAGCCCCACAGGTCCGGATAGCCCGGATGGGCGCCGACCGCGACGCCGCGCTCGCGGGCGATGGCGAAGGTGCGGGCCATGATCTCCGGATCGCCGGCATGCAGGCCGCAGGCGACGTTGGCCGAGGTCACCACCTCCAGCATCGCCGCGTCGTCGCCGCAGCGATAATCGCCGAAGCCCTCGCCGAGGTCCGAATTGAGGTCGATGGACAGCATGGCGGGCACTCCGGACGGGAACGGCGGGCCTCAGTCGTGGCATCGCGACCGCCCCCCTTGCAACCCGCGGGCCGCGCCGGCCCGGGTTGTCCCCCATGCTCTCCGCGCCGGCCGGTGCGTTCCCGCACCATGGGCCGGTTCAGAGCGCCAAGGCACGCTTTGCCGGTCAGAGCGCCAAAGCGCTCTTGGCGAGCCAGAGCACGCCCCAGCCGAGCAGGCCGAACCAGGCCAGCACCAGGGGCACGCCGACCGCGAGGGTGAGCACCATGGCCGCCTGCCGCATCCTGGTCTCGAATGACGCGGCGACGGCAGCGGCCTGTCCCACCGCGGACGCCTTCGTGTCGAAATGGATCATCGCTGTCGGTTCCCGTGAGATCTCGGCACCCCGGTGGCAAGCGCCGGGCCCGACGCTGCGGCGGTGACCGGGCGCGGCCAGCCGGGGCGGGACGGACCGGGTTCCTCGACGAAAACGGGACCCGATGACGCGGAGCACGCCGGACCGGGACAATGCCCCGCGTGACAGTGCAGTTAATTCTTCACCCCTGCGCGTGGACGCCATCACCGCGCGCCGCTACCTTGAACAGCACGGTCAGGTTGCGACGACCGCTGCGCGGTCCGCTCCTGCCGCGGAACCGAGGAAGCGGGCAGGCCGCCCCTGCCGATCCGGAGGTGCGATCATGCGTGACGGGATGCGCCGCTCGGCCGGCCTCGCTCTCCTGCTCGGGATCCTGTGCGCGCCGCCGGCGCGGGCTCAGGACCAGCCGGACCAGACCCCATCCCCACCGGCCGCCCGCCCCTGGAGCGATCCGCCGACGAAGCCGGTGGACCTGCCGGGGGCGGCCGAGCCCGCGACCCGATCCTCGGCCGGTCCCGCGCCTGCCGAGACGCGGCGCCCGGCCTCGGCTTCCGCCCGGCCCGCGCGCCCCGCCACCCGGACCGCCGCGCGAGCGGCCCGGGCGACCCCGCGGGCTCGCCACGCCGAGCGCCGGACCATCGTGCGGCGCGAGGCCGAGACGCGGGTGGCGGCGCGGCCGAGACGGCGGAGCGTGGTCGAGGCGCCGCCCTCCTGGTCCACCGCCGCCCGGCCCCCCGCCTACCGGGCGCCGCCGACGCGGGTCGCTCGCCCCCTGCCGCCGGAGATGCGCGGCAGCGACGTCGACCTCTGGGTCGATGCCCGCGCCGACCGGATCCGCCGGGCCCAGGATGGCGGCTTCCTGGTGATGCGCCGCACCACCGTCGAGGATCCGATGGGCCGGCGGATGCAGATCCTGCGGCCCTTCGACGACGAGGACGAGTAGGCGCAGCTCACAGCCACAGCCGCACGGCGAGGTGGGCGCCGAGCAGCAGCAGGCCGACGAGGAAGGCGCGCCGGAAGGTCTGGGCGGAGACCCGGCCGCGCAGCCATTGCCCGGCGGCCATGCCGAGGAGCGCCGGCGCCAGGGCGACCAGGGAGGCGGCCCCGGCCGCGAGCGGCAGCGCCCCCTCCCGGGCGAGGCCGGCGGCAAGCGCCACCGTCGAGACCGTGAAGGACAGGCCGAGGGCCTGGATCAGGTCGTCCCGGCCGAGATTCAGCGCCTGGAGGTAGGGCACCGCCGGGATGACGAAGACCCCGGTCGCCCCGGTGACGAGGCCGGTGGCGAGCCCGACGAGGGGCGACAGCCACGGCTCGGCCCGGGCCGGCACCCGCAGGGAGAGGCCGGCGAGCCCGGTCGCGGCATAGGCTACCAGGGCGAGGCCGAGGGCGCCCGCCGGCCCCCGCCCCGTCGCGCCGGCGATCAGCCCGGCGCTCGCCACGGTGCCGGCGGCGATGGCCGCCATCATCGGCCAGAGCCGCCGCGTAAGGGCTCCGACGCCCGGGCCGGCGAGCAGCTGCCAGATGTTGGTGACGAAGGAGGGCACGATCAGCAGGGCCGCGGCGTGCGCGGGCGCCATCACGGTGGCGAGGAGCCCCACCGCCACCGTCGGCAGGCCGAGGCCGATCACGCCCTTGACGAAGCCGGCGAGCAGGAACGTGGCGAGGATCACCGCCCAGCCGAACGGGCCGAAGCCCCCGGAGAGGAAATCGGTCACGTGCGGGTCCCGTTCAGTCGCGGCCGGCCATGTCCCGGAGCATCGTCTCCGAGCTCGGCAGCGGGCGGCCGGCCGCCCCGGGCTGCGCGATCCGCGGAGAGACCGAGGCATCGACCGGATGCCCTTCGAGGAGAAGCCCGGCGGCCAGGATCGCCAGGGCGAGGGCGACGAGCCCGAGCGGGCCCGGACCTCCGGGGCTGAGCGGCGTGGGCGGTGACACGGGCGGTGACATGGGCGGCGAGATGCGCGGCGGCATGGGCGGGTCCTCCGGTCGGGATGCCCGCAGCCTGGGCGGCGGAGGGGGACGCAACAAGCCGTAAGGGGCGAACGGTGCCTTCGTGGCGGGTGGAGGCCGGCCTCACGCGCCGTCGCCGGCGAGCCCCCGCAGCACCTCCATCGCCTCCTCGGCCCGCGCGACCGGCACGAACAGGTGGTCGTGGTGGAAGGCCGAGACGGCGTTGACGGCGATGCCCCGTTCCGCGAGGCGGGCCGTCACCGCGGCGAGGAAACCGACGGCGCCGAGCGCGGAATGCACCGCGAGGGTGATCCAGCGGCACGGGAACTCCCCCGGCAGGCCGGCGCGGGCGGCCTCCGCCCCGGACAGGATCATGGTCGTCCCTTCCGCCTCGCGAAAGCTCATGACGGGGACGACGCCTGCCGGCACCGTCCCGTCCTGGACGGTGGCGAAGACGTAGGTCCCGGGCCGCAGATCCGGCCGCATTCCGGCGAGGAGTTTTTCCAGGTCGGTCTCGCCGCTCATACGGCCAGGGGCTCCAGCACCCGCCGCAGGGCGTCGGGCAGCGGCACCGGGCGCTGCGTCGCCCGGTCGACATAGACGTGGACGAAGTGGCCCTGCGCCGCGGCCTCGTCCTCGTCGTTGCGGAACAGCCCGACCTCGTAGCGCACGCTCGACGTGCCGCGATGCGCGACCCGGATCCCGGCGCTCACCCGGTCGGGAAACGCCATCGAGCGGAAGTAGCGGCACCCGGTCTCGACCACGAGGCCGATCACCGGGCTCGTCGCGATCTCGAGGGCGCCCTCGGCGATCAGCACGCTGTTCACTGCGGTGTCGAAGAAGGCGTAATAGACCACGTTGTTGACGTGGCCGTAGACGTCGTTGTCGGCCCAGCGGGTGGTGATCGGCACGAAGCGCCGGTAGGCGGCGCGGGTCTCGGGGGGCGTGCGGCCGCTCAAGGTCTGTCTCTCGCAACACGGATCGGCGGGGCCGGGAGCGTAAGCTGCGCCGCCGCCGCCGAGCAAGCCGGGTTCACGCCCCGAAGGTCTCCGGATCCGGCCCCATCCGCCCCGCCGGGTCGTCGAGAGCCTCGATCCGGGCACGATCCTCGTCGTCGAGGGTGAAGCCTGAGACCTCGCGGTTCTCGCGGATGCGGGCCGGGTTGGCCGATTTCGGGATCGCCACGTTGCCGAGATCGAGGTGCCAGCGCAGCACGACCTGGGCCGGGGTGCGGCCGTGCTTCCCGGCGATCGCCCGGATCACGGGATCGTCGAGCAGGCCGCCGCGGCCGAGCGGCGCCCAGGCCTCGGTGACGATCCCCGCCTCCTCGTGGAAGCGGCGCAAGGCGCCCTGCTGGAAGCGCGGATGCAGCTCGACCTGGTTGACCGAGGGCGTCGAGCCGGTGGCGTCGACGACGCGCTTCAGGTGCTCGACCGTGAAGTTGCAGACGCCGATCGAGCGGGCGCGGCCGTCCTCGCGCAGGCGCATCAGGGCGCGCCAGGTGTCGACATAGGCACCGCGCTGCGGCACCGGCCAGTGGACGAAGTAGAGGTCGACGTAGTCGAGGCCGAGGCGCCCCAGGGATTCCTCGCAGGCCCGCAGGGTCTCGTCGTAGCCGTGGCGGTCGTTCCAGACCTTGGTGGCGACGAAGACGTCGTCCCGGGGCAGGCCGGAGGCGGCGACGGCGCGACCGATCCCGGCCTCGTTGCCGTACATCGCCGCGGTGTCGATCAGCCGGTAGCCGGCCTCCAGGGCGGCCCCGACCACCGCCGGGGCCTCGTCGTTCTCGAGCCGCCACACCCCGAAGCCGAGCTGCGGGATGCGCTTCCCTTCGTTGAGGGTCAGGAACGCGTCGGACATGGGCGGGGCCTCACAGGTGATGACACCCGATCTGGAGCAGGTCCCGCCGATGTCGAGCGGCCGGTCTACTTCACCAGCGGGCAGCCGCCGTCGGCCATCGGCCGGAAGGCCTGGTCGCCCGGCACGGTGTCGAGGAGCTTGTAGTAGTCGTACGCACCCTTGCTGTCGGCCGGGGCCTTCACCTCGAACAGGAACAGGTCGTGCACCGCCCGGCCGTCCTGGCGCACCGTGACGGTACCGAAGAGCGGATCGTTGATCGGCTTCTCGCGCATCGCGGCGACCACCTTCTCGCCCTCGATCGTGCCGGTGTCGCGCACCGCCCGCAGGTAGGCGAGCGTCGAGGAATAGACGCCGGCATGGTTCTCGGTCGGCATCCGGCCGTTCATCCGCTCGGCAAAGCGCTTGGCGAAGGCGCGGGTGCCGTCGGTGCGGTCCCAGTAGAAGGCGCTGGCGAGTTGCAGCCCCTGCGCCGCCTTGAGGCCCAGCGCGTGGATGTCGGAGAGCTGCACGAACAGGGCGGCGAGCCGCATCTCGGGCATCACCCCGAACTCCGCCGCCTGCTTGACGGCGTTGATCATGTCGGCCCCCGTATCGGCCAGAGCCAGCACCTGGGCGCCCGAGCCCTGCGCCGAGAGCAGCGGCGAGGCGAAGTCGCCGGCATTGAGCGGATGCTTGCTCGATCCCTTCACGGTGCCGCCGGCGGCCTTGAGCGCCACGGTGGCGTCGCGCTCGAGCGCGTGGCCGAGGGCGTAATCGACGGTG
The DNA here is from genome assembly GCF_011043735.1 of Methylobacterium sp. DB0501. GTDB lineage: Bacteria > Pseudomonadota > Alphaproteobacteria > Rhizobiales > Beijerinckiaceae > Methylobacterium > Methylobacterium alsaeris. The sequence continues at coordinate 96,842 of NZ_JAAKGV010000002.1, read as the reverse complement.
ACGAAGTACCACGACTTGCCGCCGCGGCCGGCGATGGCCCGCGCGGTGGCCGATCCCTGCGCCCAGGTATCCGAGACCCACTGCACGGTGGTCGGCGCGCAGGCCTTGCCGGTGAGGTCGGAGGTCAGCGCGCTGGACGCCAGCGCCACCCGGTGCCGCTCGCGCATCAGGTTCGACACCGCCAGCGCCACCGCCGAGTTCGGCAGGTCGACGATGGTCGAGACGCCCTCCTGGTCGAGCCAGCGGCGGGCGGTGGCGAGCCCGATATCGGGCTTGTTCTGGTGGTCGGCCGAAACGACCTCGACCTTCAGCTCGCCGGCCTCCTTGGCGAAATCCTCGACGGCGAGCTGCGCCGCGATCACCGAGCCGGTGCCCGCCTGGTCGGCGAAGGGCCCGCTCATGTCGCTGAGCACCCCGATCCTGATCGGCGCCTTGGCATCCTGCGCGAATGCGGAGGTGCCGGCGAGCAGCGACAGGGCGAGGCCGGCGGCCCAACAGCGGAACGGCATCAGAGAACCTCCCAGGGAGTTTTTGTCAGATCTTGTTAGCAGCCCAGCCGGGCCGGCTCGCGGCCCTGTATGTCAGGGGTGCGCGGCGGCGTCGATGCGGATCGCGCGGTGTGGTTGAGAAAGCGGGGGCATCGTGCAGGGCGTGGCGCGAGCCATGCCCGAACCACCTCCCCCACGGAGCTCGGGCTCGCCCGAATTCCGCGTCCACGTACCCAGGTCGGGCATGCCCGGCTCGGGTCGGGAGAGGGCTCGCCCGATGCCATGGCTGCCCCCGCGACCGTGAGCGGCGCGCCTTCGCGCTCGGTCGAGCCCGCCTGTCACGTTCCGATGCGGGGCCCGAGGCTGAAGGGTCCGGTCACGCGGCTGAAGCGGTGGCGGCGTGCTCGGCTGGTGCCGCCGAGGCCGCCGCGGCGGGGGAATCCGGCCGGGAGCAGCGTGAGGACGACCTTGCCGACCGATGATCCGTGATCCGCCGGCTCCGGCCGCGCGCCGTCGACAAGTGTCAGGAGCCAGATCGCGAATGAGGCGGGCAGATGTCGATCGGACCGCACCATCCGGATACGTATCCGTCTGCCCCGCTTCATTTCAAGAACGAATTGAAGTCAATCGAATACGCTGGATCTTCTCGCCGATGCCCATGTGAAGACGGCAGCCGGATAGGCGGCCGCGAGGCCGCGGAACGACAGGTCCGAGACGCAGATCAGGGAATGGCATCGAGCGCGATCGACTACATTGCGGCGGCGGAACATAGACGTGGCGGGCCCGACGCGGCGCCGGCTCGACCTGCAACGCCGATGATGGCACTGCAGTTTTCACTACCATCGGTTGTGTTTCCCGCTATCGACTTTCGTCGCCCGACGGCTCGACCGATGGAAGACCGTCGCTACGCCGACAGATCGGCTGTTCGACCAGGCTATACAGCCAAAAAACAACCTGATCGACCAAGCAACACCACAGTCGAGATGCCGTCCTGCCAAGCTATGTCGCTGTGACAGCATGCGAAAACATCGGAATCGGGCCGCGCCATTCAGATACCGATAACTTTCGGTGTGCATACTCTAGCGATCGAAGCGGTCGGACGAGCCGGGAATGGCCTTGTACCTCAAGCAGTTTCCAAGATTCCTGGCCGAGCGCCGCGGGCCGGTGATCCTCGGCCTGATCGTGGTCGTACTCCTGTGGGGCGGCGTCGCGGTCAAGCACGAGAGCGACGTCCGCGATGCCCTCCAGGATTCCGAGCGCACCACCCACAATTTCGCGATGGTGTTCGAGGAGAACGTCCTGCGCTCGATCGGCGAGATCGACAAGTCGCTGTTGTACATGCGGCGCAGCATCGAGAACCGCGCCGGCCGGGAGGATTACGCCACGATCGTCAACACCACCGATCTCCTGAGCGAGATCATCGTGCAGGTGGCGATCATCGGGCCGGACGGGGTGATGCGGGCGACCAATGCCGGGCCGCAGCCGCCGCCGGCGACCGACCTGAGCGACCGAGACCATTTCCGCATCCATGTCGAGAGCCCCGAGGACACCCTCTACATCAGCCGCCCGGTGATCGGGCGGGCGAGCGGCCGGATCTCGGTACAGATCAGCCGCCGCTTCCGCGGTCCGGACGGCGGCTTCGGCGGCGTGGTGGTGGCCTCGCTGAATCCGAGCCACCTGACCCAGTTCTACGACAAGATCGACCTTGGCACCCCGGCGGCGATCTCGCTCATCGGCAGCGACGGGGTGGTGCGCTCCAGCGGCGGCGCCGGCGGCGGGTTCGGGGTCGGCGCCGATCTCGGCCGCACCGAGACCTTCGCCAAGATCCGCTCCGGCCGCTCCGGCACCTTCACCCTCGAGATGCCCGACGCGGGCGAGACCCGGCTGGTGACGATCCGCAAGGTGCGCGAGCATCCCCTGTGGGTGAGCGTGAGCGTGCCGGAAGCCGAGATCTACAGGGAGGCCCGCGCCACCCTGCGGATCGACGCCGTGGTGGCGGCCCTGCTGACGCTCCTGGTCGGGATCGCGGTCGAGAAGCTCCTGCGCATCGAGGCCAAGCGCTCCGAGGCCGAGGCCCGGGTGGTGCGGCTGGCCTCCCGCGATCCCCTGACCGACCTGCCGAACCGCCGGGTGTTCCGCTCCTCCCTCGAGGAACGGGCGGAGGCTGCCCGGGCCACGCCGGACGCACCCTACGCGGTGATGTTCCTCGACCTCGACCGCTTCAAGCTCGTCAACGACACCCTCGGGCACAAGGTCGGCGACCACCTGCTCCAGGCGGTGGGCGACCGGCTCGCCGCCGTGCTCGAGCCCGGCGAGGTGCTGGCGCGCCTCGGCGGCGACGAGTTCGCCCTGATGGTCCCGCGGGCCGGCGACCGGGCCCGCCTGGAGGCCCTCGCCCGCCGCATCGCCGAGGCGGTGCTGCCGCCCTTCGAGATCGGCAGCCACCAGATCCGGTCGAGCGTCAGCATCGGCATCGCCGTCGGGCCGGCCGACGGCGGCACCGCCGACGACATCCTGATCGCCGCCGACCTCGCGCTCTACGCCGTGAAGGCGGGCAAGCGCGGCACCTTCCTGTTCTACGACCGCCGGATGAGCGAGGGGCTGGAGGAGCGGCGCCAGCTCGAGGCCGACCTGCGCCGGGCGATCGAGCGCGGCGAGCTGGAGCTGCACTACCAGCCCTCGGTCATGCTCAAGACCGGCGAGATCGCCGGGTTCGAGGCCCTGGCGCGCTGGTGCCACCCGGTGCGGGGCAACGTACCGCCCTCGCTGTTCATCTCGATCGCCGAGGAATGCGGCCTGATCCACGCCATCGGCGAGTGGTCGCTGACCGAGGCCTGCCGCCAGGCCGCGACCTGGCCCGAGCGGCTGAAGATCGCCGTCAACCTGTCGCCGGTGCAGTTCTCCGGTCCCGACCTCGTCGGGATGGTGCGCGGGGTGCTGGCCCGCACCGGCCTGCCGGCCCACCGCCTCGAACTCGAGATCACCGAGCAGATGCTGCTCGACAGCGGCGAGGCGACGCTGGCCATCCTGCGCGACCTCAAGGCGCTCGGCCTGCACGTCGCGATGGACGATTTCGGCACCGGCTACTCCTCGCTCAACTACCTGAGGAGCTTCCCGTTCGACCGCATCAAGATCGACCGCAGCTTCGTCACGGGGCTCGGCGCGGGCGCGCAGAACGCCGCGATCGTCCGCGCCGTCATCGACATCGCCCGGGTGCTCGGCATGCGCACCACCGCCGAGGGCATCGAGACCGCCGAGCAGCACCGGGTCCTGGCGCTGCTCGGCTGCGACGAGGTCCAGGGCTACCTGTTCGGCCGCCCCGTCCCGGCCGAGGAGGCAAGGGCGCTCATCGCGCGCTGGCGCGCGGAGGACCGGCGGGCCAAGACGCTGGCGGCGTAGAGACACCGGTGGGGGGTGATGTTCGGTCCCGTGATGGCCACGTCATGGGCCGCCACGTGGCACGGCGTCCGCAACGATCACGCTCCCCCACCCGCGACCTCAACCTGAGGTGCCGGCCGGTCGAAGACCGGTCGGCCTCGAAGGAAGGCTGTTCGCCCCCTGGTTCGACAGCGGCGAGCTGTGCCTGCTGCGGTTCGTGTTCCTGCCGGCCAAGCTGCTAAGCCGCGTGATCCCGCGACAGGCTGAGGGTTTCGGGCCGGTGCAGGCGTACGGCCGCCGGGCGGGCGAGCCGCGAGGGCGCGGCGTCGCGCCGGCGCGGCGCGGTCCGGCGCTCCCCGGTCCGGCGGGCCCAGGTCTCGTGCCAGAGGAGCAGGGCGCCGGCCGCCACCACGATCACGCCGCCGACGACGAGGTGCAGGGTCGGGACCTCGCCGAAGGCGAGGTAGCCCAGCCCCATCCCCCAGACCAGCATCAGGTAGTAGAACGGCGACACGGCGGTGGCCGGCGCCGAGGCGAGCGCCCGGGTCCAGAGATACTGCGCGCCGACATTCGAGGCGCCCAGCAGCCCGAACAGGGCGGCGTCGGACCCGCTCGGCCAGCGGAAGCCGAAGACCAGCAGCAGCGAATGCGCCGCCGCCATCACGGCCATCTGCCAGATCAGCAGCGTGGAGGCCTTCTCGGTCTTGGCCATGCCCCGCACCGCCACCGTGACGGTGCCGTACATCACGGCGTTGCCCAGCGCGAACAGCGCCCCGACCTGGAGCGAATCGGCTCCCGGATTGGTCACCACCAGCACGCCGAGGAAGCCCACCAGCAGCACGCCCCAGCGCACCGGGTCGGAGGCCTCCTTGTGCCAGAGGATCGCCACGACGGCGGCGAAGAGCGGCGCCGAGAAGCCGATCGCCGTGACGCCGGCGAGCGGCATCAGCCCGAGCGCCAGCACGGTCAGCGTCTGGGAGATCGCCTGCGACAGGCCGCGGGCGACGTGGGCGCCGGGCTTCCGGGTGCGGAACACCGCGAGCCCGGTGGCCGGCAGCATGAAGGCGCAGACCAGCCCGAAGGCGATCGACGAGCGCAGGAACATCACCTCGCCGACCGGATAATGCGCGACGAGGTGCTTCGAGAACGCGTTCGACAGCGTCAGCAGCATCGTCGCGCCGATCATCAGCGCGATGCCGAGGGGGATGTTGTCGGCGGGGCGGGCGGCCTCCGCCGGCGGCCGGCCGGCATCAAGCGGGCGAGCGGCGCTCGTCATGGGGGCGATCTCCGGCGGGGGCGTCGAGGTCAGGCGACCGGCTGCGCGGCCGGCCGGGCGTCGGCCGCCCCGACCTCCCGGTGCGCAGCCTCCTTCGACCCGGCCTCCTCGCGCCGGGCGCTCGCGAAATCGGCATCCATGAACCAGGGCTTCACCCCGACCCCGCGGCGCAGGGAGTACATGTAGAAGATCGGCATCGTGGCCGGGAACAGGTCGCGGAACTCGCTGCCGTTGAACGTGACGAACACCGCTCCCGGGAAGGCCGCCGCCACGGCGCGCTTCTCGATCATGTTCATGCGGTGGTAGTCGAGGGCACCCTGCTCGGTGGAGCCCTCGCCGCGGTACCACTTCGCCGCGCAGGCGATCAGGCTCGCCAGGATCTCGCCCGAGGGCTCCTCCTCGGCCTTGTCCACGCCGACCTCGCGGCCGAAGGCGACGACGTCGCTGAGCCGGATGGTGGCGAAGCCGCGGGCCCGCGCCGCGGCATCGATGGCGCCGAAATAGGCATCCACTGCCTCGGCCGGATGCCCGTTCAGGGACGCGTGGGTGTCGGTGCAGATCAGCCGGATGAGCGCCCCCGGCCCGTAGGCCTGGCGCACCCGCTCGGCGAGCTGGCCGAGATAATCGAGGCAGGCGAGGTCAGGCGCGGCGATCGCCGAGCGCGGGCCCTTGCCCCAGTAGAGCACGAATTCCAGCGGGCGCCCGTCCCGCGCCGCCGCCTCGACCATCGGCACCAGGCGCTCGGGATTACCGGGCTGTTCGCGCTTGAAGGCCCAGGTGTTGAAGGATTTGATAATCAATTCTGGATTGAATTTTACCGCCGCCCTGCCCTTCAGGACTTGTTTCCGTGGTGCCGCCCAATCGACGGCCCGCCGGCCGGCTGCGGAAAGGTCCGTTCCGCTGGGAGAGATCGCCTGCATGTCTTTCGCCCCTGTCTCGCCGGCGAACGTATAGGCGATAGTAGACTTTTCTAGAGTAGGCATGACGGCGACCTGTTCATCGTCCGGAATGCGCGATAAGTGGGTTAACGACTTGCTAAAGTCAATCAAATTGACAATAAATAGTTAATGTGACCGCTCGAATTCGCTTCGTCGGCTCACCGCCGCCGCCGCGCCCCGCCCCGGCGTCGCAAGGCTCCGCAGCCGGGCCGCGTTGGACGCGATCTTGCCTTCGGGTAACCTGCGCCCCGCCGGGGGCGCAGGCGCGGGGCTCGCGGGGAGGCTCATGGATCTCAGCAGCATCACGGAGGTGGCGACGCCCGGCTCCAGGGCCGCCCTGCCGGCCTGGCGCCCGGGCGACGCCTGGCTCGCCGGCGGGACCTGGCTGTTCTCCGAGCCGCAGGCGGGGATCGGCCGGCTGATCGACCTGCCCTCCCTCGGCTGGGATCCGCACGCGGTGACGGAGCAGGGGCTGCGCATCGCCGCGACCTGCACCATCGCGGCCCTCGACCGGCTCGCGCTGCCGGACGCCGCCGCGGCCGCGCCCCTGGTCGGCCAGTGCTGCCGGGCGCTGCTCGGTTCGTTCAAGGTCTGGAACGCCGCGACGGTCGGCGGCAACCTGTGCCTGGCGCTGCCGGCCGGGCCGATGACCGCGCTCGCGGTCGCCCTCGACGGGACCGCCCTGATCTGGACGCCCGACGGCGGCGAGCGGTGCCTGCCCGTCCGCGACCTGGTGCTGGGGCCGCAAGCGACGGCGCTCGCGCCGGGCGAGATCCTGCGCGAGATCGTCCTGCCGGCGGCCGCACTCCGGCGGCGCACCGCCTTCCGGCGCCTTTCGTTGAGCCCCAACGGCCGCTCCGGCGCCCTCGTCATCGCGACGCTGGACGCGTCGGGCGCCTTCGCCCTCACGGTGACCGCCGCGACCCGGCGCCCGGTGCGGATCGACCTCGCGCGCGTTCCGGAAGCCGGCGCGCTGGCGGCGGCGCTCGCCGCCGCGATCCCGGACGGGCTCTGGTACGACGACGTCCACGGCGCGCCGGACTGGCGCCGCCACGTCACCGGGCTGCTCGCCGAGGAGGCCCGGGCCGAGATCGCGGGAGGCGGCGCATGAGGCTCACCGTCAACGGGCACGACCACGAGGTCGCGCCCCGCCCGGGCCAGTGCCTGCGCACCCTGCTGCGGGAGCTCGGCTGGTTCGGCGTCAAGAAGGGCTGCGACGCCGGCGATTGCGGCGCCTGCACGATCCATCTCGACGGCGAGCCGCTGCATTCCTGCCTGGTGCCGGCCTTCCGAGCCGCGGAGCGGAGCATCACCACCGTCGAGGGCCTGGCCGGCCCCTGCGCGCCGGGGGACGGCGTGCCGGAGCGCCTGCATCCGGTGCAGGAGGCCTTTGTCGCGGTGCAGGGCTTCCAATGCGGCTTCTGCACCCCCGGCATGGTGATGACCGCCGCCGCCCTGGATCAGGGCCAGGCCCGCGACCTGCCGGCCTCGCTCAAGGGCAATCTCTGCCGCTGCACCGGCTACCGGGCGATCGCCGACGCGATCGCAGGCATCGCCGACGCGATCGCGGCGATCCCGGACGGGATCGCACGTCGCGACGGTCCGGTCGCGCCGGCCTGCGCGCACAGCCCGCCGGCCCCGGCCAGCGCCGCCCTGGTCAGCGGCCGGGCGCGCTACACCCTCGATCTCGCCCGGCCCGGCACCCTGCACCTGAAGGTGCTGCGCTCGCCCCACCCTCACGCTCGCGTACGGCGCATCGATGCGACGGCGGCCCTGGCGCTGCCCGGGGTGGTGCGGGTGCTCACCCATGCGGACGCGCCGGACCGTCTCTTCTCCACCGGCCGGCACGAGAACCCGGCCGACGATGCCGCCGACACCCGGGTGCTCGACCCGGTCCTGCGCTTCGTCGGCCAGCGCGTCGCCGCGGTGGTCGCCGAGAGCGAGGCGGCGGCGGAGGCCGGCTGCCGGGCCCTGGCGGTGGAGTACGAGGTGCTGCCGGCCTGCCTCGACCCCGAGCACGCCCTCGACCCCGACGCCCCCTGGGTCCACGGCGCGCGGCCGACCGGCGAGGACGCGCCGCCGCGTCACCCCCATCCCAACCTCGCCGCCGAGGCGCATGGGGCGATCGGCGACGTCGCGGCGGGCCTCGCCGCCGCCGACGTGGTGATCGAGGGCACCTACCGCTCGCAGCGCATCCAGCATGCGCATCTGGAGACCCATGCGGCGATCGGCTGGCGCGATCCGGAGGGGCGGCTCGTCATCCGCTCCAGCACCCAGGTGCCGTTCCTCACCCGCGACGCCCTTTGCGCGCTGTTCGATCTCCCGCGCGAGCAGGTCAGGGTCGAGTGCGGCCGGGTCGGCGGCGGCTTCGGCGGCAAGCAGGAGATGCTGACCGAGGACCTGGTGGCGCTCGCGGTGCTGGCCACCGGCCGGCCGGTGCGCTGGGAGCTGACCCGCACCGAGCAGTTCACCGCCGCCACCACCCGCCACCCGATGCGGGTGCGGGTGCGCCTCGGCGCCCGCGCCGACGGCACCCTGACGGCGATCGCGCTCGACGTGGTGTCGAATACCGGTGCCTACGGCAACCATGCCGGCGGCGTGCTGCATCACGGCTGCAACGAGGTGATCGCGGTCTATCGCTGCCCGAACAAGCGGGTCGACGGCTACGCCGTCCACACCCACACCCTGCCGGCGGGGGCGTTTCGCGGTTACGGCCTGAGCCAGACCATCTTCGCGGTCGAATCCGCCATGGACGACCTCGCCCGCGCGCTGAACCTCGATCCGGTCGAGGTGCGGCGGCGCAACGTGGTGCGGCCCGGCGACCCGATGGTCTCGACGAGCCTGGAGCCGCACGACGTCCAGTACGGCAGCTACGGCCTCGACCAGTGCCTCGACGCGGTCGCGGCGGCCCTGGCCGAGCCCCCTCCCCCGAGCCCGCCGGGCTGGCGCACCGGCTCCGGCATGGCGTTGTCCATGATCGACACCATCCCGCCGCGCGGCCACTTCGCCGAGGCCCGGATCGCGCTTCGGGAGGATGGCCGCTTCACCTTGAATGTCGGCACGGTGGAGTTCGGCAACGGGACCTCGACGGTGCACGGCCAGATCGCCGCGGAGGCCCTGGGCACCACGCCGGACCGGATCGTCCTGCGCCAGGGCGACACCGACGCGGTGCCGCACGATACCGGCGCCTATGGCAGCACCGGCATCGTGGTGGCGGGCCAGGCCACCTTCCGCGCTGCGGACGGCCTGGCCGCGATGCTGAAGCGGCGCGCCGCCACCCGGCTCGGGATCGACCCCGCCGCCTGCCGGCTCGACGGCGACGCCGTGGCGGCGGGCGACCGCCGGGTGCCGCTCGCCGATCTCGGGCCGGCGGAGGCGACCGGCCGGGCCGACGGCAGCCCGCGCTCGGTGGCGTTCAACGTCCAGGGCTTCCAGATCGCAGTGCGGCCGGAGACCGGCGAGGTGCGGATCCTGCGCAGCATCCACGCCGCCGATGCCGGCCGGGTCATGAACCCGGTCCAGTGCCGCGGCCAGATCGAGGGCGGCGTCGCTCAGGCGCTCGGCGCGGCGCTCTATGAGGATCTTCGGATCGACGCCGAAGGCCGGGTCGCGACCCCGTCCTTCCGCACCTACCACATCCCGGCCATCGCCGACCTGCCCCGCACCGAGGTGATCTTCGCCGCCACCCATGACGCGGTCGGGCCGCTCGGCGCCAAGTCGATGAGCGAGAGCCCGTTCAACCCGGTCGCGGCGGCCCTGGGCAACGCCATCCGGGACGCGACCGGCGCGCGGCTGACCGCGACGCCCTTCGCGCCCGACCGGATCTACCGACAGATCAACGACGCACTCGAAAGGGGCGAGGACGAGCGATGGACCTGAAGCGCGACGACGACCTGACCAGGCCGAACGGTTTCCTGGAGCGCACCTTCGCGCTCTCGGCCCACGGCACCAACGTTCGCACGGAATTGCTCGCCGGGCTGACCACCTTCCTGACGATGGCCTACATCGTCTTCGTCAACCCCAACATCCTCGGCGATGCCGGGATGCCGAAGGGCGCGGTCTTCGTCGCGACCTGCCTCGTCGCGGCGATCGGCTCGCTGGTGATGGCGTTCTACGCCAACTACCCGATCGCGCTGGCGCCCGGCATGGGGCTCAATGCCTACTTCGCCTACGTGGTGGTGCTCCAGATGGGCTACACCTGGCAGGCGGCGCTGGGCGCGGTGTTCATCTCCGGCCTGTGCTTCATGGTCGTCACGCTGACGGGCCTGCGGCGGATCATCGTCGACGGCATTCCCCGATCGATGCGCATCGCCATCACGGTCGGCATCGGGCTCTTCCTCGCGATCATCGCCTTGAAGAGCGCCGGCGTGGTGGCGGCGAGCCCGGCGACCTTCGTCACCCTCGGCGACCTGCACAAGCCGAGCACGGTGCTGGCGGCGCTGGGCTTCCTGATCGTCGCGGTGCTCTCGGTGCGCAAGGTGCGCGGCGCGCTCCTGGCCGGCATCCTCACCGTCACGGCCCTCAGCTTCATCGTCGCCGACAACACCTTCCAGGGCGTGGCCTCGCTGCCGCCCTCGATCGCCCCGACCCTGTTCGCGCTCGACATCAAGGGCGCCCTGTCGGGGGGCCTCCTCAACGTGATCCTGGTGTTCTTCCTGGTCGAATTGTTCGACGCCACCGGCACGCTGATGGGCGTCGCCAACCGGGCGGGGCTGCTCACGGAAGGCAAGATGGAGCGCCTCGACAGGGCGCTGATGGCGGATTCCTCGTCGATCTTCATCGGCTCGCTGCTCGGCACGTCGAGCACCACGGCGTATCTGGAGAGCGCGTCCGGCGTCGAGGAGGGCGGCCGCACCGGGCTCACCGCCGCGACGGTGGCCGTGCTGTTCCTGGCCTGCCTGTTCTTCGCGCCGCTTGCCGGCTCGGTCCCGGCCTATGCCACGGCCCCGGCCCTGTTCTACGTCGCCTGCCTGATGCTGCACGAGCTGGTCGATCTCGACTGGGACGACCTGACCGAGGTGCTGCCGGCCTGCGTGACCGCGCTCCTGATGCCCTTCACCTACTCGATCGCCAACGGCGTCGCCTTCGGCTTCATCACCTACGCGGTCATCAAGCTGCTCACCGGGCGATTCCGGGAGGTGAAGCCGGTGGTGTGGGTGATCGCGGCGGTGTTCCTGTTCAAGTTCGTGGCGACGGGCAGCGCGCATTGACGAGCGCTGCCGCCCCGAACCCTCCCCCGCAGAGGGGGGAGGGTTCACCCGCGCGACTCAATGCCCGTTAGTACTTCCGGACCAGGCTCACCAGCCGGCCCTGGATCCGCACCCGGTCCGGCCCGAGCACGCGGGTCTCGTAGGCCGGGTTGGCGGCCTCCAGGGCGATCGACGAGCCGCGGCGGCGCAGGCGCTTGAGGGTCGCCTCCTCGTCGTCGATCAGCGCCACGATGATGTCGCCGGTATTGGCGGTCTCCTGGCGGCGGATCACCACGAGGTCGCCGTCGAGGATGCCGGCCTCGATCATCGAGTCGCCGCGCACCTCCAGGGCGTAGTGCTCGCCGCTGGCGAGGAAGTCCGGCGACATCGCCACCGTGCGGCTCTGGCTCTGGATCGCCGAGATCGGCGTACCGGCAGCGATCCGGCCCATCACCGGCACGCTGACCGACTGGCCGTTCTCGTCCGGCGCCGTCGCCATCGCCGGGATGCCGGCGGGCCGCTTCGGCTCGTGGGCGCGCCCGCCCTCGACCACGCTGGGATTGAACCGCACCACCTCGGCGCCGGACCCGGTCGCGGCCGGCGCCGGTCCCGTCACCGCGTCGGGCAGGCGGATCACCTCGATCGCCCGGGCGCGGTTCGGCAGGCGTCGCAGGAAGCCGCGCTCCTCGAGCGCCGTGATCAGGCGGTGGATGCCCGATTTCGACTTGAGGTCGAGGGCATCCTTCATTTCGTCGAAGGACGGGGGGACGCCCGTCTCGCGCATTCTCTGCTGAATGTAGCGGAGCAGGTCCAACTGCTTACGCGTGAGCATGTGACACTCTCATCCCCGCGCTGGCGCGCTCCGGAAACAAATCGCGAACATGGTAAGCGTTCCGCAAGTGTTCCGCAAGCGGCTTCGAGAAAGCGGCGCGGGGCGGTAGCAACGGGTGCGATAGACCAGCATATCGCGGGCCGGCCGGACGATGAGGCCGGCGCCGCGCGCGGGTGCGACCGGCACGGGACTGTCCGCCGCGCCGGTCCGGGCCGCCGCCTCAGCTCCGCCCCTTGCGGCCCTTGTATTTGGGCTTCTGGCCCGGGAAGCCTTGCGTCGAGCGGCCGGTCGGGCGCTCGGCGTAGGAGAACGGCACCTCGCGGTCGGTGCCCGGGCCCATGTCGTCGAGGTCGGGCTCGCGGATGCGGGTGCCCTCGTCGGAGATGCCCTTGCCGCCGGGACCGTAGCCGAGCGGTTCCGCACCCCGGCGCTTGCGCTTGGCGCCGAAGCGGCCGGCCTCGCGCTCGACATCGGCCTGCTCGGCCATCGGGTCGTCGGCGATGGCGAGCTCGGTCGCCTGGAGGCGCTTGAGCTCGTCGCGCAGGCGCGCCGCCTCCTCGAAGTCGAGATCGGCCGCCGCCGCCCGCATCCGCTTCTCGAGGTCGGCCATCACCGCCTTGAGGTTGTGGCCGACCGTGACGGCGGACTTGGCGAGCCCCGTATCGACCTGGACGTGGTCGCGCTCGTAGACGCTTTCCAGGATGTCGGAGATGTTGCGCTTCACGCTCTGGGGCGTGATGCCGTGCTCCTCGTTGTAGGCGAGCTGCTTCTTGCGCCGGCGCTCGGTCTCGGCCATCGCCCGCTCCATCGAGCCGGTGATGTGGTCGGCGTAGAGGATGCAGCGCGCATCCGCGTTGCGGGCGGCGCGGCCGATGGTCTGGATCAGCGAGGTCTCGGAGCGCAGGAAGCCCTCCTTGTCGGCGTCGAGGATGCCGACAAGGGCGCATTCCGGGATGTCGAGGCCCTCGCGCAGCAGGTTGATGCCGATCAGCACGTCGAAGGCGCCGAGCCGCAGGTCGCGGATGATCTCGATGCGCTCCAGGGTGTCGATGTCCGAGTGCATGTAGCGGACCCGCACGCCGTTCTCGTGCAGGTACTCGGTCAGGTCCTCGGCCATGCGCTTGGTCAGCGTCGTCACCAGCGTGCGGTAGCCGGCGGCGGCGACCTCCTTCACTTCCCCCAACAGGTCGTCGACCTGGGAGCGGGCCGGGCGCACCTCGATCACCGGGTCGACGAGGCCGGTCGGGCGGATGACCTGCTCGGCGAAGACGCCGCCCGTCTGCTCCAGCTCCCACTTCGCCGGCGTCGCCGAGACGTGGATCGATTGCGGGCGCATCGCGTCCCATTCCTCGAACCGCAACGGGCGGTTGTCGAGGCAGGAGGGCAGCCGGAAGCCGTATTCGGCCAGCGTCGCCTTGCGGCGGAAGTCGCCCCGGTACATGCCGCCGATCTGCGAGACCGTGACGTGGCTCTCGTCGGTGAAGACGAGCGCGTTGTCGGGCAGGTACTCGAACAGGGTCGGCGGCGGCTCGCCGGGCTTGCGGCCGGTGAGGTAGCGCGAATAGTTCTCGATGCCGTTGCAGGCCCCCGTGGCCTCGATCATCTCGAGGTCGAAGGTGCAGCGCTGCTCCAGGCGCTGGGCCTCGATCAGCCGGCCCATCCGGGTCAGCTCCTCGACCCGCCACTTCAGCTCGTCCTTGATGCCCTTCACCGCCTGTTGCAGCGTCGGGCGCGGCGTGACGTAGTGGCTGTTGGCGTAGACCTTGACGAACTTGAGCGTGTTGATCGTCTTGCCGGTGAGCGGATCGAACTCCGAGATCGACTCGATCTCGTCGCCGAACAGGCCGATGCGCCAGCCGCGATCCTCCAAGTGGGCCGGCCACAGCTCGATCACGTCGCCGCGCACCCGGAAGGTGCCGCGGGCGAAATCGGACTGGATGCGCTTGTATTGCAGCGCCACCAGGTCGGCGACGAGCTGGCGCTGCTCGATCTTCTCGCCGAGGCTGACGGTGAACGACATCGCCGTGTAGGTCTCGACCGAGCCGATACCGTAGATGCACGAGACCGAGGCGACGATGATGACGTCGTCGCGCTCCAGCAGCGCCCGGGTGGCGGAGTGGCGCATCCGGTCGATCTGCTCGTTGATCGACGATTCTTTCTCGATGAAGGTGTCGGACCGCGGCACGTAGGCCTCGGGCTGGTAGTAATCGTAGTAGGAAACAAAGTACTCGACGGCGTTGTCGGGAAAGAAACTCTTGAATTCGCCGTAGAGCTGCGCCGCCAGGGTCTTGTTGGGAGCCAGGATCAGGGCCGGGCGCTGGGTCTCCTCGATGACCTTGGCCATCGTGAAGGTCTTTCCGGAGCCCGTGACGCCGAGCAGGACCTGGTCGCGCTCCCGGCCCGTCACGCCGGCCACCAGCTCGGCGATCGCCCGCGGCTGGTCGCCGGCCGGGGTGAAGTCGGATTTCAGCCGGAACGGGACGCCGCCCTCGGATTTCTGCGGCCGCTCGGGACGGTGAGGGCGCCACAGCTCGCCGTTCTTGAACAGCGGGTTGCCCTCGGTGAGGAGCCGGGTCAGCGCGTCGACCGTGGCCGAGACGCCCTCGCTCGCCAGCGATCCGCGCTCCTCCACCGCCTCGCCGTCCGGCTCGCGCAAGCCGAGCGCCTGGGCCAGCGCCGGCTCGACATCGGCCGCATCGCCATGGGCGAAGGCGGCCTGCGGCGCCTCGCCGAAGCCGTCCGTAGCGGTCGCCGCGGCACGCCGAGCCTTGCGCGCGGGCGCCTCGCTCGGCTTGGCCTCGAGCGATTTGGCCTCGAGCGATTTGGTCTCGGGCGATTTGGCGTCGGCGTCCTTCGCCCCGGCGGTTCCCTTGCGGGGACGGCCGCGTTTCGGCGGTCCGGGCGGCAGCGGTGGCGCGACGACGGGCAGGCGGTCGCGGTTCAGCGCCGGGTTCAGCAGCTCGGCGAGGAACGGGTCGAGCGGCTTCAGCTCGGGCTTGGAGGCCTTGCCGGTCGACAGGCGGGGCTTCTTCGGGGCGGGCATGACCCCGATATGGCAACCGGCGTGCCGACCGGAAAGGGCTCTCGTCACCGCACCCTGGCGACCGCCAGGGTGTTGCCGTCGATGAAGACGAAGCCGATGCCGGCCTGCTGCAGGGCGGCGATCGCGGCGTGGCGCGAGCGGGACGATTGCCCCTCGCCCCCGTCCTCCAGGCGCCGGACGGTCGAGAGCGAGAGGCCGCTGGCGGCGGCGAGCTGGGCCATCGACCAGTCGAGCAGGCCGCGGGCGGCGCGGATATGCGAGCCCTGCACCGCCTGCTCCAGGCCGCACCGCGCCAGGCCCGTCGCCGCCGGCCGGATCCCGTCGACCCGGGAATTCAGGCTGGCCCAGGTCTCGATCCGCCCGTCGGCGCCTCGCACCGGCACGAACACGCCCCGGAACAGGCCTCGCTCGCCGCCAGCGAGGGCCAGGTGCTGCTCGACCACGAAGGCCCGGCCCGCGGCGAGCAGCGTCTGGATCCGGTCGTGGACGCGCGCGCGCTCCTCCGGCACCAGGATCCGGGTCCAGTCGGCGTGGAAATCCTGCTGCGACAGGCCGGTGAGGCTCAGGAGTTCCCGCGAGGCGATGCGATAGGAGGTGCCGCAGGGCGACGCGTGCGTCCAGGCCTGAGCCTGCTCGAACAGGGCCCGGCGGCGCCTCTGCTCCTCCCGGTGCAGGATGGCCAGGCGCTCGGCGTCGGTCACGTCCAGCGCCACGCCGGCCACCGCCCGCGGCCGGCCCTCCGGGGTGACGTAGGCGGTGCCGCGGTTGGCCAGCACCCGCAGCGACCCGTCCGGCCGGATCACCCGGACCGTGTGGTCGTTGAAGATCCCGTCCCGCATCACCCGGGCGTTGGCCTCGATGAGCGGCCGGTCCTCGGGATGGACCAGGCTCAGGAACAGGCCGTAATCCGCCCGCACCGCGCCGGGTGCGAAGCCGAGCAGCCGGTATAAGCCCGGGGACCAGACCTGCTCGTCGGTGGCGAAGGTCCAGGTCCAGCTGCCGGTCAGGCCGTAAGCCTCGACGAGGCGCAGGAAATCCCGGTCCGGGAAGTCCCCGCCGAACGGGGCCTCGACGAACGAGGGCGTGTGCTGGTTCACCACGGACTCCCGGTTTCCAGGGCCTCGGATCGGGATTCCCGCTGAGGCTCCCGTCGGGAACGGGCCGGCGGCGCCCCGGGCAGCGTGTCGTCGGCCGCGAGCTCCGGCGGCAGGCCGCGGTCCCAGGGCGGGTCGGCGAAGCGACCCGCCACGAACTCGACCAGGGCCCGGACCTTGGCCGGCGGGCGACGACGCGACGGCATCACCGCGTGGATCGGCAGCGACGGGATGACGCCGAGATCGAGCGCCACCAGGCTGCCGCGGCGCAAGGCGTCGGCGACCAGGAAGGTCGGCTGATAGATCACCCCGAGCCCGGCAGCGGCCGCCGCCACCAGGGCGGCGCCGTTCGAGGCCCGCAGCGATCCCGCCACCGTCACCGTACCGCCCTCGAAGCGCCAGCCGTCGCTGCTGGCGAGCGTGTAGCCGAGGCAGTTATGGCCGGTCAGATCCTCCGGGCGACGCGGCCGCCCCGTCGCCGCGAGGTAGGCCGGCGCGGCGCAGACCCGCATCCGGCACGGAGCCAGCGCCCGGGCGACCAGGCTGGAATCCCGCAGATGGCCGATCCGGAGCGCCAGGTCCCAACCCTCCTCGATCAGGTCGACCGGCCGGTCGTTCAGTCCGAGCTCGACGGTGAGCGCCGGATGGGCCCGGCCGAATTCCGCCAGCGCCGGAGCGACCTGCAGCACCCCGAACGAGACCGGCACGTTGAGCCGCAGGGTGCCGCGGGGCTCCTCCGCCTCGGCCCCGGCCGCCGCCTCGGCCTCGTCGATCTCGGCGAGGATGCGCTCGCAGGCCTCGAGGTAGCGCCGGCCGGCCTCTGTCAGGGTCAGGCGGCGGGTGGTGCGGTGCAGGAGCCGGACGCCGAGCCGGTCCTCGAGGGCCGCGACGTGCTTGGTCACGCCGCTCTGGGACAGGCCGAGCGCCCGCGCGGCAGCCGACAGGCTGCCGGTAGCGGCGACGCGCACGAAGATCTGCATTCCGGTCAGCCGGTCGGGCACGACTCGATCTCACTCTCTGGGTGTGAAGTGATAATACTCAATGCCGGATTTCCGGACAGTACCAAAGAGTGCAATCTACGCAGCCTATTGGCAGACTACGCAGACGATGCCGTCAAAGAGGAGTTAACCATGATTGCGCCGATCGACCCGCAGACCCGCATCGGGCACGTGCACCTCCGGGTGGCCGACCTCGACCGGGCGCTCGGCTTCTATTGCGGGGTGCTCGGCTTCGCGCTGATGCAACGCTACGGCACCCAGGCCGCGTTCGTGTCGGCGGGTGGCTACCACCACCATATCGGGCTCAACACCTGGGACAGCGCCGGCGGCACCCCGCCCCCGCCCGGCCATACCGGGCTCTATCACGTGGCGATCCTCTACCCGACGCGGGCGGCGCTCGCCGACGCGCTGGCGCGCCTCGACGCCGCCGGCATCCCGCTCACCGGGGCGAGCGACCACGGCGTCAGCGAGGCGCTCTACCTCGACGACCCGGACCGCAACGGCGTGGAACTCTACTGGGACCGGCCGGAGGCCGAGTGGCCGCGGGACGAGGCGGGCGGCCTGCAGATGGTCACCCGCCGCCTCGACCTCGCCTCGCTCCGGGCGACAGGTCCCGGGGCCGCCGCTACTCGGCCGTAGGCGCCTCGGGCGCCGTCTCCGGGGTGCGGAAATACGGCTCGACCGCGCCCTTCAGCTTCACGGTCATCGGGTTGCCGAAGCGGTCCTTGGCGTTGCCGGCGGCGAGCCGCACCCAGCCCTCGCTCACGCAGTACTCCTCGACGTTGGTCTTCTCGACGCCCTTGAACCGCACGCCGACGCCGCGCTCCAGCAGGGCGGCGTCGTGGAAGGGGCTGCGCGGGTCGGTGCTGAGGCGGTCGGGCGGGGTGTCGGTCATCGGGCAAACCTCCGGGGTGGCGATCGGCGCCCCAGGTAGCCGCTCGCGGCGCCGCTGCCAATCCGCCTCCGGCCCGGGCCCCTCCTTGGAATTTTCATAATTCATAACACAATATAGATCTCGGACCTCAAAATAGAAATCCTCCAATATTTTGAGATGATCTTGCGAATGCACACGACGTACGGCATTGAGGACCAGCCGATCCCCGGCACGATCCGAGTTGGAGGCCGCGATGGCGCGAGCGCTGATCCTGATTCACGGCTGTACCGGTCTGATCCGGGAAGGATGGCCCCCGTTCGGCCTGTCCTGGGAGCGGCTGGTCGTCCTCTTCAGCGAACCGGAGGGCGCGCGATGACGACGAAGACGACCGCCACGCCCCTGCACCGGCACGAGCACCCGCGGGCGGAGACCGAGGCGCGCAGCCAGGCCGCCCTGGAACGGGCCCTGACGCTGGCCTTCTGGGACGCGCTGGAGCGCGGCCCGCTGCCGCCGATGGCGGCGCTCGAAGCCGCCGCCCGCACGGTCGGCACGCTCTACCGCCAGATCGCCACCCTGCACGGCCCGTCGCCGCGCTGCGGCTGCGGCTGGAACCCTGAACCCGACGAGGACCTGATCCGGCTCGAGGCGATGCTGGCGGCGGCGCTCGTCGAACGGCCGCGGTCGATGCTGGAGGATTTGCCGGTGCAGGGGCGGGCCTGAGGGGCGGTCTGTCGATCTGCATTACCTGTTGGCAGCGGCCCGGGATGCTGACGCATCGACTTCGATCTTGAGCAGGCCCGAGAATCGACGGGGCCGTTGGTATCGGTCGCTGGGGACAGGGGCGTGCTCGTGATCGTGCGTTGGAGTCTCAACGCCGAACCGGCGACCGGTACGGCGAATGAGGTTCATCGCGGCGCCGTCCCGTCCGGCCGGTTCGACGGCATCCCGCCGGGCGCGTCCGGATAGGCGGTGCTCGGCACCGGGCCGGCCTGGCCGACCGAGCTGCTCGGCGTCGGTGTCCGGCTCGTATCGGCCGCTCCCGAAGGTCCGGGCGCCGCCGGGCACGGGCCGGAGCCCGGGCAGGCGGCGTGGTCGGTGGCGACGGAGCGGCCGTCGCGCTCCGCCGCGGGCTGGCCGCCCGGGCTGCCCGGATAGGCCGCGGCCCCACCGGGTTGGGGCGACGGGGCGGGCGGCGTCGGCGAGCCCTGGGCGAGAGCCGGGGCGACGGCGAGGGACCCTGCGGCGAGGGCCGCGAGCAGGAAGCGCATGGCTCTGCGCATCAGATGTCCCGCCGCTGCATCGCGCCGGCGATGTGGTCGGCCTGGCGCAAGGCCAGCGCCACGATGGTCAGGGTCGGGTTGCAGGCCGCACCCGACGTGAACTGGCTGCCGTCGGAGACGAACAGGTTCTTGACGTCGTGGGTCTGGCCGAACTTGTTCAGCACGCCGTCCCGCGGCTTCGCGCTCATCCGGTTGGTGCCCATGTTGTGGGTGCTCGGATAGGGCGTGACCGGGTAGGTGACGGTGGCGCCGACCGCCTCGTAGATCGCGGCACCCCGCTGGTAGGCGTGGTTGCGCATGGCGATGTCGTTGGGGTGGTCGTCGTAATGCACGCTCGCCACCGGCATGCCGTGCTTGTCCTTGACCGTCGGGTCGAGGGTGATGCGGTTCGTCTCCTGCGGCAGGTCCTCGCCGACGAGCCACATCCCGGCCATGCGCGGATACTGCTCCATCGCGCTGGTGAAGGAGCGGCCCCAGGCGCCCGGATTGAGGAAGGCGGCCATGAACGGGATGCCGAGCGACACCGTCTCCATCTCGTAGCCGCCGGCGAAGCCGCGCTTGGGATCGTGATGGGCCTCGTCGCGGATGATGCCCGCCATGGTGGTGCCGCGATACATGTGGACCGACTTCTCGAACACGCCGTAGACGCTGCCGGTCACGTGGCGCAGGTAGTTGCGGCCGACCTGGCCCGACGAGTTGGCGAGCCCGTCCGGGAACATCGAGGACGCGCTGTTGAGCAGGAGCCGCGGGCTCTCGATCGAGTTGCCGGCGACCGCGACGATGCGGGCCTTCTGGCGCTGCAGCTTGCCGGTCTCGTCGGCGTAGACCACGCCCGTCACCTTGCCCGAGGCGTCGTGCTCGATGCGGAGCGCCATGCAGTTCGGGCGGACCTCCAGGTTGCCGGTCTCCTCGCCGCGCGGGATCTCGGCGATCAGCGTCGACCACTTCGCCCCCGACTTGCAGCCCTGGAAGCAGAAGCCGATCTGCTGGCACGAGCCGCGGTCGTGGCGCTCCTGGCTGTTGATCGCCATCCGGCCGGTATGGACCTCCTTGTAGCCGACGCGGCGGGCGCCGGCCTCCATCACCTTGAAGTTGTTGTTGCCCGGCAGGCCCGGGATGCCGTTGGTGCGGGTCACGCCCATCCGGTCCTCGGCCTTCTCGTACCAGGGGTCGAGCTCGGCCCGGGTGAGCGGCCAGTCGAGGAGGTTGGCGCCGGGGATAGCGCCGTAATGGTCGCGGATGCGGAATTCGTGCTCCTCGAAGCGCAACGAGGCGCCGGCCCAGTGCACCGTCGAGCCGCCCACCGCCTTGACGATCCAGGCCGGCAGGTTGGGGAAGTCCCGCGCCACCCGCCACGACCCCGAGGTGGTGCGCATGTCGGTCCAGGCGAGCTGGGCGAAGCTCGCCCATTCGTCGTTGATGAAATCCTCCATGTTGTGGCGGGAGCCCGCCTCGAGGATGACGCAGCGGATCCCCTTGAGCGCCAGCTCGGTCCCCAGCGTGCCGCCGCCGGCGCCGGAGCCGACGATGACGACGAGGCCGTCGTCGTTCAGGTCGAATGTGGCCATGGTTTCCTCCGGGTCCGCGCGGCCGGGCCGGCGCGGTCGTCCCTAGATTGTTCTTGATTGGACAGTCGGGAGAGTGGCGTATCGAGGGCTCAGACCTTCGGCAGCCAGTCGATGTCGTTGAAGCCGCGGTTGATGTAGCCGCCCTTGTCGGCGGACGGGCCCTCGTAGCCGAATTTCGGCCACAGCTCCGGCTGGTTGTAGAGCGAGACGACGAGGTCGGAGCGGATCTTCTTGAAGAAGTCGATGTGGCTGATGCCTTCCAGCACCGCGACGCGGTCGGCCTCCCAGCCGATCTGGGCATAGTTGAGCTTGTGGCGGGCCTGCGAATCCTCGTCGAGGCGGCGCAGGCCGGAGGTCAGCAGCGTCTTCACGCCCGGATCGGCGGCGGCCTTGCCGTCCCAGGGCTTGACCGCCGTGATGTAGTAGACGTCGCCGAGGAAGTCGTGCGGGTAGATGTCCCGCGCCATCTTCACCAGGGTCTTCAGCTCGGCCGGCGACAGGGCGGCGCCGTTCTCGGCCCAGGCCTCCGAGACCTGGAGCCCGGCGCCGGTGGCCAGCGCCGCGGCGGGCGCCGCGACGGCGGCGCTCTGCAGGAAGCCGCGGCGGCTGAATCGCGTGCGCGGATCGACTTCTCTCATCGGGTGTCTCCTCGTGCGTCATTGTCGTTGGAGGTCGGTGCCGGCCGACGCGGGGCGCGTCTCGCGCGCGCTCCCGCACCGGCCCGTCGGGGTCAGGCGAAGCGGCCGCCCTTCTGGATCACCTCGATCTTGTAGCCGTCCGGATCGGTGGCGAAGAAGAACCGGGCGAGCGTCTTGCCCTGGTGCTGGAAGTCCTTGACCGGAGTCGCCGGCAGGCCTTCGCTGGTGAAGCGGGCATGCTCGGCATCGACGTCGTCCACCACCACCGCGAGGTGGCCGTAGCCGTTGCCGAGGTCGTAGGGCTCGGTGCGGTCGAAATTGACCGTCAGCTCCAGCTCGAACGGCGACGAGGGGTGACGCAGGTAGACGAGCGCGAAACCGTCGAAGCCGATGCGCTCGGCGAGCTCCAGGCCGAAGGCGCGGGCGTAGTAGGCGCGGGAGCGCTCCTCGTCGAGGACGCGGATCATCGAGTGGACGGGCTTGGCCATCGGCAGCGGGAACCTCGTTGCAACGCGGGCGCCGCGCCGCGCGGCCGCCCCTCAAGGAGCTTAGACTACCTCCAGGGAAGCAGCCGGGGTGGTAGCGGGATGTGACGCCCGTGCCGTCGGACCGCCGGCGGGCAAGCCCCTCCCGCAGCGAACCGGCCGCCCGGCGCACGGCCATGCAGCGATCTTTGTTCCACGCCGCCGCGTGCGCGGGAACACATCGCTGCGGTTTGCGCCTCCCTATATTCCAATCATCGCAACAGAGGCAGGCCACGGACACCGGCCTGCACAGCGTTAAGGAGCCTGAATACCAGATGAAGACCCGAATCGCCGCCGTCGTCACCGCTCTTGTCCTTGGCGCCGCTCCGATCTCGTCCGCCATGGCATTCAGCGCCAACTCTCCCGCCCCGTTCGGCGTCCGCGACGTCGAGACCACCGGATCGCTTGGGCCCTCGGCCAATACCAGCGTGCCGTTCTACGGAGCCTGCCCGATGAGCTCGGCCTCCGAGGGCAACGCCAACCAGCAGAACTTCCTGGTCAAGCAGTACGGCCAGACCGCCGGCGGTCACCGCTGCTGATCGACACCGACCGAAACTCGGCCGAACCACGCATTTCCCGGGAGATTTTACGAATGAGCGACATGAAGCTTCTTCGCGCCGTGTCCTACGGCATGATCGGCGTCCTGGCCGGCGGCCTCGCCATGACGGTCATTGGCACCGCCAACGCCCTGATGAACATGTAAGCTGCGAGACGGGCCGCCCACGGGCGGCCCTTTCTATTATGACACGAGACGGGCCGCCCACGGGCGGCCCTTTCTATTATGACACGAGACGGGCCGCCCACGGGCGGCCCTTTCCACAGGCGCGGGGCCGCTTTCCTCCGCCGCTCCGGAACCGCAGAGCTTCCCGGGCCTTGCCTCGAGAGGAACCCTGCCGGAGATTGCCATGGCCCCGCTCGCCCGCCTCGTTCCCGCTGCCCTGCTCCTCCTCACCACCGGCGCCGTCCCCGCCCTCGCGATCTCGGACCGCCGCGACCAGCCGACCCAGGCCGACGTACCGGACGAGGCGCGCGGCACCACGCCCGGCGTCGCGCCGCCCCAGGCGATCAAGCCCGACACCAAGGTGATGCCCGGCGATACCGGCCTGAGCGGCAACGCCCGTTCCCGCACCAACCCCCTCGACCAGCTCGACCCCAAGGATCGCCGCGCCACCGGCGGCGGCAATGGAGCCGGCGACCGCCGGTGAGGGCAGCTGCGCCGACGGAGGCCGCGCCGAAGGCAACCCCGGCGGTCGAACGCGGTTAACACCGGGTCACGCGCGACGGGAGGCGACCCATGGGTCTGCTCGATCAGGTCATCGGTTCCGTGCTCGGCAACGTCCTCGGGGGCGGCCGGCAAGGAGGCGGATACGAGGGAGGCCGCGACGGCGGCTCCGGGGCGATGTCGCCCCTCGTCAAGGCGCTGCTGATGCTGCTGGCCGCCAAGGCGATGAATGGCGGCTTCGGCGACATCTTCGGCGGCGGGCGCCGGCCGGCGCCGCAGGGCGGCCCGGAGGACGGCTACGCCCCGGATCCCCACGGCTACGGCATGCCCGAGCCGCGCGACGAGGCGCCCCGCTCCCGCCGCGGCGAGGATCCGGACAATCCCTATTCCGACCTCGCCGGCATGCTCGACGGCCCCGGCGGCGGCACCGCCTCCCCTCCCCCCGGCGGCGGGATCCAGAACCCGTTCGACCAGGGCGCCGGGCCGTATTCCCGCCTCGACCGGGAGCAGCCCGACGACGCGGCGGGCGGCGGCCTCGACCATCTCATCGATCGTTTCCGCCAGGGCGGCCTCGGCGAGATGATCGAATCCTGGATCGGCCCGGGCCACAACCGGCCGATCCAGCCCCAGCAGCTCGCCCAGGCCCTCGGCCCCGACACGGTCGACACCCTGAGCCGCCAGACGGGCCTCGGCCGCGACGACCTGCTGGCGCAGCTCGCCCAGGTGCTGCCCGGCGTGATCGACGGCCTGACCCCGCAGGGGCGCCGGCCGAGCCACGACGAGGTGCGCGGCTGGTGAGCCGACCGGCGCCCGGACCCGTCCGGGCGCCCCGGCGGAAGAAAGGGTGACGCGATGGCCTACGAGCTCCACTACTGGCCGGCAATCCAGGGGCGGGGCGAGTTCGTCCGCCTCGCCCTCGAGGAGGCCGGGGCCGATTACGCCGATGTCGCCCGCCAGGACGGCATCGACGGCGGGATCGACGGGATGATGGCCGGCCTCGATGCGCCGCCCCGTCCACCCTTCGCGCCGCCCTACCTGCGGGACGGCGACCTGGTGATCGGCCAGACCGCCGCCATCCTTCTGTATCTCGGGCCGCGTCTCGGCCTCGTCAGCGAGAGCGAGGCCGACCGGATCTGGACCCACCAGATCCAGCTCACCATCGCCGATGCCGTGGCGGAGGCCCACGACACCCACCACCCGATCGCCTCGGGCCTCTACTACGAGGAGCAGCTGCCGGAGGCCGCCCGCCGGGCCGAGGATTTTCGCACCCATCGCATCCCGAAATTCCTCGGCTGGCTCGAGCGGGTGCTGACCGCGAACCCGGACGGCCCGCGCCACCTCGTCGGCGGCCGCCTCAGCTACGCCGACTTGTCGCTGTTCCAGCTCGTCGAGGGGCTGGCCTACGCCTTCCCGCAGGCGACAGAGCGGGCGCTCGGACACACCCCGAAGGTCGTCGCCCTGCACCGCCTCGTCGCCGCACGGCCGCGCATCGGGACCTACCTGGCGAGCGACCGGCGCATCCCGTTCAACGAGGACGGACTCTTCCGCCGCTACCCGGAGCTCGACGGGTAGGCGCCGACACGGCGAAATTAAAAGTTGCATTGTCGCTCGACCGCAATGTGAAAGTGTGGCGCCTGGGGTTCACGGGACGGGACCTACCGCTGTCACCTCGCTGCCACAGATCGATTGCGCACCATGCGCCCTTTCAACCTGTTGATTTCATTGAATCCGCTAGCGGCTGCGTGGCGTCTGCGCCACAGGTTGTGTCGTCAATTGAACACCCTCCGCCCGCGGTTAATAAAAAATTAACTATTTCGACGCGAAAGTCGCATTAACAAATCGCTTACGAGCTTGCCTCTCGCGAAGCGAACCGGGCGCCGTCGCAAGTCCACCGCGACGTCCCGACGTGTCTCTGACAATAATGAACCAACCAAGCCCGCTGCCATGATCGGCAACGGGACAAAAGAACTCGTCAAGAATCTTGGGGGCTGGCGTGTACATCGTCGTTGACGAGCGGGAAAGCGTGGCCGCACACTATGTCGAGGGCTTCGGCTCGGAAGGTGTGGCGGCCAAGGGGTTGGACGTGCGGGACGTCCGGACCTGGATCGACGCCATTCCGGCCCAGGACCTCGCGGAGGTCCAGGGCTTCGTGATCGGCGATTGCGCCGACCGCACGGCCTTCACCGGCCTGCTGCGGAGCCTGTCGGGCGCGCCGATCATCGCGCTCAACGAGACCCGCTCCCTGGAGCAGACCCTCGCGCTGTTCACCGCCGGCATCGACGACGTGGTCCGCAAGCCGGTCCACGTGCGGGAGATCATCGCCCGGGCCGGCGCGATCCGCCGCCGCACCAACCGCAGCGAGATCAAGCCCGCGAGCACCCCGGACCGCAGCGGCCGCCTGACCGTCCACACCGACGGGCGCGACCCCGAGATCGACGGCCAGAGCCTGCTGCTGCCGCGGCGCGAGCGCGACATCCTCGACTACCTCGCCCGCAACCGCGGCCGGCCGGTGACCAAGGGCCAGATCTTCAAGGCGGTCTACGGCGACCTCGACAGCGCCGTCGACGAGAGCGTGGTCGAGGGTCACATCAGCAAGCTGCGCAAGAAGCTGCGCCAGCGCCTCGGCTACGACCCGATCGAGGCCAAGCGCCTGGCCGGCTACACCTTCGTCGGCTGAAGGCCCCCTCCCCCGCGACCGCGAACGCAAGAAGCCCCGGGCGGTCGACCGCCCGGGGCTTCTTGCGTTCGCGGGAGAGGACCGCCGCCCGTGAGGGCGGCGGCCGATCGCCTTAGCGGAAGAGCGAGAGGATGTTCTGGCTCGACGAGTTGGCGATCGAGAGCGCCTGCACCGCCAGCTGCTGCTGGGTCTGCAGCGCCTTCAGCTTGGTCGACTCCTCCTCGACGTCGGCGTCGACCAGGATGCCGATGGTGCGGTCGTTGGCCTTCATCAGGGTGTCGACGAAGTTCTTCTGGCCGTCGATCTGGGTCTTGTTGGCGCCCAGCTTCGTGCCAGCGTCGGTCACCTTGGCGATCGCGATGTCGACCACCGAGATGATCTTGCCGAGATCGTTGTCACCGGCGGTGCCGACGAGCTTCGAGATGTCGACGTTGGCGATCGAGTAGCTGCCCGCGCCGAAGGCCGGATCGTAGGTGCCCGCGGTCGAGTCGATGATGCCGCGGCCGATGATGATGCCCGAGTCGGTGCCGTAGCCGGTCTTCGCGTTGGTCGACGCGCCGCCCGTGAAGGTGCCCGCCACGCCGCCGAGCTTGGCGATGTCGGTGCCGCCCAGGGTGAGGGTGGAGCCGGTGCCGGTCGCCGTCGTGGCGAAGGTCATGTTGCCGCCGCTGTACTTGGCCGATGCCTTCACGCCGGCCGCGGACAGCTTGGCGTTGAGGATGGCCGCCAGGTCGGCACCGTTCACGGCGCGGTTGTTGGTCGAGGTCGGGCTCGCCAGAGCCGCGTAGTCCGAGGCCGCCAGGGTGATCGTCTTGGCGCCCGAGCCGTCGTTGATGGTGAAGCTCTTGCTGCTCAGCGACGCCGAGCTGGTGGTGGACGCCGTGAAGCCGAGAGCCGTCGACGGCGACACCGTCACGGAGGAGCTGGCGGTGCTGTAGACGTTGAACTTGCCGCCCTTGAACTCGACCTGCGCCTTGATGTTCTGGGCCGTCAGCTCCTTGTTGATCGCCGCCTGGAGGTCGGCGCCGGTGGGCGTGGCCGCGTTAGCCGTGTTGACGCCGGTCGTGCCGATGTACTTGGCGTTGTTCATCGTGATCGTCTGGGCACCGCCGCCGGTGCCGTCATCGATCGTCAGCGTGAAGGTGTTCGAACCCGACAGGTCGGCGCTGGCGGGGACGTAGGCGGAGTTGGCCGTCACGGTCGGGTTGCCCGACAGGTCGACGCTGGTGAAGGGGGTCGCCGTCGAGGTCGCCGAGGTCGCGGCCGCGCCGCTCGTCACGCCGAAGCCGATATCGGCCAGGGCGAAGTTCGTCGTCGCCGTGTTGTTGAACACCGTGACCTGGGTGTTCTGGCCCTGGGCCTGGCTCTGGAAGGTCAGGCGGCCGGCATTGTCGAGGCCCGCCGTCACCTTGCCCTTCAGGTTCGACGTACCGGTCGCGGCGATCTGGTTGTTGATCGCGCTGATCAGCTCCTCGGAGGTGACCTTCGAGAGGTCCTTCACGCTCGAAGCCAGGGTGGCCTTGTCGAGCTGGATCGTGCCGGTCGAGCCGTCGCCGAGCACGACGGACATGTTGACCTGCTTGGTGTTGCCACTGCCATCCGCGGCCAGGAAGTCGACCGTGCCGCCGGCGAAGGCCGAGGTGCCGGTCAGCGCCGTCGAGCCGATCACCTTGGCCTCGGTCCCGGCGGTGTTCACCGGCGTCGCGTTGGCGTCGAACAGCTTGATCTGGCCGACATTGACCGTGACCTTCGAGAAGGTGATCGAGCCGTCGGCGGCGCGCGAGAAGCCGGCGATGACGCTCTGCTGGTTCTGGTAGGAGGTGTTGGTCGAGGCCGAGTTGACCGACAGCCAGTTCTGGTTGCTCGACACCGACGAGTCGGCGGTCGCCTTCATCTTGTTCTGGATGGCGGTGATCTCGGTCTGCACCTTCGAGCGGTCGACGCCGCCGGTCAGCGCGGTCTGCAGCTTGGAGCGCAGGTTCTGCAGGTCCGACAGGATGCTGTTGAGGCCGTTATAGGCGGTGTCCACCGCCGACGAGCCGAGGCCGAGGGAGTCCTTCACCGCGCCGAGCGAGGCATTGTCGGTCCGCACCGAGGTCGCGATCGACCAGTAGGCCGCGTTGTCGGCGGCGCTCGACACGCGCTGTCCGGTCGAGACGCGGTTGCTGGTGACGTCGAGCTGCTGGTTGATGCCCTTGAGCGTCGTCAGGGCCGTCATCGCGGCGTTGTTGGTGAGCAGGCTGGTCACGGCTGATGATTCCGGTGTTACGCAGTTACGGGAATGTGCAAGGATCCGGGCTCGCACCGGGGCAGCGGGACGGCATCTCGCCTGCGGGCGCGGGGCGCCCGACCGACTGCGCTTTGACACATCCGGATTCTCACCGGGTCAGCGGTCCGACATCATGTCCATGGACCCGCAAGGGCCCATCCGCTGCGCCTGCCGTGGCCGCCCTCGAGGGCCGCCGCCGACACGACTCACTATCGCCGCTCCCCCTTATCAACCCATTAAGCGGCCGGACCGGCGCGCCCGGATCGCCGCCGCACCGGCGCGAAGAGAGAGGGGGGGCCGGCCGGGATCGAAAAAGCCCCGCGCAAGCCACCGGCCTTAGAGCCTTATCCGTCAACACGGAGCGTTGCGGGATATGGGAATCCTCGTCGGCCTGCTCATCGCCATCGGCTGCATGCTCGGCGGCTTCGTGGCCATGGGCGGCCACCTGATCGTGATCTGGCAGCCCTGGGAGTTCGTCATCATCGGCGGGATGGCGGCCGGCACCTTCGTGATCGCCAACCCGATGAAGACCGTGGTCGATTCCGGCAAGGCGACCATGGAGGCGTTCAGCGGCAAGGGCCCGAAGCGCAAGGACTTCCTGTCCCTGCTCGGCCTGCTCCACGCCCTCCTGCGCGAGATCAAGACCAAGCCGCGCAACGAGGTCGAGACCCATTTCGACGATCCGGCGAATTCCGAGATCTTCAAGAACTACCCGGACGTGGTCAAGGACCAGTCCCTGATCCTGTTCATCTGCGATTACTGCCGGCTGATCCTGATCGGCGGCGCCCGCTCGCACGAGATCGAGGCGCTGATGGAGGAGGAGATCAGCACCCACAAGAAGTACGCGCTCAAGCCCTACGGGGCGATCAACACGGTGGCGGAGGCGCTGCCGGCGCTCGGGATCGTCGCGGCGGTGCTCGGCATCGTGAAGGCGATGGGCGCGCTGGACCAGTCGCCGCAGATCCTCGGCGGCCTGATCGGCGCGGCCCTCGTCGGCACCTTCTTCGGGGTGTTCGCCTCCTACGGCGTGCTGGCGCCGCTCGCCATCAAGGTGAAGGGCGTGCGCGAGAAGCAGTGCTCGGTCTACACCATCGTGAAGCAGAGCCTGATCGCCTACATGAACGGCGCCCTGCCGCAGGTGGCGATCGAGCACGGCCGCAAGGGCATCGCCGCCGCCGACCGCCCGACCATCGACGAGGTCGAGGCCGCCACCGTGCCGGGTGCCCAGAACCGCGAAGCGGCATAAAGGACCGACCGCGAAGCGGCATCACCACCACCCGCGCAGCGGCCTGACGGCAGACCGCGAGGCGGCCCGAGGGCCTTGAAGACACCCGACGATGGACCCCAAGATCTCGGATCCCAAGATCCTCACGAGCCCGGCCGACATCCGCGCCCGCATCCAGGAGGCCGCCGGCCTCTCCCTGGACCGGCTGCCGATGCTGCAGCTCATCTTCGACCGCCTGGCCACCGCCTGCGGCGACGGCGTCAAGCACCTCGCCGCCTCGTCGGTGCTCTACTCGCTGAGCGGCGTCGAGAGCGGGCGCTTCGGCGAGTTCCTCGACGCCTACGACGCCAACGCGGTGGTGGGCATCTTCCAGGCCCCGGCCTGGGACGGCCACATCCTGGTCGGCCTCGACCGCGATTTCATCTTCACCATGGTCGAGGTGCTGTTCGGCGGCGACGGCTCGGAGCAGCCGATTGACGACGAGCGCGCCTTCTCGGCGATGGAGCTGCGCATCGCCCAGATGGTCCTCGAACAGGTCGGCCGGGCGCTCGAGGGCGCGTTCGGCCTCGTCTCGAAGACCGCCTTCAACCTGGAGCGCACCGAGACCCGGATGGAGTTCGCGGTGATCGGCCGGCGCAGCAACAAGGCGATCCAGGCCAAGTTCGCCCTCCAGGCGCTCAGCCGCAGCGGCGAGATGTTCATCATCATCCCGCAAGGGGTGCTCAACCCGCTGCGGCCGAGCCTCGCCAAGGTGCTGACCGGTGAGACCAACATCCGGCGCGACCCGCGCTGGACGAACCAAATCGCCGCCGAGGTGCAGAAGACCGCGGTGCAGCTGCGCGCCGTGCTGGAGGAGCGCCACCTGACCCTCGGCGAGATCGCCGGGCTGAAGGTCGGCCAGGTGATCGCCCTCGACGCCACGCCGGCGACGCGGATTAAGCTCGAGGGCAACGACAAGCCGCTGTTCTGGTGCCATGCCGGGCAGTCGCAGGGCGCCTACGTCCTGCGGATCGACGAGGCCATCCAGGACAAGGAAGGGGCGGAGCATGGTATCGCTGGTTGACGGGGTGCTGCTCGCCGCCCTGGTGGGCACCACGGCCTGCGTGCTGCCGCTCTATCTGAAGCTCAAGCGCCTCGACCGCGCCCAGGCCGAGTACGGGCGGGCGGTCGCGGCCTCGGGCCACGCGCTCGCCCATGCCGGCGACGCGGTGCGCAACTTCACCGGCGAGGGCCGCGCGGTGCTCGAGGCCCTGAGCGCCAAGATCGAGGAGGCGCGCGCGACCCTCGACGCGCTCGAGGCCGCCCGCCGCGACGCGCTCAAGCAGGCGGCGCGGGACGCGGCCGCGCGCTAGCGCAGCCTCCGACGACGCGACTCCCGGTTCGTCGGAGAAGA
This sequence comes from Methylobacterium sp. DB0501, assembly GCF_011043735.1. Lineage (GTDB taxonomy): Bacteria > Pseudomonadota > Alphaproteobacteria > Rhizobiales > Beijerinckiaceae > Methylobacterium > Methylobacterium alsaeris. The sequence continues at coordinate 65,936 of NZ_JAAKGV010000002.1, read as the reverse complement.
TTCAAAAAAACCGAAGATCCAGACCGCCGCCCGATGGCAACGCGATCGGGCGGCGGTCCAGGACCGCGCCGGATCCAGTCGGGTCGGATCACCCGCCTTCGACCCTTGCGGCAGGTCCGTCGACGATTCGGTCACCATGGCGACGAACAAGGCCCTGGACATCGGCGTCGCCGCCCGCTCGCGCCCGGCGCGTCACGCTCGGGAGCGATAGGATCCCGCCTGCCGTCCGGGCGTGACGGGCCGAAGCGCGAACGACGAAAGCCGCAAGCCTCGGATCAGCTTGAGCGCCTAGACCTGTCAGGGACAGTCCGAGACTTCGACGCGAGCCCGCGATGAGCAGCAGCCCCTTCCCCGATGCCGGCGCCGGCCCGGCCTTCCCGAGCCAGGGCGCGAGTTCCGCGGGCCAGCCGACGGAGGACGGGCGCAACCTCGACTCGATCCTGCGCATCCCGGTGCTGGTGCAGGTCGTGCTCGGCTCGGCCACCATGCCGGTCGCCAACCTGATGAAGCTCGGCCGCGGCGCCATCGTGCCCCTCGACCACCGGGTCGGCGAGCCGGTCGACGTGATGGTCAACGGCCGGGTGATCGCCCGCGGCGAGATCGTCATCGTCGAGGAGGACAATTCCCGCTTCGGCGTCTCGCTGACCGAAGTCGTCGGCCCGGCCGACGGCGCACAGAACGGCTGATCGCGTGAACTTTGCGGCGCCCCCTCCGGCCTTGCGAAGCTCCCGCCGGGAGCTCGCGCCCGTCGACCAGGTCGCGACCCTGCTCCTGGCGATGGGCAAGCCCGCGGCGGGACGCCTGCTGAAGTATTTCGAGCCGGACGAGATCAAGCGGATCACCCGCTCGGCCTCGAAGCTCGGCATGGTGAGCCCCGACCAGCTCGACGACGTGGTCGAGAGCTTCGCCGAGGAGTTCGCCGGCGGGGCGAGCCTCATCGGCACGGTGCAGGAGGTCGAGAAGCTCCTCACCGGCCTGCTGCCGGCCGACCAGATCGCCGACATCCTGGCCGAGGTGCGGGGCAACGCCAACCGCTCGGTCTGGGAGCGGATGGCCACGGTGCAGGAGAGCGCCCTGGCGAGCTACCTCGTCAAGGAGCACCCGCAGACCGCGGCGCTGATCCTGTCGCGGCTCAAGCCCGCCATCGCCGCCAAGGTGATGGGGCACCTGCCGCTGCCCCTGCGCAACACCGTGATGCGCCGGATGCTCAGCTTCAAGCCGGTGGTCGACGACGTGATGCAGGCGGTCGAGCGGACCCTGCACGAGGATTTCCTGATCAACGGGTCGCGCAATTCCGGCGCCGACACCCACGCCAAGATGGCCGACATCATCAACAAGATGGACCGCCAGCAGATGGACGAGGCGCTCACCAGCCTCGCCGAGGCGCGGCCGAAATCGGTCGAGATCCTCAAGGGCCTGCTCTTCACCTTCGACGACATCGTCAAGCTGCAGCCGCGCGCCCGCACCACCCTGTTCGACGCGGTGCCCAACGACCGCCTCGTGCTGGCCCTCAAGGGCACCGAGGTAGAGTTCCGCACCGTGGTGCTGAGCGCGCTGTCGGCCCGGGTGCGCCGCATGGTCGAGCACGAGCTCAACGGCGGCGAGCCGGCCGCCCAGCGCGACGTGATGGAGGCGCGCCGCAGCATCACCGACCTCGCCATGGACATGGCCGGGCGCGGCGAGATCGAGATCAATCCGGGAGGCGAGGATGACGCGCTCATCCGCTGATCCGACGGGAGAGCGGAACCGGGCGGTGACCGGCCGCACGTCGTCCTGGACGGGGCACCCGCCCCGCTGGCCGGCGCATGGCTGACGAGACCGACCAGGAGAGCAAGACCGAGGACGCCAGCGAGCGGAAGGTGCGCGACGCGATCGAGAAGGGCGACGTGCCGTTCTCCCGCGAGGCGCCGGTCTTCGCCTCGATCCTCGGCCTGCTCGTCTGCCTGAGCCTGGTGGTGCGGGGGCAGGCGGCGGCGCTCGCCCGCGACCTCGCCGCCTTCCTCGACCATCCGGGCGGGTTCTCCCTCGCGACGGGCGAGGATGCGCTCACCCTGCTGCACGCCACCGGCTACGCGCTGGCCCGTTTCCTCACCCCGATCCTCCTGGTGCTGGCGGGGTTCGGGCTCGTCGCCTCGCTGGCCCAGAACGTCCCGAGCCTCGTCTCGGACCGGATCGCGCCGAAATGGAACCGCGTCTCCCCGGCCTCGGGCTGGAGCCGGATCTTCGGCCGTTCCGGCCAGGTCGAGTTCCTGAAGGCCGTCCTTAAAGTCTCGTCGGTCAGTCTCGTCGTCCTCCTGCTCCTGCGCTCGGAACAGGCCAAAGCCGTGAGTGCCATGTTCGTCGATCCGAGCCTGCTCCCCGAGCTGATCCTCACCACCGCGATCCGCCTGGTCTCGGCCGTGAGCATCGCCACCATCGTGATCGTGGCCGGCGACCTCGTCTGGGCGCGCCTGCGCTGGCAGCGCTCGCTCAGGATGTCGCGCCAGGAACTCAAGGACGAGCACAAGCAGGTCGAGGGCGATCCGAGCGTCAAGGCGCGCCTGCGCTCGCTGGCCCAGGACCGCTCCCGCAAGCGCATGCTCGGCCAGGTCAGCCGCGCCACCGTCGTCATCGCCAACCCGACCCACTTCGCGGTGGCGCTCCGCTACGAGCCGTCCGAAGGGCCGGCGCCGATCGTGCTCGCCAAGGGCCAGGACCTGATCGCCCTGCGCATCCGCGAGATCGCCGAGCAGCACGGCATCGCGGTCATCGAGGACAAGCCCCTGGCAAGGTCGCTGTACGATGCTGTCCAGGTCGACCAGATGATTCCCGCGGAGTTCTACCGCGCGGTCGCGCAGATCCTGTTCTTCCTGTTCGCGAGACAACGATGATCCCTCACGACCACGATCTCGCGCAGGCTCGGATGGTGTCCGGGGACGTGATCGCGGCGGCCGAGGAGGTCTTCGCGACGGCGATCCGCGACTTCATCACCGAGTTCTGCCTGCTCGACGGCAGCGTGCTGATCGGCTGGGTGCGGGGCGAGCGCCACGGCAACATCGCCGACCTCGTCGCCTCCTCGGCCGAGCCGTTCTTCAAGCACGCGACCCTGACCTATGCCGACGCCTCCGATGTCTGCCTCGACTGGGGCCGCTCGATGCAGGTGGTGCTCGACATGGAATTCGCCGCGAAGCCCGTGACGGTGTTCTTCAAGCTCGTCCTCGACGGCTGCTTCGTCGGCGTCGCGATCCAGCGCATCCTGGCCGAGGACGGCCCGCCCTTGCGGCTCGACACCTTCGCCCGCGCCCTCTCGGAGGCCCGGCTCTCCTGAGCCGCGCCGCCGGGCCTTCGCGGGGCCGGGCCGTTTCCGACTCCGGCACCGCACGGCCCGCGCGAGGCGCAGGGCCGTGATCCATGCAGAACAAGGGCGAAAGCCCCCCCGGACGGGAGCGGGCTTGCCCGGATCGCCGAATCGGGACGGGGGAGCGCGCGCCTGCGCTCTCCTCCGGACGGCTCCGCGCGGCCCGGACCACGATCAAGGCCTAACTAACGGCCGCTTAACGCGTCCCCGCTCCCACACCCTGGCGGATTTCTAAAAAAACCATTGCGAAGCCGGCTTGCTGCGGCGCAGCAGTCATTGACCGCCCGCATCCACGCGGACATGAATTCGTGCAGCGCAAATCGGACACCGCAGGAATTGAAGCCGGAGGTGCCGTACGCGTGCCCGGCGGTTGAAGAATCCAGGCGGACGGGGCAAGACTGGGACGAGGTCGAAGCAGCGGGACGCTGCGAGACCCGGCCAGGATCGATGAGGGTACGACAGATGTATTTCTTGGTCGATGCCAGGAAATCGGTCAATGCAGGTTTCAAGGCTGGGTTCGATCGGGAGGGCGTGTCTTCGTTCTCGCTGTCGCCCGACGAGTTCACGAGCTGGATCGAGTCGGCGTCCCGCAGCGACCTCGATGCGGTCCAGGGGTTCCTGCTCGGGGATTTCGCCGAGCGTGCGCGCTGCGCGAGCGCGATCCGTCGTCAATCCCGCGCGCCGATCATCGCTCTCGCCGATTCGCGCTCGCTCGAGCAGACCCTGGTGCTGTTCGATGCCGGCATCGACGACGTGCTGCCCAAGCCCGTCCATGTCCGCGAGATCCTGGCCCGGACCGAGGCGATCTGGCGCCGGGTCAACGGCGAGGCGGCGCAAGGCCCCCTCACCCCGACCGACGCCGAACCGGCCGCCGTCGAGCCGGGGGCGGTGGCGCCGCAGACCGGCACCGAGCGGCTGCAGGCCGGCGCCGAGCGGCTGAAGGTGTTCTTCGACGGGCGCGACCCCGAAATCGACGGCGTGACGCTGTCCCTGCCGCGACGGGAGCGGCACATCCTGGAATTCCTGGTGCGCAACCGCGGCCGGCGGGTGACCAAGACCCAGCTCTTCAACGGCGTCTACGGCGTCTACAGCGACGGCGCCGAGGAGAGCGTGGTCGAGGGCCATGTCAGCAAGCTGCGCAAGAAGCTGGCGCTGCAGCTCGGCCACGACCCGATCGAGGCCAAGCGCTACATCGGCTATACCTACGTCGGGTGAGTCGGCGGCAATCGGCACGAGACCGATCCGTCGCGACGGCCCAGGCGCCGGCAGCCCGGCCTCCGCTGCGCCGGCCCGGATCGACGTAACGGATGTTCCCCCGTCCGTGCATCCGAGCAGAGTACCGAGACGGCCCGGCTCGAGCCGGCGAGGCCCCCCACCGGCAGGAGCGCCTCGCTTGCGGACGGTCATGTGCAGAACGTCATTTGCAGAACGACTTGGCACCCGGCGTCCACTGGCCGAAGCCGGAGGCGACCATGTTGGCGATCACCCGGCAGACATACTGCTTCTGCGCCGGGTTGTTGTTCGGCCCGGCGTGATAGCGCGCCACCGCCAGGGTCCAGCTGCCCTCCCGGGCCTTGAGTTCCTTGAGGAAGGTCGTCGCGTACTCGACGTTCTGGCGCGGATCGATCATCGCCTCGATCGAAGAGAACTTCGCCCGGTGATAATGGTGGTTGATCTGCATGCAGCCGAGATCGACCAAGCGCGCGCCGCTGGCCTGCGCTTCCCCTAGGCGCCGGACCACGTCGGAGGCGCTCGATCCGAAATACGCCTTGCCGCCGATATTCATGGCGTAGGGCTGCAGCGAGCCGCGATTGCCGCTCTCGGTGAGTCCGACGGCGTAGAGCATGCCGAGGGGCACGCCGTGGCGCAACGCGGCCTGCGCCATCTGCTGCTCGCAGACATTGCCGGTCGCGGGCAACGGCGCCTTGGCGGCGCCGGAGACCGTGGCGGCGGCGTGGGCGCCGGCGACGGCGCTAAAGGTACAGGCCGCCGCGGTCGCGATCGCCGTGATGCGTGTCATCTCTCTGCTCCATGCTCCGGCGCCCGCCTTCCTCGGACGCGTCGGGATTGCGGCGGGCCGGCTGGTCCGGGCTCGCGCCGCCCTGCTGCTGGCCGCCGGCGAAGGCCGGCAGGGATTGGCCGCCCTGCGGCGTCGCCTCGTGAGCCGGCAATTCCTGGCCCGGCAGGCGGCCGGCCTGGACCGTGACGAGGTCGGGCTGGTAGCCGGACTCGCGCACCAGGGCGGTCAGCAGGCCGCCGTCACGCCGCAGGAGCTCCGCCGTCTCCTCGCGCTCGGCGCGCAGGCTCATCTCGAGGCGGCCGTCCTGAAGCCGCATCCGAACCAGGACCTGGCCGAGTTCGGCCGGCCGCAGCTGCAGCGTCAGGAGCCGCACCGGTCCCTCCGCCTGGGCGGCGGCGCTGAGCGCCGCCGCGGCCGCTCCGGCCCGGACCGAGGCGCTGTCGGGCAGCGACGCGGCCCCGGTCGTCACCGCGTCGGCGATCTGGCGCAGGGTGGCGGCGGGCAATGTCGCCGGAACGGCGGGCGTCGCCCCCTGCACCGGGACGGTTGTCCCGGCAACCGGATCCGCCGGCCCCTCGGCGCGGCGTTCCGCCGAGGCGGTCGATCCGGCCTCGGGCGAGAGGCCGGCCTGTGCCAGCCTGGCCTGCGGCGTCAGCCGGGCCTCGGGCGAGGGCTCGTGACGGCCGGCTTCGCCCTGGCGCAGCCGGTCCACGATCCGGGCCGGGCCGGGCATCTCGGGCGCCGCTTCGGGCGTCACTGCGGATTCGCCCTCGGCGGAGGGATCGCGATCCGGCGCGGCGGGCGTCCGGGCGCTGCCCCCGGGCGTCGTCGCCCCGGCACCGGGCAGGGCCTCGGCGGTACGGCCGGCCTGGAGCGGCGACGGCACGACGGACGGAGCCGCCGCTGCGGGTGGCGGAGCGGCGGGGGCCGGAGCGGCGCCGGCCGGAGCCTGCGGCACGGCGTCGGAGGCTGCGCCCGCGCGGTTCGGCTCGCCGAGGGGTCGGGGGACCGGAGCCTCGGGTCGGGGCGATGCGGAGGGCGCGGCGCCGTCGGCCGCCGACGGGGCGGACGACATCACCGGAATCGGATCGGGCGGCAGCGCGGCGGTGACCGGCACGGCGCCGGAGGCGGTCGGCGAGGCGGACGGGTTCGCCGGAGCCGGGCCGGGCGGCAGCGCGGCGGCGACCGGCACGGCGCCGGAGGCGGCCGGCGAGGCGGACGGGTTCGCCGGAGCCGGGCCGGGCGGCAGCGCGGCGGCGACCGGCGCGGCGCCGGAGGCGGCCGGCGAGGCGAGCGGGATCACCGGAGCCGGATCGGGCGGCAGCGCGGCGGCGGGAGCCGCCGAGGTTCCGCCGGTCGCGGAGGCCGTCGGCGCCGCGGCCAGTCGCGGATCGTCGCGCGGCGGCTCGGAACCGGCCGGGACCCGCGGGCCGGCGGCGGTGTCCAGGGGCGGCGCCGCCGGGAGCGCCGCATCGGCGGCGGGAGCGACCGCGACCGGGGCCGCCGTTCGGGCAGCCGGCGACGCGTCCGCCGGGACCGGGTCGGCATCGGGTTGCGGCGTGAACGCCGCGGCGACGGGCATCGCGGCCGGCGCGCCTGCCGGCACGACGAGCGGCGCGGCAGCCGGCGTTCCGGGCCGAACGACATCGATCGCCGGCACCGGGGCGGCCGGGGGGATCGGGGCGGCCGGCACCGGCTCCGCGGCCTGCTGAAGGAGGCCGGCAAGGGCCGTCCGGACCGGCGATGCCGCCCCGCCCGGTGACGCGACGGCGCCGGGGGCTCCGGCCTGCGCCGCACCGGCGGAACGCAGGGCGGCGGACGGCGACGCGACCGGGGCGAAATGAGTCTCCTGCGCGACCACCGCCGCGACCGGTCGCGCCGCGGCGCCGGACGCCACCTGCGACCCATTCGTCCAGGCCAAGCCCGCTTGAGCCGAGCCTGACTGTGCCGAGCCTGCCTGTGCCGAGCCTGCCTGTGCCGAGCCTGCCTGTGCCGAGCCTAACTCGGGCACGCCCGCCTGGGACAATCCCGTGGGCGCCACGCCCGCCGACGCCGTGCCGGCCAGCCCGAGTTGCGCCGGCACCGACTCCGCCCGTGCGACGACCGCTCGCGCGAGGGCCGGGAGTGGAACGGCGGTGGCGGGGGCCGTCTCGGCCGCGGGCCGGGAGAGCCGCGCCGAGGCGCCCAGTCCGGCCGCCGGAGCCGCGCCGAGATCGGTGCGAACCGGCCAGGCCACCGGGACGAACGGCGCGGCCGGGGCGGAGACGGATCCGGTTTCGGACTCCGGCGCCGGACCCGCGTCGGTCGTGGCGGCCGGTTCCTCGGCCGCCACGGCACCGTCGAAGGCGGCCGAGCCCGAGATGACGAAGTCCGAATCGACAAGATCCGATGCAGCCAGATCCGAGACGGCGGGATCCGAGGCGGCACGGGGCTGCGCCTCCGGCTGCGGCGAGAGTGCGCGCGCCGACGCGCCGGGCTGCGAGCGGGCGGAGGGCGCCCGGCTCGGCTTCGCATCGGCCGTCAGGGGGGCCGGCGCGGCGGTGTCCTGCGGGACGGCTGCAGCGGGAGCGGCCGACGCCGCGGCCGACGCGCTCGCCGCCGCGGCCGGGGCGGCCTGCGGTGCGAGGGCGGCGCCCGCGGCGCCCGTAGCGCCGGTCGCGGGCGCCCGGCCCGCTGCCCGCTCCATCAGGGCGGCGAGATCAGCCCCGCCCTGGCGGAGCGGGGTCGCGGACGGCGCTCCGGCCGGGCCGGCGAGGAGCGCACCGAGGACCGAGGGACGCGGCGCCGCCTCGGCGCCCGCTTCGGTCGCCCCCGCGGAGGTTCCGGCCTCCGGCGCGGCCGCGCGGCTCTCGAGACCGTCGAGCACGGCGTCGAATCCGGGACCGGGGCCGGGCAGGACCGGCTCGCCGGACTTGCGGGCACCGTCGAAGCGGGGTTGCGGGCCCGGCAGCATCGCGTCGAGGGGGGTCACGGGTCGGTCCTGTCGATCATCCGGTCGACCTGCGCGAGCGCCTCCCGCGCCCGGGCGATCGAGGCGGCTTCGGGAAGCTGGCGTCGGGGGGCGGGCGGGGCGGGCTCGGCGGCGGCGGCCACCGGCGCCGGCGGGACGCCGCCGCGGATCTGGCCGGCGGTGGAGAGCGCGGCGTCGAGGAGGCGGAGGTCGGACGGGTCGAGCCCGGCCCGGTCGATGCCGCGCAGGGAGTCGAGTCCTTCCTCGTAGCGTCCGTCGACGACGATCAGGGCGGCGGCGCGATAGAGCCGGGCCCGGGACGCAGCCTCGCTGTCGGGGCCGGCGAGGCTCAGCGCCCGCTCGGCCGCGAAGGTCGCGGTTTCGCGCCGGCCCTGCTCCAGCCCGGCCCGGGCGACCAGCAGGTAGAGGTCGCGCCGCTCGCCCGGCTCGATCTCGTCCAGCATCCGTTCGAGCCGGGCGACCCGGGCGCGGTCGGTGCCGAAATCGAGCCGGGTCAGGGCCGTGGCGAAGCGCTGGCGGAAGTTGCCGGCATAGACCGAGCGGCGGAAGCGCCGCAGATACTGGATCGACAGCGCCTCGAAGCGCTTCGCGTCCCCGCCCTGGGCGTGGATGAAGATCTCGCGGCGCAAGGCCCCCTCCTCCACCAGGGTGCCGGGCGCGAGCAGCCGGGCGAGGTCGAGGAGCTCGATCGCCTTGCGGGGCGCCTCGCGCACCGTGACGGCCGCCTGGGTCAGGGCGAGCTGGCCGGCGAGGCCGGGGGCTTGCGTGCGGGCGTCGAAGCGGCCGAGCAGGGTGCGCGCCTCGCGCTCCCGCCCCTCGAGATAGGCGAGCGCGCCTTGCACCAGGGGCGCATCGCCGTCGGGCAGCTTGCCCGTCTCGAGCATCCGCCGCAGCAGCCCCGGACCGCCGCCGCTGAGCGCGAAGACCACCCCCGCCCGGACATTCTCGGGCGCCGCCCAGGCCTCGGGTTCGAGGGCGAGCAGGCGCTGCTCGATATGGCCGAGGAGCTGGCGCTGGGCGAGGTGGGCCTGAGTCGAGCCGCGGGCGATGCGGTCCTGGAGCAGCTGGAGCGTGCGCACCAGCTCGACCGGCAGGCCGCGGGGCGCGACCGGCAGCGGCTCGATGGGCTTGGCCGGCGCGGCGTGGCCGCCATGGCCGTCCCCTCCCCCACCATGTCCCCCGCCGTGGGAATCGGTGGCCGGTGCGGCGTGGCCGTCGCCATGCCCGTCCCCGGCCGCCAGGGCCGACGGCATGCCCGACATCGGCCCGGCCGCGAGGAGGAGCCCGGCGAGCGCGAGGCCGGCGATGCGGCGGCGGCTCATTCGGGCAGCCCCCGCAGCAGGATCTCGATGCGCCGGTTCTCCGCCGCCTTCGGGTCGGCGGGGTTACGAGGCTGGCGGTCGGCGTAGCCCTCGATGCGCTCGATGCGCGATTCGTCGACGCCGCCGCGCACCAGCATGTAGGACGCCATCTGCGCCCGGGCCGTCGAGAGGCGCCAGTTGTCGTAGGACTCGGAGCGGAACGGCCGCCCGTCGGTATGGCCGCGGACCACGATGCGGCCCGGCCGGCCGTTGATGACCTTGGCGATCTTGTCGATCGCCCGCACCACCTTAGGGGTCGGCTCGGCCGAGCCGATACCGAACATGCTGAAGTCGATCTCGTCGGTGATGCTGATGAGGATGCCTTCGCCGGAGCGGCGCACCTCGACCTTCGGCATCGGGGCGCCGGTCGAGAGCGGCGCCACGGCCTTGGCGATCTCGGCCTTCATCGCGGCGACCGCGGCGGTCTCGGCCGCCTTGTCCTTGGCGGCGTCCTTGCCGGCGTCCTTCGCGGGATCCTTGGGCGCCGCATCCCTCGCGGGATCCTTGGGCGCCGGCTCCTTGAGGGCGGCGGCCTTCGGCGCGGCGTCCTTCGCTGCATCCTTGACCGCATCCTTGGCCGGATCGCGCGGGGTGAGCGGCAGCGCGTCGTCGGCCGAGGCGACGCGGGTGGGCGGGTCCTTCGGGTCGCGCGCGGTCTCCCGAGCCTTGGCCGAAGCCACCTGGCCGGCGGCGTCGAGGCGGTTCTCGGCCGGGGCCTTCACGGCGGTGCCGACCTTGCCCGGCCGTTCGGTGCGGTGGCGCGGCAGCGGCTCGACCTGCCAGTAGAGCGGATCGAACGGATCGCGCGCCGCGTCGCCGCCGCTGATGCCGGGCTGGCCGGTCTCGAGCGCCGCCGCGTCGGCGCTCGCCGTGTCGCCACGGTCGCCCTCGGCGGCCAGCCGCGCCAGCACCGCGTAGGGGTCCTGGAACAGGGCCGATTCCCGCGCGCGGCTGCCCGGCGCGGCCTCGCTCGCCTTGTCGCCGGCCTTGCCCTCGCCCTTCCCCTCGCCCTTGCCTTCGCCGCCCTTGCCCTCGGCCTTGCCGCCCTCGGCGCCGGGCTCGGAGGGCGTGTCGTGGGGATCGCGCAGGCCCTTCTTGTCGTGGGTGACCTCGGCGAGCTTCACCGGGTTGAAGTACTCGGCGATGGTCTGCTTCTGCTCCTTGCTGGTCGAGTTGATCAGCCACATCACCAGGAACAGCGCCATCATGGCGGTCATGAAGTCGGCGAGCGCGATCTTCCACGCGCCGCCGTGATGACCGTCCTCGTGGTCGCCGTGGCGCTTGATGATGATGATTTCCTGGTGGCCCTCGGACATCTCAGGTCTCCGCCACCGCTGCCGCGATGAGGCGCGTCCAGGCGCCGAGCTGGGTATCGATCACGGTCTGGTCGGCGCTCACCTGCACCTCGGCGGTCTCGGCCGGGGTGAACGACACCGCGGCGGCGAGCGGCCCGAGCCGGGCGGCGAGCGCTGCCAGCAGGTCCTCGGGCCCGCTCACCCGCACGGTGGCGGCCTGCGGCTCGGCCAGGAGCCGCGTCAGGGTGCTGCTCAGCTCGGCCACCGCCTGGCGGCGCAGGGCGTCGGTCAGCACCGGCACCAGCAGCCGGGCGATCCGGTCGGAGAGGGTCGCGTCGAGGGCGCGGAGCGCCGCCGAGAAGCCGTCGGCCAGGGCCTCGGCCTCGGCCGCGCTCCAGTGGCGGCGCGCCTCGACGAGGCGGGCCTCGGCCTCCTCGGCCGCCCGCAGGCGGGCGGTCTCGGCCTCCCTGCGCGCCTCGGCCAAGCCCTGCTGCCGGCCGCGTTCCTCGGCCTCGGCGAGGAGCGCGGCGCGCTCCTCCGGCGTCTCGCGCTTGGGTCCGGGCGGATTGGACCCAGACGGTCTGAGCGCGAGCGGCTTGACGAGGGGACCGATGGCGGCGGGAGCGGGCGGCGGCTCAACGGCGACCGGGGCGACGGGCGCCCTGGCGGCGGATGACGGGGCGACGAGGGCGTGCAGGCCCTCGCGCCAGATGTCGGCCAGGCTCTTGGGCGAGACTGCAGGCGAACCCGGGACCCGGGCCGGCTCGACCCGGATCGCGTCCGGCGCGTCCGGGAGCGGCGCGGGCGCGCGGGCGAGGCCGGCCCAGGGGTTGCCGAGCGCCGGGGAGGCAAGGGTCTGGGAGCCATGCGCCTGAGGCGAGGGCAGCGCCGGAACCCCGGCGGGGAGTTGCCCCGGGACCTGGACTTGCCCCGGGATCGTGTCGGGCGGGAATTCCGGCAGGTAGCGGGCGATCACCGCGCTCATCACGCCGGCTCCTCACGCAGCAGCCAGCGCTTGAGGATGGCGGCGACCTGCTCCTCGTCGACGTCGATCATCTGCTCCAGGCGCTTCTGCGGCGAGTTCTTCGCCTTCTCGGCCATGTCCTCGATCAGGCTCGCCATGGCGGGCATGCCCTCGGGGCCGGCGAGCGCCGGCTGGCCCGGAGCGGCGCCCGGCGCCGGCAAGGCGCCGGCCTCGGTCCCGCCCGGCAGGGCGGCGACGGCGCCCGCGGCGGCAAGCGCCGCGACCTCGGCCTGGGCCGCCTCCGGCACCGCCAGGATGGCGCGGAGCGCCGGGCGCAGGCCGAACCAGATCAGCAGGCCGGCCACCACCAGGATGGTCGCCGCGTTGATGAGGGTGGCGGACTGGCGCATCATCACGTCGGCGATGCTGAGCGGCGGCACCGGCTCCAGGGCCTGGCCGTCGTTGATGAAGCTCACCGCCGCGACCTTGACCGTGTCGCCGCGGTCCTTGCTCGCACCCGCGGCCGAGGCGACGATCTGCTCGATCTCGGCGATCTGCTTGTCGAGGTTGACGCTGGCGGCGTCCTGGCCGGGCTGGCCCGCCTGGCCGGACTGGGCCGCGAGGCGCGAGCGGTTGACCAGCACCGCCACCGAGAGGTGCTTCACGGCATAGCCGTCGCTCACCGTCTGGATGTTCCGCTGGCTGATCTCGTAGTTGGTGAGGTCCTCCTTCTTGGAGGTCTCGTTGCTGGCGGTGTCGTTGCCGTCCGAGCGGGTGCGCTGGTCGGGCAGGTTCTGCTGCGCGCTGGTCGGCCGCTGGGCGTTGCGGTTCTGGCTGTTCTCGTTCTCGCGGACCGAGCGGACCGAGCGCGCGACCTGCTGGTCGGGGTTGTAGATCGTCTCGTTGGTCGAGGTCTTGTCGGTATTGAGCTGGGCCGCGACGCTGACCTCGAAATTGCCGAGGCCGAGATAGGGGGTGAGGGCCCGGCGGATCCGGTCCTGCACCTCGCGGTTCATGTCCTTCTCCAGGCTCGCCATCTTGCCGGTCGGGGCCTGGGCGCCGTCGTCGCCCGACAGGAGCAGCGTGCCGTCGGCGCCGATCACCGTGACCCGGTCGGGCTTCATGCCGGGGATCGCCGAGGCGACGAGCTGGCGGATCGCCTGGGCGCCGCTGGCGTCGTCGGCCGGCTCGGTGCGCACCACCACGGAGGCGGACGGAGGCTGCTGGTCACGCCGGAACGAGCCGCGCTCGGGGAGCACGATGTGGACCCGCGCCGCGCGCACGCCCTTCATGCCCTGGATCGTGCGGGCGATCTCGCCCTCCAGCGCACGGACCCGGGTCACCTCCTGCATGAACGAGGTCATGCCGAGCGAGCCGAGATCGTTGAACAGCTCGTAGCCGGACTTGGAGCTCTGCGGCAGGCCCTTCTCGGCCAGCAGCATCCGGGCCTGGGCGGTATTGCCGTAGGGCACCAGCACGGCGGCACCGTCGGCGCTGACGTCGAAGCGGATGCCCGCATCCTTCAGCACGCCGCCGATGCGGGCCACGTCCTCGCGGGACAGCCCGGTATAGAGCGTCTCCTGCGCCGGCCGGCTCAGGTAGTAGGCGCCCAACCCCACCGCCAGGAACACCACGAGGCCGATCAGCCCGAGGGCGGCGAGACGCCGGGGCCCGAGCTCGACGATGTTGCTCCACAGCCTCTCGGCTTGCTCGCGACCGGACATCCCTGAAGCCAATCCCGTCCCAGCACAGGCGACACTGCCTTCCTGCTCTGTGACGCGCCTGCCTTGTGCGGAGGTTGCGGGCCCGCGCGCGACGGCGCACCCGGAAACGGGCCGGCCGATCGGCGCTTTTCATGATGACGGACAGCGATACGGACATCGCCGCGGTCGTGAAAACGCTGCCGGTACGGAGCCCGACCGTCATCGAACACGACGAAAACGCCGGAAAGCCCGCCACGCGCGTCGTCGGCGCCTCCCTCGGGTCGGGCCGGCAGGCTTTTGGTAACCCTGGCGTGACCATCCTGGGGGGCGTCCTTGTCCGAGGCCGGTGATGGTATTGCGTGTTGCGTTTCCGTGCCTGCCCTCGGCGGCGGCCTTCGCCTGGGTGCTCGGCACCGGCCTCGCGGCGGCCGTCGAGCCCGGAGGCCCGCTGCCGCCCGCGCCGGTGCCCAACCAGACGTCCCAGGCTCAAGCGGGCCAAGGTCCGACAGGTCAAGGTCAGACGGGCCAAGGGCAAATGGGTCAAGCGCAGGGCGGTCAGGCCCAGGCCCAGGCCCAGGCCGCTCCCGTGCCGCCGGCCCCGGTCGAACCCGCCCGGCGCGAGACCACGACGGCACCCGAGCCCCTTCCGCACGGGGCGACGCCGCTCGCGGTCGGCCCGATCCAGCCCGGTGCCGCCCCGAAGGCGGGCGAGTCGCGATCCCTCGAAGCCAGGCCGAACGAGGCCAAAGCGGCCGACGGAAAGCCCGCCGACGGAAAGCCCGCCCCGAAAAAAGTCTCGCGCGAGCTGCCGCCCCTGGTGGTGGCGCGCATATCGCAGGACACGACCCCGACCCTGACGCCGGCGACCTTCCTCGACACCTTGCGGGCGGCGGAGCGCTACCAGGTGCTGGTCGAGGCCGGCGGCTGGCAGCCGCTGCCGGCCGATCTCACGCTGAAGCCCGGCGAGCGCAACCCGGCGGTGCCGCTCCTGCGCCGCCACCTCGTCCTCACCGAGGATCTGGCTCCCGGCGGCCCGGAGACCGACCTGCTCGATCCCGGCCTCATGGCCGCGCTCAAGCGCTTCCAGGCCCGGCACAACCTGGCCGAGACGGGACTCGTCGGCCGCCAGACCCTCGCCGCCCTCAACGTGCCGGCGAGCGTCCGCCAGCGCCAGCTCGCGGCCTCGGCCAACCGCCTGATCGGATCGAGCTTCCCGTTCGGCGAGCGCTACGTCGTGGTCAACATCCCGTCGGCCGCCGTGGAGGCGGTGGATCACGGCAGCGTCGCGCGCCGCTACGTCGCGGTGGTGGGCAAGCCGGAGCGCGCCTCCCCGTCGGTCGAGACGAAGATCACCAATATCAACTTCAACCCGACCTGGACCGTGCCGGTGTCCCTCATCAAGAAGGACATCATCCCGCACATGCGCAAGGATCCGGGCTACCTCGCCAAGATGCACATCCGCATGCTCGACGGCCAGGGCCAGGAGGTGCAGCCGACCGCCGTCGACTGGTCGACCGAGCGGGCGGTGAACTACACCCTGCGGCAGGATCCGGGCTTCGACAATTCGCTCGGCCAGGTGCGGATCGACATGCCGAACCGGCACGCGGTCTACATGCACGACACGCCGTCGAAATCGCTGTTCTCCCGCGACGTGCGCTTCCACTCCTCGGGCTGCGTGCGCGTCGCCGACGTGAAGGCGCTGGTCGGCTGGCTGCTCGACGGCACGCCGGGCCCGAACGGCCCCGGCTCGACCTGGGGCCCGATGGAGATCGAGACCGGCATCGCCACCGGCGAGCGCCGCGACATCAAGCTGGCGAAGCCCATTCCCGTGACCTTCGTCTACCTGACCGGCTACGCCACCCCCGACGGCCGCGTGCATTTTCGCGACGACGTCTACGGCCTCGACAGCGGGAAGGAGACCGGCAAGGACGTGGCCAAGTCGTTGGACAAGTCGTTGGACAAGTCCTCGGCCAAGTCATGGGCCAAGCCGGCAGCCGAGCCCGCGGTGACCGGAGCGCTGGCCAGGCCGGTGCCGGCCAAGCCGACCGTCACGAAGCCCGCTCTCCCCAAGCCTTCGGCCGTGAAGCCGATGGACTCGGTCAAGGCCGCCCCGGCGATGCCCGTCACGGGGCAAGGGGTCGGCGCCGATGCCAAGGCCGATGCCAAGCCTGCCGCGAAAGCCACGCCGAAGCCTGCCGCCAGACCGGCTCCGGCCCAAGCCGCGCCAACCGCCCCGTCCGCCGAACGCCGGGCCGCCGCGCCGCCGACCTGATCCGACGCGCCAAAGCCCGCGGATCGAATGCGCCCGACACGATCCCCGTGTCGGCGATCGGCCGGCAGGCCGGCAAGGGACTCGGCGCGGACCTCCTCGTCGACGCGCTGCGCCGGATCGCGCTCGCGTCGCGGAGCATCGGCGCCGTCCCGGTCCAGGCGAGGAAGGGGGCGGCCGAGCGATTCCCTCTCGGCTTCGGCGAATTCGTCGGGTCCCCGCAGGACAGCCGGATGCCGTCCCTGCCGATCGAGACGACCGCCGCCTTCGTGCGACAGATCCCGGGATGCCGCCCCTTGGATCGATGCCGCTTAACATAAGTTATAGTTGGCCGCCCCGAAGATCGGTTGTTAGCTCCTGCGACGGCGCCTCCGCGCCTGCACCGATCAGGCAACCAGGCGCCGCCCGAGCATGACGCACAGGACCATCCGCCCGCGCCCACCTGTGGCGCGTGCGCCGCGATGACGCCGCCTCACGGCCCGGCCCGGTCCCGCCTGTCCGTCCTGCTCCGGCAGTTCGCGCAGGACCGCGGCGGAGCCTTCCTGATCGCCTTCGCGGTCGCGCTGCCGGTCCTGCTCGGCTCGGTGAGTGCCGCCGTCGAGTATAGCCGGCTTCTCTACCGCAAGGCGCAGCTGCAGAGCGCCGCCGATGCCGGGGCGCTGGCCGGCGCCACGATGCTCAAGCTCGCCAATGCGGACGACGCCTCGGTGACCAGCGTCACCCGGCAGACCATCGAGGGGCAGGCGCGCACGCCGGGCGACCGCCAGAGCCGGGTCACGGCCGCGATCGGCGACGGACGCCGGTCGGTCTCGACGGTGGTCGAGGAGACGGTTCCCTCGCTCATGGGCAAGCTGCTCAGCCTGCCCTCCACCACCCTGATCGTGCGCGCGACGGCCCAGCTCCTCGGCTCGGTGCGCCTGTGCCTGCTCGCCCTCGACTCCTCCGCCAAGGGAGCATTCGACCTGGAGAAGAAGGCGCAGATCACCGCCGACGGCTGCTCGCTGTACTCGAACTCCACGAGCCCGAGCGGCATCCAGGGCCGGGACAGCGCCACGGCTCGCGCCCTGTCGATCTGCTCGGCGGGCGGCTTCGACGGCGCCAAGGCACTGTTCACCCCGACCCCGGTCACCGATTGCGCGCCGGTCGGCGATCCGCTGAAGGACCGCCCGCTGCCGAGTCCAGACAACACCTGTCTGGTGCTGAGCCCGAACGCCGATCCCACCACGAAGTCGAGGTCGCGACACGGCAACGTGGTGACGGCCACCGTCACCCTCGATCCCGGCACCTATTGCGGCGGCCTGCACGTCACGGAGACCGCCATGGTCACCCTGCGCCCCGGCACCTACATCATGAAGGACGGCCCGCTGATCGTCGACAAGAAGGCCAGCATGTCCGGCCAGGGCGTCGCGTTCTTCTTCACCGGCAACAAGGCCGGCATGCTGTTCGACAAGGACACCACCATCAGCCTGACCGCGCCGACGAGCGGCCTGATGGCGGGGCTGCTGATGGCCGAGCAGCGCACCGTCGTGAATCCGGTTCCGGTCCCGATCGACCTCTACCTCACGCCGCCGCCCCCGCCGCCGCCGGGTCCGGCGCCGCCGATGCGGCAGTACCGGATCATCAGCGACAACGCCCGCACGATGCTGGGGACGATCTACCTGCCGGCGGGCCGGCTCATCATCGACGGCAGCCGGCCGGTCGCCGACCAGTCGGCCTATACCGTGATCGTCGCCCGGCAGATCAATCTCTACGAGGGCCCGAACCTCCACCTCAACGCCAATTACGGCGCGACCTCGGTGCCGGTGCCGGACGGGGTGGGGCCGAAATCGGGGACGGCGTCGCTCAGAAGCTGAGGACCCGTTGGCCGCTCCGCACCCCGGTCGCCGCACCCTCGCGGTCGTTCCGGGGGCCCGGGATACCGGAACCCGGGGTGTGTCGCGGCTCTCGCCTCCGTCGAGCGGACCGACGCCTTCGTCCCGAGCCTCAGCTCACGAGATCCCCAACCCCCGCACCAGCGCGATGCTGACGAGGAGCAGCACCGCGAGCGACGCGGTGACCGCGAGCGTCACCCGGCCGCCGACCCGGGCCACCACCCGCACGTCGACGCCGAGGCCCAGCGCCGCCATGGCGATCACCGTCAGGATGCCGGCGGTGCGGGTGAGGGGCGCCAGCGCCGCGTCGGGCACGAGGCCCAGCGACCGGGCGGCGGCGAGGCCCAGGAAACCGAGGATGAACCACGGCACCAGCTTGAAGAAGCCGAGCTTCCTGGGAGGGCCGGCCGGGGCGCCGGACTCGTCGCGCAGGCGCGGGGCGACGAGCGACAGGCCGAGCACGACGGGTCCGAGCATCAGCACCCGCACGAGCTTGACCAGCGTGCCGACCTGCGTGCTGACGAGGCTCACCGGCACGGTGGCGGCGAGGACCTGCGGCACCGCGTAGACCGTCAGGCCGGCGAGCACGCCGTACTCGGTCGGGTTGGTGCCGAGCAGCGGGATCAGGAGCGGCAGGCCGAGCACGACGAGCACGCCGAGGATCGCCGTGAAGGCGATCGAGGAGGCGACGTCGTCGCCGCTCGCCCCGATCACCGGTGCGACCGCCGCGATGGCCGAGTTGCCGCAGATGGCGTTGCCGCAGGCGATCAGGATCGACATCCGGGCCGGCAGCCCGAGCAGGCGCCCGATGGCGTAGCTGGCCAGCAGCGCGATCGCCACGGTGGCGATGATGCCGGTGAGCAGGGCCGGCCCCGAGGCGACGAGCGCCTTGAGGCTGATCGAGGCCCCGAGCAGCATCACGGCGACCTCGAGCAGCTGCTTGGCGCTGAAGGCGATGCCGATGCGCCAGCGCGGCCCCGGCTCCCAGACCGAGCGGATCGCGATGCCGGCGAGGATCGCGATCACCAGCGCCTCGACGTAGGGGTGGTGGACGAGGCGCTCCTCCACCGCCTGGACCAGGCTCGCCGCCGCCGTCACGGCGACGCAGAGGGTGAGGCCGGGCAGGACCGCGATCGCGGTGCGCCCCATCGTGTCAGGCCGCATCGCCGGGCATGCTCGCGGATATGGGGGGTCTCGGTCCAGGGCTCATCGGCGAGGGCTCATCGGCCAGGGCTCATCGGCGAGGACTCACGGCCGGAACCCCGTGCCGATGCCGGCCCGCGACGGCTGGCCGATCCAGAGCAGCACCGCGCCGAGGACCAGGGCGACCAGGGCGGCCGGCGAGAGCGTGAAGGGCAGGCCGAGGAGCTTCCACAGCATCGGCTGGCCGCCCTCGGCCATCGCCTGCAGGCTCGCGGCCCGGTCCTTCATCAGCGCCGCCGCGACGTCGCTGACCGAGGTGACGAGCACGGCGTTGTTGGCGATCGAACGGGCGCCGTCATAGACGATCCCGACGAAGCCGGCGGCGAGGAACAGCAGGCCGAGGCAGCGGCACAGGAAGCGGATCATCCAGGGCTCCGGACCGCGCCGTGAGCGGGGCGCGCGGGACCTTGAGTAGAGAGAGGCCCCTGCGGGCGCAAGAAGTTGCGGACCGGCCCACGAGCTTGAGCGCGGCACCGTGGCGGGTTGATCCCGCGCCTCCCGGCGTGCCACGGCGGCTCGCGACCGACGAAGGGGAGCGGCATGGACGGCAGGACGGGCAGGACACGGCCGGAGCTGGTGATCTTCGACTGCGACGGGGTGCTGATCGACAGCGAGCCGATCAGCCTCGCGCGCCTGACCGAGAACCTGCAGCGCATCGGCGTGCCGATCGACCTCGAAACGGTGGCGCGGCGCTTCACCGGCACCAGCATGACCTCGATCATGGCGCATATCGCCGCCGATTACGGCGTGCCGACCCCCGAGGGGTTCGTCGATGCGGTGCGGGCCGACACGCTGCGGGCCTTCGACGCCGAGCTGAAGGCCATCGCGGGCGTCGCTGCGGTGCTGGAGAGCCTGCCGGAGCAGCGGATCTGCGTCGCCTCGAGCAGCGACCCGCAGCGGCTGCGCCACGCGCTCTCGCTCACCGGTCTCCTGTCCCATTTCGACGGCCACGTCTTCAGCGCCAGCATGGTGGCGCGGGGGAAACCCTTCCCGGACCTCTTCCTCTACGCCGCCGGGCAGATGGGGGTGGCGCCGGAGGATTGCGTGGTGATCGAGGACAGCGTGCCGGGCGTCGCCGCGGCGCGGGCCGCCGGGATCCCGGTCCTCGGCTTCTGCGGCGGCGGCCATTGGGCCCACGACCGGGCGGGGGCGGATCTTTTGGCCGCAGGCGCCGCCCGGGTCTTCGACGAATTCACCGTGCTACCCCATCTGTTGGGGGTGCGGGAGCCCGCGTCCCGCTAAGGGACGGGGAGCCCTGGCACCGGTTTCGCATTGACCTCTCGCGCCCACCCGCCACAGTTGCAGGTGGACGCGACCGGCCCGCAAGACCGCTCCTTCCGTTCAGACGCCCCCTCTCCCGCCCACCGGAGCCCGCCGTGAGACCAGCCCGCATCGTCGCCTTCTCGGGCAACGTCCGCCGTCCTTCCCGGACCCGCGCGCTGGTGGAAGCGGTCGCCGGCGAGCTCGCCCGCCGCCGTCCGATCGACCTGAAGGTCTACGACCTCGCCGAGATCGGCACCGGGCTCGGCGTCACCACCCGGGATGCCCTGCCGCTGCCGATCGCCCACATGATCGAGGCGATCGAGGGCGCGGACGGGCTGATCGTCGGCTCGCCGGTGCATAACGGCTCCTATTCGGGGCTGTTCAAGCACGTGATCGACTTCCTCGACCCCGCGGCGCTCGCCGGCAAGCCGGTGGCCCTCACCGCCACCGGCGGCGGCCCGCGCCACGCCCTGATGGTCGAGCACCAGCTCCGCCCGCTCTTCGGCTTCTTCACCGCCCACGTGGCGCCGACCGCGGTCTATGCCGGCGAGGCCGAGATCCAGGACGGGATCGTGACCGACGCCCGGGTCGCCGACCGGGTCGCGGCGGCGGCGAGCGAGCTCGGCCACCTCATCGACGTCGCCGAGGCGGCCCGCCGCGCGGCGGGCGGGCGGGCGGTGGCGGGGCTGTAGGGCGAGGCTCGATCAGCGTGGCTACGGGAGGGTCTGCTCTCGATACGAGGCAGATGCGGAGAGATCTGCGGCCAGGACAGATCAGGATCCGTGACCGAAAAACCTCGAGAGCTGACTTTCAGTATCCGAGGCATGTTCCGCCGGAGCGGGCGGCGCGCTTGTTACGAGGATGGCGAAGGGTTGAGGGCTCGACGCGTTGCCTCGTCGG
Source organism: Methylobacterium sp. DB0501 (assembly GCF_011043735.1). Taxonomy (GTDB): domain Bacteria; phylum Pseudomonadota; class Alphaproteobacteria; order Rhizobiales; family Beijerinckiaceae; genus Methylobacterium; species Methylobacterium alsaeris. The sequence goes on along the minus strand of NZ_JAAKGV010000002.1, from coordinate 44,779 downwards.
CGGGCAAAAAACCTTCCAGGGTCAGTTCGGACAAGGCAATGTCGGTCGCCGTCCCGAAGACCGTGGTGGTCGACAGGAACGAGAGCCGTTCGCCCGTCGCGGGATGCCGGAGAACCAACGGCACGGCGATCCGGGCAATGTCCGATCGGGGTTCCGCCTCCTGCGATTTCGCGCCCGGTGAGGGCAGGGCACGCAGCCTGTCGTGAAGGCACGCGAGGTCGGGATCGCCGGACGCGGCCGCGTCGCGGCGCAGGCGTTCCAGAATATGCCGGCGCCATTCGCCGAGGTTCAGGATCGAAGGGGCGAGCCCGTCAGGTGCCAGCGACAGGTGCAGGACGTTGACGGGCGGTTGGAGCAGGCGGGGTGCCACGCCGGCGAGAAGCGGCGCGAGAGCGTCGTTGGCGGCCACCAGCGTCCAGTGTCGATCGACTGCGAGCGCGGGATAGGGCTGGTAGGCGGCAAGAACGGCGCGCACGGCCTCGATCGCCTCCGCCATATCGGGCCGATCCAGCGAACGCTCGGCGAAGACCGGCGCGTAGCCCCCCGCAAGCAGAAGGCGGTTTCGCTCTCGGAGAGGCAGGACGAGGCGTTCGGCGAGGCGCAGAAGCATGTCGCGGCTCGCCGCCGACCGGCCGCTCTCGACGAAGCTGAGATGCCGCACCGAAACCTCGGCCTCCAGCGCGAGGTCGAGCTGGCTGAAGCGACGCCGCTTCCGCCAGTCGCGCAGGACGTCTCCCACCGTGTCGTTCGCAAGCCCCGCTCTCATGCGGTCCTTCTCGCATGACGACGGCCTCACGCCCATGACCTGCGAGGTAAATGACCTGCGAGGTAATCGCCTGACGCGCATCGCTCTCCCATGCTGCGGGCTCCCGACCACCGAGGAGACCGACATGCGATCCCCGCTCGACACCGCCACGGACTATCTCGCCGTCTGGAACGAGGCTTCGGCCCCGGAGCGTCGACGCCGGCTCGACGCCTGGCACCCGGATGCCCGCTACCGTGATCCCCTGATGGAGGCCGACGGACGCGAGGCCGTCGCTGCGATGATCGAGGGAGCGCGAGAGCGTTTTCCGGGCCTCGCGTTCCGGCTTCACGGCACACCGGACGGCCACGGCCCCTTCGTCCGCTTCTCGTGGGCGCTCGCGCCGGATTGCGGCCCAGCCGTCGCCGCCGGAACCGATGTCGTGCGCCTCGACGCGGCGGGCCGCATCGCCGAGGTGATCGGCTTTCTCGACGAGGTGCGGTCATGAGCGCGCCCTTCGTCGAGATCGAGGACGGTCACCGGCTCTTCCTGCGCGATTGGGGTGGCGGTCCACCCGTCCTGCTCCTCGCCGGCTGGAGCATGGACTCGCGCATCTGGGGCGAGGTCATGACGGCGCTGAATGCCCGCGGCCTGCGCACGATCGCCTATGATCGTCGCGGACACGGTCGCTCCACCGATCCGGGACGGGCCGACTACGATACGCTGACGGATGACCTGGCACGGGTTCTCGCCGCCCTCGGCCTTCGCGGGGTCACGCTCGTCGCCCATTCAGGAGCCGCCGGGGAGGCGATCCGCTATCTCGCACGGCACGGAACCGACAGGATCGCCCGTCTCGTCCTCGTGGGGGCAACGGGTCCCCGCATGATTGCGGGCGGCGATGGCGATCCCGGCCTCCCGCCGGAGATCGCGGCCGCGACGCGGGCGCGGCTCGCGGCCGACCTGCCGGGCTGGATCGAGGACGCCATCGAGCCCTTCGCGCCCGGGCACAGGGCCGCGCTCGGCGCCTGGATGTCCGGCATGGTGCAGGACACCTCGCGGCGCATCCTCCTCGACTTTCAGGATGCCATCCTCTCGGCCGACCTTCGTCACGACGCTGCCCGTCTCGCGCTGCCGGTCACGCTCATCCACGGCGACCACGATGCGTCGGCCCCGCTCGACCTGACGGCACGGGCTTACGCCCGCCTCATCCCGGGCGCCGAACTCGTGATCTATGACGGCGCCGCGCACGGCCTGATGGTCACGCATGCCGCGCGTCTCGCAGCCGACATCGCCGGGAGGTGCGCGTCGTGAGCGTCGCCTACGTCGTCGCGTTCCAGCTCCGGCCGGGCCAGCGGGAGCGGTTCCTTCGGCTCCTGACCGGGGTCATGGAGGCGATGCGCCATGAAGCCACCTACCGGGCCGCCACGCTCCACGAAGACCCGGACGACCCGACCCGCTTCCTCCTTCATGAGATCTGGGCCGACCACGAGGATGTCGTGAACGTCCAGATCCACCGTCCCTATCGGCGGGCTTGGCACGAGGCACTGCCGGAGCTTCTGCAGGAGGATCGCAGCATCGCGATGTGGCGACCGATCGAGGCGTGAGCCCTTGTTTTCCGTGGACGTGACGGGATGGCCGGCGCCCCCTCCGACGGATCCGACCCGGGAACCGGCCCTTCCCCCTCTCACGCTTCCCCGGGGGCCCGTACCTGCAGCTTGCGATAAGCCCGTCCATACGCCGCATAGCTCGCCACGGTCCGGGCCATCATCGCGCGCCGCTCCGCGTCGAGGCGCGACAGGGGCCGCGCCGGGCGCCCGCCCCAGAGCCAGCCGGAGTCCAGCACCTGCCCGGGATCGGTGGCGCTGCCCGCGGCGAGCAGCACGTCGGCCTCCACCACCGTGCCGGGGCTCAGCCGCGTGCCCATGCCGATGAGGCAGTTCGGGCCGATGCGCCCGTCGGCGGCGTGGACGTTGTGGCCGAGCGTGGTGTCGCGCTCGATCACCAGGCCCTCGGCGCGGGCGTGCAGGGCGCAATTGTCCTGCACGTTGACGTTGGGCCCGATCACGATCGGCCCCGCCGCCGCCTCGAGGAGACAGGAGAAGAACACGCTCGCCCCCGGCGCCAGGCCGACCCGGCCGCGCAGCCGGGCGGTGCGGGCGACGAACACCGCGGGATCCGGCACGAGGTCGTCCCCAGGGCCCAGGGCCGCCTCGCTGGCGGCGGCCTCGCGCAGGCGCTCGGCCCGCTCGGCGAGTTCGCCCGGGGCCAGCGCCCGCACCGGCCGGGCCGGGCTGCCGGCGCAGACGAAGCCCGACGGCAGGGTGGTGCGCGGAAACACCGTGCTGCCGGCCTCCAGGAGCACGCCGTCCTCGATCAGCGAGCCGTCGAGGACGGTGCAGCCCTCCTCGATCACGCAATCGTCGCCGACCGTGCAGGCATGGACCACCGCGTCGCGGCCGACCGTGACCCGGTCGCCGACGATGCACGGATAGACCTCCGCGGCGATGTGCAGGGTCGAGCGGGCGCCGAGCCAGAACCGGTCGCCGACGACGATGTCGTGCCCGTCGGCGCGGATCACCGATTCGTCGCCGAGCCAGGCTTGCGCCCCGAGGCTCGCCCGCCCGATCACCGTGCTGCCGCGGCCGCACCAGACCGGCCGGGCCGCGAAGGTCGGTGCGGTGTCGTCGTAGGGGAGGAGGAGGTCGGGGGTCATGGGGCGTTCCTCCGTCCGGCCGGCCATGCTGGCGGGCCATGCCGTGAACCTCCACATCTACGCCGTTCCGCCGCCTGCGACAGCCCCGGGCGTCCGGGCGCCGTTCGTGGTAGGACGCCGCCGGACCCGCATTCCGGACCCGCCATGATCTCCGGACCCGCCATGACCCCCGGACCCGCCATGACCCCCGGACCCGCCATGACCCCCGGACCCGCCATGACCCCTCGCCTCTCGATCCAGTCCGAGCCCTTCGACGTCGCGGCGGAGATCGCCGCCCTCACGGCGGAGCTCGGCGGGCGGGCGGGCGCCATCGTGAGCTTCACCGGCCTGTGCCGCGACGAGGGCGGAGAGCTCGCCGCCCTCGAGCTCGAGCATTATCCCGGTATGGCCGAGGCCGAGATCGGCCGGGTGCTCACCGAGGCCGCGGGGCGCTGGCCGCTCCAGGGCGCGGTGGCGATCCACCGCCACGGCCTCGTCCGCCCGGGCGAGGGCATCGTGCTGGTGCTGGCGGCCTCCGCCCACCGCAATGCCGCCTTCGAGGCGGCGAGCTTCCTGATGGATTACCTCAAGACCCGCGCCCCGTTCTGGAAGCGCGAGCACCGCGCCGACGGCACCCTCGGCGGCTGGGTCGAGGCGACGGAGCACGACGCGGCGGCGGCGGCGCGGTGGTGATCCCGCCGCACCGTCGAACGGGTCCGCGCCGGCAGTGCGCCACCGCATGATCCGTGCGAAACGGGGATTACCGACAATTCGAGCGGTCCGACTGAGGAATCGCTGACCGGCCTGCGGCAGGATCGCCGCCATGCCCCGCAATCACCATACCTCCCGCGATCCCCGTCCGGCCGATCCGCTCCCCTTCGACCCGCTCAGCGCCCGCAACCTCGCGGTCGCCTGCGCGCTGATCGGGCTCGCAACCCTCCTGCTCTCCGAGCGGCCGACGCCCGGGGGCCTGCTGCTCGCGTGGGGCGGGCTCATCGGCTGGGCGCTGCTGCGCATGGTCGGCGGCCGCCCGGCCCAGCCGGTGCGCCGGAAGGTCGCCCCTCGGCCGCGACCGGCCGTCGAGGTGATCGAGGTCACGGACTGGGAGGTGAAGGAGCGGGATGTGAAGAACTGGGCGCCCCGGCGCCCGGCCCCGACCCTGGCTCTCCCCAAGCCCATCGCGGTCGACCCGCCGGCGGCGACGGAGGCGTGGAAGACCTCGGCGCACCCGGCCGTGCTCGCCGGCGTGCGGCGCCGGCGCGAGGAGGAGTAGGGATCGGCTCCCGGCGGATCGCCGAACGGCCGCGGGCGGCTATCTCTCAGGTCCTGAGGCGGCCCGCGCCGCCGGCGGAGAGACCATCGGACATGCCCGCTTCCCCATCCCAGGCCGGCCTCCGGCCGGATCCCGCCCTTCCGCTCCGGGGCGGCACCCGCTCGCTCGTCCTCGCGGGCATCGGAATCGTGGTGTTCACGGCCGCGATGCTGCTGGCCTGGCGCTCGGCCGACACGCTGCTCCTGATCTTCGCCGGCATCCTGTTCGCGGTCTTCCTCGACGGGCTGGCGCATTTTCTCGGCCGCGTCGTCCCGCTCGGGCACGGGTTCCGGCTCGCGATCGTGAGCGTGATGCTGACGATCCTGGTGCTCGGCATGGTCGGGCTCGGCGGCGCCACCGTGGCCTCCCAGGCCGAGCGCCTGAGCCAGACGCTGATGCAGCAATCCGGCACCGTGAAATCCTGGCTCGACGCCCGCGGGATCGACACCCGCTTCCTCGATTTCGGCAAGCTCAAGGACGGGGCGGCGCAACCGGGCGGCGGCGAGGCCGAGGACGGGCGGCGCACCCTGCCGGCGGCGGGCGGCCTGCCGAGCCCCGGCACGCTCCTGTCGGGCGCCGGCAGCGTGCTCGGCCAGGCCTCGACGGTGGCGCTGGCGGTGTTCGGCGCCATCGGCAACGTGTTCATCGTCGTGGTGCTCGGGCTGTTCGTGGCGGCCGATCCCCGGACCTACCGCGACGGGCTCCTGCGCTTCGTGCCCTCGCGCCACCGCACCCACGCGGCCTCGGTCGCCGACGACATCGGCATCACCCTGCGCCACTGGCTGTTCGGGCAGCTCGTCGTGATGGCGGCGATCTTCGTCTGCGTCTGGCTCGGGCTGACGCTGGTCGGCATCGACGGGGCGCTGGTGCTGGGACTCCAGGCCGGCCTGCTCTGCTTCATCCCGACCATCGGGGCGCTGGTCGCCGGCATCATCATCGTGCTCGCCTCCCTGGCCTCGGGGCTCAAGGGGGTGATCGCGGGCTTGTGCGTCTACCTGCTGGTCCAGACGCTGGAGAGCTACGTGCTGACGCCGTTCGTGCAGAAGCGGGCCCTCGACATCCCGCCCGCCACGCTGTTCGCCGGGCAGATCCTGCTCGGCGTGCTGTTCGGCCTCTGGGGCGTGGCCCTGGCGCTGCCCCTGATGGCGGTCGCCAAGGTGCTGCTCGACCGGCTCTACATCGAGGACACGCTGGGGGAGGATGCGGGCTGAGGGCGCTCGTCCGACGCGGTGCCGGGCTGTCCGGATGAGAAGAACCAAGCGCGGGGCTCCCCGCTCCACACCCGCGGGGAGCGAGGAAAGCCCGCGCCGTTCGCCCTTTCCGGACGGCGACGGCAGGCGTCAGGCGCGCTCAGGCGCTCTGCGGCTTCGTCACCTTGGCCTCGATCGCGTCCCAGACCGCGACCGCGAGGTCGGGGCCGCCGAGGCGCTTGATCGCCCGGATGCCGGTGGGCGAGGTGACGTTGATCTCGGTCAGGTTGCCGTCGATCACGTCGATGCCGACCAGGATCAGACCGCGGCGGCGCAGCTCCGGGCCGATCGCCGCGCAGATCTCGCGCTCGCGCGGTGTCAGGTCCGTCGCCCCGCCGGTGCCGCCCCGCACCATGTTGGAGCGGATGTCGTTGGCCGCCGGCACCCGGTTGACGGCGCCCATCGGCTCGCCGTCGACCAGGATGATGCGCTTGTCGCCTTCCGTGATGCGCGGCAGGAAGCGCTGCACCACCCAGGGCTCGCGGAAGGTGACCGCGAAGAGGTCGTACATCGAGCCGAAATTCGGGTCGTCGGGCATCACCCGCAGCACCGCCGCGCCGCCGTGCCCGTGCAGGGGCTTCATCACCACGGCGCCGTGCTCGGCCCGGAAATCCTCGATCTCGCGCTTGTCGCGGGTGATCAGGGTCGGGGGCATCAGCTCCGGATAGGCGGTGACGAACAGCTTCTCGGGGGCGTTGCGCACCTCGAACGGGTTGTTCACCACGAGCGTCTGCGGGTGGATCCGCTCGAGCAGGTGCGTCGCCGTGATGTAGGCGAGGTCGAAGGGCGGGTCCTGGCGCATCAGCACCACGTCGACGCTCGCCAGATCGATCCGCTCCTGGGCGCCGAGATGGGCGTGATCGCCCTCGATGTCCTGCACCCGCAGGGGCTCGACCCAGGCGGTGACGCGCCCGTCGCGCATCGAGAGCCGGTCGGGCGTGTAGTGCAGCAGCGTGTGGCCGCGGCCTTGCGCCTCCAGCAGCAGCGAGAAGGTGGTGTCGCCGGCGATGCGGATCGCCTGGATCGGGTCCATCTGGACCGCGACGGTGAGGGCCATGTCGGGTGTATCTCCGGTCGCCCGGGTTATCGGGCGGGCCGCGCCCGATGGCAACGGCCCCTGACAAGGAAGGCCCCGCGCGCGAGGGCGCGGCGGGGCCTCAAGTCAGGGAGGAAACGCCCATGAGCGTCCGGAAAGGCCTCGCAAGCCTCGTGCCAGAGCGGCCGAAACCGGTCTTCGCGCGGCTTGGGCAGCCTTGCGGCCGGCCCGGCTCCGATCAGGCGCCTTCCTGCGGATCCTCGCTCCGGAGTTCCCGGCTCACGGGTTCCTGGCTCCCGGGATCCTGTCCCGGCCAATCGACGATGCGGTCCGGCAGCTCCTCGGTCTCGAACTCCTCCTCCGTGCCGCTGACCCTGCCCCGGACCGAGATGCCGGCCTCGTGCACGGTGCGGCGGGTGCCGGAGACGAGCGGGTGCCACCACGGCAGGTCGTGCCCGTCGCGCACCAGGCGATAGCCGCAGGTCGGCGGCAGCCAGGGCAGGGTGCGGACCGCTTCGGGCGTCAGCCGGACGCAATCGGGCACCTTGCGCTGGCGCCTCGCGTAGTCGCGGCAGCGGCAGGTGCCGGCATCGAGCAGCGTGCAGCCGATATCGGTGTAGTGGATCTCGCCCGAATCCTCGTCCTCGAGCTTGAGCAGGCAGCAGCGGCCGCAGCCGTCGCACAGGCTCTCCCACTCCGCCGGCGTGAAGTCCTCCAGGCTCTTGCCGCGCCAGAACGGGGTCGCGGCCTTGAGGGAGACGGGCGGGCGCGGAGTCTTGCTGCGGGCTTTGGCCACGGATGCTGACGGCTTTCGTGGCGCCGGATCGACGGCGCGTGCGGGAATCGACGGGGGGATTCCCTCCCCTGTGCCGCGCGCGGCTGCCCAGGGCAAGCGCGACCGGCGGCGTCTGCGCAATCCTGCGACGTCGTGTCGGTGCGGGACTGCCCCATATAGGCCGTGACGGCCTGCGAAGGCCGACCCGCCTCGCGCTACGATGCGGGGTTTGCTAGACCTGACATCGCGCCATCGAGGACCCGCCCAAGTGCCCGAGAACCGGCCCGAGAACCGGCCTGCCAGCCGGCTGACCCAGCTCCGGACCCGCCTGTCCCACGGGCTGCTCGGCTTCGACGCCTGGATGAACGACGGCCTCTACAATGGCGGCCGCTCGTTCGGCGAGGCCTATGGCCGCTACGCCGAGAAGATCCAGCGGCGCTTCCGGGTCTCCGGCGCCAAGCGCGTCGTCCTCGACCTCACGAGCGAGGCCGTGACGCTCGGGCTCGCCGGCGGCGTGGTGATGCTGACGCTGGCGCAATCGGCCTTCAACCAGACCAGCGAGAACTGGCTGAAGGCCCCGGACCTCGCCGTGACCTTCCTCGACCGCTACGGCACCGAGGTCGGGCGGCGCGGCATCAAGCACGACGATTCGCTGCGCATCGATGAATTTCCCGACATCCTGGTCAAGGCGCTGATCTCGACCGAGGACCGGCGCTTCTACGAGCATTGGGGCATCGACCCGATCGGAACGCTCCGCGCCGTCACGGTGAATGCCCGCGGCGGCGGCCACGTCCAGGGCGGCTCCTCGCTGACCCAGCAGCTCGCCAAGAACCTCTTCCTGTCGAACGAGCGCTCGCTCGAGCGCAAAATCAACGAGGCGTTCCTGGCGCTCTGGCTCGAATGCCACCTGACCAAGAACGAGATCCTGAAACTCTACCTCGACCGGGCCTACATGGGCGGCGGGACCTTCGGGGCGGCGGCCGCGGCGGATTACTATTTCGGCAAGAACCTCAAGGACATCACCCTGCCGGAAGCCGCCATGCTGGCCGGCCTGTTCAAGGCGCCGACGAAGTACGCGCCCCACGTCAACCTGCCGGCGGCCCGCGCCCGCGCCGCGGACGTGCTGCACAACATGGTCGAGGCCGGCTACCTGACGGAAGGGCAGATCCAGTCGGCCCTGCGCAACCCGGCCACACCCGTGACCCGCTCGCGCGACATCAGCGCCGACTACTACCTCGACTGGGCCTTCAACGAGATCAAGAAGCTCGTCGACGAGGGCAAGCTGAAGAAGGAGCGGGTGCTGGTCGTCAAGACGCCGCTCGACCTCGCGATCCAGAAGCGGGCCGACCAGGCGGTGGAGAACGTGCTGCGCCAGTTCGGCGACGCCTTCGACGTCGAGCAGGCCGCCCTCGTGACCATGGATCCCGACGGCGCCGTGCGGGCGATGGTCGGCGGCGCCGATTACGGCCAGAGCCAGTTCAACCGCGCCACCGACGCGCTGCGCCAGCCCGGCTCGTCGTTCAAGCCCTACGTCTACGCCGCCGCCCTCGCCACCGGGCAGTGGCGGCCCGAGAGCCGGGTCGTCGACCGGCCGGTCTGCATCGGCAACTGGTGCCCGGCGAATTACGGCCGCTCGTTTGCCGGCACCGTGCCGCTCTGGGTCGCGGTGGCGAAATCGATCAACACCATCCCGGTGCAGTTCTCGATCGCCATGGGCAAGCAGCTCGGCGAGACCCACGAGGCGCGCGCCGCCAAGCTCGGCCGGGCCAAGATCATCGAGCTCGCCCACAAGATGGGCATCACCTCGAACCTCGTCGATTCGGTCTCGCTGCCGATCGGCTCGGCCGAGGTGACGGTGCTCGACCAGGCCGCCGGCTACTCGGTCTTCGCCAACGGGGGCCGGCGGGCCAAGCCCTACGCGGCGACCGAGATCCGCACCGGCGCCGGCGAGGTGATCTACCGCCACGACACCAGCGAGGCGCCGCCCGAGCAGCTGCTCTCGACCCGGGTCGTCGCCGACATGAACTTCATGCTCAACAAGGTCGTCGACGAGGGCACCGGCCGCAAGGCCGCGGTGGAGGGCGTGCGCACCGCCGGCAAGTCCGGCACCACCAATGCCTATCGCGACGCCTGGTTCGTCGGCTATACCGGCAACCTCGTGACCGCGGTCTGGTACGGCAACGACGACCATTCCTCGACCAAGAACCTGACCGGCGGCTCGCTGCCGGCGATCACCTTCCACGAGGTGATGGCCCCGGCCCACCAGGGCATCGAGCTCAAGCCGATGCCGGGCTTCGAATCCGACAAGGCCGGCGCCCGCAGCCCGCAGGCCGCCGCCCCGACCGCGCCGCCGCCCGGCGCCCCCGCCGGCGCCCTGTCGCGCCGCTCCTTCGAGGTTCTGGGCGGCCTCGGCCAGCTGTTCCGCTCGGTCGAGAGCCCCCCGCCGGGGCGGGCGGCGTTCAACGTGCCCGACCGGGCCGGGCAGACCGCCGGCTCGCCCGCCAAGAGCGGAATCTAGCGGAAGCGGGATCTCGCACGCGCGGGATCCCGCCATCGCCTCGTCCTGCCGTTGCGTCAGGCCGGCTTCCGTGCCAGGGAGGACAGCCCGGCGGATCGGCCCGGTCCGGCAAGTCGGCCCGGCAAGTCGACCTGCGTGCTCCCCCATGATGCGCGCGAGCATCGTCCGACGAGGCGGCGACCGGCGGCGGGACGACGCGGCAGGAGCCGGAGACAAGAGCCGAAGACCCGTCGCCTCACCGACGGGCCGCGCGAGCCGGCGAGGCTCTCGTCGAGCGCCGGACGACGGGCCGCGCGAGATCGCGATGCGACATCACGGGGGCAGGCGACGATGACCCATACGCACTGGCATTCAGGCCCCCTGTACAGCGACTTCGTCGCGGCGATGACGCGGGCCAAGCAGGCGCGCGGCTACCTGGAGGTCGGCGTCAGGGACGGCTCGACCCTGGTGAAGGTCGATTGCCCGAGCATCGGCGTCGACCCGCTCTTCCAGATCACCGGCAACGTCATCGGGAAGAAGACGCGGCTTCATCTCTACCAGATGACCAGCGACGCATTTTTCCGCGAGCACGCCCCGAGCAAGATCCTCGACGCGCCGATCGACGTCGTGTTCCTGGACGGCCTGCACCAGTTCGAGTTCCTGCTGCGCGATTTCATCAACAGCGAGAAGGTCTCGCATCGCCACGGCCTGATCATGCTGGACGATTGCCTGCCGGCCAATGCCGAGATGACCGAGCGGTACCACGACCCGGAGGCGCGGCTGGACAGGGACCTGGCCGGCTGGTGGACCGGCGACGTCTGGAAGCTGCTGCCGATCCTGGAAAAATACCGCCCCGACCTGCGCGTGACCTCCGTCGGCGTGCGCCCGACGGGCAGCATCTGCATCACCAACCTGGATCCGACCTCGACCGTCCTCGACGATCACTTCTACCGCATCGTCGACGAGTATCGCGGGATCGACATGGACGACGCGGGCCTCTTGCGCTTCTACGAGAGCCGCAGGATCGTCGATGCCCAGACGATCCTGCACGGGTTCGAGGCGTCGCTGTTCGTCGGCCCTTAGATCAGCACCCGATCGCATTGCCGTCGAACACTGCTCCAGGCCTCTTGACTTCGGCGCATTGTCTGCGCCGAACCGGTCTTCGCTTCGTCGGACGATGCTCCGGAGCCTCGCGAGCCTGCCCGACGGGTCCGGCGCGCCCGGCGGACAGGCCGGAGGCGGTTCCGCGCCGATCCTTGACCTTCGTCATCACGGTCCGCACAACGGCGCAGCCCGACCCTTCGCCCTCCACCGGATCGGCAGGATGCTCGATGCTACGCGGCTCGCAACGCCAGTCAGACGAAATCCGACTGATTGCTTCGCAATGCGGATTTCGGCTTCGCTCGGACGCCGCGCGGGCTGGCGATACCCTTTCCGGAAGTCATCGTCCGGAAACGGGATCAGGGTGCGCAACCCGGTGCCGCGCCCCGGCCTCGTGCGTCGCGTCGGCGCGTGGTCCGCGTGAGCGCGATCTGTGCCGGGGGTTCCGGCCGGCACAGGGCGCACCCACACAGATCGGCCTGACTGCGACATGATGCTGACTGCCGCATTCCGGAATGCATTCCAGAACCGCACGAAAGGAAAGCCCATGAAGTTCGTGGCGGTCACCCGCATTCTCGACGAGGCGGACATCGTCGAGGCGTTCACGCGGCACACGGCCCTGTTTGCCGGCCATCACATCTTCATGGATAACGGCAGCAACGACGGGACGCTCGATATCCTGCGATCGCTGCAGAACGAAGGATTGCCGATCACCGTTTTCCAGAACAAGTCCGTGCACTACAACGAGCGTGAATTCAACACGTTCCTGTACAAGGAAGCCGTCGACAGCCACCAGGCGGACTGGGTCGTCTTCCTGGATGCCGACGAGTTCCTCGACGACCGGCATCTCGGGATGTCGTTTCACCAATATTTCGATGCCCTGGCGCAGAGCGACCGCATGGTTCATTGCGTCAAGGCACCAATGGTGAACTATCAATACACCCGGCAGGACAACAAGAACGAGATCATCGTCCCCCGGCGAATGATCCGGCGCCACGCGCCGAGCGATACCTGCAAGGTGATCGTCAGCGCGAAGATCAGGCACGACGATGTCCTCATCGACAACGGATCGCATTACGTCTTCTGTCGCGGGTCCGAGGTCCGCGAGCAGATCACCGAGCCCAATCTCTGGCTGGCGCATTTTTCCGAGCGCTCGCCGTTCCAGCTGATCGTGAAGTTCGTGCGGGGCTGGGCGAAGGTGCTGGCCGCCGGCGAGGTCGCCGTCAAGGCCGGGGCGAGTTCCCACTATCGCGGGCCGTTCCACATCCTGAAGGACAATCCGGACGCGCTCCTCAAGAGCGAATGGTTCATGACCCACAAGAACGAGCATCCGGACCTCGTCGAGGACCAGATGCGCTATCATGGCGGCGATCTCAAATACACGCCGCGCATCGACGACGACATGATCGCCGTGCGGAGCCTGATGGGCTACCTGACGGACCTGGCCGAGCAGCACGGCCGGCTGATCGACGCGAGCGCCGCCGTCAAGCAGTTGGTCGAGCAATGGGGCTCCCGGCACGACAAGATCATGTGAGGCGCGAATCGATCCCGCGCCCCGTGGCCGGGGTCGGTGGGGCCGGGGCCTTCGTCGGGGGGCCGCGCTCCGGCCGGTCGATCGCCGCGCGCAAAAAACCCGTTCGGCCCCGGCCCGACCTGAGCTAGACACGGGCCCACGATGCTGATCGAGAAAGCCGCCCTTCCGGCCTCCGGGCGCGCCCCGTCCCCCGGCCTTCGCCTCCGCCCCCGGCTCCTGCGGGGGGCGCTCCGCCTGCGCCGGGTCGGCACCGTCGGGCTGGTGGTCTACGCCCTGGGGCTGGGCGCGGTCCTGGGGCTCGCCAGCGCCAATTGGGCGACGCGGGGGCGCTACCCGTTCGGGGGCGTCGTCCTCAACGCCTGGACGGCCTGGCCGAAGATCGGCGCGCGCGACGCCGACCCCTACGTGCGGGCGATCCATGCCCGCACCGGCGAGGTGCCGCTGGCGCTCGGCGAGGGCCTGCTCCTCACCGCCCTCACCGACGATGACGGGCGACGGCTCGATCCGTCCTGCCGCTACCGCATCGCCGGCGCCACGCCGCCGGCCCGGGCCTGGACCCTGACGGTGGAGCGCGGCCGCCACGCAGCGCCGGCCGAGCCGCAGGCCGGCACCGCCCCGCCGCCGCCGCGGACCGGGTTCACCTCGACGGAGGTGCTGCGCGACCGCGACGGCCGCTTCGCCGTGGCCCTGAGCCCGGACGTTCAGCCCGGCAACTGGCTGCCGATGCCGGCGGGCGAGGGCTCGATCCGGCTGGTGCTGCGCCTCTACGACACGCCGGTGGCGGCGAGCACCGGCGTGCTCGAGCGCGAGGGCGTGCCCTCGATCACCCGTGAGGTTTGCCCGTGACGCCGCTCGGCCGCTTCGTCCTCGCCACCCTGTGCGGCCTCGTCCTGGCCGGGCTCGTCCACGTCGCGACGGTGCTGGCGATCCCCTACCTCTCCACCGGCGATGCCTTCGCCCGCTCGCGCACGACGCTGGCCAACGACACCTCGGTGCTGGTCCACGCCGCCGAGACCGGCGGCCCTGCGGAGGCGGCGGAGGGCTGGCTGCCGCGGCAGGATCCGGCGGTGGCGGTCGGCATCTGCGCCTACGACCTCGACGACGGCCCGGTGCGGATCACCGCCGAGACAGGCCCGCTGCTCGAGACGATCGCGCTCCACGGGCGCAACGGAGCCTACTACGCCATCACCGACCAGGCTGCCCTGCGCGGCACGGTCGAGCTCGTGATCATGACGAAGCGCCAGTTCGACGAGGCGCTCGCCACCGCCGACGAGGACGAGCGCAACCGCGACGTGCGCATCATCGCGCCGAGCCGCGAGGGCTTCGTCAGCGTGCGGGTGCTCGCCGCCCTGCCGAGCCAGCAGGCCCAGGCCAATGAGGCCGCCCGCTCGGTCTCCTGCACCATCGACGGTCCGGACGAGTAGGCCCGACCGTCGATGTGCTCCCTCGCGCTGTCGCCATCGGCACGTCGATGCGGAAGCGTCCGGCGCATCGGCGCCGACGGCCGGCCGGGCCCGCCTCGCGCCTTCGAACAAATCTGTTCGAAGGCGCAACGGTGTTACCCCTTGCGCACCAGCACGACCTCGCCGGGCCCCGGCGGGACGAGGCCGCAGCGGATTTCGGCGTCGGCCGGCAGCAGCGGGTCGAGGAGGGTGCGGCGCGAGTCGAGGAAGGCCAGCGCCCGCTCGGCGGCCACCGCCTCCTCCTCGGGCGCGGCCACCAGCAGGTGCTCCAGGGCGTAGCGGTAGGAGGCGGAGCGCGCCCCGGTCTCCAGCCGCACCCAGGCGATGAGGCAGCGGTTCTCGGCCACCCGCATCGCGGCGCTGCGCACGTCGCGGTCGTCCAGGGTGGTGATGAAGGGCAGGCTCTGCAGCCGCGTCAGATCGGCCCGCACCACCCGGGAGGCGGTCTCGGCGAAGGCCGGGATCAGGCGTCCGTCCGCCACCAGGTCGTCGGAGAGGCGCCGGTAGCGCGAGACGGGGGAGCGGAACGGCCCGGCGGTGATCGCCTCGAAATAGGCGGAGGGGTCGGAGAGGCGCCAGCCGACCGGCAGCACCCGGGCGCGGGTGAGGTTGTCGAGGGCCGCCTCGAAGAGGCTGCGCTCGCGCGCCGGCATCAGGAAGCGCCAGGCGCGGTCGCGCAAGGCGCGCTCGTCCTCCGTGAACGGAAACGGCGACGCCGCCTCGCCCCGCTCGTGCGCGGTCAGCGTGCCGGCGGCGTCGACCATGCTGTTCCAGGCGGTGGGGGCCGGACGGCCGAAATCGCCCTGCTGGGCGCAGGCCCCCACCAGCGGCAGGGCGAGCAGCAGGGCGCGGCCCGGGGCCGGCAACGGGGCGGAGCGCGTCGACGGCAACCGAGAGCGCACGCGCTCAGCCCCGGCAGCGCCGCTCCGGCGCGGGCAGGCCGGGCTCGGCGGGGTCGGGCAGCCTCTCATAGCGCACTCCCGTGAACAGCAGAATCGTGCCGCGGACCGCGTCCGCCGGGTGAGGATCCGTCCCTCGGGCATCGGTCCCGTGAGGATCGGCCCCCTGAGGATCGGCTTCCTGGGACATGGCCGGGACGTGTCCGGCCCGGGGCCGGCGCGCCGCCCGGAACGGGATGATGTCCGCCGAGGGACGTCGCTGTGGGCCGACCATGTGTGCTCTCCCGCCTCCGTCACGTCCCTCCGGGACCGCCGCCTCGCACGGCCTCGCTTGCGGGACGAAACCACGCACATGGTTAACGGACTGTTTCCAAGGCACGCCAGGGAGAGGGCCGCCGAGGAGCCCGCCGGCCGGCGGCGTAAACCATCGGTGACCGGGCCGGGGCGTCATCCCCGCTGTCCCCAGGCTCGGGACGGGCCGGTCCCGGCAGCCTTAAGCGTCGCTTTACGCAGACCCTCGCATTCTCGGGGTCGGTTTCTCGTCCTGCGTACCCGATCGCCCATGGCCCGCTCCGCCGCCGACGCTCCGCCGGACCTCTCCGGCCTCCTCGACCTCGCGCGAGACCGGCGTCTCGACATGAAACCGGTCCTTCTGCGGGTGCAGACGGACCTGTTTCGCGCCGCTCCCGTGCGAGACGTCGCGACGATCAAGGCCTTCGAGGCCCTGGCCTGCGGGCTGATTCCGACGGTCGACGACGCGACCGCCGAGATCGTCGCCCAGAAGCTCGCGCCCCTGCCCGACACGCCCCAGAGCGTACTGGCGCTGCTCGCCGCCCATGGCGGCGGCGCCCGCGACGCGGTGCTGGCGCTGAGCCCGGTCCTGTCGACGCCGGTGCTCGACGCCGCCGGCAACGGCCCGGAGCTCGACGCGGTCATCGCCCTGCGCCACGATCTCGGCCGGGCCGTGGTCGACGATCTCAGCCTGCGCGACGAGCCGGATGTCGACCTGGCGCTCGCCCGCAACCTCTCGGCGCCCCTCGCCGGCGCCGCCCTGGAGCGGCTGGTGGAGCGGGCGCGCCGGCGGCCGGAACTCGCCGCCCTGCTGCTCGCCCGCGACGACCTGCCGGCCGTCGATCTCGCGCCGCTCTACCTCCAGGCCGACCGGACGCGCCGGGCGGCGATCCGCGACGGCGTCGCCGCCCGGGCGGCGCTCCGGCCGCAAGCGCGGGCCGGGATGCGCGCCGCCGGCGCGGCGCTGACCGCGTTTGCCGGCCGCGGCGAGCCGGAGCGGTTCGAGGCGGCGTTGGGCGAGGCGCTCGGCATGCCGGGCGTGAGCTTCCGCGCCACCGAGCCGGAGCGGCGCGACCTCCTGGCGCTGGCTTTGCGCGCCGCCGACCTCGCCGAGGAGGAGGCGGTGTTCATCTTCCTGCGCCTCGATCCCTCGATCGCCCGCTCGGTCGAGGCGGTGTTCGGCCTGACCGAGCTGTTCCGCGCCATGGACGCCGCCACCGCCCGCGACCTCGTCGCCTCGATCCTCGGCAGCGAGCCCGGGATGCGCAGCGCCGCCCCCGAGCAGCACCGTCCGGCCCACGGCCCGTCCTCGCCGCGGATTCGCCCCGCCGCCGCGCCGGCCCTGCGCCAGACCTTGCCGGAGCGCACCCGCAAGACCCGATAGGGTCGACACCCGGTCGAACCTCGGAAGCGCGACGGTTTCCCCTCGGTCGCGAAATCAGCTAGGCGTGGCGCTCCGGACGCCGCGCCGCTCTCCGCACCGGCCGTGCGACGGGACAACGAGAAACGTCTCGGGAGAGTCTCGTGAGTGCCAGCCTGCCGGTCGCCCTGCCCGATATCGGCGACTTCAAGGACGTCCCGGTGGTCGAGATCCTGGTCAAGCCGGGAGACCGGATCGCCGTCGACGACCTCTTGATCAGCATCGAATCCGACAAGGCCACCATGGAGGTTCCCTCCCCGGTGGCGGGCGTGGTGGCCGACATCCTGGTAGCGCCGGGCACGCGGGTGTCGCAGGGCACCCCGATCCTGATGGTCGACACCTCCGGCGAGGGCACCGCCCCGGCCCCCGCGGCGCAAGCAGCACAGGCAGCGCCGGCCGAGCAGGCCGCCCCGGCGGCAGCCCCGGTCCCGGCCCCGACGGCACCCGCCGCGCCCGCCGCCTCGTCCGACGCCCATGCCACGCCCTCGGTCCGCGCCTATGCGCGCGAGCTGGGCGTCGATCTCGCCGGCATCACCGGGACCGGCCCGCAGGGGCGGATCCTGCGCGAGGACGTGCTGGCCTTCGTCCGCGGCCAGATGGCGACCCCCTCCCCCGCTCCCGCAGCAATGCCCGCCGCCGCGCCGGCCGCACCGTCCTCCGGCATCGGCGCCGGCCTGCCGGCCTGGCCGCAGGTCGATCACGCCAAGTTCGGCCCGGTGCGGCGGGAGACCCTGTCGCGCATCCAGCAGATCTCCGGCCAGGCGCTCACCCGCAACTGGCTGACGATCCCGCACGTTACCAATTTCGACCATGCCGACGTCACCGAGACCGAGGCCCTGCGGCGCGACCTGAACGGCGCCGGCCGGCCGGGGGCCCACAAGGTCACCATGGTGGCGATCCTGATCAAGGCCGCCGCCGCGGCGCTCCGGGCCTATCCGCGCTTCAACGCCGCGCTCGACGGCGATGCCCTGATCCTGAAGGACTCCGTCCATGTCGGCTTCGCGGTCGACACGCCGCGGGGCCTCCTGGTGCCGGTGGTGCGCGACTGCGACCGCAAGGGCATCGTCGAGATCGCCCAGGAGATGGGGGAGCTTGCCGAGCAGGCGCGGTCCGGCACCCTGCCGCCCGCCGCGATGCAGGGCGGCGGCTTCTCGGTCTCGTCGCTCGGCGGAATCGGCGGCGACGGCTTCACGCCGATCATCAACGCCCCCGAGGTGGCGATCCTGGGGGCGGCGCGCTCGCGCATCGAGCCGGTCTGGGACGGCAACGCCTTCCAGCCCCGGCTGATCCTGCCCCTGAGCCTGTCCTGGGACCACCGGGCGGTGGACGGCGCCGCGGCGGCCCGGTTCCTGTCCCACCTCGCCGCGGTGCTCGGCGACCTGCGCCGGGGCGCCCTGTGATCCGGCCGGCGGCGCCGGCCGACCACCCGGCCCTGGCGCGGCTCTTCGAAGAGATGCAGGCCTACTACGCCGTGCCCTGCCCGCCTCGGGACGCCATCGAGGCCTCGCTCTCCGGGCGCCCGGCCGGCACCGAGATCCTGGTGGCCGAGGAGAGCGCGGACCTCGCCGGCTTCGCGGCCTTCTCGGCGATCTATCCGGGCCCCGGCCTCGCCGGCGGCCTGTTCCTCAAGGAGCTGTTCGTCGGCGCCCGGCATCGCGGCGCCGGCCACGGCCGCGCCCTGGTGCGGGCGGTGGCGGCCGAGGCCGTCGCGCGGGAACTGAAGCGGGTCGACTGGACGGCGGATGCCGGCACGCCGGAGCTTCTGGCATTCTACGAGGGGCTCGGCGCGGTGCCGAAGCCCGGCAAGGTGTTCTTCCGGCTGGATGGGGAGGGGCTGGCGCGCCTGGGCGGGCAGACGTGAGCGGGTGCGGGCGCGTCCCCTGATCGCCCGGAGGCGCCGGACCCCTCTCCCCGGGCAGTCCCGCGGCCCCGCTCTCGCGCCATGGCGGGCCTCGGCCATCGATCGGTATCACCGGGAACCGCTCGACTCATCGTCCGGCACGATTGAAGCATTCGAATGGGTACGACGTCTTGCGAGCCTCGCGAAACGGTTTCCGACCCGTCCCTCGCCGTGAGGTGCTTCATGAGACGTCGTCGACGACCGACGTGACGCTCGACGGCGATGGGAGACCCTGGGCCCCGTCAGGGTGACGGCCCCCTCTCCAAACAGGCGCGACGCCGGAGCGCCCGCGGACCGCCGGGCGCCTCGTTGCGGCAGCCCCCACCCGGGTCTAAGCTCCCGCCATGGACGAGAGCGACGCCCTCCTCGCCGCGTTCCACCGGACGGCCGAGCCCGCGGCCGCCCGGGCGGTGGAACGGCTGCTGCGGGACGGGTCCGACGCCGACCTGGCGCGGATCAACGCCGTGCGCCTCGCGGCGCAAGCCGGGCTCGACGACGAGCCGGTGATCGCCGCCCTCCTGCACGGTGCGCGGCTCGGCCTGCTCGAAATGGCCTGGAACGTGCTGTGCCCGAGCTGCAGCGGCGTGCTCGAAGCGCCGGCGAGCCTGCGCGGCGTGCGGCAGGAGTATCACTGCGCCTTCTGCGCCCTCGACAGCCAGCCGGTGCTCGACGACACCATCGAGGTGACGTTCACGGTGAGCCCGCGGGTCCGGCGCATCGCCGCCCACGATCCCGACGGCCTCGGGCTATGGGACTACCAGCGCCAGGTCTTCTTCGGCTCCGGCGTCGCCTTCCCGGAGCCCGCGGCTTTCGACGCCCTGGCACAGAGAGTCCTCGTCGAAGCGGCCGAGCTGAAGCCCGGCGAGCGTATCATCCTGGCCTTGCCGCTCGGGACCGAGCCGCTGATCGTGGTCGATCCCGTCACCCATGCGGCCCACACCCTCACGGTCGAGGGCGAGCCTGCACCCGAGCGCCAGGACCTCGCCCTGGTCTTCGACGACGCGCCGACGAGCGCCGGCAGCCACGCCGTCCGCCCCGGGCCGTTGCGGCTCTCCCTCGACAACCGCAGCAGCAGACGGGTGCTGGCGACGGTGTTCCGCCTCGGGCCCGACCTCGAGGCGCTGATCGGCGGGCGGCAGCCCTTCCTCACCGCCAAGCGGCTCCTCAGCAACCAGACGTTTCGCGATCTCTACCGCACCGACACGCTCGACATCGACCAGCGGCTCAAGATCCTCAGCCTGACCTTCCTGTTCACCGACCTGAAGGGCTCGACCGAACTCTACGCCCGGGTCGGCGACCTCGTCGCCTACGACCTGGTGCGGGCGCATTTCCGTCTCCTGCACGAGATCGTCGCCGCCGAGGGCGGGGCGGTGGTCAAGACGATCGGCGACGCCGTGATGGCGACCTTCCCGGCCCCGCACCGGGCGGTGGCGGCGGCGCTCCGCATGCGCGCGGCGATGCAGGACCTGAACCGGGAGCGCGGCGCCGACGACCTCGTGCTCAAGATCGGGTTGCACGAGGGGCCGTGCCTGGCGGTGAGCCTCAACGACCGCCAGGATTATTTCGGGCAGACCGTGAACGTGGCGGCCCGCGTCCAGCAGCTCGCGGCCTCCGGCGGCATCTTCGCCACCGAGGCGGTGCTGCATCACGCGCAAGCCGCGCGCCACCTCGCCGAGGCCGGGGCGGCGGCGCGGGCCGAATTGCGAAGCCTTCGCGGCATCGCCGAGCCGGTGCCGGTCTACGAGATCACCTGAGGTCGGGGGCGACGCCCCGGTCGACGAGGCCGAGCCGCGGCACTACCGTGCCGGGAGCGAGGATCGCGCCCGGCGCCACCACGGCATTGGCCCCGAGCCGCGCCCCGTCCCCGACGAGGGCGCCGAACTTCGTGCAGCCGGTCTCGATCAGCGCGCCGTCGTGCCGGAACGCTACCGTGGCGCCCGGCCACTCGTTGCGGTGGTTGGCGATGACCGCCCCGGCCTCGAGGTTGACGCCCCGGCCGAGCACGCTCTCGCCGACGAAGTTGAAATGCGCGAGCGCGGTGCCGGCGAACAGGAACGAGGCCTTCAGCTCCGAGCCCGGCCCGATCGTGCAGGCCTCCTCCAGCCAGGCGCCACCCCGCAGGGTGGCACCGTGGCCGACGAAGCAGCGCGGGCCGACGACGAGCGGGCCCTTCAGCATCGCGCCGGGCTCGACCCGGGCGGTGCGGTGCACCGCGACCGACTCCGCGACGGCGAAATCCGCACCGAGGCGGTCGAGGAGGCGGCGGACGATCTCCTCGGCCGCCGCGGTGAGCGCCCAGGGCGCCTCCGTGGCGAAAGGCCCGAGGACGGAGGCGGGGAAGGCCGGGATGTGACGGGCGAGCAGGCCCACGGCTCGTCCCGGCCCCCCGCTCAATCGCAGACCCGCACGCGGCGGATATAGACGTCGCCGAACTCGTCGATCATCCGGCGGCGGACGGTGTAGCATTCTGGGCCGTAGGCCGGGGCATAGCCGTAGGCGGGACCGCCATAGACCGGGGTGTAGCCATAGGCCGGCCCGGGGGCATAGCCGTAGGCCGGGCGGGCGCCGGCGGCGATCGCGCTGCCGAGGGCGAGGCCGCCGACCGCGCCGAGGGCGAAGGCCGGCCCGGCCCGCCAGCGGGCCTCGGCCGGGGCGGCGCCGGCCAGGGTCACGCTCGCCAAGGTCGCCGCGGCCACGCAGATGGATGCGATGCGCTTCATGGCAGATCCCCAATTGACGTTATGGACGGTGAGCATTCGCGAGCATTCGGGACTGATATGCGCCCCGTCATCGCTCGATGTCTGAAGGTTCGCACGGCCACGCTGAACGGACGCTGAAGCTTGGCCGCAGGATTCCTTCAGGCAAGCTCCCCCTGAGGTAAGCCCGTCCTTTCGGCTCACGTCGCGTCCGCGGCCGGCTTGACCCGGACCAAGCGGTGGCCCGAGACCTCGGCGCCCGCCTCCGGGGCGAGGCGGCGGAACGACAGGGTCGAGAGGCCGGAGACGATCGCCACCGCCAGGAAGGCGGGCCAGAAATCCTCCGCCCGGATCTCGGTGCGGCCGTGCCACTCGGCGGCGCTCTGGAGCGCGAAGGCCCCGAAGGCGACCCCGATGCTGAGGGAGAGCTGCTGCGCCACGCTGGCGAGGCTCGTCGCCGCGCTCATGTCGCGCGGGTCGACATCGGCGTAGGCGATGGCGTTGACGGCGGTGAATTGCAGCGAGCGGAAGCAGCCGCCGACCAGCAGCACCGCGATGATGAGGGCGTGCGGCGTGCCCGCGGTGAACAGGCCGTTCACGGCGAGAAGCCCCGCGGCGATCACCGCATTCACGGTCATCACCGCGCGGAAGCCGAATGTGCGCAGGATGCGCGCGGCGATGGTCTTCATGAACAGCGCGCCGGCGGCGGCCGCGAAGGTGATCAGGCCCGAATGCAGCGGATCGAGCCCGAAGCCGAGCTGCAGCATCAGCGGCAGCAGGAAGGGGATCGCCCCGGTGCCGATGCGAAACAGGCTGCCGCCGAGCACCGCCGCCCGGAAGGTCGGGTAGCGCAGGAGGTCGAGGCGGATCACCGGGTGCTCGACCCGGCGGCTATGGGCGAGGTAGAGCCCGCACAGCACGAGGCCCGCTCCGGTGCAGGCCCAGGACACGGCCTCCGGCAGCAGGTGGCGCCCGCTCGAGGCCAGCCCCAGCATCAGGCTCGCGAGCCCGGCCCCCGACAGGGCGAAGCCGAGGAGGTCGAGGGGCGGGCGTGCCTCCTCCTTGATGTCCTGGAAGTAGCGGGTGGCGAGGAGGATGCCGGCGAGCCCGATCGGCAGGTTGATGAAGAAGATCCAGCGCCAGTGGAGCGTCGTGGTGATCAGGCCGCCGAGCGGCGGGCCGATCACCGGGCCGACCAGCGCCGGGATGGTCAGGGTGGCGAGCGCCTGGACCAGCTCGCCCTTCGGCACGCTGCGCAGCAGCACGAGGCGCCCGACCGGCACCATCATCGCCCCGCCCATGCCCTGGAGGAAGCGGGCGGCGACGAACCAGCCGAGCGAGTTCGAGGCCGCGCAGGCGAGCGACCCGGCCATGAACACCGCGAGCGCCCAGCGAAACACCGTGCGGGCGCCGTAGCGGTCGGCGGCCCAGCCGCTGATCGGGATGAAGATCGCGAGGCTGACCAGATAGGAGGTCAGGGCCAGCTTCAGGGCGATCGGGTCCTCGCCCATATCCGCGGCGATCGCCGGCAGCGACGTCGCGAGCACGGTCGAGTCCGTGTTCTCCATGAACAGGGCCGTCGCGACGACCAGGGGGACGATCCGGGCTTGGCGCATGACGCTGTATCTAGCGCCTGGGCGGAGCGTCGGAAGCGCGAATCGGCGGGGAGAGGCGCGTCACCTATGCCGTGAGAGCGGGGGCTGCGGAGACCCGCTCGGACTTTCCGCGGCCCGCGGGAGCTGGTGGACGCGTGGTCCGGCCTCCACGGCCCGCCGACGCAAGCCGGCTCAGTGCCCCGCGGGCGGCAGGTAGCGCATCGCGGCAATCAGGATGCCGACCGCCGCGACGAGCATGCCTCCAAGCTTCACGGTCATCCGCTGCTCCAGCAGGCGAAGCTCGCCCCGCACGTCGGCAATCTCCGATCGGACCGAGGCCAAGCCGAGGTCCAGATCCTTCCGGCTCGCGGCATTGCCGAGATCCAGATCCTTCCGGACCGCGGCCAAGCCGGAATCCAGATCCTTCCGGAGCGAGGCCAAGCCGAGTTCGAGCTTGTGGACGGCGTTGTCCAAGTCCGCTTTGCTGGCGACCTGCGTGTCCATGAAGTCGGCCAGCGCCTCGACCTGCTCGGTCGTGAACCCGACCTTCTGGAGCTTCAGAACGGATGACGCGCTCATGCGAACGCCTCCGACTGAAGCAGACCGTCGGCCCGCGGACATTCGGGCAAGATCTTCTCGACCAGGGACGAGACGGACCGGTGGTCTTCCTTGACGGGCTTCTCCAGAGTTTCCTCGATCTGCGGCTCAACCCTGAACCCCGGAGGATGGGTCTCGGCCATGATGCGACATCTCATACAACGTCGTCGATGCTCCCAAAATGTATGAGATCGTCGTGACATCCGCAACAGGACGGCAATCCCGGCAGGATCCTCCCCTCGCCGGAGGGCCTGCCCCGGCCCCGACCACAGGCGCCGTGACCATCGCACGCCTCGACGCGGCGGTGAGCCTCGCGGATACCGGGCGTCGGCACCTCGGCACCGCTCGAGATCCGGGCGGTGCTTCAGGCGACCGGAACCGTCTCGGCGTGGCGGTGCGGCGCGCTGAAGGCCCACCACGCCTGCCCGGACGGAATCAAAGGTCGCGGTCAACGACCGCTGGTCTCACTCCGCCGCGATCGACGGCCCCACGTCGGGGGCCGCCCGCCGCGGCACCGAGACCTCCGCCACCGGCAGGGCGCCGTCGTCGGTGAGCGCCACGAAGCGACTTCCGTCATAGGCGTGGAGGGTGCCGGTCTCGATCGCGAAGAACCAGCCGTGCAGGGACAGCCGCCCCCTGGCGAGCGCCGCCGCCACGCTCGGATGGGTGCGCAGGTGGGCGAGCTGCACCACCACGTTCTCGAGGGCGAGTGCCCGCAGACGGTCCCCGGGGTCGATGTCGTCCGGATAGGCCTCGCAGACGATGCGGTCGGCGGCGTGGCTGTGGCGCAGCCAGGCGGCGACGTTCGGCATGTCCTTGAGCGCGCCCGGCTGCATCAGGCCCTTCATGGCGCCGCAATCCGAATGACCGCAGACCACGATGTCGCGCACGCCGAGCGCCACCACCGCGTACTCGATCGCCGAGGAGACGCCGCCGTTCATCTCCGCGAAGGGCGGCACGATGTTGCCGGCGTTGCGGCAGACGAACAGCTCGCCGGGCCCGGCCTGGGTGATGTGCTCGGGCGCGACCCGGGAATCGGCACAGGCGATGATCAGGGCCTTGGGCTGCTGCCCGTCGCGCACCAGGCGCTCGTACATCCGCTGTTGCCCGGGGAAGACGCTGCCGCGGAAGGTGGTGATGCCCTGGATGATGCTGCTGTCCACGAAGGGGGTCCTTGTGCCGATGGGAGGATGACGACGGGACGGCGCCTGCTCGTAATGGAAATACGACCGGCCCCTCGATCGGTCGTATTTTGAAATACAGACCGTTCGATACCCGATGAAAATGATAATGACTCAAGCATCGATCGGGCGATGTGCGACCACGCACCCAAGCAGATTCGAAAGAATAATCCTGGCCTCGCTTCGGCCGGGTGCGCATGCGCACCTCTCTGCTGCGGAACGACGCCCGCCGGGGGATGAAGAGGTGAGCGGGGAGGTCCGCGCCCGGCTTGACCGCTCCGGTCCGCGCGGCCCATACCTCGCGCGAGCATCGAGGAGGCCCATGGTCACTACCGCGAGACGGCCCTCGGGCCTGCCCCCGCGCACCGGACCGGCGCCGGCCCCGCGGCATCCGGGTGTTCCCCTCCCCCGGCGGAGCCGCCCGCTCTGATGGACCGCGATCCGATCGTCTTCGCCTGGCGCAGCGCCAAACGCCGGCACGCCGCCGCCATCGCGGCCGCCCTCGGGGTCGGCGGCCCGCTGGTCGGGCTCGGGCTGCTGGCGCTCCGCGACCTCGTCGACGAGCTGCTGGCGCTCGCCGAGCCGGGACGGGGGCCGATCCACTTCCTGCATCTCGTGGTGCCGTTGCCCGAATTCCTCGCCGAGCGCCTCGGCGGCCGGGGCCTGGTGCTGATTCCCGGCTGGCCGCTGCCCGAGAGCGCCCTGACCCTGTGGGCCCTGGGCACGCTGATCGGCGTCGCCCTGGCGCTGGCCGGGCTCGGCTGGGGCGTGGCGCGGCTCTGCGTGACCGCGCAGGCCGATTCGGTGCGCCACCTGCGGGAGCTGGCCGAGGACGCGATCCTGCGCTCGGGGCCGGCCGCCCGCGACGACGCCCGGGCCCTCGCCGGCCAGGTCGGCGCGGCGATCCGGGCCGCCGACGGATTGCTCGCCGTCGGCATCCTGGTGCCGGCGCTCGCCGCCGGCAGCGTGCTGCTGGCGCTGGCGGTCGCCGCCGCGGTGGCGCCGCGGCTCGTGGCGGCGGCGGGGATCAGCCTGGTCGCGGCGGCACTCGCCCGCCAGCTCCTCATCGCCCGCACCGAGCGCCGGGACGACCAGCGGCGCCTCGAAGGCGCCGCCCTGGAGCGCGGCCTCACCGATCTCGTGCGGCGCCTGCCGGCGGTGCGGGCCCACGGCACCGCCGCCTTCGAGCATGCCCGCCTCGGCCACGTCGCCGAGCGGGCCCGCCGGGCGCTGACCGAGACCGAGAACGAGCTCTCCCGCGCCCGCGCCCCGGCGCTGGCGCTCGCCGTGCTGGTGCCGACGGTGGTGCTCGCCGCCGCCCTGTGGCAGGCCCCCGCCCCCGCCGCTCCCGTGAGCGCCGGCGGCCTGTCGGCGGTGCTCGGCGCGCTGGCGGTGGCGTCGAGTGCGGTCGCCGCCTTCCTGCGCCAGAACCGCCGCCGCCGGGCCGCCCTGCCGGCCTTCCGGGAGATCGCCCGCGCCACCGCCTCGCTGGAGGCCCGCGCCAGCGCCCCGCGCCGCCTGCGCGCGCAATCGACGCCGCTGCCCGATGGCGGACCGATCGTGCTGTCGCAGGTCGCGGCCTACGATGCGGCCTCGGGCGAGCGCCTGATCGGCCTCGACCTCGCCCTGCCGATGCCGAGCCACGTCGCGATCCTGGGCGACCGCGGCAGCGGCGGCCGGGTGCTGGCGGCGCTGATCGCCGGACAGCTCGAACCGACCGCCGGGGCGGTGACGTACGCGGGCATCGACCTGCGCTCCGTCGAGCCGGCGGAGCGGGCCCGGCGCATCGCCTATGCGGGCGGCGAGCCGGTGCTGATGAACGGCACCCTGCTCCAGAACCTGCTCTACGGCGACCCGGCCTTCGCCGACGGGTCGAGCCCGGATGCGAGCACGCCGAATGCCGGCGAACTCGAGGAGCGGCTGGTCGAGGCCCTGTCGGTCACCGGGCTCGACCAGCTGGTCTACGGGCGCGGCCTCGCCAGCGTGATGCCGCGCCGGCTCGACGCCGCCACCGCCGCCGCCATCATCGAGACCCGCGGCGCCCTGCGGGCGGCGCTCGCGGCGGACAACGCCGCCCACCTGATCGAGCCGTTCGATCCCGCCCGCTACAACCGCCAGGCGACGGTCGGAGAGAACATCCTGTTCGGCGAGCCGGTCGGTTCGGCCTTCTCGGAGGCGCGGCTCGCCGGCCACCCCTTCACCCGGGCGGTGCTGGAGGCGGAGGGGCTGACCCGGCCGATGACCGAGATGGGCCTGTCCATCGCGCGGGCCACCGTCGAGATCTTCTCCGACCTGCCGGACGACCACCCGCTCTTCGACGCGTTCTCGCTGTTCCCGGCGCGCGAGCGCGGCTTCTTCGAGGACCTGATCGCGCGCCAGCCCGAGGCCTCCGGCTGGCGCCGCGGCCCGGCCGGCCAGCGCGACCGCGCCCGGCTGATCGGCCTGTGCCTGCGCTACAGCGAGACCCGCCACCGGTTCGGCCTGATCGACGAGGCGATGGAGGCGCGCCTCGTCGCGGCCCGGCGCACCTTCGCGGCCCTGTTGCCGGCGTCCTTGCGCGGCTCGGTGGAGTTCTACGACCCGGCCCGGGTCACCGCGGCGGCGAGCCTGGAGGAGAACCTGCTGTTCGGCCGCGTCGCCGGAGCCGAGGCCGGGGCCGGGGCGCGGGTGCGCGCCCTGATGCAGGCGGTCCTGCGCGAGCGCGGCCTGGAGCGGACCGTCTACCGCTTCGGCCTGTCCAGCCAGGTCGACCCGCGGGCGGCGGAAAGCGGGCTTTCCGGCCGCGACGGCTTCACGCCGTTCGAGCGCGCGGCGATCGACGTCGCCCGCTGCCTGGTACGCCGGCCCGACATCCTGGTGGTCGGCCTCGCCCTCGACGACCGCGGCGCCCCCGAGATCATGGCCGGAATCGAGCGGCTGCGGGCGGCCCGGGCCGGGCGCGGCCTCGTCGTCTGCCTGCCGGACGAGTGCCGGCCGGATCCGGCGGCGCCCTTCGACCTGGTGCTGCGGGCCGAACGCACCACGGTGGCGCGGGTCGCGCCGCGAATGGAGCCGGACGCGGCGCGAATCGAACACGACACGTCGCGGATGGGTCTTCCCGCGCCGGCCGCGCTCGGGCAGGATGCTGCGCCATCCACAGGACCGGTGCGCGAGCGCACCCGCTTAACGACAGATTAGGCTGGCCGGGGGAACCTTCGTCTTGTGCTCATCGTTCGTGAAGCACATTTCTCGTGCACAGCCTTCCATCGTGTCTTGCCGGGATGCCCGGCCGGAGCATCCGCCATGTGCGTCATCGCACATCCAACCCCCACAAGCCCCATCACGGTCGCCGGCATGACAACGAGGGGTCCTCTCATGGAAGCCGGCCTGACGCTCCGGTTCTGGGGTGTCAGGGGGTCGACCTGCGCCTCCGGTCCGGATTTCGTGGAATTCGGCGGGCATACCCCCTGTGTCGAGGTCCGCTGCGGCGAGCGCCTGTTCGTGATCGATGCCGGGACCGGCATCAACGCCTTCGGCGCGCATCACCGCGACGGGCTGCCCCAGCGGGTCGACCTGCTGCTGAGCCACCTCCATCTCGACCATGTCGGCGGCCTGCCGTTCATGAAGCCGGCGGTGCTCGACCCGGCGCGCGAGATCCACACCTGGTGCGGCAACCTCGACGGGGCGAGCGCGGCCGGGCCCCTCGACCGGCTGTTCTCGCCGCCGCTGTTCCCGATCACCCTCGACATGTTCCCCGCCCGCTTCGTGCATCACGGGTTCCGGGCCGGCGAGAGCCTGGCCTTCCCGGACGGCGCGGTGGTCGACACCATCCCGCTGGAGCACCCGCAGGGCGCCACCGGCTACCGCTTCCGCCATGGCGGCCGCACCGCCTGCTACATCAGCGACCTGGAGCATTCCGAGCCCTGGCCCGATCCGGCCCTGCTCGACTTCGTGCGCGGCTCGGACCTCGTGGTCTATGACGGCATGTTCACGCAGGGCGAGTATTCGTCCTGCCGCGGCTGGGGCCACTCGACCTGGCAGAAGGGCGTCGAGCTGTGCCAGGCCGGCGGGGTCGGTCGGCTCGCCATCGTGCACCTTTATCCCCAGCACACCGACACGATGCTGCGCGACCTCGAGAGCCAGATGCAGGCCGAGATGCCCGGCGCCTTCGTTGCCCGCGAGCGCCAGGAGATCAGCTTCGCCACTGTGAGCGCGGCGGCGAGCCCGCGGCGGCGACGCGCCGCACGGGTGGCGGCCGTCGCCTGAAGCGCATCTCGGCCTGGAGCGTTCTCCGACGAATCGGATACCGGTTCGCCGCAAGAAAATGCTGCAAGATCAAAGGCCTGGAGCAGCGCTCGAGGGCAACGCGATCGGGCGCTGCCCTAGAACGCTGCGGCGGCCCAGCCCGAGAGCAGGCCAGCGCCGAGCACCAGCACGAAGGCGGCGGCCCAGAGTTCCAGCACCCCGACGGCGATGGCCCCGCCCTGGCCGCGGCCGCCGGCGAGCCGGAGGGCCAGCGCCTTGGCGAACACCGCGAGCGCCGCCAGCACCCCGGTGGTGAGCGCGGTGCCGAGCGCCATCGCCAGCGTCGCGGCGATGCCGGCCCACAGGATGCCCTGCGACAGGGCGAAGACCAGCACCAGCACCGCCCCGGCGCAAGGGCGCGTCCCGGCGGCCAGCACCACGCCGGCCTGCTCGCGCCAGCCGGCCAGCCGCTCGACCTTCGCGCCGTCGGTGAGCCCCGCATGGCCGCAATCGGGCCCGCAGGCCGGCCCCGCCTCGCGGTTGAGGAGCCGCGCGAGCTGCCCGGACTTGCGCCAGGTCACGGCCACGCCGAGCAGGGCCACGCAGGCGAAGCCCGCGGTCTCGATCACCGTGCCGGCCTGGTTGAGGCCGGCTGCGGTCAGACGCAGGATTGCCGCACCGCCGCAGACGAGAGCCAGGGCGACGAGCGCCTGGAGGAGAGCCGCGAGCAGGCTCAAGGTGAAGCCGCGCTTCAGGGCCCGCTCGCCGGCCATCAGGTAGCCGGCGATCACCGCCTTGCCATGGCCGGGCCCGGCGGCGTGCAGCACCCCATAGGCGAAGCCGAGCCCGACGAGGGTCAGGGTGCCGTCGCGCCCGGCCTTGACCGCCGACACCGCCGCCTGGAGCGCCCGGGAGAAGCCGGCCTGCATGGCGAGCAGCCAGGCGCCGAGGCTGGTGGCGCCGGTGGGCGCCGCCTCGCGAAAGCCGATGCCGAAAGGCGAGCGCGGCGGGGCCCGGAAACCCGGGGCCAGCAGCCCGAGCAAGGCCGCCAGCACGGCCGCCGCCGCCATGACCGCGAGGGCGGCGAGCGCCAGACGCTGGAGCCCGCGGGAGGGCGGGGCGAGGGCGAGGGCCCGGCTCAGCACGCGACGACGATCCGGTTGGCGAATTGCACGCCGTAGGTCGAGGCGGCGGTCATCGCCTCGAAGAACGCCTCCGACATGCCGGTGGCGGCGGGCGCGGGGGCCGTGTGCTTCGGCCGGTGCGCGGTGGCGCGGCAGCCGGCCGGGGCGCCGGCGAGGGTGGCGGCGGCATCGCCCTCGGCGAGGCTGAAGGCGACGAAGTAGGTCGGGTCGTAGACCTCGAGCGAGGCGGTGCCGGCGACCGGCGCCTTGAGCGGCAGGGTGAAGCGCAGGGTCAGCTGCCCGTCCGCGAAACTCATCGCCGGATCGGCGGCGGCGCCGACCTCCACCTTGCGGCCGTTGACCTTCAGCTGCGTGAAGTAGCCCTGCTCGGCGAGGTTGTCGGCGTTGTCCCGGGCGAGCGCCGCGAGCGCCGCCGGGTTCACCGGCCCGGTCGGCGACTGGCCGAGGCCCTGGACCGCGAAGGCCGAATAGGTCGGATCGAAGGTCCAGGCGTGCCGCACCGCCCGCAGGGCGCCGTCCGGCCCATAATCGAGCTCGGCCCGGGTGGTGATCCAGACGTGCGGATGGGCGAGGGCCGGGGTCGCCGCGGGGGGCGCAGCGAGGAGCGCGGCGGCGACGGGGAGGAGGAGCAGGGAAGGGCGCGGCATGACGATGTCCTTCGGCGACGCTCGCCCCTCGTGGTTAACCGTCGGTAAAGCGTCCCGCGCTCCCGGTGCCGCACTGGTCCCGCCGCATTGCGGCGGGAGCGGGGCGGTGCACCTCGTGGACCGCCCCCTCACCCCACCGTGATCCCCGCCTCCTCCGTCTGCGAGAATCCGTTATCCCCCATCCAGGTGAAGCGCAGCAGGCCGGTCTTCGTCGCGACCGTGGTGAAGGTCAGGTACGGGTTGGCGGCGCTCGCCGGGGAGAGCTCGGCGCGAAACACCTCCTCGCCGTCATAGGTACAAACGAACTCGGTGATGATGTTGCGCGGGATCAGGCGGCCGTCCGGGCCCGGGCGGTAGCCGGTCTCCATCGGGTGCGAGATCAGGGTCTTGATCTCGATCACCGCGCCGGGCTTCGCGGTCTTCGGCAGGTTGATGAGGGCGCGGGCCATGCTCACCCCTCCACGCAGGCGGCGAGCGTCACGATCGCGTCGGCGGTGGCGGACCAGAAGGTGCCGTCGCGCATCTCGGCGACGGCCGTGATGGTCTGGGAATCGGCGAGCCGGATCCGGGTGTTGACCGCCGCGCGGCCGGATCGGGGGCCGAGATGCAGCGTGACCACGTGGGGCTGCGGGTTCTTGTCGTTGAACACCGCGATGCGGCGCACGTGGTCGGCTTCGGTCATCGGGCTCTCGACGGTGATCGCAAGCGGCACGGTGTTGCCGTTCTCGACGAGCGGCGGCATGTCGAGATGGATCCGGCCCGCCTGCACGGTCGCGCCGCCGGTGAAGCGGCGGATCGCCTCGACGGTCGCCTCGCGGGTCGGCCGGATGATCGCCGCGGCGCCGGGGCGCGCCAGCGCCAGGGTCAGCAGCCCGGCGCCCCCGGCGAGGATCGTCCGGCGATGAACCGGGGTGTTCTGAACCAGGGTCGTCATGGCGTCGCGTGCCCTCCCTTGAGGGTGACGAGATAGGCGATCACGTCCTCGATTTCCGCCGCCGCGAGCACCGGCCGGCCGCGCCAGGCGCCCGCCACCCGGATGCCGTCGGTCCGGTAATAGGAAGGCATCAGGGTCGCGGGGTTCAAGGCGCGCCCGTCGACGAGGCGCAGGCGCAATTGTCCGGGGGAAAGCCGCGCCCCCACATCCGAGAGGTCGGGCCCGAGATCGCCCGCCGGGGCGGAGCCGCCGAGGCCGGTATGGCAGAGCGGGCACAGTCCCTTGCGGGTGTCGGTGGCGATGGCCCGGCCGCGCCCGGCGTCGCCGGCCCGGCCGTCGAGCGGCAGCGGAATCGCGTCGCCGACGATTCCCGCGGGGGCGAGCGCGGTCTGGGTGAGGGCGAGGAGCGCGGCGAGCCCCCGCCTCACCCGAACACCGCCGATGTGATGGTCCGGTACCAGTCTTCGGCATAGACCGCCTCCTGCCGGCGCACGGCATCGGGCGCGTCGAGCGGGCTGGTGCCGCCGGCGCCCTCGACATCGGCGAGCACGCCCTTGTCCGGATGGTACACCCCCGCGACCGAGATGCCGTAGCCCGGCGCGACCAGGCTGTAGCAGGTGTTGACGAGCTTCGGGGCTGCCGGCGCCCGCTCGGCGAGGAGGTCGATCACCGCGTCGGCGCAGACCTTGGCCTGCGCATTGGCGGCGAAGGCGGATTTCGGCATCGCCCCGGCGATGGCGGCGTCGCCGATCACGTGGATCCGCGGCACCAGGCGCGATTCGAAGGTGACCGGGTCGATCGGGCACCAGCCCGAACGGTCGGCGACGCCGGCCGCCGCCGCGATCGGCGCCGCGCGCTGGGGCGGGATGATGCAGGCGACGTCGGCTTTGTAAGTCGAGAAGTCGGTGGCGACGCTCATCGCGCCGGAATCGACCGAGGTGACCTGGCCGCCGGCGGCGAGCGGCACGTATTCGAGGGTGTCGGGATAGAGCGTCTTCCAGGCCTGCTCGAACAGCTTCTGCTTGGAGAAGGTGTCCTTGGCGTCGAGCACGATCAGCTTGGCGCGGGGCTTGCGCGTCTTGAGGAACCAGGCGATCAGGCTCGCCCGCTCGTAGGGGCCGGGCGGGCAGCGATAGGGGTTGCCCGGCACCGCCAGCACCACCGTGCCGTTGTCGGGCATCGCGGCGAGCTGGCGGGCCAGCAGCTCGGTCTGGGCTCCCGCCTTCCAGGCATGCGGCATCACCTCGGCTGCGGCCGCGTCGTAGCCCGGCAGGGCGTCGAAGCGCATGGCGATGCCGGGCGAGAGGATCAGCCGGTCGTAATCGAGGGTGGTGCCGTCGCCGAGGCGCACCCGGCGCGCCGCGCCGTCGATCGCCTCGGCGCTGGTCCTCGCCACGGTCACGCCCGCCGCCCGCAAGGCCTCGTAGCCGAAGACCTGCGCCGCCATCGGCCGCAGGCCCGCGATCACCTCGTTGCTGAACGGGCAGGCGAGGTAGGTCTCCGCCGGCTCGACCAGGGTGACGGACAGGCCCGCCCGGTGCAGGGCCCGCGCGGCGGTGGCGCCGCCGAAGCCGCCGCCGACCACGACGACGCGCGCGCCCTGCGCCAGGGCGGGGCGGGGGAGGGTTGCGGCGGCGAACCCCGCCAGCACGGCGCGACGGCCGATCCCGGTCACTGGCCGCCCCCCGCGAGCCACTGCGCGATCGCCCGGCTCTCCTCGTCCGAAAAGCCCTTGGCGATGCGGTTCATCACCGTGGCGGGCCGCGTCCCGGCCCGAAAGGCAGCCAGCGAGGCCGCGATCTCCTCGGCCGCGTGGCCGGACAGGCTCGGCACCGCCCCGCCCGGGGCGCCGTGGCACCCCGAGCAGGACGAGGCCCCCGGCGGCGCAGCCGCCGCCGGGGTTGCGAGCAGCAGGAACAGGAGCCCGGCCCTCACGCGCGCTTCAGGTCCGTGCGGCTCGCCGGGATCTGCCGCACCCGCTTGCCGGTGGCGGCGAAGACCGCGTTGAGGACGGCGGGCGCCGCCACCGCGATGGTCGGCTCGCCGACGCCGCCGATGAAGCCGCCGGACGGCATCAGGATGGCCTCGACCTTCGGCATCTCGTCGAGGCGCAGGACCGGGTAGGAATCGAAGTTGGTCTGCTCGATCTTTCCGTCCTTCACCGTGCACTCGCCGTAGAGCGCCGCCGACAGCCCGTAGACGAAGGAGCCGGCGACCTGCGCCTCGATCTGCTGCGGGTTGATCGCCACGCCCGGATCGGTGGCGGCGACGATGCGGTGGACCCTGATCTTGCCGTCGTCGCCGACCGACACCTCGGCGGCGGCCGCCACGTAGCTGCCGAAGCCCATGATCTGCGCGAGCCCGCGATGCACGCCCGACGGCGGCTTCGCGTCCCAGCCGATCCGCTCGGCCACCGCGTTCAGCACGGCCAGGTGCTTGGGATGCTTCTCCATCAGCTTGCGCCGGAAGGCGAGCGGGTCCTGGCCTGCCGCGTGCGCCACCTCGTCGAGGAAGCATTCGAGGTAGATCGCGTTCGGGTTGGTGTTCACCCCGCGCCAGAAGCCCGGGATGATCGGCGGATTGCGCATCGCGTGGTCGATGAGCAGGTTCGGGATCGTGTAGCCGATCGCGGCCTCCGCCCCGCCGGGGTTGAGGCCCTGGAACACCACCGGGTCCTTGCCGTCGGGGCCGAGCCGTCCCGGGATGATGCCGGCCAGGATCGACTGGCCGGAGATCCGCATGTGCAGGCCGGTGAGGTTGCCGGATTCGTCGAGGGCCGCCCGCATCCGGCACTGGGTGACCGGATGGTAGCGGCCGTGGGTCATGTCCTCCTCGCGGGTCCAGATCAGCTTGACCGGGGTGCCGGGGAGCTCACGCGCGATCAGCACCGCCTGGCGCACCCAGTCGTGGGTGGCGCCGCGCCGGCCGAAGCCGCCGCCGAGATGGATCTTGTAGACGTCGCATTGCCGGGCCGAGAGGCCGGCGGCCTCGGCCGTCGCGGCGAGCGCCGCCTCGCCGTTCTGGGTCGGGGTCCAGACCTCGCACCGGTCCGGTGTCCAGCGCGCCGTGGCGTTCATCGGCTCCATCGTGGCGTGGTTCTGGAACGGGTAGGCATAGGTCGCCTCGACCACCCTGGCGGCCCCCTTGAGCGCCCCCGCGGCGTCGCCGGCCTTGTTGCCGATGAAGGCCTCGGGCGCGTCGAGGCCCTCGCGCAGGGTGGCGGCGATCGTCTCGCTCGACACCCCGGCATTCGGCCCCTCGTCCCAGACGATCCGCAGGGCGTCCACCGCCGTCTTGGCGCGCCAGAACGTGTCGGCCACCACCGCCACCGCGCTGTCGCCGACCCGCACCACCTTGCGCACGCCGGGCATCGTCTCGACGGCGGAGGCGTCGACGCTCCTCACCGTGCCGCCGACCACCGGGCAGTCGCGGATCGCGGCATTGAGCATGCCGGGGAGCCGGAGGTCGATGCCGTAGACCTGCGAGCCGTCGGTCTTCTCCAGCGTGTCGAGGCGCTTCACCGGGTGGCCGGCGATGGTCCAGTCCTTCGGGTCCTTGAGGGGAACGTCCTTCGGCGGCTCCATCCGGCCGGCCGCCGCCGCGACCTTGCCGAAGGTGGTGGAACGGCCCGAGGCCGGGTGGCCGATGACGCCCTTCTCGACCCGGCACTCGCCGGGCGAAACACCCCATTCCTGGGCGGCGGCCGCGACCAGCATGGTGCGGGCGGCGGCCCCGCCCTGGCGCACCGCGACGTAGGATTCGCGGATGCCGCGGCTGCCGCCGGTCGAGAAATCGCCCCAGGCCCGGCCGCGGGCGAGGTTCTGGCCCGGCGTCGGGTATTCGGTGGTGACGCGGGCCCAGTCGCAGCCGAGCTCTTCCGCCACGAGCTGGGCGAGGCCGGTGAGCGTGCCCTGGCCCATCTCCGAGCGGGCGATGCGGATCACCACGGTCTCGTCCGGGCGCACCACCACCCAGGCGTTG
The DNA here is from genome assembly GCF_011043735.1 of Methylobacterium sp. DB0501. Classification (GTDB taxonomy): domain Bacteria; phylum Pseudomonadota; class Alphaproteobacteria; order Rhizobiales; family Beijerinckiaceae; genus Methylobacterium; species Methylobacterium alsaeris. Next base: position 8,867 of record NZ_JAAKGV010000002.1, on the reverse strand, counting down.
ATCTCGGGCGAGGTCGCACCGGGCGCGGCCTGCGCCGAGGGCGTGTCGAATCCGGGCAGGTCGAAGCCGAGCGCCAGGCCGCCGGCCGCGGCGGCGGAGCCGGCGAGGAAGAAGCGGCGGGAAAGGGCGGGGGCGGAGGTCGTGGTCATGGTGGCCTCCCGTCAGCCGCGGCCGGTCTCGCCGCCCTCGGCGGCGAGAGTGATGCCGGCGAGCACCCGGTTGTAGGTGCCGCAGCGGCAGATGTTGGTGATCTCCTGGCGGATCTCCGCCTCGCTGGGCTTGGGCTTCTGCGCCAGCAGGGCGGCGGCGGCCATGATCATGCCGGACTGGCAGAAGCCGCATTGCGGCACGTCGAGCGCCGCCCAGGCCTTCTGCACCGGGTGCGAGCGGTCGGGGCTCAGGCCCTCGATGGTGACGATCTTCTGGCCCGGCTCGACCCCGGAGACCGGCAGCGAGCAGGACCGCACCGCCTGCCCGTCGATGTGGACCGTGCAGGCGCCGCACTGGGCGATGCCGCAGCCGTACTTGGTGCCGGTGAGGCCGACCTGCTCGCGGATCACCCAGAGCAGCGGCGTGTCGGGCTCCGCCTCGACCTCGCGCACGGACCCGTTCACGTTCAGGCGTATCATGGGCGTTTCCGTTCGTTGGGCTTGACGGGGGGCGCCGCGTGGGGCGGCGCCGTCGGTTCGCACCTTTTAGCCATAACAACTTCGAGGCGACCGGCTGTGTCTGTCAATTGACGGATGCGCGAGCGGGGGGACGGGCAACCGGGAATGGCGTGCCTTCGGGCGCGGTGCCCTACGGGAGAGTCCGGCTCTCCGGAGCGACCTCGAGCGGCTCGTGTCGCGCAGGGGGCACCTCGCCGCTCGCGGCATGTCTCGTCGCTCGCGGCATGTCCCGCACCGAATTCCGCCGCTCCGCGAGGTCGCGGGTCTCCCGCGGGACGCGATCCTGCAGCCGGAGGCGGCGGAGCTGGCGGCGATCTACGGCGGCTCTTGCGGAACTCGGCGGACGCCGGCCGTCACGCGGCAGCGGGGCGCCCGCCCGGCTCACCCTCCACTCCCCTCCCCCGCCCCCCGGACCAGCCCCCGCTCCATCAGGTCCAGGTGCCCCGCCAGATACGCCGCGCCGTCGAGGGCGTGGTCGTCGCCGAACATCAGGCGCCAGGTGCAGGCCATCATGACCGGGGCGAAGAGCAGGTGCGGGAACTCTTCCGCAGCCGAGGGTCGGAACTCGCCGCGCTCGATGCCGTAGCGCACCACCCGGCGCAAAGCGTCCACCGCCGGGCCGATCACCTCGGCGTGCCAGCGGGCGGCGAGATCGGGGAAGCGGCTCACCTCGGCCATCAGCATCCGGAGGATCTCGCGGGCGCGCCGGTCCTCGACCATCTGCTCGTACACGAAGGCGAAGTGGGTGCGCAGAATCGCCATCGCCGAGCCCTGCGGCACGGCGCTGAGCGCGGCCAGGTTCTCCTGCGACGGCCGGTTCATCTCCCGGACGGTGGCGAGGAACAGGTCCTCCTTGCTCGGGAAGTACAGGTAGATCGTGCCCTTGGTGATGCCGGCCCGGGCTGCCACGTCGTCGAGCTTGGTGGCCGCGAAGCCGCTGCGGGCGAATTCCTCGAAGGCGGCTTCGAGAATCTCGCCGGGCCGCTCCTCCTTGCGCCGCTGGCGCCGTCCCGCATTGGCCATGTCGTTCCTTATTGACTGTCCGGTCAGTTATTAGTACGAACCAGGCGTCGCCTTCAAGGAGCGCGCCATGCCCTGCAGCGAGATCGGCGTTTCCCGGGTTCGCCCGTTGCACCAAACCGCATCGCGCGGTCCCCGGTTCACCGACCTGCCGAACGGGCTCGACCTGCATGCGCCGCCGCTCGCCGCGCCTCGCCCGCTGCTGCCGCGGCGTGCCGCGGCCCCGACCCTGGCTCTCGTGATCGTCGCGCTCGCCGGCTGGGCCGGCCTGCTCGCCTGGACCCGGCTCGACCCGGTGGCGCCCGCATGGCCCCCCGGCCTGGCCGCGCCGGGCCAGCTCTGAGGCTCGCCTCGCTTTTTTTCGTTCACCCCGCTGCATCGCCGGGGTCCCCCGACAGATGCAGGATGTCCTCCTCCCGGAGAACGCCCCGCATCTGGAAGGAGCGGCCGCATCCGCCCCCTCGCGGCCGCTCCTTCACGCGAGTTCCGTCCTGCACGTGAGTTTCGTCCTGTTTCCCTCTACGCTGCCGTTAGATCATCCGCCGAACGGGTGCTTGCGATCCTCATGAGACCCAGCCCGCTTCCGCGGGGCACCGCCCTGCTCGCCCTCGCCCTCGCCCTCGCCGCCGCGAGCCCGGCCCGCGCCGAGATGCCCGCCACCCAGGCCGCATTTCCGGCCAGGGACGCGTACCCCGCACGGGACGAAGCGAAGCCCGCGTCCCGCAATCCCGCCCTGGCCGAGGTCAGGGTGGTCGCCGCCGCGCTCGCGCCGGTCTCGGAGCGGGTCGTGCTGACCGGCGACATTCAGGCCAAGTTCCTGAGCAACATCGCGTTTCGCGTAAGTGGCAAGATCCAGGAGCGGCTGGTCGAGGTCGGCGAGCACGTCACCGCCGACCAGGTGCTGGCCCGGCTGGAGCCGCAGGAGCAGCAGGTCAACGTCGATACCGCGCAGGCCGCGCTCGCCTCGGCCGAGGCGCTGCTGACCCAGGCCAAGGTCAGCTTCGAGCGTCAGCAATCGCTGATGCGCAGCGGCTACACCACCCGCACCGCCTACGACCAGGCCGAGCAGACCCTTCGCACCACCCAGGCTTCGGTGGAATCGGCCAAGGCCGCCCTCGGCAATGCCCGCGAGCAATTCTCCTATACGGAGCTGAAGACCGGGGTCGCCGGCATCATCACGGCGCGCAACGCCGAGGCCGGCCAGGTGGTGCAGTCGGGCCAGACCGTGTTCACCCTGGCCCAGGACGGGCCGCGCGACGCGGTGTTCATCGTCTCCGAGACCCTGCTCGCCGAGCCGCCGGACGGAACCGCGATCGACATCATCCTCCTGTCCGATCCGCGGGTGCGCACCACCGGCAGCGTCCGGGAGATCTCGCCGGCGGTCGATCCGTCCTCCGGCGGCGTGCGGGTGAAGATCGGCCTCTCCAAGGTGCCGCCGGAGATGTCGCTCGGCGCCGCGGTGGCGGGCATCGGCCAGGTGCGGGCCCGGCAGGCAGTCTCGCTGCCCTGGAGCGCACTGTTCCGCTGGCAGGACCGGCCGGCGGTCTGGGTGCTCGATCCGGCGCGCAACACCGTCGCGCCGAAGATCGTCACGATCGACCGCTATGCCGGCTCGGCCATCGTCCTGTCGGACGGCATCAAGCCGGGCGAGCGGGTGGTCACCGCCGGCATCCAGCTGCTGCGCCCGGGCCAGACGGTCGCGGTGGTCGGGGAGGACGGCAAGTGAACCCGGCGCGGCAAGTGAATCCCGCGCGGCAAGCGAAGCCCGCGCTCGCCCTCCTCGCGCTCCTCGCCGTCGCCGGGTGCCAGGAGAAGAAGGCCGAGGCGCCGCCGCCGGTGCGCCCGGTCCTCACCACGACCGTCGAGATCCGCACCGCCGAGACCTTCGGCCCCTTCGCCGGCACGGTCGAGCCGCGCTACCAGACGCAAGCGGGGTTCCGGGTGCCGGGCCGGATGGTCGCCCGCGACGTCTATGTCGGCGACCTCGTGCCGAAGGGCGCACGGCTCGCCGCCCTCGATCCGACCGTGCTGCAATTCGCCGTCACCCGGGCCCGGGCCGACGTCAGCGACGTGGACGCGCAGCTCGCCAATGCCAGCGCCGTCGAGACGCGCCAGCGCACCCTGTTCGAGGGCGGGAACGTCACCCAGGCCGCCCTCGACGCCGCGGTGGCGAGCCGCGACACGGCGGCGGCGCGCCTCGCCCAGGCCAAGGCCGCCCTGCAGAAGGCGACCGACGAGCTCGGCTACGCCACCCTGAAGGCCGATGTCGACGGGGTGGTGACGGCCTGGAACGCCGAGATCGGCCAGGTGGTGAGCGCCGGCCAGGCGGTGGTGACGCTCGCCCGGCCCGATATCCGCGAGGCGGTAGTCGACATCCCCGACGGGCTGATGGCCGGCATCAGGGCCGGCACCGCGTTCACCGTGACGCTGCAGGCGGCGCCCACCATCACCGCCAAGGGAAAGGTGCGCGAGATCGGGCCGCTGGCCGACCCCGCGACCCGGACTCGCCGGGTGCGCATGACCCTCGTCGATCCGCCCGAGGCCTTCCGCCTCGGCACCACCGTCACGGTGGCGCTCGAGCGCGCCACCCCGCCGCGCATCACCCTGCCGGCGACCGCGCTCCTCGATGCCGAGAACCGCACCACGATCTGGGTGGTCGCGCCCGACGGGAAGTCGGTCTCCCGCCGCGACGTCGCGGTGGTGGCGCGCGACGACGACACGGTGACGCTGAGCGGCGGCGTGACGGCCGGCGAGACCGTGGTGGTAGCGGGCGTCCACAGCCTCGAGGACGGGCAGCCGGTGCGCCTCGCCGCCTCCGGCCTCTGAGCGGATGTCGCAACGGTGGCCGCCGGCTTCGCGACAGGCACCGGCGACACAGACACAGCAAGGACGGAGCATTTTCCGACGAACCGGAGACCGGCCCTTCGTAGAAACTGACATAAAACCAAATATTTAGAGTGCCGTCCGATTGCAGCGCGATCGGGCGGCGCCCGAAGCGGACGAAGCGTTGGCCCCCCCAGGCAAGTCTGCTTGGCACCGCCTTTCTCTATCGCGGGCGGCCCGACGGCCCGCCTCCCACCCCGTTCCAGCGCGAGGCCGCGCCCGATGAAGTCGTTCAACCTCTCCGAATGGGCGCTGTCGCACCGCTCCTTCGTCTGGTTCCTGATGGTGGTGGCGGTCGTCGCCGGCGCGATGTCCTACCGCAAGCTCGGCCGCGAGGAGGATCCGGCCTTCGCGATCAAGACCATGGTGGTGCAGGCGAACTGGCCCGGCGCCACCATCGCCGACACCCTCGACCAGGTCACCGACCGGATCGAGAAGGAATTGCAGCAGATCAACGCGGTGGACTACACCAAGAGCTACACCACGCCCGGCCAGGCGACGGTGTTCGTCAACCTGCGCGACACGACCCCGCCGAAGACCATCCCGTGGCTGTTCTACCAGGTGCGCAAGCGCCTGGGCGACATCAAGGGCACCTTCCCGCAAGGCATGCAGGGCCCGTTCTTCAACGACGAGTTCGGCGACGTCTACGGCAACGTCTACGCCTTCACGGCCGACGGACTCTCGATGCGCCAATTGCGCGACTACGTCGAGACGGTGCGCACCCGGATCATCAAGGTGCCGAGCATCGGCAAGACCCAGATCATCGGTGCCCAGGACGAGATGATCTATCTCGACTTCTCGACCCGCAAGCTCGCCGGCCTCGGCGTCGACGTGCAATCGGTGATCAAGACCCTCCAGGCCCAGAACGCGGTGACGCCGTCCGGCGTGATCCAGGCCGGGCCGGAGCGGGTCTCGGTCCGGGTCGGCGGCCAGTTCACCGACGAGAACAGCCTGAAGGCCATCAACCTGCGGGTCAACGACCGCTTCTTCCGCCTGTCGGACGTGGCCACGATCGAGCGCGGCTATGCCGATCCGCCCCAGGCGCTGTTTCGCTACAACGGCCGGCCGGCGATCGGGCTCGCCATCGCCATGCAGCAGAGCGGCAACCTGCTCGACTTCGGCGAGGCGCTGAAGTCGCGGATGCGCCAAGTCGAGGCCGATTTGCCCGTCGGCGTCGGCATCCACCTCGTCTCGGACCAGCCGCGCATCGTCGAGGAGGCGGTCGGCGGCTTCACCAAGGCGCTCGTCGAGGCGGTGGTGATCGTGCTCGTCGTGTCGTTCCTGAGCCTCGGGGTGCGGGCGGGTCTCGTCGTCTCGTTCTCGATCCCGCTGGTGCTCGCCATCGTGTTCGTCGTCATGGAGGTGATGGGGGTCACGCTGCAGCGCATCTCGCTCGGCGCGCTCATCATCGCGCTCGGCCTCCTCGTCGACGACGCGATGATCACCGTCGAGATGATGGTGGCGCGGCTGGAAGCCGGCGACAGCCTGCACAAGGCCGCGACCTTCGCCTACACCTCGACCGCCTTCCCGATGCTCACCGGGACCCTCGTCACCGTGGCGGGCTTCCTGCCGATCGGCTTCAACGGCTCGGCGGCGGGCGAGTACACCTATTCGCTGTTCGTGGTGATCGCGGCCTCGCTCCTCGTCTCCTGGGTGGTGGCGGTCCTGTTCGCGCCGTTGATCGGCGTGAAGATCCTGCCGAAGACCATGAAGAGCCACCACGACAAGCCCAGCCGCCTGCTCTCCGCCTTCCGGGGCCTGCTGCTGCCGGCGATGCGCTATCGCTGGGTCACGGTCGCCGTGTGCATCGGCATGCTCGGGCTGGCGGTCGCCGGCATGGGCCACGTGCAGCAGCAATTCTTCCCGGCTTCCGACCGGCCCGAGGTGCTGGTCGACATGACCCTGCCGCAGAATGCCAGCATTGCCGAGACCAAGGCGCAGATGGACCGGTTCGAGGCGGCGCTGAAGGGCGACCCCGAGATCAAGCGCTGGAGTTCCTATGTCGGCGAGGGCGCGATCCGGTTCTACCTGCCCCTCGACCAGCAACTTTCCAACGCCTTCTTCGGCCAGATCGTGATCGAGACCGTCTCGCTGGAAGCCCGCGAACGGACCATCGCGCGGCTCGACGCCCTCGCCCGGCGCGACTTCGTCGGCACCGACGTGTTCGTCCATACCCTCGATCTCGGGCCGCCGGTCGGCCGGCCGATCCAGTACCGGATCAGCGGCCCTGACCTCCAGGTGGTACGGGCACAGGCCCTCAAGCTCGCCAACATCGTGGCGCAGGACCCGCATGTCGGCCTGCCGACCTTCGACTGGAACGAGCCCGGCAAGGTCTTGCGGGTCGAGATCCTGCAGGACAAGGCGCGCCAGCTCGGCGTGACCTCCCAGGACATCGCCGGCATCCTCAACGGCGTGGTCGGCGGCACGACGATCACCCAGGTCCGCGACGCGATCTATCTCGTCAACGTGGTCGGCCGGGCGCAGGGACCGGAGCGGCGCTCCATCGACACGCTCCAGAGCCTGCAGGTGCCGACCGCCGGCGGCGCGACGGTGCCGCTGCTCGCCTTCGCGCGCATCCACTACGACCTCGAGCAGCCGATCGTCTGGCGCCGCGACCGGATGCCGACCATCACCGTGCGCGCCTCGATCACCGACGCGACCCAGCCGCCGACCGTGGTGGCGGCGCTCGCCCCCGCGATGGCGCGGTTCCGCGCCGAGCTGCCCGCCGGCTACGACCTCGCGACCGGCGGCGCGGTGGAGGAGAGCGCCAAGGGCCAGGGCCCGATCGCCGCGGTGGTGCCGGTGATGCTGCTGGTGATGGCCTTCTTCCTGATGGTGCAGCTCCAGAGCATCCAGAAGCTCTTCCTGGTATCGAGCGTGGCGCCGCTCGGCCTCATCGGCGTCGTCGCGGCACTGCTGCCCTCGGGCGCGCCGATGGGCTTCGTGGCGATCCTCGGCATCCTGGCGCTGATCGGCATCATCATCCGCAACGCCGTGATCCTCGTCACGCAGATCGACGAGTTCGAGGCGGAGGGGATGAATCCCTGGGACGCGGTCGTGGAGGCGACCTGCCACCGCATGCGGCCGATCCTGCTCACCGCCGCGGCGGCGAGCCTCGGCATGGTGCCGATCGCCCGCGAGGTTTTTTGGGGGCCGATGGCCTATGCGATGATCGGCGGCATCATCGCGGCAACCTTCCTGACCCTGTTCTTCCTGCCGGCGCTCTATGTCGGCTGGTACCGGATCCGGCCGCAGAAGAAGGGCGAGGCGCACGCGCCCGCCCGGGCGTGAGAGCGAAGCCGAAATCCGCACGGCGACAGCGATCCGACAGGATTTCGTCTTTCATGACGCATCGGCCCGGCGCGCAGGGTCGGCACCGGCCGGTGCGGGACCGCCGGACCCGCGATCTCGCGTAAGCCCCTCCCCTTTCCGAGCATGGACGGGAAAGGGGCTTACGACGGAGACGGCCATGGGCGGCGGGTCATGCGACGGGGGCGTGAACAGCCCGGATCAACCGACAACCTCCGCCAGTCCCACAAGCTGGTTCTTCTGGAGCCGCAACACCGTCGACGGGTCGTCGGCCGAGTATTTACCGGCACCGGCAAGGACCTCTTTCTCGGTTTCCTGATGGCGCTCGTGCTGCTGTGCCGGTCTGTCTCGGCCTGTTCGCGCTCTCCCTGGCGGCTCCCACGCTCCGGTCGCGATCTCCTTCGTCACCTGTTGGTGCTCGGGCATATCGAAGATGTCGAGCCGAGCGCCTGGACTGCAACCGTCTACGAGCCCGACATCGCCGCCAAGGCCGGCACGATCTTCAAGACACCCGGCTACGCACCGGCCTGAACGAAAAACCCCCGCCGGCTTTCGCCAGCGGGGGTTTTTCATATGGTTGGTTGCGGGGACAGGATTTGAACCTGTGACCTTCAGGTTATGAGCCTGACGAGCTACCGGGCTGCTCCACCCCGCGCCAGGGTGTGATCTGCGTCGTGTCGAGGGAACGTGACGTGCTTGGCAGGTCTGGCGGTGACCGACTCTCCCGTGTCTTGAGACACAGTACCATGGGCGCTGGGGCGGTTAACGGCCGAGTTCGAGATGGGATCGGGTTCTGATCACCCCGCTCAGACCACCAGACCGGCCAAGCACGTTCGTTGCGGCAAGCATTCGCTCTGCGGCAGCCGCTCGGCTGCGTCAGGCGTCTTCATCGTGTCGTGGTGTCGGGGTTGATCCGGACACGGATCATGAGAGCGATCAAGCCGATCGAGCGATTAGTACTGGTCAGCTCAGCGCGTTACCGCGCTT
>NZ_JAAKGV010000019.1 GCF_011043735.1 Methylobacterium sp. DB0501 | reverse complement strand
TGGGGGGCTCCGGTGGCGAACTCGACGACCTCCATGCCGCGCTGGATCTCGCCCCTGGCATCGGAGAGGACCTTGCCGTGCTCGGCGGTGATCACCGCGGCGAGGACGTCGATGCGCTCTTCCAGCAGGCGCAGGAACGTGTTGAGGATGCGCGCGCGGCGCAGCGGCGGGGTCGCGGCCCAGGCCGGGAAGGCGCGCCGGGCGGCGGCGACGGCCGCCCCGACCTCGTCGGCGCTCGCCAGCGCGACGGTGCCCGATTGCTCGCCGGTGGCCGGGTTGAAGACCGGCGCGGTGCGGCCCGAGCGGCCCGGAATCTGGCTGCCGCCGACGAAATGTCCGATGGTGATCATGAGGATAGTCGAGTCCGGTGATGAGACGCGAGAGTCCGCGCTCGCGGTCGAGCCGCGCTTCGATCGTAGATCTCAGGGTCATCCCGGGGTTCGGTGCAGCCGAGCCCCGGGATGACAGGGAGGGTGTCGCTTCCTCTAGGGGGATTTTCACGCCGCCCGGCGCAAGGCCTCGCCCAGCATCGAGGCCATCGTGTCGATGTGCCCGGCTTCCGCGATCAGCGGCGGCGACAGGGCGATGATGTCGCCGGTGACGCGGATCAAGAGCCCCTTCTCGAAGCAGTCGGTGAAGACGTCGTAGGCCCGTGCCCCCGGCTTGCCGGCCCGGGGCTCGAGCTCGATGCCGGCGATGAGGCCGATGGTGCGGATGTCGATCACGTGCGGGCAGTCGCGCAGCGCGTGCATCGCCTGGTGCCACTGCGCCTGGACCTGCGTCGTGCGGGTGAGGAGGTCCTCCTCCGCGTAGATCTCCAGGGTGGCGAGGCCGGCCGCGCAGGCGACCGGGTGGCCCGAATAGGTGTAGCCGTGGAACAGCTCGATCGCGCCCTCCGGCCCGTGCATCAGCGCGTCGTGGACGGCGCGGGTGGCGAAGACCGCGCCCATCGGGATCGTGCCGTTGGTGAGGCCCTTCGCGGTGGTGACGAGGTCCGGGGTGACGCCGAAATAGTCGGTGGCGAAGGGCGCGCCGAGGCGGCCGAAGCCGGTGATGACCTCGTCGAAGATCAGCAGGATGCCGTGGCGGGTCGCGACCTCGCGCAGGCGCTCCAGGTAGCCCTTCGGCGGCACCAGCACGCCGGTCGAACCCGCCACCGGCTCGACGATCACCGCGGCGATCGTCTCGGCGCCGTGCAGCGCCACCAGCCGCTCGAGGTCGTCGGCCAGCTCCGCGCCGTGCTCGGGCTGGCCCTGCACGAAGGCGTTGCGGGACAGGTCGTGGGTGTGGCGCAGGTGGTCGACGCCCGGCAGCAGCGGGAACATCCGGCGGTTGTTGACGAGGCCGCCGACCGAGATGCCGCCGAAGCCGACGCCGTGATAGCCGCGCTCGCGCCCGATCACCCGGGTCCGGGTGCCCTGGCCGATGGCGCGCTGGTAGGCGAGCGCGATCTTGAGCGCGGTGTCGACCGATTCCGAGCCCGAGCCGGTGAAGAACACCCGGTCGAGGGCGCCGCCCGGCGCGATGGCCGCCAGGCGCTCGGCGAATTCGAAGGCGATCGGGTGGCCCATCTGGAACGAGGGCGCGTAGTCGAGGGTCGAGAGCTGGCGCTCGACGGCCTCGGCGATGCGGCGGCGGCCGTGGCCGGCATTGACGCACCACAGGCCGGCGGTGCCGTCGAGCACCGTGCGGCCGTCGTCGGTGGTGTAATGCATGCCCTCGGCCGAGACGAGCAGGCGGGGCGCGGCCTTGAACTGGCGGTTGGCCGTGAACGGCATCCAGTAGGCGTCGAGGCTCGGGCGGTTGAGGCGCGGCGGATGGGCGTTCATGGCGGGGATCCTTCTGGGGCGCGGGTGCCGCCAGACAAGACCGTTCCGGAACGGCCAACAAGTCCTTTTCTGCCCCAGCGCAACCCTTTGAGACACCTGGCTCCCACGCTAAGGTGTTGCCCGATCCGCAACAGCCTCAACAGGGGAACCGGCGTGGCCAACGACGAGGTGGGGGCGCGCCTGCGCCACGTCCGCATCCTGCACGGCCTGTCGCAGCGGGCGCTGGCCAAGCGCGCCGGCGTGGTGAACTCCACCATCTCGCTGATCGAATCGGGCCAGACCAACCCGTCGGTCGGCGCCCTCAAGCGCATCCTCGACGCGGTGCCGATCGGGCTCGCCGAGTTCTTCTCGCTGGCGCCGGAGCGGACCGAGAAGGCGTTCTATGCCGGCGAGGAACTGGTCGAGATCGGCAAGGGCCGGATCTCGTATCGCCAGGTCGGCGACACCCTGTTCGGCCGCGCGCTGCAATTGCTCAAGGAGCGCTACGAGCCCGGCGCGGATACCGGCCGCGTGCCCCTGGTCCATGACGGCGAGGAGGGCGGCATCGTGCTCTCCGGCAGGTTGGAGGTGACGGTGGACGACGAGCGCCGCGTGCTCGGCCCCGGCGACGCCTATTACTTCTCCAGCCGCCGGCCGCACCGCTTCCGCTGCGTCGGGCCGCATCCGTGCGAGGTGGTGAGCGCCTGCACGCCGCCGACCTTCTGAGTCGCTCGAACCTGCTTTATCGTATACAATATGCACCAGTTTGGGCGAGAGGGAGCGGGATCATGGCGGTGACGGCACGGGCGAAGGGCGTCCAGGCCCCGCCGGCGGGCGTTCAGACCCCGCCGCAGGGGTTTCGCCATCGCACCGTCTCGGCGGCGGTGGCCGAGGCCCTGCGCCAGCGCATCCTCTCCGGCGCCCTGGCGCCCGGCTTCCAGCTGCGCCAGGACGCGCTGGCGGAGGAATTCGGCATCAGCCGGATCCCGATCCGCGAGGCGCTGCTGCAGCTCGAAGCCGGCGGCCTCGTCAAGATCGTGCCGCATCGCGGCGCCGTGGTCTCGGGGCTTTCGGTCGAGGAGATCGAGGACATCTTCCAGCTCCGCGTTTCGCTCGAGCCGCAATTGCTGATCCTCTCGGCCCGCCACCTGACGCCGGAGGATTTCTCGGAGTTGCGCGCCTTGCGCGACGAGTACGGCGCGGCTCTCGACGCCGGCCGGATCGAGCTCTGGGGCGACTTGAACCGGCGCTTCCATCTCGGCCTCCTGCGCCATGCCGGGCGGCCGCGCTCGCTGTCGATCATCGCCGGCCTGCTCCAGGATTGCGACCGCCCGACCCGGCTGCAACTCTCCGTCACCGGTGACGTCGCCCGCGCCGACATGGAGCACACCACCATCCTCGACCTGTGCGAGGCGGGCGAGATCGTGGCGGCGGCCAATCTCCTGCGGATCCATGTCGAGCATGCCGGGCGCTCGCTCGTCGAGATTTATCGCCGCTCGGCCGCATCTCCCGCTTGATCCGATCGCATATTTTATACAATCTACGAATCGAGAGCCGCGAAGGGGCGAGCGTCCTGGGCGCGGCGGATCCGTGGCCGCGCATTCGCAGTCCCGCGATTCGAAGAAGCCTGGAGAGGAGACTAACCCGATGTGGACAGGCGTCCTTCCTGCCGTCACCACCAAGTTCACCCCGGACGGTGATCTCGACCATGCCGAGATGGAGCGTTGCTTCTCGCTCCAGATGCAGGCCGGCTGCGACGGCCTCATCGTCTGCGGCTCCCTCGGCGAGGGCCCGATGCTGTCGCCCGACGAGCGCCTCGCCGTGTTGAAGACCGCGCAATCGGTCGCCAAGGGCAAGCCCGTGCTGCTCACCGTCTCCGAGGCCGGCACCCGCGAGGCCTGCGCGCTGGCCGCGAAGGCCGCCAAGGCCGGCGCCTCCGGCCTGATGGTGGTGCCGAGCCCGATCTACCACACCGACGAGGACGAGACCGTCGCCACCCTGAGCGCCGTCGCGGCCGCCGGCGACCTGCCGGTGATGATCTACTCCAACCGCGTCGCCTACCGGGTCGACGTGACGCCCCGGATCATGGAGCGGCTGGCCGGCGACGAGCGCTTCGTTGCCATCAAGGAATCGTCCGACGACATCCGCCGCACCACCGAGATCATCAACCATTTCGGCGACCGCTTCGCGGTGCTGACCGGCGTCGACAACCTCGCCTTCGAGGCGCTCAGCGTCGGCGCGGTCGGCTGGGTCGCCGGCCTCGTCGTCGCCTTCCCCGACGAGACGGTGGCGATCTACCGGCTGATGAAGGCCGGACGCACCGCGGAGGCGCTCGAGATCTACCGCTGGTTCCGCCCGCTCCTCGACCTCGACGTCTCGACCTTCCTGGTCCAGAACATCAAGCTCGCCGAGGCGCTGGCCATCGGCTCGACCGAGCACGTCCGCGCGCCGCGCAAGCCCCTCTCGGGCGAGCGCCGGGCCGCCGTCGAGGCGATCGTCCGCACCGCCCTGGAGCGCCGCCCGTCCCTGAAGCTGGCGGCGTAACGGCCTTGGCCCGCGAGGTCGCCATCGTCGGGGCCGGCATCGTCGGCCTCGCCTGCGCCCACCATCTTCTCGCCGAAGGCTGGCGGGTGCGGCTGATCGAGCGCGGCGGCGTCGCCGAGGGGGCGAGCTTCGGCAATGCCGGGGCGCTCGCCTTCACCGACGTGCTGCCGCTCGCCTCGCCGGGCATCCTGAGGCGTGCCCCGCGCTGGATGCTCGATCCCCTCGGGCCGCTGGCGCTGCCGCCGGCCTACCTGCCGCGGATCGCGCCGTGGCTGCTGCGCTTCTGGCGCGCCAGCCTGCCCGACCGGCACCGCCACGCGACGCAGGTCCAATCCGGCCTGATGCGGCTGGCCGCCGAGGCCATGGCGGCGATGGTGGAGACCGCCGGCCTCACGGGCCGGCTGCGCCGCGACGGCAACCTCGAACTCTACGAGAGCGAGGCGGAGCTGGCCGCCGCCGCGCCCGGCTGGGCCGCGCGGGAGCGCGAGGGCATCGCCTTCGAGCACGTTCGCGGCGCGCGCCTCGCGGAGCTGCAGCCCGGCCTGTCGCCCCGATTCGTCGCCGGCACCTTCACGCCCCACTGGATGACGGTGGACGATCCGCACCGTTTCGCCCTGGCGCTCCACGCCGCCGCCATGGCGAAGGGCGCCATGCTCACGACGGGCGAGGTGCGCGGCATCGCGCCCGAGGGCAACGGCGTGCGCCTCACCCTCGCCGACGGCACGTCGCGCGACGTCGAGGCCTGCGTGCTCGCCGCCGGCGCCTGGTCGCGGGAGCTGGCCCGCCGCCTCGGCGATCGGGTGCCCCTCGACACCGAGCGCGGCTACAACACCACGCTGCCGCCCGGCGCCTTCGATCTGCGCCGCCAGCTCACCTTCGGCGGCCACGGCTTCGTGGTGACGCCGCTCGCCACCGGCCTGCGGGTCGGCGGCGCCGTCGAGTTCGGCGGCCTCCACCGCCCGCCGAACTTCGCCCGCGCCGACGCGATGCTGCGCAAGGCCGCCGCTTTCCTGCCGGGCCTGCGCACCGAGGGCGGCCGGCAATGGATGGGGTTCAGGCCGTCGCTTCCCGACAGCCTGCCGGTGATCGGCCCGTCGCGGGCGAGCCCCCGGGTGATCTACGCCTTCGGCCACGGCCATCTCGGGCTGACGCAGAGCGCCGGGACCGGGCGGATCGTGGCGGATCTGCTGGCGGGACGAAAGCCGGAGGTGGCGCAGGCGTTGGGCGCGCGGCGGTTCGGGTGAGACGCGCCCAAACCCGCCCCCGCAGAGGGGGAGGGGGGCCCGCGCGCGTCTCGGCAGCCCCTCACGCCGCCCGCATCGCGTTCATCGTCAGCAGCTCGTAGGTCGCGGCCGTCTCCCCCGTCGCCGTCCGGATCTCCACGTCCCAGCGCACCTCGCCGTACTGCGCGTTGCGCGGCGACTTCTCCTTGGCGGTGAGCCGCACGCGGATCGCCTCGCCGGGCTGGATCGGCTTGAGGAAGCGCAAGCTGTCGAGCCCGTAATTGGCCAGCACCGGGCCCGGATCGGGATCGACGAACAGGCCGGCGGCGAAGGACAGGAGCAGGTAGCCGTGCGCCACCCGGCCGGGGAAGAACGGGTGCCCCTTCGTCGCCTCCTCGCTCATATGGGCATAGAAGGTGTCGCCGGTGAATTCAGCGAAATGCTCGATATCCTCGAGCGTGATCACGCGCTCGGCCGAGTGGAAGCTGCGGCCGACCTCCAGGTCCTCGAAGTGGCAGCGGAACGGGTGCTCGGGGCGAATGTCTTCCGGCGCGCCCTTGATCCAGCTCTGCGTGATCCGGCTCAGCATCGCGGGCGAGCCCTGGAGGGCCGTGCGCTGCATGTAGTGGGACAAAGCCCGCACGCCGCCCAGCTCCTCGCCGCCGCCGGCCCGGCCGGGACCGCCATGCATCATGTGCGGCATCGGCGAGCCGTGACCGGTCTGCTCCCTGGCGCAGTCGCGGTCGATGACGACGAGGCGGCCGTGATAGGGGCCGACACCGAAGACCAGCTCGGCCGCCGTCGCCGGATCGTGGGTGTAGAGCGAGGCGACGAGGCTGCCCTCGCCGCGATTGGCGAGCGTCGCGGCGTCCTCCAGCCCGTCATAGCCCATGACTGTGCAGACCGGGCCGAAGGCCTCCAGGGCGTGCACCTGCCGGGCGCGGAGCGGGTCGGCGCAGTGGAGCAGCAGGGGCGGCAGGAAGGCGCCGGTCTCGGCATCCGCGCCCTCGACCGCGACGCGGGCCGGGTCGCCGAAGACCAGCTCGGCCTCCGATTTCAGCGCCTCGACCCGGGCCAGCACGTCGCGGCGCTGCGCCAGGCCGACCACCGGCCCCATCCGCACGTCCTCGCGGGCCGGATCGCCGATCCGCACCGAAGCCAGGCGCCGGCTCAGGGCCTCGATCACCGCCGGGACATGGGCGCGGGGCGCCAGCGCCCGGCGGATCGCCGTGCATTTCTGCCCGGCCTTGACGGTCATCTCCTTCGCGACCTCCCGGATATAGAGGTCGAATTCCGGCGTTCCCGGCCCCGCATCGGGGGCCAGAATCGCGGCGTTGAGCGAGTCGCGCTCGGCCACGAAATGCACCGCTTCGCGGGCGATGACGGGGTGGCGCTGGAGCATCTGCGCCGTCTCGGCCGAGCCGGTGAACGACACCACGTCCTGACCCGTCAGGTGATCGAACAGGTCGCCGGTCGGGCCGACCACGCATTGCAGCGCGCCCTCGGGCAGGATGCCGGACTCGGCGATCAGCCGCACGAGCGCGTGGGCGACGTAGGCCGTGATCGTGGCGGGCTTCGTCACCACCGGCACGCCGGCGAGGATCGCGGGTGCGAGCTTCTCCAGCAGCCCCCAGCACGGGAAGTTGAAGGCGTTGATGTGGACGGCGCATCCCGTCCGCGAGTTCAGCACGTGGCGCCCGACGAAGCTGCCGCCCCGCGACAGCGGCTCCACCGCCCCGTCGATCAGGAAGGTCGCGTTCGGCAATTCGCGCCGCCCCTTCGAGGCGTAGACGAACAGGGTGCCGATGCCGCCATCGATGTCGATCAGGTTGTCGGTGCGGGTGGCGCCGGTCTGGTGCGACAGGGCGTAGAGCCCGTCCCGGCGCTCGTTGAGAAAGGCCGCCAGCCGCTTCAGCATCTCGGCGCGCTGGTGGAAGGTGAGGCGCCGCAACGCCGGACCGCCGACCCGGCGGGCATGGTCCAGCACGTCCCCCATGGACACACCGCCGCCGCCCACCTCCGCCACCACCGCGCCGGTCACGGCGCTGCGGATGCCGGTCCAGTCTCCCCCCGGCGCGATCCAGCGTCCCTGGACGTAGCTTTCCAGCCGCATGGCGTCCTCCTGTTCTTGTCCGCTCATTATTGACCGACCGGCCGGTTGGTCAAGCGCGGCGCGACAGCGCCGGCCCGACGCCGCTGCCGGAAGCGGACCCGCCTAAGGAGCCTGCCGGAACGGCCTGTGCGGTACTTGCCGGGCCAGGGGGGTGGGCGGCGGCGTGGCGATGGCGGTCGCCTCCTCCCTCGATCCCCGGGAGGCGGAGGCGGGCTTCGTCCTCACCCGCCAGACCCGACCCAATTCCGGGCGGGAGACGGTGGATTTCGATCGGGTGGGAGAGCCCGAAGGACGTGCGCTTCCCGACGTCACACCCTCCCTCGTCCGTCCCGGGCTCCGCAATGAAGAGGGAGGGTGTCAACTCCGTCGCTCAACCCAGGCCAGGGTTTCTCATGCGGCCCGGATCCGGTCGAGGAACCGCGTCACCTCCGTGTTCAGGTGCTCGGCATCCTGCGAGACCGACGAGGCGACGCTCAAGACCCGCCCGGCCGCCTGGCCGGCCTCGCCCGCCGCATCGGCCACGCCGGTGATCGTCGCCGTCACCGCGCCGGTGCCGGTGGCGGCCTGGCTGATGGTGCGGACGATCTCGCGGGTCGCGGTGCCCTGCTCCTCGATCGCGGCGGCGATCGCCGTCGAGATGCCGCTCAGGTCCTCGATCCGCGTCGCGATCCCGCCGATCGCGTCGACGGCCTGGCGGGTCGCGCCCTGGATGCCGCCGATCTGGCTGGCGATCTCCTCGGTGGCTTTGGCGGTCTGGTTGGCGAGTTCCTTGACCTCGGCGGCGACGACCGCGAAGCCGCGGCCGGCCTCGCCCGCCCGCGCCGCCTCGATCGTCGCGTTCAGCGCCAGCAGGTTGGTCTGGCCGGCAATGCCGTTGATCATCGCCACCACGTCGCCGACCCGGGTCGCCGCCTGGCTCAAGGTGCGCACCAGCTCGGCGGTCTGCGCGGCTTCCGTCACGCTGGTCCTGGCGAGGGCCGCCGAATCCGAGACCTGACGGGCGATCTCGCCGACCGACGCGCTCAGCTCCTCGGCCGCCGCCGCCACGGTGGCGACGTTGGCCGAGGCCTCGTGCGCCGCACGGGTCACGGTGGCGGAGCGCTCGGCCGTGCCGCCGGCGAGCTGCGACATGCCCTCCGCGGTCGTCCGCAGCTCGGTCGCCGAGGCGGCCACGGTCCGGACGATGCCGCCCACCGCTTCCTCGAAGTCGTGGGCGAGCGCCGCCGTCTGCGCCCGGCGGGCCGCCCGACGCTCATCGCTCTCGCGGGCGTGGCGGGCCTCCAGGTCGGCGGCGAGGTTGGTCTTGAACGCCTCCAGGCTGCGGGCCATGTCGCCGACCTCGTCGCGCCGCCCGGTCCCCGGAACCTCGGCGGCGTAGTCGCCGGCGGCGATCCGGCCCATCGCGGCGCCGACCGAGGCGTAGCCGCGCACGAGCGCGCGGGAGGCGAACCAGGCCATGGCGACGACCGAGGCGATCGTGACCGCGAGCAGGCCGAGGACCAGTGCGAAGGCGAGCGCCGCCCGCGACTCGCCGTCGTCGACCGCCTGCTTGGTGCGTGCATCCAGCATGACGTAGAAGTCGTCGATCGGCTTCATGATCTTGGCTTTGGCGACGTGGTACTCGTCGGTGTGGACGAGCCGGATCGCTTCGTCCCGGGTCCCCGGCTCGCCGCTCTCGGCGAGCTTCATCGCCGCGTTCGCCACCTTGACGAGGTCGTTGGAGTTGCGGACCGACTCGGCCAGCTTCTCCTTCTCCGCCGCCGTGACGCCGAGGCGGTCCATCATCGCGTCCGCCGAGACGGTCTCGCCGTCGGGGCGCGGCTTGGCCTCACCGGCGGCGACGTAATCCCAGTAGATCCGATGGTAATCGACCGGGCGGGCCTTGCGGCCGGCGCGGATGTCGATGATGTCCTTGTATTGCTGCTTGTAGGCGGCCTTGCCGGTGGCGATATAGGTCCGCCCGAGCCGTGTCAGGTCGTCGGAGGCTTGCCGCAGCTCGTCGGCCATCAGCATCGAGGCGAGGCGGTTCTCGTTGGCGGTTTTGATCTGCCCGTCCGCTTGCCGGTAGAGCACGACCGCGCCTGCCAGTGCTGCGCTCGATACCAGGCTGACGGCACACAGGCCGACGAATTTGCGGGCAAGGCTCATGATGCTCCCCTAGAGACGGAGCCTCATGTTTCCCCTGCCTGCGTTAAGATTTCTTGTGCGACGACCCGATCGTCGATCGAGCGACGGTCTGAATACTGCGTCACGTCAGGGTCGAAAAAACCGGAAAAGACGATTTTTCCAGGAACCCTGGGTCGCTCAGCGCGTTAGGGGCCCTTGCCCGCGTGCCTGTAGACCGGCCGCCGGATAACCCGGCGGCCGGTCGCACGCTCAGCCCGCCCGCGCGGTCGCCGCCACGGCGGTTACCGCCGTCATGTTGACGATGCCGCGCACGGTGGTGGTGTGGGTGAGGATATGGACCGGGGCGGCCGCGCCGAGCAGGATCGGCCCGACGCTGATGCCCTGGCCGGCCACCACCTTGAGCGCATTGAGGGTGATGTTGGCGGCGTCCAGGTTCGGCATCACCAGGAGGTTGGCTTCCCCGGTGAGGCGCGACTCCGGAAACACCCGCTCCATCAGCGGCCGGCTCAGCGCCGCGTCGGCCTGCATCTCGCCCTCGACCTCGAGGTCCGGCGCCCGCTCGGTGATGAGGCAGAGCGCGTGGCGCATCTTCTCGGCCGACGGGTTGCGGGCGGTGCCGAAGCTCGAATGCGAGACGAGCGCCACCCGCGGGGTCTGGCCGAAGCGGCGCATCTCGGCCGCGGCGAGCAGCGTCATGTCGGCCAGCTCCTCCGCGCCCGGATCGAGGTGGATGTAGGGGTCGCAGATGAACAGCGTGTGCCGCGGCAGCTGCAGCAGGCTCATGGCGGTGAGCGCCTTCACTCCGGCTGCCATCCCGATCACCTCGCGCACGTGGCGCAGGTGGCTGTGATAGGAGCCGGTGCCGCCGCAGAGGAGCCCGTCGACCTTGCCGAGGGCGAGCAGCATCGCGCCGACGAGGGTCGGGTTGCGGCGCGCCTCAGCCAGGGCGACCTCGCGCGACAGGCCGTTGCGCTTGCGCCTGGCGTAGTAACCCTGCGCGGCTTCGGCCTGGAAGACCTCGTCGTCGAGATCCTGCACGTCGACGTCGCGGCCGACCTCGATGCGAAGCCCGAGCGCCTTCATCTTGTCGGCGATGACCTCGCGGCGGCCCACCAGCACCGGCCGGGCCAGCCCCTCGTCGACCACCACTTGAGCCGCACGGAGCACCCGGTCGTCCTCGCCCTCGGCATAGGCCACGCGGGCGCGGGCGGCCTCGGTCGCCGCGGCGAAGACCGGCTGCATCACCGTGCCGGAGGTGTAGACGAGGCGTTCCAGCGAGCGCCGATAGGCCTCGACGTCGAGCATCGGCTTCGTCGCGACGCCGCTCTCGGTGGCGGCGAGCGCCACGGCAGGGGCAACCTTGGTGATCAGCCGCGGGTCGAACGGGCGCGGGATCAGGTAATCGGGCCCGAAGGCGATGTCCTGCGTGCCGTAGGCCGCCGTCACCACGTCCGACTGCTCGGCGCGGGCGAGTTCCGCGATGGCCCGCACGACGGCGAGCTTCATCTCCTCGTTGATCGTCGTGGCGCCGACATCGAGCGCGCCGCGGAAGATGAACGGGAAGCACAGGACGTTGTTGACCTGGTTCGGATAATCTGAGCGGCCGGTGGCGATGATCGCGTCGGGGCGCACCGCCTTGGCGGCTTCCGGCCGGATCTCCGGCTCGGGGTTGGCCAGCGCCAGGATCAGCGGCTTGTCGGCCATGCCCTCGACCATCGCGGGCGTCAGAGCGCCGGCCGCCGAGAGGCCGAGGAAGATGTCGGCGCCCGGCACCGCGTCGGCGAGGGTGCGGGCCTCGGTGACTTGTGCGTATTGCGCCTTCTGGGCGTCGAGGTTGTTGCGGCCCTGGTAGATCACGCCGCGGCTGTCGGTCACCAGCACCTTCGTCTTGTCGAGACCGAGGCTGACCAGCAGGTTCAGGCAGGCGATGGCGGCGGCCCCGGCGCCCGAGCAGACGACGCGCACCTCGCCGATCGTCTTGCCGACCACTTCGAGGCCGTTGAGGATCGCCGCGGCGGCGATGATCGCGGTGCCGTGCTGGTCGTCGTGGAAGACCGGGATCTTCATCCGCTCACGCAGGCGGGTCTCGATCTCGAAGCATTCCGGCGCCTTGATGTCCTCGAGGTTGATGCCCCCGAAGGTCGGCTCCAGGCTCGCGATGATGTCGACGAGCTTGTCCGGATCGGTCTCGTCGATCTCGATGTCGAACACGTCGATGCCGGCGAACTTCCGGAACAGGCAGCCCTTGCCCTCCATCACCGGCTTGCCGGCGAGCGCCCCGATATTGCCGAGACCCAGCACCGCGGTGCCGTTCGAGATTACCGCCACGAGGTTGCCGCGGGAGGTCAGTTCCGCCGCCTGGGCCGGGTCCTTCTCGATCGCGAGGCAGGCGGCGGCGACGCCCGGCGAATAGGCGAGCGCGAGGTCGCGCTGCGTGCTCATGTCCTTGGTCGGCAGCACCGCGATCTTCCCGGGGGTCGGGAAGCGGTGGTAGTCGAGGGCGGCCTGCTCGAGTTGCTCGTCCATGGGGTTCCTCCTGTCCGTCTGGGATGGCGGCGTGCGGAGCCGTCTCCCGGCCGGCGCCATTCGTGGGCGCCGATCGGGATGGCAACGCTCAAGGTTTCGGTCGTGATCCCGCTGAGGGTGGCGGTGAAATCGAAACTACAGACCTGTCAAACAGGCCAGCGTGACGCAGACAAAATTGAATTGAAGCGCGGGCTCCCCCTCCCCCCTCTGCGGGGGAGGGGGCCCGGCGGAGACGGGCGGGAGAGGGGCAGCGCGACGCTGATCCAGGAAGCGCACTTCATGGAGGTCACGACCTTTCCGGAAGCGGCGTCCCCTCTCCCGGCTCGCTCCGCTCGCCACCCTCCCCCGCAGAGGGGGAAGGGGAATGCTCACTCTCCTTGAGGATGTCGGAAGCGGAGCGGCGCGAACGCCGCCCCACCAAGACCTGCCTCAATGCGCCTTCTTCTTCGGCATGTAGAGGTCGGTGATGGTGCCCTCGAAGGCCTCGGCCGCCATGCCGACCGTCTCCGACAGGGTCGGGTGCGGGTGGATGGTGAGCCCGATATCCTCGGCATCCGCCCCCATCTCGATGGCGAGCGCGGCTTCCGCGATCAGGTCGCCGGCAGACGGACCGACGATGCCGCAGCCGACGATGCGGTTCGACTCCTCGTCGAACAGCACCTTGGTCAGGCCCTCGTCGCGCCCGAGCGACAGCGAGCGGCCGCTCGCCGCCCACGGGAAGACACCCTTGCCGACCTTGATGCCCTTGGCCTTGGCCTCGGTCTCGGAGAGGCCGACCCAGGCCACCTCCGGATCGGTATAGGCCACCGACGGGATCACCTTGGCGTCGAAGAACGAGTTCTTGCCGGCAGCCGCTTCCGCCGCGACCTTGCCCTCGTGCACCGCCTTGTGAGCGAGCATCGGCTGGCCGACCACGTCGCCGATGGCGAAGATGTGGGAGGCGGTGGTCCGCATCTGCTTGTCGACCGGGATGAAGCCCCGCTCGTCCACCGCGACGCCGGCCGCCTCGGCGCCGATCCGCTTGCCGTTGGGACGGCGGCCGACCGAGACCAGGATCTTGTCGAAGGTGTCGGTCGAAGGCGCCGAGCCGCCCTCGAACGTCACCTTGAGGCCTTCCGGCAGCGCCTCGACGGCCGTGACCTTGGCCTTGAGGTGGATCGCCTCGTACTGTTTCGCGATCCGCTTGAAGAGCGGGGTGACGATGTCCTTGTCGGCGCCAGGGATGATCTGGTCCATCAGCTCGACGATGGTCACCTTCGACCCGAGCGCGTGGTAGACCGTCGCCATCTCGAGGCCGATGATGCCGCCGCCGATGACGAGGAGGCGCTTCGGCACCCCGTCGAGTTCGAGCGCGCCGGTCGAGTCGATCACCCGCGGGTCGTCGTGCGGGATGAACGGCATCGTGATCGGCTCGGACCCGGCCGCGATGATCGCGTTGTCGAAGCCGATGACCGTCGTCTTACCTTCGTGCTCGACCTCGATCTGGTGCGGGCTGACGAAGCGGGCGGTGCCGGTCACCACCGTCACCTTGCGCTGCTTGGCCAGACCCCCGAGGCCGCCGGTCAGGCGCTTGACCACGCCCTCCTTCCAGCTCCGCAGCTGGTCGATGTCGATCTGGGGTGCGGCGAAGCTGATGCCGTGCGAGGCCATCGCCTGGCTCTCGTCGATCACCTTGGCGGCGTGGAGCAGGGCCTTCGAGGGAATGCAGCCGACATTGAGGCACACCCCGCCGAGGCTGGCCCAGCGCTCGACGAGCACGACCTTCTTGCCGAGATCGGCGGCGCGGAACGCCGCCGTGTAGCCGCCGGGGCCGGCACCGAGCACCAGCACCTCGGCCCGCATCGCCTCGCCGGAGACCGGGGCCGCGCCCTTCGGGGCGGGAGCCGCGGAGGCCCCCGTCCCGCCGGCGGTGGCGGGCGAGCCGTAGCCTGCCTGGCCCGCACCCGCCGCCAGCGGCGAGCCGCCGGCTGCCGGAGCGGAGGCCGGGGCCGCCTTCTCGGCGACCTCGGGCTTGGCCTGACCGGCGGCGGCGACGCCCTCCAGCACCAGGAGCAGATCGCCCTGCGTGACCGTGTCGCCGGGCTTGATCTTCACCTCCGCGACCGTGCCGGCCACGGAGGAGGGGACGTCCATGGTCGCCTTGTCGGATTCCAGGACGACGATGGTGTCGTCGACCGCGATCGTATCGCCGGCCTTGACCAGCACCTCGATCACCGGGACGTTCTTGAAGTCGCCGATGTCCGGCAGACGGACTTCGTTGCTCATCGGATCGCCTCGCTGTTGCTCTTAGCCTTCGTCAGACGACGAGGCGCCGGACGTCCTCGAGGACGTGGGCGAGGTGGCGGGTGAAGCGCGCAGCCAGCGCCCCGTCGATCACGCGGTGGTCGTAGGAGACCGAGAGCGGCAGCATCAGCCGCGGCTTGAACTCGGAGCCGTTCCAGACCGGGGCCATCTTGGAGCGCACCACGCCCAGGATCGCGACCTCGGGGGCGTTGACGAGGGGCGTGAAGCCGGTGCCGCCGATGCCGCCCAGCGACGAGATCGTGAAGGTGGCGCCCTGCATGTCGCCGCTGCCGAGCTTGCCGTCGCGGGCCTTCTTCGACAGCGCGCCGAGTTCCTGGCTGATCTCGACGATGCCCTTGCGGTCGGCATCCTTGACCACCGGGACGACGAGGCCGTCCGGCGTGTCGACGGCGACGCCGATGTTGTAGTATTTCTTGAGGATCAGCGCGTCCTTCTCGGGGTTCAGCGACGAGTTGAACTCCGGGTGCTGGCGAAGCGCCGAGACCGCGGCCTTGATGAGGAACGACAGCAGGGTGACGCGGTAGCCCTTGTCCTTGCCGGCGGTGTCGAGTTCCTTGCGGTAGGCGTCGGTCTCGGTGATGTCCGACTCGTCCGAATGGGTGACGAGGGGCACGTTGAGCCAGGCGCGGTGCAGGTGCGGGCCGGAGATCTTCTTGATCCGCGGCAGCGGCTTGACCTCGGTCGGGCCGAACTTCGAGAAGTCGACCGCCGGGATCTCCGGGATGCCCATGCTGCCGGTGGCGACCGCATTGCCGGCGGCCGGCGCGGGGGCGGCCGAGCGCACCAGCGAGCCCTTCACGTCCTCCTTGGTGATCCGGCCCTTCTCGCCCGTGCCCTTGATGCCGTTGAGGTCGACGCCGAGCTCGCGGGCGAGCCGCCGCACGGCGGGGCTGGCATGGACGTTCGAGAAGTCCGGCGCGGACGAGGACGGCGCCGCCGGCATCGGCGGGGCGGCGGGCTTGGCCGGGTCCGGCTCCTGCTTCGGCATCAGGGCGGCGGTGTCGGCGGCGGGCGCCGCACCGGCGGACGGGGTCGCGGCGGCCGCGGCAGCCGGCGCCTTCTCCTCGCTCTCGCCCTTCAGCAGCAGGACCGGGCTGCCCTCGCTCACCGTATCGCCGACCTTGACCAGGATCTTCTCGATCACGCCGGCCGACGGCGAGGGGACCTCCATCGTCGCCTTGTCGGATTCGAGCGACACGATCGGGTCCTCGGCCCCGATCGTGTCGCCTTCCTTCACCAGGATCTCGATGATCGGGATGTCCTTGAAATCACCGATATCCGGGATCTTGACCTCGATCGACACTGCGCACTCTCCCAAATTCTTCGCTTCAAACGTCTTACGCAGATGGAATTCTCGGCGCGCGCGAGGCCGTCCCCTCCCGGATCTCCGGGAGAGGGGCCTCGCGCCGCGTCAGGGGCTCAGACCGTCCAGGGGGCCGGCTTCTCCGGGTTCAGCCCGTACTTGGCGATCGCCTCGGCGACCTTGGCGGCCGGCACGGCGCCCTCCTCGGCCAGGCTCTTGAGCGCCGCGACGACGACCCAGTAGCGGTTGACCTCGAAGAACTCGCGCAGGCGCACCCGGTAATCCGAGCGGCCGAAGCCGTCGGTGCCGAGCACCTTGTAGCGGCCCGGCACGTAGGGGCGGATCTGGTCGGCGAAGAGCCGCATGTAGTCGGTCGCCGCGATCACCGGGCCCTGACGGCCCGACAGGCAGGTCTCGACGTAGGACGTCTTCTGCGGCTCGGTCGGGTGGAGCATGTTCCAGCGCTCCACCGCCATCGCCTCGCGGCGCAGCTCCGTGAAGCTCGGGCAGGACCAGATGTCGGCGGCGATGCCGAAATCCTGCTCCAGCAGCTCGGCCCCGGCGATGACCTCGCGCAGGATCGTGCCCGAGCCCATCAGCTGGACCCTTTTCGTCGACCCGGCCCGGCCCTCGCGGAACAGGTACATCCCCTTGAGGATCCCGGCCTCGGTTCCTTCGGGCATGCCGGGATGCTCGTAGTTCTCGTTCATCACCGTGAGGTAGTAGAACACGTCCTCCTGCTCGGCATACATCCGGCGCAGGCCGTCCTGCACGATCACCGCCACCTCGTAGGAGAAGGTCGGATCGTAGGAGACGCAGTTCGGGATGGTGGCCGAGATCAGGTGGCTGTGCCCGTCCTCGTGCTGCAGGCCTTCGCCGTTCAACGTCGTGCGGCCGGCGGTGCCGCCGATCATGAAGCCGCGGGCGCGCATGTCGCCGGCGGCCCAGGCGAGGTCGCCGATGCGCTGGAACCCGAACATCGAGTAGTAGATGTAGAACGGGATCGTCGGCGCGTCGGAATGCGAGTACGAGGTCGCGGCCGCGATCCAGGACGACATCGCGCCGGCCTCGTTGATGCCCTCCTGGAGCATCTGGCCCTTCTCGTCCTCGCGGTAATACATCAGCTGGTTGGCGTCTTCCGGCCGGTAGAGCTGGCCGACCTGGCTGAAGATGCCGAATTGCCGGAACATGCCCTCCATGCCGAAGGTCCGGCTCTCGTCGGGCACGATCGGCACGATGCGGTTGCCGATGTTCTTGTCGCGCAGGAGCGTGTTGAGCACCCGCACGAAGGCCATGGTGGTGGAGATCTCGCGGCCCGCGGTCTCCTTCAGCTGGGCCGAAAAAGCCTCCAGCGGCGGGATCTGCAGCGCCTGCGACGTCTGCCGGCGCGCCGGCAGCGGGCCGCCCAGCGCCTTGCGGCGCTCCATCAGGTACGTGTGCTCCGGCGACCCCTCGGGGAAGCGGATGAACGGGATCTCGGCGATCTGGTCGTCGTTGAGGTCGATCTGGAAGCGGTCGCGGAACTGCTTGAGCACCGCCTCGCCCATCTTCTTCTGCTGATGGGTGATGTTCTGCGCTTCACCGGCCTCGCCCATGCCGTAGCCCTTGACGGTCTTGGCGAGGATCAGGGTCGGCTGACCCTTGTGCTTCACGGCCGCGGAATAGGCCGCGAAAACCTTGCTCGGGTCATGGCCGCCGCGGGTCAGGCGCCAGATGTCCTCGTCGCTCCAGTCCTTCACGAGCGCCGCGGTCTCCGGGTACTTGCCGAAGAAGTGCTCGCGGATATAGGCGCCGTTCTTCGACTTGAAATCCTGGTACTCGCCGTCGACGCATTCCTCCATCAGGCGCGCCAGCATGCCGGTGGTGTCGCGGGCGAGAAGCTGGTCCCAGCCCGAACCCCACAGCACCTTGATGACGTTCCAGCCGGCGCCGCGGAAATTGGCTTCCAGCTCCTGGACGATCTTGCCGTTGCCGCGCACCGGGCCGTCGAGGCGCTGAAGGTTGCAGTTGATCACGAAGACGAGGTTGTCGAGCTTCTCGCGCGCCGCGAGCGAGATCGCGCCGAGGGATTCCGGCTCGTCCATCTCGCCGTCGCCCATGAAGGCCCAGACCTTGCGGCCGTCGGTGTTGGCGAGCCCGCGATGGTGCAGGTAGCGCAGGTAGCGCGCCTGATAGATCGCCATCAGGGGCCCGAGGCCCATCGAGACGGTCGGGAATTGCCAGAAATCCGGCATCAGCCAGGGATGCGGATAGGACGAGAGGCCCTTGCCGCCGACTTCCTGGCGGAAGCTCAGCAGCTGCTCCTCGGTCAGGCGGCCTTCCAGGTAGGCGCGGGCGTAGATGCCCGGCGAGGAATGGCCCTGGACGTAGATCAGGTCGCCGCCACGGTCGCCCTCGGCACCGTGCCAGAAATGCATGAAGCCGGTGTCGTACAGGGTCGCCGCCGACTGGAAGCTGGCGATGTGGCCGCCCAGCTCCGACGAGTCCTTGTTGTTGCGCAGGATGATCGCGATCGCGTTCCAGCGGATCGCCGAGCGGATGCGGTGCTCGATCACCCGATCCCCCGGATGGGGGGGCTGCTTGTCGACCGGAATCGTGTTCAAGTACGCCGTGTTGGCCGAATACGGCACCGGCGCGCCCTTCTTGCGGGCGCCCTCGATGACCTGCTCGATGAGGAAGTGTGCCCGGTCCGGGCCCTCGACCTCCAGCACGCCGTCGAGCGAGTCGAGCCACTCCTGGGTCTCGACCGGGTCGAGATCGCGACTGCGTTCCACGTTGTCCTCCCTGGGATCATACTCGATTGGTGGGCCGAGCTGCCGCAGGCGTCAGCATTGTCCGTGCCATCGCTATGCTTTCGCAGCTCATGAAGGATTGCAAGGGTTTAGCGGAAACGACGGGGGCAGGCGTTCCGGTCGTCCGCATCGCGCGCGATGATGCAGTGCGAAAACCCGGAACCATTGCCGGCCGGCGCCGGACGCGCGCGCCGGACTCGCCTCACATGCAGGACTTGCCTCACGTGTCGGACTTGGTCGACGGTGGGGTGGGTGAGCCGCCGAAGCCCTGCTGGAACATCTTGAGGAACAGGTTCTGCATCTGGTCCGCCCCTTGGGGAAACGCCGTGAACCAGCTGCGCATGATCGCGTCGGGCGAGAACCGATCCATCTCGGCCAGCATGCGCCGCTCGACCTCGGCCATCACCGCCGCCTGCATCGGCTCGACGTTGGGCAGCCCAACGAACTGGCGGGCCTCGACCGGGGTGCAATCGACCTCGACGCGGAACTTCATCGTACGCTTCCTCCCGGGTCCCCCTCCGAGCTTAGAGCACCTTTCAGCCGCCGTGGGAACCGGCCCGGATGCAAAAAACAGCGGTAGAATCAACGACCTAGTCTAACACGCGGCGCGACGGCCGCACGGGCGGCTCCAACTTTCGGTCTACGACGAAGGTTGTATGCGCCCCCTCGACGATTCCGGCGGCGTTGTAAAGCCACATTGTTACGGGCTCGTGCTTCTGTAACCCGTCGGCGCACCGCCGGCTCCCGATGCCTCGCTGGCCCAGGGCGCCGCCGCGAGACGCCGTTCCAGGAACGTCACCAGGGCCGTGACCCGCGCTGGCCGGGCCGCGCCGGGCGGCATCAGGAGGTTGAGCCCGACCTGCGGCGGCGACCAGCCCGGCATGATCCGCTCCAACCGTCCGGCGCGCAGGTCGTCCCAGACCAGGAAGTCCGGCTGCACGGCGAGGCCGAGGCCCGCCAGGAGTGCGGGCGTCAGCGCGTCGGCATTGTTCGCCCGCAGCCGTCCGGCCGGCGTCACGGTCGCCTCCGTGCCGGTCGCGTCGTGGAAGTGCCAGCGCTCCGGATTCGGCAGGTAGGCGTAGCCGAGGCAGGCATGGTCCTGGAGCTCGCGCGGATGCGACGGCCGCCCGACCCGGTCGAGATAGGCGGGCGCGGCCACCAGCGAGCGGCCGACGGCGCAGAGGCGGCGCAGGCGCAGGCTCGAATCGGCGAGTGCCGCGATGCGCAAGCCGAGGTCGAAGCCGCCGCCGACGAGGTCGATGAGCGCGTCGCTCAGGTGCAGGTCGACCGAGACCTCGGGATGCGCGGCGAGGAAGTCGGGCAGGAGCGGCGCCACATGGGCGAGGCCGAACGACATCGGGGCGGCGACGCGCACCAGGCCCCGCGGGGAGGTCGATTGCGCCAGGGCCTCGGCTTCCGCCGCCTCGCCCGCCGCCAGGATGCGGGCGGCGCCGTCGAGGGCGAGGCGCCCGGCCTCGGTGAGCGCGAGGCGGCGCGACGTGCGGTGCAGGAGGCCCGTACCGAGGCGCCGTTCGAGCCGGCTCACCGCCTTCGAGACGGTGGCCTTCGACAGGCCGAGCTCGGTCGCGGCGCGGGAGAACGAGGCGGTCTGCGCCACCCGGGCGAAGATCGCCCAGGCCTCGAAATCGGGCAACGCCACGGCCTCTCCCCCAATTGCGGTTCTAGAAACGATGGATTTCGATTGTTTCTATTTCTGGCCGCCGGGGCAAGTCCTAGATTGCCTCCATCGCAGCGACCCCGAGGGGCCGCCCTTCAGGAGCACCGGGCCATGACGACCGCCACCATTTCCGCCGGCCTGCACCACGTCACCGCCATCTCGGGGCCGGCGCGCCGGAACCTCGACTTCTACACCCGCGTCCTCGGGCTTCGCCTGGTGAAGAAGACCGTCAACTTCGACGACCCCGGCACCTACCACCTCTATTACGGCGACGCGGACGGCGCCCCCGGCACGATCCTGACCTTCTTCCCCTGGGAGCACGTCGCCCCGGGCCGGGTCGGGGTCGGGCAGACCGAGGAGACGGCGTTCCGGGTGCCCGAGGGCTCGATCGGCTACTGGACGCATCGCCTGGTCGCGGCGGGCATCGCCTTCGAGGCGCCGGCCAGGGTCTTCGGCGAGACGGTGCTGCCGTTCCGCGATCCCGACGGGATGCGGCTCGCCCTGGTCGGCGTCGCCGGAGCGGAGGCGGAGCCGGCCTGGACCGGGTCCGACGTGCCGGCCGAGCATGCCATCCGGGGCTTCCACGGCGTGACGCTGATGCTGCGCCAGACGGCACCCACCGCCCGGGTTCTGACGGAGGTGTTCGGGTTCGAGGAGACCGGTCGCGAGGGCGCGGTCACCCGCTACCGCGGCACGGCGCGGCTCGGGGCGTCGGTCAGCTTGCGGGAGGTCGGCGACTTCCTGCCCGGCCGCTCCGGCGGCGGCTCGGTCCACCACATCGCCTTCCGGGCGGCCGACGACGCGGCGCAAGCCGCGATGGCGGAGCGGGCCGGGGCGCTCGGGCTGCAGGTGACCGAGCAGCGCGACCGCAACTACTTCCGCTCGGTCTACTTCCGCGAGCCCGGCGGCGTGCTGTTCGAGATCGCCACCGACGATCCGGGCTTTTCCGCCGACGAGCCGGCGGAGGCCTTGGGGGCCGACCTGAAACTGCCGGCCTTCCTCGAGCCGCACCGGTCCGAGATCGAGCGGGTGCTGCCGGCGCTGGCGTGAAGCGGAGAGGCGGCCCGGGCGTGATGGCCCGGGCCACCCGATAACCACCGGTTAACCAAACATGGTTACCCAAATCTTCCTGGATTTCTGGGAAGCTCGGGTCATGGTGGATCAGAACGACGTCGCCGGCGCGCCGGCCCCGGACGGAGACGCGGCCTCGACGAAGCGTGGCATCGCGGCCATGACCGGGCGGAACTGGCCGAAGCTGAAGACGACGACCGCGGCGGGGCTTCTCTGCGCCGCTTGCATCGGGGCGCTCGCCGGCGGGGCCACGGTGGCGTTGATGAACGCCGCTCAGGGCGGCGGGGCGGGCATCCCGCAGGCCGAGTGGTCGCGGCTCTCGGGCCGCGTCGAGACCGGTGCCACCGAGGCGACCCGCCTCGCCACCGACCTGTCGCTCCTGCGCGACCGCACGATCCAGGCCCAGGACGCCGCCGACAAGGGCCGCGCCGAGACCGGCGCCCGCCTGGGGCAGGTCTCCGAGCGGCTGGAGCGGCTGCACCGCCAGGAGGCCGACCTCGCCGCCAAGGTCGCCGCGGTGGCCGAGCGCCTCGCCGCCATGGCCGAGCGGCAGGAACATGCCGACCGCGAGCAGGCGGCCCGTTTCTCCGCCCTCACCGACAAGCTCGACAAGCGTCCGGCTCCGGTCGCGGCCGCGCCGGCTGCCGCGCTACCGGTCGCCTCCGCTCCCGTGGCGCCTGCGCCCGTTGCAGTCCACAAGCCCGTTGCGGCGACGGAGCCGGCCCTGACCGGCAGCCTGCCCGACAAGCCCGCCGACAAGGCGAAGCCCGGCACCATCGAGGGATGGGTGCTGCGCGACGTGTATGACGGGATGGCGATGATCGAGAACCGCAACCGCCGCCTGCTGGAGATCGGCCCGGGCGACACGTTGCCGGGTGCCGGCCGGGTCGAGGCGATCGAGCGCCGCGGCAGAACCTGGGTCGTGGTCACCAGCAAGGGGCTGATCACCGCCACGCAATCCTGGTAAGGCCAAATCCGGTCAGCCAAGGTCTGGTCGGCGATACGCAAGCCGGGTCGGCGACAATCAGGCGTGTTGCAGCGCCGAGGTCGTCGGATCGGCCGGCGCGGGGCTCTGGTCCGGGAGCAGGCCGGCCGCCGCGCGCCGACGGCCGCGGGCCTTGGCCTCGGTCCGGGCGGCCTTGGTCGGATGGAGAAGCTCGGCGAGGCGGGCGAGGCTCTCGGCGTCGTCGAGGTTCCGTGACTCGAAATCGGGCATGATGGTCCCCCGGGCGCGCGGCCCGCGGTGATGAGGGGATACGCATACTCACGCTAGAGAAACAGCAACGGTGAAGAACTCTTACAGTTCCG
Source organism: Methylobacterium sp. DB0501 (assembly GCF_011043735.1). GTDB lineage: Bacteria > Pseudomonadota > Alphaproteobacteria > Rhizobiales > Beijerinckiaceae > Methylobacterium > Methylobacterium alsaeris. The sequence goes on along the minus strand of NZ_JAAKGV010000019.1, from coordinate 167,388 downwards.
CACCGGGCGTCACCGTGCAAGAAAAAACGTTCGGCCCACCGCCCAAAGACGGAGGCCGCCTCGCGCGGCAGTGCTTGAAGGGCTTATCCGTGCAACCGCAAGGTCGGCGTGCGCCATCGCACGCCGAATGTTGTGCGACGCACGATCCATTGGCGTGCATTGCAGCGAGTCAGGGAAGCGGCCGGTCGGTGGCGCGAATCGGCGCGCGGACGGCTGCACCCCTCAACCCGAGGCGCAACGAAACGGTTCCACGGCGCACTGCGCCGCGAGGCACGGTACGAATCGCCGGCCGGGAAAGGCCGCGAGGCCGGCTCCTCCCGTCCACGACCTCATCCCGAACCGTCAGCCGATGACGATCGGCAGACCTCGAGGGAGGGCTCCGGTCGCCACGGAGATATCTGAAGCACGCCTTCGAGGCCGGACGAGCCGACCGCCCGGCCTCTCGGCATGAGATCGTCGACGGGGGAAGCCGACGGACGTCCCACCGGTGTCGTGCCGTGCCGCCCGTGGAGCATTTCCCGATGCAGCGGGTACCGGTTCGTCGCAGACAATGCTGCCGTTCAACGGCCTCGAATCAAAGACCTGGAGCAGCGTCCGATCGCCACGCGATCGGGCGATGCTTCCGGACACTGCGACAGACCTGCCGCACGTCTTCCGCCGACGCGTCTCAATTCCGCCCCTCGACGGCGGCGCGGGCGGACTGCGCCATGCGGATCAGCTCGCGCGTGGTGAGCTCATGGTACTCGGGAGGCTCGCTCCGGATCATCGTGGCCTCGCGGGCCACGGTCGCGCGTTGCGTGCGCCGGGTCAGCCCGGCTCGCCATGCCTGCGCCAACGCTATCATGGGCGCCCCTCCCGTGATTGTCCAATAAAGGCTAACAAACCTTTTCCAGGCAATAAAGTCTTGACATGGCGATTCTGGGCTCGACTGTCTTTCCGGGTTCGCGAGCGGGCATGCCAAGCGCCTGAAACTGCGACGCTATTGCCCGGCAAGCAATGCGCCGGGCCTGGGCGGAAACAAGTCCTCTCCTATGCTGATACACGCTGTTGGCGCGAATCAGCGCGTGTCCTCGCGCAGAAGTTCGGTATTGATCGCGAAGGCCGCCATCGCGCCCTCGGCGGCGGCCACGATGGCGAGCTGGACACGCCGCGAGGCGTCGCCCGCCACGTAGAGGCCCGGGACGTTGGTCTCCTCGTAGTCGCCGGTCGGGACCGTGCCCTTGCGCGTCAGGTCGCAGCCGAGCCGTTCGACGAGCGGGGAGGGGATGCAGGGGCCGGTGACGAAGAACAGCGCGCCGCATGCGAGGGCGTCGCCGTCGCGCAGGCGGACCGTCGCGAATCGCCCGTCCTCGCCCTCGAGCCGGGCGACTTCGCGCTCCTCGATCCGGATGCCCTGGCGGGCGAGGCGGTCGCGCTCCGCGTCGTCGAGGTCGCACGGCCCGTCGGTGCAAAGGGTCAGGTCGCGGCTCCAGGCGGTGAGTTCGAGGGCCAACCCCATCCCCGCACCTTTGCCCGCCTCGCCCGGGCCGTAGACGGCCAGCGGCCGGTCGCGATTCTCGTATCCGTCGCAATAGGGGCAGTGGTGGACGCCGCGGCCCCAGAACTCCGAGAAGCCCTCGATCGCCGGCAGATCGGTGCGCAGGCCGGTGGCGAGGATCATCCGGCGGGCATCCGCCCGGCGCTGGTCCTCCATCACCACCCGGAAGCCGTCCGGCCCCCGCACCGCGTCGACGACGCGCCCGTCCCAGATCTCGACGGTGTCGTAGGCAGCGAGCTCCCGCCGTCCCTCCTCGCGCAAGTCGCCGGGCGCGCGGCCGTCGCGGCCGAGGAAGCCGTGCATGCGCGGCGTCACCGCGTTGCGCGGATGGCCGGCATCGATCAGCAGTACCCGGCGCCGGCAGCGCCCGAGGATGAGCGCCGCCGACAGGCCCGCCGGCCCGCCGCCCACGATGATCACGTCCCGCATGTCGCCGTCCCGCGCGCCGTCACTCGAGAGTAGACGCATCGGCGGCTCGCCGGGTTCGCCGCACTGCGAACGAAAAAGGGCGCTCGCGCGCCCTTCCTCGTCATCCGTTCGATGACGTCGCGGATCAGGCCGCGGCGGTGTTGGTGGCGATGCCCTTCTCGGAGAGCATCTGCTGCAGCTCGCCGGACTGGAACATCTCGCGGGTGATGTCGCAGCCGCCGACGAACTCGCCCTTGACGTAGACCTGCGGGATGGTCGGCCACTGCGAGAAGGCCTTGATGCCCTCGCGGATCTCCATGTCCTCGAGCACGTTCACGCCCTTGAACGGCACGCCGAGGTAATTGAGGATCTGGGCCACCTGGCCCGAGAAGCCGCACATCGGGAATTGCGGCGTGCCCTTCATGAACACGACCACGTCCTGGGACTTGATCTCGGTCTCGATGCGGCTGGTGACGTCGGTCATGGCTCTACCCCTGTGTGGGCCCTAGCTAGTGATGGTCGTTCGGGTTTTGCAAGGTGGAGGCGAGGCGCAGGAGCGCCCAATCGAGGGTGAAGGTCTTCGCTACCAGTTCCTCGGGCGTGAACGGAGTCCGATCGGGGAGGCCCGACACCAGCACGTCGCCGTGCAATTCCAGGGCGGCTGCGGCATCCGCCACCGAGACTTGCCACAGGTCGTCCCAATCGACCCGTTGGCGCATCGACGGCACATAGCGTCGTCTGGCCGTCGCGTGGAATGCGATGATCTCGACCCGCCAGGAGCGTGTCGATTGAGCGCTGGGAGCTGACAGGTACTTGAGGACGTGGATCAGCATGACCCGGAGGGCGCTTTCGAAGGCCTTGATCTGCGAAAGGCCCACGGCCTCGACCTCCTCGGCGATGTTTTCCCAGTCGAGGACGTTCGAGAATTCGGGCCGCGCCGCGAGGGCGCGGAGGGCCGCCGCCTGCTGCTCAGCCCAGGCGACGACATCCTCGTCGTAGAGGCTCGGCTGACCCGTGCGGATCTCGTCCATGCGGCGGCCCTCGGTCTGGTTCAATCCTGCGGCACGCTCGTGGTCAGGGCAAGGGCGTGCAGCACGCCGCCCATGCGCCCCTGGAGCGCGCCGTAGACCATTTGGTGCTGCTGCACCCGCGACTTGCCCTTGAACGCCGCCGACACGACGGTGGCGGCGTAGTGGTCGCCGTCGCCGGCGAGGTCGCGGATCTCGACCTTGGCGTCGGGCAGAGCCTCCCGGATCATCGCCTCGATCTCGCGGGCATCCATCGGCATCGGGTCGTCTCCTCGTGTCAGGCTGCGTCGGGTCAGGCCGCGTCGGCGGCGGGAGAGGCCGAAGGACCCGCCATGTAGCTCGGCAGCCAGCCCTCGTGCGCCTTGCGCAAGGCATCGAGGGCGACGATCTCGTCGCCCGGCAGGGTCAGCGAATCGGCGCCGGTGACGCCGATCACCGCCGCGTCGATGCCCTGCGCGCTGGCGCTGTAGAGCAGGTCGGCGACCGCGTCGGGCTCCACCGCCAGGAGGTAGCGGCCCTGGTCCTCGCCGAACAGGTAGGCGTGGCACGGCACCGGCAGCGGGCATTCGGGAAGCACCGCGCCGATACGGCCGGCCAGCGCCATCTCGGCCACCGCCACCGCGAGGCCGCCGTCGGAGAGGTCGTGGACGGTGTCGACGAGGCCCGAGGTGATGAGGCCGCGCACGAAGTCGCCGTTGCGCTTCTCGGCGGCGAGATCGACCGGAGGCGGCGCCCCCTCCTCGCGGCCGCAGATCGTGGCGAGATAGGCCGACTGCCCGAGCCAGCCCTTGGTGGCGCCGATCAGCACCAGGGCGTCGCCGTCGCGCTTGAAGGCGATCGTGGCGATCCGGTTCACGTCGTCGACCACCCCGACGCCGCCGATCGACGGGGTCGGCAGGATGCCGACGCCCTCGGTCTCGTTGTAGAGCGAGACGTTGCCGGACACGACCGGGAAGTCGAGGGCGCGGCAGGCCTCGCCGATGCCCTGGATGCAGCCGACGAACTGGCCCATCACCTCCGGCTTCTCCGGGTTGCCGAAGTTGAGGTTGTCGGTGATGGCGAGCGGACGGCCGCCCACCGCCGTGATGTTGCGCCAGGCTTCCGCCACCGCCTGCTTGCCGCCCTCGACCGGGTCGGCCTCGCAGTAGCGCGGGGTCACGTCGGTGGTCAGCGCCAGGCCCTTCGGCCCGTCCTCGACCCGGACCACCGCGGCGTCGCCGCCGGGCTTCTGCACGGTGTTGCCGAGGATGAAGTGGTCGTACTGCTCGTAGACCCAGCGCTTCGAGCACAGGTCGGGCGAGCCGACGAGCTTTTGCAGCGCCTCGACGTTGCGCATCGGCGCCGCCACGTCCTCCGCCTTGATCTCCGGCTGGTAGGCGTTCCGGCGGTGCGGCCGGTCGTAGAGCGGCGCCTCGTCGCCGAGTTCCTTGATCGGCAGGTCGGCGACGGTTTCGCCGCCGTGCTTGATGACGAAGCGGAGGGTGTCGGTGGTGTGGCCGATGATCGCGAAGTCGAGGCCCCACTTCACGAAGATGGCCTCGGCCTCCCGCTCCATGCCGGGCTTGAGCACCATGAGCATCCGCTCCTGGCTCTCCGACAGCATCATCTCGTAGGCGGTCATGCCGGGCTCGCGGGTCGGCACCGCGTCGAGGTTGAGCTCGACGCCGAGATTGCCCTTGGCGCCCATCTCGACCGCCGAGCAGGTGAGCCCCGCCGCGCCCATGTCCTGGATCGCGATCACGGCGCCCGACTGCATCAGCTCCAGGCAGGCCTCGAGCAGGAGCTTCTCGGCGAAGGGATCGCCGACCTGCACGGTCGGGCGCTTCTCCTCCGACGAGGCGTCGAAGGCCGCCGACGCCATGGTGGCGCCGTGGATGCCGTCGCGGCCGGTCTTCGAGCCGAGATAGACGATCGGATTCCCCACGCCCGTCGCCGCCGCGTAGAAGATCGCGTCGGTCTTCGCCAAGCCCACCGCCATGGCGTTGACCAGGATGTTGCCGTCGTAGCGGGTGTGGAAGCCCACCGCGCCGCCGACCGTCGGCACGCCGAAGGAATTGCCGTAGCCGCCGATGCCCGCGACCACGCCCGAGACGAGGTGGGGCGTGCGCGGATGGTCCGGCGAGCCGAAGCGCAGCGCGTTGAGCGCCGCGATCGGCCGGGCGCCCATGGTGAAGACGTCGCGCAGGATGCCGCCGACCCCGGTCGCTGCGCCCTGGTAGGGCTCGATGAAGCTCGGGTGGTTGTGGCTCTCCATCTTGAACACGCAGGCGAGGCCGTCGCCGATGTCGATGACGCCGGCATTCTCGCCCGGGCCCTGGATCACCCATGGCGCCTTGGTCGGCAGCGTCTTCAGGTGCAGGCGCGAGGACTTGTACGAGCAATGCTCGTTCCACATCGCCGAGACGATGCCGAGCTCGGTGATGGTCGGCTCGCGCCCGATCAGCCCGACGAAGCGCTGGTACTCGTCCTCGGTCAGGCCGTGCTGGCGCACGAGCGCGGGCGTGATGGAGACGTCGTTGCGGATCATGCGGCATCCTCTCGCCGGTCGGGCGGCCCTGCTGCCCGTGCGCTTACTGCCTGATGGGACCGGAAGGCAACTCGCGAGCCGCGTCGAGCTCGCGTCGTCAGGCCGCTTGCACGGCCGCGGCGGCGTGGCGGCGCCGGCTGCGGCGGCGGCCGAGATAGAGGAGGAGCCCCGTCACCCCGAAGACCGGCATGGCGAGCGCCGCCAGCATGAAGGCGACCGTGCCGACGGGCCCGAAGAACCGGCCCTCGTGCAGGGCCAGCATGCTGCCGGTCAAGCGGTGCCCGAGCGGCCGCTCGGCATAGAGGTCGCGGCGCTCGAGGATGCCGTCGGGGCGGAAGCGCCACTCGTCGCGAGCCTGGAAATGGCTCGCATCCGGGGCCACCGAACGGATGCGGATCGTCTCGCCCGCGCGGGCGGGGGCGAGGGAGGCGGTGGCGTAGGGGCCGGCAGCCGCCGTGAAGGCCGCGAAGGCGGGATCGAGGGGGGCGGGGGCGCCCTCCTTCTTGCCCATCTCCTTGCCCCGGGCCGGCGCGGCGGCGGGCGGGCGGCCGGTGAGCAGGACCGTCGCCCCGTCGCGGTACCAGCCGTAGGACCACCACAGGCCGGAGAGCGCCATCACCAGGTAGAGCACCAGCGTCCAGGTGCCGACGACCGCGTGCAGCGACCAGTAGAGCGCCCGGCCGCGGCGGTTGAGCGCCGGCTTGAGCCAGACCCGCCAGTCGCGCCGGCCCTTCGGCCAGCGCAGGTAGAGGCCCGACAGCGCGAGATAGACGAGGGCCAGCGCCGAGGCGCCGGTGATCGTGCGGCCCCAGCCGTCGCCGTGGCCGGGCAGCAGCAGCCAGCGGTGCAGCCGCAGCACGGCATCGAAGAACCCCTCGCCCCGCGCCGGCCCGAGGATCTTTCCGTCGTAAGGATCGACATAGGTCTCGGTGCCCCGGGTCTCGGTGCCCCGTCCCGGCCCGTCGGCGAGGCGGACCCGCGCCGCCCGGTCCGGGCGCCCGCTCAGGACCATCAGCGTGACGCGCCGCCCCGGCGCCTCGTCCGTCAGGCGGGCGACCAGCCCATCCGGGGTCAGCCGCGGCGCATCCCGTGCCGGGACGGTGACGATGCCGGGGCTGAGCGCCTCCGTCACCGCATCCTCGAGGCTGAGAAGGCCCCCGGTCGCCCCGACCACCATCAGCACGAGGCCGGCGGTCAAGCCGAGGAACCAGTGGAGCTGGAACAGGGCGGATCTCACCGGCCGGACCTCGTCGGGGCCGGTGCGGCTCCGGTCGCGCCCTCGGGCTGAAACATGGTCGGCATTCCCGCGTCGCGCGCCCGGCCGACGGGTCGCTGCCGAAAGGTCGTCGGCAGATCATCGTCGTCGTCGCGACGCTTATGCCGCGAATCGAGCGGGTGTCAACGATCCTCGACCGGGTCGAAGTCGAGGACTTCATTATAATAATTCTAGATTGTGCGATGCGATCAGGTGCAATGATGTGGTTTATTTTTGTAATCTACGTATATTACATGTAAAACGCGGATCTGGTTCATCGATCGCGGCTTTCTTCTTGACGAGACTCGGTGCCGGGCCGGACTCTCGCTCCCGGCAATGCGGCGCCGGCCCGAGTGGGACCTGAGACGACCGCGGCCGACAGGAGAGGAAAGCATGACGCCCATCCGCCAGGCGCTGCGCGGCGCCATCCTCGTCTTCAGCCTGTGCGGCCCGGCCGCCGCACAGGAAACGGTGAAGATCGCCTTCATCGATCCGCTCTCGGGCGGCGGCGCACCCACCGGCGAGGCGGGCCTGCGGCACTTCCAGTACATGGCCGAGATCCTGAACGCCCGCCAGAAGCAGTTCCGGTTCGAGGTGCTGGCCTACGACAACAAGGTCAACCCGCAGGAAACCGTGATCGCCGCCCAGAAGGGCATCGACGCCGGGGCGCGGGTACTGGTGCAGGGCAACGGCTCCTCGGCGGCGGCGGCACTGACCGAGTTCGTCGCCAAGCACAACGAGCGCAACCCCGATCGTCAGGTCATCTACATCAATTACTCCGCGGTCGATCCCTCGCTCACCAACGAGAAATGCAACTACTGGCACTTCCGCTTCGATGCCAATTCGGACATCAAGATGGAGGCGCTGACGAACTTCATCAAGACGCGGCCCGAGATCAAGCGAGTCTACCTCATCAACCAGGATTACTCGTTCGGCCAGTCGGTGCGGCGCGAGGCGCGGGCGATGCTGAAGGCCAAGCGCCCCGATATCGAGATCGTCGGCGACGAGGTGACGCCGCTGCAGAAGGTCAACGACTTCGCGCCCTACATCACCAAGATCCGGGCGTCGGGGGCGGATTCGGTCATCACCGGCAACTGGGCCCAGGACTTCAACCTGCTGCTCAAGGCCGCCGCCGAGGCCGGGCTGCAGGCGAGCTTCTACACCTATTACGCCGGCGGCACCGGCGGGCCCTCGGTGGTGCGCCAGACCGGGCTCGCCCACCGGGTGTTCGAGGTCACGCAGGGCGGCGCCAACGTGGGCGACGCCGCCACCCAGGACTTCGAGGCCACGTTCCGGGCCCGCACCGGCATCGGCTCGACCTATCCGCGGGCCTTCAACGCGATGAACGCCCTGGTGACCGCGATGCAGGAGGCCGGCTCGTCCGAGGCGCGCAAGGTGGCGCCGAAGCTCGAACACGCCCGTCTCAAGCCGTATACCGGCAGCGAGGGCTTCGTACGGCCCGACGACCACCAGTATTTCCAGACGATGTTCGTCTCGTCCTTCGGCCCGATGGAGCCCGGCATGCGCTTCGACGAGGAGGGCACCGGCTGGGGCTGGAAGAATGTCGGCCGGGTCGAGACCAAGGACACGCTGGTGCCGACCACCTGCCGGATGGACCGGCCGAGCTGACGTCGGCGCAGGCTCCTCAGGAAGCGCGGGCTCCTGACGAAGTGCGGGCTCCTGCCGGAGCCCGATCCGCTTCCGTCAGCGCATCCAGGAAAACGTCGAGCATGGCGGCAGCGAAGGCCTCCATGTTGGCGGCGCGGTCGCTGCTGGCGGTCTCGACGGTCAGGCGGCGGCTGACGGGACCGGCGACGGCGAGGCAGGTATGGCCCGCTAAATCGCCGTAGCGGTTGCCGCCCGGGCCCGCGGCGCCGGTCTCGCACAAGCCCCAGACGGCGCCGTGGCGCTCGCGCACGAGGGTGGCCACGCGCTCGGCGTAGGGCTCGCTCGCGCTGCGCAGGCCGGCCATCCCCGCCTCGTCGAGCCCGATCAGGGCGCGGCGCGCCTGCGCCGTGTAGACCACTGCGCCGCCGAGATAGTAGGCGGAGGCCCCCGGCACCGCGAGGAGCGCGGCCGAGACCAGCCCGCCCGCCGAGGACTCGGCCACCGCGACGGTCTCCCGCCGGGCCGTCAGCAGGGCGGCGATGCGCCCGGCCCTGTCCATCATCTCGCGCAAGGCGGCGTCCTCCAGCTCCTACGGACCCTATCCATCCGGGGATTACTCCGCCAGGGCGCCTTCGTCGTCGCCGCCGGTCGGCGCCTGCCGCACCCAGGCATCAAGGGCCCGGCCGATCCCGAGGCCGACGAGACCCACGAAGGTCAGCGACCCGGCGATATGGAGGAAGAGGGACGCATCAGACATTGCACTCACCCGATAAGAAGGATTCGAGGAGAACCGCGGAGGCTACGCGCCCCCCGGTCCGGGTTCATGGGCTCCCTGTGGCTGGGGACGAGGCCGGAGGACTCCGACCTTCGGGGGCCGGCGGTGCCGGCTTTCGGGACGGCGCCGTCCCGGTTGGCGGAGGTGTCGCACCGTCTTTGGGCGGAACGATGGTCCCGGTATGGCGGGACGCCACCCCGGGCGGACGTTGCCCGGGTCGGGCCGGCCGCGCGGTGTGCCCCCGCACCTTGGCCACCCTCCCGGATGCGACCCCGGCCGTCATGCCGCCTCGGCGATCGCCCGCTCGGCCAGCGCCAGGCCGCTGAGATAGGCGAACTCCACCCGGGGCCCGAGGCAGCCGTCCCCGGCAAAGCCGAGGCCGGCGGCCGGCGCGAACAGGCAGGGCTCGCCGACCGCCTGCTCGACCGCCGCGTAGCGCCAGCGATGGGCGGCGCGGTAGCGGATCTCCCCGAGCGGAACGCGGTCGCGCAGGGCCGTCACCAGCCGTTCGGCGACGTCGTCGGCCGCGCATTCGAGGTTGGCCCGCGACCAGGACGGGGAGGCGTGGGCGACGATCGTTCCGCCGGCCTCACGGCCCGGCTTGCTGCCGTTCTCCGCGACCCAGGCGATCGTTGCGTCCGGATCGCGATCCTCCCGCACGGGCGCGCCGGGAAGCGGCGGCCCGTCATGGGCCAGCATCAGGGTCCAGCACGGAGCGTAGCGCACATCCGCCACGCCCGGCAGGCTCTCGCCGGCGCTCGCCAGCAGCGCCAGGCTCTGGGGCGAGGGGCAGGTCAGGAGCACGCTCGAGAACGTCATGCCGTCGGCAAGTGCCGTCCCGTCGGCCTCCGCCAGCCGCCAGTGCCGCCCCTCCCGCACCAGGCGGCCGACGGCGCGGCCGCAGCGCAGGTCGACGCCGTCGAGGAGGTCGCGCACCGGCGCGGTCATGCCCGGGGTGCCGACGAAGCGCTCCGCCCCACCCCAGGGTGCCGCGACGCCCCGCGCCGTCCACGCCTCCACCAGGGCGACGAAGCGCGGGTCGCGGGCGGTCACGTATTGGGCGCCGTGGTCGAAGCGGAGGGAGCCCGGCCCGCGCCGCGTCGCCATCCGGCCGCCGGGGCCGCGGCCCTTGTCGAGGACGACGACCGACCGGCCCGCCTCGCTCAGCCGGCGCGAAGCGGCGGCGCCGGCGATGCCCGCCCCGATGATCGCGATGGTCCCGTCCCGGCCCAATCCTGCCGCTCCCGCAATCCTGCCGCACCAATCCTGCCGCACTGTGCGCAGGCGTCGCGTCAACGCACGGTGATCCGCTGCGGTGCCAATCAATCGTGCGAAATCTCTCACGTCAGGCGCGGAACTTTTCGCCGCCGGCTTGAGGCCTCGAACTTGCAGGCTTAAGGCCGCGCTTCGTCTCCAGCCCGGGATTCCCGATCCGTGTCCAACCTTGAAACCGTCGTCAGCGAGATCGTCGACGAGATGCGCCAGCGGACCGATCGCGGCGAGGTGGCGCGCTACATCCCGGAACTCGCCCGGGTCGATCCCGGTCATTTCGGCCTCGCGGTGATCGGCGCCGACGGCACGGTGGCGGCGGCGGGCGATTGCGACGTGCCGTTCTCGATCCAGAGCATCTCGAAGGTCTTCACCCTCACGCTCGCCCTCGGCATGGTCGGCGACAAGCTGTGGCGGCGGGTCGGGCGCGAGCCCTCGGGCAGCCCGTTCAACTCGGTCGTGCAGCTCGAATACGAGCGCGGCATCCCCCGCAACCCGTTCATCAATGCCGGGGCGATCGCCGTCACCGACCTGATCCTGTCGGGCCACCAGCCGCGCGAGGCGCTGGGCGAGATCCTGCGCTTCATGCAGTTCCTCGCCCAGGACGCCACGATCACCATCGACGAGGCGGTGGCGGCCTCAGAGCAGCGCACGGGCTTTCGCAACGTGGCGCTCGCCAACTACATGAAGTCGTTCGAGGTGATCGACAATCCGGTCGAGTACACGCTCGGCGTCTATTTCCACCATTGCGCCATCAGCATGACGTGCCGGCAGCTCGCGGTGGCCGGCCGGTTCCTCGCCCATTCCGGGCGCGATCCCAGCACCGGCCTGTCGGTGGTGCAGGCCGAACGGGCCAAGCGCATCAACGCCGTCATGCTGACCTGCGGCCATTACGACGGCTCGGGCGAGTTCGCCTACCGGGTCGGCCTGCCGGGCAAGAGCGGCGTCGGCGGCGGCATCCTGGCGGTGGCGCCGGGGCGTGCCTCGATCGCCGTCTGGGCGCCGGGGCTCGACGCCGCCGGCAATTCCCATCTCGGGCGTATCGCCCTGGAGCGGCTGACGAAGCGCCTCGGCTGGTCGATCTTCGGCGAGTAGGGCGCCCGAGCCTGAAGGCTCGGCCTCAGGGCTTGCGCGAGCGCCACATTCAGGGCTTGCGCGAGCGCTCCTCGCGAATCGCCTCGTCGTGGTAGCCGCCGCTCGCCGGCATGATCTCGGGGGCGCGCTCCCGCGAGGCGGGGCCGGGCACCGCCCAGTCGTGGCGGCCGCCGCGGCTGCGGCCGCCGGCCGGAAAGGCGTAGATCTTCGCGGAGATGCGCGGGCTGGTGGTGCTCATGAGCGGGCCTCCCGTGAGGGCCGCGCCGGCTGGCGACGGCCTCTGAGATCGTAACGAAGTGTGCCTGGAGACTACGCGGCTTGACCACGAAAAAATCAGCCGTTGTCTAAAATTAGTGCATGCTCGCGCTTGCACCGGCGCTCGGATTGGCGGGTGTGGCGCGCGATGAGGCGTCCTGGCGCCCTGGCGCGCAACCGGGCACCGCGGCCTCTTTCCCTCCGGGGAGGCCTGACCCAGGGGCGTCCGATGCCCCGCCGGGTACCGGAAACGCGCCGTTCCGGCGATCGTTCCGCCCGTCCGGGCGAGGTTGGCACGGGACCTGCAAGCGAGGGGATGCCGCTGGCGGGTGATGGGCGCCGACGAGGAAGCCGGGCTCCATCGGAACCTGAAGAGAGACGCGAGATGACCAAATACAAGCTCGAGTACATTTGGCTTGACGGCTATGCGCCGACCCCGAACCTTCGCGGCAAGACCCAGATCAAGGCCTTCGACAGCTTCCCGACCCTCGAGCAGCTCCCGCTCTGGGGCTTCGACGGCAGCTCGACCAAGCAGGCCGAGGGCAGCTCCTCGGATTGCGTGCTCAAGCCCGTGCGCCACTTCCCCGACCCGGCCCGCACCAACGGCATCCTGGTCCTGTGCGAAGTCATGATGCCGGACGGCAAGACCCCGCACCCGTCGAACAAGCGCGCCACCATCCTGGATGACGAAGGCGCCTGGTTCGGCTTCGAGCAGGAATATTTCTTCTACAAGAACGGCCGCCCGCTCGGCTTCCCCGAGACCGGCTATCCGGCGCCGCAGGGCCCGTACTATACCGGCGTCGGCTACGCGAATGTCGGCTCGGTCGCCCGCCAGATCGTCGAGGAGCATCTCGACCTCTGCCTCGCCGCCGGCATCAACCACGAGGGCATCAACGCCGAGGTGGCGAAGGGCCAGTGGGAGTTCCAGATCTTCGGCAAGGGCTCCAAGCGGGCCGCCGACGAGATGTGGATGGCGCGCTACCTGATGCAGCGCCTGTGCGAGAAGTACGAGATCGACATCGAGTACCACTGCAAGCCGCTCGGCGACACCGACTGGAACGGCTCGGGCATGCACGCCAACTTCTCGACCGCCTACATGCGCGAAGTCGGCGGCAAGGAGTATTTCGAGAAGCTGATGAAGGCCTTCGGGGATGCCCGTGAGGACCACATCGCCGTCTACGGCCCGGACAACCACATGCGGCTGACCGGCAAGCACGAGACTGCCTCGATCCACACCTTCAGCTGGGGCGTGGCCGACCGCGGCGCCTCGATCCGGGTGCCCCACAGCTTCGTCAACAACGGCTACAAGGGCTACCTCGAGGATCGCCGCCCGAACTCGATGGGCGACCCCTACCAGATCGCCTCGCAGATCCTGAAGACGATCTCGACCGTCCCGACCGAGGTCTCGGCCGCGGCCTGAGGCGCATCGGTGAGAGCGTGAGCGGCGCGGGCCGAGGGGCCCGCGCCGTTTTTCGTTGTCGTGCTCAGATGATGCTGCCGGCACGGACCGCCCGCTGCCACCGCGTCATCCTGCGGCCGCGCAGCGGAGCCCGGGATCCGTCTCTAAGGCAGACTTGCGTTGGCAGGCCAATGCGTCGTCGGCTTAAATTCTTTTTTTGTTGCAGATTTTTGCCGCGAAACCGGCAACCGTTCTTACGAAATCGGCTTGGATCGGCGCTCCGCGGTCCGAGCTACCGCAGCCGAATTTCATCCGCCTGGAAGGCTCGGCACTCCTGAATCGTGACTTCGCCGAGCCACCGGCGGGGATTGCCGCACATCCAGCACGAGCATGGGGTCGGTGTCCGGGACCAAGAGGAGAGAACGGCCTGGGGCGAAAGCCGCCGGCCGGTCGCTCCGCCGTGATAATCCTCGCGAGCCTTCATCAGCCGCGCACGGTGATGCCGACGCACCCCACGATGGTACTTCTCCAAGAGAGCCCCTGATGCAGGCTCTGACCCCGAGCGCTCCTGCGCTCTATTCGAGGGGATCAGAGCCGAAGCATCTCTCTCCCGGAGTATCGGTCTGGCATGCGAAGCATGACGTCATTGTCGCACGGCACAGCGCCTTGGTCATCCCGGAATGTCCTCGCGCGGTGGAGGGATCCGATCGCCTCGCGTATCAGGATGAGGTCGCAAGCGGGGTGAGCCCGGCCGTCATACCCTGCGTCACGGGCTGAAGATCAACGTCAGGTACGTCAGAAACACCACCAGGTGCACGGCGCCCTCCAGTACCGTCGTGCCCTGGCGCGAGAAGGTGATGACGCTCAGAAGCAGCGTCATGGCGAGCACCGCCATCTGGGCCGGCGGCAGGCCCAGCACCACCCGCTGGCCCGAGATGAGCCCGATGACGAGCACCGCCGGCACGGTGAGGCCGACCGTCGAGGTGACGGCGCCGAGGCACAGGTTGATCGCGCGCTGGAGCTGGTCGCGGCGGATCGCCTTGAGCGCGCTGATGCCTTCCGGGGTGAACACGATGGCGGCGATGATGACGCCGCCGAGGGCCGAGGGCGCGCCGAGGGCCGCGATCCCGTGGTCGAGGATCGCCGCCAGGCTCTTCGACAGGAGCACGATCGGCAGCAGGCTCGCCAGCAGCAGGCCGGAATGGCGCAGGATCGCCCCGGTGCCGGCATCCGGATGGACGCGCGCCGCCTCCGGCGCGAGGGCGCCGGGCTTGACGAAATCGGTGAAGAAGTCGCTGTGGCGCCCGGTCTGCAGCATCAGGAAGATGCCGTAGAGCACCACCGTCAGGATCGAGAAGGCGACCGCCTGGATCACCGTGAGCGAGCCGTCGGGGGTCGATAGGGTGAAGTTCGGGATGATGAGCGCGATGGTGGTGAGCGGGATGATCGCCGCCAGATAGGCGCCGGCGCCGTCGAGGTTGTAGTTCTGGCGGTGGTGACGCAGGCCGCCGAGGATCAGCCCGACCCCGACGAGGCCGTTCATCACGATCATGATGACGGCGAACATCGTGTCGCGCCCGAGCGTCGGGGCGGCCTTGGCGCCCAGCATCACGGCGGCGACCAGCGCCACCTCGATGATCACGATCGACAGCGTGAGGATCAGGGTGCCGTAGGGCTCGCCGAGGCGGTCGGCCAGCTCCTCGGCCTCGTGCACGACCCCGAAGGCCGACCACAGGATGACGGAGAAGAGCCAGGCGAACAGCCCGGCCGCCGCGAGCGGCGCCCCGAGCTCCCCGAGCCAGCCCCCGCCGAACACCGCGAAGGCCGCCACCGTCGCCCACGCCACCGCCAACCGCACGACCATCGTCACCTCGCTCCTCGGAACCGCCCCGCTTGTGTCAAGGGGCGGGCGAGGGGGCAAGGGAAACGATCGGAAACCGAAAGAAGCGTCGGAGACACACGGGCGAGGCGGGATCAACCCCCGTGGGCGAAGGCCCAGTACAGCTCCCGCGCCTTCCGGAAGAGCGGCCCGGGGGCGAAGGTCCGGTCGTCGAGGGCGGTCACCGGCACGACCTTGGCGAAGTTGCCGACCGAGAACACCTCGTCGGCGCCCATCAGGTCGTCGACGGTGAGGGTCTTCTCCACCACGGTGATTCCCGCGTCGCGCAGGAGCGCGATCACCCGGCCGCGGGTGATGCCGGCCAGGAAGGTGCCGTTCGGCACCGGCGTGTAGACCACGCCGTCGCGCGCCATCAGCACGTTGGCGGTGGCGAACTCGGCGACGTTGCCGAGCGCGTCGCGCATCAGGGCGTTGCCGAAGCCGCGGGAGGCGGCCTCCGCGATGGCCCGCGAGCTGTTGGGGTAGAGGCAGCCGGCCTTGGCGTCGAGCGGCGCGGCGTCCGGGGTCGGGCGCCGGAACGGCGACAGGGTGGCGGTGAAGCCGGTCGGCGGCGGCATCGGCGCCTCGTAGAGGCACAGGCACCAGGCGGTCGAGGCCGGGTCCATCCGCACCGCGCCGCCGAGGCCCCCTTCGGCCCAGTACATCGGCCGGATGTAGAGTGCGGCGTCGGGGGCGAAGCGCGCCAGCCCGTCGCGCACCAGTTCGGCCCAGCTTCCTTCCGACACCACCGGCTCCAGGCCGAAGGACGCGGCCGAGCGGTTGATCCGCGCGAGGTGGAGGTCGAGGTCCGGGGTCACGCCCTCGAAGGCGCGGGCCCCGTCGAACACGGTCGAGGCGAGCCAGGCGGCATGGGTGCGCGGCCCCATCATCCGCACGTTGCCCGGGTGCCAGGCGCCCTCGAAATAGGTCCAGGTGTCGTTGTGGTGCGTGGTATCGTTCGCCGTCGTCTCGGCCATCGCTCTCGTCCCGCCCGTCGGTCCCCGCATGATGGCGCGGCCAAGTCGCACCTGTCCATGTGCCGCGCCCGTCCAAGGGCCGCGTCCGAGGCATGGGCGAAGCGCTTCGGGGGACGACGGGGAGGGGGCGTCAGGCGACGTCGAAATCCTCCGGGCGCCCCGCCACCAGTTCGAGGGTGCGGATCACCGCCATGCCGATACGGTCAGCGTCGAACATCCCGTCGGCCGTCGCGGGCTCGATCCCGACCGGGCCGACCTGCCCGCCGGGCCCGTCGATCACGACCTGGTAGATGTCGCCGCGCGAGCCCGAGCGGTCGCGCACCAGCGACACGGCATAGAGCCCGACCTCGCCGTAGGTCTTGACGTATCGCGCCGTGCCGGCGGCGCGGTGCGCCCTCGTCTCGTTACCCCAAGCCTTGGCTTTGGCCTTGGCCCGGGCCGCGCGCTGGAAATCCGGACGGATGACGTTGTCCATCTGCCTCTCCCGCTGGTTGCCGCTGACGATGCGGTGGCTGACCTTCCCCGGTCCGGGCGATCGGCGCCGGCTTCAAGGGCCGGCGGCACGGGTTCGCCGCGGTGCGTTTCCTCGCGGTGGCCCGGTCCGCTGGTCGATGCCGGCCGAGCTTCACCCCGCATTCTGTTATTGCATGGCCGGATTGCGTGCGGATTGCGCCGAATGTTTCGAGTCGCCATGCGACGCCGCCCGCGGCGGGAGGCCGGGGCGGCGGGAGAGGTGCGAGGAGGGGAGGGCGTCCCGTCGTCGTGGCGGCGCCGGCCCGGATCGCCCGGATCTCTCGGCCGGATTACGGTTTCGTCACGCGGCGCCGGTCGGCGAGGTGGCAGACGACGATCGCGGAGCAGAGCACCGGGGCGACCGGCGGATGGGGGCCGCCGTCCCGGCCCGGGACATCCTGCAAGTGCGGCGGTCCGAAGAAGATCGTCGTCATCCCCGCCTCCGTGATCCGCGGCCAGGTCCGCACGAGCGTCGCGACGGCGATCCGTCGCCGACCGACCGTGACCGATCGTTGCCGGAGATCACACGACACCGTCGCGACGATCGGCGTAACCTCGCCGATGGACGTAGGCTCGGGGCCCGATCGGAGCGGGATCCCAGTCCGCCGGGCCCTCGCGGCGACGGTGCGGATTCCCGAAAGGCGACGCTGAAACCCCGCCTTTCGCGGTGGCGTTAGCGCTTGCATCAGGAGGTGCTTCCTGAGGCGCTTCCCGCTCTGCGCTCCCCCGTCGACAGTCAGGTATCCCATGTCCGGTCTCCTCCATCGCCGACTCGCACTTGCCGCCCTCGCCTCCGCCGTGGCGATCCCCTCCCTCGTCACGGCGGCCTTCGCGCAGCAGCAGCAGGGCGGCCCGACCGCGGCGGCCAGCGGCAATTCCGGCGCCCGGATGGGCGAGGCCGAGGCCAAGTACGCCGCCGACACCCTCGCGGCCGGCTCGGCCTCCCTCGCGGCGAGCCGCGTCGCGCTGCAGAAGGCTTCCGACGAGGACGTCAAGCAGTTCGCGCGCTTCGAGGTCGCCGAGCAGGAGACCATCGCCGACGTGCTCAAGGCGATGCGCGATCCCTCGCAGGCCGTCAGCGGACAGGTGAAGCCGCCGGCCGAGCCCGAGGTCACCGGCCAGCTCGATCCGAAGGGCAAGGCGATGCTGGACAAGCTCGACCGGGACAAGTCCGGCAAGGCCTTCGACCGCGAGTACGTCCGCGGCCAGATCGAAGGTCACCAGGCGCTCCTGAAGATCCAGGAGGCCTATCTCGCCACCGGGCGGGACCGCGAGACTCTCGGCGTCGCCAAGCTCGCCCGCGGCCAGATCCGCGAGCATCTGGCGCTGCTCTCCGACATTGAGAAGGACTTGAAGGATTGACGTGACGGCGCCCTCGGACGGCGACGTCCGGGGGCGCCCGTGACGACGATTGGGGGAGATCGGACGGCGTCTCGCGAAAGCCCGACCTGAACGGCCGGCGGTCCCGAAGCCGAAGCCCTCCGCGGCATTCAGGGCTCCGCTGCGCGGCCCCGGAATGACACGGAGGGTGGCATGTCCGTCGGAGCGAGCCCGCAGACTGACGGCGCGCGGGAAAGACCGGCGGCGATCTCGCCCGATCGCCGCTACGGCGAGCCGTCACGACCTCCGTCCGGCCGTCAGCCCTCCCCAGCCCCGCCCATCATCCGCTGCATCTGGGAGAGCTGCGAGATGTGCAGCTGGATCAGCGGGATCGCCCCCCGGGCGACGCGGCGCAGGGCCGGGTCCTCGCCGCTCTGGGCGTAGGTGCCGTGGATCGCCAGGGCCTCGCGGTGGCCCTGGAGCGAGGCGTCGACGAAGGCGGCGTCGTATTGCGGACCGCCCTGGAGGCCGGAGAGCTGCGCCTGGATCTGCGCCTTCTGCTGGTCCGAGGTCATTCCCCCGAGGGCTCCGCTGCCCGGGGCTCCACCGCCCCCGGGAGCGCCGAGCACCCCGCCGACGGTGCCGACCGCGGCGCCGGCCACGCCGCCCGCCACCGCCAGCGGCGCAGCCACCAGGCCGCCGACGAGGCCCCCGGGGCCGGGCTGGCCGCCGCCGACAGGCACCGCGACGCGGCCGCCGGTGACCCTGTCGATCGTGTTGGCGAGGTTGACCTGCTCGGTCACTTCCGCGCGGGCGAAGCGCTTGACCTGCGGGCTGCCGGTCTTGGCATAGGCGTCTCGTGCGGTGTTCTCGAGGAAGAGGCCGCCCTTCGTCGCCATCGCCAGGTAGACGGGCGTTGGCATCGCGCCGGCCGCGATCGGCTGGGCGATGGCGGTGCGGGTGATCGCGAGGGCCGCGGTGGCGGACAGCATGCTGACCAGGACGTCGCGACGATGCATGGATGTGGCTCCGGTGAGGACACGCATCCCGGCGCTCGCGGGCCTAGATGCTCTGGGGGAGTAATTTTCTCACCCGACGGACGTTCCGGCCCGCTCCTCGTGGTTCCGCAATCGCGGCACTATCGCGCAGTCGATCGGATCCTTGCCGGCGCTCACGCCTTGCGCGGCCAGGCCTCCGCCGTCTTGCGCCGCGTCCAGCGCCGCCACGGCCGGCTCATCAGGACGAAGGCCAGCACCACGCCGGCCGCGTACCAGGCGTGCAGGCTCACGTAGCCGCCCTCCGGCGTCCAGGCGAAGCCGCCGAGGAAGATGTAGCTCACCGCCGCCGCCAGGGTCCGGAACGCGAGCAGCCAGGGATGCTGGAGGAGCGGGTCGTCGCCGGCGATGGCGAGCCCGAGCCCGGTCAGGGCGAACAGCACGCCGCCGAGCGGCAGGCCGAGGAGGAGCGAGAGGACGGCGCGCAGGAAAAGTCCCGGCCAGTCGCGGCGGGTGCGGGTGGGGGCTGCGGTCACGGTCGGGTGCGGCATGCGGCTTTCGGCGCTGGCGGGGCCGCGCGACGCGGCCGGGACGGGACAAGCCACCAGCGTGTAGCGCAATCCGCGTCCCGGTCTCCAGGGTGTCGCGCGGTCAGTCGGGCGACCGGGGCCGGTTCGCGCACGCCCGGCGTATCCCGGTAGAAACCGGCCACCGTGCAGGCGAGGCCGGTCGAGGGGATCGCAAGGTCGTCGTCGAGCCCGGTCAGTACCCGGAACGTCCGACCTCCGGCGGTCTGGACATGGACCGTCACGTGGACGCGCTCCCGTTCGGCGACGACGACGGCCCCGAAGGGGCCTGCGCCCGGGAGAGCCTAACTTATCACGTCGATCAGCGCCGCCGCCCACCGGCGTCAGGTCCTCGTCGGTGCTCGAGACCGCCTCAGGTCAGGAAGCAGGCCCTGCCGGTGAACCGCCTGCTCCCGACCACCTCGTAGTCCACCGCCGCTGCGTCGGGTTCAGGTCTCCAGCTCGCTGTCCCAGTACAGGTAGTCGATCCAGGTGTGGTGGTACTGGCGGTGGTCGAATTCCGGCTGGCGGCGGTGCAGCTCGTGGCGGCTCGGCCGGCGCGGCTCGTTGAGGAGGGGCATCTCGGCCTCCTCGGGGGTGCGGTTGGCCTTGCGCAGGTTGCACGGGCTGCAGGCGGCGACGACGTTCTCCCAGCTCGAGAGCCCGCCGCGGGAGCGCGGGACCACGTGGTCGAAGGTCAGGCCGCCGGAGGGCAGGCGCAGGCCGCAATACTGGCACGAGAACGTGTCGCGCAGGTAGATGTTGTAGCGCGTGAAGGCGGGGCTGCGCGCCATCGCCACGTAGCTCTTGAGCGCCACCACGCTCGGCACTCGGAGCGACCGGCTGGGCGAGCGCGCCTCGACGTCGTAGCTCGCCACCAGGGTGACGCGGTCGAGGAACAGGGCCGTGAACGCATCCTTCCACGACCACAGCGAGAGCGGATTGTACGAGAGCGGCCGGTAATCCGCGTTGAGCACGAGGGTTTGAAGGTCCAGCATCATCCTGCCCTGGCGACGGGCCGACCGCGGCGAGGGGGGCCGGCACGGTGCCGGTCCTCGCGTTGCTCGCCAGGAGAGGAGATGGGGACCATCGCCTATCCTCCGAGCCGGTCGGGAAGAGTGGGGGAAAGCGTAGGGGGACATGGCGGATGCCCGCCACGGCCGCCCGGGAAGCGGACGCCGTGGGGCGCGGCCGGGATGCGATCCGGGCGCCGTCTGGGCTGCTGATGGCGGACGATCATCGGGATCCTCCTGCAGCAGAGCGAAATGGCCGTGTCCATCGGGGCTTAGTCTAATAGCAGCATGACAGGGTTGTGAAGGTTTCAGTTCGGGGCGTCTCGTCACGCCCCACACGAATCCGAAAGGCCGCAGGAATCCGCCGCCGGCATCGCGGGCGTTGCCGCGGAGCCTGGATCGTCGCCCCTCGGATTTTCACTCCCGGATCTCCGCTCCCGGATTTTCGCCCCATTGATCCGCGATTGCGCGGTGCACCTCGTTTGCCGCGTGCGATCTGCCCGTGCGGTCCTCCCCCGCGGTTTCCCCCCGCGGGCGGATGACCTAGGTAGACCGCTCGAACCGACCCCCATCGCGAGGACGGCCGGCCGCTCGGCCGGGACGTCCCGCCATGCCTCCGTCGGGTCGCCGGGAGACGAGACCGATACGCGGGTGAGAAGGATTGCGCATGAGACAGCTCCGCCGATGGACGATCGCCCCGGTCGCCGCCCTGTTGGTCGCCCTGCTGAGCCCCGGGCTCGCGGCGGCGCAGGGACCTGCGGCGAAACCGGCCGCGGTCGCCCAGGCGCCGGCCGGCAAAGGTGACGCCAAGGCTGACGCCAAGGGAGAGGCGAAGCCGGCCCAGCCCGCCGCGGCCGAGGCGCCCAAGGAGCCCGCCAAGGAGCCCGCCAAGCCCCCGCCGCAGACCCCGATCTCCGAGCAGATCAAGCAGATCCGCGCCCAGCTCGACGCCGAGAAGGCCGACCTCGACCAGCGCGAGCAGGCCCTGACCCATCGCGAGCTGAACAAGGACGACCTCGCCATGCTGCGCGAGGGCATCCCGCCGGTGGCCGACCGCCTGCGCCAGGTCGTCGAGCAGCTCGGGCCCCGGCTCGAGGCGGCCAAGGAGCGGCTGAACCAGCTCGGGCCGAAGCCCAAGGAGCCCGAGGGCGCCGACGTGGCCCAGGAGCGGGCCCAGCGCGAGGCCAGCGTCGCCGAGATCGACGACACCCTGCGGCTCGCCCGCTCGCTCCTGGTCCAGAGCGAGCAGATCACCGACCAGATCAGCAACCGCCGCCGCGCCGCCTTCACCCGCGCCCTGTTCGAGCGCACCGACGGCCTGGTGAGCCCGAACCTGTGGCTGCGCGCCGCCGGCGACCTCGACCGCGACGTCCGGGCACTGAAGAGCTCGGTCGACGATTCCGTGGCCCAGGTCCAGCGCCGGGGCACGCCGCTCAACCTGTTCCTGCTCGCGCTCGCGATCGGCGTGTCGGTGGCACTCTATATCGGGCGCCGGCACATCGCCCCGCGGGTCGGGCACCGCTCGTCCCGGGAGGCGCAGCCGACCCGCTACGCCCGGGTGCTGGCGGCCTGGCGGGTCTTCCTCGTCGGCGCGGTGCCGGCGGTGCTCGGCAGCTTCCTCGTCGGCTACACCCTCGACGTCACCGGGCTCCTGCCGCTGCGCCTGCTGCCGGCGGCCCACCGCATCGTCGCCTCGCTCGCCTTCGTGGCGGTGGTCGAGGCGATGGCCGATGCGCTGCTCTCGCCCGACCGTCCGGCCTGGCGCCTCGTCGCGATGACCGACGCCACCGCCGAGCGGCTCAACCGCCTCATCATCGCCATCGCCTCGGTGATCGCCGTCGGCCGCACCATCGAGGGGCTGAACGAGGGCATCTCGGTCAGCCTGCCGATCACCATCGTCACCAAGGGCGTGTTCGCCGCGGTGGTCGCCGTGGTGATGGCCGAGGGGCTGCGCCGGTTCGCGGCGCGCGCCGAGACCGACGAGGCCTGCCTCGGCCCCTACATCGCCGCCGAATCCACCGCCGGCATCGGGGGTCCGCTGCGCATCCTCGGCTGGATCGTGGTGGCGGCGATCGGGATCGCGGCCCTCGTCGGCTACATCGCCCTGTCGTCGTTCCTCATCGACCAGCTGATGTGGACCGCCATCGCGGCGGCGCTCCTCTACCTGGCGATCTCGAGCATCGACGCGGTGGTCGCTTCCGCCCTCCAGGACGAGTCGCGCATCGCCACGGCGCTCCAGGCCAATACGGGCCTGCGCAAGCGCTCGCTCAACCAGATCGCGGTGCTGATCTCGGGCTTCGTCCGGGTGGTGCTCCTCACCGCCGCCGGGGTGCTGCTGCTGGCCTCCTGGGGCGTCGATTCGACCGACATCTTCTCCTGGGCGCAGGCCGCGTTCTTCGGCTTCACCGTCGGCGGGGTGACGATCTCGCTCTCGACGATCGCGCTCGCGATCGGGCTGTTCACGCTGGGCCTCCTCATCACCAAGGCGGTGCAGCGCTGGCTCGAGAACACCTACCTGCCGGCGACCGACCTCGATCCCGGCCTGCGCAACTCGATCTCGACGGTGAGCGGCTATGTCGGCTTCCTGCTCACCCTGGCGCTGGCCTTCTCGTATCTGGGCCTGAGCCTCGAGAAGCTGACCATCGTGGCCGGCGCCCTGTCGGTCGGTATCGGTTTCGGCCTGCAATCGATCGTCAACAACTTCGTCTCGGGCCTGCTGCTGCTCTGGGAGCGGCCGATCCGGGTCGGCGACCTCGTGGTGATCGGCGACAACGAGGGCTATGTCCGCCGCATCAGCGTGCGCTCGACCGAGATCCAGACCTTCGACCGCTCGGCCGTGATCGTGCCGAACTCGAACCTGATCTCCGGCGTGGTGAAGAACCGGGTGCGCGGCGACCGCACCGGCCGGGTCACCATCACCGTCAGCGTCCTGCGCAACCAGGACCCGGTCCACGCCGCCGAGCTGATCGCCGGATGCGCCAAGGCCCATCCGGACGTGCTCAAGGAGCCGCCGCCCCGGGTGGTGTTCCGCAAGATCGGCGATCCCTTCCTCGAATTCGAGCTGATCGCGATGATCGCGGACGTCGGCTCGCAGGCGAAGGTGCAGAGCGACCTCAACTTTGCGGTGTTCAGGACCTTGTCGGAGGAGGGTCTCATCCCCAATCTCGGACCCGGATCGAGCATCGTCACGGTTCAGGGGTTGGACGCGATGCAGGACGCCATGGGGCAGATCGCCCGCATGACCGCGCCTGGCGCCTTCCGGCCCGAGACCCGCGCCGAGCCCGAGGCCGAGCGTCGCCGAACCGCCGAGACCGTGCCGTGACACTCCCCCCCGCTGCGCTGAGGCGCCTCGCCGTTCTGGCCCTGCCGCTCTCGCTCGCCGCCTGCGCGGCGACCGAGGCGACGCGGGCGCCGGTCGGCGCCGCGGGACCGAGCCTGTACTGGCCGATGGCGGCGACGGGCGCGCAGATCGACGCGGCGGCGGCCCACGACATGATCGCCGCCTATCGCCGCAACAAGGGATTGCCGCCGCTCGCCCTCGATCCCGGCCTCCAGCGCCTCGCCGAGACCGAGACCGCCGCCATGGCCGCCGCCGGCCGCCCGAGCCAGGCCGACATCGTCAAGACGGTCGCGGCCCGGATGGGCTACCCGGACCCGGCCGCCAACCTCTCGGCCGGCTACCACACCCTGGCCGAGGCTTTTTCCGGGTGGCGCGAGAGCCCGGCGCACAACGCCGTGATGCTCGATCCGACGGCGACCCGGATGGGGATCGCGACGGCCTACGCGCCGGGGTCGAAGTACAAGGTGTACTGGGCCTTGCTGGTGGCGAAGTAGCAGCCCGTCAGCTCCAGCGGACCGGCCGGGTGAAATCGCAGGTCCGCCGCGCCAGGGCGGTGAGGGTGTGGACGAGGGTCGCGGCTTCGTCGCCGCGGAACATCATCACGTAGGTCATGGCCGGCAGGGCCGGATCGCTCTCGACGAGGCGCAGGTCGCCCCGCTCCACCAGCCCCTTGAGGCAGTGGCGCGGCTGGTAGCTGATCCCGACCGCCGCGACCGTCAGCCCGACGAGGGCGATCATGCTGTTGCTCCGGATCATGCGGGCCGGGGTGACGCCGCGCTGCTTCAGCCACTTGTCGAAGAACAAGCCCGAGCCCGACCGGTCGCCCTGGATCAGCACCGGCAGGCGCATCAGGGCGTCGAGGGGGATGGCCTGCCGCTCGTGCAGGAGAAGCGGGCTGCACATCCAGGCATTCTCGACCCGGGCGAGCGGCACCGAGAGATAGCCCGGCTGCCAGAACACATCCGGCACGACGATGAAGTCGAGCTCGCCGGAGGCGAGCAGCGCCAGCAGGTTGACGCTCTGCTCCACCTCCGGCTCCAGGGTGATCCGGGCGTAGGAGGCGCGCAGCTCCGCCACGAAGGCCGGCAGCCAGGTGAGGGCGGTCAGTTCCGTCACGCCGAAGCGCAGGCGGCGCAGCGACGGCGTCTCGCCTTCCCCGAGGGCGATCAGCCGATCGCGTAAGGCCAGCATCTCCTCGCCCATGGCCAGCACCGCCTCGCCCCGCGGCGTGAGACGCGCCCCGCGCTGGCGCCGGTCGAAGAGTTCGGCGCCGAGGGCGGCCTCGAGGTCGCGGATCCGCTTCGAGATCGCCGATTGCGTGGTGTTCAGCCGCTCCGCCGCCCGCTCGAAGCTGCCGAGGGCCACGGCCCAGCGCAGGGCATCGAGTTGCTTGAGCGTCGGCACGGCCCGTCTCCGCTGGCGAGGTGCTCCGGATCATGCCGTTCTGGCATGTGAGGTAAGGAGTTTTAATCGCTTTTTTCGCGAAACGCCTTGTCCCACTCTGCCGCCCACGGCTCAGCGCCGCGGCACCTCGACACCGATGGGATCGGCCCCGAGTCAGGGGCGCTGCTCCGCCGAGCCGTCCAGGTTCTCACCGCCACCGGAGCCCGTCGCGATGCGTCACCGCACCCTGCTGTCTGCCTTGCCCCTGGTCGCAGCCCTGCTCACCCCCGCGGCGGCGGACGAGCTGACCGGAACCCTGCGGAAGATCAAGGACACCCACCGCATCGTGCTCGGCGTGCGGGACAGCGCGACGCCCTTCAGCTACATCGACGACCAGGCCCGGATCGTCGGCTACACCATCGACATCTGCCAGCACATCGTCGGTGCCGTGAAGGCGCGCCTCGGCCTGCCCGATCTCAAGGTCGAGATGCAGACCGTGATCTCCTCGACCCGGATCCCCTTGATGGCGAACGGGTCGATCGACCTGGAATGCGGCACGACCACCAACAACGCCGAGCGCCAGAAGCAGGTGACCTTCACCAACACGCACTTCCTGGCGTCGACGCGCTTCGCGGCGCGCAAGGCCCTCGGCCTCTCGCGCCTCGACGACCTGCGCGGCAAGACGGTCGCCACGGTGGCGGGCTCGACCAACGTCATCCAGCTCAACAGGATCAACACCGAGCGCCAGCTCGGCATGACCATCCAGACCGCCAAGGACCCGGCCGAGGGCTTCCTGCTGCTCGAGAGCGGGCGCGTCGCCGCCTTCGTCACCGACGACGTGCAGCTCAGCATCCTGATCGCCCAGTCCAAGGAGCCGGAGGCCTTCCGGCTCAGCGAGGAGGCCCTGTCGGCGCCCGAGCCCTACGGCATCATGCTGCGCAAGGACGACGCGCCGTTCAAGGCGCTGGCGGATGCGGCGACCGCCGACCTCTACCGCAGCCCCGAGATCCTGACGATCTACCGGCGCTGGTTCCAGTCGCCGGTGCCGCCCCGGGGCCTGAACTTCAACGTGCCGCTCTCGCCCGAGCTGGAGCGCGCCTTCGCGCATCCGACCAGCTCGCCCGACCCGTCTGCCTATGCGGTGAAGTCGTGAGCGATTCCGTCCCCCTCGTCGATGCCGCTCTCTTCGGCGATCTCCCGGCCGATCTCCCGGCCGATCTTCTGGCCGCCTTCCGCGGCGTAGCGACCGCAGCGCTCAGCGACAACCTGGACCGCCTCGCCGGCCCGGTCGGATTGCGGCCGTTCCACCGCGGCGGGCCGCTGGTCGGCCGGGCCTTGACGGTCCGGGTCCGCGGCGGCGACAACCTCGCCATCCATCGGGCCCTCGAACGCGTCCGGCCCGGCGACGTGGTGGTGGTCGATGGCGGCGGCGACGGCGATCGGGCCCTCGTCGGCGGGATCATGAAGGCGATCGCGGAGAGCCGCGGCGCGGCCGGCTTCGTGATCGACGGCGCGATCCGGGACGTGGCGGAGTTCGCGACGTCCGATTTCCCCTGCTACGCCCGCACGGTCACCCATCGCGGCCCGTACAAGACCGGACCGGGCGAGATCGGCGTGCCGGTCTGCGTCGGCGGCTGGGTCGTGAATCCCGGCGACGTGGTGGTCGGCGATGCCGACGGCGTCGTCACCTTCGCGCCCGGCCGGGCCCGCGACCTGCTGGCGGCAGCCAGGGCGCAGGAGATGCGCGAGGCCGAGGTGCTGCGCCTCATCGCGCAGGGGCGCTACGACGATCGCTATGCCAGAGCCTCCGACGCCCCGGGGACGCCGCGCTGAGCGCGGCCGGTTCGCCGGTCCGGCTCACGGAAACCCGAGCCCCCGCGGCGTCGGCGGCGCCTCGTTGAGGAGCGTCACCGTCACCCGCCGGTTGGCCGGCAGGTACGGGTTGTCGGGAAACAGCGGCTCGGTGTCGGCCTTGCCCGACACGGAGGCGAAGCGGTCGCCGGGCAGGCCGTTGCCGGCCAGGATCTCGCGCACGCTCACCGCGCGGCCGGCCGAGAGCTCCCAGGGCGGGGCGGCCGGGCGGCGGCCGGGGCGGTCGGCGGCGGTGTAGCCGGTCACCGCGATGCGGTTCGGCAGCCGGCGCAAGGTCGGGACGATCCGCTCCAGCACCTCGCGGGTGCGGTCGTTCGGCCGGGTCGAGCCCTCCGGGAACATCGAGCGGTTGTCCTGGTCGACGAGGGAGATGTCGAGGCCGCGGGCCGTGACCTCGATCACGATGCTCTTCGACAGTTCGGCGATCTCCGGCAGGTCCTGCAACGCCTGGCGCAAGGACGTCATGGCGAGCCCGAAGCCATCCTTGTAGGCGTTGCGCTGGATGCCGTCGGCCAGGATCTCGTCGTCGGAGGGCGGCTCGGCCCGGTCGGAGGCCTTCTCCGGCGGGATGTCGCGGGCCTCGCGCAACTTGGTCGCCGAGGGCAGGCCGTTCTTCTCGATGATGCCGTTGAAGCGCGATTCGCGGTTGGTGCCGAAGGCATCGCGCATCGAGCCCGCCACCGCCTGGAGCTTCTTCTGATCCTGGGTCGAGTAGGCCGCGATCATCACGAAGAAGCTCATCAAGAGCGCCATCAGGTCCGCGAAGGTCACGAACCAGCCGTGGCCGCCATGGGCCCCGCCGCGCTTCTTCTTGGCCACCGCTCAGATCTCCCTGAAGAACCCGGATCCCGAAAGCGTCAGGCCGCCTCGGCGGCCATCTCGTCCCGGTGCGTCAGGCCGCCTCGGCGGCCATCTCGTCCCGATGATTGTGCGGCAGGTAGGCGATCAGCATCTCGCGCACGAGCGAGGCGCTCTTGGCGTCGCGGATCAGCAGCACCCCGTCGATGATGAGGGAGCGCGAGACGTCCTCCTCCTCGAGCTTGACGTGCAGCTTGTCGGCGATCGGCAGGGTGATCATGTTGGCGATGAGCGCGCCGTACAGGGTGGCCAGCAGCGCGGTCGCCATGGCGGGGCCGAGCTTCGAGGGGTCGGACATGTTGGCGAACATCGTCACCATGCCGAGGATGGTGCCGATCATGCCCCAGGCCGGGGCGCAGTCGCCGAAGGCGCGGTAGACCTTCGAGCCCTCGTCGAGGTGCATCAGGAAGTTGTCGCGGTCGCGCTCCATCGTGTCGCGGATGAACTCGCGGTCGTAGCCGTCGGCGATGTAGCGCACGCCCTGGGCCAGGAACGGGTCCGAGATCTCGAGGTTCTCGATCGCCATCGGGCCCTGGCGCTTCACCACGTCGGCGATCTTGGTGATCTCGTCGATCAGCTCGCGCGGCCGGATCGCCCGCATGTTGAAGGCGTAGCGCAGGCCCATCGGCACGCCGTGCACGATGACCGAGAACGGGAAGCGCAGCATGGTGGCGGCGGTGGCGCCACCGAAGATCACGATCACCGCGTGCTTGTCGAAATAGGCGGCGAAATTGCCGCCGTCGATCATGATGAGCACGAACACGACCGCGATGCCGCCGACGAGGCCGGCGCCGGTTGCGATATCCATCTGTGGGCGGCCCCTTGATGCGCGCTCGCGGCCCCCCGGTCGCGGGGCTCGGGCCGGATGTCGCGTCTGTCCTGCCTCGGACGTTAAGGCCGGCAGGGTCAACGAACGGTAAAAATGCCGCTGCCCGGCGCCGACGCCGTCATGCGCCGTTCAGCCGAAATCTGGCATAGAAACCACCATGCGAACGAACGGCCGTCACAACAAGGCCGCGCACGGGGCAGGCGGCGGGCGAGGGCCCGGGCCGCGACCAGGGGCATCTATCCAAGGTTCTCGATTCATGCGGCTGATCAGGCTCTACGTCCGGGTCATGGGCCAGCTCGGGCCCGACCTGCGCCTCGGCGCGTTGCTC
Source organism: Methylobacterium sp. DB0501 (assembly GCF_011043735.1). Taxonomy (GTDB): domain Bacteria; phylum Pseudomonadota; class Alphaproteobacteria; order Rhizobiales; family Beijerinckiaceae; genus Methylobacterium; species Methylobacterium alsaeris. The sequence continues at coordinate 138,359 of NZ_JAAKGV010000019.1, read as the reverse complement.
GCCGCCGCCAACGTCGCCCTGGCGGTGGCGGCCTTCGCCGAGCCGGTGCTGTTCGGCCGCATCATCGACCGGCTCACCCACCTGCCGGCCGGCGGTGCCGGCACGTCGAGCCTGCTCCTCCTCGTCGCCGCCTGGGTCGGGTTCGGGCTGTTCTCGATCGGCGCCGGCGTGCTGATCGCGCTCCACTCCGACCGGCTCACCCATCGCAGCCGGCTCGCGGCGATGGCGAACTACTTCGAGCACGTCCTCGACCTGCCGCTCGCCTTCCACTCGGCCAACCATTCCGGCCGGGTGCTGAAGGCGATGCTGGAGGGCACGAGCGGCATGGCGGCGACCTGGCTCGGCTTCTTCCGCGACCATTGCGCCGCGCTCGTCTCCCTGGTCGTGCTGCTGCCGATGACGCTGTTCCTCAACTGGCAGCTCGGCTCGATCCTGGTCGCCCTGATGGTGGTGTTCACCACGCTCACCACCTTCGTCCTGCGCCGCACCGAGGCCCTCCAGGGCAAGGTCGAGGCGTACCATTCGGGCCTCGCGGCCCACGCGTCCGACGCGCTCGGCAACGTCGCGGTGATCCAGTCCTTCACCCGCGCCAAGGCCGAGAAGGAGGCGATGCACGGCATCATCCGCGACCTGCTCGCCGCCCAGATCCCGGTCCTGTCCTGGTGGGCGCTGGCCTCCGTCGCCACCCGCGCCTCGGCGACGCTGACCATGACGGCGATCTTCGTCACCGGCATCGTGCTGCACGGCCACGGGCTGGCCACCGTCGGCGACGTGGTGTCGTTCATGAGCCTCGCCACCATGCTGGTCACCCGGCTCGACCAGGTCGTCGCCTTCGTCAACAGCCTGTTCCTGCAGGCGCCGAAGATGCAGGAATTCTTCGAGATCCTCGACACCGTGCCCGCGGTCCACGACCGGCCCGGCGCCAAGGCGGTGGTGCGGCTCGAAGGCGACGTCTCCTTCGAGGACGTGCGCTTCTCCTATGACGGCCCCCGCCCGGCCCTCGACGGGGTGTCGTTCACGGCCCGCGCCGGCGAGACCGTGGCGCTCGTCGGCACCACCGGCTCCGGCAAGTCGACGACGCTCGGGCTCCTGCACCGCGCCTTCGATCCCGATGCCGGCACGATCCGCATCGACGGCGAGGACCTGCGCGACATCGGCCTCTCTTCCTTGCGCCACAACATCGGCGTGGTGTTCCAGGAGCCGATGCTGTTCGCCCGCTCGATCCGCGAGAACCTCCAGGTCGGCCGGCCCGACGCCACCGATGCCGAGATGCTCGACGCCCTCGAACGCGCCCAGGCCTCGGAGTTCATGGCGCGCCAGCCCGACGGGCTCGACACCGTCATCGGCGAGCGCGGCCGCTCGCTGTCCGGCGGCGAGCGCCAGCGGCTCTCGATCGCCCGGGCGCTGCTGAAGAACCCGCCGGTCCTGATCCTCGACGAGGCGACGAGCGCGCTCGACGCCGCCACCGAGCGCAAGCTCCAGGGCGCGCTGGAAGCGGTGATGGAGGGGCGCACCACCTTCGTGATCGCCCACCGCCTGTCGACGATCCGCGACGCCGACCGCATCCTGGTCTTCCACCAGGGCCGGATCGTCGAGAGCGGCACCTTCGACGAGCTGGTGGCCGAGGGCGGCCGCTTCGCCGACCTCGCCCGGGCCCAGTTCATGGTGACCGAGCCGGAGCCGGACTACGCGATGGCGGCGTGACGGAGACCTCAGGGGGCAGGCGAGAGTCTGCCCCTTCTCACGTCGGCAGTCCGAGGGGCGGGACGCCATGTCGTTCGCCTCCGGCCGAGCTGCCGGCGGGGCCCGCATCCTCCATCGTCCTGAAAACGGAGCCCGGAATGACCAGGAGGGCGGCATGGCTGCCGAGGGTATGCAGGGCCCGGCGGGGATGAGCCCATCCGGCGGCGCACCAGACGGCCATGCCGATCATCTCCACCGATAGCCGGCCCCGCGGCCGGCTCGCGGTCGAAACTCGTTCAGCTTGATCGTGGGTAGGTCGGCTTTCGAACTATTGCGGGCACCCCAAGACCGTCGGCGCATCTCGGACGCAGTCATCCTTGGGCCTGCGTTGCCGACGGCTCGTGCATATCTAAGGACACGCTGAAACACGTGGCAATGACCGGCATTGCTGGATCCATGGCAGGATCCCGCCCCGTCGCTGTCCTCGCCGAAGATGAAGCGATCGTCCGCGCGGCGGCCGCCGACATGCTGTCTGATCTCGGCTTCGAAGTGCTTCAGGCCGAACATGCCCAGGACGCGCTACGGCACCTGGAAGCCCGTGAAGGCATCGCGCTCCTCTACGCCGATTTCAATATGCCGGGGCCGATGGACGGCTGCGACCTCGCGCATGCCGTCCGCGTGCGCTGGCGGGAGACACGGACCATCGTCTGTTCAGGCGAGGCGGCGCTGCTCCCGCCGAAGGCTTACGTCATCGTCAAGCCCTGCGCCGAGCGGGGGCTGCGGAGGTCGCTCCTGGCTTTGCGGTTCAGCCGAGACTGCGGTCTCTCGCCCACTTCATGAGCTGGCACCGTAGCGGTATATAGCAGCGCTTGAGACGACCGAGGCGGGACGGATACAGGTGCCGAATTTCGAGGAGGAAGCTCGCATCATTCGCGAGCTGACGCGGGCGGGCTCCGGGCCGGACCCGTTCTCTTCGGCTGTCCGCGCCACGCGCATGCCCATGCTGATCACGGACCCGCGACAGGCCGACAACCCGATCGTCTTCGCCAACGCGGCGTTTGCCCGGCTCACGGGCTACGACCGGGGCGGCATCATCGGGCGGAACTGCCGCTTCCTGCAGGGACCGGAGACCGACCGCGCGGAGGTGCTGCGCTTGAGACGCGCGATCGAGAGCAGGGTACCGATCGAGCTTGACCTTCTGAACTACAAGAAGGATGGTTCGACGTTCTGGAACCGCCTCCTGGTCTCGCCGGTGTTCGGGGAGGATGGGCAGCTCACCTACTTCTTTGCTTCTCAGTTCGATGTGACCTTGGAGCGCGAGCGATTGGTGAGTCTCCAGCGCGACCGGCACGATCTGGAGGCGGAGGTCGCGCGGCGCAATGCTGAGCTGCAGGCGAGCGAGGAGCGCCTGCGCTTCGCTCTGGAAGCGGGACAGCTTGGCAGTTGGAGCATCAACCTCGACACCGGGCATCTGACAGCGTCCGATAGCTGCAAGGCGATCTGCGGGCGCCAGCCCCAAGACCCGCTCAGCCTCGAAGAACTACAGGCCTCCATCCACCCAGACGATCGTGCGATCCAGCACTAAGCGATCGAGCAGGCCATCGCGAACCGGTCGCTTCTCGATGCCGAGTATCGCCTGACTACGCCCTCCGGTGAGGTGCGCTGGGTCCAGATCAGGGGAAAGGCGCATTATCGGGCGGATGGAACGCCGATCCTCATCACGGGAACCTCGCAAGACATCACGGAACGACGGGCGGTACAGAGTCATCGCGCCTTGCTGAGCCGCGAACTCCATCACCGCGTGCAGAATACGCTGTCCGCCCTGCAGGCCGTTGTCTCGCAGACCATGCGGCGCGCCGACTCGCTGCAGGATGCCGGCGTGACGCTGACGGCGCGCATCCAGGCGATGGCGGCGGCCAACACCCTGCTGGTTTCCGAGGAATTCGGGAGCGTCTCGATGCATGACCTGGTCATGCGCTCGCTGACGCCCTTCGGCGTCGAGGATGCCGACCGATTTAGACTGTCGGGACCGGATCTGCGCCTTCCGCCCCAGCTCGTCGTCGCCTATGCCCTGGCGCTTCATGAACTGGCGACGAACGCGTCCAAATACGGTGCCCTATCCGCCGCAACAGGCATTGTCGAGGTCGCGTGGAAGATTGTGGGCGAGCCGGATCGTCCGCTCCTGCACATGATTTGGCGGGAAACCGGCGGTCCCCCCGTTGTACCCCCGAACCGGACGAGCTTCGGAACCCAGCTCATCAGGCGTGTGCTGGCTGCAGAGATCGGCGGGCGTGTCGACCTCGACTTTCGCTCCGAAGGTGTCGTCTTCACAGCTGTCGCCCCACTGGCAGACGCCGAAACGGATGCCCGCATTCGAATGGACGTACTCTCATAGCCGTCCGTCCCGTTTCCACCCTCGGCGGACGCCCGCAGGCGTCATGAAGCTGACCCTAAGGAGCTGTCGCTAAGCCTCCGTAGTATCGACGAGCGCGAGCCTACAGTGAACAGGACGGACACACTCAGCGAAGTCGCCACGCGCCTCGGACGCTTGCGTCCGGGCCACCCGGTAAGGGTCGCGGTCGATGGACGAACGGCCTCGGGCAAGACGACGCTCGCCGACGAGATTGCCGCGTTGCTTGTTGAGACAGGGCGGCCCGTGATCCGGACGTCCATCGACGGCTTCCACCGCCCACGTGTTGAGCGCTACGCCCGAGGCCGGTATTCGGCAGAGGGATACTATTATGACGCACGCGATCTTCCCTCCGTCGTCACCCTCCTGCTCGCCCCGCTGGGCCCGAAGGGTGACCGGCAGTATCGCACCGCGTCCTTCGACCTCGACGCCGACCAGCCGATAGCTCAAGAGCCGCAAGTGGCAGCCGAGGACGCCATCCTGATCGTGGATGGCACTTTCCTCCAACGCCACGAGCTACGTGACCATTGGGACGTGACGCTCTTCGTGCGGACCTCAGCCGAGATGGCGGAGGCCCGCGGCCTGGGTCGGGATACGGACCGCCTCGGGGGCGAGATGGCAGCGCGCGATCTCTATGGGAAGCGCTACCGTCCCGCGTATGCCCTGTATGAACGCCTCTGCGATCCGGAGGGCAACTGCGACACGATCATCGACAACGACGACTTCGCAAAGCCCCGGCTCGTTGCAAGGGTGGGAGGTCGGTTGGACTGAATGAGACCGCTTTCCACCGAGGCTGTGTCGAGCGGTCCTTTGCCGATGGCAGCCCGTCATGCGGTCAAGCTGACCGGGTTTCGACCCCAAGGTCGGTGATCGCAGCCGGCGGACCCCGATCGAAAAAATGCTTTTGCACGATCGCTGATCGGCGAGAACGAATTTCCAGAAATCAGTAAAATTAAACAGGATGCTTCGTTTGACGAAACGGCATCCATCGGGAAATATTCTGCGGCGCGATCCAGTCGTGCCAATCGATCGACGATCGTCATCTTCATCGCTCCGATGAACCGGCGATCCTGCCTGTGCGAGAGCCGGACCCTTCCCCATGCGCGCTGGGGAGGGGAATGCACCCCACCGCCAATCCTGTCCACCGATTGCGGAGCCTCCCATGAACATCGCCGTCAATCCGAGCCACATCGCCGACCCTGCGCCGCAGGGCGCGCCCGGCCCCGCCCGCCCGGCCGAGCCCGCCCACGTCATCCGCGACGACGCGGAGGCGATCCGGATCGCCCACGCCCTCGCGGCCCGGTTCCGGGAGGGCGCCTCGGAGCGCGACCGCACCGGAGCGCGGCCGCTGGCCGAACTCGACGCCTTCTCGCAGAGCGGGCTGTGGTCGATCAACGTGCCGCGCAGCCATGGCGGGCCGGAGGTGTCCTACCGGACGCTGGCGCAGGTCGTCGCGATCATCGCGGCGGCGGATCCCTCGATCGCACAGATCGCCCAGAACCACCTCGGCATCGTCGCGGCGATCCGTACCGTGTCCGAGCCGGAGCAGCAGGCGGAGCTGTTCGCCGCGGTGCTGGCCGGCATCCGCTTCGGCAACGCCTTCTCGGAGAAGGGCACGAAGCGGGCCGCCGAGTTCGAGACCCGCTTCACCGATCACGGCGACCACGTCGTCGTCCGGGGCCGAAAGTTCTACGCGACGGGGGCGCTGCTCGCTCATCTCGTGCCCATCGTCGCGGTCGATGACGAGGGCCGCCCCTGGTACGCCATCGCCGACCGCGATGCCCCGGGCCTCACGGTGATCGACGACTGGTCGAGCTTCGGCCAGCGCGGCACCGCCAGCGGCACCGTGCTGATCGACGACGTGCGGGTCGAAAAGAGCCGCCTCGTGCCGGCCTGGCGCGGCTACACGGCACCGCGGGTCGACGGGGCGATCTTCCAGATCATCCAGGCGGCGATCGATGCCGGGATCGGGCGCGCCGCCCTCGACGACACCATCGCCTTCGTGCGCGAGAAGGCGCGGCCCTGGATCGACAGCGGCCAGGAGCGGGCCTCCGACGACCCCTACACGATCCGCGCCGTCGGCGACCTGACGATCCGCCAGCACGCCGCCGAGGCCCTGCTCGACCGGGCCGGGCTCGCCATCGACGCGGCGGTCGCGGATCCGACGCCCGAGAGCGTGGCGGCGGCCCAGCTCGCGGTGGCCGAGTCCAAGGTCCTGACCACCGAGGTGGCGCTCGCCGCCGCCAACACCCTGTTCGAGCTGTCCGGTACCCGCGCGACGCTCGCCGAGCACAATCTCGACCGGCACTGGCGCAACGCCCGCACCCATACCCTCCACGATCCGGTGCGCTGGAAGGTGGCGATCGTCGGCAACCACGCGCTGAACGGGGTCAACCCGCCGTTCCACGCCTGGAGCTGACGGCCTGGGAGTCCCCCCTACAGCAACTTGATCGTATCCCGCCGGCTCTGGGCCCGGGCCTGGAGGCGGCGGCGGCGGGCGGCGATCACCGTGCCGTTGATCTCGCCGCCGAACAGGAACATCGCGGCGAGCCAGTAGACGAAGACCAGGAACACCATCGCGGTCGCCAAGCCCCCGTAGGTCGAGACGTAGGCGTTCGAGAACCGGTCGAGGTACATCCCGAAGCCGATCCCGGCCAGCACCCACAGGCACAGCGTCACGGCGATGCCGGGCAGCACCAGGGTGACGGGCCGGCGCCCGGCGGCGATGAACTTGTGGGCGATCACCAGCACGGCCGAGACGAGCAGCACCGTCACCCCGACCCGGCCGACCGCCACGGTGAGGCCGAGCGGCTCCAGCCCCGGCGCCACCAGCACCAGCCCGCGCCAGACCAGCGGCCCGAGCACCACCAGGAAGGTGAAGGCCAGCATCGCGAAGGCGGCGCAGATCACGTAGCCGATCGATTCGAGGCGGGTGAGCCACCACGGCCGCATCTCGCGCAGGCCATAGGCCCGGTTGAGGCCGACCCGCAGGCTCTCGACCCCGCTCGACGAGAAGTAGAGCGCCAGCACCGCGCCGAGGGTGAGGAGGCCGCCGCGCTGCTCGGTCAGCACCCGGTGGACCTCGCCGGCGATCGGCCCCGCCACCTCGCTCGGCCAGATCTCGAACAGCAGGTTTCCGGCCTCGTCGGCGAGCGACTTGGTGCCGAACACGCTGGCGAGCGCCGTGAGCAGGATCAGGAACGGAAAAAGCGAGGTCAGAAGCGAGAGCGCGATGTGGCTGGCGATCGCCCAGCCGTCGTGGGCGACGAAGCGCTGCGCCGCGATGGCGGCGATCTCCAGGGCGGTACGGGGACGGATCACGGCGCGCGGGCTCTCGGGCTGGGACGTCACGGGCCTTCCGGCGGGCTTCCTCCCCGGCAGGCATGGTGTCGCCGGCGGACCTCACGCCAGCGGGCCTGCCGCCTCAGGTAGAGCGGGCAGGCCCGTCCTGGAAAGCCGGGCCGACCAAAATCCGGCGCCCGCGTCCTTCCGGGCACGGACGGTCCGGGTTCGAGCCCTGCGCCGCCGACGGGGCCGTCCCGACGCGGTTCCCGGTTGCGGAACGGCCGCGCTCGTGCTCGTTGCGCAGGCATCATGAGCCGCCTCCTGCCTCTGTCCGACGCATCCTGGCCGACCCGCCTGGCCCCCGGCCTGTTCGTGCTCATCTGGGCCACGGGCTTCGTGGTGGCGCGGCTGATCGCGCCGCATGCCGAGCCGCTGACCTTCCTCTGCGTGCGCTTCGTGCTGAGCGCGATGGTGCTGTCGGGCCTGGCGCTCGCCGCCGGTGCGACCTGGCCGCGCGGCTGGACCGGCTGGCGCGACGCGATGGTGGCCGGGATCCTGATCCACGGCGTCTATCTCGACGCGGTGTTCTGGGCGGTGCATCGCGGGCTGCCGGCCGGCATCGCCGCCCTGGTGGCGAGCCTTCAGCCGCTGCTCACCGCCGCGGTGGCGGGGCCGCTCCTCGGCGAGCGGGTCTCGGGCCTGCGCTGGCTCGGCATCGCGGTCGGCCTCCTCGGTGCCGGGCTGGTGCTGGCGCCGCGGATCGGCGTCGGCGGCGGCATCCCGCCGGTCGCCCTCGCGGTCTGCTTCTGCGGCACGATCGGGATCACGCTCGGCACCCTGTGGCAGAAGCGCAAGGCCGTCGCGGTGGACCTGCGCACCAATGCCGCGGCCCAGTTCGTCGGCGCCGGGCTCCTCACCCTGCCGCTGGCGCTCCTGACCGAGCACGGCGAGTTCGACTTCTCGGTGCCGCTGCTCCTCGGCCTCGCCTGGGCGGTGCTCGGCCTGTCGGTCGGCGGCATCCTGATCCTGCTCGGGCTGATCCGACGCGGCGCGGTGGCGGGGGTGGCGGCCCTGTTCTACCTCGTGCCGCCGGTCTCGGCCGCGATGGCGTTCGGGCTGTTCGGCGAGACCCTGGCGCCGGTGCAGCTCCTCGGCATGGTGGTGGCGGTGGCCGGGGTGGCGATCGCGAGCCGCGGTTAAGCCCCTGGTGGGATTCGCGGCCTTAAGCTCGCGGGATCTCGGAGACCGCCCGCATGCTGCGCCCCGCCTTGACTGCCGGACTGATGATGCTGGCGCTCGCCGCCCCGGCGGCGGCCGACGGCGAGGTCGACCGCCCGGCGCCCGCCGGCTACGGGCGCATGCCGAGGCCGGCTTATGCGCCGGTCCGCCGGTATCACCGGGTCCATGCGGGTCTGCCCCGAATGGGTTCCCCCCATCCCGGCCTGCGTCGCGGCATCGCGGTCCGGCCGGTCTCCTACGGCGAGCGCGAGGGCGAGGTCTTCCACGCCTGGCTGCCGCGCAACACCAACCTGCCGATCTACAACATCCCGCCGCCGTTCTTTCCGGAGCACTGACACGGGGCGGATCGAAGCGAGACGTTCGGCGTTAGATCTGGCGTGGAAAACCGTCAGGGAGTCGAGCCGTGGCCGAGCCGACGATATCCGAGTCGATCACCGCCTCCCGCGATCACGCGCCGTCGCCGGACGATCCCGACCAGCGTGCCATCGACCTCGCGTCCGCCGCCGGGCTCGACCGCCTCGACGAGGGCACGCGCGCGCATCTCGCCCAAGCCGGCCAGGACGCCCTCGAGGCCTGCCTGAGCCGGTTCACACCCGCGGAGCGCGCGGCATTCTGGTTCGCGATCTGCCGTTGCTACAACCGCCCGTACAATCCAATCGAGCCCTCGGCGCCCGCGCCCATCGAGCCGGGGCTCGTCGAGGCCGTCCCGGCCGCCCACGTGATCGACGCCGTCCGGCCGGGCCCCGAGGCCGTGCGGCCGGAGGCCGCCCTGCGATGACGGTGCGGGCGGCCCGGATGCCATGAGCCCACCGCCCGCCATCCCGCTGGACGCGCAGGTGCGGCGGGTCGTCCTCGCCTCGCAGGTGCTGGCCGGCGAGATGGTGCTGCTCGGGCTGGCGGTGCAGATCGCCTGGTTCGAGGCCTGGACGCAGCCGATCGTCGATGCGGCGGCGGCGCAGGCGACGGGCCTCGCGAACCGGGCGCGCCGCGACCGGCTGATGCGCCGCGGCGTGCCGGCCCACCTCGCCGGCCGGGCCCTCGGCCTAGTGCCGGGACCCCGACCCCATGGCGATCGGCCCGGCGATCAGCCGCCGTAGCTCTGCACCAGGGATCCGGCCACCAGGGTCCAGCCGTCGACCAGCACGAAGAAGATCAGCTTGAACGGCAGCGCCACGGTGGCGGGCGGCAGCATCATCATGCCGACCGACATCAGGATCGACGCGACCACGAGGTCGATGATCAGGAACGGGATGAACAGCAGGAAGCCGATCTCGAAGGCGCGCCTCAACTCCGAGATCATGAAGGCGGGGGTCAGCACCTCGAGGCCGACCGCTTCCGGCGTCGCCGGCGTGCCGGCGCGGGCGAGGTCCAGGAAGAGCTTCAGGTCCTTCTCGCGCACGCTGCGCAGCATGAACGCCTTGAACGGCTGGCTCGCCCGCTCGAAGGCCTGGCCCTGCTGGATCTGCCCGGCGAGCAGCGGCTCGATGCCGGTGCGGTAAGCCTCCCGCGCCGTCGGCGCCATCACGAAGGCGGTGAGGAACAAGGACAGGCTGACGATCACCGCGTTCGGCGGCGCCGTCTGGGTGCCCAGCGCCGAGCGTAGGATCGACAGCACCACCACGATCCGGGTGAACGAGGTCGCCATCACCAGGACCGAGGGCGCCAGCGCCAGCACGGTGATGAGGGCGACGAGCTGCAAGGCCCGCTCGGTGACGCCGCCGCTCGGGCCGAGATCGACGGTCAGGCTCTGCGCCAGCGCCGAGCCGCCCGAGAGGAACAGCAGGGCCACCGCGGCGCGGCAGAGACGGGGGAGACGGGACGAGCGATTCGGGGGCGCCATGGCGGTTCCACCCTTGGGCTCAGGGGCCGCGGCCCGCAAGCGCCGCGCCCGCCGCACCCTGTCGAGGGCGGGCGGGCGCGGTTCCGGTGCAACAGATCCGGCGCGAAGACCTCCGGCACCGGTGTTCGGCGCCACCCCTTCGGCGACAGGCCTTCAGCGCTTGTCGAGCGGCCGGCCGAGGAGGCGGGCGAACTCGGCCTCGATCTCCTCGACCGAGAACGGGTTCTGGACCGAGGGCGCCTTCGAGGCCGGGGCCGGTTCCTCCGGCGGGGCCGGCGGAGGCGGGGGCGGCTCGGGCACCGGTTCCGGCGCCGGCGGGGGCGGCGGAGCCGGCTCGGGCTCGGGCGGCGGGGGCTCGGGCGGCGGGGGCTCGGGCGGAGGCGCGGGTTCGGGCAGAGGTGCGGGCTCCGGGGGRGGCGGGGGRGGCGGGGCCGGCTCCGGTTCGGGGACGGGCGGGGGCGCGACCGGCTCCGGCGGGGCGCTCATCACCGGGGCGCTCATCGCCGGGGCCGCCGGGCGGGCCGGCGCCACCGCCGAGGAGGGCCGCCGCAGGGCCTCTTCGAGCTGGCGGGCCATGTCGTTGAGGATCGTCGCATCCACCGTGCGCGGCTCGGCCCCGCGGGTGCCGGCGGGAGCGGGCGCCGGCTCGGGCGGCAGGACCGGCTCCGGCATCGGCGGGGGCGCGGTCACCACAGGCGGGACCGGCACCGCGAAGGGCGGCGCCTCCCCTGGGGCCTCGGGCGGAATCTCCAGGGGCGGAGGTGCCTGGCGGGCGGCGCGCAGGCTCGGCGGCTCGACCCGGCGCGAGGCGTTGAAGCGCGAGGCCGGCCGCACCGGCTCGGGCACGGGCTCCGGAGGCGGCGGCGGCGCGAAGACGGGGGCGGCCCGCGCCGGCTCGGGCGCCCGCACGGGCGTCTCGGGCTCGGGGAAGGGCGGCGGCAGGGGCGCGGGCTCCGTGCCGGCCGGCAGGGTGAGCGGAACCTCCGGGGCGTCCGGCTCGGACCGGTCCGACAGCTCCGCCGAGACCCGGTTGCCGCCGGCCCGCACGATGTTGCGCTCGATCACGACGTCGTTGGGGCCGCCGACGAGGAGCAGGTGCTCGGTGTTGTCGCGGCGCAGCAGGATCAGCTGGCGCTGGCGGTCCAGCTCGTAGATGTCGACGATGCCGAGCCGCGGCTGCCGGCTGCGGCTGGTGCTTCCGTTGCCCCCGAGGGTGAGGCGGCCCCGGGCGAACCTTTTCGCCCCGAGGGCGAAGAGGCTGAGGAGCACGACCATGATCAGGAAGACGATCAGGTAGGAGAGCAAGGGCGAACCGTCCGTCCCGAGGATCGAGGAGAGCAAAGCGCGGTCTCTCAAGTGAAGCGTGCGCGGGGCGCGCCGAGGATGTGACGCCTTCTAGCACGGCTGTGACCGGCCTGCGCAGGGGACCTTAACATATCGTTAACAGCTTTGGCGGTGCGGGGGCGGGCGGGACGGGCGGCGCGGAACGGGATGATCGCGCCTCGCCCGTCTTAACCAGCTTTTAACCATGCGCTAGGCAGATTGTGCCGGTCTAAACCGGAAGGCCTCCCCGTGTCGGTCACCGATCTCCCCGTCGTCGCGATGTTGCGCAACCGGATGCAATGGCAGCAGACGCGCCAGAAGGTCCTGGCGGAGAACGTCGCCAATGCCGACACGCCGGGCTTCCGGGCCCGCGACCTCAAGGCGCCGCGCTTCCAGCCGGACGGCGCCCTGGCGGCCGCGGGGCTGCCGGGTCTCGGCGTCGAGCGCACCAGCGGCCTGCACCTCGCCGGGAGCGGCGCGGGCGGACCGTCTGAGGAGCGCACCGGCACCCGCTTCGAGATGACGCCGAGCGGCAACGCGGTGAGCCTCGAGGACGAGATGCTCAAGGCCGCCGACAACCAGGGCGACTACCAGCTCGCGAGCCTCCTCTACCGCAAGAGCCTGCAGACCCTGCGTACCGCGGTCGGCAGATAGTTCCCGGCGAAGGCCGGCAGTTCCTTCCGGGCGGTCTCCGTCGCGTCGCGTCGCACCGGCCCCCATCCGCTTGATCGTCACTCCGGCCGCAAGGTGGCTTCCATGGATTTCAGCAAGGCGATCGGCATCGCGGCCTCCGGGCTCAAGGCTCAGTCGGGCCGGATGCGGGTGATCTCGGAGAATATCGCCAACGCGGATTCGGCGCCGACCAGCGCCACCGCCGAGCCCTACCGGCGCAAGATCCCGACCTTCAGCAACCACGTCGACCGCGCGCTCGACGCGACGGTGGTGGATCTGGGCAAGGTCCGCCGGGACCAGGGCCCGTTCCGTTCCAAGCAGGACCCGGGCAACCCCGCCGCCGACGCCAACGGCGAGGTGCGGATGCCCAACGTCAACGTCCTCGTCGAGACCGTCGACATGCGCGAGGCCCAGCGCTCCTACGAGGCGAACCTCAACATGGTCACGCTCACCAACCGCATGGTGTCCCGCACCATCGACATCCTCAAGGCCTGACCATGACCACCAACGCCTTCGCGGCCGGCGCCTACGCCGCCATCCAGAACATCGGCCGCCCGCAGGCGGCCGGCACGGCCGGGACGGGGGAGAGCGGCTTCACCCAGCTCCTCTCCTCGGCCCTCGACGGGGTCTCGGAGGCCGGCAAGCGCGCCGACGGCCAGGCCATGGCGGTCGCCGCCGGCAAGGCCAACGTCGTCGACGTGGTGACGGCGGTGGCCGAGAGCGAGACCGCGCTCCAGACCCTGGTGGCGGTGCGCGACCGGGTGATCTCGGCCTACGAGGACATCATGCGGATGCAGATCTAAAGGAACCGTCTCCGCGATGACCGGCCTCGCCATCCTCGACGTCGCCCGCGACGGCATCTTCACCTTCCTCAAGGTCGCCGGCCCGCTGATGGTCGTCGCCCTCGTCGTCGGCCTCGTCGTGTCGCTGTTCCAGGCCCTGACCCAGATCCAGGAACAGACCCTGATCTACGTGCCCAAGATCGTCGCGGTCTTCGCCGCGATGCTGTTGATGCTGCCCTTCATGGGCGATGCGCTGGCCGGCTACATGACCCGCATCGCCGCGCGGATCGCCTCGGGGGGTTGAGCGGGCGGACAATCCGCCCGAGAAGCGTGAGACCCTCCACCCGCTCCCGAATCGGCCGGACGTGAACCTCCTCCTGCCCGGCCTCGCCTCGGCCTACCTCCTCACCTTCGCGCGGGTCGGCACCCTGGTGATGCTGATGCCGGGCGTCGGCGAGGCGATGGTGACGCCGCGCCTGCGCCTCGCCTTCGCGCTCCTCCTCTCCCTCGTCCTGTTCCCGGTCGCCCGCCCGCTGCTGCCCGGCGGCACGGGGCCGGAGCCCGGCGGCCCCGGCACGGCGCTGATCGGCGTGCTGATCGGCGAGATCGCGGTCGGGCTGGTGCTGGGCTTGAGCGTTCGGGCGGTGATCGCGGCGCTCCAGACCGCCGGCACGGTCGTGGCCCAGCAGCTCGGCCTCTCCTACGCGATGACCGTCGACCCCGCCCTCGGCAACCAGCAGGCGACGCTCGGCAGCTTCCTGAGCCTGCTCGGCCTCACGCTGGTGCTCGCGGCCGACCTCCATCACCTCGCGCTCCAGGGCATCCGCGATTCCTACGCCCTCATGCCGCCCGTCGGCATGCCGGCGACCGGCGACGCCGCCGCCTTCGCGGTGCGGGCGGTGGCCCGCGGCTTCACCCTGGCGGTGCAGATCTCGGCCCCGTTCATCGCCTTCGGCATCCTGTTCAACCTCGGCCTCGGCGTTCTCTCGCGCATGATGCCGCAGATGCAGGTGTTCTTCGTCGCCACCCCGGCCTCGATCATGATCGGCATGCTGGTGATGCTGGCGACGATCGGGGTGATGATGGGGGTGTTCGTCGACGACCTCGGCCGCTTCCTGGCCGATCTCGGGAGACCGTGAGCGCATGTCGGACGACGCCGACCAGGAAGACCGCACCGAAGACCCGAGCCAGCGACGCCTCGACGACGCGATCAAGCGCGGCGACGTCGCCACCAGCCAGGAGGTCACCACTTTCCTGATGCTCGGCACCTTCACGCTGGTGCTGATGGTCGGCGCCGCGCCGGTGGCGCGCGGGCTGCTCGCCGAGCTGCAGGGCCTGCTCGCCCACCTGCACGAGGTTCCCTCCGATCCGGCCGGCTACCTGGCCTTCGGCCGCCGCGCCGTCGTCGCCGCGGCGCTCGCCCTGGCGGTGCCGGTCGGCGCGGTGGCGGCGGCGGCCGTCGTCGGCGGCCTCGTCCAGCACCCGCTGGTCTGGACCGCCGAGACGCTCGGGGCGAAGTGGAGCCGGGTCTCGCCGATGGCCGGCCTCCAGCGGCTGTTCGGGCCCGAGGCCTGGTTCCAGTTCGGCAAGGGCCTCGTCAAGATCCTGCTCGTCGGCGTCGCCGCCGGCCTCGTCCTGTGGGGTGACCGCGACCGGCTCGAGGCCTTCGTGCGGCTCGAGCCGCCGGCCATGCTCCAGGGCACCCTCGCGCTCTGCCTGCGGCTGATGGGCGCGGTGCTGGCGGCCTACATCGTCGTCACCCTCGGCGACGCGCTCTACCAGCGCTTCCGCTGGCGGGCCAAGCTTCGCATGACGAAGCAGGAGCTCAAGGAGGAGATGAAGGAGCAGGACGGCAACCCGGAGGTGAAGGGGCGGATGCGCCAGATCCGCATGCAGCGGGTCAAGAAGCGCATGATGGCGGCGGTGCCGGACGCGAGCGTGATCGTCACCAACCCGACCCACTATGCCGTCGCCCTGCGCTACGAGGCCGGGATGGCGGCGCCGGTCTGCGTCGCCAAGGGCGTCGACGTCCTGGCCCTGCGCATCCGCGAGGTGGCGCGCGAGCACGGCGTGCCGGTGGTCGAGAACCCGCCGCTGGCGCGCGCGCTCCACGCCACCGTCGAGATCGACGCCGCGGTGCCCCCCGAGCATTACCGCGCGGTGGCCGAGGTGATCGGCTACGTGATGCGCCTGCGGCGGCGCCCTTGATACGAGGTCCGGAGGGTTATCGTCCGCGCACCGCATCGAGAGGGCCCGCGCGGCGCCTGGGCGAAGCCGTATGACGAAGTCCCGGGAACGAACCGGGAATTCATTCCACGGAAACGCCGCGCCTGCTAGGGAACGGACGAGACCGGCCCGTGACGGGCAGCATGAGCGGGACCCGGACGCGGCGCCGGCCCCTGGGGAGTGTCGAGGCGACATGCCGGAGTTGAGCCCATCCGCGGCGGAGGCCGCCCTCGACCGCTCCGAGCGGCCCGGCCGGGTCAGCCTGCTGCTGCTGCTCGCCGGCCTCCTCGTCGGCGCGGCGGTGGGCCTGAGCTTCGTCGCCAACGAGCAGGCGCAGCCGATCATCCTCGGCCTCCTGGCGCTTCTCGCCATGGCGGGCGTGTTCTGCCTGTTCGCCTTCGCCATCGGCGCGATCCAGCTCACCGGCCAGGGCACCCGCAACGACGTCACCAAGGCGGTGGTCGATGCCGCGCCCGACGGCATGATCGCCATGGAGGAGGGTGGCCGGCCGATCTACGCCAACGCCGCCTACCTGAAGCTTGCCGGCAGCGACACCTTCACCAACCTGCGTCCCGTCGAGCGGGTCTTCGTCGGCTCGCCGGAAGTGTCGGAGGCGGTCTATCGCCTGGCGCAGGCGGCGCGCGAGGGCCGCTCCCTGTCGGAGGAGATCCGCATGGCGCCGCCGCCCGGCGGCACGGCGGAGCGCGATTTCGCCTGGTTCCGCATCGGCGTGCGGCCGCTGCCGCTGCCACGCCGACCCGTCGCCCTGTGGAGCGTCGCCGACATCACCCACGAGCGCGAGCGCCAGGAGAACGTCTTCCAGGAGCTCCAGCACGCGATCGACTACCTCGACCACGCCCCGGCGGGTTTCATGGCGGTCGATCCAAAGGGCTCGGTCGTCTACATGAACGCCACGCTGGCGGCCTGGCTCGGCCACGACCTGGCGCAGGTCGGCTCGGGGGGCCTGCGCCTGTCCGAGATCCTGCCCGACGATCTCGGACCGGTGCTGATCGGCGGCAACGGCCAGCCCGGCGAAGTCCGCACCGACCGGTTCGACCTGGATCTCCGCCGGCGCAACGGCCACCCGCTCTCGGCCCGGCTTTACCACCGCGTCGCCTACGGCCAGGACGGCCGGCCCGGTGATTCCCGCACCCTCGTCCTCAACCGCTCCGCCGGCGGGGAGACCGACGATCCGCAGCAGGCGGCCGAGCTGCGCTTCGACCGCTTCTTCAACACCAGCCCGGTCGCGGTGGCGACGCTCGCCGCCGACGGGCGGCTGGTCCGCGCCAACGCCTCCTTCGCGCGCCTGTTCGGCACCCTGCCGCGCACCGGCGACGGCAGCGAGCTGGGTCCGCCGGTACGCGACTTCGTGGTCGAGCGCGACCGCCACGTGATCGAGGCCGCGGCGCGGGCCGCCGCGGAGGGCCGCGGCGACGTGCCGCCGGTCGAGATCGGGGTCTCGGCGCCGGTCAACCGCTCGGCCCGGATCTGGCTCAGCCCCGCCGGCACCGCCGGCGGCGCGGAGGGCGCGGTGATCCTCTACGCCCTCGACACGACCGCCCAGCACCAGCTCCAGCAGCAGGTCAACCAGGCCCAGAAGATGGAGATGGTCGGCCAGCTCGCCGGCGGCATCGCGCACGACTTCAACAACGTGCTCCAGGCGATCATCGGCTACTCGGACCTGCTGCTGGCGAGCCACCGGCCGGCCGACCCGGCCTTCCAGGACATCATGCAGATCAAGCAGAACGCCAACCGGGCCGCGAGCCTGGTGCGGCAGCTGCTGGCCTTCTCGCGCCGCCAGACCCTGCGGCCGGAGGTGATCCATCTCGGCGAGGCGCTCTCCGACCTCACCCTGCTGCTCAAGCGCCTGCTCGGCGAGCGGGTCGAGCTCGACCTCAAGCACGGCCGCGACCTCTGGCCGGTCAAGGCCGACGTCAACCAGTTCGAGCAGGTGATCGTGAACCTCGCGGTCAATGCTCGCGACGCCATGCCGGAGGGCGGGCGCCTCCTGATCCGCACCGCCAACATGACCGCCGAAGCCGTCGGCGCCCTGCGCCTCAACGGGTTGCCGGGCGCCGACCACGTGCTGATCGAGGTCAGCGACACCGGCACCGGCATGACCCCGGAGGTGATGGAGAAGATCTTCGAGCCGTTCTTCACCACCAAGGAGGTCAACAAGGGCACGGGCCTCGGCCTCTCGACGGTGTTCGGCATCGTCAAGCAGTCCGGCGGCTACATCGACGTGCGCTCGACCGTCGGACAGGGCACGGTCTTCGCCATCTACCTGCCGCGCCACGTGCCGGTCCCGGAGGCCGAGACCCCCGACCCGCTGCCCGAGATCGCCCCCCCCGCCTCCGGCGCCACCGCGGCGCTTGCCGCCGCGCCTGCGGCGGAGGCCCCCAAGCCGCCGGCCCGCGACCTCACCGGCCACGGCACGATCCTGCTCGTCGAGGACGAGGATCCGGTCCGCGCCGTCAACGGCCGGGCGCTCACCGCCCGCGGCTACACGGTGCTGGAGGCGGCCTCGGGCCTGGAAGCGCTGCAGATCATGCAGGAGCGCGAGGTGCCGGTCGACCTCGTCGTCTCCGACGTGGTGATGCCCGAGATGGACGGCCCGACCCTGCTGCGCGAGCTCCGCAAGGCCCATCCCGGCCTGAAGGTGATCTTCGTCTCCGGCTATGCCGAGGACGCCTTCCGCAAGAACCTGCCCGACGGCGAGGAGTTCAACTTCCTGCCCAAGCCCTTCAGCCTCAAGCAGCTCGTCGAGACGGTGAAGACCACGATGGCGGGGTGAGGGCGCCAGCATCGCCCGCCGGACTTGCATTCATGTATGTAACGAGGAGGCGGCCATGAAGAGCGCGATCAGCATGCGCGCACTCCAGAAGATGTCGGCTGGAGCCATCCAGGCCCTGCCGCATCCGGCGCCGATCGAGAACGGCACCGCGACCGTCGGCGTCCTGCTGCCGATCCACAGCGGACCCGAGGAGTATATGCAAAAGGTTCCGGCGGACATCCGGGCCGCCGCAGCCAAGCATTCACCTGAGGAAGAGGCTGCCATCGATCGGCTGCGGGCTGAGCGCGGTGCGGAGTGACGGAGGAGCCGGATACGGAAGATCGCCCCACGATGGCGTCCCTCCGACGTTCTGGCCATCGAACACGAAACTCATCCTGAGTGCTGTCCTGGGATGCCGCTCCCTGCCGGCTTTCGAAGTGATCTCGCGCAAGAGGTCCATCGCGACCTCCGCACGCGTCGCCGACGAAGCGCGGCGCGTCTTGAGAGGAGACCTGTCGGATCTCCCATCTGACGCGCTGGCGCGCGAGGAGGCGATTCCGGGAGGCATCCATGTGATCGCAGCTCACGCCTATGCGGCTTCCCTCGACCGTGCGGCCAGCGTCCTCTCCGACGCCCATGTCCTCGCCTGCGCCTGGCTGCTCGACGCCGACATCTGGAGCCACGACCGCGATTTCGCCGGGACCGGATGGCCGTCCTGGTCGAACGCCGACCTGCTCCGCGTCCTCGGCGGCGCCCGACCCCCTGGCAAATCCCCCGGCGAATTCCTCATCCGCCCTTGTCGGATGAGAACAAAACAGGTACATAAACGCCAGCCGCGCGATTGAGACTTGTCGCCCCTCCTGCCATAAGGACCCGCCGAGATGGCTCAGCCCCAGATGCGACTGGTGGAAAACCCGACCATGGACAAAGACAAGTCGAAGGCGATCGACGCCGCCCTCGCCCAGATCGAGCGCGCCTTCGGCAAGGGCTCGATCATGCGGCTCGGCAAGGGCGACAAGGTGCAGGAGGTCGAGGTCGTCTCGACCGGGTCGCTCGGCCTCGACATCGCGCTCGGCGTCGGCGGCCTGCCGCGCGGACGCGTGGTCGAGATCTACGGCCCGGAATCCTCCGGCAAGACCACGCTCGCCCTCCACACCATCGCCGAGGCCCAGAAGAAGGGTGGCGTCTGCGCCTTCGTGGATGCCGAGCACGCCCTCGACCCGGTCTATGCCCGCAAGCTCGGCGTCAACCTCGACGACCTCCTGATCTCCCAGCCCGATACCGGCGAGCAGGCCCTCGAGATCACCGACACCCTGGTGCGCTCCGGCGCCATCGACGTGCTGGTGGTCGATTCGGTGGCGGCGCTGACCCCGCGGGCCGAGATCGAGGGCGAGATGGGCGACCAGCAGCCGGGCCTCCAGGCCCGCCTGATGAGCCAGGCCCTGCGCAAGCTCACCGGTTCGATCTCGCGCTCGAACTGCATGGTCATCTTCATCAACCAGATCCGGATGAAGATCGGCGTGATGTACGGCAGCCCCGAGACCACGACGGGCGGCAACGCGCTGAAGTTCTACGCCTCGGTGCGCCTCGACATCCGGCGCATCTCGACCCTGAAAGACCGCGATCAGCCGATCGGCAACAGCGTCCGGGTGAAGGTGGTCAAGAACAAGGTGGCGCCGCCGTTCAAGCAGGTCGAGTTCGACATCATGTTCGGCGAGGGCGTATCGAAGGTCGGCGAGCTGATCGACCTCGGCGTCAAGGCCGGCATCGTCGAGAAGTCGGGCGCTTGGTTCTCCTACGACAGCCAGCGCCTCGGCCAGGGCCGCGAGAACTCGAAGGGCTACCTGCGCGACAATCCCGACATCGCCAACAAGATCGAGGCCTCGATCCGGCAGAATTCGGGCCTCGTCGCCGACAAGATCCTCGAGAACGCCACGCCGACGGCCGACGACCTCGACGAGGGATCGGCCTGATCCGACGGATCGGTTCCGACGATATCGGGGGCCGCCGCGCGACGAGCGCGGCGGCCCTTCCCGTTGTGCGGGACGGTGGGGAAGACAGACGAGGCGCGGGCTTTAGGGCACCCCCGGCCCCGACCAGCCGAACAGCCCGGCGAACACGAAGCCGATGCCGACGATCGCCACCCCCCAGACCGGCGTGCGGATCCACGGGAGGCCGAAGCCGTAGATCGGCAGGTAGAGGAGCCGGGCCCAGAAATAGAGCTCCGCGCCCCACGCCACCGCGCCGCCCTGCCGGCCGGAGACGGCCGCCGCCAGCACCAGGGCGGCAAAGAGCGGGAAGGTCTCGAAGAAGTTGGCGGAGGCGCGCTTCAGCCGGGCGGCGGCGCCGGTGACCTCGCCCTCGCTCTCGCGGTTGCCCGCCGCCCAGGCGAGCCCGCCGCGTTGCTTGAGCCCGGCGGCGGAGGCCGCCATGACGTGGATGAGGCCGAGGGCGGCCGAGAAGGCGAGGAGGCGGATTTCATCGGTCATCGGGGCGTTGGGTCCTGCCGGGCGGGCCGGCGGCCGCGCTTGCCTGACGTCACTTAGCGGCGCCGCTCCGCCTCGACACGGGGGGAGCGCGTGACTAAAGACACGCGGATGCATCCGCGGGCCGCCCGCCGGTGCGCCGATTTTCCGAGCCCGCCTTCGCCCGGCCCGCCTTCCGCAGAGACGATTCTTCCCATGAGTGGCGTCAACGAGATCCGGTCCACCTTCCTGGACTACTTCGCCAAGCACGGCCACGAGGTGGTGCCGTCCTCGCCGCTGGTGCCGCGCAACGACCCGACATTGATGTTCACCAACGCCGGCATGGTGCAGTTCAAGAACGTCTTCACCGGCGTCGAGAAGCGGCCCTACCAGCGCGCCGCCACGGCACAGAAATGCGTGCGCGCCGGCGGCAAGCACAACGACCTCGACAACGTCGGGTACACGGCGCGCCACCACACCTTCTTCGAGATGCTCGGCAACTTCTCGTTCGGCGACTACTTCAAGCCGCTGGCGATCGAACTGGCCTGGAACCTCGTCACCAAGGAATTCGGGCTATCGCCCGAGAAGCTGCTCGTCACGGTCTATGCCGACGACGAGGATGCCGCCGCCCTGTGGCGCAAGATCGCCGGCTTCTCGGACGACCGCATCATCCGCATCAACACCTCCGACAACTTCTGGCAGATGGGCGATACCGGCCCGTGCGGGCCGTGCTCGGAGATCTTCATCGACCAGGGTCCCGAGCTGAGGGGCGGCCCGCCCGGCAGCCCGGAGGAGGACGGCGACCGCTTCCTCGAGTTCTGGAACCTCGTGTTCATGCAGTACGAGCAGATCGAGCCGGGCAACCGGGTCGACCTGCCGCGGCCCTCGATCGATACCGGCATGGGCCTCGAGCGCATGGCGGCGATCCTCCAGGGCGTGAAGAGCAACTACGACACCGACCTGTTCCGCAGCCTGATCGACGCCGTGGCGCACCAGGTCGGCCGGGCGCCCGAGGGCAAGGCGACGGCGTCCTACCGGGTGATCGCGGATCACCTGCGCGCCTCGTCCTTCCTCGTCGCCGACGGGGTGCTGCCGAGCAACGAGGGCCGCGGCTACGTGCTGCGCCGGATCATGCGCCGGGCCATGCGCCACGCCCAGCTCCTCGGCTCCCGCGACCCGATGATGTACCGGCTGGTGCCGACGCTGGTGCGCGAGATGGGCCAGGCATACCCTGAGCTCGCCCGGGCCGAGAGCCTGATCGCCGAGACCTTGCGCCTGGAGGAGACGCGGTTCCGCCGCACCCTGGAGCGCGGCCTGTCGATCCTCGACGCCGAGACCCGCGACCTCTCCGAGGGCCAGAGCCTGTCGGGCGAGACCGCCTTCACCCTCTACGACACCTACGGCTTCCCCCTCGACCTGACCCAGGACGCCCTGAAGTCCCGCGGCATCACGGTCGATACGGAGGGTTTCTCGGCGGCGATGCAGCGCCAGCGCGCGGCGGCCCGCGCCGCCTGGTCGGGCTCCGGCGAGGCCGCCACCGAGACCCTGTGGTACGGCTTGCGCGAGCGCACCGGCGCCACCGAGTTCCTCGGCTACGACACCGAGGAGGCCGAGGCCGTCGTCACCGCGCTCGTGCGCGGCGGCGCCGAGGTCGAGTCGATCCGGGCCGGCGAGGAGGGCCTGCTCGTCGTCACCCAGACGCCGTTCTACGGCGAGTCCGGCGGCCAGGTCGGCGACACCGGCACGGTGACCGGCCAGGGCCTGCGCGCCCGGGTGACCGCGACCGAGAAGAAGCTCGGCGACCTCTTCGTCCACCACGTCGCGGTGGAGGAGGGATCCTTGAGCCTCGGCCAGCCGGTCGAGCTGAAGGTCGATCACGCCCGCCGCTCGGCGATCCGCGCCAACCACTCGGCCACCCACCTGCTGCACGAGGCCCTGCGCCAGGTGCTCGGCGACCACGTCGCCCAGAAGGGCTCGCTCGTCGCCCCCGAGCGCCTGCGCTTCGACATCAGTCACCCGAAGCCGATCGAGGCCGAGGAGCTGGCCCGGGTCGAGGAGATCGCCAACCGGGTGCTGCTCCAGAACGAGCCGGTGGTGACGAAGCTGATGGCGGTCGACGACGCCATCGCGTCGGGCGCCCGCGCGCTGTTCGGCGAGAAGTACGGCGAGGAGGTGCGCGTCGTCTCCATGGGTCGCGACACCGCCACGGACGGCCGGCCCAGGACCTTCTCGGTCGAATTGTGCGGCGGCACCCATGTCGGGCGCACCGGCGATATCGGCCTGGTGACGGTGCTGGCCGAGAGCGCGGTCGGCGCCGGGGTGCGCCGGATCGAGGCGATGACGGGCGATGCCGCCCGACGCCATCTCGCCGGCGAGAGCCGCCAGCTCGCGGCGATCGCCGCCCTGCTCAAGGCGCCGGTGGCCGAGGCGCCCGATCGCCTGGCCGCCCTCCTCGACGAGCGCCGCCGCATGGAGCGCGAGCTCTCGGACGCGCGCCGCAAGCTCGCCATGGGTGGCGGTGCGGCCGGCGGCGGCGATGACGGCGTGCGCGAGGTCGCCGGCACCAAGCTGATGGCCCGGGTCGTGCAGGGGGTCGAGATGCGCGACCTCAAGAGCCTCGCCGACGAGGGCAAGAAGCGGCTCGGCTCCGGCATCGTGGCGATCGTCGGCGTGGCGCCGGACGGCAAGGCCGGTCTCGTCGTCGGCGTGACCGAGGATCTGATCGGCCGGTTCGACGCCGTCGCCCTGGTGCGCGCCGGCTCGGAGCGGCTCGGCGGCAAGGGCGGCGGCGGACGCCGCGACATGGCCCAGGCCGGCGGTCCCGACGGCGCGGCGGCCGAGTCCGCCCTGGAGGCGATCGGGGCGGCCCTCGCGGCCGCGTGACCGCGCGGCGGCTTCGCGGCCGCCCCCGGGGCGTCATGGGTGACGCCTCGATGGCCGCCCGCCGGTCGGGCGAGCATGACACGACCGGGAGCGGGCGACCGCTCCCGGCGCGACCAATTCGTCGGCTCGACGGATCGCCTGTTCGGGCCGTGCCGAAGATCTGCCCGGTCGTCCCGGCCATTCGGCGCGTCGGCCATGGTCCCGTCTGTCATCGATCGGACATCCTGGACGGACGCCGATTGCCGCTCGTCTCGTGCGAGCGACCGCGATCGACGGCCGACCTTGCTCGCCCGGTATCGCCGAAGTAGAGGCTGCGGGAATGCGGCCCTGGCGGATCCGGCCGACGCGGTTGTGCCATGATCGCCGGGCATGAGCCCCGGCTTGGTCAGGACGCGCGAGATCGGAAGGTGGGCAGGATGCAGGTCATCGATCAGGCGATACCGGCGGTGAAGCTGGTGATCCCGAAGCGGCACGGCGATGCCCGCGGCTGGTTCTCGGAGACCTACCGGGCCGACATCATGGCGGCGCACGGCGTCGAGGACCACTTCATCCAGGACAACCAGTCCTTCTCGGCGCAACAGGGCACCGTGCGCGGCCTGCACTTCCAGCGCCACCCCTTCGCCCAGGCCAAGCTGATCCGGGTGCTGGCCGGCGCGATCCTCGACGTGGCGGTGGACCTGCGCCGGGACTCGGCCACCTACGGCCGGCACGTCGCCGCCCGCCTCGACGCCGGGAACGGCTACCAGCTCTACGTGCCGATCGGTTTCGGGCACGGTTTCTGCACCCTCGAGCCGGACACCATGGTGGCCTACAAGGTCGCCGGCGGCGTCTACAGCCCCGAGCATGACGGCAACCTGCGCTGGAACGACCCCGATCTCGCCATCGACTGGCCGGTGAGCGAGGCCGAGGCCCAGCTCTCGGCCAAGGACAAGACCGCGCCCCGCTTCGCCGATCTGCCCCCGCTGTTCTGACGCCCCGACGGGCACCCACGCTTTCGGAGATCATTCACCCCATGCGCATCCTCGTCACGGGCGGCTGCGGCTTCATCGGCTCGGCCCTTGTCCTGCACCTCGTCCAGGAACTCGGCCACGAGGTCCTGACCCTCGACGCGCTGACCTACGCGGCGAACCCGATCTCGCTGATGCCGCTCAAGGGCAACAACCGGCATCGCTTCGCGGAAGCCGACATCTGCGACCACGAGACGGTCTCCAGGCTCTTCGAGGAGTTCCGGCCGCAAGCCGTGATGCATCTCGCCGCCGAGAGCCATGTCGACCGCTCGATCACCGGGCCGGGCGCCTTCATCCGCACCAACGTGGTCGGCACCCAGGTGATGCTGGAGGCGGCCCGCGCCTACTACAACACGCTTCAAGGCGCGGAGCGCGACGGCTTCCGCTTCCTCCACGTCTCGACCGACGAGGTCTACGGCTCGCTGCCGCCGGGCGGCTTCTTCACCGAGGACAGCCGCTACGACCCGCGCTCGCCCTACTCGGCCTCGAAGGCGGCCTCCGATCATCTCGCGCGGGCCTGGCACGAGACCTACGGCCTGCCGGTGCTGGTGACCAACTGCTCGAACAATTACGGGCCGCGGCACTTCCCCGAGAAGCTGATCCCGCTGATGATCCTCAATGCGCTCGAGGGCAAGAACCTGCCGGTCTACGGCGACGGCCAGAACGAGCGCGACTGGATCCACGTCGAGGACCATGCCCGCGGCCTCGTCGCGGTGCTGGAGAAGGGCCGGGTCGGCGAGACCTACCTGCTCGGCGGCCGCTCGGTGCGCAACAACCTCGACGTGGTGAAGACGCTCTGCGCGATCTTCGACCGGCTGCGCCCCGAGGCCGGCCCGCACGAGCGCCTGATCCAGTTCGTCACCGACCGTCCCGGCCACGACCGGCGCTACGCCATCGACCCGAGCAAGGCGGAAGCCGAAGTGGGCTACAAGCCGACCCGCACCTTCGAGCAGGCGCTGGAGGACACCGTGCGCTGGTACCTCGACAACGAGTCGTGGTGGCGCCCGATCCGCGAGGGCCGCTATTCCGGCGAGCGCCTCGGCCTGAGCGCGGAGTAGGACCATGGCGCGGGAGATCCTCGTCCTCGGCGGCGGCGGGCAGGTCGGTACCGAATTGCAGCGGCAATCCTTCGGGGAGGGCGTGGTCATCCACGCCCCCACCCGGGACGCCCTCGACATCACCGACGAGGCGGCGGTCGCCCGCGTCGTCGCCGAGCGTCCTTACGCGGCGGTGATCAACACCGCCGCCTATACGGCGGTCGACAAGGCCGAGAGCGACGTCGCGGCGGCCTGGCGGCTCAACGCCCTGGCGCCCGCCTATCTGGCGGCGGAGACGGCGAAGGCCGGCATCCCGCTAATCCACGTCTCGACCGACTACGTCTTCGACGGCTCGGGCAAAGGCGCCTACGCCGCCGATGCCCCCGTGAACCCGGTCAGCGTCTACGGCGCCAGCAAGGCCGCCGGCGAGATGGCGGTGCGCACCGGCAACCCGCGCCACGCGGTGGTCCGCACGGCCTGGGTGGTGAGCCCGCACCGGGCGAACTTCGTCAAGACGATGCTGCGCCTTGCGGCCGAGCGCGACAAGCTGACGGTGGTCGACGACCAGCGCGGCTGCCCGACCTCGGCCGGCGACCTCGCGGCGGCGCTCGTGGCCATCGGCTTACGCTTCGCCGAGGACGAGACGGCGCCCGTCGGCACCTATCATTGCGTCAATGCCGGCGCGACGACCTGGTACGACTTTGCCAAGGCCATCATGGCCGGTGCGGCGACCCGCGGCGCCCGCGCGGTGCCGGTCGAGCCGATCCCGAGCACGGCCTTCAAGACCCCGGTCACCCGGCCGGCCAATTCCGAGCTCTCGACCGAGACCCTGACCCGCGCCTTCGGCGTCGTGCCGCGGCCGTGGGGTGAAGCCCTCGACGACATCCTGGACCAGCTCATCGGTCCCGCGGCGAACCGCGCCTGAAGGAGTAAAGCACCATGAAGGGCATCGTGCTCGCCGGCGGGTCCGGCACGCGGCTGCATCCGGCGACGCTGGCGATCAACAAGCAGCTGCTGCCGGTCTACGACAAGCCGATGATCTACTACCCGGTCTCGGTGCTGATGCTGGCCGGCATCCGCGACATCCTGCTGATCTCGTCGCCGGAGCATATCGACAACTACAAGCGCCTGTTCGGCACCGGCGAGCAGTTCGGGATCAGCATCTCGTACGCGCTGCAGCCGAAGCCGGAAGGGCTGGCCCAGGCCTTCATCATCGGCCGCGAATTCGTCGGCGACGATTCGGTCGCGCTGGTGCTCGGCGACAACCTGTTCTTCGGCGCCGGCATGCGCCAGCTCCTGGCCAAGGCCAAGGCGCGGGAGGCGGGCGCGACGGTGTTCGCCTACCACGTCGACCAGCCGGAGGCCTACGGCGTCGTCACCCTCGACAAGCAGGGCCGCGCCACCAAGCTCGTCGAGAAGCCGAAGAACCCGGAATCGCCCTGGGCGGTGACCGGCCTCTACTTCTACGACAACCAGGTGCTCGACATCGCGGCGGCGGTGAAGCCCTCGCCCCGCGGCGAACTCGAGATCACCGACGTCAACCAGGCCTATCTCGACCGCGGCCAGCTCCACGTCGAGTGCATGTCGCGCGGCTATGCCTGGCTCGACACCGGCACCCACGACAACCTGCTGGAAGCCGGCGAGTTCGTCCGGGTGATCCAGCACCGCCAGGGCATGCAGGTCGCCTGCCTGGAGGAGATCGCCTATCTCCAGGGCTTCATCACCCGCGAGCAGGTGGTGGCCCGCGGCCAGCTCTTCGCCAAGACCAATTACGGCCAGAGCCTGCTGCGCCTCGCCCGCGAGGAGGAGCCGGGCCAGGGGTTCTCCTGATCCGTTCATCGGTTCTCGGATCGAGGGCCGCGCCACCCCCGCGAGGGGAGGGCGCGGCCCTTCGCGTTCAGGTCCCGCAGCGACCTGTGCCTCGCCCAAAAAGACCGAGTTTTCGCCGCGCCCCGGCGCATGCTAAGGCCGCAGGCACGGTCAAGCCTCCCGGCGGGCGCGCGACTCTTCTTCAGGAATGGGCGACAGCATGAAGGACATCCTCGAACGGCTCGACCAGCGGCGCGCGCAGGCCCGGGTCGGCGGCGGCGAGAGCCGGGTGGCGGCGCAGCACAAGCGCGGCAAGCTGACGGCGCGCGAGCGCATCGAGCTCCTCCTCGACTCCGGGTCGTTCGAGGAATTCGACATGTTCGTGCAGCACCGCTCGAACGATTTCGGGATGGAGAAGCAGAAGATCCCGGGCGACGGCGTCATCACCGGCTGGGGCACCATCAACGGCCGTGCCGTCTTCGTGTTCTCCAAGGACTTCACGGTCTTCGGCGGTTCGCTCTCCGAGGCGCACGCCCAGAAGATCATCAAGGTCCAGGACATGGCGCTCAAGATGCGCGCCCCGATCATCGGCATCTTCGATGCCGGCGGCGCCCGCATCCAGGAGGGCGTCGCGGCGCTCGGCGGCTACGGCGAGGTGTTCAAGCGCAACGTCACGGCGTCCGGCGTGATCCCGCAGATCTCGGTCATCATGGGGCCGTGCGCGGGCGGCGACGTCTACTCGCCGGCAATGACCGACTTCATCTTCATGGTGCGCGACACGAGCTACATGTTCGTGACCGGCCCGGACGTGGTGAAGACCGTCACCAACGAGGTGGTGACGGCGGAAGAGCTCGGCGGCGCCAAGGTCCACACCTCGAAGTCGTCGATCGCCGACGGCTCCTACGAGAACGACGTCGAGGCGCTGCTGCAGATCCGGCGCCTGATGGACTTCCTGCCGGCCAACAACCAGGCCGGCGTGCCGGAGCTCGAGAGCTTCGACGATCCCTCCCGCCTCGACCGCAGCCTCGACACCCTGATCCCCGACAACCCGAACAAGCCCTACGACATGGGCGAGCTGATCCGGCGGGTCGTCGACGAGGGCGACTTCTTCGAGATCCAGGCGGCGTATGCCCGCAACATCATCACGGGCTTTGCCCGGATCGAGGGCCGCACCGTCGGCTTCGTGGCCAACCAGCCGATGGTGCTGGCCGGCGTGCTCGACTCCGACGCCTCGCGCAAGGCCGCGCGCTTCGTGCGCTTCTGCGACGCGTTCTCGATCCCGATCGTGACCTTCGTCGACGTGCCGGGCTTCCTGCCGGGCACCGCGCAGGAATATGGCGGCCTGATCAAGCACGGCGCGAAGCTGCTCTTCGCCTACAGCCAGGCGACGGTGCCGCTCGTCACCGTCATCACCCGCAAGGCCTTCGGCGGCGCCTACGACGTGATGGCCTCCAAGCATGTCGGCGGCGACGTGAACTACGCCTGGCCCACCGCGCAGATCGCCGTGATGGGCGCCAAGGGCGCGGTCGAGATCATCTTCCGCCAGGACCTCGGCGATCCGGAGAAGATCGCGGCGCGCACCAGCGAGTACGAGGAGCGCTTCATGTCGCCGTTCGTGGCGGCCGAGCGCGGCTACATCGACGAGGTGATCATGCCGCATTCGACGCGGCGGCGCATCGCCCGGGCGCTCGCCATGCTGCGCACCAAGGAGAGCGAGCAGCCCTGGAAGAAGCACGACAACATCCCGTTGTAACGGGAACGGGGCGGCGGAGCCCGGCTCCGCCGCCCTGTTCGGGTGTCGCCGCCCGTTCGGCGTCACCCCGCTTTCAAAAACTTCTCCACGCTTCCCGTCAGCCCGCTCGAATGCCCGGCGAGGCTCTCCGACACCGCCCGGACGCTCTCGGCGATCCGGCCGGTGGCGCTCGCGGCGTCCGACACCGCCAGGATGTTCGACGACACTTCCTGCGTCGAGGCGGCCTGCTGCTCGACGGCGCTGGCGATGGCCAGCGTCAGCCGTGACAGCTCCGCCACCGCGTTGCTGATCGTGGCGATCGCCGCCACCGCCTCGCCGGTCGCGCCCTGGATGTCGCCGATGCGCTGGGTGATCTCGCCGGTGGCCTTGGCGGTCTGGCCGGCCAGTTCCTTGACCTCGGCGGCGACGACCGCGAAGCCGCGCCCCGCTGCGCCGGCCCGGGCCGCCTCGATCGTCGCGTTCAGCGCCAGCAGGTTGGTCTGGTCGGCGATGGTCGAGATCATGCCGACGACCGAATCGACCTCGCGGGCCTTGGCCGAGAGGCTGCGCACCGTGGCGTCGGTCGCCTCGGCCTGAGCGGCGATCTGCTGGGCTCGCTCGGAGACCCGGCCGACCTGGCCCGAGATTTCCTGGATCGAGGCGGTCATCTCCTCCGAGCCCGCCGCCACCGTCGCGGCGCGGTCGCGCGCCTCATCGGCCGACTGGCCGAGGCCGTTGGCGGACAACCGCATTTCCTCCACCGCGCTGCTCATGGCGCCGACCACCTGCGACACGTCGGAGGCCATGTTCACCTGCGCGGTCACCACCGACCAAGTCAGCATCGGCCCGATATAGGTGCCGTCCGGCCCCATGATCGCCGAGACCTGGAGGTCGAGCGTTTCCGGACCGAGCTTGATCTTGGTCCGGTGCGGCAGCCGGCTCGCATCGGCCAGCATCCGGCGCTGGTGCGACGGGTTCTTGTGGAAGACGTCGATGGAGGTTCCGACCATCAGGTCCGTCGCGACCGGCAGGTACTGCGCCAGCGGGCCGAGGGTCCGGCGCGAGGCGCCGTTCATGTAGTCGATGCGGAATTCGTTGTGCGGGTCGGCGGTCATCACCGCGACCGGCATCCCCTCGATCATCGTCAGCAGACGGCTGATCTCGTTCTTCTTCTTGGTGATGTCGGCGGCGAGCTTGACCACCTTGACCGGCTTGCCGGCGGCGTCGAGCACCGGGTTGTAGGTCGCCTCGAGCCAGACGCGCTTGCGGTTCTTGCCGAAGCGCAGGAACTCGTCGGCGAAGAACTCGCCCGCACGCAGCTTGTCCCAGAACACCGCGTAATCGGGCGAGGCCGCCGCCTCCTTGTCGAGGAACATGCGGTGATGCTTGCCGACGATCTCGTCGAGCCGGTAATCGAGCAGGTTGAGGAAGTTGGCGTTGGCCTGGATCACCGTGCCGTCGAGATTAAACTCGATGATGGCAAGAGACTTGTTGAGGGCCTGCAATGTCGCTTCCGACAAGCTCTCACGGTGCTTCCGAAACATGTCGCCATTTCCTTGGTGGGCGAATTTGGTTCAAAATTGGGCGCTTAGTATTAAAAAAAACTGAAGGTACGGCCACATCTCAGTTACCGTATTGGGTGCCAGGGGCTGACAGGGTGATTTGCACCGGGTGCGGCACGGCGGCCTGACGCAAAAAATCACAAAACGATGTGACTGGACAAACGGTTAGTCCGGTTGCTCCAGATCTCTCCGAGTCCGGCACCCTGTTGGCGTGTAACGGTGAGATCCGAATGCTGGACGGCGTCCGATCCTCGTCAGATCGTCGGCGCTGTATTCTGACCGAGCGTCATTCACGGCGCCAAGTTTTCGTATTGCCTGCCTCTGGATTGTGTTCGGTCTAGACTGGTTGGCCGAGGCCGCCGGGGTGGCGGCCTCTCCATCGTCCGTAAGCGTTTTTTACGCGGCCGTCAGGCCCTGCTCGCGGATCCAGGCGTGCGTGCGATCGAGCGCGGTGCCGAGCCGGTCGAACAGGGTGTCGATCTCGTCCGGGCGGATCACCAGGGGCGGGCAGACCGCGACGCGGTCGCCGGTGAGGAAGCGGACGATCAGGCCCTCCTCCTGCGCGAAGGCGACGCAGCGGGCGGCCACACCGGCCTTCGGGTCGTACTGGCGCTTCGTCGCCTTGTCGGCGACGATCTCGAGGCCGCCGATCAGGCCGAGCCCCTTGGCCTCGCCGACGAGCGGGTGCTCCTCCAGGGCCGACAGGCGGCGCTGGAAGTGCGGCGCCTTCTCGGCCGCGCCTTCGATGATCTTGTCGCGCTTGTAGATCTCGATGGTCTTCAACGCCACCGCGCTCGCCACCGGGTGGCCCGAATAGGTGGTGCCGTGGCCGAAGGTGCCGATCTTGCGGCTCTGGTCCTGCATCGCCTGGTACAAAGTCTCGTCGACCGTGACGCCGCCGAGCGGCATGTAGGCCGAGGTCAGCGCCTTGGCGAAGGACAGGCTGTGGGGCTTCATGCCCATGGCCTCGGAGCCGAACCAGGTGCCGAGCCGGCCAAAGCCGCAGATCACCTCGTCGGCGATCAGCCGCACGTCGTAGCGGGCGAGCACCGGCTCGATGGCGGCAAAGTACCCCGTCGGCGGCACGATGGCGCCGCCCGCGCCCATCACCGGCTCGGCGATGAAGGCCGCGACGGTCTCCGGGCCCTCGCGCAGGATCATCTCCTCCAGCTCGGCGGCGAGCCGTACTGAGTAGGCCTCCTCGCTCTCGCCGGGATGCGCGCCGCGGTAATGGTGCGGGCAGGCGGCGTGCAGGAAGCCCGGCAGCGGCAGGTCCCAGTCGGCGTGGTTGGCGGTGAGGCCGGTGAGCGAGGCCGACGCCACGGTGACGCCGTGATAGCCCTTTTGCCGGCCGATGATCTTCTTCTTCTGCGGCCGGCCGAGCGCGTTGTTGAGGTACCAGGTCAGCTTGACCTGGGTGTCGTTGGCCTCCGAGCCCGAGGAGGTGAAGAACACCTTCGAGACCGGGATCGGCGCCAGCTCCTTCAGGGTCTCGGCCAGCTCGATCGCCGGGTCGTGGCTGCGGCCGGAGAACAGGTGGGTGAAGGGCAGCCGCGCCATCTGCTCGCGGGCGGCCTCGACCAGCTCCTCGTTGGAATAGCCGAGCGCCGTGCACCACAGGCCGGCCATGCCCTCGAGATAGGGCCGGCCGTCGGTGTCGTAGACCCAGACGCCGTGGCCGCGCTCCAGCACCAGCGGCCCGGTCTGCCGGAAGGCCGCCAGGTTGGTGTAGGGGTGGATCAGGGTTTCGACGTCGCGGGTGGCGAGGTTCGAGAGCATCGTCGCTTTTGCTTTCTCATGGACGGGGCCGAACAGGCCCCTGGACCGCACGGAGCAGAATTCGCTTGCGCCGTCACACTAGCGGCGCGATGCCGACGCACAACCCGGGCCGTCCTCGCGGACCGCCCGCACAATCCTGGTCAGACCGACGCGCATGCTCGACCCCGCTGAACTCGTTTCGACGCCTGCGCCCGGCCGCGCCTGCGGCGCCTGCACCCTGTGCTGCAAGGTCTACGACGTGCCGGCCGTCGAGAGCGTGGCCGGCGAGTGGTGCCGCCACGCCAAGCCCGGCCGCGGCTGCGGCATCCACGAGACCCGGCCCGGCCATTGCCGCGCCTTCCACTGCCTCTGGATGACGGAGGGCTGGATCGGGCCGGAATGGAAGCCCGACAAGGCCAAGATGGTTCTGAGCATCGACCCGACGACGCGTTTCCTTCACGTCCAGGTCGATCCGAGCCAGCCCGCGATCTGGCGCAAGGAGCCGTATTACGGCCAGCTCAAGCGCTGGGCCGTGGCGTCGATCCCGCAGCGTCGGCACGTGCTGGTCTTCGTCAACCGCAGCGCCACCGTGGTGCTGCCGGACCGGGACGTGCCGCTCGGCATCTTCCTGCCCGGCGACCGGCTCGTCGCCCGCGAGCGGATGACGCCGAACGGCGTCGTCCTCGACGTGGAGAAGCGGGCGGTGACGTAGGGCGGCGGGTTCAGCCGCCGTCGGCCCGGGCCGCGTCGCGCCAGGCCAGCACCACCCGCTCCAGCTCGGCCACGTCGCCGGGCGGCAGCCGGCCGAGGGTGCGGGCGACGTAGCCCTGCTGCGTGGCGATGCCGGAGCGGGCGAGCGCCAGCCCGGCCTCGGTCAGGTGCAGGGCGTGCGAGCGCCGGTCGCCCGGGATCGGGCGCCGCTCGACCATCCCCGCCTCGACCAGCCGGTCGATTAGGCCCGAGACGTTGCCCTTGGTGACGTAGAGCCGCTCGGCGAGGTCCTGCTGGGTCAGGCCCTCGCGCTCGGACAGGGTCGAGAGCACGTCGAATTGCGGGATCGACAGCCCCACCGTCTTCAGTTCCGCCGCCACCGCGGCCGAGACGCGCCGGTGCAGGCGGAGGAAGCGGAACCAGACCCGCAGCGGGTCGGCCTCAGCCGTGGGATGGGCGCGCGAGGATGCCGTCATGGCGGATAGTTTACATCAGAACTATCTCGGCGCCACGCCCCTGCGCACTCTAGCCGCCCTTCCACCGCTGCCATAAGCTGACACCCTCAGACCGCGGGCTCGCGAGGCCCCGGCGACCGAGGGCTGCGCCATGAGCGCGGCTCCATCACGGGAAGGACGACACGCCATGCTCGGCCTGATGCAGGACTGGCCCCTGCTGATCCACCGCGTCATCGACTACGCCGCCGTGCAGCACGGCGCCCGCCCGGTCATCTCGCGCTCGGTCGAAGGGCCGATGCACCGGACCGACTACGCCGCGGTGCGCCAGCGCTCCTTGCGCCTGTCGAAGCGCCTCGCCGCCGACGGCATCCGCCTCGGCGACCGGATCGCGACGCTGGCCTGGAACACCTGGCGCCACCTCGAGACCTGGTACGGCATCACCGGCATCGGGGCGATCTACCACACGGTCAACCCGCGGCTGTTCGAAGACCAGATCGCCTACATCATCAACCACGCCGAGGACCGGATCCTCTTCCTCGACCTGACCTTCGTGCCGCTGGTCGAGCGCCTGGCCGACAAGCTGCCGACGGTCGAGCGCTACGTCGTCCTCACCGACGGCGCCCACATGCCGCAGACCGCCTTGCGCAACGCCGTCGCCTACGAGGACTGGCTGGCGGAGGCCGACGACGACTTCGCCTGGGCGACCTTCGAGGAGAACACCGCGGCAGGCCTCTGCTACACCTCCGGTACCACCGGCCTGCCGAAGGGCGTGCTCTACTCGCACCGCTCGAACGTGCTGCTGGGGCTGATGGTGAACAACCCGGCCTTCATCGCGCTCGCGCCCACCGACATGGCGATGCCGGTGGTGCCCCTGTTCCACGCCAATGCCTGGGGCTTCTCCTTCGCGGCGCCGATGTCGGGCGCCGGCCTCGTCATGCCGGGCCCGAAGCTCGACGGCGCTTCGGTGCACGAGATCCTGGAGACCACCGGCGTCACCGTCACGGCGGCGGTGCCCACCGTCTGGCTCGGCCTGCTGCAATACCTCGACACGACGGGCAAGCGCCTCAGCCACCTCAAGCGGGTGGTGATCGGCGGCTCGGCCTGCCCGCGGGCGATGACCGAGCGCTTCGAGCGCGAATACGGCGTCACCGTCGACCATGCCTGGGGCATGACCGAGATGAGCCCGATCGGCTCCTATTGCTCGCTCAAGCCCGAGGTCGCCCATCTCGAAGGCGAGGCCCGCCTCGACCTCAAGATGAAGCAGGGCTACGCCCCCTTCGGCGTCGAGTTCCGGCTGACCGACGACGAGGGGCGCGACCTGCCCTGGGACGGCACCACCTTCGGCCGCCTCAAGGTCTCGGGGTTCGCGGTGGCGAAAGCCTATTTTCGCTCGGACGAGCCGATCCTCGACGATCGCGGCTTCTTCGATACCGGCGACGTCGCGACCATCGACCCCAACGGCTACATGGCGATCACCGACCGCTCGAAGGACGTGATCAAGTCCGGCGGCGAGTGGATCTCCTCGATCGACCTGGAGAACCTGGCGGTCGGCCATCCCGACGTGGCCGAGGCCGCGGTGATCGGCGTGCAGCACCCGAAATGGGACGAGCGCCCGCTCCTCATCGTGGTGCCGAAGGAGGGGCGCACCCCCGACAAGGCCGACATCCTGGCCTACATGGCGCCGCGCATCGCCAAGTGGTGGATGCCCGACGACGTGGTGGTGGTTCAGGCCATCCCCCACACCGCCACCGGCAAGATCCAGAAGACGGCGCTCCGCGACCAGTTCCGGGATTACCGGTTGCCCGGCGCGGCCTGACCTCCGCGGCGGGCGTCCTCCGGGTGCCCGCCGCCTCCCGCGGCCTCCGACGACCCTTGGGCGCGACCTTATCGCGCGCTCGCCCCGCGGTGACGAACGCCCCCGTGCGCATAGCTGAGGAGGCAGCGCGGTATCGTCGGGGGGAGCCCGGATGCGGGAGGATCTGACCGTCTACTACGATGGGGCCTGCCCGCTCTGCCGGACCGAGATCGCGCATTACCGCGGCCAGGCCGGTGCGGAGCGCGTCCGCTTCGTCGATCTCGCCGGTTTCGGGACCGATGCCGCCCTGGGGCCGGATCTCGACCTGCCCGCCGCCCGGGCCCGGTTCCACGTCCGCGAGACGGATGGGCGCCTCGTCTCCGGTGCCGCCGCCTTCGCGCGGCTGTGGCGCCGTCTGCCGGGCTGGCGCTGGCTCGCCCGCCTCGTCGAGCTGCGGGTCTTCGGCCGGCAGCCCGTCCTGCCCCTGGCCGAGGCGGCCTACCGCCTGTCGCTGCCGCTCCGGCCGCGGCTGGTGCGGCTCCTGCGCCTGTCCGGCCGCATCCGATGAGCGATGCCGCGCCGGCCGGCGGCCTTTTCTCGACCAGCGCGCGTGCGGCAACGGCTGGGTGCGTCATGGAGCAGCGCGGTGAGACCGATATGAGCATCGCGGTCGTCGTCGGAGCCTCGGGCGGGGTCGGCCGCGCCCTCGTCGCCGCACTCGCGGCGGGGGGAGCCTACGAGACGGTGTTCGCCCTGTCGCGCGCGGGCACGTCCCACCCCGACCCCGTCCGCTGCCTGCCCGTCGACGTTACCGACGAGGCCTCCGTCGCGGCGGTGGCCGGGCGCGTCGGGGAGGCCGGGCCGGTCGGGCTGGTGATCGTCGCCAGCGGCATCCTGCACGGGCCGGGCATCGCCCCGGAGAAGGCGCTCCGCACCCTGGACCCCGCCGCGATGGCCACGGTCTTCTCCGTCAACGCCCTCGGTCCCGCCCTGGTCGCCAAGCACGTCCTGCCGCTGATGCCGCGCAAGGAACGCTCCGTCTTCGCCGCCCTCTCGGCCCGGGTCGGTTCGATCGGCGACAACCGCCTCGGCGGCTGGTACGCCTACCGGGCCTCGAAGGCGGCGCTCAACCAGATCCTGCGCACGCTGGCCATCGAGACGGCGCGCACCCATCCCGGGCTGATCGTCGCGGGCCTGCATCCCGGCACGGTGCAGACGGCCCTGTCCCGGCCGTTCCGCCCCGATCCGGGGCCGGGCCTGTTCACGCCGGAGGAGAGCGCGACGCACCTGCTGCGGGTCCTGGACGGGCTGCAGGCCGGCGATTCCGGTCGCGTCTTCGCCTGGGACGGGGAGCCGATTCCACCGTAACGGCGCCGAGGCGCCGCATGCGAAGGTCGTGTCACACCCGCCGCAGCCGCACCCCGAACAGCCGCAACGCCACCAGCAGCGTCGCCGCGTAGGCGACGAGCCCGGCGAGGCCCAACGCCGCCAGCACCGCCAGTTCGCGGAACCGCGGCAGGGAGGGCATCAGGCGCTCGATCAACGGCAGGCCGCCCAGCGTGCAGGCGGCGAGCACGATGCAGGCGGCGAGCACCCCGCAGGCGGTGACGACCAGCGTGCGGCTCGGCGCGGTCCAGCCGCGGCCATAGGCGAGGCAGAACAGGATCAGCACGTTGACCCAGACCCCGGCGGCGGTGGCAAGCGCCAGGCCCATCACCCCGAGAGGTCCGGTGAGCACCACCTTCAAGCCCACATTGACGGCGACGGCGGTGAGCGAGGCGACCACCGGCGTGCGGGTGTCCTGGCGGGCGTAGAAGCTCGCCACGATCGAGCGGATCAGCACCGCCGCCGGAAGCGCCAGGCCGTAGGCCGCCAGCACCGCGCCGGACCGGGATGCCGCCTCGGCGTCGAAGGCGCCGCGCTGGAACAGGGCGGTCATGATCAGGTCCGGCACCAGCAGGAACGCCACCGCGAAGGGCGCCGACAGGGCGAGCGAGAAGCCGGTGGCGCGGTTCTGCGCCGCGTGGGCCCCGTCCGCGTCGCCGGCGGCGACGCGCCGGCTCATCTCCGGCAGCAGGACGGTGCCGGCGGCGATGCCGATGACCCCGAAGGGCAGCTGGTAGAGCCGGTCGGCGTAGTAAAGTGCCGAGACCGCGCCGGTCGGCAGGAACGAGGCGATGATCGTGTCGGCGAACATCGCGATCTGCACGCCGGCCGAGCCGATCACCGCCGGCCCGAGCATCCGGAAGAACCGGCGCATGCCGGCATCGTCCAGGGTCGGGCGCACGAGCGCGGGGGCGAGCCCGGCCTTTCGCGCATCGGCCCAGACCAGCAGGAATTGCAGCACCCCCGACACCGCGACGCCCCAGGCGGCGGCGTATCCGGCATTCGGGAACAGGAAGGCGAGGGCCAGCGCCGCCAGCAGCGAGACGTTGAGGAGGACGGGGGCCGCCGCCGCGGCGGCGAAGCGCCGGCGGGCGTTGAGGATGCCCGACAGCAGCGTCACCAGGGTGATGAACAGCAGGTACGGGAAGGTGATGCGGGTCAGCGTCACGGCGAGCGCGAATTTTTCGGGCTCGTCGGCGAAGCCGGGGGCGAGCGCCCGCACGATCAGCGGCATCAGCGGCAGGGCCAGCACCAGCAGCGCGACCTGCACCAGCAGCATCAGGGTGAAGACCCGGTCGGCGAAGGCCCGCGCCGCGCCTTCCTCCCCGCTGCCGTCGAGGGAGGCGTAGGTCGGCACGAAGGCGACATTGAACGCCCCCTCGCCGAAGATGGCGCGGAAGTGGTTCGGCAGCCGGAAGGCCACCACGAAGGCGTCGGCGATCGGGCCGGCGCCCATCACGGCGGCCATGACCACGTCGCGCAGGAAGCCGGTGGCGCGGGAGACCAGCGTCCAGCCGCCGACCGAGAGGATGCTGCGAATCATGCGGCGGTCCATAGCACAGGGCTGCCGCGAGAAGCGCGACCGGACGACTTAGGCGGCGCCCGAATAGCGCGCGCGCCGGCCGGTGCGGCGGTCGTCCCGGCGGTCGTCCCGGATCGGGCGTTCGTGGCCCGCCGCCGCCGGGCCGATGCGCTCGGCGACGACGTAGAGCGGGCGGCGCTTCACCTCGGCGAAGATGCGCCCGATATACTCGCCGATGATGCCGAGCGACATCAGCTGCACGCCGGAGAAGAACATCACCGAGACGATCAGCGAGGCGTAGCCCGGCACGTCGGGGCCGCGCAGCAGCGTGTCGGCGACGAAGTAGAGCGCGGTCAGGAAGGCGATGCCGGCGATCCCGCCGCCGAGATAGGTCCAGACCCGCAGCGGCACGGTCGAGAACGAGGTGATGCCGTCGAAGGCGAAGCGGAACAGCTTGCGGAAGCTCCATTTCGAGCTGCCGTGCTGGCGCTCCTCGACCTGGTAGGGCACGCCGACCGAGCGGAAGCCGATCCACGAATACAGGCCCTTCGAGAACCGGGCGCGCTCGGGGAGAGAGCGCAGGACCTCGACGCCCTTGCGGTCGATCAGGCGGAAATCGCCGGCCCCCTCGGGCAGCGGCATCTCGCCGAAGCGGGCGAACAGGCGGTAGAACAGCCGGGCGAAGCCGCGCCGCATCGCGCTCTCGTCGTCGCGGTCGGTGCGCTGGGCGTAGACCATCACGTTGCCCTCGCGCCAGCGCTCCCAGAAGGTCGCGATCAGCTCGGGCGGGTGCTGCAGGTCGGCATCCATGATGACGACGGCGCGGCCCTCGGCGTGGTCGAGCCCGGCCGCGATGGCGATCTCCTTGCCGAAGTTGCGGCTGAACGAGACCGCGCCGACGCGCGGCTCGGCGGCGTGATGGGCGGCGATCACCGCGGCGGTGTCGTCGTGGCTGCCGTCATCGACGAACACCACCTCCCAGGCCGCAGTCAGGCGGTCCAGCACCGGGACCAGACGGGCAAGCAGCGGGGCGACGTTGGCGCTCTCGTTGAAGACCGGTATGACGACGCTCAGGTCGACCGGTTCGGGGTGTCTGAACAGCTCCACGGCGCTGTCCCTCGTTTCGGTGTCTGGCGCCGGCGGAGGCCGGCGGGGCGGTCATCGAGGCCGGTGCGGTCACCGGCGGCTCCAGCGCGAGATACGCGATGCTTCCTGAACGGCGCCCGGTCGTGCTCTGCGCCGACGATTACGGCCTGAGCCCGGGCGTCAGCCGGGGCATCCTCGACCTGGCGCGACGGCAGCGCATATCAGCCACCGGGTCGATGACCAACATCCCGGCCTTCAGGGACGCGGCGCCGGCCCTGCGCGAACTCCGCGGCACGATCGGCCTGGGCCTCCACCTCACCCTGACGACCGGCGCCCCTCTCGGACCCCTGCCGCGCCTCGCACCGGACGGGCGCCTGCCGCCGCTCGGCCGGCTCCTGTCGCTCAGCCTGTCCGGCCGCCTCTCCGCCGCGGAGGTCCGCCCCGAGATCGAGCGCCAGCTCGACGCCTTCGCGGCGGCGACGGGCCGCCTGCCCGACTTCGTCGACGGGCACCAGCACGTCCACGTCTTGGCCGGCGTGCGGAGCGCGCTCCTCGCGGCGCTCGCAGCGCGGGGCTGGCGCGGCTGGCTGCGCGACCCGGGCGACCGCCTCGGTGCGATCCGGGCCCGGCCGCAGGCCCGCAAGGCGCTGGTGGTGGCGGCCCTGGGGCTCGGCTTCCGGCGGGATGCCCGGCGGGCGGGCTTTCCCACCAACCGGGGCTTCTCCGGCTTCTCGGATTTCGCGGAAGGGGAGGGGTTCGCCGACGCCTTCGAGCGGAGCTTCCGCGCGCTCGGACCGGCGCCCCTGGTGATGTGCCATCCGGGGGAGATCGACGAGGCTCTGCGCGCCCTCGACCCGGTGGTGGCGAGCCGGCCGCTGGAACTCGCTTATCTCGGATCGGATCGCTTCGCGGACTTTCTCGAGCGGGAGGGGATCCGGCTCGCGCCGGGGCCGGCCTCCGGCACGGCACGCGCCCGTTCCGCTCAACCGGAGTGACGCCCTCCCGGTCGTCCTGGGGCCGCGCAGCGGAACCCGGGATCCCCAACCGCCGACGGTTCAGGGGATGTCGGGAACAAGGTCCGCCTCATCCTGCATCGCCGGCGATCGGGGATCCCGGCTTCTCGCCTGCGGCGGGGCGAAAACGCCGCCGCTCGATGAAGGCCGCAGCAGGCAAAGAAAACCCCCTCGCCCGGGCGGGGAGGGGGTTCTCGATCAACGATTATGCGGCGTCGATCAGGCGATCGCCTCGCCGTACATCTTCTCGACGTGCTCCCAGTTCACCAGATTCTCGA
This sequence comes from Methylobacterium sp. DB0501, assembly GCF_011043735.1. Taxonomy (GTDB): domain Bacteria; phylum Pseudomonadota; class Alphaproteobacteria; order Rhizobiales; family Beijerinckiaceae; genus Methylobacterium; species Methylobacterium alsaeris. The sequence continues at coordinate 97,627 of NZ_JAAKGV010000019.1, read as the reverse complement.
TGAACGCCTTGAGGTAGTCGGGGCGACGGTTGCGGTAATCGATGTAGTAGGAGTGCTCCCACACGTCGACGCCGAGGATCGGCTTGGCGCCGTGGACCAGCGGGTTCTCGCCGTTGGGGGTCTTCATGATCTCGAGCTTGCCGTTCTTCACGGCGAGCCAGGCCCAGCCGGAGCCGAACTGCGACACGCCGGCCTGGATGAAGTCGGCCTTGAACTTGTCGGTGCCGCCGAGGTCCTCGGCGATCTTCTTCTCCAGCGCGCCCGGGATCGCGCCGCCGCCGTTCGGCTTCATCCACTGCCAGAAGTGGATATGGTTGTAGTGCTGGCCGGCGTTGTTGAAGAGCGGCTGGTTCTGGCCGTAGGAGGCCTTCACCACCTCCTCGACGCTCTTGCCGGCGAGCTCCGAGCCCTCGAGGAGCTTGTTGCCGGTGTCGACATACGCCTTGTGGTGCTTGTCGTGGTGGAACTCCAGGGTCTCCTTCGACATGTAGGGCTGCAGCGCGTCGTAGGCGTAGGGGAGTTCGGGCAGCGTGAAGGCCATGGCGTGTCTCCGGATCGCATGGGTTTTTGCGCGGCGAGACCTGAGAGGCCGAGACCCGAGAGGCGCCGCCGCGGCACCCGCGTCTACCTAAGTCGGCCCCGGGCCGGCGGCAACGCCGCCGCCGCCTCCGGACGCCCGCATCCCGGACTTTGGTCGCGGTCAAGCGCGACGATTTTGCAAATGCGGCCGGCGTCGTTAAGTCTGGGCCGTCGCGGGCGGGCGGGGCGGCGGCCCCGGACCGCCCGTTCGGCTGTCCCCCAGCCGTCCGCCAGGCGGTCCGCTTCTGCCGCAAGCCCGAGAGTCCGATGATCGTTGCGTTGTCCGTGCTCGCCCTCCTGATGCTGATCGGCGGCCTCGCCGCGATGGTGCAGGGCATTCCGTTCGTGCGGCTCGAGGTCGGGTGGACGATGGTGATCGCCGGTACCGTCGGGGCGAGCGCCGGCGCCGTGCTGCTCGGCATCACCGCCGCGGTGGCGCGGCTCGGACGCATCGAGCGCGCCCTGGCCGGCGCCGCCGTCGCGCAGCGTCCCATCCCTGACCGTCCCGCACCGGCCCCCGTCCTCGCGGAACCCGCGCCGCCGGAGTCGGGTACCGCGCCGATCCGGGCCTTGCGCAGCGAGCCCGTCATGGGGTCGGCCCCGGGATCGGTCCAAGGATCGATCTTGCCGCCGGTTCCGTTCCCGGCCGCGACGCCGCCCGCGCCGCGCCCGGCGGAGCCGACCGGCCTCGACGGCGGGCCCGCGGCGAGCGAGCTGCGCCTGACCCGGGCCGAGGACGCCGATCCGCCGGCGGGGCCGCAGGACCCGGCCCATCACGAGCCGGTGCATCGCGAGCCGCTCCATGCGGAGCCCGTGCACCAGGACCCGGCGCATCGCGAGCTCGAGCCGCTCGCTCAAGAGCATCACGTTCGAGAGCCTCACGCTCCCATCGAGGAGCGGCGGTTCGAGGCCGGCGCGCCGCATGACGAGCCGGCGCCCCCGCCCGTCTCTCAGGCGGCGGAGCCGTCCCCGCCGCCTCCGCCGGAGCCCGCTCCGCCCCCGCCCCCTCCGGAGGAACTCCTGCCCGAGGAGCCGCCGGGCAAGACGGTGATCGGCACCTACGATTCCGGCGGCAACACCTACACGATGTATGCCGACGGCACGATCGACGCGGAGACGCCGGCCGGGCGCTTCCACTTCGCGTCGATCGACGAGCTGAAGGCGTTCCGCAGCGCCGGCGGCGAGGGGGCGGCCCGCTCCGCCTGATCCACCCGGCGTCCCGGTGTGCCGGTCCCATCCGGCCGGCGGGTCGAGGAGCACCCAGAGGCGCGCGATCCTGCGATCGGCGACGTCGGTTCCCGTCGCGGTGGCCGGTCCGCCCTCCGGGCCTGCCTGCCATCGCAGCGCGCCGAGGCCGTGGTGCCCGACCGCCGTGCCCGAACCGGAGGGTCGGCCCGAACCGCTCAGGCAGGGTGCCGGCGATTGCCGCGACGGCGAACCGTCCCCGGACGGCGGCGGCCGGCTCGAACAGGGCCGGCTCGGCCACGAAGAGCGCGTCCGAGACCCGCATGGAGCTGGCGGCTCAGCCGCCGCTCACAACGTCGCCAGCGGGTTGAGCGCGGCGTTACGGGCCGGCAGCGGTGCCAGCATGGTGAGCGTGAGGCCGCCGGGGGCGTAGTCGGTCGCGACCTCGGCCTGGACCTGTGTCGTCAGCACCCGCTGCAGCAGGCGCGAGCCGAAGCCCTGGCGGGTCGGCGGCGCCACCGGGGGGCCGCCGGATTCCTGCCAGTGGAAGCGCAGGCGCGGCCGATCCGCCCCGGGCTCGACGCTCCAGCGGATCCGCACCCGGCCGTTCCGGTTCGACAACGCCCCGTACTTGGCGGCGTTGGTGGTCAGCTCGTGGATCGCCATGCCGATCGGCACCGCGACCTCGGAGGGCAGGTCGACCGCCGGGCCGTCGAGTTCGATCCGCCCGCCGCTCCCGGACTGCATCGCGCCGTCGGCGTAGGGGCGCAGCTCGTTCTCCAGGAGGCCGCGCAGGGAGGCGGTCTGCCACACGTCCTCGGTGAGCACCGAATGGGTGTGGGCGAGCGACATGATGCGGCCGACGAAGGCCTCGTAGAAGCTGTCGATGCTCGATGCGGTCCGGGCGGTCGAGCCGACGATCGCCTGCACGGTCGCCAGCGTGTTCTTCACCCGGTGGTGCAGCTCGCGGATCAGCAGCGACTGGCGCTCCTCGGCGAGGCGCCGGTCGGTGATGTCGGCGACGACGCCGATCAGGCGCCGGGGCAGCCCGGCCGCCCCGTCGCGCTCGAAGCGCCCGGCCATCTCGATCGTGCGCCACTCCTCGGCCACCCCGTCGCCGGCGCGGCGGATGCGCGTCGTCGCGTGCAGCACCCCGTCGCTGTGGAGCGCCGCCGCCACGGCCGCGCGGAACCCTGCCTTGTCCTCCGGATGGACCACGCGGCGGAAGAACTCGCGCATGCTGATAGTGCCGTCCTGCGGCCTGCGGCCGAAGATCTCCCACATGCGCTCGTTCTCCCAGAGCGACTGGTCGTCGAGCACGTGCCACTCGAAGATGCCGAGCGCCGCCACCGTCGTCGCCACCCGCAGCCGCTGCTCGCGGTCGTGCAGGGCGCGGCGGGCTTCCTCGCGGGCGGTGACGTCCTGGAGCACGCCGATCATGCCGGTGAGCGTGCCGTCGGGCCCGCGGATCGCCTGGCCGCGGGCGGAAATCCAGGCCTCCTGCCCGTCCAAAGGACGGCGGAAGCGAATCTCGACGGCGTAGGGGATGTCCTTGGCGACGGCGTCCCGCACGGTCGCGCGCATCCGCTCGAGGTCGTCGCGGCCGACCGATTCCTGCAGGTCGGCCCAGCTCGGCGTCGCGCCGGCCGGGTGGCCCAGGATCGCGGCGGCCCGGTCCGACAGCGCGACGCGGCCGTCCGCCGGGTTCCAGCTCCACTCGCCGAGGCCGGCCGAGGCGAGGGCGAGGCGGGTATGCTCCGCCCGGGCGGTGGCGGCCCCGTCGGCCGCCGCCTCGATCGCGACGACCCGCAGGCCGTCCCGTTCCGGCCCGGCCCGGAGTCGCACCCGCAGCGGCGACCCGTCGGCCCGGCGCCAGCACGCCTCTCCGCCGAGATCCGGGTCGATCTTGGCCCGGTGCGGGTGGTCGAGATCGGCGAGGGTGCGCCCGACCAGCGCCCCGGGGGCGAGGCCGAGGAGCGCCGAGAGGGCCGGGTTGGCGGCGGCGATGCGCCGGTCCGGCCCGGTCAGGCAGGCGAGGGCGACCGGCGCGCCCTCGAAGGCGAGGCGGGAGAGGGGATCGTCCGGCAGCGTGGGGGCGGCGTCGGGCCTCTGGTCCAAATGCGGCTCAGTCCTGGTGATCGGCGGGCGGCTCGGCGGAAGGCGCGGATCCCGTCCTTCCGTCGATGGGCGCCGCCCGGCCCGGCTCGGCTGTTCTGCTCGGGAAAACCATGCCTTCCCGCGCGTTCGGCGGCAAGGTCGCGAGGGGTAAGGTCGGCCGCCGGGGCTTGCGGCGCGGTGCGCCGGGACACGCCGCAAGCCCCGGCGGACCGGCAAGGGCGTCGGAGGGCGGTGAGGTGGGCCCGCTCGCGGAGGGCGCGGGCGAATGTCAGGCTGTCGAAGGCGACCGCGGTCATGCCCTCAGCCTGGCATGGGCCGGGGGTGACGCGACAGGAGCCCGCAGGTTGTCCGCGGGGCGCCTCACACCCGCCGGAAGGTCAGGTAGGTGGGACGTCGCCCCTCCGCCGTGGTCTTGGCCTCGTAGCGGGTGCCGGGCCATTCCGGCCAGGGCGTGGTCCAGTCGGCGGAGCGGGTCGCGGTCCAGCGCAGGGAGGGGCAGCGGGCGGCCCGCACCAGGGTCCAGCCGACGTAATCGTCGATGTCGGAGGCGAAGCGGAACTCGCCGCCGGGCCGAAGCACCCGGGCGATCTCGCTCAGCGACTCGTCCGAGACGAAGCGGCGCTTGCGCTGCCGGCGCTTCGGCCAGGGATCGGGATAGAGCAGGAAGACGCGCCCGATACTGCCATCGGGCAGGCGCGGCAGCAGTTCCATCGCGTCCCGGTCCCAGAACCGGACCGTGTCGAGGCCCTCGTCGTCGACGGTGCGCAGGAGTTTCACCACGCCGTTGACGAAGGGTTCGCAGCCGATGATGCCGGCGTCGGGATTGAGCCGGGCCTGCGCGGCGAGGTGCTCGCCGCCGCCGAAGCCGATCTCGAGCCAGGTCTCCGCGACCGGGCGCGGAAACAGGAAGGCGGGGTCCAGGCGGCCGGCCTCGGGCAGGCGCAGGCGCGGCAGGAGCTCGGCGAGCCGCTCCTCCTGGCCGGGGCGCAGGCGCTTGCCCTTGCGCCGGCCGTAGAAGGCGCGGGTCCGCTCGCCGCTCGCGTCGGTGTCGTGGTCGTCCATGGTGTCCCGGTGCCGGAGGGGCGTGGAGACGCCCCGTTAGCACCGGGGCGCCGGATCAGGCCAGGGCGCTCTTGAGCTGGCCGACGAGGTCGGTCCGCTCCCACGAGAAGCCGCCGTCGGCGTCGGGCTCGCGGCCGAAATGGCCGTAGGCCGAGGTGCGGGCGTAGATCGGCTTGTTGAGGCCGAGATGGGTGCGGATGCCGCGGGGCGACAGGTCGACGAGCTCGCCCAGGACCGCCTCGAGCTTCGCCTCGTCGACCTCGCCGGTGCCGTGCAGGTCGACGTAGATCGACAGCGGCTTGGCGACGCCGATGGCGTAGGCGAGCTGGATCGTGGCCTTGCGGGCGAGGCCGGCGGCGACGACGTTCTTGGCGAGGTAGCGGGCCGCGTAGGCCGCCGAGCGGTCGACCTTGGTCGGATCCTTGCCCGAGAAGGCGCCGCCGCCGTGGGGCGCCGCGCCGCCATAGGTGTCGACGATGATCTTGCGCCCGGTGAGGCCGCAATCGCCGTCGGGGCCGCCGATCACGAACTTGCCGGTCGGGTTGACGTGCCACACCGTCCGGTCGGTAACCCAGGACTCGGGGAGCGCCGCCCGGATGTAGGGCTCGACGATCTCGCGCACGGCGGCCGAATCGAGCGACTCGTCGAGGTGCTGGGTCGAGAGCACGATCTGGGTCGCCTCGACCGGGCGGCCGTCGGCGTAGCGCACGGTGACCTGGCTCTTGGCGTCGGGGCCGAGCTTGGCCGCCGCGCCCTGCCGGCCCTTGCGGGCATCGGCCAGGTCCTTGAGGATCTTGTGGGCGTAGTAGATCGGCGCCGGCATCAGGGCGGGCGTCTCGTCGGACGCGTAGCCGAACATGATGCCCTGGTCGCCCGCGCCCTCGTCCTTGTTGCCCGCGGCGTCGACGCCCTGGGCGATGTCGGCGGACTGGGCGTGCAGGTGGATGGCGACGTCGTTGTTCTTCCAGTGGAAGCCGTCCTGCTCGTAGCCGATGTCCTTGACGGCTTCGCGGGTCAGCTCTTCCAGGTCCTTGAAGGTGACCGAATCGGGGCCGCGCACCTCGCCGGCGATGACGACGCGGTTGGTGGTCGCCAGGGTCTCGACCCCGAGGCGGGCCTCCGGCATCACCGCCAGGTAGGCGTCGACCACGGTGTCGGAGATGCGGTCGCAGACCTTGTCCGGATGGCCCTCGGAGACCGACTCGCTGGTGAAGAGGTAGTTTGAACGCGGCATGGTTCGCCAAGCCCCCAGGATCACGTCGGGAGCGGCGCGTTGACCGGTTCGAGCCCGACACTTCGATTGCGGGGGGTTCTGGCAGCCGGAATCCCGAACGTCAATCCGATGGACCGGAGTTGTTCGCTTTATCGAACGCCTGTTGCCCCGAGAGCGCTTGGTCCACGGCCCGTACCAGGCTGCCCAGCGTCTGGCGGCGATCCTGGTCGAGGTGGGTGTCGGCCGCGCGCGCCACCGCCTCGGCGAAGTCGGTCCAGCCCGCCTGTGCCTCCAGCTGCGCCTGCGGCCGGTCGCTGAGGCCCGGCTGTGCGGGGTCCCGCCCCGGCATGCCCTCGAAGAAGAAGCTCACCGGCACGCCCAGCACCCGTGCCAGCGTGTCGAGGTCGGTGGCGCTCAGGCGGTTGGCGCCCTTCAGGTATTTGCCGAGCTGCGACAGCGAGACCTCGAGCGGGGCGGCCAGGGCCTCGCGGCTGAGGCCGGCGCGCAGGCGCCGTTCCTCGATGACGCCGCCGATATGGACGTCGCGGTGGTCTGCAGGTTTCCCGGCCATCCTTCGGCTCACAGGGCTGCCCGCGCGTCGCGTCGCGGCATGGAAGACGACGAGTTGATTGTTGATTCCCAACGGTTGCAATCACGTAAATGCCCGCGGTTTGGGCGAACGCTTCATTCGGCATAGCGGATGACGCGGCGGAAAACGGACGGTCCCGACCGGCCCTCGGGACCGGACGGGGCCCCATGCCGGGCTTCCACGACCGGGCGTCGGGAATCCCGGAGGCGCGTCGGGCGCGCCCGAATTCCGGACCTGCCGGTCCGGACGACGAGCCTCGGCGTCGCCTCGAACTCGTACCATGAGCCTGCCGGAGGGTCGGACGGTCGCGGAGACGATGGCCCGCGCGGCCCGCGCCCTCTACCATGCCGAGCGGACCGGCCGGGACCGTCCCGCGTGAGGATCGCCGTGGTCCATTCCAGTCTCCGCCGCGGCCCGGCCACGGCCCTGTCCTGTTTCCGCTGCGGCCCGGCCGCGGCCCTTTCAAGTTTCCGCCGCGGCCCGGCCGCGGCACGGGGCACCTGAGCCATGCTGTCGACCCTCGACATCTGCCTGCGCCTCGGCGCCGCCGTTCTCGCCGGCGGGCTGGTCGGCCTCAATCGCGAGATGCATGCAAAGCCGGTCGGCGTGCGGACCCTGGGCCTTGTGGCCCTCGGCGCCGCCCTGGTGACGCTCGCCGGATCCGGTTTCACCGGCGACGGTACCGATGCGAATGCCAGCCGGGCGATCCAGGGCACGATCACCGGAATCGGCTTCCTCGGCGCCGGCGTGATCGTGAGGGGCAATGGCCACCGCGTGCATGGCCTCACCACCGCCGCGGCGATCTGGGTGACGGCCGCCCTCGGCATCGTCTGCGGCCTCGGCGCCTATCGTCCGCTGGCCCTCGGCATCGGCTTCCTGCTCGCGACCCTGCTGGTCGGCGGGGCGATCGACCGGGCGATCGATGCCAGGCTGCGGGGCCGGCAGGCGCGGCGGCCCGAACACGACGATCGGTGAAGGCGGCCGGCATCGGGGTCGATGCGGCGTGGGGCCCGAGGGTTGGGTCGAGGGGTGCGGGACGAGGGAGACCTTCAGCAGGCGGCGTCCCGCATCGCGGCGCGGCGGGGGGGCGATCCGCCGGTGCCGACGTTCTCCGCCAATTTCTTGCTGGTGTGTGCCGGACGGAGTGGCGCGGCGATCAGCGCGGCGAGATCGTTGCCCATGTCGCCGAAGATCACGGTGCCGTCGAACGTCCCGGCGTCATGGCGAGGCGTCGCGTCACCTTTCCGCGAATGGACGCGGACGGATGACCGTACCCTTCGCGCGCAGGTTCGCGCCGGTATCTGGGACAATCGGACCGCCCTCGAACTCCGCCGGAGGCGGCGCTCACCCCCGCGGCTGATGGAGGTTGCGGCTGAGGTCGACCAACTCGCGCTGAACCTGCTTGTCGACGTCGGCCGGTCCGTCGCCGGTGATCGCGACCACGATGCGCTGGCGGGCGGCCTCGAGGAAGGCGGCCGCCTCCTCTTGGTCGCCCCGGAGATACAGCGAGCCGAGCCTCTTCCCACGCCAGACGACCGAGATGATGAATTCGTCGGGCGCGACTTCCTCCAGATCGACCTGAAGCGGGTTTCCGTCGTGCGCCATGATATCGTGTTCGATCGTCGTGAGAGGTCCAACCGTAATCGGCTGAGCATTGCAGCCCATAGCGCGAAAACGAGAGGGGGAATACCGCCAATCTCACGGAAGGACAGTCGCAGCCCCGCCACAGTCCGGACGCTGCGTGAGGCAGTGATGCCTCTCCTGCCGCGAGAGAAAGCCGCAGGCCGACACGAACCCCCTGGAGAAAGAACCCCTTGGAGAAAAAGAAGCCGCTCTCGCGAGCGGCTTCAGTCAGGGAGGAAACGCCCTAGGAGGGCTGCAGCATCGCGGCCGAGCCGTGATGCTGCAACGCAATAACTCGTGTTGCAGCGCATCGTTCCGGTTGCCCCGTGCCGTCGCGCGCGAGACCGGGACGCTGCCGGGACGGGTGCCGGGGCATCGAGGAGAGTGCGACGCGCCCATCGCGCCGTCTCGCAATCCGGGCCTGCCTGGCCGTCCGGCGTGCTCGACCACTGGTGATCGCCTTGATTCGCCTGCGCGGCCTTGGTCAGCCCTCGCTGATCCGGCCCGCCTCCCCACCGACTCAAGCCGGTGGAGGTGCCGATGCTCTGCGACGAACGAACCCTGCCCCGCCAACGCCCGCGACCCCGCCCGCGACCGGCAGTCCACCGCCGGCCGGCGCCGAGGTCGCACCCGACGGGCCCGTCCCGTTCCCGCTGCCGGACGAGGCCGTATCAACGACCGGCGACGCGTGACGGGAGGATGCGGAGGGAACGCGCCAAGACCAGCGGAGTTGGCAGGCATCGATGCAGGACAGCAATAGGATCGATGACGCATGGATATCTGGAGACTGATTGACCGCGATCACGCGAACATCGCCCAGCTCATCCGCGAGATCCCGAACGCGCTCAACGGTCCCGGGGTGGTGCGCAGCCGGGAGAGACTGCTCTTCGACCTTCTCGGCGAGCTTCACGCCCATGCGGCTGCGGTCGATGCCGGCCTGTTGACGGTGCTGGACCGGCGCGGCGAGACGCGCGCGATGGTCGATGAGCTGCGGCGCGAGCATCGGCAGGTCATGGCGCGGCTCGACGCCCTCGCCCAGGCGCGTCGCGCACCCGCTTCCGGTTGGCTCAACGCATTCGAGGACGTGACCTACGAGGTCGACCGCCACCTGCACCGGCACGGCCACGAACTCCTGCCGCTCGCCCGCCGGCTCCTGTCGGACAACGAGGTCCGCGAGGCCGGGACGGCGTTCGTCCGGGCGCGCAGCCGGGTTCTGCAATCGCGGTCTCGCCGACCGCGGGAGGCCGCCGGATCGGGGGATCTCGCCCTCGCCGCGGGACTCGGCCTGGCCGCTGCCGGCGCGGCGCTGCTGGCCTGGCGCCTCGGCCGGGGGCGGAACGCCCCCGCGCCGATGCGTGGCCGGGGCGGGCAGGATCGGGGCGAGGAGGGCGGCGTTCGCCGCGGCCGGATTGGGTCGGACCTCGCTGCTGCCGGTGCGCCCGGCGAGCGCAGGCCCAGCGAGGACTTGCAGGCGCGACAGGATCGCCTCCTGGACGAGGCCGTCGAGGAGACCTTTCCGGCGAGCGACCCGATCTCGCCGAGCCGGATCACCCGGTAGGGGACGGCGGCCGGAGGCGTCCTGCCGCAGGGCGCCGGCCTCCCCGAACTTCGGGCCGCGCCGGGCGTCATCCCTGCAGATTGTCACAAAAAATCCGCGCGGCGCCGGCCGCGCCGACCCCGAGGGCCGCATCATGAGCTACGAGTCCGACGTTCCGCCCCACCTGTCGGCGCAGCGCGCCAGCGCGCCGGCCCCTGTCGATGCCCCGACACCCAACACGGCGATGCTGAAGGGCGACATCGATTCCGGCCGCAGCGGCGACAAGGTAGAGGTGTTCGATCCCGGCATGGCGATGCTCGGGACCTGCGAGGAGGCCGGCGGCAACCCGCTGTCGCCGAAGGACATCGCCCGGGCCCGGCTCGCCGAGATCAAGGAACGGTGGCGCCTCTCCCCGCGCAAGCCAGGCGTCGCCCATGACCGCGCCGACCCGACGCTCGCCCTCTATATCGGCTTCATCGGCGTCGCGGGCGTCGGCCTGTCCGCCGCAATCTGGCTCGCCAGGGCCGCCGTGTGACACGATGGTCCGAGGATTCCGTCCGGGATTCGTATTGCTACCCTGCGCGGCGCCCGGGCGGAGCCGGTCTTCCGCGATTCAGACGTCATCAGTCGGAAACCGCATGAGCGGCCGACCGGATCCCCGTGGCGCCGTCGGCGCCTCGGGGGTGCGTTGCATGGCCGAAGGCGTCAGGCCCGCCGGAGGGCGAGCGCCGCGCGGAACGGCGCCGCGACGAGGTTGAACAGGACGCCGAGCGTCAGGACGAGGGCGACCGAGAGGAGCGCCCCGAAAATGCCGATGAACCGCATGGTACTGCCTCGCTGGAAGGGCATCGGACCGCGACACGGCCGGGTCGTTGGGCAGAGAGCACCGCAATCAAGGCGGCAGTGAGGTATCACGGCCACGGGCAAGAGATTGCGCCCGAAAGGCTGTGCCGAGAAGCAGAGAGGCTGTGGACGCGAGGCCATGTGCTGGCCACGTGGCGCGGGTCGTGCTCCGGCCGTTGCTTCCCCGGCGCTTCGCATACCTCGCGGCGACCCGGCCGGTCCTGCATCAGGATTCCACCGCCTCGATGGGGGCTGGATGACGGCGGTGTGCCGGCGTCGCCCGACGGGATCCTCGATCCTCGTCCGCAGTCACGGCAATTCACCGGTCCTACCGGCATAGCCCGGGGCGCGAGCGGTTCCGAGAGGGCAACAGAACGATCGGGTCGCGTATCCCGTCCTTGACGGTGGAGAGGCGATCGCATCCAACCAACAGGCAGGCAGCGCCACTCTGCCCTCGCCTCCGCCGGCCGGCACGCCAGAGAAGGAGCTTCACCACGACGCAGGCGCGTCGCGATACCATGTGGAGTCGTGGCGCGGCCTGACGCAGCAACCCGACGCGTCATGCTCCGATGGCCCATGCGGCGGCGTGCGATTCGGCCCGGCAAGTCCATCCGGCATTGTCGCTGGAAGAGTGTGGCGTCCCCGGCAGGGCTCGAACCTGCGACCCCAGGTTTCGTACCACTTCGGCTTTCGCCGCCGCCGCGAGGCGTTCGTGGTCTGGACTATCCCTTCACCGTAGCCTCGAGAAGGCCCTTAGGTGCCGCCCGTCTAGTCTCTACACCTTCCCGGCCTGGCGGCCGGGCTTGGCTCGGGATCGGCGTGAGGCCTGGCGGCTCGACGCTTTCCCCGAATTTGAGCGGATCCGTCGCGCGGTTTCCCAGCGCGACGCCCAATTCGGTTTAGGAAACCTGTGCTCTGTCCAGCTGAGCTACGGAGACCCACGGCGAACCTCTTACCATCTCGGCTCGCTTCCGCCAACCTCGCGTCGACCACTTGTGGAGAGGGCGCGTGAGGGTCCGTGGGAGGCGACGAATGGTGGCGGGGCTCGGCCCTGCGATTGGCCTCGCGTTCCTTGCCGGAGTAGCGGAGGCGGCGAGCCCGCGCAGCCGCGAGCCGCCGGCCTGCCGGGGCCGCGTCGCCGGGCAGGACCGGCTCGATTCGGTCGGGGCGCGGGGCGAGCTCGTCCTCGCCTCCGGGCGGCGGGGCCGGCTCGACGGTCTGCGCTGGCCCGACGATCCGGCCGCGGCCGAGACCGCGCGGGCCTGGCTCGCAGCCCTCGCCGGGCGGGCGCTCGCCACCCGCGAGGCGCCGGAGCCGGACCGCTGGGGCCGAATCACCCTGGATGCGGCGACGCAGGAGGCCGAGCCCGTCGACCTCGCCGGCGGGCTCGTGGCGGCCGGGTTGGCGCCGGTCGATGCGGGCGAGAGCGACAGCCTGTGCCGGCCGGGGCTGCTGGCGCTGGAGGACGCGGCGCGCCGCGCCGGGCGGGGGATCTGGGCGTCGGCGCCGCCGGTGCCGACCGAGGAGGTGGCGCGCCTCGCGGCGCTGGCGGGACGCTTCGCGGTGGTGGAGGGGCGGGTGCGCAACGTCGGCGAGCGCGAGCGCCGGACCTATCTCAACTTCGCCCCTTTCGGCGCGGAAGGTGTTACGGTCACGGTGTCGAAACGCACTTGGCGGATCATGCTCGAACGTGGTTTCTCTGGTGTCGCGCTTCGGGGGCGGCGCGTGCGGGCTCGCGGCATCGTCGAGCTGTGGCGCGGGCCGACCCTGGATGTCGGCGCTGCCGAGATGATCGAGATGCTGGACGAGGAGCAGGCGCAGCGGCGCTGAACGCCATGGGGTGGCCTTTCACGCGAACTCAGCCGGCCGACCGCGCGGCGGCCCTCCCGCCTTCCGCGGCCCCATGGCCTGCGGCAGCCTTCCTTAGGCCTGCCGCATCCGTCCTGTGGCCTGCGGCAGCCTTGACCCTGCTCGTTGCCGCCTGCACCGCCGACCAGACCGGTGCGCTGGCGCCGGTGGCGGCCGTCGTGCCGCCGGAAGCGCCGCGCACCACCGGGCGCGACCGGCCGACCAACGACGCCGACCATGCCAAGCTCGTGGCGTCGTTCGGCGGCGAGTACAGGGCGCCGGCGGCCTTGCGCCTCGTCAGCGACGTCACCGACCGCCTGGTGAAGGCGACCGAGCGGCCGGACGAGACCTACGCGGTAACGCTGCTCGATTCGCCGGTGGTCAACGCCTTCGCGCTGCCGACCGGCCGGATCTACGTCACCCGCGGCCTCCTGGCGCTCGCCGACGACACCTCGGAACTCGCGGCCGTTCTGGCGCACGAGATCGCCCACGTGACCCTGCGCCATGCCAGCGCGCGGACCGAGATGGCGCTGCGCTCGGAACTCGTCAGCAAGGTCGTGGCCGACGTGCTCAACGACCCGGCGACCGGCGCCCTGCTGCAGGACCAATCCCGCTTCGTGCTGGCCCGGTTCTCGCGTACCCAGGAATTCGAGGCCGACCAGACCGGGGTGCGCACGCTCGCCCGCGCGGGCTACGACCCGTTCGGCGCCGCCCGCTTCCTCACCGCACTCAACCGCACCACGGCGCTCCGCGCCGGATCCGGGCTCAATTCCGAGCCCGACATGCTGGCGACCCATCCGAGCACGCCCGAGCGCATCACCCAGGTGACCCAGGCGGCGCGCCGCATCGGCGCCCCCGGCCTCGGCACCGACGACCGCAACCGCTACCTCGCGGCGATCGACGGCATCGCCTATGGCGACAACCCCGCCGACGGGCTGATCCGCGGCCGCCGCTTCATCCATCCCCGCCTCGGCGTCGCCTTCGAGGCACCGGAGGGCTTCGGGCTCGACAACACCGCCCGGGCGGTTCTCGGCACCACTCCGGACGGCAACCGCCGCCTGCTGTTCGACGCCGTCGAGACCAATGCCGGCCAGGGCCTCGAGGAGGTGCTGAAGGCGACCTGGAACGACGCGATCGAGACCGGCAGCTTCGAGAACCGGATGCTGAACGGCTTTCCGACGGTCACTGCGGTCTCGAAGGGCAAGGAATGGTTCTTTCGCCTCGCCGCCGTGCGGGTCGGCACCAACACCTTCCGGATGATCATGGCGGCCAAGGGCGCCACCGATCCCGAGCCTGCCTTCGGCCGCTGGCTGGCGAGCATCGCCCTGGTGACGCCGGAGGAGGCCCGCAGCCTCAAGCCCCTGCGCATCCAGATCGTGACGGCGGCCCCCGGCGACACCGCCGAGAGCCTGGCCCAGCGCATGACGGCCGTGGACCGGCCGCTCGAGCGCTTCCAGGTTCTCAACGGCCTCGACAGGGGCGCCGCCCTGCGCCCCGGCCTGCCCTACAAGCTGGTGGTCGAGTAGGGCAGGGGGCGATCCAGGACGGATTTGCTCCGCCGCCCCGCTTCTCAACCCGGACCGACCATGCTATCTGGGCAGCCGCCGCGGGTGTAGCTCAATGGTAGAGCAGCAGCCTTCCAAGCTGAATACGAGGGTTCGATTCCCTTCACCCGCTCCACTCCCTTTCCTATGATCCAGCAACTACTTACGGGCGTTCCCTCACGCTGACGGGAAGCCCGGAATGGGCAGGGATACAACAGGGATACAACGGATGACCCCTCCGGGGGCGTTGTATCCGGGGCCAGGGAAGCCCTAACCAAGCCCCGAATCACCCCTTGCTCGCGCGTCGGCGATCGCGGATCCTGCATCGAGATCGGGAGCCGCCTGCCATGACCCTCCTCAAACGGAAACGCCTGGCCTGAGCCAGCCACCCGCCGCCGGGGATCCCGGCCGGCATGCGTTCTCCGTTCGATGAGGGCTCCCCGATGAGGACCTACTTCACCTCCGACACCCATTTCGGCCACGGCGGGATCCTGTCCTCGCGGATGCAGCGCCCCCGGCCGTTCGCCTCCATCGAGGCACACGACGAGGCCCTCATCGCGGCCTGGAACAACCGCGTCCGCCCGGACGACGAGATCTGGCACCTCGGCGACTTCGCCTATGGCGCGTCGGCCGCGCACTGCCGGGCGGTGTTCGCCCGCCTGAACGGCCGCAAGCACCTGATCCGGGGCAACCACGACGCGTCGAGGACGACGTCGCTGCCGTGGTACAGCCAGCACGAGCGCGCCGAGCCGGTCGTGGAGGGACGCCGCCTGGTCCTGGATCACTACGCGCAGCGGACTTGGAACCACTCGCATCGGGGCGCCCTGCACCTCTACGGGCACTCCCACGGGAGCCTGCCCGGCTGCGGGAGGAGCCTGGACGTCGGTGTCGACTGCTGGGACTGGCGGCCCGTGAGGCTAAGCGAGATCCTGGAGGCGATGTCAGTCGACGCCGCCCGGGCCGGCGCCCCCGCGGTGGTCGCCGCTCTGGCCGAGGCGGCCTGACCGTGCGACCAGGCTACTCCTATTCGGAGCCCCCGCCCGGCGCGGTGACCTGCCTGACATGCCGACGTATGGCCCTGGCGATCACCAGGGCAGAGGCGGGGCGCCGGGCGGCGGAGGCGAACGCATGCCGGCGGCCGGGGGATCCTCGGCCGCCGGTCGACGTCGTGTATTGGGCTTGCTGCGTCCGGCCCCGGTTCAGGCGGGCCCGGCTGGGGGACTGCCCGGACGGGTCGACCTACGGGAGCGTGGTGTGCGAGGTGGTCGAGGAGGGCTAGGCTCTCGCCCCCTCCTGCCGCTCCCGCTTCAGCTGCCGGCGCTTGAGCGTGAGTTCGCTCGGTGGGTCGATCACGCCGCTGTAGTGGGCCAGAAGGACGTCGCTCACAGGGGCGCGGAGCCTGAGCTGCCTCTCGCGGTCGGCCGTGACGAGGACGCGCCTCAGGCTCGGCGGCGGCGGGGCGGCGGCCTCGATCCCGCACTCCTCGAAAAACACCCGGGCCCTGTCGGCACTGGCGATCCGGCGTTTCGCCTTCCTGCCCGTCGAGCCGTCGTCCTCGTTGAAACGGTTCCAGATCACGTGAGCGCAGTGCGCGATCGCGGCGTCTCGCGTGCGCCAGAAGAACCGCTCCCCCCGAACGACGTCCGGCCGGGTGAGGTCGCCGTGCCGGTCACGAGCGTCCACGTCCGCGTCCTCGGCGTAGAGGACGAGGGCGGCCCAGCCGAGGCGCGTTTCCAGGACCTGGACGTCGGCCGAGGCGGGGAGTCCCTCGTGGCGCAGGCGCTCATTCTCGACGGTCCTCCCGCCGGTGATCCAGGCGTCCCACAGCTTGCCAGCCTCGTTGCCGACCGGTCCATGCGACTGGCCATAGGCCACGAAGTTCTCGATCTCGGCGAGCTCCTCGGGCGTGAAGACGTCCGACGCCGGGGCAGGCTGGCTCGCCGGGATCGCGGCAAGCTCGCGCGGCGGTGCCTTCATCTCCACAGGCTCCTCGCCGAGGACGTCCCACAGGCTCTTCTGGCGTTCATCAATCCTTCTTGAGCGCGCCATAGCCGACCCCCTCATCGATGAGACGTTGCGCGAGGTAAGCGGCATCCCACGCCTGATTGTTGAGCTCCTTGGATCGCTCCATGAGCAGCGTGACGAGGACGGGCGCGACCCAGCCGGGGATCGCACGATCGCCGACTGCCCACCGCCTCACGAGCCGGGGATCGATTTTTTCGCGAGCGCCCTCGGGATGATGCGGGCCTAGAACGCTTGCGAGCGGCAGCTTCCAATCTGGCCCGAGCAGCAACACGCCGGCCCTTTCCAGAGTTTGCCGATCCATGGTCACGGTCCTTCCGATGCGGCTCGGCGGCCTTCGGCGACACCCGCCTCGAACGCGTCGAGCAAGGCCATCACCGCGAAATATCCCAGACCCCGCGGGTAGCGGAATGCGAGCGTGTCGTCGTTCGTGCGGTAGACCGCTATCTGCGCCGAGCCCCAGGCCGGCGCCAGCGTGTAGGGCCGGCCGCCCAGGCTGCCGATCGCCGCGATCTCGATGTACCCGCCAAGCAGGGCCCTCTCGTCGTCGAGCTGGCCCTGCGCAGCCCAGATCTCATGCGCGAGGTGCTCGCCGGCGGCGGCGCGGTCCATGAGGCGTTGGACGTGGAGGGCCTTCTTCCCGACGCGGGAGGACGAGCGGGCGACGTCAGTGAGCGTGCGCTCCGGCTCGGGCGATGGCGGGCACGCGTCGATGAGCTCCTGAAGGAGAGCGGCGACGCCATCGTCGGGGCGCAGGCAAGTGGGTGGTGTGGGAGTATGGGCGTTCACGGGGCGGGACCTTCAAGGCAGGGGGGGTAAGGGCCGGGGTAGCTGGCCCCGGCCGGGAGATCACTCGGCCGCCGCGAGCTCGGCGATCGGCAGGCCCGCGCGGATCGCGACCAGCATGCGAACCATGGCGGCGATGTCGCCAGCCCCCTTCAGGACCTCGGGTGCGAGATGGATGCGGCCGCCTAGGATCGCCTTCTTGATCAAAGCCTTGCGCGCAACCGTCGGCGTCAGCGGAACGATGCCGTTCGTCGCCGGATCGCGAACGTAGAGCCAGTACGTCCAGCCGCGTGACCGCCTGTGGTGGTTCTCTTCTCCCTGCATCACCGCATCGAGCCCGAACAGCTCCTCGGTCCCCCGCTCAGGTGCATAGCACCCCGGCAGGTCCCCGGCCCCACGGACGTCCTCCGGAACGGGAAGCGGCATCGTCTCGCGGATCACTCGCTCCCAGCCGCGGCACCGGCGATCGTGCTTGCCGAGCACGTACGTCGCGCAGGGCTCGACGTCGGGTTTGGGGGCCGGCCGCGCTGCGGCCCATGCCGCACGCATTGCGGTGCCGATGTGCCGGCGGGCGCTCTCGCTCGCTGCCTCGGCAGCGGAGCGGGCTCGCGTCCAGGCATCACGAAGCAGGGCGGCGCGATCGATAGAAGCGGTAGCGGTGGTGGTGCTCATGGTCGGGTTTCCCTCGATATGGCTCGGCAGTGCCAAGCCATGTCCCTAATAGTAGGGATCAGTGAGACGGAATTCCAGGGGCGAAGTTGCCGCAGCTTGGCAGTGTCAGCTGAACGTGATCCGGATCCCCTTGCGGCGGAGCTCGGTGTGCCGGGCGTGGGCGCGCTCGAAGTGGCTTTGGAGCTCCTCGCGTAGGCGGATCCCCTCATCGAGGAGGGGGTGGCCGGCGAAGCGGGGCTGCGTCACGAGGACCAGCCGGCTCGCGCTCCCCGCGCAGGCCGAGGCGAGCATTCCCCAATGGCGCTCCTCTTCCTCGGCGGCCAGGCGACCCTTGAACTCGGGGATCTGGCGAGCCTTGGTGGCCATCTCGCGGGCCGCGATCACGGCCTCAGCCAAGGCGTCCACCACTCGGCTCGACCCTGGAGGGACCGCGGCGGGGGGAGCTCCGGCCACCGCGGCCAGAAAGGGCGGCCGCGGGCGGCCTCCACTCCGCCCTGGACTGCCGCGGGGGTCGAGGGCGCCTCGCCCCGGAGGATCGCAAGCGCCGCGGGATCGATCGCCTCCACGCCGTGATGGAGCCGCACATACGTGCGGATCACATCGACCGGGACGCCGACGTGCCGGGCTTCCAGCCCGATTTCGTCACCGACCGATTCGTACGCATCGAGGCCCGCTTCCCGGCGAAGGCCGTCCCTCGCAAGTGCGTAGACGGTCAAGGCGCCGTCCAGGCGCTCCACGCGGAGGCCGGTGCCATCGCGGCACAGCACGCTATTTGGCTTCGGGTGACGGCTCACAGGGAGGGCTCCTTCTTCTTGGCGTAGACCAGGAGCTCGTCCATGAGATCCTGATAGGATGCGGCGCGCTGCTCGCAGAGGCGAGCGATCCGAGCGTCGATCCACGCGGCGGCCGCAGCGAGCTTCGCGTGGTGACGCCACGCTGCCGTGAGTGTGCGGCTGCTTGGGCGTCGGAGGTCGCGGAGCGGCACGCGCTTCACCACTGTTCCGGCATGGAGGCCGCCCGGCAGCCAGCCCCAGTAGAGCGAAACGGTGTGGTCGGCGTCCCGCAGCGTCGTCGTGGCGTAGGGACTTGAGATCGCCGCCGCGGCCGAGCGGTGCGGCCCGTTCAGGCGATCGGCGGCTGTCGCCTTCGCCTGGATCTCGGCGAAATGATCGGGCCGGATCCGCCAGCCCAAGCCGCCGCGCGGTCCCGGGGCGGGTTCAGTCCAGCCGTACTCGCCGAGTATCGCCATGAAGTCACGCGACCGCTGCGTCCAGTCGGAAGGCAACATCCGCTTCGGGCCGTACATCGTGAAGTAGAGCGCCCGCGGATCGAAGCGCTCCGTGCTGTGCGCCGCGACCAGCCGGTCGCGGACGCTGACGTGAAACTCGTCGGGGCGGCTCACCAGGCGCTCCTAGAAAGGGATGTCGTCGTCGAGGTCGCCGAGCGCCGGCATCGACGGCGGCCGGTACTCGGCCCTGTGGCGATCGTATGCGGTCCGGACCGCCTCCCCGACGAGGAGTATCCACGCAGACCAGGGCTCCCCATTCCCGGTCGACGTCACGTACGCCCGCGCGAGCTCGCCGGCATCGAGCCGCGGCGCCACCTCGGCGGCGAGCTCGCGCGGCAGGTGGCCCAGTCGGATGCTGTTCCTCCACCACACCTCGACCGCGTTGCAGTCGTTCGCATTGTTCGGCGCCCGGACGAGCACGAGCCGGTCGCCAAGCGCCGGCGAGATCGGCTCCCCGGACAGCCCCGGCTGCGCATAGTCGTAGTATTGCAGACCCGCGATGGGGGCCTCCGTCCAGGGCTGTCCGATCTTGATCGAAATCAGCTCGTCCCAGAGCGCTGTCGTCTCGATGCCGGGAATATTCAAGTCGATGTCGCGATGATCTCGGGGGCTGCTCATGGCCCTCTCCTCAGAACGGGATGTTGTCGGGATCGTAGTCGTGGTGGACGTGTCGGGCGGGCGCCGGCGCCGGGCGCTCCTCCTGCGGGAGGGCGGCCCGGCACTCGTCGGACATCCCGTCGCAGTGGCGCTCGCAGAAGAAGTCCCGGTACTCGTCGTCGGTCAGGCCGACGAAGATGCTGTAGCGCTCGCCGGGGCGGATCCCCCGGCCGGAGGGGCAGTCGTCGCACGAGAGCGGCCACCGGGCGGTGTGCCGGCGGACGATGCCGCCGTCCGCGAAAGAGGGCTCGGGCTCGACGGGGCCGTCCTGCTCCAGGATCGCGCGCTCGCCGCAGCTGAGGCTACGCACGGGCAGCCTCCTCCAGCACGATCGCACGACGCGCCCCGACGCTCTTCATCAGCGGCAACGTCGGGGGCCGGTGGCCGCGCAGCGCGTTGGACAGATCGGCCTCACTCACGCCGTGTTGGCGGGCGTAGGCGACCTGCGACCCGGCCGCACGGACGCCGTCGCGGATGCGGGCGACCACTTCCTCAGTAGAGACTACGCGCGCACGGGGGCGCGCTTCCTCAAGTGCTTTCTTCGACACGGGGAACCCTCCAGCCACCTCGGCGAGGTGTGAGAGAGTATCGGGTGTTGGATCCCGCTTTGCAATATGGCAAGCTCCAAGAAGTAGCCTCCGTCGCCCCGAAAAAGTGACAAACTTTTTGTTTTTTTTCCGGAAACGGCATTCGCGACGGGGTTTTACTGTGAAAAATAAATTCCAGATTTTTCCCAGAATAATCCCTGGACGATGGAGCCTCCTGTGAGCGCCCCCTACAACGAGCCCCCTATCGCCCTCGGCCTGGCGTGGACCGATCGCGGCCTCGGGCGCCGCTACGGGCACACGATGCAGCTGTGGACGGGCGAGGGCGACACCTCGGCGTTCTCCGCGGCGTGGAAGCGCGCGAAGCCGCAGTTGGAAGCCTGCGGCTATTCGTCCAGCCAGGAGCTCGTGCCCTGCTTCTGGCAGCTCCCCGAGCCTGCCCCGGCCGAGCCGGCGCGCCAGGTGATCGAGGCCGCCCTCGCCGCGGTGGCGGCCGAGCAGGCCGAGCGGGTCCGGCGAGAGGAGGAGCGCGCGGCCGCGGAGGTCGCCCGGTGCGCCTCGCGCGCGATACCGGTTCGTAGGGATCTCGCGGGGATCGTGGGGTCTCACCCGTGGCAGCTTCGGCGCCAGCTCGCGGACGCGCAGGAGCTCCTCGCGAGCGAGGCCTGGCGCGAGTGGGACTGCGAGCAGGCTTCCCGCCTCGTGGCGACCGCCAGGGGCAACGCGACCCGCGCGACCACGCGCCTGACCGCGCCGTCTCTCCCCCACTGGTTCGAGCGCGCTGCTGATCCCGCGGTCCAGGCGGCGGCGCTGCAGGCCTGCCGCTTCCTGTCCGACCTCGACCTCGACTGGGCGTCGGACCACAATTCCGCAGGCTGGAGCCAGGCGACGTGTTGGACGGGCCACGCCCTTTCCGAGATGGCGGCGCTCGATCAGGGGGCGGCCGCGCACGCCCTCGCGATCCTCTTCGTGCACAAAAAACAGCTGACCGATTCGTCACGCCACACGCTCTTCGGGGAGCCCAAAAGGACCCCCGAACCGGAGCTTGCCCTCTAGGCGACTTTGCAGCTTGCAAAGGTGCGCGCTTGAATTCGAGCAAGGCCGGGCAGGACCCGGCCTCCACCAGGCAAACGGGGACGGCAGATGGACAAGATCAGGGAAAAGCTTGAGGCAGCTCGCCGGCTGGCGGAGTTCCTATTCGCTCTGGCGAAAGCCTTTGTGCGGCTCATTCGCCGAGCTCTTGGCCTGGCCGACGAGGGCGCGGATTTGATCATGGATGACCTGCGCACGGCGTGGCGCGGTGCCAAGACGGCGAACGAGACGGTGGGCCGCGGCCTGGACGCCACGGTCGGAGAGCCGGCCCTGGCGCTCGCCAGGACCGCCGGTGGCGCCGCGATCGGCGGCGCGAACTTCGTGGGCAAGCTGCTCGGAGGCCTCCTCCCACAGCGGCCGGCGAGCCCGTCGCAGCTGGCCGCCCAGGTCGCAGCGGCCGACACCGCCCGCACTCGCAACGACGGCCCCGCGTACAGCCCGCCCCCCGCCGCCGTCCCGCTGCAGGACCTGTCGCTGCCGGCCCTCGTCCGCCAGTACGCGGGAGCTGGTCTGCGCGAGGGGGGTGAGATGAAAGTCGCGGCGCTCCATCTGCAGCGCCCCCTCCCGACCGAGATGGCGGAGTGGCTGAAGGAATTGGAGCCGGTCGCCCGCATGCGCCTGGCGATCGCGAGCCCCGATGCGATCGAGAGGCATCTGAACGCTCGCTCGAACGACGACCTGATCCCCGGGGTCCCCCGCGGCCCGAAGCCGGTCGACCTGGACGCAGCCCTAGCCGCGGCCCGGGCGAGCTTCCGGGCCGAGAAGACGGCGATCGCAGCGGGCATCTCCCCGGCGCCCGCCGAGCCGGAGGCCCGCCCGGAGAAGCGCCCTTTCGACGGGCTGGACGGCGCTGATCTCGGGGCCGTCGCCTACGCCCGCTAAGGTAATCTGCGAACGAGAAAGGGCCGCCGGATCCCCTCCGGCGGCCCTTTCTCTTGGAGATGCCCCCTTAGATCAGGCCGGCTCGACGGGCGTAAGCGACCGCCTCGCTCTTCAACCCGGCGATCTGCGCCTGCGCTGCGGCCAACTCGCGACGCAGGCGGGCGTTCTCTGCGTCTAAAGCGGCCGCGGCATCGACAGCCTGCTCCTCGATCGCCCGGCTCTCGATCAGGCGCATCTCCAAGTCGGCCACCGCGTAGATCCCGTCCCGCCGGCGACGGGCTTCCTGCTCGCGATAGCCAGCGATAGACAGCTGGAGGGCACCGAAGATGGTCGCCCCGCGGTTAGCGACGTCGAAGGCCAAATGGGCTGCGGGGTTCGACATGGGGGCCTCCGGGGATCTCGTGTGCCCCAAGATGGGCCTGGCCGACTTCCCCACGCAAGTCCTCGAATTCGCGTTTCAGAATTCATCCCTGGCCGGCGGTTAACGCGTGACAGCGGGAAGTCGACTTTTCGCGGAAGAGGTCTACTCCCCCCGTTACTCCTAGGCTCTGCAACGCGGAACTCAAACTCTGTAACGCGGTCCTCACGGTGCCGCACGCGACGCTTTCGGGGGCGTCAGGACGCGCTTCCGGATCGCCTCGACGACTGCGGCTCGCTCGAATTTGGGCTTCGACGGGTCCGCTTCGTGCGCTGCATACGAGCGAGACATAGCGAGGTCCCTCGCGTACCGGAGGAGCTCGACGGGATCGATCGAGGCAGGGCTTTTCAGCAGAGTGAGCCGCAGGGCGTCGACGATCACCCGCTCGATCGCGGTGGGATCCGGGACGCCATCGGCGCGCTGGCGTTCGCGCTGCAGGTTCTTGCGGCGGGCTGCCTCGCGGCGTTCCCACGCAGTCTGCTGACGAGTGTCCCGAGCGTATCGGTGGACCGGCAGGTATTCAAGATCGGGGGCGATGGGCGTGCGCATGCATGCAGGATGCGACACGGTCACGAAAGCCACCAGGACACTGTCACACATTTCTGAACAACGTGAGTGCAGAGAACTCGTGTTGAGTGCACGGCGACGCGAGGTGCACTCAACATAGGTTGGTGAAGCCGAAGCGCTCGATCGCGCCGGCGATCTGCCGGACCTGCGCGTCGCTGTGCTCGCGCGCGTTGCCGTCGAACCCGCGCAGGGTACGCACCCCCACGATTTCGATGGCTGCGTACCTGAGACGATGGTCGGTGCGCACCTGCTAACCCCCTGAAGCTTCAGGCCCCGCGCCCTCCGGTGCGTACCTGCGTACCCAAATTTTTCGGTTGAGCCTGGCGGCCTGTCGGACGCGACCTCCAGGAAGTGCACCACCCCTCGGGGAAGGACCCGTGACGGGTACCCCCCTCCCTCCGGCGGATGGGACCGGGGGCGGGCGACCATCCCTCAGCCGCGGATGGCCGCGGCAATCCAGGGCGTGCCCTCGCGCGGCCACGCCGCCTCGTCGTAGGCGACGCGCACGGGCTTCACGCCGGCCGGGAGGGTGATGACCGCACCCTCGGTGAAGCCGACGTAGCGGACACGGCCGGCCCGCACGGCATCGGCCACCTCACGGGTGACGGAGCCTGCCCGCAGGTCGGCGGGGGTGACGATGACGGGGATGCTGCGGTGCGTGCCCACGGCGCCCTGATCCAAGAGGGACGCAGGCGGCCACGAGGGCGCCCGCGTCGAGGAGCGGGCGTGGAAGGTTGGAAGCCGCCCGTGGGGTCAGCCTCGGCGGGGGGCGTGCACCCGCCAACACATGCCGGTCGGGGTCAGGCTTGGCGCTTGGCCCTGCGCTTGGCCCGGCGCCGCTCCTCCGCCTCCTCGGCCGCCACCCTGCCGAGTACGTCGATCACCATGGCGTCGTCGGCCTCGGTGGCGGGCCTGGAGGGTACGTGGGAGGCGGGCGCGAGGGGCAGCTCGGAGCGGCTCTCGATCCACTCCCGCCCGACCTTCACCCGCACGATGTCGTAGGCCTCGGTGGCGCTGCGGTACTCCGTGAGGAAGGGCGTGATCCGCTTCACCACCATCCCGACATGCGACGGCCCGCCAGCCTCGGGAGGCGTGACGGGCCGTGTGTCCTCGTGGGGTGGTGCCTCATCGCGAACGAAAGGAGTGTAGGACGGAGCGTCGGTGGCTTCAAGCGCCGGAACGGCCTCGGGCGCTATTTCAATATACCGTGACGAAACGCGAGGGGCCTCCGCCTTGGCCTTGGCCTCGCGGATCGCCTTGTCGAGGAGCGTCGCCTTCACGCCGAGCCGCTCGCACAACTGCGGCCGGGAGAGCCCTTCCGCCTCCCGCAGGGCGATCGCCTGGTGGCCGAGGGCGAGGCGCTCGGCCTGCGCGGTGGCGCGGGGCTTAGCCCCCCTGGCGATGCGGGCCTTCGCCTGCCGCTCCGCCGCCCGCTCGGCTATCATCGAGAGCGGGCGCAGGATCCTGAGGTCGAGGGCGCGGGCGGTCGCCTCGTCGATGCGGAAGTCGTGTACCAGCACCTGCGGCCCGAACCGGTAGAAGAACGTCTTACGGGCTTCGCCGCCGGCCTGGCGGGCATCGAGGGCCCGGCGCTTCCGGATCACGGTCCCGGCCTCCCGCACGGCGTCCGCGGGCCTGCGGTAGCCGAGGCGCTTGGCATGGGCCTCGACCTCGGCCTTCAGCGCGTCGGCGCCCAAGCGGCAAGCCCACAGGCGGGCGAATGCGAACAAGAACCTCCCGTGCGATCCATCGTCCTCCTCCGTCCGCGCGACCGGTGCGCCTGCCGGGTAGCGGTGGTCGAGGAGCTTCCAGAGATCGCTCTCGATCGCGTTGCGGTACGTCTCGGCGGTCAGGCCCCCGCCGCCCCGCTTCCCGGATGCCCCTGGAACCGCATTAGGCTGGCGCCTGGCGGCCTTCCGCTCCTTGGCCTTGCTCCGGTACTCCCGGCACTCTTCGGGGCTGTACGGCAGGATCTCGGCGGCGAGGGCCCGGAACGTGTAGCGCTCGATCTGGCCCACGGTCGCAGGCCAGATCATCCGCACGTCCAGGCGGCGGTTCGACGTGCCGACGAGGCGCAGGTTGCCCGTGGGGGCCGCGGCATTCTCATCGGATCCCATGTCCGAGAACACGCTCAGGAGGCGCTTCTGCACCGCCCTCCAGGCCGGCAAGGCGATGGAAGGGACGGCTTCAGTGAGCCAGACGATATGCAAGCCGCGACCCGACGCGACGACGTACGAGGGCGCCGGGATGCGGGACTGGTGGCACCGGTCGAGGATGTCCCAGACCAGCTCGTGCGAGGGCCGGTGCTGGTAGTCGCCTCGCTTGTAGCAATCGCACTCACACCACACGGCGCGGAGATGGAGCAAGTTCGGGAGGCTCTTGTCCGGCCAGGAGTGATAGTCCGCCCCCAACGCGCCGCGGGGGCGGAACGAGGACATCGCGACGAGGATCTCGCCGACGCCGTCGTCGAAGCTCTCGACGGTGCGGACTAACTCGTCTGTCGTCGCACCGGCTTGGAGATACACCTTCCGTTCGACACGGGTCCCGTTCCTGCCGACGACCCATTCGCTGTCACGGCGGCCGAGGACGAGCATGCCCGTCGACCCTGGCGGGAAGATCAGGCCGGCATGCTGGACGGGCGTGAGGCGGGCGGTAGGCAGGTCCGCAGGGAGCGAAGCCGAAGCGGGTCCGGGGCCGAGGAACCGGCACGCGCGGACGCTGGACGATAGACGGGAGGACACGTCGCGATGACCTCTGACTGAGAGGCTCGTCGCAGGGCACCACGTCCACAACGAGCCGGATCGAACTCCAGGAGGATACCCTGAGGCGCGGCAGTAGCAAGTGTTACGGCTTCGCCAAGGGGATCTATAGCCCGTGACGAAACGCGAGAGGGGGCAGCTAGAGGAGGGACGGGTGTCGATCCACGCGTCCGCCCTCTCTGAGTGATGGCTTCGCCAAGGGGGACTATCACCCTTGACGGAACGCGAGGGGCTCAGCGAGCCGTCCAGAAAACGAATCGGCCATCCTTCGCGATCGGGACGGTGCGTCACCGCGCCGCGCCCGTTCTGGCGCGGAACCAAGCCGCCCCTGAGGCGCTGCCTTCCCCTCGCACTTGCAACTGCGCAATCGAGTGGTGCCGTTCTTACTTCTGGCAGCCTTGTGCGCCCAACCGTCGCACCGGAGCTCAAACTTAAATTTCATGTCTCATGGGGGTTGACCGTCCTCATGAATTTGTGACATATAAATTTACACGGTGCCTCTGAGCCGCGAACGCTAGCAATCCTTGCATCTGTCAGTGCTCAGGTAGGCCGCCAGAGCCTTGGATGTTTGGATCTCAGCAAATAGAGATGATCATACATTCGTTAGTTTAGAAGTGGAATCAAGTCTTGCATATAGTTAGCTTGGAAAAAGACACCCCGTTGTCGCGCGAGGAGATTTCTGAAATTGCATTGTCTCTCTATGGACCGGGTAAGAAGTGGTATTCTGAGCTGGCACGAGATCTTACTAGAATTAGAGGTACCGACGCTGCAATCAGTACTGCCGCGGTTCATCAATGGATGAATGCTGATAATCGCTCCCCGCCTTGGTGGGCTACGGTTTTGATCTATCGACTTCTCGCGGAAAAACGCTCCGAGTTGATGTTACGTGCGGCACGGCTGCAATCATGGATAGTTGAGATGGAAGACAATCGTATCAGTCCGAACTCTAGGAGAATGCTTATGAAGCACGATGTATAGGAGCATATGCCTTGCGAAAATCCGACTGAACTTTGGTGAATATGAAAGATGCGATGGAGTAATTGAATGTTGCCGAGCATGATTGTGAAGATTGAGCTACGTAAAAATCATATCTCTATTTGCGGTACGCCGCTTAAATATCTGTGGAGTGATGATTTGGAATTTATTCGGTCTGAAAAATCGATAAAATTGCCTGCTGTGATCGATGCAAAGGATCTTTCAAATATATACGTTCTGGTAGGAAGTCGTCGCTTCCTTGTTGAAGCAATGACTAAGCCTGACGCAAAAATGTATGAATTTACGGTGCAGGAGAATCTTTGGGGTGAAATTTCATTGCAATTATTAAGAAAAACTAAGGGCTCAAAGAAATACAATGAAGAACAAAGTTGGATTGATGCAGAGATTGCGCCGCCTCCAAGGGTCTGTTTATTGAAGAAAGATCAGATCAAATCATATCTTGCGAAAGAAATCATTTTCACGTCGAGAATATCGATAAGTCGGACAGCGATCAATGATGGCCGCTGCGCATGATGCAGCGCGTCCACCGCGAGAGCTTAGTCTGCGATCGCCGGTCTGAATTAAACGGGTATGATGTCAGCCTCAACGAGGAGGCACAGAGCATCAAGATCTACGAGGTCGAGGCAGATACGGGTCGGAGGTCCCTGATCCTACATCTCGGCATCGACACGACGCGCCGCCAGGTCAAGCTCTCGACCGCAGCCTGGAAGGCTAAGCGCGAGAAAGAACTCCGCGAGGGGGCGGACCGCGTCCGGCAGGGGATCAAAGCCCTGCTTGAGATCGAGGCCGCCTAAGCCCCGCCTCAGAGGAGCCACCCACCATCACGGTGTGCGTGGCGTAGTTATCCAGGATCACGTGGATCAGTTTGCCGGCCGGCACCGCCGCCTCGATGGTGTTGAGGAAGCGCAGGAACTCGCCGTGGCGGTGACGCTGCATGCAGCGGCCGATCACCGTGCCCTCCAGTACATCGAGCGCGGCAAACAGCGTCGTGGTGCCGTGGCGGACGTAGTCGTGGGTCTGTGTCTCGGGGCGACCTGGCGTGACGGGCCGGCTTGGACGAGTGCGCTTCAAGGCCTGGATCTGGCTCTTATCGTCAAGGGAGAGCACGACGGCGTGGCGCGGTGGGTCCATGTAGAGGCCGACGATGTCCTCGACCTTCTCGGCGAAGGCTGGATCGTTCGAGCGCTTGAAGCTGCGGACGCGATGCGGCTGGAGGCGATGGGCATCCCAGATGCGCTGGACCGACCGCAAGGAGATCCCGACGGCCTGCGCCAGGGCGCGGCCGGTCCAGTGGGTGACTTCACCGGGCGGTTCGGAGCAGGTCAGGGTGAGCACCTCAGCGACGGTGTCGGTGGAGTGGGGCGGCTTGCCAGGCGGACGGGTCTTGTCGCGCAGCAGTCCCTCAACGCCTTCCTCGGCATAGCGCTGTTGCCAGCGCCAGACGGCTGGCCGGCTGACGCCGGCCCGGTGGGCGACGTCGAGGACGGAGAGGCGTTCGGCCGAGAGCAGGACGATGCGGGCGCGCTGGATGTGCTTGAGAGACCGCGCTCGATCGGCGACGATAGCGGACAAGCGCGCCAGGTCGGCGGCGCTGGGGACCACGCAGACAGTCTGAGCCATGCCTCAGACTCGCATGGCTCAGGCCTCCTGTGAATCCTCTGAATGCGTCAATGCATTAGGGGCCGGTGGTACAAAACGAACTCCGCTCACGTATCATGTACGACATTTTATAGGTGCTGCAATGAGCGGCGCATCGTCGTCTATCAACTTAGAGAGTAATATTAAATCAGGTTCATCAGCTGTCTCGCGAGTCCTTCTCTCGGTCCTTTATGGTGAGGCTCGATCCAAATTTGGCGTGTCTCGGATAGGCCAGCCCCATACCGTTGCTTGCGCCAGTGTCCTCGCACCCAAACCGGGCAGAGCAGCGGGCTATGCTGACCAGTCGTCGCAGCCTTGGGGAGACTTCTCCGTGTCACCTCCGGCACAAGACCAATCCTTTTAATCCTAAATAGAGAACGAACCTCGTCACTATTATCGTGATTATTATTCTCTCGTAAGTACGCGGCACGCCGTACCCGATCAGACGGCAACTGGCTGGCCCATATTGCTGGTGCTGCTGCGGCCTGGAGCGAACTTTCCTGAAAAAGTACTGCTCCGACCATTCTTTCCATTAAGCGGCAAAAGTCAGGGACTGACAGTCCGCTGGTCGCAATTAAATCTAGAGTTGATAGTATTTGACCGGCGAGATCATCTAAAGCGCTGCCTAACAATTCATCGTGAACATCGTCCGTCCCAATTTTCCAGACGAGACGGCGCTTGCACCGCATGTCCTTTGGCGCCAGCACAACAGAGATGGTAGGATGATGTAAATCTCCAAATTGAATCCCGATATTGTGCATTTCGGCAACGCCGTTGTCTACGAATATTGCTCCTACCTGCACAGATTCTGAAACCATCCAGGAATTAAGTGGGAAATCGATATATAGGATCGGCAATTCGTAGCAACGATCTAGCCATTCGGTGATTCTGGGTTCTTTCGACGCCATTTTCACAAGATGCGGTACTATATGGCGGTCTAATCTCAAATTACGAGGCGGTACTGCCTCTGTGTTGATCGTATCAAATGCAAAAAAAGAGCACATTACAGAAAGAAAACGTTCCGACTCCGGTAGATCCTCGCCGCGACGCTGTGCCTCTACTGCTTTCATAGCGCATCGAGATGTGAGAACGCGCATGGCGCCCTCTGGTGTCTTCAGATCGTCGGGAAGCCGCACGCTAGCAGCCCGGTAAACCGTACGCTGCAGTTCGCATCGGGTCCAGGCGAACCAGTCCAACCATGTTACGGTCATTGGAATACCACTGAAAATGCGCCACTCTGAGCAACAATGCGTCGCAAATCGTGATTTTGCTTATCAAAATTAGTTAGAATTTTCTGCAATTTTTATAGTTCGTTTTGTTTTCGTCACAGATTGCCTGATGATGTTTAACGACCGCATGGTGCACGCATTGTATGATCTGCGGAGAGGTCGGCGTCTCCGTGGATCCCGCCCCCCGACAGACGAGGTGGCCTTAGTATAGTTGCTAATCAACAATATTGGAGAGTGAGCAGACGCATGTATCGGGAGCCCCGGTGGCCATAACATTCTGGTGTCGTGGCCGCCACATACAGGTCCGCTTCTTCCTAACGACCGGACGTCTGGGTCAGTAGGCTCGAATGTCTGCAAGGGGTCAGCAGTTCGCATGCCGCGATCTCGGCTGTGCGCCATATGCGGCCTTTCGGACAGACCTGCTGGAATAGCCGCTTGGCCTTCAAGAGCTGTTCATTGGCATGTGATGGCAGGTCCGGGTGGCCATAACAGCCTGGATCAGTCGCCTTCCTTCCCAAACGCCTCGGTACCTTAGCGGACCAGGGCGAGCGCCGCCTCCGCGTCACCGCGGCGGAGCACCCTGAAGTCCTTGCCGGCAAGCTGGTTGTAGTGTCCGAAGAACGCCTCGACCTCGTCCAACATGCCCGGGCGCAGGTCGTCGAGCGCGTGGATGTGCGCGTGGGTCCTGGCCTTTACCGCCACCCCGACCAATCGGTCGTTGCGCTCCCAGGTGCCGTCGCGCTCCCGTTGCTCGGCCTGGATGACGCCGACCAGGCGCGCTTCCAGCACGCAGCCTGGGAAGGCCGGAGCGTCGAGCAGGAGCAGGACGTCGAGCGGGTCGCCGTCGGCGCCCTTTGTCGAGGGGATCATGCCGAAGTCGTGCGGGAAGCTCGTGCCCTCGGGCAGCACCATCTTGAACTGAAAGGCGCCGAACGCCTCGGAGTAGGCGTACTTGTTCGGGCTGCCCTTCGGCGTCTCGACGACAACGTGCACATGGCCGTCGTCGGAGTAGATCGGCAGGCGGCTCAGCGGCGGTGCGGTCTGAGGCAAGTGCGGGCACTCCGGTGCGGTGCCGCCAACAGACGACCGCCGATCCGTGAACTCGGGCGGAGTATAGGGGATCCACCTAGGCCGTCCAGGCGGGCGCCGGTGCGGCTCGTGGAAGGTCGCATAACCGGGAACGGCACGAGTGACGCGTTCTCCCCCGAGCGCTGCTGCGTTGCGGACCGTCCCGCGCCCGGTCGCCGCACCCCTCGCGTCGCCGGACCGCGTGCCGCCGGCCCTAGAACAACCTCGACCGGAACGTGCCGCGCGCATCCCCGTTGTCGTGCGCTCGCCCCGGGCGTGGGGCCATGAACACGGAGGGACCCATGAGCATCTTCGGGTCGATCATGTCGAAGATCTTCGGCGGCGCCGCGAGCGCCCAGGCCGCGGCACCGAATGCCTCGGAGACGCCGAGCGTCTCGGCCGCGGCGCAGGGACGGGACGGCCCGACCGGGTCGGCCAGCAGCGCCGCCGCTCCCTCGATGAGCGGGGCGCCGTCGCCGGTGGCGGAAGGACAAGCGGGGGTCGCCGGGCAGGCGAACGTCGACGTCGGCCAAGTCCTGGCCGACCTCGCGGCCGGGAAGGGCCAGACCCTCGACTACAAACGCTCCATCGTCGACCTCCTGAAGCTGCTCGACCTCGACAGCAGCTTGCAGGCACGCAAGCAGCTCGCCGACGAGTTGCACTACACGGGCGACAAGGAGGACTCGGCCACGATGAACGTCTGGCTGCACAAGCAGGTCGTGCAGAAGCTCGCCGAGAACGGCGGCAAGGTGCCGGACGACCTCAAGCACGCGTAGAACGCGCCGGGAAAGCGGCCGACGGAACCAGGCGGCGGCCGGGGGGGCTTCCCGGTCACCACCCGGGGAGAGGATCATGACCGAGAAGAAGGGCCACGGCAGCGCGACGGCCAGGAAGGCCAATGCCAAGGCAAGCCACGAGGGCAAGTCGAACCCGCGAACCTCGTCCTCGGCCCAGCTCGGCAAGAAAGGCGGCAAGGGCAAGTAGGCGTCCCGCAGGGCGTCGAGGTCGCTCCCGCCTTGCAACCCTGCGCTCCCGGTCTTTGACGCCGCGCGGTGTCGAGCCGGCCGGTCCGGCCTGAGGCGTACGGAGCAAGGGACCCTTGCCGTCAGCGAGCGTTGTTACGGGCCCGCCTCGGCTGGCACATCCCCGGAGCGTCGCGTATGGAACAAGGTGTGGCCACGGCGGTCCTGTGCATCGTCGCCGGCGGGGTCGCCGCCCAGGTCGTGGCCGCACGGCTCCGTGTCCCGGCCATCGTCCTCCTGCTCGGACTGGGCTTCCTCGTCGGCCCCGTGCTCGGCCTCCTGCATCCCTCCGAGGCTTTCGGGCCGAACCTCCGCCCCTTGATCGGTCTCGCCGTCGCGGTCGTGGTGTTCGAGGGCGGCCTCGCCCTGGACTTGCGCGAGCTCAGGGCCGCCGGCGGGGGTGTGCTGCGCCTCACCGCCATCGCGCTGCCCATCAACTTCGTGCTGGGCACGCTCGCCGCGTATTGGGTCGGCGGCATGCTTTGGGGACCAGCGGCCGTGTTCGGCGCGATCCTGGTCGTCACCGGCCCCACCGTCATCCTGCCGCTTCTGCGCCACGCCCGGCTGGAGCGCCGCTCGGCCTCGTTCCTGAAGTGGGAGGCCATCGTCAACGATCCCGTCGGGGCGATCCTGACGGCCATCGTCATCGAGGTTCTGGTCGGCTCGGGCCACCGGTCGGGCGGGGAGGCCGTGACCGACCTCGCGCTGCATCTCGCCGAGGGTATCGGGGCCGCCGCGATCCTCGGTGTCGGCTCCGCCTTCCTCGTGGCGTGGGCCTTCAGGCGAGACCTCGTACCCGAGACCCTCAAGACGCCGCTGCTGCTCGCGCTGGCGTTCGTCGCCTACGCCGTGCCCAACCTCCTGATGCACGAGGCCGGGCTGATCGGCGCGACGGCGTTCGGCATCGCGCTGGCCAACCTCCACGTGGCCGGCATCGCGGAACTCCGCCGCTTCAAAGAGGCGCTCGTCGTCCTCCTGGTCTCGTGCCTCTTCGTCGTCCTCACGGCCGATCTCGACCTCGCCGTCCTCGGCAAGCTGTCCCTGCCCATCCTGGCCTTGACGGCCGCGACCTTGTTCGTGGTGCGACCCGCGGCGATCTGGCTGGCCACGTGGCGCAGCGACATGACATGGCGCGAGCGCCTGTTCGTCGGCTGGATCGGCCCGCGCGGCATCGTGGCGGCGGCGGTCGCCGGCTTGGCCGGCCCGAGGCTGAGCGAGGCGGGCTACGCCGGCGGCGACCTGATCCAGCCGACGGTGTTCGCGGTCATCGTCGCGACGGTGTTCGCGCACGGCTTCTCGCTCGGGCCGCTGGCACGGCGGCTAGGGCTCTCGGTCGCGGCGGACGCGGAGCGGCTTGCCATCGTCGGGGCCTCGCCGTGGTCGAGCGAGCTCGCCGCGACGCTCCACGAGGCCGGTGTTCCTGTCCTGCTGATCGACACCTACCCCGGGGCCTTGCGCGCGGCCCGGTCGGCGGGAGTGCCGACGTTGCAGGCCGAGCTCCTCTCGCGCCACGCGGAAGAGGGCTTGGCGAACCAGCCGCCGGACTACCTGCTCGCGGCAACCCGGGACGAGCTCTACAACGCCCTAGTCTGCACCCGGCTCGGCCCCGAGCTCGGGCGGGAGCGGGTCTACCAGCTCGCGCCCTCGGCCGACCACCTGCTGCACGCCGAAACCGGCGTCAGCCGGGACCTGCGCGGCAAGGTTCTCGCGGACGGGGGCCTGGACTTCGAGACCTTGGCCGAGCGGCACCGCGCCGGCTGGCGCTTCTCGGTGGCACCCGCCGGTGCCGCGGACGTTGCGGCCACCCCTTGCCTGCTGGTGATCCGCACCGGCGGCCGCCTCGACTTCCCGTCGCCCGAGCACGAGCTCGGCATACCGGAGCAGGGCGACAGGCTGGTCCTGCTCGTGGCGCCTCGCAGGGGTGCCCGGCCGGAGACCGATGCCCGCTCCAACGCCGATGCAGCCACCGGCGAGACGGACCGGCACGCTCGACGTCCGCAATTCACCTGCAATCGTGCCGCATCAACCGCGCCCATCCACTTGGCTGCCGCGACCGAATCCCCCAAGCCAGATGCACCGGCACCGTCGTCACGGCCTCCGGTCCGCCTACCGCGCCGGAAGGCTTCAGCAAGGTGGTGGAGCTCAGGCCTGGGCGAGACACTTGAAGCTGGCCTGCACGACTGCGAGCGTGGAGCTCGCCCCCGTTCCTAAGGGCTGGAACCGGTGACGACAATGTCTGCCACAAAGTTAACTGGACGAACGAGCACATTCGGGGGTCATGCGAACGGCGGTGCAGGACGGGCCTTGGTCGAAGCAGGATGGTCCCGAGCGCCGACCTTTGCCCGCGACGTCCGTAGCTCCCGGTCAGTCTGCCGCCCTGGGGTCCGGGATTGCCCGGCACTGGACGAGGTGCGGGCTGAGCATGATGCCGGCGGTGTCGTCCATCGGCACCTCGATGGTGCATCGAAGCCCTTCCGGAGCGAAGTCGATGTGCGCCACGCCGCCAAGCTCGCGCCCGATGCACATCGAGATCAGGCGCGTGCCGAAGCCCCGGTGCTTCGACACTACGACCGGCGGACCGCCTGCCTCAACCCATTCGAGGCGGAGGTGCCGCATGCCGCTCTCGCCGAGGACGACCTTCCACCCGACCTGGACTTGGCCGGCCGGTGTCGACGGCGCCCCGTACTTCGCCGCGTTCGTGGCGAGTTCGTGAAGCGCCATTCCCTGGGCCAGCACGTGCCGCTGCGGCAACTCGACATCGGAGCCGCCGACGACGAACCGCTCGCCCGCTGTCCGGTAGGCGCCGATCTTGTTCCTCACCACCTCGCGCAAGGGTGCGCCATTCCAGTCGTCGCGGGTGAGGAGGTCGTGTGTCTTCGATGGGGCCATGGAGCAGGCGACAAGCAGGCTCCTGCCGATTCTCGCGCACGGGTTCGAGGAGCGGAAGCGGGACGCCGCGGCCCAGGAGCAGGTCCATCAGCTCCTAGCGCGCATGAGGGCTGAAGGGTTGTACGGTTGAGCGGCCGCCACTTCCTCACTCAATGAAGTGCCGAGGCTCAGTGGCAAGACCGACGGTGTCGCGGGCCAGGTTACTGTCGAGGACAGCTAAACCGTACGGTGTGACCAAGGCGTCAGTGGCTCAGTCTTAGTGTTCGGGACCGCACTCCGCGTCAAGGTTCAGTCGCACCGTACAGACCTGTGTCCCGTGCTCGTCGCGCACAAAGGCCACGAAATCGCGGTGGCCGTCCTGCGGCGGCGCCTCCCTGCCGATATCAGGAAGTGCCGCGATCGCCGCGTCACGCGCCGCGCGGAGGTTCTCGTACTCCTGACCTTCGTCGTCCTTCAGCCACAGCGAACCATCCTGGAAGTCGAGAAAATAGCGTGGCATCAGATTGCGTGAGCTGGATATGGCGGGACCGTATGGACCTAGAAACCCTGCCAGCGCCATTGGTTGCATAGGTTAATCTACGGAGCGGCGGACACCGGCCAAGCCGATGAAAAACGCCGAATTTCTGAGCATCTGTGCACTTGTGTACAGACAGCCGTTCAAGCGTTGCGGTAAATAGGAGTGACCCGACACAAACAGAAGCAAACCGCCACTGCTCCATGCCGTCTGCCCTTCAACCCCTGCTCAGTGGCAACCTACTCCTCAGCGCCCTGCGCGTGCCCGACCGCGCGCTGCTTGAGCCGCATCTGGAGCTCAAAGCCTACCGGCGCGGTGAGGTGTTGTTCGAGGCTGGCGTGGATGTCAGCCATATCGCCTTCCCGCTCGGCCCGTGTGTGGCCGCCCTCGTCATCGGGCTGCAGGATGGTCGCGCCGTTGAGACCGCTACAGTCGGCCATGAGGGCGCCATCGGAGGTGTTGTCAGCCAAGGATTGCTGCCGGCGTTCAGCCGCGCGGTGGTGCAGGTTCCCGGCTCCGTGATGCGGGTCGAGGCTGCGGTCCTCCAGCAGATCAAGCAGACCTCTCCAGGCCTGCGCAACCTGATGACCCGCTACTCCGACTGCCTGCTCGCTCAGGTGCTGCAGTCTGTCGCCTGCAATGCCAGCCATACGATCGAGGCTCGCTGCGCTCGCTGGCTGCTGAGTCTACAGGACCGGCTCGGCAGTGAGGTCCTGCCGATCACCCATGAGGTGCTGGCGGAGCTGTTAGGGGTGCAGCGCTCCTATCTCACACGCACGCTGCGAACTCTCCAGGAAAAGGGCCTGATCCAGGTGCGCCGCGGGCGTATCATTATCGAGAGCCGGCTTTTGATGGAAGCGGCGGCCTGCGAGTGCCACGGCGCGGTCAAGCGGCATTTCGAGACGGTGCTGGGCGCCGTCTACAACGCCTCAGGCACGCTCGTATCGCTCCGCCCTGTGCCAGCGGACGCTCCGCCAATGTCTCAGGCCGTCTGAGGATCATCTCCTACACTGAAACCAAGCTCACACGCCTGCCTGACAAACACATGCCCTGGTCCGACGATCCCCTCGACAATGTCCCGAAGCAGAGCTTCAACGACGTCGTGCGACTGGCGGCCGAACTCTGCCAGGTTGCGCATGCCGTGATCTGCCTGCAGGCGGGTGAGCGTTTCCAGGTGCACACCTCTTACAGTTCCGCTGATGCTGTCAGCGTGCTGGACACCAACGTGTGCGCCGATGCTGCTACGGCGGATGAACTGCTCATCATCCCTGACCTGCATAAAGATCCAGGGCTGCAAAGTCGGTCGCGACTTATCAAGGGAGCACTGACCCGCTTCTACGCAGCCGTGCGGCTACAGTCGGCTGACGGCAGATTATGGGGCGTGCTGTGCGTGCTGGATCCTGCACCGCGCCCGGTTGGCCTCACGCAGGCGCAGCAGGAGTGCCTGCGCAGTCTTGCCCGTCAGACGGTCACACTGTTGGAGGCGCGGGCTGCTGCCCGCACGCACCGCGCACAGCGGATGCTGCACGAGCGCATCCTTGATAGTGCGACCGACTATGCAATCATCGCCATGGATCATGGCGGCCGGATCACGCGCTGGAACAGCGGGGCCGAGCGCATCCTGGGCTGGCGTGAGGCCGAGGTGTTGGGTGACCCAGCTCACCTGTTCTTCACTCCTGAAGACCGCGCCATCGGCCGCCCGGAAACCGAGATGGAGCTGGCCCTGACCCAGGGCAGCGCCCCGGACGAGCGCTGGCACCTGCGCAAGGATGGGGAGCGGTTCTGGGCCAACGGTGAGCTGATGCCACTCAAAGCCGAGAACGGCACCGTGCAGGGCTTTCTCAAAATCCTGCGCGATCGCACTCAGCAGCGCAACGAGGCGGCCGAACGCAACGCCAGTGAGCTGCGCTTCCGCTCGCTCGTGGAGGTCAGCCCGCAGGTGGTCTGGTTCGGCGATGCCGCCGGCAACATCACCTACTGCAATCCAGTCTGGTACGAGTACACCGGTCTGACCCCAGGCGACACCAGCGGCGACGGGTGGGCCAGCGCCATTCATCCCGACCACCGTGACCGGGTGCTTGGGGTCTGGAGGCGCGCGGTTGAGACCGAAGGCCCCTACGAAGTCGAAATCCCGTTACGTCGCGCCAGTGATGGCCAGTACCGCTGGTTCCTCGCCCGGGGGCGGCCCATACGCGACGCTGCCGGCATCCTGGAAAGCTGGATTGGTATCGCGCTCGACATCCACGATCGAAAGGAGGCTGAGGGCGCGCTGCGCGGCGCGCAGGAGCAGTTGCGCCTTGCCGTCGAGGCGACTGAAACGGGCGTGTTCGACTACGACCTCGTCGCCGACGAGCTCAAGTGGGACAACCGTATCCGCTCTTTTTACGGCCTGGCGCCGGATGCCCACGTCGACCTCACTGTCCACCTGGCCCGTGTGCACCCCGACGACCACGATCGAGCGGACAAGGCGGTGGCCGCTGCCGTCGATCCGGACGGCGCCGGCATCTATGACATCACCTATCGCACAATCGCCCCGGAGGACGGCACCGAGCGTTGGGTGTCTGCAAAGGGGCAGACCCTGTTCGAGGGCGGGCGACCGGTACGCCTCATCGGCACCGCCCGCGATGTCACCGAAAGTCGGCGGGCCGAGCAGACCCTGCGCGAGACCGAGGAACGCTATCGCCTCGCGGGGCAAGCCACCAACGATGCGATCTGGGACTGGAACCTCACCAGCAACCACGTGCTCTGGAACGAGGCGATGCGGGTGGCTCACGGCTACACGCCCGATGCGGTCGAGCCGACCGGCGACTGGTGGATCAGCCACATCCATCCTGACGATCGTGGGCGTATTGACGCCTCTATCCATGCCGTCATCGATGGAACTGGCACCTCCTGGAGCGACGAGTACCGCTTCCTGCGCGCTAATGGCTCCTATGCCGACATCCTCGACCGCGGCTACGTCATTCGTAACGCGCAGGGGAAGGCAACCCGCATGATCGGGGCGATGCTGGACATCACTGAGCGTAAGCGGGCGGAGGAGCATCAGCGGCTGCTCACAGGGGAGTTGCAGCACCGGGTCAAAAACACCCTGGCGATGGTCCAGGCGATTGCCAGCCAGACGCTCCGTGGTGCCACAGACCTTGATGAGGTTCGCGAGGCGTTCAGCGCACGCCTGATCTCGTTAGGCCGGGCACACGACATCCTCACACAGGCCAGCTGGACGGCTGCACCAATCGCTGATGTCATTGAAGGCGCCCTGTGCGTCCATCAACAGACCAGTGCCTCACGTATCCGGATCAGCGGTCCAAACGTGTTGCTGGCGGCCAAGCCTGCGCTTGCGCTGTCGTTAGCGTTACATGAACTGGCCACCAACGCTGCGAAATATGGCGCGCTCTCGAACGGTGATGGCTTCGTGGACTTGCGCTGGCATGTGGTCCACGAGGGCGAAGCCTCTAAGTTCTGCCTGACCTGGACCGAACAGGGCGGGCCGCCAATCCTAAGTCAGCCCGCGCGGCGTGGCTTCGGCTCCCGGCTGATTGAGCGCAGCTTTGCCGCCGAGGTTAACGGCGAGGTCAAGCTCACCTACGCTCCAACTGGCCTGGTGTGTCGCTTGGAAGCAAGCCTTGCCTCTATGCAGGACGTGCATGTCGAAGCCGTGGCTTAGCGGCAATCTCCTGTGAGAAAGGCGGTTTGTATACAGCCAAGCTGAAACCTTCCGCCCAACCACCATCTTATTTTCACATGAGTTTAGATGCTGAGCCCCCTCCCGTTGTCGCTCTGGTTGCCGAGGATGAGTTCCTGATCAGAATGGAAACTGCCGATACCCTGGCCGACGCAGGGTACAAAGTCCTGGAGGTGGCCAGCGCTGATGCGGCGTTGCGCTATTTACAGGAGAAGGACGGCGTCGATCTGCTTTTCACTGACGTGAACATGCCAGGTAATCTTAACGGCTTCGATTTAGCCCGCGAAGTCGCTCTCCACTGGCCTGAGATCCAGATCGTGGTGTGCTCGGGGGCGGCTAAACCTGGTCCTGGAGACCTCTCCCCTAAAGCCCGCTTTATCGACAAACCCTACTCTGCTGGGCTGGTCGAGCAGGTGCTGCGTGAGTTGCGGACCGTGTGAGGTTCCTTGAACTAAGAAATTTTCCCCGCCATGCACAGGGGTATTTAACAGCTGAATTTATGGACCCACGGCTTGGCTTGCACGTTCTAACGGGAACGCTGGCGCCGCATACGGCAACGGCGAAACGATTGAACATTGCAAAGAGGACACATTTATATGGCCGCCAAGCAGAAGACCTTGCAGGATGCGTTCTACGAGACCCTGAAGGACGTGTACTATGCTGAAAAGCAGTCGGTACGTGCCCTGAAGAAGTCGGCCAAGGCCGCTCAACATGACGAGCTGCGCCAGGCCTTTGAAACCCACGCCGAGGAGAGCGCTGGCCAGGTCGAGCGCCTGCAGCAGGTGTTCGAGATCATCGGCAAGCCGGCACGCGCGAAGACTTGCGAGGCGATGCAGGGTCTGACCTCTGAGATGGAGGAGGATCTGGAGGACTTCGGTGATAGCCCGGCCGCCGATGCGGTGCTGGCCGGCTGTGCGCAGGCTGTGGAGCACTACGAGATCGCCCGCTATGGCACCCTGAAGACCTGGGCGGCCCAGCTTGGCTATGATGACGCGGCGAAGCTGCTGGACGAGACCCTGCAGGAGGAGAAGAAAACCGATCAGCTCCTCACTGAGATCGCCGAACGCATCAACGTCGAGGGTTCCGAGGAGGATGCTGAGGACGCTGACGAGGGCGAGGTGAAGGGCAAGAGCCGTCGCGCCACCAAAGCCTCTGAGGAGGACGTCGAGGACGAGGATGCGGCTGAGACCAAGGCCAAGGGCCGCCGCAAGGTCGCTTAAGGCCGCTTTATAAATGTATGAGACGGGAGAGGCGCCGTAGGGCGCCTTTTCTGTTTTTTATCTACCGAATAAGCGGCCGCTTGGATCCTAATTGCAGGCAGCCGCTCTCCACCATCACCGGCCCTTTGTGCGGTCAAGCTAACGAGTTGTGATCCTAAGGGTATCTGGCAGCGAACGTACAGTGACGCCTCACCAGCCGCAGCGGTATGTTGATGCCTTGCAGGTTATGGACA
Source organism: Methylobacterium sp. DB0501 (assembly GCF_011043735.1). Taxonomy (GTDB): domain Bacteria; phylum Pseudomonadota; class Alphaproteobacteria; order Rhizobiales; family Beijerinckiaceae; genus Methylobacterium; species Methylobacterium alsaeris. The sequence goes on along the minus strand of NZ_JAAKGV010000019.1, from coordinate 57,307 downwards.
GTTATCCAGAGGCTGTGATTTCAGCGGTTGCGCTCTAAGTTGCAACCCTGTCGCCTGCTATGGTCTTGCCCTCAAGCCACACAACCTATTGATGTCTCCCCTTTCTGACCGCCAGCGCCTCGAACTCGCAATTCCGGCCTACCTCCTTTACGCCTTGACCGCCATCCCAGGCGTGTTCGTCCCGGCCAAATCGGAACTGGCAGTGAGGGCTGAGGCCGACATCGCTGCTTTGCGCGCCAACCTCAAAGCTGCCTGCTTCGAGCCTTTCGCTGACCTTCCCAGCAAGAAACAGCAGGCTCTCCTGCGTCGGATCGATCGCATTGGGAAAGGCGTGATCAATGGATGGAGCAAACGGCCAGCGCTCAGCATCATGCTGGCGCTCTGGTACTTCCTGAAGGATCTCACCGATCGAGAGGTGCTGATCCTGTGGGAAGGCTCCGCGATGGAGCAGGCGACGAGCAAGCTCCTGCCGATGTTCGCTCATGGCTTTGACGAGCAGAAGCGCGACGCCTCGGCTCAGGCCCAGGCTCACCAGTTGCTCATCCAGTTGCAGGCGGAGGGGCTATATGGCTGAGTGGTATCGGGTGTGAGGCACGCTTCACCCGCCGACCTGAGCCCCAATGGTTAACGCCGCCGGCAGATTTTGCCGGGTTCTTCAGGATTGATTAACCCTTACATGAAAAATTGGCTTCGTAGCCCAGCGTTAGGAGGATTTCCTATGAGCTACGAAACCATCGCAGCTGTGCTTGCAGTTGCGCAGGCAGTCGTAACGGTAATGCGTGCATCCGGGAAGTTGTAGCGCATCACCTTTGTAAGTCAGCAGCCCTGGAGCTTTGCCCCAGGGCTGTTTGCTTTTGTGTTCTTCACACTCGGCGAGCACGGTTAATGTCTGGTTAACGCAGCGCGATCGTACGGCGAAGCTGTGTAAGAAAAACGACCGTTTCCCTTACACCGCCGAAACTGGACGGCCAACGCGGTCAATCCGAGAGCCCGACACGCTAACTCTTGTTAGGATAGCGTGTCGGGAAATCAAATGTCAGAAACTCCCTTGTAAGCAGACATTCCTGACACAGCGCGCGCGGGACCGCTTTGGGTCAGCAGTTCGCATGCCGCGATTTCGGCTATGCGCCAGAAGCAGGCCTCCGTCCGTATCTGTCGAAAGGTCTGCTGTTACTAAGCGAACGGACGCTGCTGGCGATGGTGCGGGCGCAGCAGCGGGCCCGCGCAGGGACCGAGCTGTCCCTCACCGCTCGCGTGGAGCGTAGGGGCGGTAGAAATCCGCCCCCGTCCAGGCCGGCATCGTGAAGGTTGCCGCTGAGGCGCCGGGACCGAAGCTCTCGGCACGGTTCGGATCGCCGCCACCGTCGTAGGTTGCGATGACCGGATACGGATAGGTCGGGCGGGTACGGAGGATCGCCGTCGACGAGATCGGTGCGCCGGCCCGCGGCACGGCCTCCGGCCGATCCGCTCCGGACGGACCCGCCGGACGCCCACCAGGACCCCATAGGCCGGGCGCGCCGAAGTCGCTCGCCACGTTCCGCTCAGGCTGGCGCGCGATCACGGCGCCGGGGGGCGTGCCGGCCTCGACCCAGGCCAGCATAGGGGTGAGGAGATCGACCTGGCTCGGCCCCACACCACCGGAGCAGTGGTACATGCCGGGAAAGAGGTAGAGGCGCGAGAAGGCCGCTGCATGCTCCTTACCCATCTGCGCCTGGAGGGCCGTCAAGTACGCAATGGTGTTGACCGGCGAGATGTGCGGGTCGGCAAGTCCGTGCCACAGAATGAGCTTGCCGCCCGCAGCCGCGAAGGGCGAGAGGTCCGGGTTGGTAGCGTCGTAGAGCGGGTGCAGCGGCCGCAGGCGCTCGAACAGGGCACGGTCGAAAACGAGATCGTCGAGCACGAAGCCGGCCGGCGGGTTCGGCGTGAACACCATGTTGCGTAGAGCTTCGAGGGCGATGAAGCGACCGAAGACCGGCTGGTCGGGACCGACCGGCACGTACACGCCGGCCCAGGCCAGCTCCGAGCCGGGCAGCGGGCCGCCCACTGTCAGCCGTTCGCCGGTCGCCGGGTCGCGCGGGTCATCGTAGAGCTTGCGCGCGGCCGCAACCTCTGACGCGGTCAGGCAGGTATTGGGGTCCTGGCTCTCGGATGCGCACTGGATCCGGGCAGGATCGAACCGGCAGGCGAGCGGATCGGAGACGAGGCCGTCCGCGATACCGTCGAGGCCGTCGCAGGCCTGGAGCACCGCTGCGTGCAGGAGCTGCAGTCGTCCGGCGAGCAGGATCGCCCTGCCGTCCGGACCAGTATTTGCGCGCACTTGCCAGGCGTGGAACAGGGCGTTCTGCACCTGGAAGTTCATCGCCGCGGCGCCCGCGACGATGCCATTGAAGTCGTTCGGGTAGCGCTGGGCCTCGACCAGTGCCTCGCGGCCGCCGTCGGAGCAGCCGGTGAAGTAGGCGTAGGCCTGGGGGCGCCCGTAGAAGGCCGCGATCAGCCGCTTGGCGGTGAGCGCAGTGAGATGTTGGGCGCGGTGGGCGAAGTCGGCCCGCTTCTGCGGGTCGTCGCCGAACGATGCGTCGCGGCCCTGGTGGCCCATGTCGGTGCTACCGACGACGAAGTCGCCGGCCTGCAGGGGCAGGCAGCCCTCGGCGGCGCCCGGGGTCAGGCGGATGTTGCCGCACAACCCTCCGCACCCAACCTGAAGGTAACGCTGGGTCCAAGTCTCGGTCGGCAGCCGCACCTCGAAGCCGATGCTCGGCGCGAGCATGCCCTTTACGGCGCAGGCCGGTGCCGCTCCGTCCGACGTGACAGCGGCTTCTGTGATCCGGCTGCCGGCTCCGCCTATGTCGTCGAGCGCGACCGTGGCAAGATCGGTGCAGGCCCGCGCGGGCTTCACCACGGCCAGAACCGGCACTTGTGCCGCTGCGATATCCGTCCCGCTCGATTGGGCCAGGGCCTGCAACGGCAACCACAATGGCAACGCTATGGACAGCATCGCGATAATCTGAGCCGGCCGGAGCGGTCGCGAGAGGTTGAGCATGGGACGGCGTATTCCTTAGATCGACGTGCTTGCGGCGTTCCGATCTTCGCGATCTTGCACGGACAGCCCGTTCCTCGTGATGATGTCGTCGGCATCCGGTCCAGTCGCGAAGCCGATGAACGCGTCGCAGGACGCACGATCAGCCGAGAGGATCGATATTCCGGCCTCGAAGACCGTGATCGATTGCGCCTCCGCGGGGAGTGGGCCGACGATCTGGACACCCTCGACGCCGATCATCTCGCTGAGCTGCTGGAAGCCGAGGCTCGCCTCGCCCCGTGCCAACAGGGAGGCGACGGAGGTACCCGGCGGCGCCTGGATGGCGCGGCGGGCCATCTCGTCCGCAAGGCCCCAGCGCTCCCAGAGCTGTCGCAGATGGTCGCCGCTCGGGCCCGTCGAGTAGCAGAGGGTCCCGCCTTCGAGCATAGCTCTGCGTAAAGCCGCTTCGTCGCAGAGGTCCGGATGGGGTGCGCCCACCGGGACTGCCACGGCGATGCCGGAGCGCACGAAGGTGGTCCGGCTACCGGGGAGGAGGTGCCCCTCGCTTTCCAATCGTTCCATGACGCCGGAGGCGAGCACAACGAGGTCGATGGCGGCTCCCGACCGGATCAGGCGCGCTGCGTCGACGCCGCCCATCGAGCGGAACGCAACTCGGCCTCCGGTGCTTCGATGGTAGGCCTCGGTAAGGTCCGCAAGAACCTTGCGGGTCGCCATTGAGGAGAGGCCGGTGATCGGGTCGGTCATCGCTCGCTCCTGAGTGGGTCAGTCGACGTAGCGCAGGCCGGCCTTCGCCAGGGTCTCGCGCATCCCGTAGAGGTCGAGGCCGAGTACACCGGAAGCCAACTTCTCGCGCTTGGCGCCCTCGTTGGCCTCGCGGGCAGCGGCGGCGTCGGCGACCTTGCGAGCCCACTCTGCCGGCACGACCACGACGCCGTCGTCGTCGGCCACGACTGCGTCGCCCGGATTGACCAGGGTGCCGGCGCAGACGACCGGGACGTTCACCGAGCCCAACGTCGCCTTCACGGTGCCCTTGGCAGAGATGCACTTGCTCCAGACCGGGAAGCCCATTTCGGTCAACACCGCAACGTCACGTACCCCAGCATCAATGATCAGGGCGCGGGCGCCGCGGGCCTTGAAGCTGGTGGCGAGCAGGTCGCCGAAATAGCCGTCTGTGCATTCCGCCGTGATCGCCGCCACGACCACGTCACCCGGCTGGATCTGCTCGGCAACGACGTGCATCATCCAGTTGTCGCCCGGGTGTAGCAGCACCGTGACCGCTGTACCGGAGACCTGCGCCCCCTGGTAAATCGGGCGCATGTACGGCTTCAACAGCCCGACACGGCCCATGGCCTCATGCACCGTCGCGCTGCCGTACCGAGCCAGTTGGTCGACCGACCCGCGGTCGGCTCGCACGATCGTTCGTCTCACAACGCCAAGTTCAGTCATGATGTCCTCCTCGATTCCCAGTCATCACTTGCCGCGGGCCTTCAGGGCGGCGTCGAGGCGCGGGTAGACGCGACGGGCATTGGCCTCGTAGATCTTGTGGCGATCCTCGGCGCTGAGGTCGGCCGCCTCGACGTAGCGCTTCGTGTCGTCGAAGTTGTGCCCGGTCTCGGGGTCGATCCCGCGCACCGCGCCGACCATCTCGCTGGCGAACAGGATGTTTTCGACCGGGATGACTTCGGTCAGCAGATTGATCCCGGGCTGGTGATAGACGCAGGTGTCGAAGAAGACGTTGCGCAGGAGATGCTCGCGCAATTCCGGCTTCTTCAGTGCCTGGGCAAGGCCTCGGTAGCGACCCCAGTGATAGGGCGCTGCCCCACCACCATGCGGGATGACGAAGCGCAGGGTCGGGAAGTCCCGGAAGAGGTCGCCCTCGATCAGTTGCATCACCGCAGTGGTGTCGGCGTTGATGTAATGCGCGCCGGTGGTGTGGAAGCAGGCATTGCAGCTCGTCGAGACATGGACCATTGCCGGGATGTCGTACTCGACCATGCGCTCGTAGATCGGGTACCAGTACCGATCGGTGAGCGGCGGGCTCTTCCAGTAGCCGCCGGTTGGGTCCGGGTTGAGGTTGAGGCCGACGAAGCCATATTCCTGCACGCAGCGATCAAGTTCGGGCAGACAGGTCTTCGGGTCGACGCCGGGGCTCTGCGGCAGCATTGCAGCGCCGATGAAGTGATCGGGGAAGAGCTGCGCCACCCGGTAGCAAAGCTCGTTGCAGATCGAGGCCCACTCGGCCGAGACCGAAAAGTCGCCGACGTGGTGTGCCATGAAGCTGGCGCGGGGGCTGAAGATTGTCAGGTCGCTGCCGCGCTCGCGCATCAGCCGGAGCTGGTTCTGCTCAATCGACTCGCGGATCTCGTCGTCGCCGATCCTGAGGTCGGCTCGGTTCGGGCGGGCGGAGGGATCGCGGAGGGCCGCGACCTGGCGGTTGCGCCACTCCTCCAGGGCCGTCGGCGCTGTGGTGTAGTGGCCGTGACAGTCGATGATCATCGTCGCGCACCTTGCGAAAGGAGGGGAGCCGGCGGCCCGGTGCGGGCCACGCAGCGGGTAGGCTTTGTCGTTAGTGGGCGGAGGCCTCGCGCGGCTGGCCGGCGGCACCCGCGCGAGCCTGGGTCAGGGCAATCGCCACGGCGGCGCAGAAAGCCGGTGCCGCGAGGGTCAGCAGGATGGCGCTGAAGTCCCAGCCGAGCCCGAGCAGCGTGCCCCCGAAGGCCGAGCCGAGGATGCTGCCGAAGCGTCCCATGCCGAGCATCCAGCTCACACCGGTGGCCCGCGCCACGGTCGGGTAGCAGCCCGGCGCGAAGGCATTCAGCCCCGTCTGCGCCCCACTCATGCATAAGCCGGCGGCGAAGACGAGGAGCGCCAGCGAAGACGACATCACCCCGGCAACCGAGAGGGCGATAATCATCAGGCCGCCGCCGAGATACGCCGCGCCGATCACAAAGGCCGGCCGCGTCCGGTCCATCACCCAACCGACGATCACAGCGCCGAGCGTGCCGCCGATCTGAAACAGGGCAGTTACGGTCGAAGCCGTCTCGATCGACAAGCCGGCGTCGCGCATCAGGGTCGGCAACCAGCCGGTGAGCAGGTAGATGACCATGAGCCCCATGAAGTAGGTCACCCAGAGAGCGACCGTCGTCACGGCGTAGCCCTGCGAGAACAGCACGCCGATCGGCTTGCGGGTCCGCAGCGGGGGCTCATCCGTCACGAAGGTCTCGGTGCCGGTGAAGCGATGCCCGGTCACCCGACCGAGGGTCGCCGCGATCTTCTTCGAGCTCGCGCCGCGCAGCGTCAGGAGCCGAGCGGACTCAGGCAGAAACAGCACCAGGAACGGCACCAGGGCGAGCGGGACCGCGCCGCCCAGGAGCAGCACCGAGCGCCAGCCGTAGGCCGGGATCATGTGCGCCGCGGCAAAGCCGATCGCCGCCGAGCCGAGATTGAACCCGGTGAACATGATGGTGATCATCAGAGAGCGCCGGCGCAACGGCGCATACTCGGAGAGCAACGTCGAGGTGTTGGGCATCGCCGCCCCCATGCCGGTGCCGGCGAGGAAGCGCAGCAAGGCCATCTCGGTCGGGCTCGTCGCGTAGGCGGCGATTGCCGTGAACAGGCCGAAGATCAGCACCGAGACGATCAGCACCGGCTTGCGGCCGAACCGGTCCGAGGACGGACCGGCGACCAGCGCCCCGACGACGAGGCCGAAAGGCGCGGCGCTCATCACCAGGCCGAAAGCCGGGCGCGATATGTTCCAGTCGGCGAGGATCGACGGCGTGACGAAGCCCATGATGGCGACGTCCATCCCGTCGGCTACGACGACAAGGAAGCATAGGGCCACGAGGAACCACTGGTAGCGGCCGACCGGCCGCTCGTCGATGAAGGACTTGATCTCGACTGATCTTGAAGGTGATGAGACAGACATTCGTGCGCTCCTCCCGGGGCGGCGCTTGTATCGTGAAGGGTCCGGGTTCTGGCGCCCGGTTGGTTGAGGGGTTAGGACGCGATGCCGTTCGTGGAGAGATCGAGCTGCACATCGTCGTCGGGGCCGTGGTGGCCCGGCAGCGGCGGGGTGCCGTGGCTGTGGAAGGTCGGGATGGTTTTCAGGCCCCAGGCCTGGCCCTTCTTCCGCTCCTCTTCGGTCCAGCGGATCGGCTTCCAGTCCGGGGCCAGAACCAGGCGCGCGCCGGCATTCGCCACCTCGACCCGGTGGCCGCCGGGCTCGAACACGTAGAGGAAGAAGGTCTGCTGGACGGCGTGCTTGTGCGGCCCGGTCTCGATCGGGATGCCGGCCTCCAAGAAGATGTCGGCGGCGCGCAGGATCTCCTCGCGGCTGTCGAGTGCGTAGGTGATGTGGTGGAAGCGGCCTTTGATGCCGTGCGCTTCCTTGGTGTAGGCGAAGTCGTAGCTCTTGTTGGTGGCGGTCAACCACATCCCGGCCTCTTCGCCGGAGTCGAGCACGATTTGCTCGGTGAGCCGGAAGCCGAGCGCGCTCTCGAAGAACTCGCGGTTGGCCTTCACGTCGACAGCGAGGCAGTTGAAGTGGTCGAGGCGGCGCACGTTGATCCCGCGCGCTGGGAAACGCTGAGCCTGGTTCTTGAGCGAGGGGCGAAGAGCCTCCGGTGCCTGGTACCACTCGGTCTCGTAGTAGATCTCGACGACGTGGCCGTCGGGATCGTGGAAGCGGTAGGCCGGCCCGTGGCCGAGTTCGCCCTCGTGCCAGCCGAGCCCAAGGCCGGTCGCCTCGATCGCCTTCACGCGCCGCTGCAGCGCCTGTGGGCTACGCGCCCGGAAGGCGGCGTGGCCGAGGCCGGAGGTGGTTGAGGCGGTGAGCTGGAGCGAGTAGCGCTCGTAATCGTCCCAGGCCCGCAGGTACACCGAGTCGCCCTGCCGGCCGCTCTCGGTCATACCCATCACGTCGACGAAGAAGCGCAGGCTCTCCTCGGGCTTCGGGGTCAAAAGTTCGAGATGGCCGAGATGGGCGACGTCGAGGATCGGTTCTTGGTCCATGGGGCGTGTCCTTCCGGAATTGGTGCCGTTCGTTCGCGGCTCTGTGGGGTCAGAGTGCAGGCGGTTCAGGCCGCCGCGGGCTCGCGGGCGGCGTCGAGCACCGCGAGAGCGTCGAGCAGCGGGCCCAGCCCATCTTCGAGCGCGGCGTTGCTGAGCCGGCGACCGAGGTGGCCGGACCGCTCCTGGCGCTCGGCGATGGCCGTGCTCATCACCGGGGCAAGGCCGGCGTCCCGCACCGTGCGAGCGACCTCGCGCATCTCCTCGGCTCGGCGCTTGCCGTGCTGCAGCGGGCGGCCGATGAGGTAGCGGGCGAGGCCCGGCCAATCCGGATGAGGCAGCGTGTCAGCGAGCGAGGCCAGCACCGGCTCCTCGACGCCGTAGTGGCGCGCGGTCTGCAGGCACTCGATCACCAAGGCCTCCAGGCCCTTGATCATCACGCTGCGGCACATCTTGACCGACGAGGCGTGCCCGATCGTCTCCGATACAGGGGTGAGCTGCATTCCGAATGGCGTCATGGCCTCGACGAAGGCCGAGGTGTGGGGGCCGCCGAGCAGCATCGGCGTGCGCAAGCCCTGGGGCGGTACGCTCGCCATCACGGCCGCCTCGACGTAGCGCCCGCCCGCCCGGGTCACGAGACTGGCCGCCTCCTGCTTGGTAGTGGGCGAGACGGAATTCACATCGACGATGAGGGGATTGTGCGTGAGGCCGCTCGTCAGCGCCTCGGCCGCCGCCAGCACCGAGCCCGCCGTCACCGACAGGAAGACGACATCAGCCGCAGCGGCCGCTCCGGCAGCGCTCGCAGCAAGGGTCACGAAGTCTGTTGCAGCTGCCCGGGCTTGCGCCGCAGCGTCGACATCGAACGCCGTGATGCGATGAGCGCGGCCATTCGCGTGGATGTCGCGAGCGAAGCGGCTCCCGACCTCACCGAAGCCAATGATGGCGAAGCGCGATCCTTGCGGAATGCTCGAAAGCATGGCGGTCTCTCCCCGGCGCTACCTTCAGCCAGGCGCGCCCTTGTTCGTCGGGCGTCCGCTCGATTGCTCGTGAACTGGACGCCGGGGATGTCCTATGCCTCGCTGGGCCCAACGTCTTATCGCTTTTTCGGCGCCTTGCTATAACCGGTGGTAATATCGGCGAGGCCGGCCTGCGAGATCTCGCGCACGTAGGTGCGCAGGCACTCGGTGAAGATCCGCCCGCCGGCGGGAAGCGGCCGGTCGTAGGGGAGGATCAGGCCGGCGGGCCGGTCCGGCGCTGCGAACGGCAGGGGCACGACCTGCAAGGTACCGCGCAGGAGATCTCCAGCCAGCATCAGGCGCGGCATCACGGCGATCAGGTCGCTGGCGTGCAGCATCTCGCGAATGAAGCCAGAGGAGCTGGAGCGCAGCGAGGTTGAGGGGGCGAGGCCGAGGCGCGCCATCACCTGCTCGATCTCCTGACCCACCCGCTGACTGACAGTAGGCAGGACGATCTCGTAGCGGCGCAAGGTGTCGATCGCCGCCGGCTCGGAGAGGACGGGGTGCCCGGTGCGCGCGAGGATCGAGATCGGCTCGCTCCAGAGCGGCTCGCGGGTGAAGTGATCGGGATGTGCCGGGGCGTAGAGGCGCCCGACCACGAGGTCGACCTCCCCGGCTGCGAGGAGCGGCAGCAACTCCTCGGTCCGCCCCTGCTGCAGATCAACGCGGATCTCGGGGTGCTCCGCCTTGAGCCGCGCCAGCACTCCCGGGAGGATCCCTGCCGCCGCGACCGGCAGGGCGCCGATCGAGACCGAGGCTCCGCCTGCCTCGGTGTGCCGGTCGAGTTCATCGTCGAGAGCGCGCACCTCCGCGAGGATACGGCGGGCCGCGCGCACGAGGACCATGCCGATCTCAGTCGGCCGCACGCCCCGGGCATGCCGTTCGAACAACTGCACCTGAAGCATGCCCTCGATCTCGTGCAGGCTCTTGGTAAGGGCTGGCTGTGTCACGCCGAGGATCGACGCGGCCCTGAGCAGGCTGCGATGAGTCTCCAGCGCGTCGACCAGGCGGAGATGGACGAGCTTGAGCCGTTGGTCGAGATAGCGAGACTTCATCTCCTCACAGAGTTCCTGCCGATGGCCATTGTGGCATGGGTAGCCCTATACCCGTGCACGGCTCCACCCGGCAAGGCACGCTTCAATTTAAGCTACCAGTGCATGCAAGAACTCCGCGTGCCTTCATTGTACTTAGCGGGAGAAAGAAGTCGCTGTACAAGCTCCATTGCCTCTACGAGACGATACGTGTTCAAGCGAATGTCCGGAATCCGTCGAACAGCCCATGGTAGAGTCGGTCGCCGGGAGCGTCCGGAAAGGGTCAGGAGCGTGGATTGCGCAAGCACCACCGGCACATCCGAGTAGGATCGAAAGCATCCCAGACATGGCCAAGTTGATTGGGTTTTGACTCTGGCTCGTGAACCTCAATTCACGCGCCCGCTCATGCCGCGGCGCCGATGGCTTCCAGCAGCTGCGGCAACCGGTAAGGCTTGGGGAGGAATCGCTCATCGTCGAGAGCCTCGGCCTCACGGAGCCAAGCCCGGCCCGAGGTCACGACGAGCCGGGTACGTGGCCAGCGTTCGGCGACGCGTCCCGCCAGCGCGAGCCCATCCATCGATCCCGGCATGTCGATGTCGGTGAAGACGACGTCGACGCCGCGGCGTTGCTCCAGCACCGACAACGCTGCTTCAGCCGCGGACGCCTAAGGACGGCGTAGCCGGCATCCTCCAGCATCGTGACGGCGATCATGCAGATGAGGTGTTCGTCCTCCACGACGAGGACGCAGGGGAGGGGGCGGGCGGCGAGGACATAGGGCGGGACCAGGGCGCGGGGACGGAGCGGTGCAACACCCGGATCGGGCAGGCGGTCTCAGCTTGGCGGCACGTCACCGGGACGCTGACGCGCCCTCAGCCATCGTCCTGGAAGTTGCGAAGGGGCGCCTCGACGATGCAGGCGACGCCCTCAGGCGGGTAGTCCAAGGAGAGGACGCCCCCGACCTGGCCGGTCAACCCACGCTCGATCAGCCGCGTCCCGAAGCCCTTGCGGGCGGGGAGACGCACCGGGGGCCCGCCGCGCTCGCGCCAAGCGAGCCTAAGGAGGGGACCGCCGTCACCCTCCCGGATGGACCACGACATCTCCACCCGGCCGTCCGGGACCGAGAGCGCTCCGTACTTCACCGCATTGGTGGTCATCTCGTGCAGCATCAGCGCGAGTGAGAGCGCCGCTTTCGCGCCGACCTCGATTTCGGGACCGGCGACCCGCACACGCTCCGACGCCCCCTCCAGGACGCCGATGCCTTCCCGGACGACGGCCGCGAGAGGCGCGCGCTCGGCGGCGCCTCCGACCAGGATGTCGTGCGCCTTGCCGAGCGCGATCAGGCGCCGGGAGAGCACTTCGCGCACTTCATCGACGTCGGTGGCGCCGCGCAGCGTCTGCGCCACCACGGCCTGCAGCATCGAGAACAGGTTGTTCATGCGGTGCGAGAGCTCGTGGTTGAGCAGGCGCTGCCACTCCTCGGCGCGCAGCCGCGCGACGCCAACCTCGACGCGGTCCGCCACCGCGCGCATGAACTCCAGCTCCTGAGTGGTCCAGGTCCGGGGCACGCGGTCGTGCACGAAGAACAGAGCCACCGTACTGCCGTGCTCGCGCAGCGGGGTATCAGCACAGGCGGCCACGTCGATGGGCCGAAGCGCCAGCATGAAGGAGGCGATGCGCGGGTCCGCGGCGGCGTCGTGGATCACCAGCGGCTCGCCCCACATGAGGCCGTGATGGAAGTCGCCGTACTCGGCGAAGTGGTGGTCGCCGGCCACGCTGACCTGTCCCGGCGCCGTCCAGTCCGGCTCGATGCTCACGTGCTCGCCCGTCGCGTCGAGACGGCCGAAGCCGGCGCGGCTAGCGTTCAGCGCCGTGCCGGCGACCTTGCCCACCACCCGCGTCACCTCAGCGACCCGGGTCAGGTCGCGCAGTCGGTTTCCGAGCTCCAGCAGAACGCTCTTGTACCGCTCTTTCTCGGCCAACGCGTCTCGGTTGGCCCTCTGCCCGGTGATGTCACGGACCACGCCGACGAAGCGGATAGGTCGGCCAGCCTCATCGTAATCGAGCTCGCCCTTGCGGGCGATCCAGCGCAGTTCGCCCGTATCAGGGCGGCGAATGCGGTACTCCACGTCTCGCGGGGCCTCACCGTTACCTCGCGTGGCTGCCGTCGAGACGAGGTGTGCATCCTCGGGGATGATGAGTTGCTCGAATGCAGTCGAGGGGTAGCTGTCGCGCTGCCGTAGGCAGTAGAGACGGCAGAACTCGGGCGTGGCGTGCAGGTTGCCGTCGAGGCCGATGGAGAACACGCCGACGCCGCCGGCCTCTTGCGCGCGGCGAAGCCGTGCCTCGGCCTCGCGCCGGGCGGCAACCTCGCCGACCTCGGCGAGCCCCGCCGACACGGTGCCAGCGAGTACCTCCGCGAGCCTGAGATCCGTCGAGGTGAAAGCCTCCGGCTGGCTCGACTGAAGCTTAAGCACGCCCACGGCATCGCCGGCGCGCCTGACCGGGACCAGCACGCAGGAGCGAAGGCGAAGGGAATCGACGAGATCCCGCTTGACCCGGGTATCCTCCAGCACGTCGGATACCAGCACGAGTTCGCCGGGGAGCAGGCACGCCCCCGCAAGGCTGCCTCGTAGCGGCACCCGCAGCCCGGCATGGGAAACGAGCGCGCCTTAGGTGGCGCGATAGATGAGCTCCTCGCCGTCCCACATCGCAATGACGGCGTCCTCGGCATGCGGCACGGCTTCCATCGCACCCGTGACCAACGCGTCCAGCATGACGCCCAGATCGCCCTTGGCCCCGGACAGGGCGGCCTGGGTGCGGATCAGTTCCTCGCTCTGGCCGAGCAGGTGGCGCTGTTCAACCAACGCGCGGCGCAGCTCCATCAGCGCCATGACCTGTCCGGCAAGCGCACGGAGGGACTCGGCTTGGCTAGGCGTGAGCCCTGACGGCCGCGGAGCAACGTCGATGACGCAGAGGCTCCCCAGCGCCTTGCCGTCCGGCGTGCGCAGGGGGGCGCCGGCGTAGAACCGGATGCAAGGTCCGCCGGTCACCAGGGGGTTCGCCCGCGTGCGCGGGTCGCGGCTCAGGTCGGGGATGACGAGCAGGTCCGGCTCGATGAGGGCGTGGGCGCAGACGGACGCGTTCAGGTCCGTCCCGCATTCCGGGAAGCCGAGGCGGGCCTTGAACCACTGCCGGTCGCCGGCGACGAGGCTGACCAGGGCCACTGGGGTCTCGCAGATGTTTCGGGCGAGCAGGACGATGTCGTCGAAGCCCTTCTCCGGCGCGGTGTCGAGGATCCCGTAGGCGGCCAGGGCCGCAAGCCGATTCGGGTCGACGACGGTGTCCAATGTGGGTGCGGGTACGCTCATCGGGGGACCGGCGCTACTTGGCCTCGCGCGGAACCGACGGGCGCGGGGCGTCTGGGGATACGGGCCATGCGTCGCCTATTCGCTTCGCTCAGGCGACGCTTGAACCCGTCCCAATAGCGCGAAACCGGCGCGCGGTGCAGCCGATGCCCGCGCCGGATGCCGAGAAGGCGGGGGATCCCCCAAGCCGTCGCCCTCGCGGGGTCGTCAGGGCGCCGCGATGAGCTCCTTGATGCGCGAGGCCAGCGCCTCCATCACGAAGGGCTTGGTCAGCACCTGCATGCCCGGCTCCAAGTGGCCGTTCCCGACCGCGGCGTTCTCGGCGTAGCCGGTGATGAACAGCACCTTCAAGTCCGGTCGGCTCACGCGGCCAGCATCGGCCATCTGGCGCCCGTTCATGCCGCCCGGCAGGCCGACGTCGGTGACGAGCAGGTCGATGCGCACGTCCGATTGAAGCACCTTCAATCCGGCGGCCGCATCCGCCGCCTCGATGGCGGTGTAGCCCAGGTCCTCCAGGACCTCGGTGACCAGCATGCGGATGCTCGGCTCGTCGTCGACGATGAGCACCGTCTCGCCTTGCTCGGCGCGCGGGGCCGAGGCGAGGTCCGGCATGCTGTCGGCGCCCTCCGCCTCGCCGTAATGGCGCGGCAGGTAGATGCACATCGTCGTTCCCTGCCCGACCTCCGAGTAGATGCGCACCTGCCCGCCGGACTGGCGCGCGAACCCGTAGATCATGGACAGGCCGAGCCCGGTGCCCTGGCCCAGCGGCTTCGTGGTGAAGAACGGGTCGAAGGCGCGCGCGATGACCTCCGGCGTCATGCCGGTTCCGGTGTCGGTCACGCACAAGGACAGGTACTGCCCCTGCGGTAGATCGCGCTCGCGCGCGGCGCGGTCGTCGAGCCACTTGTTGGCGGTCTCGATGGTGATCCGGCCGCCCTCCGGCATGGCGTCGCGCGCGTTGATGCAGAGGTTCAGCAGCGCGTTCTCAAGCTGCGGCGGATCGACCAGCGCCGGCCAGAGACCGGCCGCGCCGACCACCTCGATGTGGATGGCCGGTCCCACGGTTCGGCGGATCAGGTCCTCCATGCCGTGGATGAGGGCGTTCACGTCGGTGGGCTTCGGGTCGAGGGTCTGGCGCCGCGAGAAGGCGAGCAGGCGATGGGTCAGCGCCGCGGCCCGCTTCGAGGCTCCCTGGGCTGCGTTGATGTAGCGGTCGAGGTCGGTCAGCCTGCCCTGGCTCATCCGGGTCTGGAGGAGCTCCAGGCTGCCGGAAATGCCGGTGAGCAGGTTGTTGAAATCGTGCGCCAGGCCGCCGGTGAGCTGCCCGACCGCTTCCATCTTCTGTGATTGCCGCAGAGCCTCCTCGGTCCGCGCGAGCGCCTGCGCGGCCTCCTTCTCGGCCGTGACGTCCCGGCCGACAGCGTGGATGAAGTCCGCGTCCGGCACCGCCGTCCAGGACAGCCACCGGTAGGAGCCGTCCTTGTGCCGGTAGCGGTTCTCGAAGCGGGGAATGACCGAGCCGGCCGAAAGGTCGCCGGCGGCCGCGGCGGTCGAGGCCGCGTCGTCCGGGTGGACGAGGTCCATGAAGGAGCGCCTGACGAGCTCGTCCCCGCTCCAGCCGAACAGCGCGGTCCAGGCCGGGTTGACTGCCACGATGGTGGCGTCGAAGCGCGCCACCAGCATCACGTCGGTCGAGAGGCGCCACATGCGGTCGCGGTCGCGCGTGCGCTCCTCGACCTGCTGCTCCAGGGTCGCGTTAAGGCTCTCAAGCTGGGCCGTGGCACGTTTGCGGTCCTCGATGTCGGTGTTCGTGCCGATCCACCGGACCACCGCGCCGCCCGGATCGCGGATCGGCTCGGCCCGAACGAGGAACCAACGATAGGTCGCGTCGGCGCGACGGATGCGGAATTCAGTCTCGTAGAGGGTGCCGTCGGCGAGCGCCGCCGCCCAGGCCCGGCCTGCGGCCTCGACGTCATCCGGGTGTACGATGGACGCCCATGCCCTCCCGTCGAGCTCGCCCGGCACGGTGCCGGCGTAAGCGTGGACCTGCTCGTTGAACCAGTAGAGGTCACCGTTCGCATCGGCGGCCCAGACGTGGTTCGGCATGGCCTGCGCGAAGACCCGGAACTGCTCCTCGCTCTCGCGTCGGCTCGCCTCGGCGCGGAAGCGCTCGATGGCGGCCCGGGTGCGCTCGGCGACGTCGCGCACGAAGGCGAGCTTGTCGGTGCGCCAGTCGCGCGGCTGCCGGTCGTGCAGGAAGAAGAGCGCCACGACGCGCCCGTGCTCCATCACCGGCACGTTGATCAGCGCACGCGCGCCGACCGCGAGGAGCGCCCCGGGGTTACCTGCCGTGCGCGGATCGACGGTGACGTCCCGGATCACGACTTCACGGCCTTCCACCAGGCCGGCGCGGACCTCGCCGAAATCGGCGAAGCGGTGTCGGCCGGCGACGCTCGACACACCCGGGGCCGTCCAGTCCCGCTCAATATCGACGTGCTCCAGCGTCTCGTCGACCGTGCCGTACCCGGCCCGGTCGAGACCTAGCGTGCGGGCCATGATCTCGGCGCCGACGGCCGCCATCTCGGCGGTGTCGCGGCATTCCTGGAGGCGGTCGCCGATGGCGATCAAGGCGTCCCGAAAGGATTCCAGCCTGCGGCGTTCTGTGAGGTCGCGGGTGACAGTACCGTAGCCTGTGACCGCACCCTCCGCGTCGCGGACCGGGAAGATGGTGTAGTGGACGGGGACCGCGGCGCCGGTCGAGAAGTTGCGGAATGCGAGGTCGCCTTCCCAGAAGGCGCTGTCGCGCGCGGCCGGGAGCGCCTCATCCAGCACCCTGGTCCTGTCGCCGGGCTCGAAGTAGTCAGCCACGTCGTAGCGGCGGGCTTCCTCCAGGCTCGCGAGGCCAACGAGCCCGCGCCCCGCCTCGTTCACGAACTCGACCTTCCCGTCGAGGTCCGCGAGGCCGATGAAGTCGCTCGATTGCTCGACGAGGGCCGCGAGCCGGCGCGCCCGCGCCTCGGCGGCCCGGGCTTCGGTGATGTCGCGGACCGTGCCGACGAAGCGAATGGGCCGGCCGTCCCGGTAGACGGTGTTGCCGCGCGCGGCCAGCACGCGCTCGGCGCCGTCGTGCCGCCCGACGACGCGGTATTCCAGCTCGAAGCCCTCGCGCGCGCCGATGGCGGCCTGGACCGCGCGGTCGGCCCGCTCCCGGTCGTCCGGGTGAACGCCAGGCAGGAAGGCCCCTTCGTAGGAGACGGGGTCGTCGGCCGACAGGCCGAACAGGGCGCGGGTGCGCGCGTCCCAGGTGAGCGCGCCGGTGACGAGGTCGTAATCGTAGATGCCGGTCCCGGCCCCCTCCAGGGCCAGCCTGAGCCGGTCCTTCGCCTCCTGCAGGTCAGCCCTGGCGCGGTGCCGCTCGGCGATGTCCGTGACCATGACAAAGATGCCGTCGACGACACCGCTCGCGGTCCGGCGAGGGATGTACCGGATCTCCGATTGCCGGGGGATGCCGTCCCGGTACGGCATCAGCGCGTCGAATGTGACGTCCTCGCCGGCGAGCGCGCGCGACATGAAGGGCAGCCGGGCCAGGTAGACGTCCTCGCCGACGACCTCGCGCACCGGCCGGTCCAGGATCTCGCTCGCGGGCCGTCCGAACCAGGCCTCGTAGTGCCGGTTCACGAACCGGTAGACGTGGTCCTGGTCGATGAGGCTGATGAGCACCGGCAGCGCGTCGGTGACGACCTGAAGCTCGTCGCGGACGCGGCGTGTCTCGCCCTCCGCGACCGTCGCCTCGGTCCGGTCGCGCAGGATCTTGAGGAAACCCAGATCTGCGCCGTCCGGCGAGCGCAGGGGCATCATCTCGCCGCTCGCCCAGAACCGCGAGCCGTCCTTGCGCAGGTGCCAGCGCTCGTCCGCCGCGCGTCCCGTCTCGGAGGCGCACCGCATCTCCGTCCGCGGCCGACCCGCGGCTCGGTCCTCGGGGGTGAAGAAGGTCGCGGCCGGCTGCCCGACCATCTCCCCGGCCGACCAGCCCAGGATGCGCTCGGCGCCCGGGTTCCAGGCGGTGACGCGCCCTTCGTGGTCGGTGGTGATGATGGCGAAGTCGATGGCGCTGTCGAAGACTGCCCGGCAGAAGGCCGAGGTCGGCTCGCAGGGTATGCGCGGAGAGGAGGCGTGCAAGGCGGGGTTACGCGGAGTGTTCGAGGATAAGGCGGGCGCCCGAGGAAGATGGGAGCCGCTTGCCCGTCATTTGAGGCGAGGCGTAGGCCGACCCAAGAGGCTTACGCAACCTGCGCCCACCACGCCGCGTCGCACGCGGGCGTTCCTGTCGCCGGCGGTCAGTTGGATACCGCGACGGTGTCGGCCATCCGGGCCTGACGCGCGCCGAGAGGTTTGTCGCCGCCGACCGTCGTGTCGCGGGCGGTCTGGTGCTCCATCTCGGCGTTGAGCTCGGCCCCGAGCAGCACCACCGTCGTGGACAGCCAGATCCAGGTCATGAAGCCGATGGCCGCGCCCAGCGAGCCGTAGGTCTCGTTGTAGCTGCCGAAGTTCGCCACGTACCAGGAGAACAGCCCCGACGCGACCAGCCACAGGGTGCCGGCCACCGCGCTGCCCCAGGTCACCCAACGCCACCTGGGCTTCCGGCGGCTCGGGCCGAAGCGGTACAACACCGCCAGGCTGGCGACGACGAGGACGAGCAGGGCAGGGAACCGGAGCAGGGCGATGTACCAGGCCTTCTGGTCGAGCCCGAGCACCTGCAACGCGGCCGGCACGACCACGATGCCGGTGAGCGCCAGCACCACGAACAGCAGCGCCCCGACGGTGAATGCCAGCGACTGCAGGTTGAGCATCACGAAGGAGCGCTTCTCCTTCTCCTCGTAGGCGATGTTGAGCGCGTCGAAGACCGCCTTCATCCCGCCGTTCGCGCTCCAGAGCGAGATCAGGATGCTGATCACCGCGGTGAGGCCCAGCGCCTTGTCGCCCTTGTCGACCAGCCGCTTCACCTGCCCGCCTACGATGTCGATGGCCCCGTCCGGCAAGATGCCGCGCAGGTCGTTCAGGTGATGGTTGATGGTGCTTGGGTCAGCCACCGCGCCGTAGATGGAGACGAGCGCCGCGATGGCCGGGAACAGGGCCAGGATGGCATAGAAGGTCACGCCCGCCGCGACCAGGAGGATGCGGTCGTTGGAAAACTCCTGGTAGAGGCGGAGCGCGATATCCTTCCAGCCCTTGGCGGGGATCTCGGAGGGCGTGTCCGCCTTGCGCCCGCGCTCCGGTTCGGCCTCCGCCAGGCGCTCGGCCGCGGCGCCCTCATGCGAGGCGGGCGCATCCTCGGTGCCGAGCTTCCTGTCCTCCTTCGCGGGACGGCTCGACGCTGCCGGCAAGGAGCCTCCGCGCCGTTTCGGCAAGGCGACCAAGCCGACGAGGGCCACGCCCAGGAACGCGGTCCACAAGGTCGGGGAGGTCCGCTCTGGGCGAGCGGAAGGAGGCGTCGAGGGAGGCTGATCCGTCATGGCTCACCGGGGCGCAGGGCTCACGGTCGGCCCTGGGGCATCTGAACAACGGCAACGGACACGCTTTGGTGCCGACGGACCGGTGATATCGTGCTCGCCGGCCGTTCGACGTTCAGGCTACCGCGACGACGCAGCCTCCGAGGGAGCGGGCGTGCGCGCGAACCCGCACTATCTAGGGCCCGGACCGACCGAGCGTGGCTGGCCAGGGCCGACCTGCCACGCAGAACCGACAGGTGACGCGACCGCCATGCCAAGCAGGACTTCCCGTTGCGCGACATCCCCGGCGGGCCGGGGCCGTCTGAGGACCACGAGCGACGCGGCGAAGGCTGGCGGACGGAATGGCTGACGCGTTCGCGTTCCTGCCGCCCGGGGGCGTGACCGGCGCGGAGATCCGCGCCCGCGATTGGTCGACGACGTCGCTCGGGCCTCCGGAAGCCTGGCCGACGGCCCTGCGCTCGACCCTTTCGCTGATGCTCTCCTGTCCCACGGCGATGTTCCTCGCCTGGGGGCCGGACCTGCTCTGCTTCTACAACGACGCCTATCGGCCGATCCTCGGCTACCGCCTGCCCACCGCGCTCGGCCGGCCCTTCCGCGAGGTGTGGGCGAGCATCTGGGGCGAGATCGGGCCGCTGGTCGACGCCACGATGGACGGCGAGAGCCGGAAGATGACGGATGTCATGCTCGACCTCTCGCGGGAGGGAGAACCCGAGCGGAGTTGGTGGTCCTTCAGCTACTCGCCGGTCCTCGGCGATACCGGCGCCGTCAACGGCCTGTTCTGCGTCACTGCCGAGACAACGGACCGCGTGCTCGGCGAGGCCGCCTTGCGCGAGAGCGAGGACCATTTCCGGCACACCGTCGAGCTCAACCCTCAGGTGCCCTGGACCTGCGACCCGCACGGCAACATCACCTCGTACTCGAACCGCTGGCTCGAACTCACCGGGCAAGCCGCCGGCGAACCGGACGGGGCGGGCTGGGCCAAGGCGCTGCACCCCGATGACCTGCCGGGGACCATGACGGCCTTCGCGGCCTCGCTGAGTTCGGGCGAACCGGTGGACGTCGACTACCGCATCCGCGTCGCGACCACCGGGGAGTACCGCTGGATGCGCGCCCGTGCGCGGCCGCGCCGGAACGAGGGCAGCGACATCGTCCGCTGGTACGGCGTGGTCGAGGACGTCCACGACCGCAAGGCCGCGGAGGAGCGGCTGCGCGAAATGAACGCAACGCTCGAACGCCGGGTCGAGGAAGCGCTCGCGCAGCGCAAGCTCTGGGCCGACGTGTTCGAGACGACCGACGCCCTGGTTGCGGCACTCGACCCCGATTACCGCGTGCTGGCCTTGAACCGCGCCTTCGCCGACGGGTTCGAGGCCACGTACGGTGCCCGGCCCAAGGTCGGCGACGACCTCCTCGGCCTCCTGGACGGCGTTCCCAAGCAGCGGGAACTTGTCCGCTCGGTCTGGGGGCGGGCGCTCGCCGGCGAGGAATTCGTGACCGTCGAGGAGTTCGGCGGCCCCGGTCGGTCGCGGTCCTGCTACGAGATCCGGTTCACGACGCTGCGGGACGCGCAGGGACGGCGGATCGGCGCCTTCCAGTACGCCGTCGACGCCACCGAACGGGTACGCGGCCAGGAGCAGCTCGCGCGGGCCGAGGAGGCGTTGCGCCACGCCCAGAAGATGGAGGCGGTGGGCCAGCTCACCGGCGGCGTCGCGCATGATTTCAACAACCTGCTGACCATCATCCGCTCCTCGGTCGAGTTCCTGCGCCGGCCGACCCTGCCGGAGGAGCGCCGCGCCCGCTACCTGGAAGCCGTAGCCGACACGGTCGACCGCGCCGCCAAGCTGACCAGCCAGCTCCTCGCCTTCGCTCGTCGCCAGGCCCTCAAGCCGGAGGTGTTCGAGCTCGGCGAACGCGTGCGGGCCACCGCGGAGATGCTGAACGCGGTGACCGGCGCGCGCATCCGCATCGTGACGGAGGTGCCCGACGAACCCTGCCACGTTCGGGCCGATACGAGCCAGTTCGAGACCGCGCTGGTGAACCTCGCCGTGAACGCCCGCGACGCCATGGACGGCGAGGGCACGCTGACGCTCGGGCTTACCTGCGGCGAGGGACTGCCCTCCATCCGCGGCCATGCCGGTGCGCCCGGGCCCTTCGCCGTCGTACGGGTCTCGGACGAGGGCGCCGGGATCGCGCCGGAATTGCTGGCCCGCATCTTCGAGCCGTTCTTCACCACCAAGGAAGTGGGGAAGGGAACCGGATTGGGCCTGAGCCAGGTGATCGGTTTCGCCAAGCAGTCGGGCGGCGACGTGGACGTGGCGAGCGAGGTGGGCCGCGGCACGACCTTCACGCTCTACCTGCCCCATGTCGGCCCACCCCCGGAAAGCGAGGAGGACGGCGACGACGAAGCCGGCGAGCAGGACGGGGGACGGGCCCTGTCCGTGCTGGTGGTGGAGGACAACCTCGACGTCGGGCGCTTCTGCACGCAGCTCCTGGAGGATCTCGGGCACACGACGGTGTGGGCGCACAACGCGGAAGCCGCACTCGACGAGATGGGAAGGATGCCTTCGCGGTTCGACGCCGTGTTCTCGGACGTGGTGATGCCGGGCATCGGTGGCGTCGAGCTCGCGCGGCGGCTGCGGGCCAGCCATCCGGACCTGCCGGTGATCCTGACCACCGGGTACAGCGACGTGCTGGCGCGTGATGACGCGCACGGCTTCGAGCTCGTGCGCAAGCCCTACTCGGCCGAACAGGTCGCGCGGGCGCTGCGCGGCGTGCTGGCCCGTCAGCGGAAACGGACTCCGGCCTGAGGCCGTGCGTCGGGATGACGAGGGTTACGAAGTCGCCGTACGGACGCTACGCCGTTTCGTGTCGGCGGCTTGCACCATGCCGCCGGCTCGCGCTCTAGAGCCTGCGTCCAGAGCTGGTACAACTCAAAAGGGAAGCGGCAGCACCACGGTCACGGGCAAGCTCGTGCCGCGGAAGACCATGCGCGTCACCAGGCTCAAGCCGTCAGGCGTCGTACGTTGGCGGCAACCAGATCCCGATAGCGGGTGATGACGTCATCGTGGGATCCACCGGTCATCAGAGTATTGGCGGCCTCCATCGCGGCGACGACCTTCTCGCCAACCATGGACACCATCTCGGCCTGCGCCTCGGCCCCGCCCCAGGCGATGCGCACCAAGCGAAGCTCGATGACCTTCTGAGCCTCCAGGGCAAGCAGGAACGCGGCAAAGAACGGGTTCGACATGGAAGCTCCCATGAGGGTCGTTGGTCCTATAACGTGAGGAGCCGCACCGTGTTGCCAGCGTACGGCTACGCAGGCCGATATGTGCTCTCGTGCAGGCTGCGTCCCAATTGCGGTCGCGCATCCTAAGACCACGACGACGCCAACACTGTTGCAAACGGCGTGTTGCCCGGGGTGATGACGTCCGCTTCGAAGATCCCTGCCTTGGCCGGTCGCCCGATCCGGCCTTTCGGGACCCCGCTGATTGTCGGAATCGCTTTAACCGCAAGTTTGCCACCATACGGTTAAGAGGCCAGGGACGACTTTCTTCGAAAGCTGCGGTAAGGTTTGGCGTGACATAAACCAGGCAACGACAAGTCTGCCTGGGAGTGTCCGACGATGGTCCTGCCGCCCCGCCTCGCGCGCCGGCTCGGCTCCACCCGTACCTGGATCGCCTTGGGCGTGCTCGCGCCCGTGGGCATGCTCCTGGTCTCCGCGTTGATGCTGCTCGACCTCAGGCGGGACGCCTGGGACAAGGCTGAGCAGACCTCGCAGAACCTGCTGCAGGTCATCGAGCGCGACATCGCCCGCAACGTCGAGGTCATCGACCTCTCCCTTCGGGCCGTCGTCGACAACCTGCGGGTCCCGGGCGTCGAGGCGCTGAGCCCGGAGATGCGCCAGCTCGTCCTGTTCGACCGGGCCGCGACCGCTCGCGACATCGGCGTGATGCTCGTCCTCGACGAAAACGGCGACAGCGTGATCGACGCGAACGCGGTGCCGGCACGTAAGGCAAACTACGCCGACCGCGACTACTTCCAGGCCCACAAGGCACGCGCAGACATCGGCTTGCACATCAGCAAGCCGCTGGTCTCGCGCCTGACCGGCGCCCGCATGGTCGTCCTCAGCCGCCGCCTGGCCAAGCCGGACGGCTCGTTCGGAGGCATCGTGCTTGGCACCCTGCAGCTCGCCTATTTCAGCCGGCTCTTCGACCGGATCGGCCTCGGGCAGGGCGGCGCCATAAACCTCTACCTTCGCGACGGTGCGCGGCTGATGCGCCACCCGTACGACGAGGCCGACATCGGCGTGAACATCGTGGGGGCGCCGACCTTCGAGCGCTTCGTGCGCGAGGGCCGCGGGAGCTTCGTGGCGACTTCGGTGCGCGACGGCGTCGAGCGGCATTTCGCCTTCACCCAGGTTGGCGACCTGCCGCTGGTGCTCAACGTCGCCCTGGCGACCGCCGACATCGAGGCCGGATGGCGCGCCAAGGCCGCCGTCATCACCGCGGTGGTCGTAGTCCTCTGCGGCCTAACCGCTTGCCTGTCGCTCCTGTTCGGGCGGGAGCTACGCCGCCGCGCCGAGATGCAGGCGGAGCTCGCCCAGATGTCGCTCACCGATGCCCTGACCGGGCTGCCCAACCGTCGGCGTTTCGAAGGGACCTTCGAGCACGCCTGGAAGAGTGCTCGCCGCACGGGCAAGCCGTTGTCCCTCCTCGTCGTCGATGCCGACCACTTCAAGCGCTACAACGACCTTCACGGCCATGCGGTTGGAGACGCGGTGCTGAAGGGGCTGGCGCGCTGCCTGTCGGCGAGCGTGCATCGCCCCGACGACCTCGTGGCGCGGGTCGGCGGTGAGGAATTCGTGGTGCTTCTGCCCGACACCGATGAGAGCGGTGCCGAGCGCGTCGCCGACAAAGTGCACGCCGCCGTGGCGTCGCTGTCGGTCGAGGCCGGCCGCATCGAACCCGGCACGGTGACGGTCAGCGTCGGCCTCGCGACGGAGACGGGCGTGGCGTTCGAGCGTGCAGGGGCACAGTACGAGGCCGCGGACGCGGCGCTCTACGAGGCGAAGGCCACGGGCCGGAACCGGACCTGCGTCGCCAGGCGGGCCCCCGCACCGCACCCCCTCGGCGAGGCGGCTTGACACCGGCGCTCGGCCCTAACAATCCCGCAATCGCATGCGAGAACAGGCCGGACGGTTGACGGACGGCGCAAGCCTTCCCCGCTGTCCAGGCCTCCGCCCACCGTTGTCCACGAAACCGCTACCATGACACGCTACCTCGTCGCGCGCGCCAACATGCTGGTCTTCGGCGTGCTGGTGGCCATCTTCGCCCTCGTCGGCGGTGTGACCTGGGAGCGCCTGAACGCCTCGCGCGACGCCCGGGAATGGTCGCAGCACAGCTATCGGGTGCTCGCCGTCGCCAAGGACCTCGCCATCGCGCTCAGGGACGCCGAGCGCGGCCAACGTGGGTACCTGATCACCGGCCGCGACGATTACCTGGGTCCCTACAACGCCGCGCGCGACCGCCTCGGCCTGCTCCAGGGCGAGCTCCAGAAGCTCACGGCCGATAATCCCGCCCAACAGGAGCGCGTGCGCGCGCTCGCGCCGGCCGTCCAGCACAAGCTGGAAGAGCTCGCCCAGACGGTGCAGGCGCGCCGCGACGGCGGGTTCGAGACGGCGCTGCGCATCGTCAACACCGACGAGGGTCGCGGCCACATGCGCGAGGCCGAGGGCATCCTGTCGGGCGTGCTCGCCGAGGAGCAGCGGCTTCTCGACAGGCGCCTCGCCCAGAACGAGAGCCGGGCGGGATGGGTGCGCTCGTTGGTGATCGCCGGGGCAGCGTTCGCGGCCCTGGCCCTGCTCTGGGCGGCGAGGCTCCTGAACCAGGCGTGGTCGCGTTCCCACCGGACCGAGGCGGAACAGCGCGACCTGGCCCTGCGCCTGCGCACCACCATCGACAGCCTGAGCCAGGGCGTCGCGGTGTTCGGGCCGGACCGCAAGCTCAGGAACTCGAACGAGTGCTTCCAGGTCCTGCTCGACCTGCCGAAGGCCATGGTCCGCCCCGGCACCGCCTACGGCGCCTTCGTCGAGCACACTGCCGAGCCGGGCCGTCCCGCCCTGGAGACCGAGGACCAGGTCCGCCACGGCAGCCGGAATCCCCGCGAGGCGGTCACCTACGAGCGGGAGAACGCGGACGGCCACAATCTGGAGATCCGTCGTACCCCGATGCCGGATGGCGGCTTCGTGCTCACCATCTCCGACATGACGAAGCGTGCCCAGGCTGAGGGTGTGCTGCGCGAGGCACAGAAGATGCAGGCCATCGGGCAGCTGACCGGCGGCATCGCGCATGATTTCAACAACCTGCTGCAGGTCATCCTCGGGAACCTGGAATTCGTCCGCGCCAAGCTCGACGGCGACCCCAAGCTGCAGCAGCGCATCGAGCGGGCCTCCTGGGCGGCCCAGCGAGGCGCGACCCTAACCGGGCAACTCCTCGCATTCGCGCGCAAGCAGCCGCTGGCGCCCGCGGCCATCGACCTCTCCGCGACGATGCCGGACCTGGTGCCCCTTCTCCGGCGAACGCTCGGCGAGCACATCGAGGTGCGCTACGTCGAGACGGCGGGCCTGTGGCCGGCGATGGCCGATCCGGCGCAGCTTGAGAGCGCGGTGCTGAACCTCGCGTTGAACGCGCGCGACGCCATGCCTGGCGGCGGGCGCCTCACCATCGAGCTCGGTAACGTGGTCCTGGACGCGGCGTATGCCCGGAACCATGCCGAGGTGACGTCGGGCGACTACACGATGGTCGCGGTGTCGGACACCGGGCACGGCATGACGCCCGAGGTGGTCAAGCGCGTGTTCGAGCCGTTCTTCACCACCAAGCCGGACGGCAAGGGCACCGGGCTCGGGCTCGCGATGGTGTTCGGCTTCGTGAAGCAGTCTGGCGGCCACGTGAAGGTCTACTCTGAGCCTGGCGAGGGCACGGCGGTGAAACTCTACCTGCCGCGCGCCATCGGGGCCGCGGCCGCCGTGCAACGCGCCGCAGCACCGGTCGACCTGCCGCGCGGTTCGGGGACCGTGCTGGTGGTGGAGGACGAGGCGGCGGTGCGCGAGATCGCCTGCGCGATCCTCGCCGACCTCGGGTACCGGGTGCTGGAGGCCGCGGATGGGGAGGAGGCGTTACGGGTATTCGGTGCCAACGCCGCGTCGGTCGATCTATTGCTGACCGATGTGGTGCTGCCCGGCACGGTACGGGGCCGGGAGGTGGCGGAGCGGGTGCGATCCGTGCGGCCGGACGTGCGAGTGTTGTTCATGTCCGGCTACACCGAGAACAGCATCGTCCACCATGGGCGCCTCGACGACGGGGTGCACCTCATCGGCAAGCCGTTCAAGCGGGAGCAGCTCGCCCGCAAGGTCGCCGAGGTGCTCGGCACAGCAGCCGATCCCGCCGCCGAAGGCGGCAATGTCGTCCCGCTGCGACCCTGGCGCGGCGCCTGAGACGCCCTTCAGGTTCACTCATGTTCGTGCGTCCGGCGCGACGAGAGGTTAAGCCCCCGGGAAACGGTGATACGCAAAGGGGACGACGTGCCGCGCTACTTCTTCAACGTGCTCGATGGGCGCAGTTCGCCTGACGACGTCGGCTCGGTGCTCGGTGGGCCGGACGACGCGCGACGAGAGGGCATCAGGCTTGCCGGTGCGATCATCGACGAACACGCGGCCGTCATCGCGCTCGGCTCCAGCTGGCACCTGGAAGTGAGGGACGAGAGCGGGGCGTTGGTGACGCGCCTCGACCTCATCGTCGACGCGCCAGCGAAAGCGGCTTAGGCCAAGGCTTGGACGTCGCGGTGCGACTAGGCGTCGGAGCTCGGAAGCGGCATTCGCACGGAGACCCGAAGCCCGTCCGGCGCAAAGGCGACGTCCACCTCGGCGCCGGTCTGAGTAGCCAGTACCTTATTGAGAAGGCGGTGGCCGAAGCCCTCGCGGGTGGGATGCGCGGCAGGGGGGCCGTCGTGCTCGGCCCAGTCCCAGCGCAGCGCTCGGCCGGCACGTCCGTCTTCGATCCACCATGTGACCTGCACTCGGCCGTTCGGGTCGCCGAGCGACCCGTGCTTAAGGGCGTTTGTGGTCAACTCGTGCAGAGCCATGCCGACCGGTACGGCGAGCTCCGACGGCATCACGACCTTCGGTCCATCCAGGGTCAGGCGCCCCCTTTCGTCATATGGGTCGAGCTCAGCTCGCAGCAGACCCTCGAACGAGGCGGCCTGGGCGAGGTCCTCGGTGATCAGCGCGTGGGTTCTCGCGAGCGAGCCGATCCGGCCCGTGAACGCCTGGGTGAACTCGTTGACCGTCAGCGAGGACCGCGCCGTGGCATTTACCACGGCCTGGACGGTGGCCAGCGTGTTCTTCACCCGGTGGTGCAACTCGCGCACCATCAGCGCCTGGCGGTCCTCGCCATGGCGCCGCTCGGTGACGTCCCGCTGAACCGAGACCCAGTGCGAGATACGGCCGTCCCCATCGCGAACCGGGGTGATCAACCACTCCACGACGTATGGGGAACCGTCCTTGCGGTAGTTCACCGCCTCGCCCTGGAACGGCTCGCCCGCGCGCAGCGCTGCTCGCATGCGGTCGAGGACTGTGCGCTCGGTACTGGGCCCTTGCAAGAGGCGTGGCGACAAGCCGAGGACTTCCTCGGCTTCGTACCCGGTCATGCGCGTGAAGGCGGGATTCACGTACTCGATGCGTGGTCCCGGTTCATCGAGGTCCGCAGAGGTGATGACGATGGCCTCGCCCGAGGCTTCGACGGCGGCCTGCAGAAGCTGGGGATCCGGCTTCCTCCTCGCGGTGTCCTGGCCTCCCAACGCCCCCTCCCGAACCGGCCTCGACCTAAGAGGCTGCCGGTTAAACTTTGACATGCCCCCGAGGTTGCCGCCCTGCGTCGCCGGGGCATCTAACCATCCGGTCGACCAGCGAACATGAGCGCCGACTGGGCTAGAGACGTTGGCGAATGGACCTGGCGGCACCGCGATGCCGGGCCTGTTCGGACATCGCGGCGGCGCCACCGCCTCAGAAGAGTGCGACCAACGCCACGCCTGCCACCATCAGGACGCCGCCCAGGACACGCCAGATGCTAGCGTGATGCACCTCGAAGCCGAATAAGCCGTAGTGGTCGAGCGCGATGGAGGCAAGGACTCCCACCGTCACCAGGGTGCCCAGGAACGGCGCCGCGCCGAGCTTCGGGGCGATGAAGAGCTGGGAGAGGGTCATCACGGCCCCGAGCATCCCACCGCACCAGGCCCACCACGGGACCTGTGCCGCCTGCTCGTAACTCGGCATGCTCAACCGGCCGGTGACCAAGCCTGCAACCAACAGGACGATCCCGCTGACGACGACAACAACGAGACCGGCGAAGAACGGCTGCGTGGAGGACTTCGCCAAGGTCGAGTTCGGGCCGGGCTGGATCGCGTTCGCGAGCCCGGCGAGCATGGCGAAGCCGTACAGATACCACATGCGGGAGCCCTGGAATGGAAAGGGCATCCCTACTTGGGTCACCCCGGCGGGTACGTCGTCCGGATCAGGATGCCGCAGGCGCTCGTGCAAACACTTCCACATGCCAGCGGTTGTCGCCGGCGTTCTTCGGGTCGGAGGCGACCGAGGAACAATCGAAGGCGGAGGCGTCACGATGGTCGTGCACGATCAGGGTTGCCCTTACATGCGGCGGCTGCACGAGATGCTAGCTGACGGGCCCTTGTCAGTTACCCTGGCCTTGGCGGACGCATTGTTGGACCGGCCGATTGCCTTAGAAATGCAAGCCAAGGCTGCGGGGGCCCCGGCGAAGACCCTTGGCGCTATCTCGAACGCCCGCTTCGCTGCAGGGGTCGCCACCCTGCGCCCTTGGTTCCCGATGCCGCGCGGAAACTGAAGGGGAGCCAACCTCGTGAATTCAGCACAACCGTCGTTCCGCTTCCTGGTGGCCGAAAGCGAGACCCCGGAGGCGCGCAAGGCGAGACGCGACAGCGTAGGCCGTTCCTCGGGTGAGACCTACCTGGACATCCTGCGCAAGCTCGCGCCGGGCGCCGCCTGCGACCGCATCCAGCCGGCCGACACCAACGCGGCGCTGCCACCTGGAACGAGCCTGACCGGGTACGATGCGGTGTTCCTCACCGGCTCGCCGCTGCATCTCTACGAGGAGACGCCCGAGACGCGGCGCACGGTCGACTTCATGCGGGCGGTGTTCGCCGCCGGCACCCCGGCCTTCGGCTCTTGCGCCGGGCTGCAGGTCGCGACGGTCGCCGCCGGCGGCAGCGTACGACCGAACGCGCGCAGCCCGGAGGCCGGGTTCGCACGGCGGATCACGCCGACCGAGGCGGGACGTACGCACCCGCTCCTGGCAGGCCGGCCCGCCTCCTACGACGCACCCGCCATCCACACTGACGAGGTCGAGGCTTTGCCGCCCGGGGCGACGCTGCTGGCCGGCAACCGGGTCACGGCCGTGCAAGCCGCCGAGATCCGCTTCGAGGGCGGCGTGTTCTGGGGTGTGCAGTACCATCCCGAGATCGGCCTCGACGAGGTGGCCGGGGCCCTGCGCCGGCAGTCCGGTACCTTGGTGGAAGCCGGCCTCGCCCGGGGCGATGAGGACGTCGAGGCATTCGCCGGCCAGATCGACGCCATGCACCGCGAGCCCGGGCGGCGGGACCTTGCATGGCGCCTCGGCCTGGACGAGCAGGTCACGGACGAGCGCCTGAGGCTTGCCGAGATGCGTAACTTCATCGAGGCGCTTGCCCGGCTCGGAAGGGAAGGGCTCCTGGCTGTGGGTAAGTGACCCTGCCCGAACACCGCGCGGAACGAGGCCGAGCCGACGTCGTTGCCTGGATCCGCGGCGTCCCGTGCGGATTTCGTGTGCATCTTCGTGACTTGCGTGCCCAGTTCCCATGCAACTACCCCGAGACGACACCCACCACCCGAGGGCCGAGGCTTTCCGCGCCTTCATCCGCGATGCGGGTTTCCCGTGCGTCGGCGCCAAATCGGCCTTGTCCAAGGGCCAGATGCGGGTCCTGGTCGCCCGCGACATCACTTCCGCCTGGGACGACATGCGCATCTACCCCGCGCTGATGGCCTTCGCCGCGCGTTACCGGCAGCGACCCGACCTCTTCCAGAGCTTCGCCGTCATCTTCGAGGGTCCGGGCGACCTCGACGAGGAGGGCTTTGAACGGCACCTCTGGGATCGGGTGCAGTCGCTGGCCGACAAGGACGCCTGGCTCGGGCATCCCTGGGACGAGCGCGTGGCGCGGGAGCCGGACAACCCGCACTTCTCGCTGAGCTTTGCCGGCGAGGCGTTCTTCGTCGTCGGCCTGCACTCGAACGCCAGCCGGCCGGCGCGCCGGTTCTCCTCGCCGGCCCTGGTCTTCAACCTGCACGCCCAGTTCGAGCAACTGCGCGAGGCCGGTCGCTACGAGAAGCTGCGCTCCTCTATCCTGCAGCGTGACGAGGTGCTCGCCGGCTCGGTCAACCCGATGCTGGCGCGGCACGGCGAGACCTCGGAGGCGCGCCAGTACAGCGGCCGGGTCGTCGGCGAGGAATGGCGCTGCCCTTTCCGCCCACGTGGCACAAACGCGGGAGGCGCCGATGTGCGCTGACGCCGCCACCCACGAGATCGCCCCGCGCTCCGGCGTGGCGTTCACCCTCGACAAGGGCGACCGCCTGACCGTGATCGACCCGCGCGGCGAGCAGGTGGCGGATCTCCTGGCCTTCAACCGCCACGACCTCGACGAGGTGATCTCGTCCGGCCGCACCCTCGACTACGCGAGCCGGATCTACCTGACGACCGGCGACCCGCTCTACTCGAACCGCTCGAACGTGCTCCTGCGCATCGTCGAGGACACGGTGGGCCGGCATGACTTCCTGCTGACGCCGTGCTCGGCCGACACGTTCCGCATCATCTACGGCGACGAGAACCCGCACCGGGGCTGCTTCGGCAACCTCGCCCACGCGCTTGCCCCGTTCGGCGTCGCTCCGGATCATATCCCGGTGGCGTTCAACTGCTTCATGAACGTGCCGGTGGACGGCAAGACGGGCGTCATCACGGTCGAGCCGCCGCTCAGCCGGGCCGGGGACCGCATCGCCTTCGAGGCCGAAACCGACCTCGTCATCGGCCTCACCGCCTGCTCGGCGCTGCAGTCGAACAACGGCAGCTTCAAGCCGATCCACTACCGGATCGAGCGAGGCACCCGTTAGCGGCGCCGTTCCCGGAGCCGGCCTTGCCTGGAAGGCGTCGGCGACGATCCTTGTCCGACGAGAAGCCCTCTCAGGAGGCGCATGCCCGTCGGCCTACGATGAAGGCCGGCAACCGCAACCTCGTCGTGATGACGGACGTCGACGGGGTGCCCTGGGGGGTGGCGCTCGGGGACGACGTGGTACCCGAGCACGAGGGCGGTTGCCACGGGCTGCGGGACTGGCTCGGCATCCAGGACGACGCCCCCACGGTCGCGGACGGCCTGTGCCACCCGATAACTCCCGGACCCGACCAGGCGTTGATGCAGCCCGCCACACGCGACCTCGCGACGCTGATCGTCCTCAACCGGCCTTCGGCCGCAGGGTGGCCGCCCGGGAAGGACGTTCGGCCGCGCGACGTCCTGGACGGAGCCTTCTGCGACGAGTGCCGGGTCGACGATGCCCTCGTCACCGCCCACGACCGAGGAATCGCGGTCCCAGCGGCCTTCAAGCCAGCCGACCGCAAGCTTCTCGGCGACACCGCCGACAGCATGGCGGCCGGCCGCCTCGCAATCGCCGACGCCTCCGCGGTCAGGGTCGGGCCCATGCGCGTCCTGGTCGATAAGGCCGGCGAACGCCTTCCTCCAGGCGGTGGCATGGACGGCCTCGGCGGGCCGTCCACGCGATGACCACGGCGGTACCGCCTAAGACGTGCAGTCGCCTTTGGGGGCTGGAACGCTGCATCCCGGGCGCGACGACTTGTTGACCGCCCGCTCCAGGTCACGCTCGATGCGCTCTTAGGCGGCCTGCCGGTCGGCGTAGAGACGGCAATGCTGCAGATAACCGACCTCGTGCCGGCCGGCGAGTTCGACCACGCTCGACCAGAGCCAAGAGGGCGCTTGCTCGCCGTCCTGCGTGCCCCGCATGACCTCCGACCGCCAGCCTGAGCGTGTCGCCTCGTCCATCTGGCGGCCATGCGCCTTGCCGACGACGTAGGCGAGATAGTGCGCCGCGCGCACCGCTTCCTCGCGGGTGAACTGGTCGACGTCCAGCTTGAGGTCCTGCGGTGCGAGCTCGCGCATCACCACGGGCTTGTCCAGCACCCGCACGGGCAGCATGCGCTCGCCCAGGTTCGGCGACAGCGCCCGGGCGCCGGCCACCACCCGCTCGGCCGGGTCGGCGGGCATCGTCGCGCCCGGGGCCGCCGGCGCCGCGGGATCGACCGCCTCCTTCAGGTCGACGAGCGCCAGGCCGCGCTTGCCGCCCTCCTCGATGCTCACGAGCGCGGCGTAGCGCAGGAAACCGAGCGAGGAGCAGCCCTTCATCCAGTATGCCGCGTCGATCAGGCGGATGTCGGCCTCTTCGCCGCGGCCATTCAGAGCCAGCATCAGTCCGCGTACCTGTTTCTCCTCGAACAGGTCGCTCAAGGCATCCCGTTCCGTGTCTTCGAGCGCCCAGAACTTGCGTCCGAGCGGGATGGAGGGTTCGACGTCCTTCAGGCGCTCGCGGGCGAGGTGCTTCCAGCGCCGACCGAGCGCCCGTCGCCGCACGGTGCGCACCACGTCGGGCTCCGGCGGCGCCTCATCTCCTTCGGGACCGGCAAGCCCCTTCGCGTAACCGCGGACCATCTCCTCCAGCATTCGCCCCGTGACCACGCCCGGCAGGTCGGAGCCCCGCGCCGCGCTCGCCAGCGAAAGCCCAAGCCGGACGAGGTCGTGTGTCGGGTTGCCGACAACCGTCTGGTCCAGGTCGCGGACCTGGATGTCGACGTGCCCGTCGGCGTCGGCGAGCGGGCCCAGGTTGCCGAGATGGCAATCGCCGCAGATCCAGACCGGCGGACCTTCCGGCAGGGTGCCGCGTGCCAAGCCGTCCAACCACTCGTAGAACCGCACGGTGTTGCCCCGGACATAGGCGTGGGCGGACCTCGCCATCTTCAGCCGGCGCTGCCGCTCCAGCACCGCCGCACGTTCCTCGGGACCATGGCTTCGAGCTTTAGGCATCCTATCGTCTCATGCACATTGCGCGGCCCTGCTCCCTGGCCGCGCCCTTCAACGCACGAGAACATGTAGGCAACACGCGTCGTTTCGTCTCCGCTGTGGATTACCGAGCCAGCTCGTGCGTACCAGTCATGGAACGAGGCGTGCCCTATGTGGGTGGGGCTGACGCGTCCCACACCGCGCTTCCGGAACCTTGCCGCGCATGATCCAGCCGACCCGCATCAAGCCCCTCAACGACATGCCCGTGCGGGAGCGAGCCGCTTACGTCCTGTACTGGATGGGGCTGTCCCAGCGCGTCCGCTTCAACCCGGCCCTGGAACACGCCGTTGAGGAAGCCAACAGGCTCGGGCTGCCGGTGCTGGTCTGCTACGGGCTTGCCGAGGGCATCCCGGAAGCGAACGCCCGCCACTGGGCATTCTTGCTGGAGGGCATGGCCGAGGTGGGGCCGGAGCTGGCCAAGCGCGGCATCGCCTATGTCGCCCGACGGCAGCCGCCGGTCGAGACGGCTCTGCTCTACGCGGTGGACGCCGCCCTGGTCGTGTGCGACCGCAACTACCAGAAGCCGGTGCGCCGCTTCTACGCCGACTTCGCCACCCGGGCGCCTTGCCGCGTGGTGCAGGTCGAAGGCGAGGTCGTCGTGCCGGTCGAGACCGCCTCGCCAAAGCACGAGGTCGCCGCCCGCACCCTGCGGCCCAAGATCCACCGGCTCCTGCCCGAGTACCTCGTGCCGCTCGAAGAGCGGCCGGTCGTGCATCGAGGCGATCACCTGCGCTTCGAGAGCACGCTCGACCTCTCGGACGTTCCGAAGCTGGTGGCCGGCCTGAAGGCGGACCAGAGCGTGCGCCCGGTGCGCCGGTTCAGGGGCGGCACGGCGCAGGCCGAGGCGACGCTGAGCCACTACCTGGACGCCCGCTTCAACCGCTACGCAGAGGTGCGCGGACGACCCGAGGCGGGGGCAGCCTCGCACATGAGCCCCTACCTGCACTACGGCCAGATCTCTCCGGTGGCCATCGCACTGAAGGTGCAGGCCGCCGCGACCGGAGGCGAGGACGACAAGACGGCGTACCTGGAGGAGCTCGTCGTCCGGCGCGAGCTCGCGATGAACCACATCTTCTACGAGCCCAACTACGACAGCTACGAGGCCGTCCCCGCCTGGGCGCGCAAGACGCTCGATGCGCACCGAGGCGACAGGCGCCCCTACCTCTACACGGCCGAGCAGTTCGAGCAGGGTTTGACGCACGACCGTTACTGGAACGCGGCGATGATGGAGATGCGCGAGACCGGGTACATGCACAACCACATGCGCATGTACTGGGGCAAGAAGATCCTGGAGTGGTCGGCCTCGCCCGAGGGGGCGTTCGAAACGGCACTGCGGCTCAACAACAAGTTCTTCATCGACGGACGCGACGCGAACTCCTTCACGAACGTGACGTGGCTCTTCGGCCTGCACGACCGGCCTTGGGGTCCTCGCCCGGTCTACGGCAACGTGCGCTCGCTGGGAGCGGCGACCCTCAAGAAGTTCGACGCCGACGGCTACGTGCGCGAGGTCGAGCGCCTCGCCGCCGTCGAGCGTTCCTGACGGGGCTCCTGGGGATCCGCTTTGGCGTGCCGGCACCGGTTTCGGTGACGGGCTTGTACCGGACGCGCTGTTTCAAGCACATAAGCGATTACGATCCCGCACGGACCCGCCCGCCGGATGCAAGGCTCGCTCGCGACCTTCCCGAACACCTTTCCCGGCGACGGCGAGATGGCCGTCCGGATGCGGGAGCACGACTGGGACGCGAACGCACTCGGTCCTGTCGCCGCGTGGCCGGCGGAGCTGGCCGTCACGGTTCGTACGATGCTCCGGGCCGCCACCCCGATGGCGGTGTACTGGGGACCGGATCTCCTCCTCCTCTACAACGACGCCTGGTCGGCGCTCGTCGGCGGCAAGCATCCCGGCGCACTGGGCCGACCGGCGCGGGACGTCTTCCCCGAGGCGTGGCACGAACTCGGGCCGATGTTCGCCCGGGTGCTCGACGGCGGCGAAGCCGTGGAGGTGCAGGACCAGCGGCTCGTCCTCGACCGGAGCGGCACGACCGAGGACAACTGGTTCACCTACGGCCTCAATCCGATCCCCGACGCGGAGGGCCGGGTCACCGGTGTTCTGAACGTCGCGCAGGAGACAACGGGGCGCGTGCGCGCCGCCTCCGGCTTGGTCGAGAGCGAGGAGCGGTTCCGCAGCTTCGCGGAGAACTCGGCCGACGTGCTCTGGATCGCGGATCCGGACGGCGGCCGGCTTGAGTACCTGAGCCCGGCCTACGAGCGCGTCTGGGGCGACCGGCGCGAACTGGTGATGGGCGACCTCGGTCGCTGGGCCTCGCTGGTGCACCCGGAGGACCGGGAGCGTGCCTTCGCAGCCATGCCGCGCCTGCTCTCCGGCGAGACCTGTACCGTCGAGTACCGCATCGTCCGGCCGGACGACGGGGCCGTGCGGCACATCCGCGACACCGGCTTCCCGATCCGCGACGCGGAAGGCCGCCTGCAGCGCCTCGGCGGCATCGCGCAGGACGTCACCGAAGAGCATGCCCGGGAGGAGGCGCTGGAGCGGCGCATCGCGGAGAGCACGGCCGAGCACGACCGGGTCTGGCGCAACTCGCGCGACCTGCTGGTGGTGGTCGGCGTCGACGGGGTGTTCCGCGCGGTGAACCCGGCCTGGAAGGCCATCCTGGGCCACGACCCGGCCGAGGTGGTGGGGCGCAGCTTCCAGGAGTTCATCTGGCCCGAGGACGACGTCGTCACGCGCACGGCCCTGTCCTACGCCGCCGCGGCCGACGACCTCACGGCCTTCGAGAACCGCTACGCGCACCGGGACGGCACGCCGCGCTGGATCTCCTGGCACACGGCGGCCGAGGGCAACATCGTCTATGCCTACGGGCGCGACGTCACCGCCGAGAAGGAGCGCGCGGCGGCGCTGGCCGAGGCGGAGGAGGCTCTGCGGCAATCCCAGAAGATGGAGGCCGTCGGCCAGTTGACGGGCGGCGTGGCGCACGATTTCAACAACTTGCTCACCATCATCCGCTCGTCGGTCGATTTCCTGCGCCGGCCTGACCTTCCCGAGGCGCGCAAGGCCCGCTACCTCGACGCGGTCTCCGACACCGTCGCCCGGGCCGCGAAGCTCACCGGACAATTGCTCTCCTTCGCGCGCCGGCAGGCGCTCCGGCCGGAAACCTTCGACGTCATCGAGCGCCTGCGAGGCGTGGTCGAGATGCTGGATTCGGTCACCGGCGCCCGTATCCGCATCGTCGCCGAGATGCCCGAGGCGGCCTGCTTCGTCCACGCGGACGTGAGCCAGTTCGAGACGGCGCTCGTGAACATGGCGGTGAACGCCCGCGACGCCATGGACGGCGAGGGCACGCTGACCTTGCGGCTCGCCTGCGGGCTCGACAAGCCGGCCATCCGCGGCCACGCGGAGGCCCGGGGCCCTTTCGCCGCCATCTCGCTTTCCGACACCGGCTGCGGCATCCCGGTGGAGGCGCTCGCGCGCATCTTCGAGCCGTTCTTCACCACCAAGGAGGTCGGCAAGGGCACGGGTCTGGGGCTGAGCCAGGTGTTCGGGTTCGCCAAGCAGTCGGGCGGCGACGTCGACGTCGCCAGCACACCCGGGCGCGGCAGCACGTTCACCCTCTACCTGCCGGAGGTCGCGCCCGGCGTGGGCGAGGAGCCCGGCCCCGCCGAGGTCGAGACGGCCACGGGCGGTGCGGGCCAGCGGGTGCTGGTGGTGGAGGACAACGTCGAGGTGGGCCGCTTCGCCACCGGCATCCTGGAGGATCTCGGCTACCGGACGACCTGGGCCGCCAACGCCGCGGAGGCGCTGGAGCGGCTCGGGGAGGATTGCGGCGGGTTCGACGCGGTGTTCTCGGACGTGGTGATGCCGGGCATGAACGGGGTCGAGCTCGCGCGCGAGGTCCAGCGGAGGCGCCCGGGCCTGCCGGTGGTCCTTGCCTCCGGCTACAGCCACGTGCTCGCCCGGGAAGGCAGCCACGGCTTCGAGCTCCTGCACAAGCCATACTCGACCGAGCAGCTCTCCCGCGTCCTGCAGCGGGCCATGGCGCGGGTGCCGCGATGACCGGCTTCCGTATGGACGCGCGCTTTGACGCCTTGCATCGCGGGCGGCGCCGGTCATGACGTGCGTAACGTTCCCATCCCCTCCGCACCTGCCCCTGCGATCCAACCCGTGACCACGCACTCGACCCGCCCGACGCCTATCGCCGTGACCGCCGAGAGCAGCCGCGCGGAACTCCTGGACGAGATCGCGCGGCTGCGCGGCATCGTCTCCCGTCACGGCCTCGACGAGGCCGGGGAGCCGGAGGCGGACATCGGCTTCATGGCCGGCGGCGGCGAGATGGGCGCGCTCATGCGCTCCATGGACTGGTCGAGGACCGCCTTCGGCCCCGTTTCCGGCTGGTCCCAGGCCCTGCGCTCGGCGGTCAGCATCTGCCTGACCACCCGCTTCCCCGTCGTGCTCTACTACGGGCCGGAGCGCGCCCTGATCTACAACGACGCCTGGCGGCCCGTGGTCGGCGACAAGCACCCGTGGTCGTTCGGACGGGCCGGCACCGAGGTCTGGGCCGAGATCTGGGACATCATAGGCCCGATGTTCGACACGGTGTTCGAGACCGGCGAGGCGACTTGGTCGGACGACCAGCTCTTGCCGCTCAACCGCTTCGGCTACGTCGAGGAGTGCTACTTCTACTACTCGTATAGCCCGATCCGCGGCGAGCAGGGGCGGGTCGAGGGCATCTTCACGGCGGTGGCCGAGACCACGCAGCGGGTGCTCGCCGACCGGCGCACGCGGTTCCTGCGCGACCTCGCGGGCCGGTCCATCGAGGCGAAGTCGACCGCTGAGGCCTATGCCATCGCCGCCGAGGTGCTGGCCGGCGACCCCCACGACGTGCCCTTCGCCCTGCTCTTCACCCTGGACGCGGACGGCGCCGGCCTGACGCTGGCGGGCCATGCCGCCATGCCGGGGGCCGCCGACCGCGTCGCCCTTGCCGGCGACACGGCGGACGACCCGTGGGGCCTGCGCCGGGTCGCGGAGACCGGGACGCCAGTCCTGCTCGAAGGGCTTGACTCCCTTATGCCCGGCTTGCCGGGCGGACCCTGGCCCGAACCGGTCACCCAGGCCCGGGTCGTACCGGTAATCGCCGGCCAGGGCGGGCGCACGAGCGGGATCGCCGTCCTCGGCGTCAGCCCGCGTCTGCGCTTCGACGAGCGCTACCAGGCGTTCTGCGAGCAGGTCGCCTCCAACCTCAGCGCGGCCGTCTCAAACGCGCTCACCTACCAGGAGGAGCGCGCCCGCGCCGAACGCCTGGCCGAGCTCGACCGCGCCAAGACCCTGTTCTTCTCGAACGTCAGCCACGAGTTCCGCACGCCGCTGACGCTGATGCTCAGCCCGCTGGAGGAGATCCTGGCCAAGCCCGAGGGGCGGGTTCCGCCGGACGACCGGGCGCTCGCCGGCGTCGCGCACCGCAACGGGCTGCGGCTGCTGCGCTTGGTCAACGGTCTGCTCGACTTCTCCCGCGTGGAGGCCGGCCGCACCCGTGCCGCGTTCCGGCCGACCGACCTGCCGCGCTTCACCGCCGAGCTCGCCGGCAACTTCCGTTCGCTGTGCGAGCAAGCCGGGCTCGACCTGGTGGTCGATTGCCCGCCGCTGGACGCCTTGGTGCCGCTCGACCCTGACATGTGGGAGAAGGTGGTGCTCAACCTCCTCTCCAACGCCTTCAAGTTCACCTTCGAGGGCAGCATTGCAGTAATGGTCCGCCGAGAGGCCGATTGTGCCGTCCTCACGGTGGCCGATACCGGCACCGGCATACCGGCCGAGGAGCTGCCGCGCCTGTTCGAGCGATTCCACCGCGTCGAGGGCGCGCGCGGCCGCACCTTCGAGGGCAGCGGCATCGGCTTGGCGCTGGTGCAGGAGCTGGTCAGGCTCCACCACGGCTCGATCCGCGTCGAGAGCGAGCCGGGACGCGGTAGCGCCTTCCACGTCTCGCTCCCGTTCCGGCAGTCCGACGCGCCGGCGGACCTCGTCGAGGGGCCGTCGCAGGTCTCGACGGCGGTGCGCGCCGAGGCGTTCGTCGCCGAGGCCCGCCGCTGGATGTCGGGCGAGACAGAAGTGGGTACGGCCCTCGACCTCGCCGCGACGCGCGATGAGGCACCGTCGGTTCCGGCAGTTGGGCGCATCCTGCTCGCCGACGACAACGCCGACATGCGCGACCATGTTCGCCGGCTTCTGGTCGAGCGAGGCTACACGGTCGAGACCGCCCCCGACGGCGAAGCCGCGCTGGCCGCAGCCCGCGCGCGGCGGCCCGACCTTCTCCTCACCGACGTGATGATGCCCCGCCTCGACGGCTTCGGCCTGCTCGCCGCCGTCCGGGGCGACGAGCGGCTGCGCGACCTGCCGGTGATCATGCTCTCGGCCAGGGCCGGCGACGAGGCCAAGGTGGAGGGGCTCGGCGCGGGCGCGGACGACTACCTGACAAAGCCCTTCTCTGCCCGCGAACTTCTCGCCCGGGTTGGCACGAACCTGCAACTGGCACGCGTCCGGCGCGAGGCCGCCGAGGCGCTCCGGCGTGCCAACGAGGGGCTGGAGGCCGAGGTTGTCAGGCGGACCGCGGAGCGCAACCGGCTGTGGGAGACCACCAACGACCTGATGGGCACAGCCGGCCTCGACGGCTTCCTGAAGGTCGTGAACCCGGCCTGGGCGGCGGTGCTCGGCTGGAACGAGGCGGAGTTGCTGGAACGGCCGTTCGTCGACTTCGTCGAGCCGGGCGACCACGCCGCGACCGCCGACGTGGTCGCCCGGCTCGCCCGCGGGGAGAGCGTCTCGGGTTTCGTCGACCGCGTCCTGACCAAGTCCGGAGGCCGCCGTACGGTGATGTGGACGGCGGTGCCGGACCCCGGGACCGCGCTGTTCCACATCGTCGGCCGCGACCTCACCGACCAACACCGCGCCGAGGAGCAGCTCCGGCAATCCCAGAAGATGGAGGCGGTCGGCCAGCTCACCGGGGGCATCGCGCACGATTTCAACAACCTGCTGACCGGCATCTCGGGTGCCCTGGAGCTTCTGGAGAGCCGCATCGGCCAGGGGCGCTACACCGACGTGCCCCGCTACGTCGCGGCGGCGCAGGGCGCCTCGAAGCGGGCGGCCGCCCTGACACACAGGCTGCTCGCCTTCTCGCGCCGGCAGACGCTCGACCCGAAGCCGACCGACGCCAACCGGCTGATCGCCGGGATGGAGGAGCTCGTCCGCCGGACCATCGGCCCGGCCATACACCTGGAGGTCGTCGCCGCCGGCGGCCTGTGGGCAACGCTCGTCGACCCGCCGCAGCTTGAGAACGCGCTGCTGAACCTGTGCATCAACGCCCGCGACGCGATGCCGGACGGGGGCCGCATCACGGTCGAGACCGCCAACAAGTGGCTCGACGGACGCGCCGCGCGGGAGCGCGACCTGCAGGCGGGGCAGTATGTCTCGATCTGCGTCACCGACACCGGCACCGGCATGCCGCCCGACGTCGTCGGGAAAGTGTTCGACCCGTTCTTCACGACGAAGCCCATCGGTCAGGGCACGGGCCTGGGGCTTTCCATGATCCACGGCTTCGTGCGCCAGTCGGGCGGGCAGGTCCGGGTCTACTCGGAGGTGGGGCAGGGCACGACGATGTGCCTGTACCTGCCGCGGCACTACGGCGAGGCGGAGAACCTCGACGCGGCCCCGGACCTGGCGCACGCTCCGCGGGCGGAGCAAGGCGAGACGGTGCTCATCGTCGACGACGAGCCGACGGTGCGCCTGCTCGTGACCGAGGTCCTTCAGGATCTCGGTTACACGGCCATCGAGGCCGCGGACGGGGCGGCCGGCTTGAAGGTGCTGCAATCGGACGTGCGCATCGACCTGCTGGTGACCGACGTCGGCCTGCCCGGCGGCATGAACGGTCGGCAGGTGGCCGACGCGGCCCGCGTCTCCCGGCCCGGCCTGAAGGTCCTGTTCATCACCGGCTACGCGGAGAACGCGGTACTCGGCAACGGACACCTGGAGCCGGGCATGCAGGTGCTGACCAAGCCCTTCGCGATGGAGGACTTGGCCAGCCGCATCAAGGACCTGATCGGGCGAGGCTAGCCAGGGGAGGGGCCGTCCTCAGCCTGCCTTGCCAAGTCTCACGTCCAACGCCGGGTGCCGCAGGCCGGACTTAATTTCGAGACCCGCCGCGCCACCCTCGGACCAGGCGACCGCCGCCGGGATGCGTCCACCATCAGCCGTCTCGAACTCGACCGCCTCGCCTGAGGCGAGCGGCGGCACGTCAGTGACGCGGGCACCATGGGACGAGACCTCGACGAGGCGCACCGGGTAGCGGCGGCCCCGCGAGTGCAGGAAGCCCGCTTCGGCGACGGCGATGCGCACGCCGCCCCGGCGCTCTTCCAGGTCGGTCGTGACACGCTGGACGAACTGGCTCACGGAGCGGGCGAGGTCGGCGGCGACCGCCTGTAGGGATTCCGACGCTGACAGGGCGCTGTCGGCATGGTGCCTCGTCTCCCGGGTGGCCTGCGAGACGGACACGGCGCCGGCATGTGCCTCGGAACTGCCCTGCGCGACCTGCGCCACCGTGCGGGAGATCTCCTGCGTCGCCGCCCGCTGCTGGTCCACCGACACGGCGATGGACGTCGTCAGGGCGTTCACCTCCTGCGTGGCCGAGGCCATCGCGTGGACGGAGCCGACGGTACGGCGCGTCGAGGCCTGAATGGCATCGACCTGGGACACGATCTCGTCGGCGGCCTTCATGGTCTGGCCCGCCAGCGCCTTCACCTCCGAGGCCACGACCGCGAAGCCCCTGCCGGCCGCACCGGCCCGCGCCGCCTCGATGGTGGCGTTCAGCGCCAGGAGGTTCGTCTGGTCGGCCACCGACTTGATCAGGCCCGTGACCGCGCCGATGCGGTCGGCCACGACCGCGAGCTGCTCGACTTCCTCGTTCGTGGTCCGCGCGATCTCCGTCATGTGCGCGATGAACTCGCGGGCCCGCTCGGTCTGGCCGGCAA
The DNA here is from genome assembly GCF_011043735.1 of Methylobacterium sp. DB0501. GTDB lineage: Bacteria > Pseudomonadota > Alphaproteobacteria > Rhizobiales > Beijerinckiaceae > Methylobacterium > Methylobacterium alsaeris. The sequence continues at coordinate 15,079 of NZ_JAAKGV010000019.1, read as the reverse complement.
TGTCGGAGATGGAGGCGCTGAGCTCCTCGGCACCCGCCGACACCGAGAGCACGTTCCGCGCGGTTGCCGACGCCGTGGTCTCCGCATTGGCAGCCTGTACGCTCGACTGCTCGGCGACCCCGTTGAGGGAGAGCGCGGTCTCGCGCATGCCGCCCGTCTCGCGCTCTACCTTGTGCTCGATCTCGACCAGCGCGTCGCGGAACTCGGCGACGACCTCGCCGAGGCGGCGCTGGCGGTGGACCTCAAGGTTGCGGTCCTGGCCGGCGGCGGCCTCGGCACGGCGCTGCGCCAGCACGCTGTCGGCGGCTTGACGGGTCGCTTCCTCGGCCGAGGAGAGGGCCTTGGCGAGTTGGCGGGCGGCCAGCACCAGGGCGGCGGCTTCCGTGACGAGGACGAAGGCGTGAAGGACGACGCGCAGGTACTCGGCGCCGTTGGGGAACACGGCGGCCGGGTAGAGCACGTTGAGCGCGAGGTGGTGGACGGCGACGACGCCGGCCGCCACCAGGATCGAGGACCAGCAGCACCAGCCGGCGGCGACCGCGAGGGCGGCGAAGAACACCATGTGGACGTCGATCTGCAGGTGCGTGCCGGATGAGACGAGCACCAGCAGGCCGACCAGCATCATCAGGGTGGCCGACGAGAGATGGCGGGTGATGGCCGCCGCCCGATGCCGCCGGGCAGCCGCGAGGGCCGCTCCCGGCAAGAGGAGCGCGAGCGCCGTCACCGGCACCGGCATGACGTCCCGCCACCAGGCGAGCGCCGTGACAAGGGTCGCGAGGGCTCCGAGGGCGCCGGTCATGACCGGCAAGAAGGCGAGGCGGAGGCGGTCGAGGCTGCTGCTGTCGGTCACGGTTTCGGCGGTCCGGTGAGGTTCGAGGGGAGCCGGAGGCCCGGCATGCAGGTGCCGAGCGGTCCGGCGGCGAGGACGAGGAGGGCGCCGGCACGGCGCAGGTCGGCGGCGGCGTCACGCCCCGAGGCGTCGAGCATCGCGACGTGCCCTCCGGTGGAAAGCCACAGGATGGGCGCGCCCGAGGCGGCGACGGCCTTGGGGATGGGGGCGTCGGGGAAGAGGGTGATGACTGCGACGGGCTCGCCGGGGCGTGGCGCGAGCGCGAGGGCGACCGGGACGAGCCCGCAGCCGGCGACCAGGGCGCAGGTCAGGGCGGCGGCACGGAGCGACGGGACGGCCGGTGATGTGTTTCGTGCCGTCCGCCCCCTCATGCCTGCCCCCATCCAATCCGATCCGACATCCTTAGGCGGACAAGGTTGACGCTTGGCCCCTTTCCGACGTGCTCAGGCGCGTTTCCGGTTCTCGTCGGTGACTGGAACCGTGCCATGCGTGTGCTGCGAGAACTGCCCGATGGGCGACGGGCGGCCCATCAGGTAGCCCTGCGCGGCGTGACACTGCTCGGCGGCGAGGAAGCCGAACTCGGCCTCGGTCTCGACGCCCTCCGCCAGGACGGGAAGCCCGAGGCCGCGCCCGAGGCCGAGCACCGAGCGCACGATGGCCGCGGTCTGCTCGTTGCTGTCTACCGAACGCACGAACGAGCCGTCGATCTTGATCTTGTCGAACGGGAACGAGCGCAGGTTCGAGAGCGATGAGTAGCCCGTGCCGAAGTCGTCCATGGCGATGCGCAGCCCCAGCGACTTCAATTGGCGCAGGGTGAGCAGCGCCCGGTTCGGGTCGCTGATCAGCGCCGTCTCGGTAACCTCGACCTCAAGCCTGTGCGCCGCCAGCCCGGTCTTGAGCAGCACCTCGTGCACGAGGCCGACGAAGTGGGGGCTGTGGATCTGCACCGCCGAGACGTTGACGGCGATGGACAGGGGATGCGGCCAGGTCGCGGCCTCGCGGCAAGCCTCGCGCAGCACCCACTCGCCGATCCGCAGGATGGCGTCGCTCTCCTCGGCGATGGGGATGAACACGGCCGGCGAGACGAAGCCGCGCTCCGGGTGCTTCCAGCGCAGCAACGCCTCGAAGCCAATGACGGCACCCGAGCCCACGTCGGTCTGGGGCTGGTAGACGAGATGCATCTCGCCGCGGGCCACGGCGTGGCGCAGGTCGTGCTCCAGGAGGCGGCGCTCGCGCACCTCGACGCCCATCCTCGCCTCGAAGAAGCGGTAGGTGCCGCGGCCCTCCGACTTGGCGCGGTAGAGGGCCGTGTCGGCGTAGCTGAGGAGCGCGGCGCGCTCCTGCGCGTCGTCGGGGTAGAGGGCGATGCCGATGCTGGTGGCGATCTGCGGGCCGCCGGCATCCGGCCTACCGGAGCGCAGCGCCTCCAGGATGCGCTCGGCGAGGCGCCCGGCCTCGGAGGGTCGGTCGCAGGGCGCCAGCACCGCGAACTCGTCGCCGCCGAGCCGCGCCACCATCTGCGCGTCGTCGAGCTCGTCGGAGACGATGCAGGCGACGCTCTCCAACATGGCGTCCCCGGTGGCGTGGCCGAACAGGTCGTTGACCTCCTTGAAGCGGTCGAGGTCGAGGCAGAGGACGGCGAGCTTGCGGCCGCAGGCGTCCGCGGCCCGCATCTCCTGGTCGAGCCGCTTGCCGAAGCTGGCGCGGTTGGCCAGTCCCGTGAGCGCGTCGTGGTGGGCGAGGAACTGGATTTGGCTCTCGGCCTGGCGCCGGGCGCGGAGGTCGCGCACGGCCACCGCGTAGTGCGGCCGGCCGGCGTGCTCGACGGGCTGCATGATGACCTCGACCGGCACGAGCGTGCCGTCGGCTTGCCGGATCTCGGCCTCGACCGGGCGCTCGGGCTGGCCGGCCACGGCGAGCCAGGCCGCGTCGCCCGGCAGGTACGCCGACAGGGCCGTCCCCGCGAGGGCCGCCTGCGGCAGGCCGACGAGCTTCGCGAAGCTGCGGTTGGCGCTCACCACCGTGTCGCCGGTACAGACGACGAGCCCTTCGACGGCGGCGTTGGCGAGGCTGTGCAGGCGCTCCGCCTCCAGCTTCGAATGCCGGCGGTCGCGCACGTCGAGGGCGAGCGCGGCGCCGGCGAGCAGCAGGATGGCGAAGCTCGCGAGCGCCACGGCCACGGCGAGCCACGCGTTCGGGACGGCGGACGCCGACACGGCGAGCGTCGGGTCGGGCGTGACCGTGACGGCGCCCATGGCGACGAAGTGGTGGCTGCAGATGGCCAGCAGCAGCAGGAGGGCCGCCGGCAACTGCCGGGCGAGGCCGCGGGCTCCGAGCTGGGCCGCCAGCGCCGCGCCGCCGAGGACGCCGCCGAGCGCGAGCGAGGCACCGACGATGGCCGGGTCCCACGCCTTGTGGCCGGCGACATCGTAGGCGGCCATGCCTGTGTAGTGCATCGCCGCGATGCCGAGCCCGAGGACCGCTCCGCCGACCCAGGCCGCCACCTTGCCGCCGACCAGGACGGCTAGCGAGAGGCCGGAGCCGGCGAGCGCGACGGCGATGACGAGCGAGAGGCCGGTGAGCGCGACGTCGTAGCCGCTCGGCACGCCGGGGGCGAAGGCCAGCATGGCGATGAAGTGGGTCGCCCAGATGCCCGAGCCGCCGGCCGTCGCCGCGACGGCGAGCCAGCCGCCTTGCGCCCAGCCCTCCGCCCGGCGGGCGTGGCTGACGAGGCAGACCGTCGTCAAGGCGGACAGGGCGCAGATGGCGGCCGCGAGTGCGACGAGCCGAAAATCATGGGCCTCTGCGAGGCAACCGACGACGGCGAGCATGGATGGCCCTGGGTAGGTTCGAATCCTGACCATGGGCCATGGCGGTTTAGGCTGACTTAACGGTGCGCAACCGACACCGGGATCCACAGGAAGGACGCGACCCGAGGGCCGACGCCCTAGGCGATGCATAGGCCTCGCCTATTCGGGAAAACCGAAGTCGCAAACGGAAAGCGGCCCCTTTCGGGGCCGATCCGACCTCCCGAAGGCGGTCTCGGGGCGAAGCTCGTGGATGTGTCACTCCACCCCTGCTTCCGCAAGGACCGGCCCAAGGCCGGTGGCGCTGGCTCTGCGCACGCCCAATAACCAGCGGTCTGGGCGATAGGTTAGGCAGGTGCGGTTATGCCGTCAACGGAATGCACCCCGGGCATTAGTCCCTGGTGCTGAACGTTCAGCTATCGGCCTTCGAGCCGCTGAGCGTCAGGTCGAGATAGGTCCTGGTGACCGGCTCGATCAGCGCCGCGATGTCCTCGGCGCCCTTCGTCTCCTCCTCGACCGCGGTGCGGAAGCCCGCGGCCTTGTCGGATTGGCCGGCCCGCTCCGCGATGACGGCGAGCGAGCGGTAGGCGGCGACCTGGTCGTACTGGTAGGCGTAGCCCGCGTAGAGGTTCTTCAGGGTTTCGTCCTGCGCGACGGCGTGCACCGCCGCGCCGATGCTGCCGGCCACGCTGGTCACCGTTTCCTTCAGTGACGACGGGCTCTCGCCGACGGCTTCGAGCGCCTTGTCGAGCCGGTCGATCTGCCCCTTGGTGACCTCGACATGGCGGCGCAGGACGGCCGCGTATTCGGGGTAGCGTTCCAGGCCGGATAGCTGCCGCTCCATCTGCTCCAGTCCCTGCCTCTCCAGGGCGCGGGTGTTGCGCAGAGCGCCCGCGTAGATCGTGCCGATGTCCGTGCCGCTCATGCCGTCGTGGCTCCTCGGTAAGGTCGGGTTCAGCGGCCAACGTGGGTCGGTCTGCTCCGTTCCTGGTGCATCCTGCGGCGGAAGCGCCCGGAACCGCAGGCATCCACTTGCGCTTGCCGCCCTTCTTCCCGCCATCCGGGGATGACCGGCGACGCCTCGGGGCTTCCCCGGATGGCGCACGGGAGGTCGACTCCGCGGGCGACCCGTAACGGAGTGCGTTCCCCGTGACGCGTTACGGGTCCGGGGATCTCCACGTTGCGGCGCCGCGGGCGCTGACAAGGGCTTGGCCGACCACTACCGTGCCGGCTTGGCGGGCCGGCCCCGCCGCGGAGACCGACCGAGCCGATGACCGACGCGACGCCCAGCATGCCCCCCGAGAGGGAGCCCCGCATCTCGACCGGGGTGCCCGGCCTGGACGACGTCCTCTGCGGCGGCCTCACCCCGAGCCGGCTCTACCTGCTGGAGGGCACTCCCGGCACCGGCAAGACCACGCTGGCGCTGCAGTTCCTGCGGGAGGGCGTGGCTCTGAGCGAGCGTACCCTCTACGTCACCTTGTCCGAGACCATCGAAGAGCTCGGCGCCTCCGCGGCGACCCACGGCTGGACCCTCGACGGCATCGACGTGCACGAGCTCGTCGACGAGGACGGGCTCGACCCCGACAGCGAGCAGTCGATCCTGCATCCGTCCGAGATCGAGCTCGGCGAGACGGTGAAGGAGGTCATCGCGCTGGTCGACCGGATGAAGCCCGACCGCGTCGTGTTCGACAGCCTCTCCGAGCTGCGCCTGCTAGCCCAGAACCCTTTGCGGTACCGTCGCCAGATCCTGGCTCTGAAGCGGTTCTTCGCCAAGCGCGCCTGCACGGTGCTGATGCTGGATGACCGCACCTCGGAGACAGGGGACGTCCAGCTCCACAGCATCGCGCACGGTGTGGTCTCACTGGAGCAGGCGCCGCGCGAGTTCGGCTCCGAGCGGCGCCGCCTGCGCATCGTCAAGGCGCGCGGCATCAAGTTCCGCGGCGGCTACCACGACTTCGCCTTGGAGACCGGCGGCATCCGGGTGTTCCCGCGCCTCATCGCGGCCGAGCACCACGCGGAGTTCGACCCACGGGGCAAGTCCACCGGATCGGCCGAGCTCGACGCGCTTCTAGGCGGCGGCCTGGTACCCGGGACCAACACGCTGCTGCTCGGGCCCTCCGGCGTAGGCAAGACCACGACAGCGGTCCGCTGCATGGTGGCGGCGCTGGAGCGAGGCGAGACCGCGACTTACTACCTGTTCGACGAGGGGCTCGCGACCCTGATGACCCGGGCGGCCATCCTGGGCATGGACCTGAGGCCTCACGTCGAGGCCGGGCGGCTGACCATCACGCAGATCGACCCCGCCGAGGTCTCGCCGGGCGAGTTCGCGGGCATGGCGAGGAAGGCCGTGGAGGAGCGGGGCTCCACCTTCGCGGTCATCGATAGCTTGAACGCATACTTGCACGCGATGCCCGGCGAGGAGTTCCTCATCCTGCAGATGCATGAGTTGCTCAGCTACCTCAACCAGCAGGGCGTCACCACGCTCCTGATCCTCGGCCAACACGGTGTCGTGGGCGAAGTACGAACCGACGTCGACTTGAGCTATCTTAGCGATTGCATCCTGCTTTTTCGCTTCTTCGAGGCAAAAGGCGAGATCCGCACCGCGCTGTCGGTGGTGAAGAGCCGCGTCAACGCGCACGAGCGTACCATCCGGGAACTGAGGTTGTCGGAGGGAGGGCTGCAGGTCGGCGAGGCGCTCGACGACTTCGAGGGCGTGCTCTCTGGGTTGCCGGCGTACCGGGGCAGGGTGGCGATGCTGTCGGGACCCGCGCCCGCGGACGGCGAGGCATGAGCGTGCCGGGCGCGGGCGAGCGGCGCGTCCTCATCCTGGCGCCGCGCGGACGCGATGCCTCGGTAACGGGACAGGTGCTCTCGGCTTCCGGTATCCACGCCGAGTCGTGCCCGGACATGGCGGCGCTGCTGGATGGTCTCGCGGCCGGCGCCGGCGCGGCGTTGGTCACCGAGGAGGCGCTCGGCGATGACGCGCCAGAAGGCTTGTTCGCTTGGCTCGACGGGCAGCCGCCCTGGTCGGACTTCCCGTTCATCGTGCTGGCGACACGCCAAGCCGGGCGCCGGTCGGAGCGCGCCTCGCGCCTCTTGGCCCGGCTCGGCAACGTGGTGCTGCTGGAGCGCCCGGTGAACGCCGAGACGCTCGTCAGCGCCGCGACTTCCGCGCTCCGTGCGCGACACCGCCAGTACCAAACCCGCGAGCACCTCCGGGAGCGCGAGCGGGCCCAGGAGCAGCTCCGGCTTGCCAACGAGGACCTGGAGCGGCGCGTCGCCGAACGCACCCGGGAGGTGGAGGCCGCCCACGAAACGCTGGCTTTCGCGCTTGATGCCGCCGGCATGGCCTCGTGGGACCTGGACTATGCCACGGGCGCCGCGCGGCGCTCGCCGCGCTACGACGCCGTTTTCGGCTACGAGGGCGACGGCCCGCGCTGGAACCGGCAGGTGCTTCTCGACCATGTCGTGGAGGAGGACCGCGGCATCGCGGAGCAGGCATTCGCGACGGCCTTGGAGACCGGCGCGCTCGACCTGGAATGCCGCATACGTCGGGCCGACGGGCAGGTGCGGTGGATCTCCCTCCAAGGGCGGATCAAGTACGATGCCGCGGGCGCGCCCGCCCGCATAGCGGGCATCCTGATGGACCGCACCGAACAGCGCCTGACCGAGGAGGCGCTGCGCCAGGCCCAGAAGATGGAGGCCATCGGGCAGCTCACCGGTGGCGTGGCCCACGATTTCAACAACCTGCTCACCGTCATCGTCGGCGGGCTCGACATGATGCTGCGCCGGCCAGAGCAGGTCGACCGGGTCAAGCGCCTGGCCGAGGCGGCGATGGGCGCGGCGCGACGCGGCGAGCAGCTCACGCAGCAGCTCCTCGCCTTCTCGCGGCGGCAGATGCTGCGGCCCCAGACGCTCAATCCGAACCGGCTGCTCCTGGACTTCAAGCCGTTGGCCGAGCGGGCGGCTGGCGGCGCCGTGGAGCTTGCCTTCGACCTGGACCCGGCGCTCGACCCGATCCGCATCGACCCGGCCCAGTTCGAGGCTGCGGTGCTCAACCTGGTCGTGAACGCGCGCGACGCGATGGAGGGCGGCGAGGGCCACGCCCGTATCGCGGTGACGAGCCGCAACGTGCACCTGGGGACCCGCGCCGTCGCCGACCGGGGAGTGCCGCCAGGCCCGTACGTGGTCGTCTCGGTGACCGACACAGGTTCGGGCATCCCGGCGGACAAGCTCCAGCGCGTGTTCGAGCCGTTCTTCACCACCAAGGAGGTCGGCAAGGGCACCGGGCTCGGGCTGAGCCAGGTCTACGGGTTCACGCGCAGCGCCGGCGGCTTCGCGCGCATCGACTCCGAGCTCGGCAGGGGTACGACGGTGAGCCTGTACTTCCCGCGCTCGACCGACCCGGCCGGCGAGGAGGTTGGTTCGGGACCGGCTGCTTCCATCCCCCTGCGCCGCGCCGGCGAGGGTGAGACTGTGCTTCTCGTAGAGGACGACGAACAGGTGCTCGCCATGGCGACCGAGAGCCTGGAGGAGCTGCGCTACCGGGTCGTCGTCGCGCGGAACGCTGCCGAGGCGCTGGAACACCTCACGGGCGTCGAGCGCATCGATATCCTGTTCTCGGACGTGGTGATGCCCGGCGGCATGAACGGGTCGCAACTCGCGGTCGAGGCGCAGCGGCTCCGCCCCGGGATCAAGGTCCTGCTCACCTCGGGCTACGTGGCGAACCTCGACGAGGGACAGGTCATCGGCAAAGGAGAGCTTCCGGTCCTCACCAAACCCTATCGCCGTGACGAGCTCGCCCGCTCCCTACGGCTCGTGCTCGGCGGCCAATCAGGCTGAGCTCGCCATGACACACGGGCCCGGAGTTTCGCAAGGAGAACCCGGAAGCGCGTCCCGCCGCGGTGATGCGGCGGGACGCATGTCGTGGGGCCTCGGCGATGCCGATTTCCGGCCGGCTTAGCGGCTCTTCTTGTAGAGCTTGCTCGCGATCTCGAAGATCTCCTCCGGCGCGTAGTTCGGCGCGAAGGCGCCGTAGTTGCCGTCGAGCTCGGGGATCTTGCCGCCCTCGGGCAGGCCATCGACGACCTCCAGGTTACCTGGCGGATCGCCCGGCAGCGCCACCTCGTCGTTCGACCAGACCCCGGCAGCTTCCTTGTAGTCGTCAGGGCTGAACCGGTAGAGCCGGCGGTGCGAGCCCTCCTGCAGGTACTTCTGGCATTCGGGAATGCGGTCGAGCACGATGTTCGGGGTTGGCAGCATCTTCTCGATCTCGACGCCGGTGAGCTTCTTCAGCGCGAGCGCGTAGGCGTGGGCATGGACCGAGCCGCGCACCAAGAGGTAGCCGCAGACCTCGCGACCTGTCGGGTCCTTCAGGGTCTCGTAAACGCGTAGCTTGTGCAGGCGGGCGCCGCATTCGAGATGGAAGTTGTGCAGCAGGTCGATGATGATGTTCCCGGTCGTTGTGACCATGTCCATGTTCCACGACGCGGCGTTCGAGTTCATCGGCATCGCGCCGCCGCCGTTGCTGAGGAAGCTGCCAGCCAACCGGATGTCCTGCATGTCGTGGAACGGCGCCTTCGAGACGTCGACCTCCTCCGTGTCGTCGCCCGGGCCGTTGTTGAGCATCGCGATGCCGGTCGAGACCAACTCCACGTGCCCGAGCTCCTCGGCGAATATGCTCGACACCAGGCTGTAGAAGGGACGCAGCTTGGACTTGTTGCGGAAGTTGAAGCTCTGGAACATGTAGTTCCCGAGCGTCGACATCTCGCCGTACTTGCCGCCGAGCAGCTCCTGCAGGGCAGCGGCGGCGTTGGGATCGGGCTTCTTCGGCTGCGGCAGTTCCGCTTGCAGGCGGTCGAGCTTCATGAACATGTCGGGCGTCTCCCGGCGCGGTGTTGCGCGCCTCGGGAGATAGAGCCCGGGCTGGGATCGACAGGGCGGCGCCCACGATTCGGGCTCATGGCCGGTTCGGGCGCAGGCCGGCCGCAAGCGGCAGGCCCCCGATGCACAATCCGGCCATGACCCAGAACGAACCGGCGCCTAACGCGCCGTACAGGACGCCGCCCGCCGCGGTCAGGACGGCGGAGGCCGCCCCGAGGCCGAGGGTGCCGTACAAGGTCTGCGCCGTGGCCGAGAGACGCTCCGGCACGACCTTCACGATCAGCTGCATGGCGGCGAGGTGAAGGAGCGCGAAGGTCAGCCCATGCAACAACTGGATGGCGGCGAGCACCGGCACCGAGACCGACGTCGCCATGACCGACCAACGCACCACGCCGAAACCGGCAGCCAGCATCGCGGCCTTGGCCGTCCCTAGGCGTGCCAGCAGCGAGGGTCCGATGAAGACGAAGACGAGGACCTCCGACGCGACCGCCTCCGACCAGAGCAGGCTGATCGCGCCCGGGCCGATGCCGGCCTCGCGCCAGCGGATCACCGCGAAGCCGTCGTTCAGGGCGTGGCTACCGATGACGAGGGCCGCGACAAGGAGCATCCGCCGGAACGCACCGAGAGATAGGATCTCACGGATGCCGCCTAAACCGAGGTTCGGCCGTCCCTCGCGCGCCGGGGCAGGAGGGACGCGCGCCGTCGCCACCGCCATGACGAGGAACAGGAGGCCGCTCGACACGATGATGCTCGCCAACCCTGCATGGGCAACGAGCAGCCCTGAGACCAGCGTCCCGAGCACGAAGGCTGCCGAGCCGGCGCCCCGGACCCAGCCGTAGGAGAAGGTGCCCTCCCTCTTTGCGGCGGCGAGGGCGAGCGCGTCGGCGAGCGGCGCCAGGGCCGCGATGGCGCCGGCGTGCAGCACGCTCACGGCCAGGAGCGGCCAGAAGCCGTGCCCGGCGAGGTAGGCGAAGGCGATCAGCCCGGACGCGGCGGCCGCAATGCCAAGTACGGCCCGGGTCGCGTCGTGTCGGTCGGCGAGGTGCCCGGCGACCGGTCCCGCCGCGAGGCGCATCAGCGTACCGGCCGCGAGCACGAGGCCGATCTCGCCCGGGCTCAGGCCGCGCTCTCCGAGGAAGCTCGGGAGGAAGGGGGACTCGGTGCCGTATGCGGCATACAGCGCGCCTTGAAGCAGGACGAAGGCGGGGAAGGAGCCCGTAAGGGGGGCGGTCCAAGGCTTCCGCGCTCCGGTCCGCGCATCCATGCCATCTGCCTCCAGCCGTCACACCGGCTCGGCAGACGCCCCGTCAGTCTGACCTGTCGGGCTGCGCGTGCCCAGGGCCCGACGCCCGACCATCCACACTGCGAGGCCGCCGGCGGCAACGGCGGCCAGGGCGACGAACGAGGCCGCGAAGCCGAGGTACTGCGCGACGAGGCCTGCCAGCAAAGGGCTCACGGTCGCGCCCGCGCCGTAGGCGGTCATCACGCCGCCGAGCCCGGCGGTGGCGTGGCCGGTACCGTCCATGATCTCGGCCACGAGTGCCGGGATGGCAACCCCGCCCATACCCATCGCCAAGCCTTCGAGAACCTGGACCGGAACGACCAGCCACCACGACGTCGCGAAGGCCGCGAGGATGCCGCGGAACACGACCAGCCCGAGCGCGATGGAGAGCACGCCGGCGTGCCCGCGCGCCTGAGCGACGCGGGCGGCGAGCAGGGCGGCCCCGACCATCGTGGCCTGCGAGACCACGGTCATGACGCCGGTTGTCAGGCTCGGGTCGGCGCCCGCGGCCGTGCGCGCCTGGGCCAGGAACGGCAGCATGGCACCGTTCGCGGTCTGGTAGGCGAATACGGTCCCCGCCAGGACCAGGAGCGGTCTGGTCCCGAACAGCACGCGAGCGGTCGAGCGCTCGTCCTGCTCGCCGCCGCGGGCGGTACCATGGTCGATGCTGCCCTTGTCGATGCCGAGCAGGACGCCGCAGGAGGCGACCGCCATGACCACGATGGCTATGGAGACGTAGCGGAGCCCGAGCGCGTAGCCGAGCACGCCGGACAAGGCGGCGTTGGCGGCGTTGCCGGCGTGGTTGAACGCTTCGTTGCGCGACACCTGAGCACCGTAGGCCTCCCGCCCGACGATCCCGAGCGTGACGGCCGCGACCAGCGGGGCGATGCTTGTGTCGGCAACGCCGATGACGAGTTGCGACAGGCCGATCAGCCACAGGCTGTCCGTCGAGACCAGGGCGACTGCTCCCGCCGCGATGCCCAGGACGGCCACGGCCAGCCCGGCGCGCTTGTACGCCGTGCGGTCGATCAGTGCCCCCACCGGTGTCGTGGCAAGAAGGCCAGCCAGTCCGGCCAGACCCATGGCGAAGCCCGTCGTAGCCGGGTCGAAGCCGCGCTGCTGCAGGTACACGCCCAGGAAGGGACCGAAGCCCTCGCGAGCACCGGCGAGGGCGAAGTTCAGAGCGAGAAGGCTGGTGGCCGGCTGCATCGTGCTCGTTCTCCGACCTCAGCTGACGAAGGAAGTGTCGCAGCCCGCGGCCGGGGCGCGACGTTGCCCTATGTGAAATTCTGGTCGCCAACGGTTGCGATGCGACCGACGGGAGATTGCCGTGCCGTCCGAGATCGACTTGTCCTTTTCAGACCTCGGCGGTGAGGCGGTACTGTCCAAGCCGTTGCGGGCGGTGGTTGCCATCCCTGTCCGGAACGAGGCCGAACGCATCGGGGAGTGCCTGCGCGCGCTCGACGTTCAGGAGGGTCTCGGGGCAAGTGAAATCGGCGTGGTGCTGTTCCTGAACAACTGCACGGATGGTACCGCACACGTGGTCGCAGCCCTCCCGCGGCCACGGCGCCTCGTCGTCCGGGTGATCGAGCGCGTGTTCGCCGGTGCCAACGCGGGCTGGGCCCGCCGCGAGGCGATGGAGGCGGCGGCCGCATGGCTTGAGGAAGAGTGTGCCGAGGACGGCGTGATCCTCACCACCGACGCCGACAGCCGGGTGCCACCGGACTGGGTGGCAGGCAACATCGCCGCCATCGCTCGGGGAGTGGATGCGGTCGCGGGGCGAGTCGCCCTCGACGAGAATGACGCGGCGCGCCTGCCGGCAGCCCTGCACGTCCGGGGACGGCTGGAGGGTGCCTACGAGGCGCTGCTCGTCGAGCTGGAGGCATTTATCGACCCGCTCCCGCACGACCCATGGCCGCGGCACTGGGTGACGTCGGGTGCGACACTCGCGGTGCGGCTCGCGGCCTACCGGCAGGCCGGTGGCATGCCGCCGCTGGCGGTCGGCGAGGACCGCGCCTTCGTCTCCTCGCTCCTGACGAGCGATGCCCTGGTCCGTCACGAGCCGGACATCGTCGTCATCACCTCGGGGAGGCTCGACGGGCGCGCGCCTGGCGGGGCCGCTGACACTATGAAGCTGCGCTGCGAGGTGCCCGAGAGCCCCTGCGACCCGCGCCTGGAGCCGCTCTCGCGGGCCTTGTTCCGGTTCTTCTGGCGCCGACGGCTACGGCGGCTCCACACATCCGGGCGGCTCGCCCGTATCCGGCTCTGGGCGCCGTGGCTCGGCATCCGGGTCGGCGACGCAAGGGCCATCGCCCGACTGCAGACCCTCGGAGCTATCCTTGCAGCCGTCGAGGCAGCGAGCCCTTGGCTCGACTATCATCCGCTTCGTCCACGTGAGCTTCCGGGGCATACGCGCTTGGCGAACGCGGTCGTCCTTCTGGTGCGCGGTGCAAGACGCCTCGGCCATTGGACCCGCGCCACGGGCGGCAGACCTGCGGCGGCAGGCCTGGATGGAACGTCCTTGGAGACGACCGGCGATGCCTGAGGGCGGTGCCTTGCTCTACCGCGTGCAGAAGCATGCCGCGCGCCGTCTGCACTACGACTTCCGGCTGCAACTCGGCAGCGTTCTCAAGAGCTGGGCGGTGACACGCGGCCCGAGCCTCGTGGCGGGCGAGCGTCGTCTCGCGGTTGCGGTCGAGGACCATGGCCTGGACTACGCCGACTACGAGGGCGTGATCGCGCCGGGCAGCTACGGTGCCGGCGTCGTGCTGCTGTGGGACCGGGGCACCTGGGAGCCGGACGGCGACCCAGCCACGGCGCTCGCGGCGGGGTCGCTCGCTTTCACCCTTCACGGGGAGAAGCTGTCCGGCCGGTGGCGCCTGACGCGCATGAGACCGCGGCCCCGTGAGCGGCATGTCTCCTGGCTGCTCATCAAGTCCCATGATGCCGCCGCGCGTCGGACTGGCGAGCCGGACGTCCTGGAAGAGAAGCCGCTCTCGGTCGTGACCGGCCGCACGGTCGAGGACATCGCCGCCGCTGCGGCCTGACGGGAGGGAGGTGAATGGACCAGAGAACCCCGCTCGACCTGGCATACGATGTCGTTGCGGCTGCCCGACAGGTGGCCGTCGCCGCCTTGGCTCGCGCGGGAGAACAGGACCGCGACGACGGCTTTCCGGCCGAGGACGTCGCCGACCTCGCCCGCCTCGGTTTGCTCACCGCCCTGATACCCTTCGACGAGGGTGGCGCTGGGCTCGGCGAGGAGCCGGGCGCCACGAAGCTCGCCGAGGTCCTTCGCCTGGTCGGTTACGGCAGCCTCGCGCTCGAGCGCATCTACGAGGGCCACGTCAACGCCTTGCAGCTCATTGCCCGCTACGGCACGCCCGCGCAGCGGGCGCGCCTGTTCGCGGAGGCTCGTGCCGGACACTTGTTCGGCGTCTGGAACACCGATCCGCCGGGCGATTGCCTCAAGCTGGGGGATGACCGCCGCCTTCATGGCGTGAAGACCTTCGCCTCCGGTGCAGGCTTCGTCACCCGCGCCCTCGTCACGGTCAAGCGCGAGCCGGGTTCGTCGCCGCTGATGCTGGTCGTGCGGCTGGAGCCCGGCTGCCGCGCCGACCTCGGCGGCTGGCGCGCCCACGGCATGCGAGCGTCCGCGACCGGCACTGTCGATTTCGAGGGCATTGCAGTCACCGGGGACGAGATGCTGGGCGGGTGGGACGACTACCATCGCCAACCGGTCTTCTCGGGCGGGGCATGGCGCTTCGCGGCGGTGCAGCTCGGGGGCATCGAGGCGGTTTTCGACGCTTGGCGGAGCCACCTCGCCGGGACCGGCCACGGCGGCGACCCGCATCACCTCGCCCGCCCCGGCGAGGGCGCCATCGCGCTGGAGGGCGCGCGGTCTTGGGTCGAGCGCGCGGCCCGAACCGTCTACGACTGGTCAGCCCCCATCGGAGTGGTCTGAACCGCCCCGGGTTTCCCGGAGGCTCCAACTTCTGAGAGGATGGAGCCATGACGAAGCGAACAGCCCCGTTTTCCCCTGAGGTGCGCGAGCGTGCGGTGCGAATGGTGCGCGACCATGAGGGCGAGCACGGCTCGCAATGGTCGGCGATCCAGTCGATCGCGGCCAAGATCGGCTGCTCGGGCGAGACGCTGAGGAACTGGGTGCGCCAGTCCGAGCGGGATCAAGGTGTGCGACCCGGGCAGACGACGGACGAGCGCGAGCGGATCAAGGCGCTTGAACGTGAGAACCGTGAGCTA
>NZ_JAAKGV010000018.1 GCF_011043735.1 Methylobacterium sp. DB0501 | reverse complement strand
GTCGGGGCGGACCTCGCTGTCACGGCTCGACCRCTGACCCTCACGGCGGACGCGCARAGCCGGGTCTACGGCGASGCCAAYCCGGCCCTGACCTACCAGRTCGGCGGACGCGGGCTGGTCAACGGCGATGCTCTGAGCGGCGTCCTCGCCACCACGGCARACRCCCGCAGCAGCGTCGGCACCTACGGCATCGGCCAGGGCAGCTTGGCGGCTTCGYCCAACTACGCGGTGRGCTACGTCGGGGCGGACCTCGCTGTCACGGCTCGGCCGCTGACCCTCACGGCGGACGCGCAGAGCCGCGTCTACGGCGATGCCAACCCGGCCCTGACCTACCGGGTCGGCGGACGCGGGCTGGTCAACGGCGATGCTCTGAGCGGCGTCCTCGCCACCACGGCAGACGCCCGCAGCAGCGTCGGCACCTACGCCATCGGCCAGGGCAGTCTGGCGGCTTCGCCCAACTACGCAGTGAGCTACGTCGGGCTAGACCTCGCTGTCACGGCTCGGCCGCTGACTCTCACGGCGGACGGACAGAGCCGCGTCTACGGCGATGCCAATCCGGCCCTGACCTACCGGGTCGGCGGACGCGGGCTGGTCAACGGCGATGCTCTCACCGGCGTCCTCGCCACCACGGCAGACGCCCGCAGCAGCGTCGGCACCTACGGCATCGGCCAGGGCTCACTGACAGGCACGCCCAACTACAGCCTGACCTATGTCGGGGCGAACATGGCTGTCACCGCCCGGCCGATCACCGTCACGGCGGGTGCGCAGAACCGAATCTACGGCGATGCCAACCCGGCCCTGACCTACCGGGTCGGCGGGCGCGGCCTCGTCAACGGCGACGCGCTCTCGGGCGGGCTCGCCACCACGGCCGATGCCCGCAGCCCCGCCGGGACCTACTCCATCGACCAGGGCTCACTGACAGGCATGCCCAACTACAACCTGACCTATGTCGGGGCCCGCCTGACGGTGACGCCGGCCCCCGCCGCGGCCTCGCCGGCAGCCGCGATCGTCGGACCGACCTTCGCCAGCACCGTCGCGCACTCCACCGTCACGCCCGACGCATCCTCGGCGGGGACGCTCCGGATCGTGAGCAATCCCGTCGTGCCGGGAGCTCCGTCCGTCGCGGATCCTCGTTTCGACAAGACCGTGGTGTGTCTGACAGGCGCAGGCGGCTGCTTCATCATCGCGCCGAGCACCCTGCTCACCCAGCCGCTCGGAGCGACGATCGGGCCCCGCGCCGACGCCGCCCTGCCCACCCCTTAACCGACCCCCTTCGAGGCGTCCCTTCCCCCTGCCGTGAACAATCCCATCATGACCGCCCTGCCCCTGTTCTACCGCTCGGTCGTTCCCCTCGACCGCGACGCCCACCGCGCCTGGCACCTCGCCCAGCCGCAGCGTTTCGACTTCGCGCGCGACAGCCACATCGTGCCGGCGCTCGCCGAGGAGATCGGCGCCGCCTGCCGCCACCTGCCCATCGTCTTCCTGCCCGAGAGCCTCGGCCCCGTCCCCGTCTTCCTCGTCGGCGCCGCGCCGGGACAGTGCGCGCTCGTCGACGAGAACGGCACCTGGACCGGCCGCTACCTGCCCGCCTACCTGCGCCGCTACCCCTTCATCCTGGGCGAGAGCGAGGGCCACGAGCCCCTCGTCTGCGTCGACGCCGAGACCGATCTCGTCCGCACCGCCGCCGCTCCGCAGGAAGCGGGCGCGACGAGCCTGCCGCTCTTCACAGAGGACGGCCAGGAGACGCCGCTGCTGCAGGAGCGCATCCGCCTCGTCGCCGACTACGCCGAGGCCGCCCGCCGCACCGCCGCCTTCGGGCGGCTGCTGCAGGATCTCAAGATCCTGCGCCCCCTCACCATCCAGCTGCAGCATCCCCTCACCGGCGAGCACCACACCCTGCACGGCGCCCTCGGCGTCGACGAGGCCACCCTCGCCGCCCTGCCGGACGACGCCTTCGCGCGGCTGCGCCGCGAAGGCTGGCTGGCGATGGTCTACGCCCACCTCGTCAGCCTGCAGGCCGTCGCCGACTTCCTCGTGCCGGCCGCGCCGGCGCCCGCTCCCGCCGCTCACTCGGACGACATTGCGTGATGCCGTATTCCCCGCTGCCCCCCGCCCCGCCCACCCGCCGGCGCACGGCCGCCGCCGTCCTGCTCTCCGGCCTGCTCCTGAGCCTCCTCGGCGCATCGGTCGTGCCGGCCGCGGCGCAAGGCCCGCGCGCCAAGCCGGCCGCCGCCGAGGCCGCTCCGCCGGTGCCGGCCGAGCCGGGCCTGACGACCGCCACCTACGGCGACTGGATGCTGCGCTGCCAGCGGCTCGGCGGCGAGGGCGCGGGCCGCGTCTGCGAAGTGGCGCAGACGATCCAGGCCCAGGGCCAGTCGGGCCCGGTGGCGCAGGTCGCGATCGGGCGGCTTCCCGGCCAGGACGGCCTGCGCATGACGGTGCTGCTGCCGGCCAATGTGAGCTTCCCGTCGAGCGTGCGGGTGGCCGAGGCCAAGGATGCCAAGGCCGGCCTGGATCTGGCGTGGCGGCGTTGCATGCCGGGGGCATGCGTGGCGGACGGGGCAGCGACGGAGGCGGTGCTGACCAGCTGGCGCAAGGCCGAGGAGCCCGGCCGGATCACGTTCAAGGATGCGGACGGGCGCGAGGTGGCGGTCGCGCTGTCCCTGCGCGGGCTCGGAGCGGCCCTGGACGCGCTCGGCAAGGAGAAGATCTGAGCGGAACGCCGGAGCAGGCCGCGACTGGGATTGGGATCGCGCCGTTTCTGGTAATGCCGGTGAATGGTGCGTCTCAAGCCGTGTGGCTGACGAGACGAGCGGAGGGTGATCGTCGGGACGACGCGACGGTCTCACCCACCAGCCGATCGGCGATCCGGCCGACGGTGAGGGCGGCGGTCGTCGGCGCATGCCGGAGGCGGACCTTGGCCAGCCCGAGGTCGCGGGCTCGTGGCAGATGCAGAGCCCCCGCACGCCCAGCGACAGCGCGTCTTCGATACCTACCCGCCAGCGGCACTGCTCGGCGAAGGCCCCGTCGGGCTCTCACGGCCCCCAGCGCGGCGCGTTCGTCGCGCCGACGCGGCGTGGGTCGCGGCAAGGCGCGCTCGATCAAGACGATCGCTCGCTCGCACGACCGGCCGTGGCCGCAAGCTCGTCTTCAACGTGGTGCCCGGCCTGAGGGGCGACGCATTCCCGCTCCCGCCAGAGCAGCCTGGAGGCTCGTTTGCCCTGGCTGCAGACCGAGTGGAAGGTAGGCTGCCGGAACCTCGACGATGGTAGCCTCGGCCATGCTCATCTCCGGCCGCTGAATGTCGGTCTGCGTCGGTCGAGGAAGGCCGCGATGCCCTCGCGGCCGTCGGGAGACCGGCCGGCTTCGGCGATGCTGCGGGCCTCGCGCTCGAGCTGCGCTTCCAGGCCGGCACCGAGGCTGTCGGCGAGGAGGCCGCGGGCGAGCCCGAGGGCCCGCGTCGCGGATTCCGCGAGCCGGGCGGCGACCTCGGCGCCCTCGCCCGACAGGGCCGCGTCGTCGAGGGTGTCGGCCGATCGAGGGTGAGGGTGGCGACCGCCCCCGCGATCGCGACGCGAACGGAGTCGCTCATGCGGCTCTCTCCAGGGCATGACCACAGGGGCGCCGGGACCGTCCAGCCGCCCCCGGAGGCTGCGAACTACTGATTAGAGAATTATATTCTCATCGGTATGTTTTGCGTGGCGCGCAGCCGTATCCACTCCCTCCCGCCGACATTTTTCGGACCGGACGCCCTTGGCGGCCCCTTCTCCGCTCGAGACCGCGACAGCGCGGCGACGTGAGCGGGAGGCCGCGCGGCGGCCATCGTGCCGCGTCGTTCGTTGCAGACGTTCAGGGTACCGCCGCGCCCGAAGCTCTCGACGGGGCACAATCGGCATAGGCCCGGGGCAGCGCGGCCGGCGAGCACGACGGCAAGGACGTCGTCCCGGCGAGCGAGCGTCGAGACGCAGATCAGGAGGCCGAGCGCGCGGCGGTGCATTCTCCCCGGCTCCCCGCCGGCGAGATCATGGTCCGACATCCGGCAGCATCGTTAACCAACTCTTAAATATCGGGTTCGAATCGGCAATTTCTGCCCATTCCGGCGGCGCCGCTGTCATGACGGCCGTGTACGGCGGTGTTAGTGTTTTAGTAACGATCAAGGGCCGCCGACATGACCATGCATCACGTTTACAGGAACGAGCACGCCGTCGATCTCGAGCAGATCATCAACGATGCATGGGCGCATCCGCAGCAGCTCCATGTCGGAATGGAGGGACCCGTCCGCGAGGCCGTGAACGAAGCCATGGCCAGGCTCGACGACGGAACCCTGCGGGTCGCGGAGAAGATCGACGGCAGCTGGCGCGTCCACGAGTGGCTCATCAACGCCCTCATGGTCGCGTCTCACATCGGAGACTATTCCCTCGTCGAGGGCGGTCCCGGCGCCGCCTGCTGGTGGGACAAGGAGCACTCGAAATTCGCGGGCTGGGGAGAGGCGCAGTTCCGGGCCGCCGCCTTCCGGGCCCTGCCGGGCTGCTTCGTCCGCTACACCGCGCACGTCGGCCGCAAGGTCGTCCTGCTGCCGAGCTTCGTCAGCTGGGGCGCGCGCGTCGACGAGGGGACCATGATCGACTCGTGGGCCACCGTCGGCTCCTGCGCCCAGGTCGGCCGGAACGTCCACATCTCGGCCGGCGTCGTCCTCGGCGGCGTGATCGAGCCGCGCCAGGTGCGCCCGGTCGTCATCGAGGACGATTGCTTCGTGGGGGCGCAGTGCAGCGTGGTCGAGGGGATGATCGTCGGCGAGGGTTCGGTCATCGGCGCCGGCACCATCCTGTCCGCCTCGACGAAGATCATCGACCGGGCCACCGGCGAGGTGTTCCGCGGCGCGGTGCCGCCCTACTCCGTGGTGGTGCCGGGCTCCCTGCCGGGCCAGCCGCTGCCGGACGGCTCCCCGGGCCCGCTCCTGCACTGCGCCGTGATCGTCAAGCGCGTCGATGCCAGGACCCGCGCGAAGGCCTGCGTGAACGACCTCTTCCGGGCCTGATCGACACGGCCGGCCCCGGCGGGACCGGTGCCGGCCGCGATCGGACCTCCTTCGAGCGACGGGGCTTCGCATGCCGGTCCAGACGATCCACCCCCTTCGCCTGGCGACGGGAGGGCTCATCGCCCTCGCGGCCGCGATGGGCATCGGCCGCTTCTCCTACACGCCGATCCTGCCGGCGATGGCGGCGGATCTCGCCCTGACCCAGGCCCAGGCGGGCCTGCTGGCCTCGGCCAACCTGCTGGGCTACCTCGTCGGCGCCCTCGCCGCCGCGCTCCCGGCCCTGCGCGGCTCCCCGCGGCTGTGGTTCCTCGCCTCCCTGGCGGCGAGCGCCGTGAGCACGATCCTGATGGCCGCGGCGGGCGACGTCGCGACCTTCCTGCTCCTCCGGTTCGTCGGCGGCGTCGCGAGCGCCTTCGTGCTGGTCTTCGCCTCGAGCGTCATCCTCGACCGGCTCGCCGCGATGGGGCGCCCGACCCTGTCCTGCCTGCATTTCGCCGGGATCGGGGCCGGCATCGTCCTCTCCGCCCTCCTGGTGAACGCCGCCGGCGCCCTCGGCGCCGATTGGCGCGGCGACTGGCTGGTCGTCGGGCTGACCGCGCTCGTCGCCACGCCCGTCGTCGGCGTGCTGGTCCCGCCGGATGCGCGCAGCTCCGCCCCGGCCGCGGAACGGGGCGCGTTGCGGCTCGGCCGGCCCCTGGTCGCCCTCCTCGCGGCCTATTTCCTCTTCGGCCTCGGCTACGTCACCACCGCGACGTTCCTGGTGACGATCATCCGGGGCATGCCGGATCTGCGCTCCGCCGAGTCGGCGATCTGGCTCGTCGTCGGCCTGTCGGCGATGCCGTCGGTGGCGTTGTGGACCGGGCTCAGCCGCCGAATCGGCGTCGTGCCGACGCTCAGCCTCGCTTTCGTCGCCGAGGCGGCCGGCGTCGTCGGCAGCGTCGTCTCGGGCAGCGTCGGCGGCGCGGTCGTGGCGGCCGCGCTGCTCGGCGGGACCTTCGTGCCGATCACGGCGCTCGGGATCATGGCGGCCCGGTCCCTCGCCGGGACCCGCCGCCGCCAGGTCGTCGCCCTCATGACCTCGTCGTTCGGCCTCGGCTCGATCATCGCGCCGACGATCGCCGGGGCGATCGCGGATCTCACGAGCAGCTTCGCCCTGCCGAGCTTCCTCGCCGCGGGCGCCCTGACCCTCGCGGCCCTCCTCTCCCTCGCGGCCGAGCCGCGCCGGTCGTGCGGGGATCGCATCCTGCCCCAGGCGAGCGGCGCCTGAGACCCACGGCCCCCGCGGGTCTCCCGGGGATACCGTCGGGCATCCCCGTGGTCAGCCCAGGGCCCGGAGATCCGTCTCCGGGCGACGCGGTCCGGATGCGGCGGCGACCGCCTCGACGACGCGCAGGATCGGCTGGGGCCGCCCGAACAGGTAACCCTGCACCTGCGTGCATCCGGCCTCGCGCACGAGGGCGAGCTGCTGGGCCGTCTCGACGCCTTCCGCCGTGGTGCACATGCCGAGCTCGGTCGCGAGGCCGGCGAGCGCCTTGACGATGGCCGCGCTGTTCTCGCGCTCGGGCATGTCCTGCACGAAGGAGCGGTCGATCTTGATCTTGTCGAGCGGGAAATGGTGCAGGTGGCTCAAGGACGAGTAGCCCGTGCCGAAATCGTCGAGCACGATCCGCACGCCGAGGGCGCGCAGGCCCTCGAGGCACGCCTTGTTGCCGTGGCCCTTCGAGAACAGGGCGGTCTCGGTGATTTCCAGCTCCAGGCGATCCGGATCGAGGCCCGTCTCGGCGAGGACGCCCGTGACGTCGGCGACGATGGCGCTGCCGGCGAGCTGCAGCGGCGAGAGGTTCACGGCGATCCTCAAGCGCCCGGGAAGCATCGCGAAATCCGCACAGGCCTGCCGCAGGACCCAGGCGCCGATCTCGACGATGAGCCCGGTCTCCTCGGCGATGGGCACGAAGACCGCCGGGCTGACCGACCCGCGGACGGGATGGTGCCAGCGCAGCAGGGCCTCATAGCCGCACAGGGCGTCCGCGGCGAGATCGTGGATCGGCTGGTAGGCGAGTTCGAGCTGCCGGTTCGCGAGCGCCGAGCGCAGGTCGGCCTCGATCTCGAGCCGCTCGCGCAGCCGCGCGCTCATGTCCTCCGCGAAGACGCAGACCGTTCCCCGGCCGGCCGCCTTGGCCTGGTAGAGCGCGAGATCGGCCTGCTTGAGGAGCGTGTCGCCGTCGAGGTCGCCCGCGGTCGCGACCGCGATGCCGATGCTCGCCCCGGTGACGACCGCGTGGCCGAACACGTCGTAGGGGCAGCGCATCTCCGCGATGAGGCGCCGGCTCAGCGCCTCGGCCTCGGTCGGGAGGTCGGACGACGCGCAGATCAGCGCGAACTCGTCGCCGCCGAGCCGGGCCACGACCGTGTGGCCGGTGCAGGCCCGCAGGCGCTCCGCCACGAGCCGCAGGAGCTCGTCGCCGGCCGGGTGTCCCAGCGTGTCGTTGACGTCCTTGAAGCGGTCGAGATCGAGATACAGGACCGCGACGCTTCCACTCTGCTCCTGGATCGCCCGCAGAGCCACGTCGAGCTCGCTGCGGAACAGCACCCGGTTGGGCAACCGGGTGAGCGGGTCGTGGTGCGCCAGGAAGCGGATCCGGCCCTCGCGCTCGCTCAGGATGGCGTTCTGCCTCATGGCCTCCTCGGCGGCCTCGTTCGCGCGCCGGGTGGCGGCGGCGAGGTCGGCGAGGGCGAGCCGCAACGCCGTGATGTCGGTGCGGATTCCGACCGTGCACCCGTCCGCCGTGCGCCTTTCCGTGATCAGCAGCCACTGCCCGCCGGGCAGCTGGCGCTCGATCGTGCCGCTGCATGCGCGGTGCCAGGCGACCGTCTCCCGGACGAACGCATCGATGCGCCCTTCCGCCTGCGGGTACTGCCCGGCCTCGGCACCCCGGCGGATGACGTCCTCGAACAGCGCGCCCTTGACGATGAAGGGAGCGCTCTCGGCGTAGAGGTCGCAGTAGCGCCGGTTCCAGGTCACGAGTCGGTCGTTCTCGTCCCACATGACGAAGCCGTCGGACATCGCCTCGATCGCGTTCGTCAGGACCGTGCTGGCGCGGGTCCGCTCGGCATCGAGCCGCTCGCGCCCGCGCAGGGCGACGAGGAGCGCCACGGCGAAGGCGACGATCAGGACCGCGCCCGCGCCCGTGGTGGCGAGCAGGCGGACGCGATCGCGGCGCCCGTCCGCCATGGCCACGTCCCGCGGAATGGTGAGCCCGACGAAGATGTTGCCGTACAGCGTCGGCCGGACGACCGCGAAGGCGGCGTCGGGCCCGCCGGTCTCGGGCAGGACGAAGGCGCGGCCGTCGGCCCTCAAGCCGTCGAACCGTACCGCCTGCACCCGGCCCATGCCCACCTCGTCGTGCGGCAGGCTGGCGATCAGCTGGCCTCCCCGGCGCTGGAGCGCCACGCGCAGGCCGGGCTGGAGGCCCGTCTCGGCGAGCCCCCGGGTGAGGACCGGCAGCGGCACCTCCGCGACGGCCAGAACCTCCCCGGCCTTGGTCTCTCCGGCTGGCGGCAGCTCGATCAGGCGCCCGACATAGAGCGACCAGTCACCCGTGACCTGGTTGCGCACCGGTCCGAACACCGCGCTCGAGCCGATCGTCCGGGTCTGGTTGAACTCCGCCATGCCGAAGGGGAGCGGCCGGCCCGCCCCCCGCCGCCGGGTCGCCGCCCAGATCACCCCATCCGCCCCGACGAGGTAGAGGTCGCGGAAGGCGAGGGTCTGGAAATTCAGGCCGCGCAGGAGCTGGGTCGCGGCATCGGGCGTGATCGCGCCGCCCGGGGCCAGGCCGGCGAAGAGCGCGGGAAGGCTGGCGAGCGCGCCGTCGACCTGCAGCACCTGGCGGTTGAAGGCGGTCTCGACCGCCTGCGCCGAGCGCTCGAGACCGGCCCGCGCCGCCTGGCGGGCGGTCCGCTCGGCATTGCTCAGGAGCAGCGTCGTGCCGGCAGCCAGCAGCGCCAGGATGAGGATCGTTCCGGCGACGATCGCCAGCTTGAACTTACGCCACATCATCAGTCGCCAAATGCGGACGGGACCCCATGCTCATTCGGCCTTCGCCGTGACCCCGAGCGCGGGCTTCAGCGTCGTGTTCCAGGCCGCGACGCAGGCGTCGCCGCAGCGCTCGATCCAGCGCGGCAGCACCGTCTCGGTGAGGAGGCGGCGCCGTCGCTCGGCATCGCCGGGGGTGAGCGGCACCAGCGTCATCGGGTTGCGCGGCGCGCCCGGGCAGAGCGATTGGGCGGGCGATTGGGTGGCGCAGGCGAGGCCCCGCGCGGTGTCGTCCTCCGCCTGCTTCCAGATCCGCCGCTCCAGGTCGGCGACGCCCTGGCGCACCGCCTCCCGCAGATCGGCAGGGAGCGCCCGCCAGGCCGCGATGTTCGCGCCGAAGAACGACATGCCCCAGCTGATCGCCATGGCGTGAACGTGGGTCGCGACGTCCGCCAGACCGATCTCGTAGCCGCTCAGCGTGCCGGTGATCGCGCAATCGGCGACCCCGTCCCGCAACGCCGCCGTCGTCTCGGCGAACGGGATGATGACCGGCATCGCCCCGAGGGCGGCCATCAGCTCGGATTGCCCCACGGACGAGGTGCGGACGCGCCGGCCGCTCAGGTCGGACAGGCCGGTGAACGCGCGGGTGCAGAACAGGACCTGGGCCGGATAGGCGTAGATGCCGAGGAGCTCGATGCCGTAGCGCTCCCGCAGCACCTGGCGCAGGTGGTCCCGGTAGACCGCGACGGTCTGCTTCAGCGCCGCCATGTCGGGATTGATCGCCGGCAGATCCACGGCATTCAGCTCGGGCTCGTCCCCGGCCGCCACGGCCAGCAGCGCCGTGCCGAAGGGCACGACGCCGAGCCGCATCAGCTGGAGCATGTCCTCCCCGCGCAGGCCGCTCTCGTTGAAGGGACGGATGCTCACCGTGAGGCGGCCGCCCGTGCGTTCGCCGATCTCCGTCTGCCAGAACGGCTGCTCGAGCTGCTTGTACTGGCTCACGCCGGCGAGGCCGCCGACAACCGTCAGGCGGATCGGCTCCGCGGCACGGGCCCCGGATCCCGGCGGAGACACGAGCACCATCGCGGCCAGAGCCGCCGGGCGGATGGCCGTCCCTCTCTCCCGCCAAGTCCTGAGGCCGGTCAGGCGCGCTCGCCTCGCCCGGCCCGTCTTCGGTCGCTCGGCCATGAGCTGGCCTCCTGCCCTGCGGCATCGTCTCTGACCCGAATATCGCCGCGACATATTATGATTTTGCTAACCGACTGACTTTCTTCCATCATTGTCTTCTTGATAATGAATTCCGATTGTTTATTCGCTTTCCATGTAATTGTTATAACCTGCGCGACATCAGGATCGACGCCCGCGATGCAAATCACCGGACAACCGGTTGTCGTCAGCAAAGCATGAGAAGAAATTCGCACAACGACCCTGGGGAATATGCACCCGTTGATCTCCGAGGCCGCGCTTCGGATGCGGTCCCGGCGCCAGGGCCCGTCGTCGGATCCGGTCGCCCGCATGACGCCCCGCCGAACGTCCCCTCACGCGTCGGGACCCGCGCCTCGTCGCGGCCGGCAGCTCCGGCCGGCGCTGCGCGACACCGGCCGAAGCGTCGTGAACCTTCGCCTGTTCGGGCCAGGGCTGAAGCTTCGTTCCGACGGGCACCGAGGTGCCCGGGCGGCGGCCGGTCATCATACCCGTGCTCAGCGTGTTCCGCACGCGGGATACTGTTACGCCCCGAACAGAGGATGACTTCGGCAGGATGCTGCGTCAGCATCCCGGTCCAAGCGTTCCGGCACGAACGACATGGATCGTCGCCCGAAACGGACCTTTACCCGAAATGGACCTTTGCCCATGCGCGGCGTTGACCATCGCACTCGTCGGGCTTCCGGCACCACGCCTGCGTCGTGCATGTCGCGGCGAACTGTGCTCTGTCTTGGCACGGGTCTCTTCACAGGCGTCGTACCCATGCAGTCCTTGGCTCAGACGAACCGCGGCGATCCTCCTGCAAGCTCCGAGCACGCACCGTATGGACACCGCACTCTTCCCGCAGGCATCAGGTCTCGACTCCTGCCAGGACTCAACGGCTTGACGGTTCACGTGCTGGAAGCAGGGTTCGAGCCGGCCGATAGGCCGCTGGTGATCCTCCTGCACGGCTTCCCGGAACTCGCCTATAGCTGGCGCAAGATCATGCTGCCGCTGGCGCAGGCCGGGTTCCACGTCGTGGCCGCCGACCAGCGCGGCTACGGTCGGACGACCGGCTGGGACTCGTCCTATGAGGCGAGCCCGCATCCCTTCGGCTTCCTGAACGTCGTCACCGATACGCTGTCGCTCGCCGCCGCCCTCGGACGCAAGCAGGTCGCCTGTGTGGTCGGTCACGACGCCGGCTCACCCGCCGCGGCGTGGTGCGCGCTCCTCAGGCCGGATGTTTTCCGCTCGGTGGTGATGATGAGCGCCCCGTTCGCCGGACCTCCCGCCCTTCCGGCCGGCGCCGGCGGCACGGCCGCCCTCTCGCCCGCGCAGAGCGACGATGCCCTTGACGCTCGGCTGGCCGCTCTGCCGCGCCCGCGCAAGTTCTACCAGCGCTGGTACCGGACGCGCGAGGCCAATCACGACATGCTGCAAGCGCCTCAGGGACTGCGAGACTTCCTGCGCGCGTACTATCACGCGAAAAGCGCCGACTGGACGGACAACGATCCCCATCCGCTCCCCTCACGGTCGGCCGAGGATCTCGCCCAGCTTCCGACCTACTACGTGATGGACCGCGACAAGGGCATGGCGGCCACGGTTGCCGCCGAGATGCCGTCCGAGGACCAGGTCCGGTCCTGCGCATGGCTGACGGATGCCGAGCTGGACGTGTACGTGACGGAGTACAGACGGACCGGCTTCCAGGGCGGCCTGCAGGGCTACCGCCGCTACACTGACGCGGACTGCGTGGCCGATCTCCGTCCGTTCGCCGGTCGCACCATCGACGTGCCGGCGAGTTTCATCTCGGGGAAGAGCGACTGGGGCGTGTATCAAACGCCGGGCGCGGCCGAGGCCATGCGCACCCGTGCCTGCACCAACATGACCGGCTTCCACCTCGTCGAAGGTGCCGGTCACTGGGTCCAGCAGGAACAGCCCGAGCAGGTCGCAACCCTTCTGACGGCGTTCATTCGCGAACATGTCTAAGCCGACTTGCGTCGGCAGGCCAACGCTTCACCCGCTCGAATTCTTGTTTTGTCGCAGATTTTCGTCGCAAAACCAGCAACCACTCTTGTGAAATCTGCTCAGGTCTCGGGGGAGCGTCCCCGGCGTCCGGTCGGGGTTCGGCTGCCGAGCCGGCATCCGTCGGACGGGCCAAAGCCGGGGTCGACACGTCCGGACAGCGAGCGCGCGCGTTCCGGCTCATGCGCGAGAGCCTGGATCGCCGCCTCGGCGATGCGGGTCTCGCAGCGCTGCGCCAACTCGTGCGTGCGCGGGTTGCGGCCGTTCGAGGTGGTCGGCGCCGGGATCCTGCGGTGCAAGCGTCGTGATGGATTCGTGACGGCCTGAGGCGGTGTGCGTCGATACGATGCCGGCCGATGTCGAGATGGGCGCGGTCGACGCCAGGTCCGGCGGTTCCGGAGGATAGGGACCTCCCCGTCACACCGCTCTCGCCGTTCGGCGGGGCATCGCAAGCGCCGCCGTCGCGCGCGAACAGCGCCCGATCGTTTCGCGATCGTACGCCCCTCCAGGTCCTCGGTTTTGCGGCATTGCCTTTCGACGACCCCGTATCCGCTTCGTCGGACGATGCTCTAGGATGGCGACGCGTCGGGATGAAGCGATCATGACCACGGATCGACCGGGCGGGGGAGAACCGCGCCGCGTCCTCGTTCTGGGAGCGACCGGTACGATCGGCCGGGCGACCGTGCGGGCCTTGGCGTCGCGCGGTCACGAGGTCGTCTGCCTCGTCAGGCAGCCTGCCGGCCCCGCTCTGCCCGCAGGCGTCGTCGAACGGATCGTGGACCTGACCGATCCGGTGTCGCTGGTGCGCGACGGTGTCCGCGGCGAGTCCTTCGACGTCCTGATGTCGTGCCTCGCATCGCGCACCGGGGTGCCCGACGACGCCTGGGCGATCGATTACGGCGCGCACGTGAACGCCCTGCAGGCGGGTCGCACGGCCGGCGTGAGGCATGTCGTGCTCCTGTCGGCGATCTGCGTCCAGAAGCCGATCCTCACCTTCCAGAAGGCCAAGCTCGCCTTCGAGGCGGTGCTGATCGCGTCGGGGCTCGACTACACGATCGTGCGGCCGACGGCCTTCTTCAAATCGCTCTCGGGACAGATCGATCGCGTCAGGCGCGGCAAGCCGTTCCTGGTTTTCGGCGACGGAACCCTGACGGCCTGCAAGCCCATCGGCGACGACGATCTGGGCCGCTACCTCGCCGATTGCCTCGACGACGAGGAGCGGCGCAATCGCGTGTTGCCGATTGGCGGGCCGGGCGAGGCGATCACGCCGAAGGCCCAGGGCGAGCGGCTCTTCGCCCTGCTGGGGCGCGAACCGCGTTTCATCCACGTTCCGGTCGCGCTGCTGGATGCGATCGTCGCCGTCCTGGCGACGGCCGGACGATGGGTGCCCGCCCTGGCCGCCAAGGCCGAGCTCGCGCGGATCGGTCGCTACTACGCGACCGAATCCATGCTCGTGCTGGATCCGGCGACCGGGCGATACGATGCACGGGCCACCCCTTCGGCGGGATCGGAGACATTGTTCGACTACTATGCCCGGGTGATCCGGGGCGAAGCGGTCGCCGAGCGCGGGGACCATGCCGTGTTCTGACGATGCTCGGATCGGCGTCGCGTCAATCAGCATGGCGACCTTCCAGTGAATGTGCAGGGCGTGCGAGCGAAGCCGATTTCCGCATCACGACGGCGATCCGACAGGATCGCCGGAGGCGATCCATCGGATTTTGTATGACGTCAAAGTTAAGAGATCGGTCACCCAACCGGTCGATCTCGAATACCAGACCTCGTTTCAAGCGTACGCAAAGGCGTCCTGATGGCTAATCGTGCTCCGTGCGTTAGTTTGTCTCTATATAACGTGATTTTCGTATTTTATTTTTAATTGACCTAGAGACAGATATTCGTGCGTCATTGCAATTTCCGTCGTATGCCTAGCGGAAAACAAAATATTGCTTCTTCGATGGACGCACAAGGAAACGTTAAACTGCTCCTGGCACCACAGCAAATCCGTGGTATTTCCTTTTTTAGCAAAAAATAATATTGAAAAATATCAATGCGCGCAATCTAAAATGTTGACACGAATATTATTGACTACCAAAACTATGACAAAACAATCGAGATCATATCTTGGCCGGTTTGCAATATGGCAGCCCAAAGCCTGCAGGTCGACTCGACCCAGGAGGCGCCGGCGTTGACTCGTCAAACTTTAGGTCATATTTACGCTCCCTTTGGCGCATTGTGGAATTTGGCGCCGCCAATCAACCAAGTGAAGTAAGATGAAGTTGCTTTTATCCTGATTGTATCATGATTAGCACATCTACTTGGGAGGACAAAATTTCGATGTCGACCGAACAGCCATTTTTTAGCTGCATCATTTGTGCGTATAACGAAGGCAGACTTCTGAATCTGAGTCTGGACTCGATGGTCCGACAAAGTTTCAAGGATTTCGAGGTCATCGTCGTCGATGACGGTGCGGACGACGCCACCAAGGCTGCAATCGCGGAGATCGACGATCCGAGATTTCGAGTCATTACGCAGGCGAATGATGGCCTCTCTTCTGCGCGCAACCGTGGCATCAGGCATGCCAAAGGTCGATACATCTGCTTCCTTGATGGGGACGACACGCGCCCGATCTGGGCGCTTCAGGAGGTCTACGACGCCCTTCAGGTGTCAGAAGCCGACGTCGCGTTCGGACGCGGCAGCTTGTGCGATCTCCGCGGTGAGATCACGCATTTCTACGATGACGAAATCATCCAGCACCTGATCGAGAAGCGCCAGAGCAATTGGCCATGTCGTTCGGAAGATCCTGATTTCAATGAACTTACTTCCTACACGATGCTCCTTGAGCCCCAGTCCGCCAACAAGTTTGTATCGGCAAAGCTAGTCAGAGATTTTTCTTTGAGCTTCCCAAACGGCCATTTTTTCGAAGATATATTTTTTCATTGCGCTGTTGTTTCGAGCATGTCGTCATTCTGCGTCGTCGGCGATATATGCTTTACGTATTACCGGCGGTACGGCCGGCCACAAATCACCGGCTCCACCAACGACTCACGCTTCGGTGCGCTCGCCGTTGCCAGGATGACGTTCGACATTTTTCGTCGCAGCCCCCGGTATCACAACACCCTCCTTCGGGAGGCCTTGGTCATTGCAATATTCAGAATTATTTCCTGGTGCAAAGACTCAATCAGTCACACTCATCGCTTCCAGTACCACGAGGCTATCATTTATCTGATATCCATGATCGACCCTGGATATCTCCAACTTGATTATGAAAATTCGCGATTTTACAGATCATATCATCAAACTGTCGCAAAAATTCAAAGCATGAAAGGCGAGATCAAAGAGCGTCTCATGCAAAGCGATGCTTGCACTTGATTCCACCAGCAATACAATCGAAGGGACGGCACCGATGTTGACGTATAGCTTTGAATACAAAGTAAAAAACTTTAGTGACTGGGCCTACATCAATATGTGGGTTGGTAATTCCGACCGCCCCGCCCATTTTTCTTTTCGGCCCGACTGTAACCGCATCGTTTTCAACTCGTTCAAAGATGGGTCGTGGGCGACGGAAACCATTGTCGAGTATGAATTCGACCCCAACACGCGATGCATGATCGATCTGACGATCCACAAGTCGTCAGCGAGTCTTATGATCAACGACGTTTTAATATTGGATGTCACGCTCGACAATCCGATCCCGCGCTCCGCGCGAATGCATTCGAATCTTCATCATATCGACGACGAATCGGATGGCCTCACGATTCTTGACATACTCGAAGGTCCTGAAGATAGCGATATTTGCCAGCTGCGTTTCCAGGGAAAGCAGTACAGGTTTCGAGAGATCAGAGCACAGAACACAAAGCTCGTATTTCAGAACATCGCTCGTTTTTTGACTGTTACGCCTTTGAGCAGCAGCGGAATTATTGTTGATATGTCAATGACATACGGCTTGGCCGGCGTCGTTTTGAAAAGTATCTTCCCTGATCGTGACTTGCTGACGGTTTCGAGTTCGTTGGACGAGAGCCGGATCATTCAGGACCATTTCGAGCTCAACCGCATTCAGGCCGAGGCGTTGACGCGGCAAGACCTCACCCGCAGATTACGCTCATACGGTCTTCTCGGCGAACGATCGCACGTGACCGCCACGGAGCCGCTCGCACAGAATTTCGCGATCCTGCTCGGATACAACTATTTCAGCGAGACCGAGGCATCATCGAACCCGGGAGAGATGCTGCTTCCCGATCGACACGTCGCCGTCTGCTCCGTCGAAACGAAGATGGAGAGGTCGATGTCGTTCCTCCGTACGGCGGAGCGTGAGAGCGACCTGCAGGTCAAGTTCGTCAAGACGCCGTGGATTCTGCGATCGCAGAGTTGCGATGCCCTGTCGGGCCTGGCGCCACGGTTGGACATTGCGGTGGCGATGTACAACACCTCGACCCATATCGAGGAATGCGTGGAAAGCCTGCTCGCCTCGGGACGCGAGGATATCCACGTCATCGTCGTCGATGACGGGTCGACCGACGACTCGGCCGACCTGGTGAGCCGCCGGTTCGGCGACCACCCTCGTCTGCGTCTCCTCAGGAAGGCGAATGGCGGCTGTGCGTCGGCCCGCAACTATGGACGACTGGCCTCGGACGCAGCCTACATCGCGTTCGTCGATGCCGACGACTTCGTCGACGCCGACTTTTTTCCCAACCTCCTGGATCTCGCAAAGACGAGCAAGTCCGAAATCGTCCAAGGTGGATTCGATTTCTATGACGATACGAAGCAGATTTTTACTGAGAGCTATGAGACCGTTCTTTTCAAAAATCATTCGCGCACGCCGTTCCTGGACAAATATTGCTTCCGGGCGCAGTCCCATGAGCTGCTCACCGGGCAGCCAACGATTTGGCGCAGGATTTATCGCAGGGATTTTCTCGAATCAAAGCAAATATATTTCCCCGAGCATATCAGGGCGTATGATGATTTTATATTTCATTTGATTAGCATCAATTACGCTCGTGATGTACTAACTGTCGACGGGATCAATTATCATTATCGTCAACATCCTAGCCAAGACATCAGACAGCGGGATGAGAGACATTTCTACTGCATTGAGATGCTAAGACTTCTTCTTAAAAGATCTGTATCGGAAGGCTGGAATAATTTTCATGAATTCTGCCAGTGCATTGTCAACACGTTTAATTGGTCGCTGGATCGAATTCGAGAAGATCTAGTTGGCGATTTCATCGAGGGCGCGGCCGAGCTCTGGCTGGCCATCGAGCGTTGCTACGGCCTGTCGGTGTTCGGCAAACTATCGGAGGCCGATATCTTGCATGCAGATTTTGCCAAGACCTTAAATCAGAAGCGCCGTCAGGCCAGTTCCAGTCGTTTGGGCTATGGAGCATGCTATCTCGATACGATGCTCATGCAACCACCGACCGTCGATCTTTCGCGGCGCCTTTCCAGCAAGTATTATCGGGCCTAGTACCGCTGCATCACACTTGGCGAACATGATGACGCAGAAGCATGTTTGATATGATACTGCAGTTTCCTGGAACGAGCTCGCTTGGAGGTGCACGGTAAGATCGAATGGGCGCCGATGCCAGGGCGCTGAATGCTTCGCCATCGACTTGTCGATGGCGAAGCACGCCGGCGAAAGACCTTGGGGCGCCGCTGCTGCAGGTCCTCATCCGGACGCGAAACATTTCCTTGTTCTGGGGCGGAGCAAACCGTGGCGGCCTGACGGGCCGCTACGGCTAACAACCCCTTACGGAGCCTATCGATGCACGACAACGACCTTTCCATCCATGCCGTCGCCACAGACACCGACGATGGAAATATCCTATCAAGCAGATCAACGTATTCGAATTATAGCTCGGAAATCGACCGATACGTTCTTCAACCTGTCATTATGACAGCACCTGCTTTCGCAAAAATTCCTGGTCTATATTACACGGCACTCATCGGCGGGGTGCGCCAGATCAACGACTTTCTGTTTCTTAATCGAGGCTGCAAGATTGGCTTCAACAATTATATTAATAGTTTTTACGCCTCCTATTGGCATAAATATACCAATCTGAGAGCGATCAGCCTCTCGGGGAAGGTGAAGGGAACCGGCATTCTCCATCTTTTCCGGTCAACCCCAAATGGCAGAACTTACTCGATCGGATCTTATCCGATCGGTGAAGTCGAATCCGAAAATACTTTTCATATCCATTTCAATCTGTTTGAATATATGCCGTCGGATGGCGGGCCCGGACGCTATTTCTTCGATATCGAGGCAACCACCGATCTCGAAGTCAAATCGCTCGCCTTTTGTGCGTTTACCCCGCCAGCAACCGCGCCGTCATTTTCCATCGGCATCTGCACCTATCGAAAAGAAGAATACGTTACGAATATTGCACTGAACCTGAGTGCCTATACAACGCAACATCCCGGCATCATCTCCGACATCATCATCGTCAACAACGATCGATCGCCCAATAACATCCTAGTTATTGCCGAACTTGCGGAAAGCAACGATATTTTTCATCTGATCGATCAAAGCAACATCGGCGGGGCGGGCGGATTTGCGCGCACTCTCGATTACTCCATGGAGCACTCGAACTCCGATCACCATATTTTCATGGATGATGATGTCTATATCGACACCAACGTCCTGGAGAGACTTTGGGCATTTGTAGCTTATTCAAAAATTCAGCACGTGATTGGCGGACAGATGATGGACATGCACCGTCCGCACATCCTGTACGAGGGTGGCGCCAAGCTCGATTACTGGGGTTTCCTTCAGAAAATTGGCGACAATATTGATGCGAGCTCCTCACAAGAAGCGACGTTTTATGACAAGGTCCGCGATGTCGACTATAATGCGTGGTGGTTCGCGTGCGTTCCAAAGTCCAAAGCCGCTAATATCGGCTTGCCACTGAATATTTTCATCCGCGGCGACGATTTCGAATACGGCCTGCGGCTGCGCGCGAAGCAAAATGTAACGACGGTATCCCTACCGGGGCTGTTTATCTGGCACGAGCCGTTTTCAGAGAAGACGGCATCATGGCTCGAATATTACAACTGGCGAAATCGCTTCATCATCTGCTCGCTCTATGCCGATCGAGAGAAGCTTGATATCCAGCCTGTCGAGATGCTGCGGGATATCCTGGTCGACTGCCTCGAAAGCGGGCGGGAAGAGGTAGCCCTGGCGATGTGTCTCGCCATCGTGGATTTCCTCGCCGGCCCGAAGTCCGTGCTCGCTGTCGATGCCGAACGTCTGCACGAGGGCGTCAGGGCGTCTCTGAAGCGTCTGTCAAACGATACCGGCAGTTTCGCCGCGATCCTGAAGGATCGCCTTCAGGGGGACACGGACCCGTCCATGAGGCAGGTCGTCACGCTACTGCGTTCCCCGCGGCTCGGAGGTCGTCAGCGGACGAGCGAGACGATCAGGTGGGCGGGAAAGGATTACGTCGGCGCGGTCGACCGGGTGCTCGCCTTGTACGAGGCCAACGTCGATGCCGCGATGAGCCAATGGAAGCAGGAGGCGCACGGCCTCGCCACCCGGGAGGCCTGGAGCGCCTTGTACTGGAAGCCGAAGAGCGCGTGAGCGATCCGGGCGCCGCGCGACCTTGAGCCTGGGCGCGGCACCCGCGCTCCGCTCCACGGCTTGCCGCTTCCGCCGACGGTCGTGTCATCCGCGGCGACGGCGCGGGCCTCGGGCCGCGGCGCCGATACCCTTCCGAGCGTGACCGGCGCCACCGAGCGGAGCCCGCGCGGTGGCGCTGCGCCGTCATGGAGCAGGGCGGCGGCGACCGCCGGCCCCGTCGCTCGGGTGTGGGCGAGGAGTGGTGTGCCTCGCCCGTGCGGTCGAGTTCTGGATCCGGACCGGCCGGGCGCAACGGCGCCACAGCGGCGAATGGCTCCGGCCCGCCAGGACGATCCACCGTCCCCCGGCGATGCCCAACCTGACGCGCCCCTCGCGGCACGGCCGAGCCTTGACTCCTACATTGGATTTGTTCTAATTCGCATCAGGCGAGGCGGACACGCCGACCGATCAGGAGCACACCATGGCCAACGCGACCTGCGACAGCTGCAAGTTCTTCGACGAGCACAACGGCAACGGCGCGAGCGCCCAAGGCGATGCCGGCCTGTGCCGATTCAACCCCCCGGTGACCCAGCCCGGCCCGCAGGAGCACGGCCTGTGGCCGGTCGTCTCCACCAGCGACTGGTGCGGCCATTTCAGCGCCGAGATGACCGCCGCCGAGTAAGCGCGGCGACCGCGAACGCGATGCAGGGGTCGGCCGGAAGGCCGGCCCCTTTTTTCTTGGTCAGGCCGCCGGCACCGCGGGCCAGGGCGAGACATGGGCGCCGTGGGCGGGCAGGCGCCGCTCCATCGCGGCCTCGAGCCAGCGCGTCGCGTCGGTCAGCGCCGCGAGCGAGACCCCGGTCGCGACGCGATCCCGCTCCAGCATCGCGGCGAGGTCCTCGGTCGCGATGTTGCCGGTGGCCCCCGGCGCGAACGGGCAGCCGCCGAGGCCGCCCAGGCTCGCATCCAGCACCGTGACGCCGGAGCGCAGCGCCGCGTCGGCATTGGCGTAGCCGGTGTTGCGGGTGTTGTGGAAATGCGCCCGCATCGGCAGGCCCGGCACGGCTTGCGCGAGGGCCGAGAAGCGCGCCTCGACGGCGGCGGGCGTGGCGACGCCGATCGTGTCGGCGAGGCAGATCTCGTCGAGGCCGCTCTCGGCCAGCGCCCGGGCGATCTCGATGACGCGGGCAAGCGGCACCTCGCCCTCGAACGGGCAGCCGAAGGCGACCGCGATCGTGACCGAGCGGAACAACCCGGCCGCCTGCGCCCGCCCGGCGAGGCGGCCCCAGGCCTCGACGAGGCCGCGCGCCGTGGTGCCCTGGTTGCGGGCCGCCATCGCGTCGGTCGCCACCGCCACGAAGCTGATCTCGCGCAGACCCGCCGCCAGCGCCCGCTCGAAGCCGCGCTCGTTGAGCACGAGGCCCGAGACGCCGAGCCCCGGCATCCCGACCACCCGGGCCAGCACCGCCTCGGCATCGGCCATCTGCGGCACCCGCGTCGGGTTGACGAAGCTCGCCGCCTCGATCCGCTTGAGGCCCGCGGCTGCGAGCCGGCGGATCATCTCCACCTTGGTGTCGGTCGAGAGCAGGCGGCTCTCGTTCTGCAGCCCGTCGCGGGGGCCGACCTCGACGAGGGTGACGGAGGCGGGGCGCTGTGCGGTCATGGTTCTCTCCCGTCTCACGCCGCGTCGCGGGCGGACCCGCCGATCACCTTGTCGGCGACGAGCCGCGCGAGGTCGGCCGGCCCGAGGCCGAGGAGCCCGCGAAAGATCTCGTCGTTGTGCTGGCCCAGCTCCGGCCCGGCGGTGACGACCCGGCCCGGATTGGCCGAGAGGCGCGGTGCCACGTTCTGCATCTTGAGCGAGCCGAAGAGCGGGTGGGCGACGTCGACGATGGTCTGGCGCGCCTTGAAATGCGCGTCCTCCAGCATCTCGGGCGCGCGGTAGATGTCGCCGCGGGGCACTCCGGCCTCGTCGAGGCGGCGGCCGAGCTCCTCCCGGTCGAGCGTCACCGTCCAGGCGGCGATCAGGGCGTCGAGCTCGGCCTGGCGCCGGCCGCGCTCGGTATGGGTGGCGTAGCGCGGGTCGGTCGCGAGGTCGGGCCGGCCCATCGCGGCGGCGAGGCGCTTGAACACGCTGTCCTGGTTGGCGGCGATCAGCACGTAGACGCCGCTCTTCGTCGGGTAGACGTTCGAGGGCGCGATGTTGGGCAGGATCGCGCCGGTGCGCTCGCGGATGTAGCCGGTCTTGTCGTACTCGGTGATCAGATTCTCCATCACGGCGAGCACCGCCTCGTAGATCGCGCTGTCGACGATCTGGCCGCGGCCGGTCCGGGTACGGGCATGCAGCGCCATCAGCCCGCCGACGCAGGCGAAGGTGGCCGCCAGCGTGTCGCCGATCGAGATGCCGGCCCGCGAGGGCGGGTTGGAGGGATCGCCCGCGACGTAGCGCATCCCGCCCATCGCCTCGCCGATCGCGCCGTAGCCCGCCTTCTGCGAGTAGGGCCCGCTCTGGCCGTAGCCCGAGACGCGGATCATGATCAGCCGCGGGTTGATCGCCGACAGGGCGTCGTAGCCCAGCCCCCACTTCTCCATCGTGCCGGGGCGGAAATTCTCGATCAGGATGTCCGACTGCGCGACGAGGCGCCGGATCAGGTCCTGGCCCGCCGCCTCCCGGGCATTGATCTCGATCGACTTCTTGTTGCGGGCGATGACAGGCCACCACAGCGACTGTCCGTGCGGCTTCTCCCGGCCCCATTCCCGCATCGGGTCGCCGGCGCCCGGCTGCTCGATCTTGATCACCTCGGCGCCGAAATCGGCCATCAGCTGGCCGCAGAACGGACCGGCGAGGAGCTGGCCCATCTCCAGGACGCGCAGGTCCGACAGGGCTGGCGCAAGGGTAGGGTCTGTGGTCTGGATCATCGGGCGTTCCTCTTGTTTCCCGAAGCCTAGTCGGGCAAATTTGTCTGGACAAGTGGCGAGCGCCGGCTTTGGAGGAATTCGTGTCCGGCAGGGCAACGGGAGCGCGGGAGCCGGGAGCCGTGGAGGCGGGCCCGCTCAACGAGCGGATCGCGCGGGCGCTCCAGGAGGAGATTCGCGCCGGGCTGCACCCGGTCGGCGCGACCCTGCCGACCGAGACGGCCCTGTGCGCCCGCTTCGCGGCGAGCCGCTTCACGGTGCGCGAGGCCCTGCGCAAGCTGGTCGAGAAGGGGCTGGTCGAGCGGCGCCAGGGCGCCGGCTCGACGGTGATCGCGACGAGCGCCCAGCCGGGCTTCGCCCAGGTCTTCGACGACCTCGCCGACATGTTCGAGTACGCCCGCGACACGCATCTCGACGTCGCGACGCTCGAGATGATCCAGATCGACCCGGAGGTCGCCGGCTTCGTGCAGGCGCCGGTCGGCTCGTCCTGGCTCAAGGCCGAGGGCGTGCGCTGGACCGCCGCGCGCGACGCGACGATCTGCTTCGTCAGCGTCTACGTCCATGCCCGCTTCGCCCCCCTGCTCACCGACCTGCGCGAGGTGGGAGGTGCGGTCTACGGCCTCGTCGAGGCGCGCTCGGGCGAGCTGATCGCCGAGGCGCTGCAGGAGATCACCGCCCGGCCGATGCCGCCGGCGGTCGCCCGCGCCCTCAAGCGCCCCCGGGGCGCCCCGGCGATGCGCTTCGTGCGCCGCTACTACGACGTCAGCGGCGGCATCATGCTGACCTCGGTGAACTGGCATCCGGGCGAGGAGTGCCGCTACACGACGCGGATCCGGCGGGGGGATTGGCGGGCGTAAGGCCTGTTCGATTTGCCCTGGCGCGAGCGACACCCGCCGCGTCATCCCGGGGCCGCGCAGCGGAGCGCGGAACGACCCGGAGGATGGAGGGACCGAAGGCGGCACATCATGCCGGGCGACGATGCGGCACGTCGCCTGCGACGCCCATCACATGCCCCGGCGCCACCCGACATCGCCATTGACAGACCGGAAACGAAGGCTAACCTGTCCGGACAACTGCACCGATGCAGGATCGTGGATGCCGCAACGGCGTCCCGAAGCCCCTCACGCCAGCGGGGCGGCCGGCACGACCCGGCCAGGGAGGAACGGATGGGTCAGGCCCGCAACTTGCGCGCGCTCCTCGCGCGCCCCGAGATGGTCGTGGCGCCCGGCGCCTATGACGGCATCACCGCGAAGTTCATCGCGCAGGCGGGCTTCCCGGCCGTCTACATGACCGGCGCCGGCACCGCGGCCGCCCTCGGCTACCCGGATTTCGGCCTCGTGACGATGAGCGAGATGGCGGCCAATGCCGGGACCCTCGCCCGCGCCGTCGACATCCCGGTCATCGCCGATGCCGATACCGGCTACGGCAACGAGCTGAACGTCACCCGCACCATCCAGGAATACGAGATGCGCGGGATCGCCGGCCTGCACATCGAGGATCAGGTGAGCCCGAAGCGCTGCGGCCATCTCGACGGCAAGGAGATCGTGCCGCGGGAGGAGTTCGTGGCGAAGATCCGCGCTGCCGTGGCGGCGCGGCGCGACCCGGACTTCCTCATCATCGCCCGGACCGATTCCCGGGCCGTCGCCGGCTTCGACGAGGCGGTGGAGCGCGCCAACCTGGCCCTCGCCGCCGGGGCCGACATGGCCTTCGTCGAGGCGACGCAGAGCCTCGACGAGATGCAGGCGGTGCCCATCCAGGTGAAGGGCCCCTGCCTCCTCAACGTGGTGCGCGGCGGCAAGACGCCCGACATCGCCATGCCCGACGCGCAAGCCATGGGCTACCGGCTGGCGATCCTGCCGAGCCTGCTGTTCGGCGCCGCCATGGAGGCCTTCGACGCCGCCCTGGCCACCCTGAAGGAGACCGACGCCCCGCCGGCCTCGGCCGGCGCCCCGGCGATCCGCGACCGCTTCCGCCGCCTCGGCGCCGACCAGTGGGACACCCTGCGCACCCGCTTCCGCGACGACCCGCCCGCCGCGGCGGCGGCGGCCGAGTAGGTCCATGCCCCG
Organism: Methylobacterium sp. DB0501; assembly: GCF_011043735.1. GTDB lineage: Bacteria > Pseudomonadota > Alphaproteobacteria > Rhizobiales > Beijerinckiaceae > Methylobacterium > Methylobacterium alsaeris. The sequence continues at coordinate 170,445 of NZ_JAAKGV010000018.1, read as the reverse complement.
CACCCTCCTCGACAAGCTGTGGGACGCCCATGTCGTCGCCGATCTCGGCGACGGCTGGTCGCTCCTCCACGTCGACCGCCACCTGCTGCACGACCTGTCGGGCACGGCGGGACTCGAGGCCCTGGCGGCTCGCGGCCTGCGGGTGCGCAACCCGGAGCTCGCCTTCGCGACCGCCGACCACGCGGTGTCGAGCGCCCCCGGCCGGACCGGCGAGAGCTACGCCCCGGGGGCGCCGCTCTGGGCGGGCCTGAGGGCCCGCGCGGCGGAGGCCGGCCTGCATTATTTCGAGCTGGGCCAGGTCGGCCAGGGCATCGTCCACGTGATGGGGCCGGAACTCGGCATCACGCTGCCGGGCGTCAGCCTGATCTGCGGCGACAGCCATACCTGCACCCATGGCGGGCTCGGCGCGCTGGCCTTCGGCGTCGGCTCGTCGGAGCTGACCCACGCCCTCGCGACCCAGACCCTGCGCCAGCGCAAGCCGAAGAGCCTGCGGGTGCGGTTCGAGGGCACGATGGGCCGGGGCATCGCCCCCAAGGACCTGATCCTGCACCTCATCGGCCGGCTCGGCGCCGATGCGGGCACCGGTCACGCGATCGAATATGCCGGCTCGGCGATCCGGGCCCTCGGCATCGCGGGCCGGATGACGATCTGCAACCTCTCGATCGAGCTCGGCGCCAAGATCGGCTTCGTCGCGCCCGACGACACGACCTTCGCGTATGTCGCGGGCCGGCGCTTCGCCCCGAAGGGTGCGGATTTCGAGCGGGCGGTCGCCCACTGGCGCACTCTCGCCAGCGATCCCGACGCGGTGTTCGACCGCGAGGTGACGGTCGACGTGGCGGAGGTCACGCCGACGGTGACCTGGGGCACCAGCCCCGAGCACGCCATCGCGATCGACGCCGCGATCCCCGATCCGCGGGCGGCGCCCGATGCCGAGCGGCGCGAGGCCTGGCGCGCGGCCCTCGACTATATGGGCCTGGAGCCGGGCCGGCCGCTCGCCGGCACGCCGGTCGACTGGGTGTTCATCGGCTCCTGCACCAATTCCCGGATCGAGGACCTGCGCGAGGCCGCCGCCCTCGCCCGCGGGCGGCACGTCGCGCCCGGCGTCACCGCCTGGGTGGTGCCGGGCTCCGAGCGCGTGAAGCGCGACGCCGAGGCCGAGGGCCTCGACCGGGTGTTTCGCGAGGCGGGCTTCGCCTGGCGCGAGCCGGGCTGCAGCCTCTGCGTCGCGGCGAACGGCGAGCGCGTGCCGCCCGGGGCACGCGCCGTCTCGACCTCGAACCGCAACTTCGTCGGGCGCCAGGGCCCGGGGGCGCGCACCCATCTCGCCAGCCCCGCCATGGCGGTCGCCGCGGCGGTCACCGGCGCGATCACCGACGTGAGGCGGATCTGATGCAGCCCTTCACCGCCGTGACCGGCCCGGCCGCGCCGTTCCTGGAGCCCAACGTCAACACCGACGTCGTCATCCGCATCGAGCGCCTGACCGGGGTGCCGCGGGACGATCTCGGCCGCTACGCCTTCGAGGCCCTGCGCCGGAACCCCGAGGGCGGGCAAGGGGGCGATCCCGCCTTCGTCCTCGACACGCCTCGCTTCCGGGGCGCGCCGATCCTGATCGCCGGGCGCAATTTCGGCTGCGGCTCCTCGCGCGAGGGCGCGGTCTGGGCGCTGATGGGCCTCGGCCTGCGGGCGGTCGTCGCCGAGAGCTTCGGCGACATCTTCTTCAACAACTGCTTCCAGAACGGCCTGTTGCCGGTGGTGCTGCCGAAGGAGGCGATCGACCGGCTCGCCGCCGAGGCGACGAGCGGCGCGCCTCTCACGGTCGACCTCGTCGCCCGGGAGGTGCGCGCGCCGTCCGGCGCGGTCGTCCCGTTCGCGATCGATCCGCAACGGCGGCAGGCCCTGCTGGAGGGGCTCGACGAGATCGGCGCCACGCTGACGCGCGAGGCCGAGATCGCGCAGTGGCAGGCGCGCGACCGCGCCGCGCGGCCCTGGATCTGGGCCACCGCCTGACGACGCATTCGAGAGACAGAGCCGGCGAGACGGGAGAGAAACGATGATCTTGAGAACCTTGCGGGCCGGCGCCGTGAGCCTGCTGCTCGCCGGCGCGGCCCTCGCCGGCGCACCGGCCCGGGCCGAGACCATCACGGTCACGCATTGGGGCTCGGCCTTCTACGGCGCGCCCTACGCGGTGGCGCTCGAGAAGGGCTTCTTCAAGAAGCGCGGCCTCGACATCACCGGCTTCCTCACCTCGGCCGGCGGCGGCACCTCGGTGCGCAACACGCTGGCCGGCGAGGTGCCGTTCGGCGAGGTGGCGCTGCCGGCCGCCATCCTGGCGATCCAGTCCGGACAGCCGATCAAGATCATCAGCGGCGGCGTCGAGAGCGTCGAGGACATCCTCTGGATCACGCAGCCCGACGGCAAGGTCGGGTCGCTGGCCGACCTCAAGGGCAGGAAGGTCGCCTATACGGCACCCGGCTCCGTCACCAACATGATCATCCTCAACTGCCTGCAGAAGGCGGGGCTGGAGCAGAAGGACCTGCAGCTCGTGGCGGCGGGCGATCTCGGCGCCAACCTGTCGGCGGTGCTCAACCGGGCGGTCGATGCCGCGATGTCGGGCGAGCCGCTGTGGTCGGGCAACCAGGGCAAGGTCAAGGCGGCGTTCTGGGCCAAGGACTGCATGAACCCGGCGCTGACCCAGACCGTCGGCATCACCACGGCGGAGTTCGCCAAGACCGGCGGCGACAAGCTGCGCGCCCTGATCGAGGCCCGGCGCGAGGGCGTCGCCTACATCAAGGCGCATCCGGACGAGGCCGCCGACATCGTCGCCAAGGCCTATAGCGGCGATTCGAAGGTGTTCCGCGAGGTGTTCAAGCACTTCGTCGGCTTCGAGTATTTCGGCGACGGCCGGCTGCATTACGACAACATGAACCGCATGCTCGACGGCATGAAGCTCGTCGGCCGCCTCAAGGGGCCGGTCGAGTGGAGCCAGGTCGTCGACACGTCCTTCCTGCCGAAAGACCTCCAGGCCTCGCAGTAGGGAGCCGTCATGGCCGTCGTTGCCCTCAGCGCCGATCCCCGCGGGGCGATGCCCGCGGAGACCCGCGAGATCCACGCGTCCTTGCGCGGGGTCACCCGCGTCTACGGCCGGCTCGCCGCCCTCGGGCCCCTCGACCTCGACCTCGTCAAGGGCGAGTTCTTCTCGGTCGTCGGCCCGTCCGGCTGCGGCAAGTCCACCCTGCTCGACGTCCTGTCGGGGCTCGGGCGGCCGAATGCCGGCACCGTCACCTTCGAGGGCGCACCGGTCGAGGGCGTGCCGGACGGAATCGGCATCGTGTTCCAGGAGGACGCCTCGTTCCCCTGGCTCTCCGTCGCCGACAACGTCGCCTTCGGACTGCGCCGGGCCGGCGTCGATGCGGCCGAGATCGCCCGCCGGGTCGATTACGCGCTGGGCTTCATGGGGCTGACCGACTTCGCGCACGCCTATCCGGCGCAGCTCTCGGGCGGCATGCGCCAGCGGGTCTGCATCGCCCGCACCCTCGTCACCCGGCCGCGCCTGATCCTGCTCGACGAGCCGTTCGGGGCGCTGGACCAGCAGACGCGCCTCCTGATGGGCGACGAGCTGCTGCGGCTGTGGCGCGAGACCGGGGCCACGGTGCTCCTCATCACCCACGCCCTCGACGAGGCGGCGATGCTGTCCGACCGCATCGGCGTGATGTCGTCGCGGCCCGGCCGCTTCATCGAGATCGTCGAGACCGGCTGGCCGCGCGAGCGCGACAGCCGCATCGTCGCCGAGGAGCGCTTCGGCCACATCACCGCCCGGCTGTGGTCGCACCTGCGCGAGGAATCGCTGAAGGCGATCGGTAAGGCGGGCCGTGCGCCATGACCCGCGAGCGCGCCGTCACCCTCACCCGCATCGCCTGGATCGCCGGCTTCGTGCTGCTGCTCGAGGCCGTGTGCCGCCTGCACCTCGTGAACCCCCTGACCCTGATCCCGCCGAGCGAGATGGCCGCGACCCTGTGGGGCCTCATCGCCTCGGGCGAGATCGCCGGCGACATCGCCCGGACCTTCTCGACGGTGGCGATCGCCGTCGTGCTCGCCGTCGCGATCGGCTTCACCCTGGGCGTCGCGATCCACGCGCTGCCGCGGGTCCGGCAGGGGCTCGATCCGCTGCTCGCCTCGTACTACTCGATCCCGACCTTCGTCTTCTACCCGCTCTTCGTCGCCATCTTCGGGCTCAACAGCGTGCCGCTGATCGTGCTCGGCATGGCGTTCGGGGTGCCGGCGATGATCCTTGCCACCCTCAACGGGCTCGACCGGGTGCCGCGGGTGCTGATGCGCACCGCCCGGTCCTACCGGCTCGGGCGGCTTTCCACCCTCGCCCACGTGGTGATGCCGAGCGCCCTGCCCTACCTCCTCACCGGCGTGAAGCTAGCGCTCGCCTACGCCTTCATCGGGATCATCGCGGGCGAGTTCATCCTGGCCGATGCCGGGCTCGGCCACGCCATCGCCTACGCCTATGACGGCTTCGAGAACCGCACCATGTACGCCCTGATGCTGTTCGTGCTCGTGGTGGTCACGGGGCTGAACATGACCCTGCACGCCTGGGAGGGCCGCGTCATGCGCCGGCGCGCCCGCGCATGAGCGGCTCCGCCGCGCTCCCCGCCACCGGCCCGCGCGGCCCGTGGCTCCTCGACGGCCTCGTCACCGTGGTCGTCCTGCTCGGCCTCTGGCAGGCGCTCCATGCCTATGCCGGCGAGGCGGCGATCGCCTCCCCGCTCGCCGCGTTCCGGCACCTGTCGGGCCTCGTCGCGACGGCCGGGTTCTGGTCGCATGCCGGCGCCACGCTCTCCGCCTTCGCGGGGGCGCTCGCCATCTCGGCCCTCCTCGGCATCGGGCTCGGACTGGTCCTCGGCCTGCGCCGCTTCGCCGGCGAGGTCGCCGAGCCGATCCTGGCCGGGCTCTACTCGATCCCGAAGGTCACGCTCTATCCCGTCATCCTGCTGGTCTTCGGCCTCGGGATCGGCGCCAAGGTGGCGTTCGGGGTGATCCACGGCGTGATCCCGATCACGCTGTTCACCCTGACGGCGGTCAAGGGCATCAACCCGGTGCTGATCCGCACCGCCCGGGCGATGCGGCTGGGCCAGGCCGAGACGATCCGCACGATCCTCGCCCCGGCGGTGCTGCCCGAAATCGTCACGGGGCTCAGGGTCGGGTTCTCGCTGACGCTGCTCGGGGTGCTGGTCGGCGAGATGTTCGCCTCGCAGAGGGGGCTCGGCTTCCTGATCGTCAACGGGATCAGCCTGCATAACGTCCAGCAGACGACCGCGGTGATCCTGATGCTGGTGATCGTGGCGGTGGCGGCCAACGGCGTGCTGCTGTGGCTCGACCGGCGGTTCATCCATCGGGCGGCGTGACGGGGCGACGGCTCCGAACGCGGCGGTGCCTCCATCACCCGCCCCGTTCCCGGACGACCGAAGCGTCGGCGGCAGGAGATCCGGGACAGGGGGAGCTTATGACGGGTCGTCCGCTCGTCCAGCACGGCCGCTCGGCGATGCCGTCGATGTGACAGGCGACCCGGAGCCCGCTGCCCACGCGCAGCCCACGAAAAGCCCCGCGACGCCGAGCGCGACGACGCCCGGCGCGACCACCGAGGCGACCACGCCGGCGAACCCTGAGCCGGCGACGTCGCCGAGATTCATCGCCGCCATGTAGACCTGGAACTGCGTGGCGGTGCTGCTGCCGGCGCGGCTCGCCAGCAGCACCGCGGGCAGCAGGGCGACGTAGAGGAGCGCCGGCACGACGCTCGCAAGCCCGAGGATGAACGGCCCCGTCGCGGCCTCCCATCCCGCCGCGATCATGAGCCCGGCGAGCCCGAACGCCGCAGCGCAAGCCAGCAGCAGCACCCGCAAGGCCCGCCCCGGGCCGACGCGGTCGACATAGGCGCCGATGCCGGCCGCCCCGAGCGTGCCGCCGAGGAGCGCCAGCATCGCCTGGAGGCGCGAGAGCGCGCCGGCCTCCCAGCCATGGACCTGCACCAGTGCGACCCCGAAGGGCACCTGGAACAGGGCGAGCCCGGCATCGACGGAAAAGCACAACGCCAGCAGGGTCGCCGCCTTGCGGCCGCGGAACGACGCCAGGAGCCGGCGCGCGAAGGCCGTCGTCTCCACCATCCCGCCCCGCCCCGGGAGAGGTGCCGGCCCGGCCCGGCGGAGCGGTAGCAACCGGTCCTCCGGCGTCTCGCGCACCACGAAGGCCGCGAGGGCGAAGGGCGTGGTGAGCCCGAGGAGCGCCGCGGCCGCCGCCGGAAAGCCCCAGGCCCCGAGGATCCAGGCGAAGAGAGCGGCACCCGCCGCGCTGCCGGTCACGAAGCCCGCCCGCGTCGCCGCGCTGGTGCGCCCCAGCGCATCGGCGGGGACGCTGCCGGCGATCATCCGGTCGGTGGCGGTGTCGGCCAGCGACGCGGCCAGGCTGTGCAGGAGGAGCACGACGCTCACCGCCGTGAGGCTCGGCGAAACGCCGAGGACGAGCAGCCCGGCAAGGCACGCCTGCGCGCAGGCCAGCGCCAGAACGAGCCAGAAGCGGCGCGACCCCATGCGCCGGGATGCGGCCCGGTCGATCACCGGCCCCCAGAGCAGCGGCTGGAGCACCCAGGGCAGGCCGACGACGGCGAGGTGGCGGCCGACCTCCGCGGTGGAGGACCCCGCCGCCGCGAAATGGTTGGCGAGCGCCGTCAGCGCGAAACCGGCGACGACGCCCTGGTAGAGGTAGAGCAGCGCGAACAGGGCGAGCCGCCAGCCCGGATCCTGCAAGCTCGGCGGGCGACGGCGCATCCCGTGGTCCTCGCGTCGCGCCGGCGGCGCCCTGACCCGAACCTTATCGGAAGCCGCCCGCGCCCGTCACCGCGACAGGCGCGCGCCGATTGACAGGCCCGCCTGTGAGTGCTCATTTGTACGGACATACAAACAAATGGGGAGGAGCGCGGTGCCAGATGCCCGCCATGACGCCGGCCATGAGGCCCGCCATTCCGCCGCACGGCCGGGACGATCGCCGGCCCCCGCCGACGGGCCGCTCGCCGGCCTCCGGGTGCTCACCTTCGAGCAGTTCGGCGCCGGCCCCTACGGCTCGATGTTCCTGGCCGATCTCGGCGCCGAGGTGATCAAGGTCGAGAACGCCGCCACCGGCGGCGACGCCTCGCGCCAGATGGGCCCGCACCTGCTCGGCGAGAACGACAGCCAGTATTTCCAGACCTTCAACCTCAACAAGAAGAGCATCGCCCTCGACATCAAGAGCCCGGCCGGGAAGGAGACCTTCCGGCGGCTGGTGGCGGGTGCCGACGCGGTCATCAACAACCTGCGCGGCGACCAGCCGGACAAGCTCGGGATCGACTACGCGAGCCTGCAGGCGGCCAACCCGCGGATCGTGTGCCTGCACATCTCGGCCTATGGCCGCGACAACGCCCGCCGCGACTGGCCGGGCTACGATTTCCTGATGCAGGCCGAGGCCGGGCTGATGAGCCTGACCGGCGAGCCGGACGGGCCGCCCGCCCGGATGGGCGTGTCGATGATCGACTTCATGACCGGGATTACCGGCATCACCGGGCTGCTCGCCGCGGTGATCCGGGCCCGCGCCACGGGGCGGGGCTGCGACGTCGATACCTGCCTGTTCGACGTCGCCCTGCACCAGCTCACCTATCCGGGGACCTGGCACCTCAACGAGGGCGAGGTGCCGGCGCGGCTGCCGCGGGGCTCGCACCTCGCCCGCACGCCGGTCCAGACCCTGCGCACCGCCGACGGCTGGATCTTCGTCGGCTGCATGATGGACAAGTTCTGGGACGCGCTCGTCGCCGGGCTCGGCCGCCCGGACCTCGCCGCCGATCCGCGCTTTTCCAGCGCGGGCGCCCGCCGCGACAACCGGGACGCGCTGACGGCCGCGCTCGACGACGTGTTCTCGACCCGGCCGACGCAGGCCTGGCTCGAGATCCTGTCCGGCCGCCTGCCGGTGGCGCCGGTCCACGACGTGGCGCAGGCGCTCGCCAACCCCTTCGTGGCCGAAGCCGGCATGATCGCCCGGATCGACCATCCGGCGCGGCCGGGCCTGCGGGTGCTCGCCAACCCGCTGAAGATCGACGGAGTCCGGCCGGTGCCGGCCGCCTGCAGCCCGCTCGGGGCGGATACCCACGACATCCTCGGAACGGCGCCGGAGGCCGTGGCATGAAGCTCGCCGGTCTCAAGGTCGTCGACCTCTCGGTGTTCCTGCCCGGGCCGTACCTGACCATGGTGCTGGCCGATCACGGCGCCGAGGTCATCAAGGTCGAGCCGCCCGGCGAGGGCGATCCCGGCCGCGCCATCGGCCCGGCGGACGGGCCCTCGACGGTATTCTTCCGCAACGTCAACCGCGGCAAGCGCAGCGTCGTCCTCGACCTCAAGTCGGACGAGGGGCGCGAGGCGCTGCTGCGCCTGTGCGAGGAGGCCGACGTCTTCGTCGAGACCTTCCGGCCCGGCGTGGTGAAGCGCCTCGGGGTGAATTACGACGCGGTGCGGGCGCGCAATCCCGGCATCGTCTACTGCGCGATCAGTGCCTTCGGGCAGACCGGGCCCTATGCCGGCGTGCCGGCCCACGACCTCGCCACCGAGGCGCTGGCCGGCTCGATCGGCATCACGCTCGGGCGCGACGATGCCCCGGCGATCCCCGGCATCCCGGCCGCCGACATGCTGGCCTCGCTCCACGCGCTCTCGGGCGTGCTGATGGCGCTGCTGCGCCGGCAGCAGACCGGGCGGGGCGACTACATCGACGTCTCGATGCACGAGAGCGTGCTCGCCTCGATGCCGAACGTGCTCGGCCCGGCCCTCGCGGAGAACCGCCACCCGAATCCGAAGCACGAGCGCAGCATGGGCGGCTCGGCCTTCTACCAGGTCTACGAGACCGCCGATCGCCGCCACGTCGTCCTCGGCGGCCAGGAGATCAAGTTCGTCCGCACCCTGCTCGGCAAGCTCGGCCGCCTCGACCTCGTGCCGCTCTGCGAGGCGGGCCCCGGGCCGCACCAGGCGCCGCTGATCTCATACCTGCGCGAGGTCTTCCTGACACGGACGCAGGCCGAGTGGGTCGAGTGGTTCCGGCCGCTCGACGTGTGCTTCGCCCCCGTGAAGACCCTGCCGGAAGCCCTCTCCGACGAGCACGCGCTCGCCCGCGGCATGATCCTCACCGACGCGGCTGGCCGGCGCCACGTCGCCCCGGCGATCCGCTTCCGCGACGAGCCGCCGGAGCCCCGCCTGCGCGAGCCGGCGCTCGGTGAGCACACCGACGCGATCCTCTCCGGCGAGCCCGTTGCCTGACACCCACCCTGATGGAGGACGACGCCCCATGCCGAGCGCGACGATCAACGGCCACCGGATGCACTACGAGGTCCACGGCACGGGCGAGCCCGTGATCCTGTCGGGCGGCTGGGGCACCTTCTGCCACGGCGGCGAGCGCCACCTGCCCCAGGGCCTCGCCGAGCGCTACAGCGTGGTGATCTTCGACCATCGCGGCATCGGCGAGTCCGACGACGACCTCGCGGTCCCGGCCACCACCGCCCTCTACGCCGAGGACGTGATCGGGCTGTCGCAGCATCTCGGGATCGAGCGGGCCCACCTCGTCGGGCTGATCGGGATGGGCGCCTGCATCATGCAGGAGGTGGCGATCCGCCGGCCGGAGCTTGCCCGCTCGATGGTCAATACCGGCGCCTGGATCGCGGTCGACCGCTTCCTCGCCGACCAGCTGCGGATGCTCCTCGACGTCCACGCCGAATCCGGCTTCCTGACCTTCCAGAAGGTCGTCTCGCTGCTCTCCTTCGAGCCGGATTACTACGCCCGCACCATCGACCGGCTGCTCGGCGAGCACGGCGTCTGGAGCGAGCTCAACGGCCGCGTCCCGGCCCATGCCCGCCTGATCGAGGCCTGCCTGAACCACGACGCCCGCGACCGGGCGGGCGCCATCCGGGCCCCCACCCTCGTCCAGCATGCCGGCCTCGACCAGGTGACGGGGCCGCGCACGACGAAGCCGATCGAGGCGGCGATCCCGAACGCCGAGGGGCTCGACATGCCGCTCGCCGCCCACGTCATCGCCGGATCGAAGCGCAAGGCCGAGTTCGCCGACGCGCTGCTCGGGTTTCTCGCCAGGCATTGAGGCGGGCCCGGCCGACGTCCCGGGTCATCCCACCGCAAGCCGGCTCCCCGGCTCCGAGCAAGTCCCGCGATCGAACCGAACAACGACGGCCGCCAAAGGCCGCGTCACCCGGAGGAAACCCCATGGCCCACATCGTCAATGCGGGGGCGCGGCTCGACCGTCTCCCGGTCTCGCGCTTCCACTGGCGGATGCTCTGGCTGATCGCCGCCGGCGGCTTCGTCGATGCCTTCGACGTCTACCTCGCCAGCAGCGTCGTGGCGGCGCTCGTCAAGGACGGCTTCGCCACCCTGCCGCAGGGGGCGCTGTTCGTCTCCAGCGGCTTCTTCGGCATGCTGATCGGCGCCGCCAGCTCCGGCTATCTCGGCGACCGCTACGGCCGGCGCTTCTCCTACCAGACCAACCTCGCGATCTTCGGCCTCGCCTCGCTCGCCGCGTGCTTTGCTCCCAACATCACGGTCCTGACGCTCTGCCGCTTCGTGATGGGCATCGGGCTCGGGGCCGAGCTGGTGGTGGCGGCCGGAACCCTGTGCGAGTTCATCCCGCCCTCGCATCGCGGGCGCTGGGGCGCGCTGCTCGGCATGCTGATCAATGTCGGGCTGCCCGCCGCCAACGCGGCCGGCTACTTCCTGATCCCCCAGTTCAGCTGGCGGGTGATGTTCGTGCTCGCCGGGATCGGCGCCTTCGGGGTCTGGATCCTGCGCAAGCAGATGCCGGAATCGCCCCGCTGGCTCGAATCCCGCGGCCGGCTCGACGAGGCGGAAGCCGCGCTGGCGACGATCGAGGCCGAGGTGGCGGCCGAGAGAGGCCCGCTCCCGGCGGTGCCGGTCACCCGCGACCTGCGCCAGCCCGAGATGCCGATGCGGGCGCTGTTCTCGCGGGCGCTCGGCGGGCGCACCTTCGTGGCGGCGCTCTCGCACGTGGCGATCAACATCGCGGTCTACGGCATGATCGCCTGGATCCCGACCTTCATGGTCAAGCAGGGCCTGTCGGTGGTCCAGTCGCTCGGCTTCACCACCCTGATGACGGTCGGCGGGCCGTTCGGCGCCCTGGTCGGCTTCCTCCTGGCGGATCGCCTGCCGCGCAAGGCCTCGATGGTCGGCGCCTGCGCGGTGGTCGGGCTGTTCGCCCTCCTCTACCCGCAGATGACCGATCCGGCGGCGGTGACGGCGGTCGGGTTCGGGCTGGTGAGCGCGATCTACTTCCTGGTCGCGGTGGCGTTCTACTCCTACGGGCCGGAACTCTTCCCGACGGCCCTGCGCCTGCGCGGCGGGGGCTTTGCCAATGCCTGCGGCCGCCTCGCCTCGATCACCATGCCGTACGCGGTGGTCTGGCTGTTCACCGCCTTCGGCGTCTCGGGCGTCGTCGGGATGGTGGTGAGCGTGCTGGCGCTCCTCGCCGTCAGCGTCCTGCTCCTGCCGGTCGAGATGCGGGCCAGCTCCCTCGAGGAGGCCGAGAGCGAGGGCGGGCCCCGGCCCCTCCGCGGCCTCGCCCGCGGCCGCCTCGCCTGACCCGGTTCCTTCCAGGAGATATTCCCCATGCATCCCTCCTACGTCGATCTCTTCACCCGCAAGGTCGCCATCGATCCGCGCCGCACCGCCCTGGTCCCGGTCGATCTGCAATACGCCTCCGGCAGCCGCGACCACGGCCTCGGCGCGCTGCTTTCCCGCGAGGGACGGCTGCACGAAGCCGCCTACCGGTTCGACCGCGTCGAGCAGGTGGTGGTGCCCAACACGCGCCGGCTGCTCGACGGCTTCCGGCAGGCCGGCGCGCGAATCGTCCACGTCACCCTCGGCTGCGAGCTGCCGGACTTCTCCGACGCGCCGCCGAGCACCGCGGCGTTCTTTCGAGCCACCAACAACACGGTCGGCACCCGGGAGCATGAGATCGTCGACGCCCTCAAGCCGCGTCCCGGCGAGCTCGTGATCAACAAGCGCACCCAGGGCGCCTTCGCGTCGACGGGCATCGAGGGCGTGCTGCGCTCGCTCGGCATCGAGACGATCGTCGTCACCGGGGTCTCGACCAACAACTGCGTCGAGACCACCGCGCGGGAGGCCTCGGACCGGGGCTTCGGGGTGGTGATGGTGTCGGACGCCACCGGCACCTGCAGCGAAGCGATGCAGGAGGCGACCCTGCGCGGCTTCTCCCGCCTGTGGGGCCGCGTCGCCGACACCGAGGAGGTGCTGCGCGAGATCGCCGGCGCACCGGGCGCCCGCGCCGCGGCGTGAGCCGAAGAGCCGGCCCCGGGGGCGCCCCGCTCCCGGGGCCGGCCCGATGGAACCGGGGCGCCCCGCGGCGGCTTCGAGGCACATTGCCGGCGCGCTCGCGCCGCCCAGCACGGAAGATCCCATGCCCCAGCTCGTTCCCGCCGACGTCGCCGTGCTCTTCGCCGACCTCCAGGACAGCATCGTCGGCCACGCCGCCACCACCGACGAGGCGCGCTTGCGCAAGTCGGCCGGGGCGCTCGCGGGCGTCGCCCGCGACCTCGGCCTGCCGGCCTTCGCCTCGGTGGTGCCGTTCGGCACCGACGATCCCCGGCCGATCGCCGAGATCACCGCCGTCCTGCCGGACATCCCGGTCCTGACGCGCGGCGGTCCCGCGGTCTTCGCCCACGCTCCCAGCCGCGAGGCGCTCCTGGGCACCGGCCGGCGCGTCCTGGCGATCGCCGGGGTGGCGAGCGAGGTGGTGGTCCTCCACGCCGCCCTCGCGGCCCGGGCGGCAGGCCTCGACGTGCACGTGCTCCTCGACGCGAGCGGCGGCTTCTCCGACCGCACCGAGGCGGCGGCCCTGCGGGAGATCGAGGCGGCGGGCGGGATCACGAGTTCGGTCGCGAGCTTCGCCACCCGGTTCGCCGACACGTTCGAGACGCGGGAAGGGCAGGCGGCGATGGGGGCGTTGGTGCGGTTGATGGGGTGAGGGAGGGACGTCCCTCGACCCCCGTCGACCGATGCGTTCGCGGATCGGTCCGAGGCGCGGGGGTCTCTTCTCCTTCCGCCCGCGCGGAGCTGTCCGGCGTAGAATCCCTCGAAATCGAGCGCCGGCTCCCCTCTGCCGCGCGGGCCGGTGAGGCGACGTCCGGAAGGGATCGTCCGGACGTCGTCTCACACGAGAACCGCGTTGCCCCAGGCGCCGTCCTCGACGAGCCGGCGCATCTCCGCCACCATCAGGTCGGCGACGAGGGCGGCGGGGCCGGCGAGGGGTTGGTCGGCGGCGTAGCACAGGCCCAGCGGACGGGTGATCGTCGGCTCGACGATGCGGATCATCCCCGGCCGGGCCGCCTCGTCGAGCCCCGAGAGCCCCGAGATCGGCAGGATGGCGGCGGCCAGCCCCGAGGCGGCGATGCGGCGCATGGTCGGCAGGCTGTCGACGTCGGCGATCACGGTGAGCGACAGGCCCTCGCGGGCGAAGGCCGCCTCCACCATCGTGCGCAGGGTGTGGGTCGGGCTCGGCATCACCAGGGGCAGGCTCGCGACCTCCCGCATGGTGATGGTGGCGGGGGCGTCCGGGTCCGCCCTGGTCACGAGGAAGAGTTCCTCGCGCAGCACCGGCTGCACGGTCAGCCCCGGCCCGGAACGGTCGCGGTAAAGGATCGCCAGTTCGAGCCGGCGCTGGGCGATCAGTTCGTGCAGGTAGCCCGACAGGCTCTCGAACAGTTCCGGCCGGATGCCCGGATAGTCGCGCAGGATCCGGCCGAGCAGCGGGTAGGCCAGCAGGGTCGAGACGCTGGTCGGCAGCCCGATCGCCACCCGGCCGATCACCGGCTCCGGCCCGGTGAGGTCGGCGACCGCCCCGTCGACCTGGCGCAGGATCGTGCGGGCATGGCGGTAGAAGCGCTGGCCCGCCTCGGTCGGATGCACGCCCCGCGCCGTGCGGCTGAGGAGCGGGTTCCTCAAGGTGGCTTCGAGCTGGGCGATCTGCTGGCTCAGCGCCGGCTGCGCCACGTTGAGATGCGCCGCAGCCCGGGACAGGCTGCCCCAATCCACCGCGGCGACGAAGAAGCGGATCTGCTTCAGGGTGGGGGTGGACATGGGAGAGGTCCGGGATGGGGAGGAATGGTCGTTGAGCCGCCCCCCTCCGTCGTTGACGCGCCCGCGCCGCAATGCAAGCTGGGCCGGACGAAAAGCGCTCACAAGAAGTTCGCTGCCGGGAGGATACGATGCGGGTCTCGATCACGCCCATGGCCCTCGCGCGGGCCGCCCTTCTGGCCGGTTGCGCCGCCGCGGCGCCGGCCGCCCAGGCCGCCTCGCCCCTGCCGGGGCGGATCGAGGTCCATGCGGTCAGGAGCCGGACCCTGACCGGGGAGGAATTCCTGCGCGGCGGGGCGCCGGGGCGCGAGGTGCTGCTCGGCGGCGAGTTGCGGCTGCCGGTCGGCGCGCCCGCGAAGGTGCCGGTGGTCGTCCTGGTCCACGGCTCCGGCGGGATCAGCTCCGGCGCCGATGCCTGGGCGCGGGTGCTCAACGAGGCGGGCCTCGGCGCCTTCATCCTCGACACGTTCACCGGACGCGGCATCGTCAGCACCGTCGAGAACCAGGACCAGCTGAGCTCCCTGGCGATGATGGTCGACGCCTACCGGGCGCTGGACCTCCTGGCCGCCCATCCGCGGGTGAAGCCCGACCGCATCGCCGTGATGGGCTTCTCGAAGGGCGCGGTCGCCTCGGTCTACTCGGCCGCCGCGCGGTTCCAGGCCGCCTATGGCGGTCCCCACCGCTTCGCGGCCCATATCGGGTTCTACACGCCCTGCAACGTGACCTATGACGGCGACACCAAGGTCGGCCCGGCGCCCATCCGGCTGTTCCACGGCATCAGCGACGATTACGTCAGCATCGGCCCGTGCCGGGACTACGCGGCGCGGCTCAGGCAGGCGGGGGCCGACGTGACCCTGACCGAGTATCCGGACTCGCAGCACAGCTTCGACACCCCGACGAGCCCGCCGCTCGTCGACGTGCCGAAGGCGCAGAGCACGCGCAATTGCCGGCTCAAGGAAGGGCCGGGCGGCACGATCGTGAACGCCGCGACCGGCGAGGCCTACAGCCTCAAGGATCCGTGCGTCGCCACCGGCGCCCATACCGGCCACAACCCGCAGACCACGGCGGAGGCGAGGGCGGCCGTGGTGGGGTTCCTGCAGGAGGCGCTGAAATAGCCCCGGTCCGATCCGCCGAAGAGATCCCTGCAAGGAGACCCCCGAATCGTGGCTCGTATTCCCTATGCCGATCCGGCCCGGCCGGAGACGGCGGCGCTCGCCGAGCGCATCGTCGCCGAGCGCGGCGAGATCCTGCATCTCTACGCCATGCTGCTGCACAGCCCGCCCGTCGCCGAGGGCTGGCTGGCCTTCCTGACGGCGATCCGCCAGCGCTGCGAGCTGCCGGGCGCGCTGCGCGAACTGGTGATCGTCCAGGTCGCGCATCTGAACGGCGCCCGCTACGAGGCCGAGCAGCACGTGCCGATTGCGCTGCGCGAGGGCGTCGCCCAGGCGCAGCTCGACGCGTTGCCGGACTGGGAGGCCTCGGACGTCTTCGCGCCGCGCGAGCGCGCGGTGCTCGCCTATTGCGACGCGATGACGAAGACGATCCACGTCGCGCCCGCGGTCTTCGCGTCCTTGCGCGAGCATCTCGACCCGCGGGCGATCGTCGAGCTCACCGCCACGGTCGGCGCCTACAACATGGTGTCGCGCTTCCTCGAGGCGATCGGGATCGATTCCGCCGACGACAAGGACCCCGCCCGATGAGCCGCCGCATCGCCGTCATGGGGCTCGGCCAGATGGGATGGCCGATCGTCCTCAACCTCGCCCGCAAGGGCGCCGGCACCGAGACGATCGTGGCGGTCGACGCCGATCCGGGCCGCGTCGCGGGCCTCGCCGAGCCCGGCATCGCCGTCACGACCGACAGGAACGCGGTCGCGGGCGCCGAGGTGCTGATCCTGTGCCTGCCCGACGGCGACGTGGTCGAGAGCGTGCTGTTCGGCCCCGACGGGCTCAAGGACCGTCTCGCGCCCGGCGCGACGGTGATCGATCTCAGCACCATCGCGCACGGCCAGGCGGTGCGGATCGGCCGGGCGCTGGAGGACGCGGGCTTCCCGTTCCTCGACGCGCCGGTCTCCGGCGCCCCCGCCGGCGCCGAGGCCGGGACGCTCACGGTGATGTGCGGGGGCACGCACCAAACCTTCGCGGCGATGAAGCCGCTCCTCGACCGGATCGGCGCCGAGGTGCTGCATATGGGGCCGCTCGGCAGCGGCCAGCTGACCAAGACCGTCAACAACGTGATCTACGACATCAACATCGCGGCGCTCGCCGAGGTGCTGCCGATGGCGGTGGCGATGGGGCTCGATCCGGAGCGGCTGGGGCGCGTGGTGACGACCGGCACGAGCCGCAGCTACGCCTCGCAATACTTCGTGCCGCGGATCCTGCAGGGCGCCTTCGACGAGGGCTATCCGCTGGGCAAGGCCTACAAGGACCTGGTCAGCGCGGCGGACGTCTCGGTGGCGCGCGGCTTCCCCCTGCCGGTGACGGCCGCCGCCACGACGACCTACCAGATGGCCTTGCGCGCCGGCCACGGCGACCGCGACAAGGGCGCGATGGTGCTGCCCTTCGAGGCGATGCTCGGCGTCGCGGTCCGGGCGCCCAAGGAGTGAGGGCGCCCGCTCCCGCTCAGGCCGGCGACAGGACGTGGATCGTCCGGGAGACGACGTGGTCCTTGGTCCTGGCGCCGTAGGCCGCCATGTGGGGCGCTGCCGCGTGCGCTTTGAGGGCGTCGAGGCTCGCCCATTTCTCGACCACCACGAAGGTGTCCGGCCCGAGCGCCGCCTGGATCGGCCCGGCGCCCTCGGTGTCGATCGCCGCGCCGTACTCGATGCAGCCGTCCTCGGCGTGGACGGCCGGCACGTTCGCCCGGAAGGCGTCGAGCACGGTGTCCCGCATTCCGGGCTTGGTGGTGATGATGGCGAGAACGTGGATCAAGGCGTTTCCTCCCGTTGCAGCGTTCGTCTCGTGCACCGTTCGTGTCGCGACGATGCCCACCGACGGGATATCGCGGGATCCCGTCTCCCGGGAGGGGGAATCCCACGCGATCCGTCACCGAGGCCTCGCCGGGCCGCCCTCCCCTCTCCGCTCACGCCGTCGCCCGCCCGCGCTCGCGCTCGCGCTCCGTCGCCGCGTGCGCGGCGGCCAGGGCCACCTGATCCGGCACGTCCTCCTCCGAGCCCCACCAGATCGTCTCGCCGCTCGCCATGCGGGCGTAGCGGGCCTGCCCGCGTACCCCGACCTCGACGACGCGCCCGAAGCGGCCTGCCTTGCGTCCGAACTCCATGATTCCCGCTCCCGGATGGCTACGTCGCACGAGGCCCCCGCGAGCGAACGGCCGACGCGGGAATCGGTTCGAGCGTGGCCGCAGAGGATGCGCGCCCGCCGCCCGGCGGTTCCGCGCGGGACCGCCGGCTGCCCTGGTATCCAGGATGCTATCGCGCAGTATTTTCGACCCGCTAACGCCGAGGTTGCCCGTGTCTCACGGTGGGTTCCCGCGCCTTGTCGGGCGTCTGGGCGATTTTATGTGCGGGTTGCTCAATCATGCCGGTTGACCTTGGAAGGACTGGCGCCCATCACGGGAGCGGTTGGTAATCGGAAGAGAAAATGGACGAGCAAGCCTCCCTCACCTCCCCTCTGATCGAGCTGACGAGTGATATCGTTAGCGCCTACGTCTCCAACAACAACGTGCGCGCAGCGGACCTGTCCGAGCTGATCGCGTCCGTGCACGCCTCGCTGACCGGGCTCGGCCAGCCGGCGACCGTGCCGGAGGAGGACCACAAGGTCACTGCGGCGCAGATCCGGAAGTCCGTGACGCCGGACCACATCACGAGCTTCCTCGACGGCAAGCCGTACAAGAGCCTGAAGCGGCACCTCACGACGCGCGGCTACACGCCGGACGAATACCGCCAGAAGTTCGGCCTGCCCTTCGACTACCCGATGGTCGCGGCCTCCTACGCGGCCCAGCGCTCCGAGCTCGCTAAGAGCCTGGGCCTCGGGCAGATCCGGCGCGAGCGCGCCGCCGCCCAGAAGGCCGAGGCCGAGGCGAAGACCGCCGCGCCCGCGACCCCGGCCCGCCGCGGCCGCCCGCGCAAGTCGGAGGCCGACGGCGAGGCGTGAGGCACGGGTCCCGTCCCGGGGCCGCCGCACCGCCCCCCGGGGCGGCGCCTCCGACGGAATTGCCGGCCGGCCTCCACCGGTCCATCCTCGGCCGCGACGGATGACCGGAGGAGACAGGATGCCGGCCGACGACCTCGCGCCCTACCGGACGCAGAACTGGACGGTGACGAAGCCGGCCGCCTCCGGCCGGGACGGCCTCGTCGTGGCCCAGAACCGGGAGGCGGCCGAGGCGGGCGCCGCGATCCTGGCCGCCGGCGGCAACGCCGCCGACGCGGCCGTCGCCACCGCCTTCGCCCTCGCGGCGGTGGAGCCGTGGAACAGCGGGCTCGGCGGCATCGGCTTCGCCCTGGTGCTGCCGCCCGGCGCGACCTCGGCCAGGATCGTCGATTTCGGCCCCGTCTCGAGCCGCAACACCCGCGCCGCCGATTATCCGCTGACCGGCGCGGTGAAGCGCGACCTGTTCACCTGGCCGGAGGTCGTCGGCGACCGCAACGTCCACGGGCCGCTCTCCTTCTGCATCCCCTCCGCGGTCGCCGGCTACGCAGCCCTGCACGAGGCGTTCGGCACGGCCGAGCCCGTCGCCGGCCTCCTCGCCCCCGCCCTGGCGCTCGCCCGCCGGGGCCTCGCCCAGGACTGGTTCACGACCCTCAAGATCGCATCCTCGGCCCCGGTGCTGCGGCTCTACGAGGAGAGCGCGCGGATCTACCTGCCGGGCGGCCTGCCGCCGGTGCCGCCCTACCAGGGCGCGCCCGGCTTCCTGCCGCTGGGCCGCCTGCCCGACACGCTGGAGCGGCTGGCGGAAGCGGGCCTGCGGGACTTCTACGAGGGCGGCATCGCCCGCGACCTGGCCGCCGACATCGCGTCCCTCGGCGGGGTGGTGGACCGGGAGGACCTGGCCAGCTGCCGCGCCGTGATCCGCGACGCGCCGACGATCGCCTGGGGCGACGGCCATCTCGTCCACACCGCCGGCGGCCTCACCGCGGCGCCGACCCTGGCGGAGGTGGTCGCCGGCATGGCGGGGGCGGCGCGTGCGCCCGACGGCCCGGACGCCGCCTGGTTCGCCAGGCTCTCGACCGTGATGCGGGGGGCCTATGCACGGCGCCTGGCGGGCCTCGGCGCGGCGCAAGGATCGGCACGGGAGCCGGGCGAGACCTGCACCACGCACCTCACCGTCGTGGATCGCGACGGGATGCTGGTGTCGATGACGACGACGTTGCTCTCCTCGATGGGCAGCCGCGTGGTGCTGCCGAAGACCGGAATCCTGATGAACAACGGCGTGATGTGGTTCGATCCGCGCCCCGGCAGCGCCAACCCGATCGCGCCCGCCGCCCGCCCGCTCTGCAACATGTGCCCGGTGATCGTCACGCCGCGCGACGGCGACGGCCCGCGTCTCGCCGCCGGCGCCTCCGGCGGGCGGCGCATCCTGGCGAGCGTCTACCAGACCCTCGCCTTCCTCCTCGATTTCGGCATGGGTCCGCAGGCGGCGGCCCATGCGCCGCGCATCGACGTCTCGGGGCCGGACGGCACGACGGCGGATGCACGGCTCCCCGACGCGGTGCGCGACGCGCTCGCGGCGGCGGGTCCGCTGACGGTGGTCGAGCACGGCGTCCTGCCGATCAACTTCGCCTGTCCCAATGTCATCCGGGTCGACGGGAGCGGCGCGACAGGGTGCAGCGACGTGCAATCGCCGTGGTCGGCGGCGGTGGCGGCGCACTGAATCATGCCGAAGGCCGTTCTCGACGACCTCCGGCATCTCACCCACGGGGCGGCACCCCGGCGAGGACCGTGCCGCTTGAAGCGGGCGCGCATCGATCGTGCGGCGGCGTTTCGTTCGCCAAGCAGACTTGCGTTGGCAGGCCAACGCTTCGTCCGCTCAGAGCCTGTTTGACCTGATCGACAGTATTCACACCCTCCTCGTCATTCCGGGGCCGCGTCGCGAAGCCGGGAATCCAGAACCGCGGATGGCTCGGAACGAAGCGGTCCTCGTTCCGCTTCATCTTCCACCACTCGAATGTCTGGATTCCGGGCTCCGCGACGTGGTCCCAGGAGGACAAAACGGATTTAATATCTGTATAGAATAATCAAATATTCTCTTATATTGTTGCTTTGTCGCAGATTTTTGCCGCAAAACGGGCAGCAAATTTTGCAAAATATACCTAGAGACGGCGGGGCCGGATCTCTGTCCGTTGTCGCCCGACCGGCACGCACTCAATCCGTCTTGAACATCAGCCCGGCCTCGCGAAACCCGCCATCGACGTTGAGGGTGTGGCCGTGGATGTAGCGGGCCTCGTCCGAGCACAGGAACACTGCGGCGTCGGCGATCTCCTCGGGCGTGCCGTAGCGGGTCATCGGGATGCGGGCGGCGTAGGCCTCGCGGGTCGCGCGGTCGTGCATCGCCTTGGCGATCTCGGTCTCGATCGCGCCCGGCGCGATGTTGTTGACGTTGATGTGGTGCCGGGCGAGCTCCACCGCCATCACCTTGGTGAGCAGCTCGAGCCCCGCCTTGGCCGAGCCGTAGGCCGCCCGGCCGTTGCCGCCGCGCTGGCCCGACAGCGAGGCGATGTTGATGATCTTGCCGCCGCCGATCCGCACCATCTCGCGGGCGCAGGCCTGCGCCACCATGAAGGCGCCGGTGAGGTTCACGCCGAGGATGCGGTTCCAGTCGGCGAGGCTGGTCTCGAGGAACGGCGTGTTGGCGCCGATCCCGGCATTGTTGACCAGGATGTCGACGCGGCCATGGGCGGCGAGGATCGCCGCCATCAGGGCGGCGACGGAATCCGGGCTCGCGACGTCGACCGCGACCGGCATCGCCGCCTCGCCCAAGCTCGCCGCGGCCTCCGCCGCCCCGGCCCCGTTCACGTCGGCGACGACGACCCGCGCGCCCTCGCGCACGAAGGCGGCGGCGACGGCGTAGCCGATGCCCCGGGCGGCGCCGGTGACGAGGGCGACCTTACCTGCGAGCCTCTGCATGGTGTCCGTCTCCTCACGAAGGGGCGCGGCCGCCCTGCTTGACGGCCAGGAAGAAGTCCGGCCGACCGACCTGCCCGCCCTTGAGGGCGAGGTCGAGCCCGTCGAGCGGCGTATCGGGGCCGTGGGCGCGGCACAGCGGCGAGCCCGGATCGAGGGGACTGAGCGCCGTGAGCGCGTCGATCCCGAGTTGCATCGCGGCGTGGCCCGAGGTGTCGCCGCCGGCGATCACCGCCCGGGTCAGGCCGGCCGCCAGCACGATCTCCCGCAGGGCCCGCCCGAGCCCGGCCCCGAGCCGGTCGCTCGCCGCGCCCGGATCGAGGCCGGCGCCCGCCACCGCCTCGCGCAAGGACGCCACGGCCGGGTCGTCGGGGCCGGCGGCGCTGTAGATCAGGGGGTCGCGGCCCTCGCTCAGGGCGGCGCGGGCCTCCATCACGGCGCGGCCGATCTCGCGCGCGAAGGCGTCCGCGTCGACCACCCGCCGCGCATCGAGCCGGATGCCGGCAAAGCCGTGCCCGAGCGCGTGGGCGATCTGGCCGGCGGTCGCCGGCGAGACCGAGCCGGAGACGACCGCGATCCGCGCCACCGGCGTGCAGCGGGGCACCGGCGCCTCGGCCGGCAGGAGGCCGGCGTCGCGCCAATGGGCGACGAGGGCGGCCTCGACGCCTTGGGATCCGACGGCGAAGACGCGGGATCCGCCCAGCTCCCAGATCAGCCGGCCGGCCTCGGCCAGGGTCTCGGCATCGAGCACGTCGAGGGAGACGATCGCCGCGCCCTCCGCCCGCGCCCGGTCGAGGGCCGCCTCCCCCTCCCCCCGCTTCATCCCGACGAAATCGACGAGGCCGACCGGCAGGGCGGTCTGGCGGGCGAGGTGGCGACCGAGATCGGCCTCGTCCATCGGCGTGACCGGGTGGCGGGCCATGGTCGGGTGGCGGTCGAGGCGGTAGCCGGTGCCGTGGGCCATCGCGAACAGGTGGCCGAAGCTCTGGTAGCGTCCCATCCCGGGATCGGCGACCACCATCGGGATCCAGTCGCCGGAGAAGATCCCGCGCCCGATCTCGGCGGCCCGGCCGATCGAACCGACATGCGGCGCCGAATCGAAGGTCGAGCAGGCCTTGTAATGCGCCACCGGCGCGCCGAGCGAGGCGAGCAGCCGGAACGGCCCGGGCAGTTCCCGGTCCATCCAGGCCGGCGGCTGCGAGCGCGCCACCCCGGCGATGCCGACGGCGCGGGCTCCGGCGAAGGCGGCCAGGCGCTCGGGGGTGGGGGTGCTGAGGAACAGCACGGTCTCGAGCCCGGCGAAGGCCAGCACCTCCATCGCCGCCGAGGAGCCGGTGAAGTCGTCGCCGTAGAAGGCGACGAGGGGACCGTCGGGGAGCGGGCGGGGCGTCTCGGACCTTGCGCTCACGCCGCGCCCTCCAGCGCCTGCGCCAGCGCCGGATGGGAGCGGGCATGCTCCGCGAGGTCGATTCCGGCGACGGCCGCCTCCCAGGCCTGGCGGAGGGCCGCCACCCCTTCGCCCGGGCCGCCCGGATGGGCGACGATGCCGCCGCCCGCCGTGACGATGAGGTCGGTCGAGCCGAGGGCCGCATAGGTGCCGGGCGCCTGCCGCACCGTCTGGCCGGAGGAGAAGACCGGCATGGCGAGGCACGGCTTGTCGGGAAACAGCGGGGTCAGGCAGGTGCGGGCCGAGGCGACGACGCTGTCGTCGTCCTCCGAGAACTTGTTGTCGAGGCCGTTGACGTGCATGTGGTCGGCGCCGGCGAGCCGCCAGATCTTCTGCCAGGCGACGTAGGACCAGCCGAGCAGCGGGTGCCGGGTGAGGTATCCCCAGCCGTTGCGGTGGGCGTGGATCGGCAATTCGCTCATCCGGGCGAGCTCGATCATGCCGACGAGGCCGACCGAGTTGAGGCTCGCCATCACGCAGGTGCCGCCGAGGTCGCGCACCAGGTCGTGGCGCCGGCGCATCCGGTCGATCTCGCCGGTGAGGTTGAAGGCGACCATCACCTTCCTGCCGGTCCGCTCGGCATGGTCGTCGACGACCCGCATCACCGCGCGGGCCCGCTCCTCGAACGGGCAATGCGGCCCGTCGGCCTGCAACTCGTCGTCCTTGATGAAGTCGATCCCGCCCTCGCACAGGGTCCGCACCAGGGCGGCGGTCTCGTCCGGCCCGAAGCCGACGCTCGGCTTGATGATGGTGCCGATGATCGGACGGCCCTGCACCCCCGCGAGGCGGCGCGTGCCCTCGACCCCGAAGCGCGGGCCCGGATAGGCGTCGGCGAAGGCCTGCGGCAGGCGGATGTCGAGGAGGCGAAGGCCGGTGATCGGGCGCAGCTCGAACAGGTTGCCGGCGACGGTGGCGAGCAGGTTCGGCAGCGACGGCCCGAGATTCTCGATCGGCCAGGACAGGGTGACGCGGGCGCGGCGCAAGTCTGCCGGATCGACCGCGGCGGTGGTCGGCAGCGAGGGGCTGTGGACCGGCTCGTCGAGGAGGTCCAGGCGCTCGACCCGGGCGGCCGAGCGGGCCTTCAGCTCCGGCGTCTCGCCGGGCACCGGCACGAAGGTGCCGCTCGATTGCTCGCCGGCCATCGTCTCCGCCACCCGGCGGGGATCGCCCGCGGTCTCGAGGAGGTAATCGGCCTCGATCCGGATCGGGGGCTGAGCCATCGTCAGGCGCCCCGGCGGGCGGCGGCGACCGGGACGGGCGAACGAGGGATCATGCTCTCACTCCGGGACGATGCGGCGCTAGCCTAGCGAAGCGCCGGTCCGGCCGGAACTTGAGTTCGGCGCAGGGAGCTGTGAGAAAAACTCTCATCACCGAGGAGCGATCCGTGTCCAAGCCGCGCCTGCCGCTCAACGCCCTGCGTGCCTTCGAGGCGGTGGCCCGCCTCGGCAGCATGAGCGCCGCGGCTTTCGAGCTCGGCGTCACCCACGGGGCGGTGAGCCGGCAGGTGCGCGCGCTCGAGGACCTTTTCGGCCTGCCGCTGGTCGAGCGTCTTCCCCGCGCCGTCGCGCCGACGCCGGAGGGTGCGCGGCTTGCCGGTGAACTCGCCGAGAGCTTCGCCCGCATCCAGGCCGCGGTGGCGCAGGTACAGCCCGGCCCGCTGACGCTCTCCTGCTCGGCGACCGTGATGATGCGCTGGCTGATCCCCCGCCTGGAAACGTTCAAGCGCAACCATTCGGGAATCGAGCTGCGGCTCACCATCAGCTACGGCGAGGTCGACTTCATCCGCGATGCGGTCAGCCTGGCGATCCGCAACGACATGGTCCGCGCCCCGCCGGACGCGGTGGTCGAAACCCTGATCCGCGAGGAGATCGGGCCGGTCTGCCATCCCGACTACGCCCGGCGCCTGCCGATCGAGAGCCCGGACGAGCTGGTCGCGCGGGCGCGCCTGCTCGGCACCGCGACCCGCCCGGAGGCCTGGCCCGAATGGACCCGGGCGATCGGGCACCCGGACCTTCCGGCGGCGGCGCAGGAGAGCTTCGGCCATTTCTACCTGGTGATCCAGGCCGCCGCCTGCGGCCTCGGCGTGGCGCTGGCCCCCCGCCTCCTCGTCGAGGACGAGATCGCCGCCGGCCACCTCGTCGCGCCGCTCGGCTTCACGAACGGCCCGCACACCCTCCAGCTCTGGACCGCCGCACATCTGCGCCACCGGCCGGACCTGCGCGCGGTGGCGGCGTGGTTGCGGGAGGAGATGACGGGGCGGGGGTGAGGGGTTACGGGGGCTTGCTCGCGGAGCGACGGGTCCGTCGTTCGCGATGACCGGTCGCCGTCGGTGCGGATCCGGGACGTCGGATGGGCATGAAGGATGCCGGGGCGCGACGGCATCGAGCGGCGCCGCCTTCCGCCCGCCAGGTCATACCGAGAATCGAGCTCGAATTCTCGTGCGCACGACATTTCGCTGTCGCCGAAAGTCGCCGATATTCCGATTTTTATCTGTTAGCTATTTCGATTCCAGGACAATTGATTCCGGGGCAGATCGCCGTTCGGATCGTGCACCTCGACCTTGTCGGCCTGGGTCAGATGATCACTGAACAGCACCAGATTCGTGCCGCCAGGCTTGCGCGTGGAGGGGAACAGCAGCCCGCGACATTGTTGTCCGATGATCTCGTTCGACAGACGCCATGTCTGCGGCATCTTTCGCTCGATGCGGGACATATATTTCCAGTCGCAGTTCCAGTCCGACCAGTCCGGGGACCATCGATCGGAGTCGAATCCGCCCGCGAAATCGACGATGTCGCCGACGATGACCTTGTACGCCGCCAACGTCGCGGGCGGTGCGAGCAAGGCGTCCTGGCGCAACTCGGCCAAGGCAGTTTCCGGGTCCGCGCTGAGATAGAGGGCCGACACTCCCTTGGGATTGAACCGGCCCCCGTTCATCGCGGCCCCCGCGCCGCTCAACGGCTGATGCGACCAACGAGGGGTCAAGTATCGATAGAATATCCGCTCTTCGACAAAAGAGGTCAGAATCACCCGATCGCACCATTCTTGATATCTTCTATATACGCCAGAACGGCTTCACAGTGACCGGAAGCCACCAGCTCGATAGGCGTCTTACCTCTGTAATCCTTGATGGGCTCGTTCTTGAGCCAGTAAGTCGCGGTCTCGATGTCTCCGGTCAATTCGCTCGCCGACATCAGGATTTTCGTGATCTCCCGGAGGCGATCCTGCAGCTGTTCCGAATTCGGATTAGCGTGCAATGTGTTGCGGTGCACACCGGCAACCTTGGCCAATGCCATCTTGCTCATGCCCAGTCGCTCCGCGAAGCGTTCGGACGAGATGTACGATTGCCGCGGCTCCTGGACCTCGCCCAGAAACTGCGAGATGAGCGTGTTCGGGTGGCCCCTGCGGACCTCTGCGGTCGTGGTCATGGGACTATAGCCTTGCCTGTTTCACGCACGATATGTGCACGATTCACGCACAGTCAAGGGCGACCCGGCATCCGGCCCCCGCCTCGATCGCCCGCGTGTCGCCGGATGCCGGCGCCGCCGCGGAGGAGCCGAAGGCAGGGTCGCACGGGACCGCGGGCGCGCCCGGATGCGCGCCGGCGCCCCCTATCGACCCGCGGCCGCCGACGCCCGAACCCGCCGACGGCCGGCCCCGACCGTCTCCCGTCCCCGCGCGAACCCGGCCAGCACCGCGAAGACCACCGGCGTCGAGTACAGCGTCAGCAGCTGCGACGCGACGAGCCCGCCCACCGCCGTGATCCCCAGCGGCTGGCGCAATTCGTGCCCCGGCCCGGTGCCGAGCGCCAGCGGCACCGCGCTCAGGGCGGCCACCAGCGTGGTCATCAGGATCGGCCGCGCCCGGGCGAGCGCCGCCTCCAGGATCGCGTCGCGGGGCGCGAGCCCCCGCTCTCGCTGGAGCGCGAGGGCGACGTCGACCATCAGGATGGCGTTCTTCATCACGATCCCGACGAGGAGCACGCAGGCGATCGAGGCGACCAGCGTCAGCGGCGTGCCGGTGACCCGGAGCGCCATGAGCCCGCCGATCACCGCCGAGGGCAGGGTCGAGAGGATGGTCAGCGGGTGGACCAGGCTCTCGTAGAGCACGCCGAGCACGACGTAGATCGCGAAGACGGCGCCGAGGAACAGCAGCAGCTGGCGCGACCCGGACTTGCCCGCCTCCGCCGCCTCGCCGCGAAAGCCCGTCCTGATCTCGTCGGGAAAGTGCAGGGCCGCTTCCGCCGCGCGGATCGCCGCCAGCGCGTCGCCGATCACCACGCCGGGCCGGGTGTTGAACGAGAGCGTCACGCCGGGCATCCCGTCGAGGTGGCGCAGCCACATCGCGGCGTGCCCGCGGCTCGGCCGCGTCACCTCGGAGAGCGGCACCTGCGGCCGGTCGGGGCTCGCGCCGGGCACGTAGAGGCCGGCGAGCGCCGACGGGCTTTCCTGCGCGCCCGGCTCGACCTCCAGCACCACGTGGGCGTAGTTCGACGGCAGGTAGATCATCTCGATCTGGCGCTGGCCGAACGCGTCGTAGAGGGTGTTGTCGATCGCCCGCGGCGTCACCCCGAACTGCGCTGCCCGCTGCCGGTCGATGACGAGACCGGCCTCGAGCCCGGCGCGCTCGGCGCTCGTCACCACGTCGGTGATCTCCGGCATCGCCCGCATGCGCCGCCGCATCGCCTCCGAGGCGGTCCACAGAGCGTCCGGGTCCGGGCCGACCAGCGTGTACTGATAGCGCGCCGCGCCGCCCGAGGCGCCGAGGCTGAGGTCCTGCAGCGGCGTGAAGACGGTGCGCACCCCCTGCACCCGGGCGAGTCGCTCGCGCAGGCGGTCGACCACCGCCTCGATCCCGGGCCGCGCCGCCAGGGGCTTCAAGCCGACATAGAGGTTGCCGTTGCTGAGCACCGCGCCGCTGCCGCCGATGAAGGAACTCAGGGCCGCCACCGCCGGCTCCTGCAGGATCGCCCGGGCGACCTGGCGCTGCAGCCGCTCCATGGCGGAAAAGGAGACGTTCGGGCTGGTGACCGTGCGCACCTGCAGGATCCCGGTATCCTGCGTCGGCATGAAGCCCTTCGGCAGGGCGGCGTAGAGCCCGGCCGAGCCCGCCGCGCTGAGCCCCAGGGCGAGGAGCACCGGGCCCGGCCGGCGCAGGCACCCGGCGAGGCTCGCCCGGTAGGCGCGGGCCGCCCGGGAGGCCCTGACCGGGCGCGCCGGAATCCCCCGCCGCGGCAGCCGCGCGCACAGCATCGGCACCAGGGTGAGCGAGACCAGCGCCGAGGCGGCGATCGCCGCCACCAGCGTCAGCCCGAACTCGCGGAAGTAGCGCCCGACCACGTCGGGCATCAGCAGCACCGGCAGCAGGGCCGCCGCGAGCGCGGCCGAGATCGCCACGACGGTGGCGCCCATCCGGCGCGCCGCCTCCAGGGCGGCCTCACGGGCGGAGCGGCCCTCCTCCATCAGGCGCACCACCGCCTCGACGACGATCACCGCGTCGTCGACCACGAAGCCGACCGCGATCGTGAGCGCCATCAGCGACAGGTTGTCGAGGGAGTAGCCGAGCGAAGCCATCGCCGCGACGGTGAGCGCGAGCGCCACCGGGATGCTCACGACCGGCACCAGGGTGGCGGCCAGCCGGCGCAGGAACAGGCCGACCACCGCCATCACGAGGCCGATCGCGATCGCGATGGTGCGGGCGACCTCCGCGACCGATTCGCGGATCAGCACCGTGCGGTCGTAGAGCGTGTGCACCTTGAGCGAGGGCGGCAGCCAGCGGGCGAGTTCGGGCAGGGCCGCCTTCACGGCGTCCACCGTCTCGACCACGTTGGCGTCGGGCTGCTTGCGGACGAAGACCACCACGCCGCGCTCGCCGTTGAACCAGCCGGCGGTCCGGGTGTCCATGACGCTGTCGGTCACCTCGGCGACGTCGCCGAGGCGGATCGGCCGGCCGTCGCGGAAGGCGACGATCACCTCGGCCCAGTCCTCGGCCCGGATCAGCTGGTCGTCGGCCGAAAGCGTCCAGGTCTGGTCGGCCAGCGTCACCGCGCCCTTCGGCAGGTTCGCGCTCGCATCGGTGATCGCCGCGCGCAAGCTTTCCAGGGAGAGCTGCATGTTCGCCATCAGGCGCGGCGAGACCCGGATCCGCACCGCCCGCCGCTCGGCCCCCGAGACGGTGACCTGGGCGACGCCCGGCAGGGCCGAGAGCCGGGCCGAGACGACGCTGTCGGCAAGCTCGTAGACCTCGCTCGGCGGCAGGATGTCGGAGGTCAGCGCCAGCACGATCGCCGCGAGGTTCGACGGGTTGGCCTTATAGTAGACCGGCGGGCGCGGCATCCCCTGCGGCAGGTCCCGGCTCGCGGCGTTGATCGCCGCCAGCACGTCGCCCGCCGCGGCGTCGATGCTCTTCGAGAGCGCGAATTGCAGCACGATCTGGGTGCCGCCCGTCCCGCTGTGGGCGCTCATCTCGGTGAGGCCGGCGATCAGGCCGAGGCGGTCCTCCAGCGGCTGGGCCAGCGAGGTCGCGATGGTGTCGGCGCTGGCGCCGGGCAGGCTCGCCTGGACCACGATGGTCGGGCGCTCGACGTTCGGCAGCGAGGCGATCGGCAGCCGGACCAGCGCGACGAGGCCGACCAGCAGCAGCCCGAGCGCGATGAGCGCGGTGCCGACCGGCCGCGCGACGAAGGGGGCGGCGAGGTTCACGCGGCTACTCCGCCGCCGCGAGGGCGGACGGCGCGGGCTTGCGGCGGCGCGTCAGGGCGTCGAAGGCGAGGTAGATCACCGGCGTGGTGTAGAGGGTGAGCACCTGGCTCACCACGAGGCCGCCGACGATCGCGACCCCGAGCGGCCGGCGCAGCTCGGCCCCGATCCCCTCGCCGAGGGCCAGCGGCAGCGCCCCGAGCAAAGCCGCGAAGGTCGTCATCATGATCGGGCGGAAGCGCAAGGCGCAGGCCTCGCGGATCGCCGCCTCGGGCGACAGCCCGCGCTCACGCTGCGCCTCCAGGGCGAAGTCGACCATCATGATGGCGTTCTTCTTCACGATGCCGATCAGCAGGATGATGCCGATCATTGCGATCAGGTCGAACGGCATGCCGGCGAGCATCAGGGCCAGCAGCGCGCCCAGGCCCGCCGAGGGCAGGGTCGAGAGGATCGTCAGCGGGTGGATGACGCTCTCGTAGAGCACGCCGAGCACGATGTAGACCGTGACGATCGCCGCCAGGATCAGGATGCCGGTGCTCTTGAGCGAGGCGGCGAACTCGGCCGCGGCGCCCGAGAGCCCGGTCGTCACCGTGTCGGGCAGGCCGATCCTGCGCTCGGCCCGGCCGAGAGCGTCGAGGGCGGCCCCGAGGGAGGAGCCGGGGGCGACGTTGAACGACAGGGTCGCGGCCGGAAAAAGGCCCTGGTGGGTGATCGAGAGCGGCGCCGTCCGGCGCTCGACCCGCACGAAGGCGGAGAGCGGCACCGCCGCCCCGGCCTGGCGGTAGCCGGCGCCGAGGCCGTTGGCGGCGTCGCCGGCCGTCAGCGCCTGCGAGGTGCCGGGGGTGACGTAGATCCGGTCGAGGACGTCCGGCGTCTCCTTGAGCGCCGGATCGACGCCGAGCACCACCCGGTACTGGGTGAGGGCGCCGTAGACCGTGGCGATCTGGCGCTGGCCGAAGGCGTCGTAGAGGACCTGGTCGAGGGCATCGACGGTGATGCCGTAGCGGGCCGCCACCTTGCGGTCGATGGTCAGCGCCAGTTGCAGGCCCTCGTCCTGCTGGTCGCTCGCCACGTCGGCGAGCGCCGGCTCGTCGCGCAGGGCCGCGACGAGACGCCGGCTCCACCGGCGCAAGCTGTCGCCGTCGAGGGCCTGGAGCGTGTACTGGTACTGGGTGCGCGCGGCCCGCGTCTCGATGGTGAGGTCCTGCGTCGCCTGGAGGTGGAGGGCGATGCCCGGCACCCCCTCGACGGCCCGGCGCAGGCGCTCGATGACGAGCGGAGCCGGCTCGCGCCGGTCGGCCGGGCCGATATCGAGGTAGAGCCGGCCGGTATTGAGGGTCGGGTTGACGGTGCCGGCGCCGACGAAGCTCGACACCGCCCGCACCGCCGGATCCCGGCGCAGGATCTCGGCGATGCGGCCCTGGCGCTCGGCCATGGCCGGGAAGGCGATGTCCGGCGCCGCATCGGTCGTGCCGACGAGGAGGCCGGTATCCTGCTCGGGGATGAAGCCCTTCGGCACCGCCGCGTAGCACCAGGCGGTCGCCGCGGCCGTGAGGGCGAACACCGCCAGCGTCGCGCGGCGATGGGCGAGCACGCCGTCGACGCCGCGCATGTAGAGGCGCGTCAGCGCCTCGAACCCGGCCTCGCTCCAGCGGTAGAACCGGCCCGGACGGTGGTCCGCAGGCTCGGGCTTGAGGAGTCGGGCGCACATCATCGGGGTCAGGGTCAGCGAGACGACCCCTGAGATCACCACCGCGAGCGACAGGGTGACGGCGAATTCCCGGAACAGCCGCCCGACGAGGCCGCCCATCAGCAGCAGCGGGATGAACACCGCCACCAGGGAGACGGTGAGCGAGACCACCGTGAAGCCGATCTGGCGCGCCCCTTTCAGGGCCGCGGGCAAAGGCGCCTCGCCGGCCTCGATGTGGCGCACGATGTTCTCGATCATCACGATGGCGTCGTCGACGACGAAGCCCGACGCGATGGTGAGCGCCATCAAGGACAGGTTGTCGAGGGAGTAGCCGAGAAGCGCCATCGCCCCGAAGGTCGCCACCAGCGAGACCGGGAGCGCGATGCTCGGGATCACCGTGGCCCAGAGCTTGCGCAGGAACAGGAACACCACCAGCACGACGAGCGCCACGGTGAGGACCAGGGTGACCTCTACGTCGGCGATGGCCGCCCGGATCGAGACCGTGCGGTCGGTGACGACCGCGATCTTGAGGGCGGGCGGCAGGGCGGCGCGCAGCGTCGGCAGAAGGGCGTGGATCGCGTCGACGACCTCGAGCGTGTTGGCGCCGGGCTGGCGCTGTACGTCGAGGAGGATGGCGGGTTTCCCGTCGAACCAGGCGGCGAGATCGGCGTTCTCGACCCCGTCATGGGTGCTGCCGATGTCGTGCAGGTGGACCGGCGCGCCGTTGCGATAGGCGATCACCACGTCGCGAAACGCCGCGGAATCGAGGAGCTGGTCGTTGGCGCCGACCTGGAAGGCCTGGCGCGGGCCGTCGAGGCTGCCCTTGGGCGTGTTGACGGAGGCCGCCGCCACCGCCCGCCGGACATCCTCCAGCGACAGGCCGAGCCCGGCGAGGCGCGCGGGATCGACGCTGAGGCGCACGGCGCGGGTCTGGTCGCCCTCGACCGTCACGGCGCCGACGCCCGGCACCTGCGACAGCTTCTGGATCACCTCGGTCTGGGCATAGTCGCTGACCTCGTGCAGGGGCAGGATCTCGGAGGTGAGCGCCAGGATCAGCATCGGCGCGTCGGCCGGGTTGACGAGGCGGTAGGTCGGCGGGCCTGGCAGCAGGGCGACCGGCATCCAGCCCGAGGCGGCGTTGATCTGGGCCTGGACGTCCTGGGCGGCGACGGCGATCGGACGGGCGAGGTCGAATTGCAGGGTGATCTGGCTGGTGCCGGCGGCGCTGGTCGAGCTCATCCGGGTCAGGCCGGTGATCTGGCCGAGGTAATGCTCCAGCGGCGCGGTAAGCGAGGTCTCGATCACCTGGGGCGAGGCGCCCGGATAGGCGGTGGTGACCTGGATGGTCGGGAAATCCACCGCCGGCAGGGCCGAGACCGGCAGGGCGAGGTAGCCGACGATCCCGAGCAGGATCAGCGCCAGGGTCAGGAGCGCCGTCGCGATCGGGCGCAGGATGAAGGGGGCCGACACGACCGGCCGCCGTCAGCTCGGGGTCCGGGGCGAGGGCTCCGGCCGCGGCGGCTCGGGCTTCTCGATGATCGTGACCGGGGTGCCGTTCTCCAGCCGGTAATGCCCCTCGGTGACGACGCGCTCGCCGGCCTTCAGGCCCTTCTCGACGAGGACGCAGCCGCCGCTCGCCTGGCCCGGCGTGACGGCGCGGGTCGCGACGTGGAGCCCGTCCGTGGGCCCCTCTTTCTCTCCCTCCCTGCTGCCGTCCCGGACCACGTATACGAAGTCGCCGCGCGGGCCGTGGCGGAGCGCCGCCAGGGGGATGGTGACGCCCTGGGGCCGGACCTCGACGGTGATGCGGCCGTTGACGAAGTTGCCGGGCCACAGCGTCAGCCTGGCATTGGGAAAGCTCGCCTTGAGCTTGATGGTGCCGGTGGTCGGATCGACCTGGTTGTCGACGAGCTCGACCGTGCCGGAATCGAGCAGGGTGCGGTCGTCGGCGGCGAAGACCCGGACCGGCGCCGCCGCCTCGCCGGGGGTCAGGCGGCTCCTCGCCACGGCGGTGGCCGGCAGCGTGAACACGACCGAGATCGGCTGGAGCTGGGTCACCACCACGATCGCCGCGGCGTCGCCGGCGCGGACGGTGTTGCCCTGGTCGATGAGGCGCATGCCGGTGCGCCCGGAGAGCGGCGCCGCGACGGTGGTGTAGGCGAGCTGGGTGCGGGCATAGGCGACCTGCGCCTCGTCGCTCTTGATCTGGGCCCGGTACTGCGCGACCAGCGCCCGCTGCCGGTCGAGCTGCTGCTGGCTGGCGAAGTCCTTGAGGATCAGGGTCTCGTAGCGCTGGAGATCGAGCAGGGCGCCGTCGAGGAGGGCCTGGTCGCGCAGGCGGGTGGCCTCCTGCTGGTCGGCCTGGGCCTGGAGCGGGCGCGGATCGATGAGGGCGAGGGGATCGCCGGCCTTCACGTCCTGGCCCTCGCGGAACAGGATCTTGGTGATCTCGCCGTCGATGCGCGAGCGCACGTTGACGGTGTTGTAGGCCTGCACCGTGCCGATGCCCGACAGCGTGATCGGCACGTCGGCGCTGCGGGCCGCCTCGACGGCGACGCGGGCGGGGGCGACGGCGGGCAGGTCCGGCCGCGGCTCCGCCGTGGGCCCGGGCGCGTCGGGGGAGGGCCGCCACGCGGCCCATTGGTTCTGGAGCTGCGCCTGGATCCGCCCCTGGAGCGGCGCGAGGAACGCGGCGGCCTGCGGCCACGCGGCGAACGTGCCGAATGCGACGGCCAGGCCGGCACCGAGACCCCAGACGAAACCGCGCATCGTCGACATTCCTGGATAGCGATCGGGCTGGAGCGGCCGCGCACCGGCCTCGAGGACCGGCGCCCTGCCGCGTGATCTCTATTGTCTCGTGGTGTGCGCTGGGGAAGCCTACGGGTGACGCTTTGCACCCGCAAGTCGATCGTCGAAGATTTCCGATGCTCCACCGGCACAATCCGGCACATCCAAGGATCCGGAAACATTTTAGACAAATTTCGACTGCCGTCCCCTGGCGAGGTCCAGGTAGACGGGCTCCGCGCGGGACACGACAAGGCATCTCTGCCCCGCCGAACCACCTGGCGGCTCCTCGTCAGCCTCGCCTTTCCCGGATCTCCTTTCGCTCTCGCCTCAGTCGTCCGGGACAGGGGGGAAGGTGGGCGAGGAGCCGCCCGCCAAAGGGGCTCGGCTGCGCCGGCGTGTCGTGGACCTGGCCGGCTCCGGAAGCCATGCGGACCCGCGGAATCGTCCTGATCGCATGACGGGCGGGGCGAGGCGTCAGGACGCCAGGGGTGTCATGGGTGTCATGGGTGTCATGGGTGTCATGGGTGCCGAGATCGGCGCCGCGGCTCCGTCCGCCCCGCGCCAGGCAAAGGTGCGACGGTGCGGCATCGCGGGCCTCACATCCTTCTCATCGCTCTCGATCGAATCTTGCTTTGAACAAACTAACAATCAATAAGGTGAGACGATCAACAAAACATCGCAAAAGGAAAATTTTTCTCGCTTGAGACGGCAATTTTTCTTCATACTGCAAGTCTTTTATGGCAATTTTTCAATTAATTATTCAGTACGATAAAATCCAAATAGCCGTTTCCGTCCACATCGAAAACAATTTTCCAAATATCGAAGGACGTGACAGCATTAATCGATAGCGCCGCCGCGCGTCTGCCGCTAACATCTCTGGAGAACGACCGAAACGATCCCAGGGGCTGACGTGTCACCGGGCAGCGACGACATCATCATCGACTTGGACGCCCTCGGCGCAGGGCCTGCGACGCGTCTCGGTTCGCGCCGTGCGGCGGGTGCCGGGGCGACCCGCGTCATCCGCCAGGACGCCTTTCGGCGCGTCCTCGCCAAGCTGGTGGCGATGCCGACCGAGGAGCCGGAGAAGGAGGACGCCTGCTCCGGGCGGCCTCAGGCGCTCGACGTGATGCCGAATCGCAGCCACGACGCGATCCTGATCAGCGCCCGCCGCGGCGACGGAAAGACCACCTTCCTGACCGACATCCTGACGTTGATTCAGGATGTCCAGCATGGGACCGCGGATTTCAGGGACCACCTCGACGGCACCGTGCCGTCGGACCAGATCGGCCGCCTCTACAGTCTCGGCATCGTCGATCCGACGCTGATCGAGGCCAAGCAGCACATCGTCGTGATCATCATCGAGAAGATCAAGGCGGCGGTGGACCACATGCACGAGCGCCAATCGGGAAACAGGGCGGGCTACGACGCGTTCAAGACCAGGCTCTACGATCTGGCAGGCGGCCTGACCCTCCTCGACGGCATCGGCGAGTCGATGCTCCAGGGCAAGGACTGGGCCGATCCGGACTTCATCCTCGACAAGGGCCTCGACCGGGCCGGGGCCGCCGGCGGCTTCGAGCGGGCATTCCGGCGCTACGTGGCGGAGGCCTGCACCTTCCTGAAGATGGACGCGTTCGTCCTCGCCATCGACGACGTCGACACCTCGTTCGAGCGCGGCTGGCCGGTTCTGGAGGCGTTGCGCAAGTATCTCGCTGCCCCGCAACTCAAAGTCGTCCTGGCCGGAGACCTGAAGCTCTACAATCTGCTGGTGCGACAGCAGCAGTGGAAGCAGATGGACAAGAATTTCGTCCAGATCGAGACGGCCTGCACGCCGGAAAATTCCTATCTCGATCAGATCTGCATCATGGTCGACGTTCTCCAGGATCAGTACCTGATCAAGATCGCGCGGCCCGAGAACCGCCTCGATCTGCACAATCTGCTGTACTATGCCGACCGGTCGAACCTGTCCTTCGTCTCGCGCAAGCGGGGCCACGGCGATCCGATGTCCGAGCGCACGGCCCTCGCGCGCTACGCGGACCGCCTCTTCGCCCAGGTCGGCGCCGAGGAGAACGCGGTCATCCGGTCGACCCTCCTGCGCCTCCCGCTGCGCA
This sequence comes from Methylobacterium sp. DB0501, assembly GCF_011043735.1. GTDB lineage: Bacteria > Pseudomonadota > Alphaproteobacteria > Rhizobiales > Beijerinckiaceae > Methylobacterium > Methylobacterium alsaeris. The sequence continues at coordinate 134,459 of NZ_JAAKGV010000018.1, read as the reverse complement.
GCAGCCTCCAGGCGCTGGCGGGAGCCTGGCGCCTGATCGGCGCCGGGGCGGCCGCCCCGGGTGCCGGCGAGGGGCGGCCCGACCCGCAGGGCGGGAGCGACCAGGGCTTCGCCTGGACCCAGGACGCCCTCGACGCGCTCCGCTCGGTCGCGTCGCAGGCCCTGATGACCCTCGACCTGGATCACGAGGCCCTGTTGGAGGTCGATCCCGACCGCATCGTCGGGCTGCTGTCGCAATGGATGACCGCCAAGGACCTCTGGCCGACGATGGCGGGGTTCTTCCCCCACGGCAGGGCCGAGGACGAGGACCTCGTCGCCCTGCTCCTCGCCGGCACGCTGACCGCGTTGTTTCGGACGCATCCGCGGACGATCTTCGATTACTGGCTCAAGATCTGCACGATCAAGAACCTGATCGACCGGATCGACACCGTTTCGACCGACAAGCGCGCGAAGCTGTGGGCCCACCTCAAGGTCGCGCCGAACGAGGACTCGATCCAGTTCGCGAGCCGCCTCTGGGCCTGGGAAGCGGTGGAGGACGGCAAGATCCAGCCCGGCCTGCGCCTCAGCGGCATCAGCATCCCGGCGACCCTGAACCTGGGGCGCTCGCGCCAGCAGGGCTACACCGAACGCCTGTACGGGCTCGCCGGTGAATTCGACCGCGAAACCTTCTGCCAGATCGCGCAGGAGGGCGGGAGCGAGCAGAAGAAGGAACTCGTCGGCGCCCTGCCCGTCCCGCTGCGCGCCTATCATCGCACGCTCATGGCGGCGGGCCAGAACTACCTGCGCGGGTCGGAACCCGGGCTGACGGCGGTCTTCGCCAATTCCCTGACGGGCCTGGAGAGGCGATTGCAGCCGGAAATCGCGGCCGTGGTCATGATTCCCGCCGCCCGCGCGCGCAGCGGCCAGCTGGCCGAGAGCACCAGCTACTCCATCCTCCGCCTGATCGGCTTCGTGGGCGAGGTCCTGGCCATCGAGGCGCGGATGAAGCCGGGCCAGAAGCGCGCCCACGCCATCGCCGAGTTCCTGTCCGAGTTCTCGCTCCTCGGCAGCTATCCGATCCCCGCCTCCGGCGGCCCGGGCACCGGGGCGGGCGCCGCGCCCACCGCGGTCGAGGAGGATGCGGAGGACGAGGCCGACGACACGGCGATCCAGGCCGAGTCCGGGACCGGGCCCGGATCGGACGAGCGGGCCCTGCACGTGCTCCTGGATACCTGGCTCGACGCCGTCCTGAAGGAGCCGCCCCCGTCGATCTCGCCCCTCACGCTGGCCCGGACCTGGGCGCGGTTCGCCGAGGCGTTCGACGGCGTCGTCGAGGACCTGCGGCACACGAGGACGCGCTATCTCGGCGTCCTGATGCATCGGGCCATCGTCGTGTTCCTGCACGCCGTCGGCGTCGAGGCCCTGAAGGCCGCCGGGCACGCTCCGACGACGAAGACCATCCGCAACCCGACCGCCTCCGGGGCGGCCTTCCTGGAACTCCTCAAAAGCATCTATCATCCGACCGAAATCATCCCGGACAACGATCGCAAGATGTGGATCTTCCACACGATCTTCACCTGTCCGCTCTGGGGATATTTCCTGGCCCGCAAGGACGAAGACATCGAAGACGGCAAGAAGAATTACTCGGAAGAGATATACCAACAATACGTCATGTGCATGTCCGCCGACGGCATCAAGCCGTCCTACGAATTGACGTTCAGGGCCAAGGACAATCGGTACCCCCGTCGCTTCGACGGGTTGTACCCGCTCCTCAACACCATTCCGATCCAGGCCACGAAGCGCGCGCCGGAATCGCCCGTGGGACAGAACCTGGCCGGAACGCTGGCGAACCATGCTCAGATCGACGATTCAGCCGTTGACGGCCAGCCCCCGCCCCTGGGGAGCGCAGCCGCCAGGAGGGCCGCCACCGGGACGGCGAAAGCCCCGCGCACCACCCGGCGAAAGTCTCCGCCGAAATCCACCGCCTGACCGCCGATGGCCGCCCTCATCGACCGCCGCGCCTTCGCGGACCACCACGCCCTCGCCCTGTTCGGGCGCGGCGAGCTGCCCTCGATCGCGGAGACGCGGCGGCGGATCTTCATCGCCGAGCGGCGGACCGACCTCGACCGGCCCGACCACTTCTACAAGGGCTATCTCGATGAGCGGCTGGGTTCCGCGAAGGACGTGAGCGAGATTCCGCTCCTGGTCCTGACGCGGCTGGCCCAGCGCTTCCTGGAGCGGCGGGACGGGCGCGTCGCGGTGCGGGTCGACGGCTTCGTCGAGTGGCACGAGCTCCTGCCCTACATCTCGCCGCTCGCGGTGATCGTGGCCTTCCTGGTGGACGAGGGGACCGGCCCGCGCCCGACGGAGAATCCCCGCCCCTTCCTCGAGCGGGAGATCGGCGACACGGCGCTGATCGGGCCGTGCGACCCGGGACTGGGCGACCTCGTCGCGCGCAAGGGGCTGTTCGAGCTGCACATGCACCTGAACGGCTCGACCGAGCTCGACGTGCTCTGGCCCTCCATCTGCCGCGATCCCGACCTGTTCCACAAGGCACTCGCCGAGGCCTGGAACGCCAACCGGGAGCCCGCCGCCGAGCTCTACGAGCAGATGGAGCCCGGCCTCACGCCGCTCGGGCTGTACCGGCGCCTGCGCGCCGTCCGCCGCGTGCGCCGGCAGGTCGCCGCCGAGATCGCCTGCCGGCTCGGCGCGCCCCGGCCGGGCCCGCCCGTCGCCTGGGGGATGCAGGGCCTGCTGCGCGCCATGGCGGACGACCGCAGCGACCGCGCCTGGCGCGCCCCGATGGGCGGCCCGCTGCACGTCCCGCCGGGCCGCGTCGTCCATGCCGGCGGCCCGCCCGCCGCCCTCATCGTCGAGGAGGCGGCCTTCCTCTACGCCGCCCTGCAAGCCCTCGCGCGGGCGCCCGATTGCGTCATCGGCACGGGCCTCTACCACAGCCTGATCGTGCTCAACCAGATCGGCCGGATCGTGGTCCAGCAGGCCGACGAGCGGGGCTTCGACCAGTTCCAGAAATACACCTTCGTGGGCACCCGGTGGGGGATCGAGGAGCGCTACGAGATGCGCTTCCGCCAGCTCAACGGCCGCGCGCCCTTCGACACCCTGGCGCATCTCGAAGGGCGCTTCGCCCCCAAGGACGACGTGGCCGGGACCCGCGCCCTCATCACCACCATCGTCGACGACTACCTCGCCTTCCGGGGCTGCCGCCACGGGACGCGCAACCTCGCCGGGGAGCCGCCGCCCTGCCTGCTCGGCCGTCCCTGCCACGATCCGGGCCCGCGAGCCGGGCGATCCTGTCAGGAGGCGCCCCCGCGCGCCGGCCGGCCCGGGGCGGAATTCTCCCTCGTGGCGCATTTCATCAAGAAGCCGCCCAGGCCGGCGTCCGACCGGGCCCGGGGCTGCCGCGACAGCGACCTGCGGCTCGCGCTGCAGGCGCAGGCGCGGGGGCTGAAGATCCTGCTGGAAGGCAACCGGATCGCCCGCGCCCTGGTGCGCGGGATCGATGCGGCCGCGAACGAGTTCCACGCCCCGCCCGAGCCGTTCGCGCCGGCCTTCCGCCTCGCCCGCGCGGCCGGCATCCCCCGGGCGACCTTCCATGCCGGCGAGGATTTCCGGCACCTCGTCTCGGGCATCCGCGCCGTGGCGGAGGCGCTCACCTTCCTCGACCTGCGCTCCGGCGACCGGATCGGCCACGCCACCGCCCTCGGGATCGCGCCGGAACTCTGGATCGCCCGGACGGCGCGGCGGGCCTACCTGCCGCGGATCGACGCCCTCGACGACGCGGTCTTCGCCTATCGCAGGCTTGCCGAGCACGGCGGCTACGAGGGCGAGGTCCTGATGCTTGCGGACCGGATCGCGACCTTGTCCGAGGCCCTCTACGGCGAGGTGCATGGCCCGGCGCTGCTGCACCGCGCCTGGGAACTCCGGTGCCTCGACGCCCTGGAGATGCGGATCGTCGAGCGGGCGGTCGCCCGCCGGGGCGAGCCCCTCACCGCCGCGAACGTCGCGCGGCACGCCAGCCGGCTGGCGGACACCGTCATCGACCGCCCGCGGGCGGCCGAGCTGGCGCTGATCGCCAAGACGGTGGAGACGGCCGGCTCGGCCTACGCGGTCTATGCCCGGCGCCAGAGCCTCGGGCGCGAGGTCTGGCAGGGGCGGGTGGAGGTCGCGGCGACGCTCCTCCCGGTCGAGGCGCTGGCCTTCCTGCAGGACAGCGTGCTCGGGGACGTCAACCGCCGCGGGGTGGCGCTCGAGGCGTTGCCCACCAGCAACGTCCGCATCAGCTTCTACGACACGATCGCGGAGCATCACCTCTTCCGCTGGCTCGGCGTCGCGGGGCCGGCGCTCGCCAACCGTCCGACGGTCGTGATCGGCAGCGACGATCCGGGGATCTTCGCCACGAGCCTGCGCAACGAGTACGCGGCGGTCGCCGCCGCCCTGCGGGACAGCTTCGGCCAGGCGGCGCCGGAGGCGGCGCGCCTCGTCGAGACGATCGGCGACAGCGCCCGCACCTACCGGTTCCGGCCGGACGACCGATCCCTCGACCGGCCATGACCGGTCTCCGGCCCGTCACGCGGCCGGCGGGTAGTCGACGTAGCCCTTCGCCCCGCCGACATACCAGGTCTCGGTGTCGTCGGCGGAAAGCGGAATCCCGTGCGCGATCCGCCGCGGCAGGTCCGGATTGGCGATGAACGGACGCCCGAACGCGATGGCGTCGGCTGCGCCGGCCTCGAGCGCGGCCTGCCCCTTCGCTCCGTCGTAATCGGAGTTGAGCACGAAGGCGCCCCGGAACGCCGCCCGCATGCGCGGCGCCACCGGCGGGCGCTCGGCCTTGCCGTTCGTGCCGTCGTAGCCCGGCTCGCGCACCTCCAGGAAGGCGATGCCGATCTCGGAGAGGGCCGTGGAGGCCGCCTCGAACAGGGGCTCGGGGTTGCTGTCGTTGACGCCCTGGCGCTCCTCGTTCGGCGACAGGCGCACCCCGGTGCGGTCGGGCCCGACGGTCCCGGCCACCGCCGCGGTCACCTCGCGCAGGAGGCGGATGCGGTTCTCGATCGACCCGCCCCAGCGATCGGTGCGGAAATTCGCGTTGTCGCGCAGGAACTGGTCGATGAGGTAGCCGTTCGCGGCGTGGATCTGCACCCCGTCGAACCCGGCCTCGATCGCGTTCCGGGCCGCCCGGCGGTAATCGTCGAGAACGGCGGCGATGTCGTCCTCCGTCATGGCGCGGGCCTCGACATGGGGCGCCTTGCCCTCGTAGGTGCGCGCCAGGCCCGGCATGGTGGTGGCCGAGGACGAGACCGGCTGCCCGCGCCCGGGCAGGCTCGGATGGACCACCCGCCCCATGTGCCAGAGCTGCGAGACGATCAGGCCGCCCGCCGCGTGCACCGCCGCGGTGACCGGCTTCCAGGCCTCGACCTGCGCCTCGCTCCAGATCCCCGGCGCGTAGGGCCAGCCGAGCCCCTGCGCGCTGATCCCGGTCGCCTCCGAGATGATCAGCCCGGCGGAGGCGCGCTGGGCGTAGTACTCCACCATCACGTCGGTCGGCACGTGGTCGCGGGTGGCGCGGGCGCGGGTGAGCGGCGCCATCAGCACCCGGTTGCGCGCCGCGAGCGCGCCGAGCCGGATCGGGTCGAGGAGGCTGGGGACCGGGTCGCGGGACATGGCGGACTCCGCAGGCTGGCGGGTACCGTAGCCCGCGATCGACGATGCCGACCGATATAGCGCCCGAGCACCGCGCTGTCAGGCTTCAGGCCCGCGCCTGCCGCACGGTGTCCGCCACCCGGATCGGCCGCGGCACCAGCCCGAGGCGCAGGAAGGTGTCGGCGATGCGCTGCTGCCCGGCGACCACCTCCGGCCCGAGGGGGGCGACGCCCCAGCTCTGGCGGGCGAGCGCGCGGGAGAGGATCGGCACGGGCATGCCGATGGCGGGGCTCAGTTCGCGCGCCGCCGCCTCGGTCACCCCGTTGGTCTCGCGGTCGACCTCGGCGATTGCCGCCAGCACCGCGTCGACGGCCTGCGGCTGCGATTCCACGAAGGAGCGCTCGCCGACGTAGAACTGGTGGTTCGCCGCGAGCCCGGTGGCGTCCTGCAGCACCCGGGCGCCGCTCGCGATCTCGACGGCGGCCAGGAACGGGTCCCAGATCACCCAGGCCTCGACCGACCCGCCGTCGAACGCCGCCCGCCCGTCGGCCGGGGCGAGGAAGACCGGCTGGATGTCGGCATAAGCGAGGCCGGCCGCCTCCAGCGCCCGCACCAGCAGGTAATGGACGTTCGAGCCCTTGTTGAGCGCGACCGTCTTCCCCTTCAGGTCGGCGACCGTGCGGATCGGGCTGTCCATCCGGACGACGATCGCCTCGCTCTTCGGGGCGGGCGGCTCATGGGCGAGGTAGACCAGCGGCACGCCGGCCGCTTGCGCGAAGATCGGCGGCGTCTCGCCGACGATGCCGAGATCGACGGCCTTGGCGTTGAGCGCCTCGAGGAGTTGCGGCCCGCCCGGGAATTCCCGCCACTCGACCCGGAACCCGAGGGGTTTGAGCGCCGCATCGAGGCTGCCGCGGGCCTTCAGCAGCAGCATCGTGCCGTATTTCTGGTAGCCGACCCGCAGCACGCGGTCGGCCCGGGCCGGGCCCGCCGTCGCGAAGGCCGCCAGGGCGGCGGCGGTGCCGGCGGCGAAGGTGCGTCGGGTGAGCGTCATGGGGGTCCTTCTGTCGAGTGTCGGCGTGATGGGAGCGACCGGAGCCGCATCCTCCCCGGTCGTCCCGGGATTCTCCGAAGACGATCCCCAGGATGACCAAGAGAGACAGCGGGCAGTGTGCAACTGCGTTTTGAGTCCATCCTCTCGCCGTCAGCCGATCAACCCGTCGCGGTCGGACTGCTTGACGGCCACCCGTCTCTGAGAGGCGTGCAGGCTCCGGGCGGCATGTCGGTCGTGGTCGGCGGTGGCCCCGCTCTCGGACCGGACCTTTGTCCGTGAAGATAGAGCGCCGATGCTGCGGCGCGGCGCTGAGGACACGGAGCGATCCGGCCCGGATCCCGGCCGGCGCGAGGGCCACAGGTTCATCGAAGCAATTCCCTCACCGGGCGGAAATCGGCCGGGGCGACGTGATGAGCATTATTACGATAATGCCCTCCAAGCAGGAGCGTCTATAGTTTTTATTATTTAAAATAAGCGAGAACACGGGACGATTTCACCATCTCCGCCAAGATCCGGGGGATATCGTCTCTCCGGGCGGGCACGGCCCCCTGCCGCGCCCGGCGCGAAGCCGTCCGGGAGAGTTTCCAAGGAACGGCGCGGAACCTCTCCCCGCGGGCGCAGGGCTGTTCGTGAAAAGAGACGAGCGGGCCGTTCCCCGCGCGAAGTCGGGCTTGTCCGACCTCGCCTGGCGCTTGCCGAGCCCGGGATCTGCCGGGAAGGAGGAAAAGCCTCGTACCCTTTCCTCGTCCCGGACGGTTCGACGCCAGGATGCCGACAGACCGCGCCACGGCCCGGGGGCAGCGTCAGCGCGTCGGCGCCGGCCCCCGCCGCGTCGCCGCGAGGGCCGCCGCCTTGCCGGCGGCGGCGTAGAGGTTCAGGCGCGAATAGACCCCGAAGGCGGAGCCGTCGTCGAGAAAGCCGCCGCCGGGTCCTTGCGTCTCGGTCAGGATGGCGTTCGCCTCCGCGAGGGTCAGGGACGGGAAGGCGGCGGTCAGGAGGTAGCCGGCTTCCGGCGCGAGCTTGCCCACATCCTCGACGCTGTCGGCGGTCGCGGCATGGACCACCGGCAGGCCGTAGGTCTGGGTGGCGTTGTACAGGGCCTCGTTGGCCGCCGGATCCCGGAACCGGCCGGTATCCTTGGCGGCGCAACTCCCCAGCGCCTCGCCGCAGGCATCCTTCAGCACGAGGGCGAGGTCGGAGCGGGCCGCCTCCAGGGCGGCGCGGTAATCGGTGATCGCCACCGCGTCGTTGGTCGCGCGGCTCATCTCCTCGATCACCGCCGGGTTCCTGCGGATCTGGCCGACATAGGCCGGGTCGTTGGCGAGCAGGTGGGCGACGGCGTGGAGCGCCACCGCGCGACCGCCGAGCACGTCCATGGCGTAATGCGCGCCGACGACGATGCGGTTGTTGCCGTACTCGGCCGCCCGCGCGATCATCTGCTGGTAGCGCTCGGGCACCAGCAGGGCGAGGACGAGGGATTCGGTATAGCCGTAGGTGGTGTGGCCGCTCGGATAGGACGGGCTGTCGGTCAGGTTCTGGCTCGGCCCGTGCAGCCAGTCGAGGCTGTGCGAGCCCTGGCCGAAATAGTCGTTGCCGCGATAGGCGTAGAGCTGGGCCAAGGTCTGGAACGGCCGCGAATTGCCGAAGGCGTCCGCTCCCTTGGCTCCGGCCCTGCGGTCGTAGGCCCGGCCGAACACGTCCGGGACGCCGTCCCGCGCGGTGAAGATCGCGGCGGCCGCCTCCGAGACCGGCGCCTTGCCGTCCGTGGTGCCATTGGCGAAGAAGTATTTTCCGGAGTTCGAATCGGATTTCGTGATGTTGTTGGTGTAGCCGAGCAGGTCGGCGACCGACTGCGTCACGTTGCTGAAGGTCTTGTAGTCCGTATAGCGCGCCTTGGACTGGTAGATCTCGGCCAGCCGGCTGCCGAGGCCGTCGGCGAGCTCGGTGGCGTTGCCGTCGGTGATGAAGCAGTCGCGCAGGGCGAGCTGGCGCTGCTGGTCGAGAGGCAAGAGATGCGGCGGCTTGGCGGTGCCGAACTGGATGTCGCCGGTCACCCGCAGGTTGACCTCGAGGGCGGCGCGCCCTTCCGGGGTCCTTTGCAGGGCGCTGACCGGGGCGAGCCCCTTCAGGGCGACGAGGTTCGTCGCGGTCTGCGCCGCCGCCGGCAGGGACAGGACGAGGCAGAGACAGGCGGCGCCAGACATCAGGGCCCTGCGCATGACGGTATCCTCCCGGTCGTGATGCGGGCGGCAGGAGACGACGGGCGGACCGTGCTGTCCAGCCGGAATCTGCCCCGACGTCGCCCTCACGTCGCCAGCCCCGTGAGGGCATAGGCTCCCGCGCCGATCAGGGCCGCCGCCGGCAGGGTCAGCACCCAGGCCACCACGATGTCGCTCGCCACGCCCCAGCGCACCGCCGAGGTGCGCCGCGCCGCGCCGACCCCGACGATCGCCCCGGTGATGGTGTGGGTGGTCGAGACCGGCACCCCGAGCCAGGTCGCCCCGAACAGGGTCAGCGCCCCGCCGGTCTCGGCGCAGAAGCCCTGCATCGGCGTGAGCCGGGTGATGCGCGAGCCCATCGTGTGGACGATCCGCCAGCCGCCGAGCAGCGTGCCGGCGGCCATGGCCGCCTGGCACGACAGCACCACCCAGAGCGGCACGTGGAACTCGGAGCCGAGATGGCCCTGGCTGAACAGCAGTACCGCGATGATGCCCATCGTCTTCTGGGCGTCGTTGCCGCCATGGCCGAGGCTGTAGAGCGAAGCGGAGACGAATTGCAGCATCCGGAACCGGCGGTCGACCGCGAAGGGCGTGGAGCGCACGCAGAGCCACGAGACGATCAGGACGAGGAGCAGCGCCAGCGCGAAGCCGAGGAGCGGCGAGAGCACGATGGCGGCGGCGGTCTTGCCGAGCCCGCCCCAGACCACCGCCTGCCAGCCGGCCTTGGCGAGCCCGGCCCCGACGAGGCCGCCGACCAGCGCGTGCGAGCTGCTCGACGGGATGCCGAGCACCCAGGTCAGCACGTTCCAGGCGATGGCGCCGGAAAGCGCGCCGAAGATCACCCGGGCATCGACCAGGCTCGCCGCGACGATGCCGGTGCCGAGCGTCTGGGCGACGTGCAGGCCGAAGAACAGGAACGCGATGAAGTTGAAGAATGCGGCCCAGACCACCGCGTATTGCGGCCGCAGCACCCGCGTCGAGACGATGGTGGCGATCGAGTTGGCGGCGTCGTGCAGGCCGTTGAGGAAATCGAACAACAGCGCGACGGCGATCAGCCCGGCGAGCAGCGGCAGCGAGAGGGCAGCCTCCACGATCAAGGCTCCTACACGTTCTCGATCACGATGGCACTGATCTCGTTGGCGACGTCCTCGAAGCGGTCGACCACGTCCTCGAGATGGCCGAGGATCTCGCTGCCGACGATGTAGGCCATCGGATCGGTGCGGCCGCTCGCGTGGTAGAGCGCCTTCAGCCCCTGCTCGTGCAGGGCGTCGGAGCGCCCCTCGACCTTCGTCACCCGCTCTGTCAGCTCGGACAGGCGGGTGGAATGCTTGCCGATGCCGTTGAGGAGCGGCACCGCCTCGGCGGTGAGGCGGGCGGCCTCCAGCACCGTTCCGCCCATTTCGCGCATGACGGGATCGAAGTCCCGCACCTCGAACAGCATGATGGTCTTGGCGGTCCGGTTCATCTGGTCGATGGCGTCGTCCATCGACTGGATCAGGTCCTTGATGTCGCCACGGTCGAATGGCGTGATGAAGCTGCGGCGCACCGCCTCCAGCACCTCGCGGGCGATGTCGTCGGCCTCCTGCTCGCGCTCGGCGATGGTCCGGCACCAGCGCGGCACGTCCTCGCCGCTCTTGAGCAGCTGGTCCAACGCCTCGGCGCCGGCGACCAGCGTACGCGCATGCCGCTCGAACAGGTCGAAGAAGCGGTCCTCCCTGGGCATCAGTGCCCGGAACCAGCCCAGCATGTCCGTCCGCCCCCCGACCTTTCGGTGTGATCTGGAAGCCGGCTAATCTCCGGCAAGGGGGCGAGCTGGATTTCGACCTGCCGAGCTTCAATCCGCCAAGATCGATCGCCGTCGCGGCCACGGTTCCGTTAGTTCTATGATGGGACGGGCGGAGTGACGCGAGGGCGAGTGCGGTGGGCCCGGAACGCGACCTCTCCGCACCCCTTGCGGTCGGCCTGACGATCCTGGCCGGGCTGCTCTACGCTCGGTATATGCAGCCATGTCACCGGAAAGCGTTGAGGTAGTCGGGTAGGCTGGCACTTGATTGAGAGCGCCTCACAGAATCGCTCGATCTGGTGGAGGGTGGCGAGGCTGGCCCGCAGGACCGTGAAGGCCTCGTAGATGTCGGCGCGGCGTTCGTAGCGAACGAGCAAGCGGCGGGCGCGGTTGAACCAGGCATGGCTGCGCTCGACCACCCAGCGGTGCCGCCCGAGCCTGTCACTTCTCTCGATGCCGCGTCGGGCCATCCGCGGGCTGATCCCGCGTTCGGCACTCCGCCGCCGCACTCTGGCATCGTAGGCCTTGTCGGCGTGCAGCCTGTCGGGCCGCCGCAGCGGGCGTCCACGCCGCCCGCTGCGCAAGGGCGGGATCGCGTCCAGCGTCGGGGCCATCAGCGGGCCGTCGTGGCAGTTGGCACCCGTCAGGACGAGGCCGAGTGGCGTACCACGCGCATCGTGACGAGGTGGCGTTTGGTGCCCGTCTTGCCCCGGTCCGTTGGGTTCGGGCCGGTGGCAGACCCCGTTTTTTCGCCGGCACGCTCGCGCTGTCGACGCTCGCCCGGCTCCAATCGATCCCGCCCGCCGCATGCAGGCGCCGCCACACGCCGGTGGCCTGCCAGTCGCGCAGCCGGCGCCAGCAACTCATGCCGCAGCCGCAGTTCATCTCGGCCGGGAGCATCTCCCAGGGGATGCCCGAGCGCAGCACGAACAGGATGCCGGTCAGGGCGGCGCGGTCGTCCAGCCGAGGACGTCCACCCCTTGGGGCGAGGCGGGTGCGGCGGCAGAAGCGGGGCGATTGCAGCCCGGAGATCGTCGGGAAGGAGCGGGCCAGCCATACCAGCTCAACGCCCGACCGCCCCAATCGTACCGCTCTGTTAGGCGCTCTCAGACGATTGGCGAGACCTCATCCTCGTTCCGGCGCATCACGGCCGATGGGACGGAATGTGAGGCCAAGGACGGCAAGACGAGGCGCATCCGGATCGTCTGCACGGAGAAAGGAACGCATTCGGTGTCGGCCCATATCGGCAAAATCGTCGGCGCCGGCCAGTTCCTCATCCAGCAGGTTGCGATCAACACCCGCATGCTCACCGCTGCCGAGCGGGTCGCGCACGTCAAAAACCTCCTGTCCCACGAGTGACGCCGCCGCTCCGCGTCACTGCTCCAAGTTGACGCTTCAGCACCGAGCATTCTTCATTGGCGTCAGCTAGGCTGAGGTATCTCGGCGCAAGACTTCGAGGCGGTCGCGGCCATGAGCCATTCGGGACGATGCATCTTGGCTGCGGTAGCGGTCGGCACCGCCCTGTCCGGACCGGGGGCGGCCGGCGATGGACGGCTGGCCGCGCTCTATCCGCAGGATGGCCGTCGGGCCATGACCGGCGCGGATTTCGCCAGGTTCCCCGGTGCAGGCGTCCTCTTCTGCCGCGACGCCTCGGGCGTGCCGAAGCGGGCCGCCGCAGCCTGGCTGATCGCCGGACCGCGGGTCGTCATGCTCAACGCCCACAATTTCCGGAGCCGGCGGCTCGAGGTCACCCGCGCGGTGGCCGATTGCTTCTTCCAGATCGCCGGCCGCAACTACGATTTCGAGCCGGACAGCCTGCAACTCGGAGTCCGGCCCGGCGCGGAGGCGCTGCACATCACGGACGACTGGGCGCTGCTCCACCTCAAGGAGCCGGTCACACCAGCAGTCGCGCAGCCGATCACGGACGCACCGGCCGAGCTGCGAACAGGGAGCGAGACCATCGCGGTGACGATGGTCTCGCCGGCCGGACACGAGAATTTCGGCAGCGCGACCAGCCTCGAGGCCTGTACGATCCGGCAGATCGACCCACCGGGCGAGGACGGCATCCGGCAGGCCCGGCACGATTGCAACAACGGCTACGGCGGATCCGGATCCGGGCTGTTCGATGCCGGGGGTCGTCTGATCGCGATGCAGAGCGCATCTCTGTCGATGAATTCCCGCCGTCCCTACGATGGTGAGTTCCATTACGGCTCGGCCCTGCTGCTCGAGGGTGCCCTCGTCGATGCCCTGCGCGACGCAGTCCTCCGCACCCGGTGATCGGCCGGCCCGATCAGCCAGGACCAAGCAGGCCCGGCACCACCGTCCCGTTCGGACCGAAACTCTCCTGTGCCCGGCGGCAGCTCGCCTCCGGGTCCTTCTGGTAGGCCTGGGTGTAGGCGGCAGAGCGGATCAGCGGCTCGCCGTGGGACAGAGCCGCGAGATCGGTGCCAAGCCGTTCCACGACCTCGCGGAACCGGGCGTAGTCGGGCTTCGTGCCGGGGCAGGACTCGGCCACGAACCGGACCAGACCGGCGAGCTTGACGGCGTCGTTGCTGACCGCGGCCTTGTCAGCCGGACTCGAGTCATCGGCGGCTTGGGCCGCCGTGAGCACGAGGGCAAACAGCGAAATGGCATGGAGGATCAAGACAGGCTCCGTGTGTGATGGCAAATATCTTGGCGATTGTCTCGGCGGAACCGATGCGGCACCGCTTCTCGTCGCGCGACGGCGAGACGTTGGTCGATCGAGACCATCCCCGCGCGTACCCGTTGGAAGGCCGCCAGCAGGTCGGACGTCGTGGTGTCATTGAGCAGGTCGCCGGTCGCCCCGACGGCCAGGGCTCGGGCGACGACGGTCGGATCATCATGCATGCTGAACAGGAGAATGCGCGCCCCCGGCGCGAATGCGGGCGATCAGCGAGAGCCCGGAGAGGGAGCCGTCGCGATAGGTCAAGTCCGCCACTACAACGGCCGGTCGATTCGCGACGAAGCAGCGATCGCCGTCTTCGACATCGCCCGCGCAGTAGACGGCCGCATGAGCTTCCTCGAAGCCCGCAAGAGAAAAGGGTGATCGTCGACGACGAGCACGCTGCTGTTGGGCGTGGCGTTCCTCTCCCTCGTGCGCGATGCGCAGACATCCCCCAGGCCGAGCCTTCAACGGGCCATCGGCGCACCCGGGCTTTGCGCTCCGTGACTCCCCCGGAGGCGATCGAGGGCCGCGTCATGGTCGGCTCCGCCGGCTCGCAGGGTCACGTATTGCTGACACAGGCTGCCGTAGAGCTGCCGCCGCCCCGTGGGAGCCGCGACCGCCGTCAGCCCGGCGATCAGCGTGTCGGGCGCCGGCGCGTCCATCATCATGCCGGCCACCTGCGCCGTGCGGTTGGCGATCATGCGCGGATCCTCGATGAAGTGCGGCCGGGCCCGCGCCAAGACCTCTCGCAAGACCGCCTGCAGGTTCGCCACGGCCGCATCGCCCGGCGGCAGCGTCCGCCCTGCGGCGCGGGCAGCGAGCCAGCGGGCGGGATCGGTGCGGTCGTCGGGCGTGAGCCAGTCGGTCCGGGCGCCGTCGTCGCGGCGGGTGACGATGGCGGCGGGAGCCTCGTGATGGGCCTCCTCCCGGGCCGGCTCGTCGCCGCACGCCGCTAGCACCCCGAGGACGAAGGGGGCGGCTCCCCTGACGGCAGTCGATCCGGGCCTCATCGGAGCGAGACCGCGAGCCCGCGGGGGCCGTCCGCCAGGGGCAGCCGCGCCAGCTCCCGGCGCGACCGGGGATCGACGAAGGAGAGGTCGCCCGAGAACCAGTTGGCGACGGCGACGCGGCCATCCTCCAGCGCCAGCACGCCCTCCGGATAGCGACCGACCGCGACCTCGCCATCCGGCGCCAGGCGGTCGGCCGACAAAAGGGCGATGCTGCCGGCATGCTGGCGGCTCACCACGACCGTGCGCCCGTCCGCCGTCACGGCGACGCCGTAGGGCATCGCCCCGACCGGCACGGTGGCGACCGGGGCGAGCGTCCGGGCGTCGATCACCGTGAGGTCGTTGCTGCGCACGTTCGCCACGTAGAGCCGCTCCCCGTCGGGGCTCAGGGCCACCGCGAAAGGCCCCTCGCCGGTGGCCGCGGTGCCGCTCACCCGCATCCCGGCCGTGTCGATCGCGACGATCCGGCGATGCTCGCGGTCGGCGACGTAGAGGCGGGCCCCTCGGCGATCGAGAACGAGACCGGCGGGATCGGGAACCGGCACGGGGGGGCCTACGGCCTCGCCGGTACGGGGGTCGCGCCGCACCACCTCGCCCCGGCGCCAATCGCCGACGTAGAGTGCGGATCCGTCGGGCGCGGCGGCGATGCCGAAGGGCGAGCCCGGATGGTCCAGGCGGGCGATGACCCGTCCGGCGGGCCCGTCGATCACCGAGATCGCCTTGTGGTCGGGATGGGTGACGTAGATCCGCCCTCCGGGTCCCGTCGCCAGCCCCGCCGGGCCGGGCCCGACCGGGATGGCGGCGATCACCCGCGGGGACGCGGGATCGATGCGCGACACCACCCCGCCATCCTGGCTCGCGACGTAGATCTCGGCCGCGAGGCCGGCCGGCCCGAAGGCCGGCACGGAGAGGAGGACGGCGAGGAGGAGCGCCCTCACGGGCCGCCCTCCACCTTGGCCTTCAGCCCGGCGAGCCCCGCCTCGAAATAGGCCTTCATGGCCGCCCGGCCGGCCGCGTCGCTCAAGTCCTCCGGCGGCTCGTTGCCGGTATCGCCGCGGTAGAACCTCCCGAACCAGGACACCTTGCTGCCCGCCCCCTCCGGCGTCACCGTGACGGTCGCCGAGTAGGACGAGACCGGCAGGGCCTTCAGGTCGGGATCGTCGAGGCGGTACGAGTAGCTGCGCCGGGCCGCGTCATATTCGTCGAGGCTCTCCTGCAGGACGCCCCCATTCTTGAGCGTCAGGGTCCGGGTGTCGCCGTTCTTGGTGCCGTCGCCTTTGCTCGTGCCGCTCGCGACGAGCTGGTTCCAGCCGGCGATCCCGGCGAAGTTGCCGGCGACGGTCCAGACCTTGTCGGGGGGAGCCGCGATGGTGACCGTAGCCTCGATCTTCTGCGGAGTCGGCCCATGAGCGAGGGCAACCGTCGCAACGGTGAACGTCGCCGCGGCGAGGAGGCCGCCGAACAGGGAATCGTGGAACCGACGCATGCTTTACGCTCCGTGACGAAGGCGGAAGACGGTCTCGCGCAGGCGGGCATGCCAGGGCAGAAGACCGAACAGGACGAGGAGGGCAGCGAGCGCCGCCCCACCGAGGACCGGACGCAGATCGAGCCGGATCGGGCGCGTCCGCGGCGTCGCTGCCGTCGTGAGGGCGCCCGCGAGGCCTCCCGGCGCGTCGAGGGGCGCGTAGGCGAGGCCGGTCTCGGCCGCGAGCCCGCGCAGATAGGTTTCGCGCACCGAGGAGAGGTGCTCCTGGCCGGGAGCGGCATTGGCACCGAAGGGCGCGTTGCGCGGGTTGTAGCCCTCGCGCGTCTCGGCATCCGGCGGTGGCGGGCCGAACCGGTTCTCGTGCGGCACGTCCTCCGCCCCGTAGAATCCGATCTCGCGGCCCCGATCGTCGTAGCGTGGGATCGGCGACGGGGCATGGCCGCCGGCGCCGACGATCAGCCCGCGCACCGCGCCGGGCTTTCCCTCGAAGGCGGGGCCGCCGCGGGCCGGCAGAGGCGGCGCCTCGTGGCCGTCGGTGACGAAGACGAGGTCGCTGTGAAGATCCCCTGCCAGCCCGATCGCCCGGAACAGGCCGGCAGCGACCCGGCTGTCCCCCTCCCAGCCCATGCGCCAGTCGAGACCCGCGAGGGCCCCGTCGAGGGCGGCGAAATCGGCGCAGGTCTCGATTGGCTCGAACAGCAGGAAGGTGCGCCGCTCGGCGAACAGCCCGAGGCCGAGGCGCGAGCCGCAAGGCAAGGACGCCGCGAGGTCGCGCAACACGGCCTTGGCCTTGTCGAGCCGGCTCACCGGCTTGCCAGCGAGGCGCTCGTCGCGGGTGTTCATGCTGCCGGTGATGTCGATCACCACCACGGCCTCGACGCGCTGCCCCGTGACGGAGAGGTGCGGCGCGACGCCTGTCAGCGCCGTGAGGGCGAACGCCCCGGCGAGCCACCGGCCGCGCGCGTCGGCGGCGAGCCGCGCGAGGGGAGCCGGGATCACGGCAGCCCCCGCGGCTGGCCCGGGATGTCGGTCCAGATCTTCTTTGGGTCGGCGGGCATCTCCTCGCCCTGCTCGCGCCCGCGCTCGGGGAAGTCGCGCACGAGGCGCGAGGCGACGTCGAGATTGAACTTGGCGTTCCAGGCCTCGGGCCGGAGGGTCAGCGCGCGGCGATAGGCCTGCCGGGCGAGCCCGACAAGCGGCGTGGCCGACTCGAGATCTCCTGCTTCCAGCTTGGCGAAGGCCTGCCGCAGCCGCGCGTTCCCCAGCGCGATCTGCGCCAGCGCGCGCAGGGCCGGCGAGCCGCTGCCGTCGAGGGCAGCGATCAGCGGTTCGGCCTCGTCGAGGCGTTCGCGGGCGGCGAGGAAGCGGATGCGGGCCAGCAGCAGTTCCGGGACGGCATCGGCGGTGACCGGGCGGTCATGGCCGGCCTCGAGCGCCGCGATGGCGCGGTTGGCGCTCCCATCGCGCCAGGTGAGGGCAACGCAGGCGAGCGCTCCCGCCGCGCCGGCGATCGGCAGGGCGACGATCATTACCGGGCGAACGGGCCCCCAGGCCCGCCGCAGGACGCGCGCGAGGGAAGGACGAGTGGTGGTCATGCGGCGCGCCGGATCTCGCGGGAGGCCGCCGGGCGGGACGCGGGCGCTCGGGTCGCCAGGTCGGTCTCGGCGAGCTTGGCCCCGAGAAGCAGTCCGATGGCAAAGGCGGCGAGGCCGTAGGCGAACCCGGTGAGATCGCGCTGCGGACGCCGCTCGGTGTAGGAGATCGGCTTGCGCTCCTGGCGGTCGATCTCGCGGATCGCCTCCTCGACCGCCTGCGCGTTCTCGGCCTCGAAGGCGCGGTAGGGCACGCCGAGGCTCTTGAAGAACAGGTCGAGATGGCGCTCGGGCGCCGCCTGCGGCGTGTCCTCGCCCGCCGGGCGGTCGCCGAGGCCCGGCGAGCCGGCGGTGCGCAGGAAAAGCCAGTACAGGGTCGGGTGGATCTTCGCGAATTCTTCCCGCAGGAGGGGCTGGATGCGTCGGTCGATGACCGCGGCACCGTCCGAGACCAGGAGCAGCACGCGGGCGGCCTGCGGCGCCCCAGGGCCGAACTGCGCCAGGGCCAGGCCGAGGCCGCGGGCGACGTTGGTCGCCTCCAGGCCCGGCCGGTCGATCGCCCGGATCGCCGCCCGCACGGCGTCGTGGCGGTCGGTCATCGGCAGCACCGCCATCGGCGAGGTCGAGAAGGCCGAGACCGCGACGAGATCGTGCGGCCGGCGGCCGACGAACCCTTCGAGGATCCGCCGCGAGGCGGCGGCCTTCGACTCCTCGGGCCCGGACGGCTGCCTGCCCGCGAAAGTCTCGTTCATGCTGCCGCTGCGGTCGATGAGGAGCGAGATCTGAGCCCCCTCCCCCGTCCGCACCAGGCTCTCGCCGACGAGGTGCGGTCCGGCGAGGGCGAGGATGAGGCACCCGATCGCCGCCATGCCGGCGAGCGTCAGCACCGCATCGACGAGGCGCGACAGCCCGTCGGCCGGAACCATGGCCAGCGAGGGTACCGGGATGCGTTTCTGCGCGGACGCGGCGAGCGGCAGCAGCGCCAGCGGGAGCAGCCACAGCCAGGCCGGGGCCGTCACCCCGAAGCGGGAGACGAGAGCGGTCAGGGAAGCGGTCATGACCGCCCTCCCGCCTTCGCCGTTCGCTCCGCCGCGGCGAGGCGGCGAGCCGTCGCGACGAGGTCGGGGAACGGGCAAGTACGCTGCGCCAGCGACGGATCGCGTCCGAAGAAGACCTCGCGGGAAGCCTGGAAGAAGCGGTCTAGCGGTTGGGCCAGGGCAGCGTAGGCGGGATGCCGGGCGAGGAATCCTGCCAGATCCTCGCCCATCACCCGCCGACCGTCCGTACGATCGAGGCCGCGATGGAGCGCCAGCAGCGCCTCGCGGTAGGCGGCCTCGGCGTCGCGGCGGGCGGCGTGCCGGCGCACCTGCCGCCAGGCCGCCGCGAAGGCCCGGGCCGCCCGGCGCCGGAACGGCCACCAGGCCCGGTCGCGGGCGAGAGCGAAGAGGCCCGCGACGCTGAAAGACGCGAAGGCCCAGGCGACCGCACGAGCCAAAGCTGGATCACGGCGGGGATTCGGGCTCTCGGGCCGGAGATATTCGACCGGATCGGCGACCGGCGGTGGCTGGATCTCGCGCAGGGGCGATACGCTGATTTGCCAGCTCGGCACCTCGGCGACGGCGCTGGTCGTCGCGCGCGGAACCTCGCTGGCGAAGGTCACGGTGAAGGCCGGCACGTCGAGGCGGCGCACGTCGAGGGCGGCGTAGAAGGTCTGGTAGGTGAGCGACAGGCGCCAGAGCCGGTTTCCGGCCCGCGCCGGCCCGGGCGCGACCGAGACCGCGGTGAGGTCGAGCCAGTAGGTCAGCGGTCCGGGCTTGGGCAGCGAGGCAGGCTGCGGCGCGAAGCCGTCCGCGGCCTCGATCTCGACCGTGGCGTCGAAACAGTCGCCGACGAAGAGCCCGAACGGCCGCGGAGAGCGCACCATCACCGATCCGATCTGGGCCCCGGCCGGCAAAGGCAGGCAGACCGACAGAACCCCGGCCATCACCACGGTCGGGATCTCCCGCGCCACCCGTGGCGGCTTGATCGCCCGCGTCCTCATGCGGCGGTCCCGAGCAGGTGACGGGAGAAATCGTCGCCGTCGAAGCGGTCGGCGAGGCGATAGGGCGGCCTTCCGTGCCGGAGGGCGAGGCGGCGCAGGAACTCCCGTCGCTCGGTCTCGCGGGCGAGCCAGCGGGCTCGCAAGGATGGCCGCATCAGCACCCGCCGCTTTCCTCCGCCTTCCAGATCCTCCAACTCGATCAGGCCGAAGGCCGGCAGGTTCTCGCCGAGAGCGCCGTCCTCGATCGAAACCGGGACGACGTCGTGGCCCTGGAGCCGCTCGAACAGGGCGCCGATCAGCGCGTCGGGCAGGCGGAAATCCGAGACGACCACCACGAGCTTGCGCCGGCCCGCCAGGGACGAGGCCGCCGCGAGGAGCCCGTCGGCGCTCCTCCCCCGGGGCCGGATCGCGGCGAGCCGGTCCGCGACCACGTCGGCGGTGCCGCGCCGGCGCGAGGCCGGGAGCATCAGGTCCGGACCGGCACCGCAGCCGATGAGCCCGAAGGCGTCGCCGATCCGGGTCGCCGAGCGGGCGAGCGCGACGCAGAGCTCGGTCGTCAGGTCCCAGGTCGCGCCCGCGCCGCGAAAGCGCATCGAGGCCGAGAGATCGACGAGCGCCCAGACTTCGAGCGCCCGGCGCTGCTCGAACCGGCGCACCACCGTTCCCTCGAACGGGTCGCGCAGGGTCGCGCGCAGATCGATGCGACGGGCATCGGGGTGGCGCCAGAACGGCACCTGATCGCGGAAGACGCCGAGGCCGCCGGTGTCGCGCGCGCGGTGGGCGCCGGGCCCGGGACCGACGGCCGGGCCGCGCAGGCGGTAGAGGATGTCCCCGGTCACGGTGCCGGCACCGTGTCCAGCACCGCCCGGCACAGGGCCGGCACGATGCTCTCCCGGCGCATCTCGTAGACCGGTTCGAGGAAGATCCGGTGCGCCATCGTCTCGGCGAAGACGGCGCGCAGGTCCTCGGGCAGCAGCATGTCGCGGCCCTCGAGCCAGGCCCGGACCCGGGCGGCGCGGATCAGGAAGGCGACGCCGCGCGGGCTCGCCCCGCCCTGGACCAGGGCGTCCATGGCGACGTCCGGCAGGGCGATGCCGGCTTGCGCCGGCTCACGGATCGCCGCCCACAACCGGACGACGTACTCCTCCAGGGCGGGGCTCGCATGGATGCCGTGCTGGATCGCCGCCGCGATGCCGGCGACCGACGCCTGGTCGATCACGTCCGGGGCGATCCCGGCGATCAGCGCATCGGTGTCGTGGAAGAGCGGATCGAAGGCGAGGCGGCGGCGCAGATCCGGATCGGTCGGCGCCTCCATGCCGATCTCCATCAGGAACCGGTCGCGGGCCGCCGCCGGCAATTCGAAGGTCTCCTCGCGCTCGACCCGGTTGCGGTCGGCGAAGACCTGGAGATGCGGGAACCGGTACTCGCGGTTGAAGGCCGACACGCTGCGCTCGGCCATCAGGCGCAGGAGCAGGGAATGGACCTGGGGCCGCGCCCGGTTGATCTCGTTGAAGAAGAACACCGAGAGATCCTCGGCCCGGCGCAGCACCGGGCCGGGCTCGATCCGCGGCCGTCCGTCCTCGGCGAGGTAGGTGTGGGTGATCAGGTCGGCCGGCATCATGTCGACCGTGCCCTCGACGCGCTCGTAGGCGCCGCCGAGCGCGCGGGCCACCGCCCGCAGCAGGGTGGTCTTGCCGACCCCGACATCGCCTTCGAGCAGTACGTGGCCGCGGGCGAAGATCGCGATGGTGACGAGCCGGATCGCCCGCTCCTGGCCGATCACCGCCTTGGCGATCTCCGCCTCGAAGCGCAGGGCGGCCTGGCGCCAGTCGGTCAGGGCCGTGTCGGGCGGACGGATCGGGGTCATGCGGATCGACGGTTCCGGGACGTGTCGCGAGGCAGGGAAAGCGCGGCGCGCGACGGCGCCGCGCGGGGAAAGCCTTATTGCGCCGCGATCTTGTTGACGTCGTATTCCCACTTGCCGGTCTTCTTGAAGTTCTCGACGCGCTTCTTGTTGCGCTCCTCCATCGCGTGGATGGAGGCGGCCTGCTTGTTCAGCTCCTTGGGATCGTGCTTGGGATCGTACTTGGTCCCGGCGATCTTCTCGGGGAAGCCGGGCTTGGGCTCCCAGCAATTGCCCGGCGCCTTGCACTTGGTGCCGTCATAGGCGAGCGCGGGCGCGGCGGCGCCGGCGAGCAGCGCGAGGGTCGCGGCGGCGAGGGTCAGACGCATTGTGTTCCTCCTGTCGGATTATCGTTCGTAGCGGGCGGATCGCGGCCGGACCGGACGAGCGGCTCCGGCCATGGCATCCCGGGCCGTGCGGCGGCCCGGGATCGGGGACCGTCAGGACTTGCCGCTCTTGGCGCACATCCCAGGCGGATTGTCGGGGAAGGTCTCGCCGAGCTTGTAGGGCTTGTAGGTCTTCTTCTGCTCGTCGTTCAGCCACTCGGCGTCCTGGACCGGCCCCGTATAGAGGTGGCGGATCCAGGCCGAGACCTGGAGCATGTCGTCGAGGGTCAGGCTCTCGTTATGCGGCCCCATCTGGCCGTTGGCGCCGCCGAAGATCGTCGAGAACAAACCGACATCGGTCGTGTTCTGCGGGTAGGTCCAGTAATTGTCGTTGAGGCCGGGGCCGATCTTGCCCTCGCCGATATGGCCGTGGCAGCCGGAGCAGGCGGCGAGGAAGGTCTGCTCGCCCTTCTTCAGGCAGCTCGCATCGGTGATGTAGGGATTGTGGCCGGTGGCCAGGAACTGCTTCACCCCGGGCGTGTCCTTCCCCTCCGGCAGCACGTCGGAGAAGTCGAGCTTCTCGCCGGTGACGACGTTGCGCAGGTCGACGGCGCTGTTCTGCGCTGTGGTGGCACGCGGCAGGGCGCCGAGGCCGGCAATGAGGATGACGAGCCCGAGGCTGGCGCCGAGGGCGGTCCTACGCTGGATCATGAACGCTCGCTTTAGGTCGCGGGACCGCGTCCGGCGGTCCGCCAGGAAGGGGGTCCGGGAAAAGGATCAGGAGCCGGTCGGCACCGTCGGCACGCCCTCGTCCTTCAGGATCTTATCGATCTCCGGGCGGGCCTTGACGATGGCCTTGTCGAGGGCGGTCAGCAAAGCCTCGTCGCCCTTGCGCACGCCCATCGACTGGTCGAAGCGCATGGCGACCTTCTGGCCGTCGCTGCGGGTCGCGTCGTCCTTCACCAGGGTCATGCGCAGCGGCACCGGCGAGGCCTTGACGAAGCGGGCGACGTCCGGGGCGAAGGGCGCGGCGACCTCGGCCTTGCCGCTTGCGACCTCGCCGACGAGGCGGGCCGGGTCGATCTGGGTGTACTGGTTGCGCGGCGAGCGGAAGTTCACCAGCGAATAGAGGTAGGCCATGTCCTCCTCGTAGCGGCCGATGTTCTTCAGCATCGCCTCGCTCGGCGAGCCGAACGGCACCGCGACGTGGTTCACCGTCTTGAGGCGCGGGTCGGACCAGGACGACACGTCGGGCCCGTCCTGCGCCCGGGTCACGAAGACGTAGCCGCTGCGGTAATACGGCTTCGTCGTCAGCACCCGCGGATCACCGGTATCGAGCCCGACGACGACGTCGCACAGTTTCTTGTCGAGGAAGTCGCGCACCAGGTAGATCGCGGGCTTGTCCGACCACACGAACTGCACCTTGCGCCCCATCGTCTCGGCGACAGCAGTGGCGATGCGGTTCTCGAGGCCGGTGCCGTCCTTGAGCGAGAGCGGCGGCTGCGAGGCGGAGGCGCAGACCCGCAGGACGCCGTCGTCGGGCGGCGGAGCGGGCGTGGTCTCGGCGGGCGCAGTCCGGGTGATCGTCTGGGCGAGGGCCGGTGTCGCGAAGCCGGCGGCGGCGAGCGTCGCGGCCAGAAGGGACCGGCGCAGATGTCCGAGCGATCTCAACATGATCGGATCCGTTGTCATGGGAGGCAGCGGGCCGCCCCTCCCCGCGAACGGGGAGGGGCGGAAGTCGACGGATCAGTTCGCCGAGTACTCGCCGACATTCGGGTCGTCGTAGGGACCCTTGCCGTCGAGGGAGAACACCGTCACGCCACCACCCATCTGGGTGTAGTTGGCGAGCTTCTTGAAGGCGCCGACGGCGCCGAGGCCGGCGGTCGGATCCTGGAGGTCGAAGACGAGGCCGACGCCCGGCCAGCCGCCGACACCGTAGTAGATCGCCACGTATTGCGTGCCCTTGTGGCTGTAGGTGATCGGGTAGCCGATCGCGCCCGACGGCAGCTTCGCCTTCCAGAGCAGCTCACCGGTGTCGGAGTTGCGGGCCTTGATGTAGCCGTCGAGCGTTCCGTAGAAGACCAGGTTGCCGGCGGTCGCCGTGGTGCCGCCCCAGACTGCGAAGCGCTCCATCTTCTCCCATTTGAACTTGCCGGTGATGGCGTCGTAGGCCTTGATCTGGCCCAGGCCCTCGGCATTCTGGCGGTCGCCTTTCGGACCCGGATACATGTTCAGCGTCGCGCCGACGAAGAATTGGCCGGCCCGGTAGGGCAGCATGAAGGGCTCCCAATCCATGCAGATGTGGTTGATGCCCATGTAGAAGAGCTTGCGCTCCGGATCATAGGAATCGTGGCCCTGGTTGTGGTAGCCCATCGCCGAGGGACAGATGTCCTTGGAGAGATGGTCCATCCGGGTGCCGTATTCCGGATCTCGCACCGGCAGGCCGGACTTCAGGTCGACGGTCTTGAAGACGTTGACGGTGTCGTCGATCTTGCTCGCCGTGACGAGCGAGCCGTCGGTGCGGTCGAGGGTGTAGACGATGCCGTTCCGGTCGGGATGGGTGAGGAGCTTCCTCATCTTCCCCTCGCTGTCCTTCTGGTCGGACAGCATCATCACGTTGACGCCGGCGAAGTCCCACTCGTCATGCGGGGTCTTCTGGTAGCCGAAATGCGCCTCGCCCGTATCGGCATCGCGGCCGAAGATGGTCATCGTCCACTTGTTGTCGCCGGGACGCATGGTCTCGTTCCACGGCGCCGGGTTGCCGGTGCCGAAGTAGATCATGTTGGTGCCGGGGTCATAGGCGTACCAGCCCCAGTTGGTGCCGCCGCCGATCTTCCAGGAATCGCCTTCCCAGGTCTGCGTCCCGAGGCCGAACTGGCCGTATTGCGGGTTCTTGATGTTGAAGTCCTTGGCCAGCAGCAGGTCGGAATCCGGCCCCGTGGCATAGGCGCGCCATTTCTGCTCGCCGGTCTTGACGTCGTAGCCGGTCAGGTAGCCGCGCACGCCGAGTTCGGCGCCCGACGAGCCGATGATGACCTTGTCCTTGACGACGTAGGGCGCGATCGTGAGCGTCGATCCCATCTTGATGTCGGAATTCTCGACCTTCCACACCGTCTCGCCGGTCTTGGCGTTGAGCGCAGCGACGTGGCCGTCGAGCAGAGTCTTGATGATCAGCGGCGGGGTCTTGCCGTCGCCCGGCCAATAGGCGAGGCCGCGATTGACCAGGTCGCAGCAGGCCACCGAGCGGGCGGCCGGGTTCTGCTTCGGCTTGTCCTGCCACAGGATCTTGCCCGGATCGTCGAGGCCGAGCGCGAAGGTGTTGTTGGGGAGCGAGGTGTGGATGTACATCTTGCCGTCGACGACGAGCGGTGCCCCCTCGTGGCCGTTGAGCAGACCGGTCGAGAATTGCCAGGACACCTTCAGGTTCTTGACGTTCTTGTCGTTGATCTGCGTCAGCTTGCTGTAATTGTCCGAGGCGTAGTTCTTCCCCGGCATCACCCAGTTCTCGTCGCTCTTCGACAGCTCGTCGAGCTTGTCGTTGGCGAGCGCGGCGTGCGGCACCGCGAGCGGTGCCAGCGCCAGCAGCGCGGCCACCGAAACAGAATTCACAAACTTGCCCATGCGATAGATGCCCATGCTCTGCGTCTCCGGTCAGCGTTTCACGTCTCTGCGGCGCCCCGGCCGCGAGGCCGAACGTGTTCGCGCGATGAGGAATGGTAAGCTAGCGAGATCCTGGTCAATGTATCTTAGTTTTAACTTAGATAAATCTCACTTCGCTTTCTTATGAGGAATTTATTACCCTTACTCATCGCAGTGAATTTAGCAGATGCAGATCCTGATGTCTTCCATTCGTCGATCGCTTGTCTTGGGATGATGCGGCAATCAAAGTGGATGTTATTCTTGATGCAACAGCGAAATCAAATGTCTTATGAAATATAAATAAAAAACTTATTATATTATCAAGTGTTTGATTAAAAAATATAAATATCAATATAGCGGTGTTTTTTTGCGCTGCAGCAATGGGTGCTCTATGACTGCCTTTGTGCGCACTTTCCAGAAAAACGTGGTTGCGCAGACTTGATGGCTATTGACTTACGCGGAAAATCGTGTAACCTTGATAAATTAAATAAATTTTCAGTATGCCAGTTCTTGCTTGCTACGAACTTGGCTGCGAATATGCGTATACTTGGCAGAACTTGCGGATGTCAAAGTACACAATAATATTATACATGCTCCATCATCATAATTATCTCAATTATTTTGAAAATGACATTAAGCAGCGAGAGGGAAACTCAAAAATAACCTCACTTATGCAGGACGCATAAGCAAAATTTTTTGGCACGCACCCCGTGAAATTCTTCGAATGAATCTCGCAGCTCGTCCTTAGCCCGCTCGGTTCGACCGCCATGACACTGTGTGCGCTCATTACGCCCTCGGATAGTCCGCTGAGGAACTGGTGGCCGAGCTCGGTGCTGGCGGCGGTCTACCAGCAGACGCAGCATTGGCTGCCGCCGACGGCTTCGCGGACGTGGCTGGTGATCTGCGGGCGGTGCTGCGGATGGCAGCCGAGTGGGAGCCGGAGCCCTCGGGGGTGATCCTCGACAGCCGGACGCTGCGCTCCTCGCCCGAGAGCGGCGAGCGGGCTACGACGGGCCCGAGCGCAAGCGCGGGGCGAAGGTGCATCTGGCGGTGGACACGCCGGGCCATGTCGTGGCGCTGCATGTGACACCCGCCGATGTCGACGACCGGGCCGAGGTTGGCCGGCTGTGCGCCGAGGTTCAGGCGGAGACGCAAGACAGTCTCGAGCTGGCCTTTGTCGATCAGGGCTACACCGGGCCCAAGCCTGGGGCGGCCGCGAGCGCCCACGGTATCGCCTTGGAGGTGGTCAAGGCGCCCGAAGCCATGCGCGGGTTTTGTCTTCCTGCCGCGCCGATGGGTCGTCGAGCGCTCGTTCGCCTGGGCCACGCGGTGCCGACGTCTGGTCAAGGACGACGAGCGTTACGCCAGCACATTGGCAGACCTGCACCTGGTCGCCTTCGTCTGTCTCATCCTCAAACAGACCGAAAAACTCATGACAGGTGCATAATACGCTTAGGCCGTGCCTACACCCACCGCCCTGGTCGGCCGCACCCTGGTGAGCGGCGGCGTGCTAGCCCATTGGGCGGGCCGGAGGCGGGGCTCCGGGCGTCTCCGGTCCGTGTCCGGTCGGCAACGGGACGCGACAGCGCGGCTCAGCCGTGTTCGACGGGCAAACGTCTGTTCATGAGCCTCTTCCCTTTCCCGGACGATTGAAACGACGTGGACGGAGATCCGGGAAAGGGGCGCGTATGAAGCCGCAAGGTGGATCACCGTGACGCCGTCGTGACGCACGCGCGGACTACGAATACTCCGGCCACGGCATGGCATGTACCGCCGCGGCGAACGGCCGTCCGAAAACCCTTCATACAGCCCGGGCAGGGCGCACCTTGATATGGTTTTTTGCAGAAAGCCAAACCATGGGCGGCAGCCTCATCCATTCCGTCAGCGCCGCCCCGGCCGGAAGGGCGCGGCCGGCACCAGCGGCGTCTCGCCCGACATCACCTCGGCGAGGAGGCGTCCGGTCGTCGGGCCGAGGGTGAGACCCTGGTGGCCGTGGCCGAAATGGAACCACAGGCCCGGATGGCGCGGCGCCTCGCCGACCAGCGGCAGCATGCCGGGCAGGCAGGGGCGGGTGCCGGACCAAGGTGCGTTCTCGCGCGGGCCGTCGAGGTCGATGAGGTCGCGCGCGGCGGCCTCGGCGCGGGCGAGCTGGACCGGGGCGGTCGCGGCCTCCGGTCCCGCCAGCTCGGCGCCGGTGGTGAGGCGCAGGCCCGCCGCCATCGGCGCCATGACATAGCCGTGCTGCGCGTCGAGGAGCGGCAGTTCCAGCGTCCGGGCGCTGCGCCAGTGCCGGTGGTAGCCGCGCTTGCGCACCATCGCGATGCGGTAGCCGAACCGGCGCAGCACGTCCGGCGACCACGGCCCCAGGGCCACCACGGCGGCTGCCGCCTCGACCGGGCCGTCGGCGGTCCGCACGCGCCAGCCCCGCGCGGCCGGCGCCAGGCTGTCGGCCTCGCCCCGGGCGACGACGCCGCCGCGCCGGGCGAACAGGGCCGCGTAGGCCGCCGCGAGCGCCCCGGGATCGCGGACCGACCACGGATCCTCCCAGTGGACCGCCCCCTCCCCTGCCGATCTCAGGGCCGGCTCCGCGGCTCCGAGTTCCGCCGGCGGGAGAACCCGCGCCCGCACGCCGTACGCCGCCCGCAGCCGCTCGGCCTCGGCCGCCGCCTCGTCCAGGGCGCGCCGCTCGCGGAAGAGGACGCGAAAGCCCCCGCGGCGGACGAGGTCGCCGGCGCCCGACGCCGCGATCAGGGCCGCGTGTTCGGGGATCGCCTGCCCGATCAGGGTGGCGTAGGCGCGCGACGCCGCCGCGTGGCGGCGCGGGGCCGAGTGCCACCAGTAGCGCGCGAGCGCCCCGAGATGGCGGTGGAGGAACCGCGCCTCGTAATGGACGTCGTTGCCGCGGCCCCGCGCGATCGCCCACAGGCTCGCCCGGTCCCGGGGCATGGCGTAGGGCTCGACCGCCTCGCCCTGGATGATCCCGGCATTGCCGAAGCTCGTCTCCCGCCCCGGCTCGGCCCGGTCGACGAGCACCACCGACCAGCCGCGCTGCTGCAGGTGGAGGGCAGTGCCGAGGCCGACCATGCCGGCGCCCAGGACGATCGCGCTGCGCAAAAGCTTCGCTCCGGGATCCGCGGATTCGGACGGCCCGAACTCTCGCCCGGCCGCGCCGGGCGGTTCAACCCTCCCGGCGCATGAAGTCGAAGTCGCAACCCTGGTCGGCCTGGGTCACGGTGTCGTGGAACAGGCGGGCATAGCCGCGGGACGCCCAGTCGGGCCGGGCCGGAGCCTCGAGGGCGGCGGACCGCGCGGCGAGCTCGGCCTCGTCCACCAGGAGGTCGATGCGCCGGCCGGCCACGTCGAGGCGGATGCGGTCGCCGGTGCGCACGAGGGCGAGCGGTCCGCCGACCGCCGATTCCGGCGTGACGTGCAGCACGATCGTGCCGAAGGCGGTGCCGCTCATCCGGGCGTCCGAGATCCGCACCATGTCCTTGACGCCCTGGCGGGCGAGCTTCTTCGGGATCGGCAGGTAGCCGGCCTCCGGCATGCCCGGCGCACCCTTGGGGCCCGCATTGCGCAGGACCAGCACATCGTCGGCCGAGACGTCCAGGTCGGGATCGTCGATCCGCGCCGCCATGTCGGGGATCGAATCGAACACCAGGGCCCTCCCCTCGTGCTGGAGGAGTCGCGGGGTCGCCGCCGAATGCTTGATGAGGGCGCCGCGCGGCGCGAGGTTGCCGGTGAGCACCGCCATGGCGCCGACCGGCTTGATCGGTGTGTCCGGCGAACGGATCACGGTCTGGCCCGGCACGTCCTCGGCCGCCGCCACCACGTCCCGCAGGGTCGCGCCGGTGATCGTCGGGGCGTCGAGGTCGATCAGGGCACCGAGCTCGCGCAGCAGCTTCGGCACGCCGCCGGCATGGTGGAAATGCTCCATGTAATGGTCGCCCGAGGGCTTCAGGTCGACCAGCACCGGCACCTCGCGGCCGATCGCGTCGAGGCTCGCGAGATCGAGCGCGATGCCCGCCCGGTTCGCCATGGCGGTGAGGTGGATCACCCCGTTGGTCGAGCCGCCGATCGCCTGCATCACGACCTGCGCGTTGCGGATCGAGGCCCCGGTCATGATCTGGCTCGGGCGCGGTCCGCCGGCCTTCGCCATCGCGGCGGCGCAAGCACCGCTCGCCTCCGCGAGGCGGATCCGCTCGGCGTGGGGCGCCGGAATCGTGCCGGCCATCGGCAGGGCGAGCCCCATCGCCTCGATCATGCAGGCCATGGTCGAGGCCGTGCCCATCACCATGCAGGTGCCGACGGAGGGGGCAAGGCGCCCGTTGACGGTCTCGATCTCCTGCTCGTCGATCTCGCCGGCCCGGTGGGCGCCCCAGAGGCGGCGGCAATCGGTGCAGGCGCCGAGCACCTCGCCGCGATGGTGGCCGACGACCATCGGCCCGACCGGGATCACCACGGTCGGCAGGTCGACGGAGGCCGCCGCCATCACCTGGGCCGGCAGGGTCTTGTCGCAGCCGCCGATGACGATGACCGCATCCATCGGCTGGGCGCGGATCATCTCCTCGGTGTCCATCGCCATCAGGTTGCGCAGATACATCGAGGTCGGGTGGGCGAAGCTCTCGTGGATCGAGATCGTCGGAAACACCATCGGCATCGCGCCGGCCAGCATCACCCCGCGCTTGGCCGCCTCGATCAGCTGCGCGGCGTTGCCGTGGCAAGGGTTGTAGTCGGAGGCCGTGTTGGTGATGCCGACGATCGGCCGGTCGAGGGCGTCGTCGGAATAGCCCGCCGCCTTGATGAAGGCCTTGCGCAGGAACAGCGAGAAGCCCGCATCGCCGTAGCTCGTCAGCCCCTTGCGCAGCCCCTTGTCCCGATCGTCGCCCCGATCCTTGCCCATGGCGTGCCCCGTTTCCCCGCGTTTGGTCCGGTTCTAAGGGCGGGTGGGGGGTTGTCAATGAAACTCCCACGCCCGTCAGCAACAGGACCGGTGCGAGGGATGGGGCGGTGATGTGATCGACAGTCACCGATGCCGTTTCGGGTCGATGATCCGCGTCAATCTCAAGACGAGACCTCCTCGCGCTCATCACACGGGCGACCTCATCCTGAGGTGCGACCGAAGGGAGCCTCGAAGGACGGCTTCGGATGTCTCGCGATTCCTGGAACCCTCCTCCGAGGTCAGTCCGTCGATGATGGACCGACACCTCAGGATGAGGTCGCGGATAAGGGGATTCGTCAGGACCTGCGGGATCTTGCGCATCCCGCGCCTCACGGCTGCCGCGTCCAGCTCTCCGCGTTGACCGCCCCCTTCGGGACCTCCCCCGCCAGGATGGCGCGCACCTGCTCCACCGTGTCGAAGGCCTGCGCCTCGATCGCCGGCGGCGTCAGGCCGCCGACATGCGGGGTTGCGATCACGCCGGGCAGCCGCGCGAGGTCGGGCGAGGGCATCTGGTCGGGGGCGCGGCCGACATCCAGCGCTGCGCCGGCGATCCGGCCCTCGGTCAAGGCGGCCGCGAGCGCCGCCTCGTCGACGAGGTTGCCGCGGGACAGGTTGATGAACACCGCGTCGCGCCGCATCCGCCGCAGGGCCGCCGCATCGATCAGGTTCTCGGTCGCCGCGTTCGCCACCGCGAGGCAGACGACGAAGTCGGATTCGGCCATCAGCGTCTCGAGCCCGACCTGGCGCAGGCGCGGATCCCCGACGGCGACGTGGGGATCGCAGACCAGCACCTCCAGGCCGAGCGGGAGGGCGATGCCGGCGAGGTTCCGGCCGATCGCGCCGTAGCCGATGATCCCGAGGCGGCTGCCGGACAATTGCCGCCCCATCCGCACCTCCGGCGCCCTCCCCGCCCGGTACTCGTGCGTCGCCCGCGAGATCCCCCGCGACAGGTCGATCATGAAGCCGAGCGCCAGCTCGGTGACCGCGGCGACGAAGCCGGGGGCGGCCTGCGTCACCAGCACGCCGGCCCGGCTCGCGGCCGCAACGTCGATGGTGCGGATGTCGACCGCGCAGCGCAGGAAACCGCGCAATTGCGGCAGGGCCGGAAAGATCTCGGCCGGGCCGGCGGTGGCCCGGTCGGCGATGACGAGGTCGCTGCCTGCCGCCGCCGCGACCAGGGCGGCGGCGTCGAGCGGCGCGTCGCCCTCGTGCAGGACCACCTCGGCGAGGCCGCGCAGGGCGCGAAGGGCGCCAGGACCGTAATACTGGTCGCGAGCACGGGGCGTATGCGTCAGGAACACCTTCATGCCACCCTCCCCGGTCGCCTGTCGGACGCGGCGCGCGCTGCCGCGACCGGGAGAGACATGTGCGGCACCGGCGCGCCGGGACAACCCGCGTCCTGACGCAAGTGAGGCAGGGACCGACGCCCCGGGCGGCGACGACGATCGACGCGACGACGCTTCGACGGCACGCGATCTGATCATGCCGCATGACCGCATTGATCTTCGCTGGTCGCCGCGCACGATCGACGGAAACCACTCTCTCACATTCCGCACAAATCAGAAACAAAATGTATTTTATATTTTGTTCGACAGTGTCTCTATTGCCACAAGCGATTACAAATCAAACATAGAAACAATAAAGATCATGAATGCTTGTCCAGTCTAAACCTATCCTTGCTCGACAACCCGAGGGCAGCATACCCCGCGAGTGTCAAGGCCAGCGGTTCGGCGAGGCCGGACCGGAGGCGCGACTGCGCGATGCTGTCCGATGCAAAGTTGACAGCGACAGCGACAGCGACGAGGCGCGAATCATGGCGAACCTGACCTGGAAGCCCAACGTCACCGGCTCCTTCAACAACGCGGCGAACTGGCAGGAAGGCGTCGCGCCCCAGCCCGGCGACACTGCGACGATGGCGAGCGCCGGCGACGCGACCGTCGTCGGCCAGCAGGGCTCGTTCCTGCCGAACAACGTTTCGTTCGCGCTCGGCGTCTCGCAGATCAATTCGCAGCAGACGACCACCAGCAACCTCAGCCTGACCGACACCTCGGCTCCGTCCGGCTTCATCCTGAACGCGACGCTGCCCGGCGGCAGCTACCAGGGCGGCACGACCGGCCCAGTGATCCAGGCCGGCCTCGGCCTGCACGGGACGGTCAATTACCAGGGCACGATCAATGTCGGGGCCGGGGACCAGGTCGGGGCCGGCATCGATGCCAGCCGCACGAGCGGTGCGGCCGGGTTCTTCAACGACACCGGCACGATCAACCTGAACGGCACCGCCCAGAACCTGGCGCTGATGAACGTCAATCTCGGGACGCAGCAGGGCAACTCGACCGCCAACGCCTATGCCAATTACGGCACCGTCAACATCAACAACGGCGTCTTCGTCGCCCGCGCCGCCGACGCGCCGACGGGCGGGGCCGCCACCGGCACCAGCACCTTCAACCTCGGCACCAACGGCTACCTGCGGACCGAGAACGACTTCCACGCCAATACGAGCGTCAACTTCCTGAGCGGGAGCAACGACCGCTTCATCGTGGCGCCGGACGCCAACAACCAGATCGCCTTCGGCGGCACCATCACCGGGTTCCAGGCCGGCGACCGCATCGGCCTGGTGAACACCGCTCCGGTCGGTTCGCTCAACTACGACACCGCGAGCCAGACGCTGCAGGTCCTGAACGGCTCGGGCGGCTCGATCGCGGCCTTGCGCGTGGCGGGCAACTACACGACCGCAAACTTCTCGTTCACCCAGAATCCCATCCCGACCGGCACGGGCCAGTTCTCCAGCGAGTACGACATCAGCACCAACGTCGTCCTGTGCTTTGCCGACGGCACGCGCATCCGCACGCCCGGCGGCGAGATTGCGGTCGAGCGCCTGCGCGTCGGCGACCGCGTCGTCACGGCCACCGGGGCGATTCGCCCGATCGCCTGGATCGGCCATCGCGCCTTCGACGGCGCCGGCACGGCGCTCGCCCACGACCGGCAGCCGGTCCGCATCCGCGCCGGCGCCTTCGGGCCCGGACTGCCCGCCCGCGACCTCTCGCTCTCGCCCGGCCACCCGGTCCTGGTCGGCGCCGACGCGGACGGCGAGGGCGGCCATCTCGTGCCGGTCATGTGCCTGATCAACGGCACCACCATCCGGCGCGAGCCGGTGGCGGCGATCACCTACTGGCACGTCGAACTCGACGCGCACGACATCCTACTCGCCGAGGGCCTGCCCGCGGAGAGCTATTACGACATGGGCGGCCGCGCCTGGTTCTCGGGCGCGGACGGGGCCCTGCTCGATCCGGATCTCGTGCCGCCCGGCGCGCAGGGCCGGTGCCGGCCGGTGGCGGTGGACGGGCCCGTGGTCGAAGCCGAGCGGGCGCGCCTGTCGGGCGTGTTCGCCGCGTCGCTCGGCGATGCCTGCGCCTGGGACGAGGCCGGGCGCTTCGCCTGGATCGCCGCGTGACCCACCTCGCCCCCTCGCCGACCGGCGGCGCGCGACGGCGGATCACGTATCTGGCCGCCGCCCTGCTGGTAGTCGGCTCGGCCGCCCCGGGCCGGGCGCAGGGCTGCGGCGGGCCGTGCCAGCGCTGCGTCGAGCAGTTGCGGATCCCGCGGGACGCGTCGGGCCGGCCGGACTTCAAGGCCGCCGGGTTCGACCGGCAGGAGTTCCGCTTCTGCCTCGCGCGGGAGCGGGGCGGGAACGGGCGGAGCAAGTCCGCCCGGTGACGGCGGCCGGGGCAGGCGCCTATGGTCGGGACCTGCACGCCGCCGGCCCCGCCGCCGGACGCACCCGCCTGGAGGCCGCCGGCATGACACATCCGTTCGACCCGGCCGCCGCCGGCTGGGAGATCGTCGCGATGTCCGAGTTCATCGACCTGATCGGCCCGGTCTGGCAGCGGCCGAGCGAGGCGGGTACCCTCTACGGCCTCCTGATCGCCGGCAAGCACCGCAACCGCAACGGCGTGGTCCATGGCGGCGTGATGGCGACGCTCCTCGACATGGCGCTCGGCCGCGCCTCGGCCGAGGCCCAGGGCGGGCGCCGGCAGGCGACGATCAACCTCGACCTGCAATTCCTCGCGCCCGTGGAGGTCGGCGAGTTCCTGGTCGCCGAGTGCCGCGTGGTGCGGGCCACCCGGTCGATCCTGTTCATGCAGGGGCATCTGCGGGTCGAGGACCGGGTCTGCGCCGTCGCGCAAGGGGTCTGGAAGGTCCTCGGGGCCTGAGATCGCACGAGAGGGCTTGCGCGTCCCGGGTCCCGGCGTCTCCGTGCGGGGTCCCGATCCGCCGGAGCGACCGCCGCGATGCCCCCCTCGAAGCCCCCCGCGACCCCTCCCGCCCTGTCCCTGGCCGAGCGCCTTGAGGCCAACGCGATCCTGGACCGGCTCGTCGCCGACGAGCCGACCTTCGCGACCGAGGATGCGCGGCGCCTGATCGCCCTCGTCCCGCCGCGCCGCCCGCGCCGCTTCACCCTCGATCTCGGCCTGCGCCGTCCCGGCACCAAGACCCGCGGCCACGCCGCCGGCCGCGGCGACGTCGAGATGGAGGAGGCGGGCGAGACAAAGACCTGGTCGAGCGATCCCGCCCGCAGCCTCAAGATCGGCGGCTACGAGGTGACCCATGTCCCCGGCACGCTCGGGATCGCCCTGATGTGGTCGGAGACCCGGCTCGACCGGTCCGGCCAGTCCTGCAGCCTGATCTACGATGCCGTGACCGGCGCGCCGCGGGAGCTGCGGATCGCCCGCCAGGCGACGATCGGGTTCCTCGGGCTGCATTTCGCGACCGTCCGGTACGTGCCGTGGAAGATGCCGCGGGCGGGCGGCGCGCGGGGGTGAGCGGGCGGCGCGCCCGCCCCGGCAGGCGGATTCCGGACATGGATTCCGTGCCGGGCCCGCGCGCCGGCCGGCCCGGCAGCGGACACCCCTCCGCCGACCTCCCTTGGTGCCGCCTTCCCTTGAGGTCGACTTCACGCGGGGACCGTCCGACGGTCCGCCGCTGCGATCACCGCACCGGAAAAATCACATTGATGTGAGAATCTGCAAGATGATGTCGCTTTTTTACAAGTCCGAGTTCCCGACTGAACCAAAGTGCACGCAGATTTGAGGAAGCGGAATTAAAGAGCTGCCGCTGCGCCTCAAACCGGCAACGATACCGTCATTACCGAAAATTCATATCTTTTGAAACCGTCCCAGAATTATCGTCCAGACAACGCTTCGACAGCCCCAACGAAGACTCTGATACCACTCTCGTCATGCGAAGGAGGAAGACTGTATGCTGTCAATGCATGTCGAGTCCGATCGGTCGTGGAAGGCGTCGGAATGCGTCGTGACCGAGCCTTCGACGATCAAGCGTGCGATCACGGCGGCCTCGGTCGGGAATATCACCGAGTGGTATGATTTCGGCGTCTACGCCTATTTCGAGCCGACGATCCAGAAGGTCTTCTTCTCGAACCTGTCGCACACGATGGGTCAGATCGCGACCTTCGGGTTGTTCGCGGTCTCGTTCCTGATCCGGCCGGTCGGCGGCGTGTTCTTCGGTTTCCTGGCCGACCGCATCGGCCGCAACCGGGTGCTGGCCGCCACGATGATCCTGATGGCCGTCGGGACCTTCGCGATCGGGTGCATCCCGAGCCAGGAGAGCATCGGCATCCTGGCGCCGCTGATGCTGCTCGGCGCCCGCCTCATCCAGGGCTTCTCCACCGGCGGCGAGTACGGCAATGCGATGACCTTCATCGCCGAGTACGCTCCCGACCGGCGCCGCGGCTTCCTCGGCAGCTGGCTCGAATTCGGCACCTTCACCGGGTACCTGCTGGGGGCGATCGTGGTGACGGTGGCCCACAGCGCGCTCACCGAGGAGCAGCTGCTCTCCTGGGGCTGGCGCATCCCATTCTTCATCGCCCTGCCGCTCGGGCTCGTCGGCGTCTACCTGCGGACCCGGCTCGCCGAGACGCCGGCCTTCGCGGCCCTCGAGAAGGAGGCCGACGACCGCGAGAAGGCGCAAGCCGTCGGCCGGACCATGAAGGACGTCATGGTCCTGTGGCCCTACCTCCTCGTCTGCATGGGCCTGGCGCTGGCCTGGAACGTGCCGAACTACATGCTCACCTCCTACATGCCGACCTACGTCACGCAGACCCTGCCGATGATGCAGCATGCCGGCGGCATGTCGGCGACGTCCTCGGAGATCCTGCAGATCGTCGTCATGGTGATCGCGCTGCTGTCGATCCCGGTGATCGGCTGGCTGTCCGACCGCTTCGGCCGCAAGCCCTTCGTGCTCGTGGGCTCCGTGGGCCTCGTCGTCCTGGCCTACCCGATGATCCTGCTGATCCGCAGCCAGAGCGAGGTCGCGGCCTTCCTCGGCCTCCTGATCATGGGCCTTCTGCTGATCTGCTTCAGCGCCACGATGCCCTCGACCCTGCCGGCCCTGTTCCCGACGAAGCTGCGCGCCAGCGGCCTGTCGGTGGCCTTCAACGTCTCGGTCTCGCTCTTCGCCGGGACGACCTCCCTGGTCGTCGGCTCCCTGGTCGCGCTGACCGGCGACCTGAACTGGCCGGCCTATTACCTGGCGATCGCCGGCCTGGTCGGCACGGTGTCGATCCTGGCGATCCGCGAGCCCGGCGGCGCGACGATGTGGGGTTCGCCGCCGGCGGCCGCGAGCCTGGAGGAGGCCCACGCCCTGGTCACGTCCAGGCCTGCCTCGGCGGTGCCGGTCGCGCCCGCGGGAAGCCGGGTGGCCTGAGCGGCCGATCGATCGGCCTCGACGGCCCTCACACCCGCCTCGTCATTCCGGGGCCGCGAAAGCGGAGCCCGGAATGACGAGGCGGGTTTCATCTTGTTGCTCACATCGAGCAGGCCCTGCCCGGCTCCTTCGAGCCCTGCCCGGACATGCCACGATCCGGGCCGGCTTCCGGACCATGCGCCGAAGCAGGTAAACATCGGCCGGGGGACCGTCGCCGGCAGGCGAAGCCTTTCGCCCTTCACATTCTTCCAACCGGCCGGGACACCCGCATCCCCGCGAGAAAGCAGCCATGGATCAGGCGAAGTCCAAGGACAGGGCGAGAAACCGGGTCAGGATCGCCCGATCGGGGGCGGGGCGGGCGGGCTTCGTCACGGTCCGGGGCGCGCGGGAGCACAACCTGCGCGACGTGGACGTGGAGATGCCGCGCGACGCCCTCGTGGTGTTCACCGGCGTCTCGGGCTCCGGCAAGTCCTCGCTCGCCTTCGGCACCCTCTATGCCGAGGCGCAGCGCCGCTACTTCGAATCGGTCGCGCCCTACGCACGCCGCATGATCGACCAGGTCGGCGTGCCGGACGTCGACGCCATCGAGGGCCTGCCCCCGGCGGTCGCACTCCAGCAGCAGCGCGGCACGCCGAGCGCGCGCTCCTCGGTCGGCAGCGTCACCACCCTGTCGAGCCTGGTGCGGATGATGTACTCGCGCGCCGGCACCTATCCGCCGGGCCAGCCGATGCTGTTCGCGGAGGACTTTTCCCCCAACACGCCCCAGGGCGCCTGCCCGTCCTGCGGCGGCCTCGGCCGGGTCTACAGCGCCACCGAGGCCTCGATGGTGCCCGACCCGTCGCTCACGATCCGCGAGCGCGCCGTCGCGGCCTGGCCGCAGGCCTGGGGCGGGCAGAACCTGCGCGACATCCTGGTGAGCCGCGGCGTCGACGTCGACACGCCGTGGCGGGACCTGCCGCGGGCGCTCAAGGACTGGATCCTGTTCACCGACGAGCAGCCGCAGGAGCCGGTCTATGCCGGGCTGACCCCGGCGCAGACGCAGGCCGCCCGCAAGCGCCGCCTCGAGCCGAGCTACATCGGCACCTTCACCAGCGCCCGCCGCCACGTGATGCACGCCTTCACGAACTCGCAGAGTGCCCTGATGCGCCGGCGCGCCGCGAGCTATCTCGTGAGCGAGGAGTGCGCGGCCTGCCACGGCAAGCGCCTGAAGCCCGAGGCGCTCTCCGTCACCTTCGCGGGGCTCGACATCGGCGAGATGTCGCGGATGCCGCTCTCCGACCTCGCCGAGGCCCTGCGGCCGGCAGCCGAGGACGAGCTCCCCGAGGACGGCACGGAGTCGGACATCCTCGACCGCGAGGCCGGCCGGCGGGACCGGGCCGCGCGCGTCGCCGCCGGCGGCTCGGCCCATGCGGCCGCGCCCGACACGCGGGCGACCCCCAACCTCTCGATCGAGAAGCGCCTCGCCGCCCAGCGCTTGGCCGCCGACCTCGTCGACCGGATCGGGACGCTCAAGGATCTCGGCCTCGGCTACCTCTCCCTCGACCGCGTCACCACGACCCTGTCCTCGGGCGAGTTGCAGCGCCTGCGGCTGGCCACCCAGCTGCGCTCGCAGCTCTTCGGCGTCGTCTACGTGCTCGACGAGCCGACCGCCGGGCTCCACCCCGCCGACGGCGACGCCATGCACGACGCGCTCGCCGGGCTGCTGGACTCCGGAAACTCGCTCTTCGTCGTCGAGCACGATCTCGGGACGATGCGCCGGGCCGACTGGCTCGTCGATGTCGGCCCCGCCGCGGGCGAGCATGGCGGCACGATCCTCTACAGCGGGCCGCCGGAGGGCCTGCGGGAGGTCGAGGCGTCGCGCACCCGCCTGCACCTGTTCGGCCTCGCGGCTGCGCCGACCGCAAGGCGGCGCGAGCCGAAAGGGTGGCTGCGCCTGGAGGAGGTCACCCGCAACAGCCTGCGCGGGGTCACGACCGGCTTCCCGCTCGGCTGCCTCACCGCCGTGACCGGCATCTCGGGTTCGGGCAAGTCGAGCCTCGTCAGCCAGGCGCTGCTCGACCTCGTCGGCGAGCGCCTCGGCCGCCCGCCTGAATCCGACGACGAGCCCGAAGACCCGCTCGACGAGGCCCCCGGCCCGACGCAAGGCCGGATTACCGGCGGCATGGAGGCGATCCGGCGCCTGGTGAGGGTCGACCAGAAGCCGATCGGGCGCACGCCGCGCTCGAACCTCGCGACCTATACCGGCCTGTTCGACGCCGTCCGCAAGCTGTTCGCCGCCACGCCCGAGGCGCGCCGGCGGCGCTACGACGCCGGCCGCTTCTCCTTCAACGTCGCCAAGGGCCGCTGCCCGGTCTGCGAGGGCGAGGGCTTCGTCAGCGTCGAGCTGCTGTTCATGCCGAGCGTCTACGCCCCCTGCCCGACCTGCCACGGCGCCCGCTATGCGCCGGAGACGCTGGAGGTGACCTGGAACGGCATGAGCATCGCCGGCGTGCTCGGGCTCACGGTCGAGCGCGCCTGCGCCGCCTTCGCCGACGAGCCGTCGGTCCTGCGGCCGCTCGCCCTCCTGCGCGATCTCGGCCTCGGCTACCTGCGCCTCGGCCAGCCCGCGACCGAGCTGTCCGGCGGGGAGGCCCAGCGGATCAAGCTCGCGACCGAATTGCAGCGGGGCCAGCGCGGCGGCACGCTCTACGTCCTCGACGAGCCGACGACGGGCCTGCACCCGACCGACGTCGACCGGCTGATGCTTCAGCTCAACGGCCTGGTCGATGCGGGCAACACCGTCGTGATGGTCGAGCACGACATGCGCGTCGTGGCCCAGGCCGACCACGTCATCGACATGGGCCCGGGCGCCGGCTCCCTGGGCGGCCACGTCGTCGCCGCCGGCCGGCCGGAGGTGGTCGCGGCGGCCGCGGACAGCCGCACGGCGCCGTATCTGCGCGAGGAGCTGGCGGTGTATGGGGCTGCGGAAAAGGCGTCAGGCTAGAGCGGTGCCCGATCGCGTTGCCATCGAACGCCGCTCTAAATCCTTGATCCGGACGCCGAACCGTACCCTATTGCACCGGTCGAGCCCGCATCCCCCTCACCCGTTCATCGGCCATTTCGGCGGCGACGCCGCGAAGGCCTCCGGGAAGACCGTGACGAACGTGCCGTCGCGGTACTGGATCAGGACCGGGTCGCACAGGGTGTTCTGGCCGTCGGGGCCGAAGACGATGCCGCGCCAGGGCATGATGGTCTGCGCGGCCGGGGTGTCGGTGGCGGCCAGCGCCTCGCGGATCTTCGCGCCGTCGAGCGAGCGGGCCCGGTCGATCCCGTCGGCGAGCACCAGCATCGCCTCGACGAGGCGCGAGGTGTTGTCGTTGAGGTCGCGGCCGGCCCGGGCCTTGTACATCGCGTTGACGATGCCGATCGACGGTCGCTTCTTCGCGAGGTCCAGGGCAAAGGAGGCACGGCTGATGAGGCCGTCGAGCTTGTCGCCCACGCTCTCGAAGGTCGCCTTCTCGGCAAAGCCCGCCGCCTGGGCGATCATGTTGCGGGGCTTGTAGCCCAGCTCCGCCATGGTCTTCACCAGCAGGATCGAGTCGGTGGTGTAGCTCGACGGCAGCACGACGTCGGCATCCGCACTCTTGAGCTGCTGCACCTCCGCGGTGAGCGAGGGCGAGTTCGAGCGGTACTTCACGTCGGCCGCGATCCTGTAGCCGCGCTCGGTCGCCAGCTTGCGCTGCACGTTCGAGGAATCGACGCCGAAGATCGTGTCCTCGTAGAACAACGACACGGTCTCGACCTTGGCGCCCTTCTTCCGCTCGGCGTCGAGGAGATCGAAGATCGCGGCCGAGAACATCTCGTCATGGGCGGCCGGGCGGAAGAAATATTTGAGGTTGCGCCGGTGCAGGCTCGGCGACGAGCTGTCGGCGGCGACGAAGGGCACGCCGTAGCGCTCGCAGGTCACGCTCACGGTGGCGGCGACCGAGGAATGGTAGGTGCCGACGATGCCCACCACCTTGTTCTGGGTGATCAGGCGCTCGGCCTCCGAGCGGCCCTTCTGCGGGTCGGCCTGGTGGTCGGCCATCACGAGGCGGATCTTCGCGCCGCCGAGCCCGGCGAGTCCCGCCGCGCGGGCGCCCGGCAGGTCGAGGTCGTGGACGCCGTTGATGATCTCGATCGCGGTCTCGAGGGCGTGGCGCCCGTCGACCCCGACCTGGGCGTTCGCCCCCGACATCGGGTAGACGGCGCCGATCAGCACCTCCTCGGCCGCGCGGGCCGGCCCGGCAGCCGCCCATCCCGCGAGCGCGGCGGCGCCCCCCAGCAGCACGTCTCTGCGATGCATCGTGTCATTCCCTGAACGGCCCCGGCGGACCCGGCTCTGCAAGGAGAGTGCCGCAGGTACCGGCGCAGCCGAACCAAGATCGGTCGGCGAGGGACAAGCTGTGCTTGCCGATCAGCGGTCCAGCCACCGGATGCCGGCCGACCGGCCGCTCGATGACGGAACTTGCCTCATGTCTTGCTGCGGAGGCTGAGCGGGCGCATGTCGACCCAGACCTCCCGGATGTAGTCCAGGCATGTTTCGCGATCACCCGGCTCGCAGGCCTGGCGCCAGCCCGGAGGAATGACCGCGGAGGCCGGCCAGAGCGAGTATTGCTCCTCCTCGTTAACCACGGCAACGTAGAGTTCTTCCTCTTTCTTCTGCCATGGATACGACATTTTTTCCGTCGCCTTCTGCTTGACGCCTCATCCTATTTCCCGATCCATGGTCTGTAAAGCTGCTCGCATCACGCGGAGCCTTGTCGCCGGCCTGTTCGATGCGTGGCGGGCGGATCCGCGTCCCGGCAGGCGAACGGTGCACGCCGAGCCGCCCCTGCCAGGGCGTATGCCGTCCCCGGCGACGGTCATGGACCGGCCGTCGGCCCCTCCCCCGGGCGCCGCGTCCAGTCCTCCCCCAGCACCCAGTCGCAGAAGGCCGCGACGCCCTTCAGGCGGCGGTGCGAGCGCGGCAGGACGAGGTAGAAGCCCGGAATGTCGGCGGGATCCATGCCGACGAGCGCATCGAGCCCGAACGGGGCGACGAGGCGCCCGGCCTGCAGGTCCTCGATCGCGTCGAGCCGGGAGATCAGCCCGATTCCGAGCCCGGAGAGCGCGGCCCGCCGCATGCTCGCGGCGTCGTGGACCTGGATCTCGTTGCGCAGGGTGCCGCCGGCGACCCCGAGATGCGCGAGCACCCGCGGCCAGAGTTCGCTCGCCAGGACGAGGTGGACGAGCGGCGCCCGCGCCAGGTCCTCCGGCCCGGCGAGGCGTGCGGCGAGCCGGGCCGAGCAGCACACGATCTTGGGATCGCGCACCAGCAGGGTCGATTCGTAGTCCCGCCACTGCCCGAAGCCCCACTGGATCGCGACGTCGACCTCGGCGGCGGCGAAATCGGGCATCTCGACCATCGTCTTGATGCGGATATCGGCGCCGGGCAGCCGCGCGCGGAACCGGTCGAGCCGGTCGACGAGGTAGCGGGTGGCGAAGTAGGGGCTGACATTGAGGTCGATCCGGTCGCGCTGCCCGACGCGGGCGACCCGCCGCACGCCCTCCCGGAACTCGTCGAACCCGCTCTGGACGAAGTGGGCGAGGAGGATCGCGGCCTCGGTCGGCACGATCGTGCGCCCGCGGCGGTCGAACAACGCCACCGCCAGGGTGTCCTCGAGGAGCTTGATCTGCTGGCTCACTGCCTGAGGGCTGACCAGGAGATCATCCGCCGCGCCGCGGAAGCTGCCGTGGCGCATCACCGCGTGGAAGACCCGCAGGGCATTGAGCGGGGGGAGGCGCACGCCGTCCGATCTCATCGCCCCGCGTCGCGTGCCCCCGCTCCTGCCGTCACGATAGGAGGGCCGCCCCGAGGCGGCAAGCGGGCGGCTCGGTCATGCCCAGGAGCTACCGTTTCCATGTCAGCCTCGCCCCTTTCCCGGATCTCCTTGCACTTCGTGACAGTCGTTCACCCGGTGACGTAGCCCTTGCGCCGGTCGTCCTCCCGCGCCGCCGGATCGCGCTCCGCCGGATCGCCGAAGCCCCCTCCCCCGGGCACGGTCAGGATCAGGCGCCGGCCCGCCGGCACGTGCTGCCAGCCCTTCCCCCGCATCCGGGTGCCGTCGTCGAGGTGGACGCCGCCCGGCGCCCCGTCGCCGCCGCCGTCGCGGCCATGGGCGGGGTTGTCGATCCGGTCGAACATCGCCGAGAAGTCGAAGTCGTAGCCGGCCTCGGCGGCGATCTCGATGACCTGGCCGAGGCCGCCGCGCCAGGCGCCGTCGCCGCCGGAATCCGGCCGCAGCTCCTTGCGCCAGATCACCACCGGGCCGGTCTGCTCGGTCGCCTCGATCGGCATCGTGTGCACCCCGGACGGAAAGGCGGTGGCCGACAGGCCGTCGAGGCCGGGCCGCGCGCCCATGCCGCCGGAATTGAACATCAGCACCTCGGCCCGACGGCCCTCGCGCCCCGCGACCGGGCGCAGCGACAGGTGGATGTTCCAGAGCGAGGCTGCGCCCTCGGCCAGAACCTGCCCGGGCAGGGCCTTGGCGAGCGCGCCGAGCACCAGATCCGGCACGAGGTGGCCGAGCACGTGGCGCAGGCTCACCGGGGCCGGCCGCGGGGCGTTGAGGATGTTGGGCGGCGACGCGACGGTGAAGAAGGCCAGCGAGGCGGCGTTGTTGGGGATGTCGGGCGCCACCACGCATTTGAGCGCATAGGACGCGTAGGCCTTGCTGTAGATGATCGGCACGTTGATGCCCCAGCGGCTCACCGGGGCGCTGCCGTCGAAATCGACGTGGACGCTCTCCTCGCCGATCTCGATCCGGACGGCCAGGGGGATCGGCGCGTCGTAGCCGTCGGTCATCAGGGTGTTCGACCACGTGCCCTTGGGCAGCACGCGGATGCGCTCGGCCATGGCGGCCCGGGTGCGTGCGACGATGAAATCGGTCAGCGGGTCGAGGGTGGACAGCCCGGTCTCGCGCATCATCGCGACGAGGCGGCGGTGGCCGACCTCGTTGCAGGCGGCGAGGGAGTAGAAGTCGCCGACCACCTGGTTCGGCTCGCGCACGTTCCGGCGCAGGATCCGCACCAGATCGCCGTTGACGCGGCCGCGGTCGATGAACCGCATGATCGGGATCTGGAGGCCTTCCTCGTAGACCGATTGGCCGTCGGCCCCGAAGCCGCGCCCGCCGACATCGACCACATGGGCGGTGCAGGCGAAGAAGCCGACCAGCACCCCGTCGAGGAAGGACGGCGACACCATGGTGATGTCGTGCAGGTGCCCGGTGCCGAGCCAGGGATCGTTGGTGACGTAGGTGTCGCCCTCCTGCATCTCGGCCGGCGGAATCTCCGCCATGAAGTTCCCGACCGCCTCCGCCATGGTGTTGAC
Source organism: Methylobacterium sp. DB0501 (assembly GCF_011043735.1). Taxonomy (GTDB): domain Bacteria; phylum Pseudomonadota; class Alphaproteobacteria; order Rhizobiales; family Beijerinckiaceae; genus Methylobacterium; species Methylobacterium alsaeris. Next base: position 90,035 of record NZ_JAAKGV010000018.1, on the reverse strand, counting down.
GTGGCCGGGCGTGCCGGTGACCGCCTGGGCGAGCATGCGCCCGGCCGGGTCGAACACCCCGGCCGAGAGGTCGCCGGCCTCGCGCACCGAGGTCGAGAAGGCGGTGCGCAGGAGGGTGGTGGCCTGCTCCTCGACGACCGAGATCAGCCGGTTCCACATCACCTGCAGGCGGATATCGTCGATCGCGCTCACGAGCGGTACCCTTTCCGGACCAGGAGGAGCGAGCCGTCGCCCTGGAGCACGGCGTCGAACCGGGAGGTGACGAGGGTCGAGGTCTCGCGCTCGACGATCACCGCCGGCCCCGCGACCCGGTCTCCGGGCGCGAGATCCTCTCGCGCCACCACCGCGCTGTCGCGGGTCTCCCCGCTCGCCGGATCGAAGACCGGGCGGGTGCCGATCGAGGCACCGAGCGGCCGCCCGACCGTGTCGAGGGCGTGGCGGGCGGGCGCCTCGCGCGCGTCCTGCATCTTCACCGAGACGGTGACGACCTCGATGTCGAGCCCGTCCAGCCCGTCGACCGGGCGGCCGAAGAACCGGGCGTAATGCGCGCGGAACAGGTCGCGCAGGGCGGCGGCGTCCAGGGCCTCGTCCGGCAGCGGCACCGGGATCTCCCAGCCCTGGCCGGCATAGCGCATGAAGGCCGTGACCTCGCGGGTGAGCGGCGCCTGCGTGCCGGCGCGCACGAAACGCTCCGCCGTCCCGCTCAAGCCCGCGACCTGCGCGGCCAGCCCCTCGCCGTCGAAGGACGAGAGCCGGAACACCCGCGAGCCGACCGCTTCGTAGCCGAACGGCGCCTTGAGGAAGCCGATCGCCGAACCGACGCCGGCCCCCGCCGGCACCAGGCAGAGCGCGATGTCGAGTTTCTCGCACAGCCGCGCGGCGTGCAGGGGGGCGGCGCCCCCGAAGGCGATCATCACGCCGCCGGCGAGGTCGCGGCCGTTCTCGACCGCGTGGACGCGGGCGGCGTTCGCCATGTTCTCGTCGACCACCTCGGCGATGCCGAAGGCAGCCGGCAGCGGCGCGAGACCCAGCCTGTCGCCGACCTCCTCCCGCACCGCGGTTTCGGCGGCGTCCCGCGACAGCCGGATCGCCCCGCCCGCGAAGGACTCGGGATCGAGCTTGCCGAGCACGAGGTCGGCATCGGTGATCGTCGGCAGCGTGCCGCCGCGGCCGTAGCAGGCCGGGCCCGGCTCCGAGCCGGCACTGTCCGGCCCGGTCTGGATCCGGCCCATCGCGTCGACCGAGGCGATCGAGCCGCCGCCGGCCCCGATCTCGATCATCTCGATCACCGGAATCGAGATCGGGATGCCGGAGCCCTTCGAGAACCGGTAGGTCCTGGCGACCTCGAAGCTGCGCGCGGTGCGCGGCTGAAAATCCTCGATCAGGCAGATCTTCGCGGTGGTGCCGCCCATGTCGTAGGACACGGTGCTCGTCAGGTCGAACCGACGGGCGATGTCGGTGGCGAAGATCGCGCCCCCCGCCGGCCCCGATTCGACGAGGCGGACCGGGAACTCGGCGGCGGTCTCCAGCGAGACCAGGCCGCCGCCCGAATGGATCATCACCACGGGGCAGGTCGCGCCGGCCTCGCGCAGGCGGATTTGCAGCCGCCCGAGGTAATCCGCCATCAGCGGGCGGACATAGGCGTTGGCGCAGACGGTGTTGAAGCGCTCGAATTCCCGCATTTGCGGCGAGACCTCGGACGAGATCGAGATCGGCACATTCAAGACGCGGGCCAGGATCTCGCGGGCGCGCCGCTCATGGGCAGGGTTGGCGTAGGAATGGATGAAGCCGATCGCCACCGCCCCGTAGCCGCCGGCCGCCAGCGTCCTGGCCAGGGTGTCGAGGCCGGCCTCGTCGAGGGGCATCAGCTCGTCGCCCCGCGCCCCGATCCGGCCCCGCACCGGGAACCGGTCCTCGCGCGGCACCAGGGGTGCCGGGAGCCGGATGGTCAGGTCGTACTGCGCGAACCGGTTCTCGGTCCGCATCTCGATCACGTCGTGAAACCCCTGCGTCGTCACGAAGGCGACCCGGGCGCCGCGGCGGGCGATCAGGGCGTTGGTGGCGAGCGTCGTGCCGTGAATCGCCAGGTCGATCTCGCCCGGGGCGATGCCGGCCTCGCGGGTCAGGATCGCCAGGCCGTCGAGGATCGCCTGCTCGGGCGCCGCGTAGGTGGTGAGCACCTTGGTCGAGTGCAGGCGGCCCCGCACGTCGAGCACGATGTCGGTGAAGGTGCCGCCGATATCGGCGCCGAGTCGGATCTGAGGATTCGTCGTCATGCCGGGAGCGACCTTAGGCGCGGGAGATCCACTCCAGAACCGAAGAAAACGTCGGCACCGGAAAGCTCTCCTTGTCGATCGAGCACATTCCCCATCGCTACATCAACCGCCGCCGGCGCATCGCCAGAAGCTCGGTCCCGGCCCGGTACCGCCCCTCCCCCGCCAGGCGTACGAGGCGCCGGAAGTAGCCGCCCGGATTGCGGATCCGGTTCCGGCCGGATGTCGCGTCGTCGTCGTGGAGCTGCGCCACGATGAGCACGAGGACGGCCGCCCCGTAGGGCCCGACCGTCTCGCACGCCTCGTCCCAGGCGCTCGCATGCACGCCGATCGTCGCTCGGAGCCGTCGTCCGGCGTCGAAGACTTCGTGCTCGTCCCGGATGTCGCCGCCCACCAGCTCGCGCACCACCGGGCAGGCCTCGACGACCAGCGCCGGTGCCGGATCCGTCCCGGGAGACCCGATCGCCCCGACGGCGTCGCCCATTCCCGTCGAGTCGGGTCTCCGGTCGACCGGCTCGCGAACCGTTTCGTCCCCTCTCCCCTTGTCACAAGCCTCGATAGGAGATCCTTTCTCTGTTTCTACGTGGCGGCAGGACGTGCCGTCACAGCCGGCTGCGTAGAAGCGCTGCTCGACCAGCCCGCGCAGTTCTCCCCAGGCCTCCAGGACGGTCTCGGGATCGCCCCGGCCGCGCCGGTCCGGCGTGCTTGCGTCCAGGCTCGCCCGCACCGCCGCGAGGTCGGCGATGGCGGTCTCCGGGTAGCGGTGACCGAGGGCGTGCAACGCCTCCTCGACGGCGCGGCGATGCATCGTCACGAGGTCGAAGGCGCGGCGGCGGCGTTCGCGCGCCTCGGCCCGGGCCTGGAGCGCCAGCGTCCAGTCACCGCGGCGGGCATGGAGCGGCGTCAGGTCGAACCCGAAGGCGTCGAGGATCGTGCCGTCGCGGCCGCGCACGGCGTAGCGCTTGCCGTTCGCCGAATCCTTCGGCGCGACGATCTCCAGGGCCACGAGGTCGCGCAACGCGTAGCGCACGGCGCGTTCCGACAGCCCGGTCCGCGAGACCAGGTACTCGTTCGACGGCCACACGATCAGGCGCGCCCAATCCTGCTCGCCCCAGGCGGCGACGAGCTCGGACAGGACCAGCCGCAGGGCCGGACGCAACCCGAGCGCCTTCGCGGCCTCCCGGGCCGATGCGGACAGTTCCTTGCGCGTGACCGTGCGCCCGTCCTCGAGGGCGCGTCTCTTTCCAGCGAGGGCGGCGCGCGTCAGCGGCCGGCCCCCGGTCTGAACCATCTCCACTCCACACCTCCTTGGACGGAGGCAAAGCGGGACCGTTCGCCCGAGAGGGCGTCATTGACGGTGAGTCCGGGAACCGCTAGAAGGAGGGTGTCAATCCGGTCTTCCAGCGGCGGCTTCCCCAGCCCCCGTTATGAGATCCAAAAAAGCGTCGAGGTCCCCACCTCGGCGCTTTTTGCTTTGCCGCGTCTACATGTTCGGCTCCACGAAGGCTTGTTCGAGCGCGTGGATGATCGCGAGGCGGCGGTTCGGGAACTTGCCCTCGCGCACCGCCGCATCGATCGCCTGCTGGACCTGTGCCGGCACCCAGACATTCGTCTCCAGCTCCCCGGACGCCTTGCGGGCCTCACGGAGCTTCTTGACGCGCTGAGACGGGGTGTCGGCCATCGATTCGGCTCCACGACTCGTAACGTTACGAGTCGTGTCACGACTCGGCCGCGCCCGGCAACGCCGAGTCGTGGGCCGGCCGCGATTCTTAATTTCGATTCACAGGTGAATCGCGCGATTCGGGCGATTCTGCGCAGGCCGCCCCCTCATCTGTGGCCGCGACTCGGCTCCACGCAGTGATTCGCAGATGGTTCCTCGCCTGATTCGGAAGATTCTTATGCAATAGGCACGAATCGGCGCTCTGGTCTTGCGCAGGCCGGATCCGGAAGCGGGTCGGCGGCGGGAGCGAAGGCGTCGGACGCCCCGCCCGGATCGGGACTTCCATTCCGCCCGCTGAACGGTATTCTGATCCGTAAATAACTGGGAGGAGGCGCAAGCCGTGCCGGACACGAGCGACCAGGCGGCGGCCTGGACGGACGACGTCGCGACCCCGGCCCTGGTCCGACGGATCGCGGCGCTCCTCGACCGCGACGGCCGGGCGCTGGCGGCGACCGGTCTCCTGCCCCGCGGCTGGCATGTCGCCCTGTGCCACGACGGCGTGCCGCAGGGGCGCCTGCCGCCGGACGGCTATGCCGGCCCGGGGATCGCGCTCCCCGATCTCGGCCTGCCCCGGGTGATGCTGGGCGGGCGCCGCGCCACCTTCACCGGCGACATCCCGCTCGGTGCCACGGTCGAGCGATGCGCCGGGATCGTCGGCGTCACCGAGAAGACCGGCCGCAGCGGCCGGTTCGCCCTGGTGACGATCCGGCACGCCTACACCGTCCAGGGCCGCGAGGCGGTCGTCGAGGAGGCCGACTACGTCTTGCGCGAGGCGGCCTCGCCCGAAGCCTTGCCGCCTCCCTCCCCTCCCCCGGCTCCGCGCAAGGCCGAGGTTGCCCGCATCGTGGTGCCGGACGAGACGCTGCTGTTCCGGTTCAGCGCCGTCACCGGCAACCCGCACCGCATCCATTACGACGCGCCCTATGCCCGCGACCGCGAGGGCTACCCGGCCCTCGTCGTCAATGGCGGGCTCACCGCGCTCCTCGTCCTCGACCTCGTCCGCCACGCCGCCGGGCGCGAGCCCGCCGTCTTCGCCTGCCGGATGCGGCGCCCGCTGTTCTGCGGCCGCCCGATGCGGCTCTGCGCCAGCCCGGACCCAGAGGGCTGGCGCGCCGTCGCCGAGGACGAGACCGGCGCCGTCGCCCTGGAGGCGGAATTCCGATGAGCGCACGTCCCCTGGCGGGAATCAGGGTCGTCGACCTGACCACCGTCGTGGTCGGCCCGGCCTGCACCCTGCGGCTCGCCGATTTCGGTGCCGAGGTCGTCAAGGTCGAGCCCCGCGGCGGCGACGTGCTGCGTTGCCTCGGCGGTCCCTCCCCGGGCGGGCGCCATGCCGGCTCCTACCTGCACCTCAACCGGGGCAAGCGCGCGGTCGGGCTCGACCTCAAGCACCCGGCCGGCCGCGACGTGCTCGCGCGCCTGATCGCCGCGAGCGACGTCCTCGTCGCCAACATGCGGCCGGAGGCGCTGGCCCGCCTCGGCCTCGACGCCGGGACCCTGCGGGCCGCGCAGCCGCGCCTCGTCCACTGCACCATCACGGGGTTCGGGCCGGGTGGGCCGTATCGCGGCCGGCCGGCCTATGACAGCGTGGTCCAGGGCGCGTCCGGCCTCGCCGGGCTCGCGGCGCGCCGCGACGGCCGCCCGGCCTACGCGCCTTTGCTGCTGGCCGACCACGTCACCGGCGAGATCGCCGCCTCAGCGATCCTGGCCGCCCTGGTCGCCCGCGAGCGGACGGGAGACGGCGCCACGCTCGAAGTGCCGATGCACGAGACGATGGCGGCCTTCGTGCTCGCCGAGCATCTGGGCCCGCGCAGCTTCGATCCGCCGCTCGGCCCGGCCGGCGACGCCCGGGTGCTCAACCCGGACAACCGGCCGCTCGCCACCGCCGACGGCTGGATCAGCCTGACCGCCAACACCGACGCGCAGGTCCACGCCTTCCTGCGGGCGGTCGGGCGCCCGGAGCTGATCGACGATCCGCGCCTGCGCAGCGTCGCCGAGAGGTTCCGGAACGTCGACCTCTGGTTCAGCCTCCGCGCCGAGGTGCTGGCGACCCGTACGACCGCCGAGTGGCTCGCGGTCTTCGCCGCGGCCGACGTGCCGGCGATGCCCTGCCACACCCTCGAGACCCTGGAGCACGACCCGCACCTCGTGGCGGTCGGGCTGATCGGCACCGACGCGCACCCAACCGAGGGCCGGGTCCGCACCCTCCGGCCGACGATCCTGCAGGACGGCGCCCCGGCCCCCGCCGGCCGGCCGGCACCGCCTCCGGGCTTCGACACCCGCGCGGTCCTGCGCGAGCTGGGCGTCTCCGAGGCGCAGGCCGATGCGCTGATCGCGGGAGGGGCGGCGTTCGACGGCGAATGAGAGCCGATCCGCAGCGAATACCGAGTCTCGTCCCCATCCGCGCCCTCATCCCGAGGTGCTGCGTAGAAGCCTCGAAGGATGGGGTCGTGGATGGGGCGATAAAAGCAGTCGTGACCCGACCGATCGCCGCGCGAACACGGTCCGCGCGATGACCGACCCGACGGCGAACACGCCGCGGGCGAAAACCACGGAGGAGACGCCACGATGACACGATTTCGCGTGACGAGATGGACCGCCGGCCTCGCGGCGGCATGGTTGGCGGCGGTCCCGGCCGTCCACGCCGCCGACCGGGGCCCGGTGAAGATCGGCGTGCTCGTCGATCTCGAGGGCACCTATGCCGATATCGGGGGCTTGGGAGCCGTCGAGGCGGTGAAGATGGCGGTCGAGGATGTCGGCGGCAGCGTGCTGGGGCAACCGATCGAGGTCGTCTCCGCCGGCGGGCAGAACAAGGCGGATGTCGCCGCCAGCATCGCCCGGCAATGGTACGATTCGGGCGTCGACGTCATCACCGATCTCCCCTCCTCCGCGATGGCGCTGGCGGTGATGAACCTCGCCAACGAGAAGAAGAAGATCGCCCTCGTCACCAGCGCCGGCTCGTCGGACATCACCGGCAAGTTCTGCTCGCCCTACGCGGCGCATTGGACGTGGGACACCTACGCGATGGCGAAGGGCACCGGGTCGAGCGTGGTCCGCCAGGGTGGGACCGACTGGTATTTCCTCACCGCCGATTACGTCTTCGGCCAGGCGCTGGAGCGCGACACCGCCGCGGTGGTGACGGCGAGCGGCGGGCGCGTCCTCGGCGCGGTGCGCGCGCCGCTCAACACGCAGGATTTCTCCTCCTTCCTGCTCCAGGCGCAAGGGTCCGGGGCGAAGATCCTGGGGCTTGCCAATGGCGGCACCGACACGATCAACGCGATCAAGCAGGCGCGCGAATTCGGCCTCACCGACTCGATGCAGCTCGTCGCGCTCATCGCCTTTCTGAGCGACGTGCATTCGCTCGGCCTGAAGGTGGCGCAGGGCCTGCTGCTGACGGAAGCCTTCTACTGGGACCAGGACGAGGCGACGCGGGCCTGGTCGCGCCGGTTCTTCGCCCGGATGAAGCGCATGCCGAGCATGACCCAGGCCGGTGCCTATAGTGGCGCGCTCCATTACCTGAAGGCGGTGAAGGCGGTCAGCAGCAAGGATCCGGACGCCGTGATGGCCGAGATGCGCCGCACCCCGATCGAGGATTTCATGACCCATGGCGGCACCTTGCGGGCCGACGGACGGGTGATCCGCGACATGTACCTCTACCAGGCCAAGACCCCGGCGGAATCGACGGGCGAGTGGGACCTCTACAAGCTGGTGCGCCGCATTCCCGGCAACGAGGCGTTCCGCCCGCTCGCCGAGGGCGGCTGCCCGCTGGTGCGCTGACGACCGACAGGAGTTTTTTCACGATGAAGCGCTTCGCCGTCACCGAGTTCGGCCGCCCGCTCTGCACCCTCGTCGAGGACGATCCGGTGCCGCGCGGCACCGAGGTGGTCGTCGACCTCGAACGCTGCGGCGTCTGCCACACCGACCTGCACCTGCGCGAGGGCCATTACGATCTCGGCGGCGGCCGGCGCCTGAGCCTCGCCGAGCGCGGGGTGACCCCGCCCGTCACCCTCGGCCACGAGATCCTGGGCCGCATCGCCCAGCCTGGGCCGGAGGCGGGCGACCTGGCGGCCGGCCGGCGCGTCCTGGTCTATCCGTGGATCGGCTGCGGCACCTGCCATCGCTGCCGCGAGGGCGACGAGAACCTGTGCGCCGCCGGGCGCTGCCTCGGCGTGCACCGCCCCGGCGGCTTCGCCGAAAAGGTCGTGGTGCCCCATCCCCGCTACCTGATCGCGGTCGACGGCCTCGACCCCTCCGCGGCCGCCACCCTCGCCTGCTCGGGGCTCACCGCCTACTCGGCCCTGCGCAAGGTCGGCGGCGCCCCGGCCCGGGACTGGCTGCTGCTCATCGGCGCCGGCGGGCTCGGGCAGAGCGCCCTCGGGTTGGCCCGGGCGCTCGGCCATGCCCGCGTCGCGGTCGCCGACACCGCGCCGGACAAGCGCGCCCGGGCCGCGGCCCTCGGCGCCGACCTCGTCCTCGACCCCGCCGACCCGGAGGCGCGCCGGGTGCTCCTGGGCCTCGAGACCGGGCTCTCCGCCGCGATCGACTTCGTCGGCAACGCCGAGACCGCGCGCTTCGCCCTCGATGCCTTGCGTCGCGGCGGGCGCTACGTGGCGGTCGGGATGTTCGGCGGCGAGATCCCCCTGTCGCTGCCGCTCCTGCCGCTGCGGGCGCTGACGCTGACCGGCTCCTATGTCGGCAATCTCGGCGAACTCAACGACCTCGTCGCCCTGGTGCAGGGCCACGGCCTCACCCTGGTCGCGACCGAGACCGTGCCGCTCGCCCAGGCCGAGGACGCGATGCGCCGGCTCGCCGCCGGGGACGTCGCCGGGCGCATCGTGCTGGCACACGGGGAATAGCCGTCCGGGCCCCTGTCGGAGCGGGCCGCCCCCGGCTAGCCTTGGGGCAAACCGGGGCGACACCGACGGGAGGATGGACGATGCCGACGCGCAGAACGGTCGTGCGGGGGATGGGCGCGGGATGGCTCATCGCCCCCCTCGCCGCCCGGGCCGAGGCCTTACGCCTGAGCATGGGCTCGCCGATGCCGCAAGGACACCCGGCCACCACCTGCCTGGTCGAGGCGCTCGACGCCATCCGGGCCGAAAGCGACGGCCGGATCGACATCGCGCTCTATCCCGACAGCCAGCTCGGCAGCGAGCTGAGCATGCAGTCGCAGCTGCGCTCCGGCGCCATCGCCTTCACGCTCACCTCGGCGAGCTCGCTCCAGACCCTGGCGCCGCTCGCCGGCATCTCGGGGCTCGCCTACGCCTTTTCCGGCTACGTGCCGCTCTGGTCCGCCCTCGACGACGGGCCGCTCAGCGAGCGCATCCGCGACAGCCTCAAGCCGTTCGGGCTCAAGGCCTTCCGGATCGTCGACAACGGCTTTCGCGACGTGATCACCAGCGTGCGGCCGGTCGAGACCGTGGCCGACCTGCGCGGCCTCAAGATCCGGGTGCCGCCGAGCCCGCTGCTGACCTCCCTGTTCAAGGCGCTCGGCGCCTCGCCCACCACCATCAACCTCGCCGAGACCTACGCCGCCCTGCAGACGCGGGTGGCCGACGGGATGGAGAACTCGCTGCCGCAGATCGAGGCGACGCGGGTCTACGAGGTGCAGAAATACCTCTCGCGCACCGGGCATTCCTGGGACGGGCTGTGGCTCCTCGCCCACGGCCGCACCTGGGACGCCTTGCCGGGGGACGCCAGGGCCCTGATTGCCCGCCATTTCGACCAGGCGGTCGTGCGCCAGCGCCAGGCCTTCACCGAAATGAACACGCAAGGCGAGGCGCGGCTGCGCGCCAAGGGCCTCGTCGTCAACACGCCGGACCGCGCGCCCTTCCGCGCGGCTCTCGCCAGCGCGGGCTACTACGCCGAGTGGAAGGCGAAGTTCGGCCCCGAGGCCTGGACCGCGCTGGAGCGTCATACCGGACCCCTCGGCGCCTGACCTTGCCTCGCGCCCCGTCGATCGGGCAGCCTCCGGGCGAACCGAACGAGCGAGGCGGCAGCGATGGGTGAGCGGGCGGACTTCCTGGTGATCGGCCTCGGGGCCATGGGCAGCGCGGCGCTCTACCAGCTCGCCAAGCGCGGGGCGCGCGTCGTCGGCCTCGACCGGTTCGCCCCGCCGCACGAGATGGGGTCGAGCCACGGCGAGACCCGCATCACGCGGCAAGCCGTCGGCGAAGGGCAGGATTACGTGCCCTTCGTGCTCGATTCCCACCGGATCTGGCGCGACCTGGAGGCCGAGACCGGCGAGCGCCTGCTCGAGGCCTGCGGCGCGCTGGTCATGGCACCCGGCACCGGCACCGCCTCGCATCACGGCAAGCCGGATTTCGTCCGCAACTCGATCGCCGCCGCCCGCGCCTTCGACATTCCGCACGAGGTGCTGGACGGGCGCGAGGTCGCCCGGCGCTTCCCGCAATTCCTGAACCTCGAGGGCGACGAGATCGCCTATTACGAGCCCGGCGGCGGCTATGTCCGGCCCGAGGCCTGCATCGCCGCGCAGCTTGCCCGCGCCCGGCAGCTCGGCGCCGCGATCCGGACCGGTGTCACGGTCCGGTCGGTCCGCCGGGACGGCGACGGCGTCCGCGTCGAGACCTCAGCCGGGACCTTTTGCGCCGGGGAGGTGATGGTGTCGGCCGGAGCCTGGACGGCGCCGCTGCTCGGCGCGCCGTTCGACCGTCTGCTCGGCGTGAAGCGCCAGCTCCTGCACTGGTACGCCCTCGACGACGGGAGCACCTGGCCGGCCGACGCGCCGGTCTACATCTGGATGCACGGCACCCGCGATACCGACTATTTCTACGGCTTCCCGCCGCAAGACGGCGAGCGCAGCGTGAAGGTGGCGACCGAGCAATACGCGGACGGCACCACCGCCGACGCGGCCGACCGCAATGTCGCCCCGGAGGAATCCGCCGCCATGTACCGGAGCCACATCGACGGACGGCTTGCCGGCGCGACACCCCGGGTCGTACGGGCCGCCGCCTGCCTCTACACCGTCACGCCCGACCGCGGCTTCATCATCGACCGGCATCCGGACGAGAACCGGGTCCTCGTCGTGTCGGCCTGCTCCGGCCACGGTTTCAAGCACTCGGCCGGGATCGGCAAGGCGGCGGCCGAGCTCCTGACCGAGGGCCGCAGCGCGATCGACCTCGCGCCCTTCGCGGTCGGACGCTTCGGCTGACGGGGGTACTATGGCTCCTCCCGGGACGGCTCAGCCGTCCATCGCGAGCCCACGCTTCCTTGCATGCCACTCCCTTTCCCGGACGACTGCAACGAAGTGGAAGGAGATCCGGGAAAGGGAGGGCTTATGAAAGGCGCCAGCCCCTGAGGCATGGCCGGGTCACTCCTTCGCGACCGTCACGAAGTGCTGGCGTGGTACCCAACCCCCTGGCCCGTCGCAGTTTTCGCCCGATCTGCACGGCTGTCAAAATCGCATCGCTCACGCCACGAGCCCGGGCGCCGTGGTGTCGTAGCCCGCCAGCTCCTCGCGAACCACGGCGAGGAAGCCGTCGATCAGCGGGTTGCTGACGTGGCGACTCGGGAACAGGGCGTGGCCGTGGAACGGGATCTCGGGCCGGAACGGCCGGAAGGCGATGCCGCTGCGGCGGTAATCGTCGGCAGCGATCGGGTTCACGATCCCGACGCCGAGACCTTGCTCGACCAGGGCGCAGATGGTCGCCCCGAACGGCGTCTCGAGCATCAGCTGGCGGCCGATCCCGGCGGCCTCGAAGGCGCGGTCGACCCGCATCCGCGCGCCGTCCTCCAGCGACAGGGAGATGAAGGGCTCGCCCTCCAGGTCCTCCGGGACGATGACGGCGCGCTCCGCCAGCCGGTGGCCGGGGGGCAGGGCGCACAGGCCCGGGATCGCATAGAGCGGCCGGTGCTCGATGAACGGCGTCTCGACGACGTTCGCCATGAAGCCGATGTCGCAATACGAGGCCGACATCCAGCGCATCACCGTGCCGTCGCTGCCCATCTGCAGCGAGATCGCGACGTTCGGGAAAAGCTCGCGGAAGCGCCGGATGCAGCGCGGGATGAAGCCCAGCGCCATCACGGGCATCGCGGCGACCCGCAGCCGCCCGCTGCCGAACACCCGGATCTCTCGCGCCGCCTGGGCCAGGTTCTCGAGCCCGAGGAAGCTGCGCTCGACCTCGCGATAGAAGGACAGGCCCTCGTCGGTCGGGCGCAACCGGCCGGCCTCGCGCTCGAACAGCCGCAGGCCGGTCGCCGCCTCCAGCTCCGCGATGAGCCGGCTGACGCTCGGCTGCGAGGTCCGCAGCGCCTGGGCCGCCGCCGTCATCGATCCGCGCAGCATGACGACGCGAAAAGCCTCGACCTGCCTCAGGTTCATGCATTCCTCCATATCAGTGGTGAATAGCATGCGCAGAATCTGGCATTTGACCAGATGGAGCGCGTTCTTTCACACTGCTGGTCATGGTCGAGCAAACAGCCATACAGAGGCAGTCTCCGAGCGGGATGGCCTGCCTGCGCTGCGATATCGGGCTCCCGGTCGGAGATCACGACGAGGGATGCCCGGCCTGCGCTGCCGACGGCCATGCGGCGAACCTCCGGCTCGTCTATCCCGACGCCGCGCCGGGCCGGATCGTGCTGCCGCCTGCCGACGGATTCTCGATGGGGGAGGGGGGAACGCCGCAGGTCGAGGTGCCGGATCTCGCAGCGGCGGCGGGTCTCGGCCGGCTGTCCCTGAAGCTCGAATGGTGCAACCCGACCGGCTCGCACAAGGACCGGATGAGCGCCCCGCTGATGGCAAGAGCGCGCGAGCGCGTCATCCCGCTGATGGCAAGAGCGCGCGAGCGCGTCATCCCGCTGATGGCAAGCGCGCGCGAGCGCGGCGCCCCGCTCGTGGTGGCGGCGTCGAGCGGCAATGCCGGCGTGTCGCTCGCGGCCTACGCGGCCCGGGCCGGCCTGCCCGCCGAGATCGTCACCACACCGGCGATGCCGGCGGGCGCGCGCCGGGCGATCCGCGCCCACGGCGCCCGGCTCGTCGAGGTGGCGGACAGCGCGGCGCGCTGGCACCATGTCGGGCGGCGCGTCGCGGACGGGGCGTTCGCCGCCACCAACTACCGGGTGCCGGCGATCGGCACCAACCCGTTCGGGATCGAAGGCTACAAGATCCTGGCCAGCGAGATCGCCGCCCACGGCCTGCCCGACCTCGTCGTCGTGCCGTGTGCCCGCGGCGACCTTCTGTCGGGCCTCCTGCTCGGCTTCCTCGAACTCGGGCGCGGTGTGCCGCGCCTCGTCGCCGCCGAGCCGTTCCCGCGGCTCGCCCGCGTTCTCGCCGGGGCCGATTACCGCGGCTCGTTCCCGGGCCGGACGGCGCAGCTCTCGATCGGCGGTGATACGGTGACCTTCCAGGCGCTCCACGCCCTCGGCGAGAGCCGGGGGAGGGCGGTCGTGGCCGACGATGACGCCGCCCGGGCCGCGCAAGCCCGCCTCGGCCGCGCCGGCTTCCACGCCGAGCTCTCCGCCGCCGCCGCGCTCGCGGCCGTATTCGTGCTCGGGGCCGATCGCGCGCTCGCCGGCCGCCACGCCGTCGCCCTGCTCACCGGCTCCGGCGCGGGCGCGATGGACGAGGCCGCCCCGCCGACCGACGCGACATCCACCGACCAGAGGGAATCCCGATGACCTTGCCCCGGCTTCTTGCCCGCACCGCTCTCGCCACCCTGGCGCTGGCCGCCGGCCTCGGCGCCGCATCCGCCCAGGCGCTGCCGCCGCTGCCGAAGGCGATCCAGGCCGCCGGCCTGCTGCGGGCGGGCGTGCGCTGCGACCAGCCGCCCTACGGCTACAAGGACGAATCGGGGAACTTCGCCGGCATCGAGACCGAGATGGCGATCCAGATCGCCGCCTGGGCCTTCGGCTCTCCCGACAGGATCGAGCTGACCTGCGTCACCGCCGAGAACCGCATCCCGCAGCTGATGGGCAGGAAGGTCGACATCCTGCTCGCCACCCTCGGGGTGACGCCGGAGCGTGCCCGGGTGATCGATTTCTCGAAGCCCTATCGCTGGGGCGGCTCCGACATGCTGGTACCCAAGGACAGCCCGATCAAGAAGCTCGACGACGTGGCCGGCAAGACGGTCGTCATGCTCAAGGGCTCGACCCAGGCGAAGTGGTTCGAGGACACCATGCCGAAGGTCGAGACCCTGCGGCTCAACACCGCCTCGGACGCCCTCCAGGCGCTCAAGCAGGGCCGCGGCGACGCCTACACCCACGATGCCGCGACCCTGGTGGTGGTCGCCGCCAAGGACCCGTCCTTGCGTCTCGTCGGGGAATCTTTCGCGGTCACCGATGCCGCCGCGGGCCTGCGCAAGAACGATCCCGAATGGATGGCTTACGTCGACGCGGCGCTCGCCCGGATGAAGGCGGAGGGGCTTTACGCGAAGTGGGTCGACAAGTGGGTCCCGGCCGACCTGCGCCCGTTCTACGCCGAGGCCTTCACCACGGCAAAGCCCACCGCCCGCTGAAGGCCCTGAGCCGGGCCGCCGGCGACGGCCGCCCCGATCCCGCCGACCACGAGGGATGCCGGCATGGAGTTCGATCTCGCCTACCTGATGGCGCAGGGGCCGGCGCTGATGCGCGGCCTGTGGCTCACGATCCAGGTCAGCCTGCTGTCGATCGTGCTGTCGGTCGGGGTCGGCCTTCTCGGGGCGGCCGTGCGGGTGCTCGAAGTGCCGGTGCTCGACCGGGTCGTGCGGGCTTACGTCGAGTTCATCCGCAACACGCCGATGCTGGCGCAACTGTTCTTCATCTTCTACGGCCTGCCCGGCATCGGTCTGAAGCTGTCGCTGTTCTGGTCGGGCGTGCTCTGCCTGACCCTGTGGGCGGGGGCCTACCAGATCGAGAACCTGCGCGGCGGCCTCGCGACCGTGGGCAAGGGACTGCGCGAGGCGTCGTACGCGCTGGGCCTCACGCCCTGGCGCTTCTTCCACCTCGTCGCCGCGCCGCTGGCGATCCGGGTGGCGCTGCCGGCGATGCTCAACACCGCGATCTCGCTCCTGAAGAACTCGTCCTACCTCCAGGCGATCGGGCTCGCCGAGCTGACCTACGTGGCGATCGACCGGATCTCGATGGATTTCCGCACGATCGAGATGTTCGCGGCGATCTGCGTGATCTACCTCGCGCTGGTCCTCGTCCTGTCGTTCCTGGCGAGCCGGCTCGAATTCCGGCTCAACGCACCGTTCCGGCACTGAGAGGGGAGGGCGCCAATGGATCTCGTCTCCGGTCTCGATCTTCTCCTCAAGAACCTGCCGTTCATCCTGCAGGGCCTCGGCATGACGCTGGCGCTCTCGCTCACCACGCTTCTCTTCGTCACGGTCCTGTCCGGGCTCCTCGGCATCGCCGCCACCCTGCGGTTCCGCAGCTTGCGGATCCTGGTGCGGGTCTGGGTCGAGCTGTTTCGCGACATCCCGCTGATCGTGAACATCTTCCTGGTGTTCTTCGTGGCCCCCTTGGCCGGGCTCGACCTGACGCCGTTCTGGGCGGTGACGGTGGGCCTGTCGCTGTGGGGCAGCGCCAACGGCGCCGAGATCGTGCGCGGCGGCCTCAACGCCGTGCCGCGCCACCAGTGGCAGAGCGCCGCCGCGCTCGGCCTCAAGACCTGGGAGGTCTACGGCTTCATCGCCGGCCCGCAGGCGCTCCGCGCCATCCTGCCGCCCTTCGTCGGGCTGCTCACGCTGTTGATCCAGGCAACCTCCCTCGGCGCCCTCGTCGGCGTCGGCGAGTTCTTCAAGGTCGGGCAGATCATCGTCGAGCGGACCACGATGATGGAGGGCCGCAACCCGGCCTTCCTGGTCTACGGCGCCGTGCTCGTCACCTACTTCGTGATCTGCTCCGGCCTGTCCTGGTTCGGCCGCGGGCTGGAGCGGCGCCTCGGCCGGACGCGAGGCCGCTCCGTCGCCACGGTGGCCTCCGCCGCGCCGGCACCCGCCCCGCAGCTTCCCTGAAGCCCGAAGCGACCGGCCCGAGGCCGGTCGCGGCCCGAAGATCTAACAAAAAGGTCTGAGCCATGGAATCGAAGGTCAGCCGCCGGCTCACCGAGCCGGTCGCCCCGGAGGTGTGCGAGCACATCTACGCCCCGCGGCTGGCGCGGGACTTCCAGGCGGTTTTCTCCGCCATGACCGACCTCAATCAGGCCCACGTACTGATGCTGGCGCGGTGCGGGTTGATCGCCCCGGAGGCGGCCCGTGCGCTGGCGGCGGGGTTGCTGCGGATGGAAGGGGAGGGTGCCGGCGCGGTGCCCCTCGATCCCGAGCGCGAGGATTCGTACTTCAACTACGAGGCGCAGCTGATCCGGCTGATCGGCCCGGATGCCGGGGGGCGGATGCACATCGCCCGCAGCCGCAACGACCTGACCTCCGCCCTCGACCGGATGCGGGCCCGCGACCTCCTGCTCGATGCCGGCCAAGCGCTGCTCTCGGTCGAGGAGCATGCGCTGGACGGCGCCTACCGCTTCCGGGACGTGGTGATGCCCGGCTACACCCACCTGCAGCCGGCCCAGCCCGTGACCTACGGCTTCTACCTCGCCGGGGTGGCGCAGGCGCTGGCGCGCGATTTCGGCCGCCTGTCGGATGCCTGGGCGCGCACCAATCTCAGCCCGCTCGGGGCCGGGGCTCTCGCCGGCACCGCCTTCGGCATCGACCGGGAGATGCTGGGGCGAAGCCTCGGCTTCGACGGGCTCGTCGAGAACACGCTCGATGCCGTCGCGACCCGCGATTTCGCCCTCGAGATCCTGGCCGGCCTGTCGCAGGTCGCGATCGGCTGGAGCCGGGTGGCCCAGGACTACCACGTGCTGGTCTCGCACGAGTTCCAGACGATCGAGTTCCCCGACCGGGTCACCGGCACCTCCAGCATCATGCCGCAGAAGAAGAACCCGGTGGTGCTGGAGCACCTGAAGGGCAAGGCCGGGCAGATGCTCGGCCTCTACGTGGCGGCGGCGAGCGCCGTGAAGGGCACGCATTTCACCAACACGATCGACGGCAACCGCGAGACGATGCGGGGCGTGTGGGAGGCGGGCGAGGAGACCCTTCGCTGCCTGGCCTTGTTCGATCTCGTCATCGCCACGGCGCGCCCGAACGCCGCCCTGATGCGCCGGCGCGTCACCGAGGATTTCGCCTCCGCCACCGACCTCGCCGACCTGATGGTGCGCGAGGCCGGCCTGTCCTTCCGCGAGGCGCACCACGTCGTCGGTGCCGTGGTGCGGGCGGCGATGGATGCGGGCCTCGCCGCCGACGACATCACGTCGGCGATGGTCGATGCGGCGGCGCAGGCCGAGATCGGCCGGCCCCTCGGGCTCTCCGGCGAGGCCGTCCGGGTGAGCCTCGATCCGGCGGCGAGCGTCGCCGCCCGTACCCTGCCGGGCGGCCCGGCACCGGAGGCCGTCGCCCGGGCGGTCGAGGCGGCGCAAGCGCGGCTCGAGGCGCGCCGCGCGGCCCTCGTCGCCCGCCGCACGGGGCTCCAGGCGGCGCGCGACGCGCTCAAGCGCGCGGTGCGGGAGCTGGCCGCATGACGCCCGAACCGCTCATCTCCCTGCGCGGGCTGACGAAGCATTTCGGGGCGTTCCGGGCGCTCCACGGCATCGACCTCGATGTCGCCGCCGGCAGCGTCGTGGTGCTGATCGGCCCGAGCGGGTCGGGCAAGAGCACGCTGATCCGCTGCATCAACGGGCTGGTGCGGCCCGACGGCGGCAGCCTGCGCGTCGCCGGCCGGCCGGTCGATCTCGGCGACGAGGGCGCCTGGCAGCGCCTGCGCACCGAGATCGGCATGGTGTTTCAGGATTACGCCCTGTTCCCGCACCTCACGGTGCTCCGCAACATGACGCTCACGCCGATGCGCCGGCTCAAGCTGTCGCGGGCCGAGGCCGAGGCGCAGGCGCGCGCGCTGCTCGCCCGGGTCGGCCTCGCCCACAAGGCGGAGGATCACCCGGGCGCGCTCTCGGGCGGCCAGCAGCAGCGGGTCGCGATCGTGCGGGCGCTCGCCATGCGGCCCAAGGCGATCCTGTTCGACGAGCCGACCTCGGCCCTCGACCCCGAGACGATCGTCGACGTGCTCGACGTGATGCGGGGGCTGGCCCGCGACGGCACCACCATGGTGGTCGTGACCCACGAGATGGGCTTCGCCCGCGAGGTCGCCGACCGCGTCGTCTTCATGGCCGAGGGCGCCGTCGTCGAGGAGGGACCGCCGGATTCCCTCTTCGGCACGCCCCGTCATGCCCGCACGAAAAGCTTCCTCTCCTCGCTTCGCCACACATCCGAGGCCTTCCATGCCTGATCCGGCCTCCCTCCTCGCCGAGGGCTTCACCACCGACCCCTACTGGTGGGACGCCGCCGCGCCCGAAGCCGCCCGCGACCCGCTGCCGGAGGAGACCGACGTCCTGGTGGTGGGATCGGGCTATTGCGGTCTCTCGGCGGCGGCGGAACTCGCCCGCAACGGCGTCGCCGTCACGGTGGTCGATGCGGAGGAGCTGGGGGCCGGAGCCTCGACCCGCTCCGGCGGCATGGTGTCGAGCGGCCAGAAGCTGGTGATCGGTGGGGCGATCAAGGGCGTCGACGCCGCCCGCATGGCCCGCCTCCTGGAAGATTCGCTCTCCTCCTACGAGCACCTGAAGACGCTGATCCGCGAGGAGGCGCTCGACGCCGATCTCGGTGTCGTCGGCCGCTACTTCGCGGCCTACGTGCCGCGCCACTACGACCGGCTGCGCCGCAACGGCGAATTGCTCGCGCGCCATACCGGCGTCACCGTCCACGAGATCCCGAAGAGCCGCCAGCACGAGGTGACACGGACCGATTTCTACCACGGCGGCATCGTCATCGACGATTACGGTGGCCTGCATCCGGGCAAGTATCACCGGGCCCTGCGCGGCCTCGCCCGGCGCCACGGCGCCACCTTGCGCTCGCACGCCCCGGTGCTGTCGGTCGAGCCCCTGGAGGGCGGGCAGTTCGCGGTCGAGACCGGGCGCGGCCGGATCCGGGCCCGGCACGTCCTCTACGGCACGAACGGCTACAGCGACCGGGCGAGCCCCTACCTGCGTCGGCGCGTGGTACCGGTGCGCAGCTACCAGATCGCCACCGAGCCGCTGCCGCAGGCCTTGATGGACGAGATCAATCCGGGCCGGCGGATGATCACCGATTCGCGCCGCGAGCTGATCTATGCCCGCCCCTCGCCGGACGGCACCCGTCTCCTGTTCGGCAGCCGGCCGGGCATGTTCACGTTGCCGGAGCGCGATGCCGCGCCGAAGCTGCACGCGCTGATGCGGGCGGTATGGCCGCAGCTGACGCAGACCCGGGTCACGCATTGCTGGAGCGGCAAGGTCGGCATGACCGCCGACAAGCTCGCCCATCTCGGCCGCCAGGACGGCGCCGATTTCGCGGTCGGCTGCAACGGCAACGGCGTGGCGCTGATGACCTATCTCGGCCATCAGGCGGCCTTGAAGCTCCTCGGCCGCCAGAACCGCCCGAGCGCCTTCGACGCCCCGGCCTTCGCCCCCGTGCCGGTGCCGTTCTACGACGGCAAGCCGTGGTTCCTGCCGGTGGTGAGCGGCTGGTACCACCTCCGGGACGCGGTCGAGCATCGCCTCGCCCGGCCGTGAGCGGGGCGGACTGGACGTGGCGGAGGCTGACCGATCGGCACGCGTGCCATCGCATGCCTCCATTCCATCCCGCCTGCGACCTCGTCCTGAGAGCCTGGTTGACCTGATCGACAGTATTTCGTCTGCACGATCCGGCCCATCGCCCATTGATCGAACGCTGCTATCGGTCTCTGAGCGTGCCACATTCCCCGCGTCGAGCCCGTATCCGCCTCCTTGGAAAATGCGCTGGCGGTCTCTCGGCGTGCATGGAAGATGGCGCGCAAGGGCGGAGGCGATCGGCGGTCCCGCCGTCCCTCATCCCACCCGGAGCCTCGTCGTGACCAAGACCTACAGAATCGCCGCGATCCCGGCCGACGGCATCGGCATCGAGGTCATCGCCGCCGGCATCGAGGTGCTCGAGGCGCTGGCCGAGAAGGCCGGCACGTTCCGGTTCCGGTTCGATCATTTCGACTGGGGCTCGGACTACTACCGGCAGCATGGCGTGATGATGCCGGCGGACGGCCGCGAGCAGATCCGGCACCACGACGCGATCTTCTTCGGCGCGGTCGGCGCGCCCGGCGTGCCGGACCATATCAGCCTGTGGGGCCTGCGGCTCGCGATCTGCCAGCCCTTCGACCAATACGCCAATGTCCGCCCGACCCGGATCCTGCCCGGCATCACCAGCCCGCTGCGCCACGTCTCCGGCCCTGAGCTCGACTGGGTGATCGTGCGCGAGAACTCGGAGGGCGAGTATGCGGGGGTCGGCGGGCGCGTCCACCAGGGCCACCCGGAGGAGGTCGCCACCGACGTCTCGATGATGACGCGCACCGGCGTCACCCGCATCATCCGCTACGCGTTCGAACTGGCGCGCAGCCGGCCGCGCAAGCTGCTCACCGTGGTGACGAAGTCGAACGCGCAGCGCCACGCCATGGTGATGTGGGACGAGATCGCCGCCGAGGTGGCGCAAGGTTTCCCGGACGTGACCTGGGACAAGATGCTGGTCGACGCCATGACGATGCGCATGGTGATCAAGCCCGAGACCCTCGACACCATCGTGGCGACGAACCTGCACGCCGACATCCTGTCGGACCTCGCCGCGGCGCTCGCCGGCTCGCTCGGCATCGCGCCGACCGCGAACATCAACCCGGAGCGCAAGTTCCCGTCGATGTTCGAGCCGATCCACGGCTCGGCCTTCGACATCGCCGGCAAGGGCATCGCCAACCCGGTCGCGACCTTCTGGACCGCCTGCCAGATGCTGGACCATCTCGGCGAGAAGCCCGCGGCCGACCGGCTGATGCACGCGGTGGAGCGGGTGACCGCCGATCCCGGCCTGCACACCCCCGATCTCGGCGGCACGGCGACGACCCGCCAGGTCACCGACGCCGTCATCGCCGCCATCCGGGGCGACAACGCGTAAGGGAGGGGCTCCCGTCAGTGAGGGCGCGGCGGGCGGGCGAAGGCGGTCTCCGGGGCGGTCCAGGGCGCGTCCGGCGCCCCGGCGGCGTGGTGCCGGCGCTTCGCCGCGTACATCCGGGCATCCGCCCGCGCGAGGGCGTCCCGGATCGGCTCGGCCCCGGTCCAGGTCTCGAAGCCGAGGGCGGCGCTGAGCGGGGAGGGGCCAGGAACGTCGACGGGAGCGTCGATCGCCGCCAGGATCCGCCGCACCAGCGCGGCGGCCGCCTCGGGCCCGGTCCCGGGGAGCAGGACCACGAACTCGTCGCCGCCGGTCCGCGCCGGCCGGGCCGGAGGCGGCGCATGCTGCGCCAGGAGGTCGGCGAACCGGCGGATCGCCGCGTCGCCGGCCTCGTGGCCCTGGAGGTCGTTGATCGCCTTGAGCCGGTTCAGGTCGGCGACGATCACCGAGGCCGGCACGATGCGGTCGCGCTCGATCCGCGCGATCTCCGCATCGAGGCCGGCGCGGTTGAGGAGGCCGGTCAGGTGATCGGTGAGGCGCAGGGCCTCCTCGCGCCGGCGCTGCTCCTCGCGCGGCGTGATGTCCTCGATCGAGATCAGGAAGCGGCCCCACCCGGCCTCGTGCCCCGGCAGGAGCTGGCCGGCATAGCTCACGTCGATGACCCGTCCGCCCACCGTCCGGTTCTGCGTGACGAGGCGCGCCTGGGTCGCGCCGGCCCAGAGCCGGCACAGGACCTCGACCAGGGCGACCGCCTCCGGGTCGTTGAAGATCGCCGGGATGTGGGCGAACAGCTCGGCCTCGTCCCGCGCCTCGTAGGTCGCCAGGGTATGCCGGTTGACCCGGAGGATCCGGATCAGCCGCTGGCAGGCCAGCAGGTGGCCGGGATCCCGCAGCCAACCGCGCAGGTCGGTCATGCCGGCCTCCCGCGCCGCGTCGAGGTGGGCCTTCAGCGCGCCGAGATCCTGCAGCCACAGCGAGGTGGGCGCGAGGTCGAACAGCTGTGCTTCGAGATCGCCACCCGGTGGCGCAGTCTGGATCATCGATCGGGCGTGAGAAACGTGTCGGCGAGGCCTGTCCGGCGCATCTGATAGCGCATCGCGGCCCGAAGGGGAGTTCCCGCGTCAGCGCTTGTCCACCGCGGGTCCGCCGCGGGCGCGAGGGCCGCCATCGAGCCCGGCCCGCGCCGAAGCAGGGCGGGCGCGCCCTGCCGCCGCACAGCCCGGTCCGTCAACCGAAAAAGCGTTGCCGGAACGGGAGAATCATCCGCATAATGACGCTTGTGGTGGGGATCGGCGCGGAAAAGCGTTACTCGGGAATCGGGGCGGATGGAACGAACGGGACCGACAGAGGGAATGGAGGCGATCAGCTTCCACGAGACGATTCTCCGCCAGGGCGGCCTCATCTCCGACAAGCTCAGCATGCTCCGGATGGAGCATTACCCGCCCAACGCCACCAAGGGCCTGCGGCCGTTCGCGCTGGCGGAGGTGGCGTATTTCCTCGGCGTCACGCCGTCGAACATCAAGAAGCTCCACCTCGAGGGCAAGGGGCCGGTCCCGGCGACCTCGGCCTCGGGCCGGCGGTCCTACACCGCCGAGCAGATGCTGGAACTGCGAAAATACCTCGACCGGCACGGGCGCTCCGACCTCAAGCAATACGTGCCGCACCGCCGTGCCGGCGAGAAGCTGCAGATCATCTCGGCGGTGAACTTCAAGGGCGGCAGCGGCAAGACCACGACGGCGGCGCATCTCGCCCAGTTCCTGGCGCTGACCGGGCACCGGGTGCTCGCCATCGACCTCGACCCGCAGGCCTCGCTCTCGGCCCTGCACGGCATCCAGCCCGAGCTCGACAAGGCGCCGTCGATCTACGAGGCCCTGCGCTACGACGACGGGAAGCGGCCCCTCTCCGAGATCATCCGGCCGACCAACTTCCCGGGCCTCGACATCGTGCCGGCGAGCCTCGACCTGCAGGAATACGAGTACGACACGCCGCTCGCCGCCTCGAACCGCAACCCGGAGGGGCGCACCTTCTTCACCCGCATCACCAACGCCTTGAGGGAGGTCGACGACCGCTACGACGTCGTCGTCATCGATTGCCCGCCGCAGCTCGGCTACCTGACGCTCACGGCGCTGACCGCCTCGACCTCGGTCCTCGTCACCATCCATCCGCAGATGCTGGACGTGATGTCGATGAGCCAGTTCCTGCTGATGCTGGGCGGCATCCTGAAGTCGATCGCCGATGCGGGGGCGGCGGTGAACCTGCAATGGTTCCGCTACCTCGTCACCCGCTACGAGCCGACCGACGGGCCGCAGGCCCAGATGGTCGGCTTCATGCAGGCGCTGTTTCCCAAGAACATGCTGCGGACCCAGATGCTGAAATCGACCGCGATCTCGGATGCCGGCATCACCAACCAGTCGCTCTACGAGGTCGAGCGCGGGCAGATGATCCGCTCGACCTACGACCGGGCCCTCGAATCGGTGAACGGCGTCAACGAGGAGATCGCCGGGCTGATCCACCAGGCCTGGGGGAGGCGGGTTTGACGGCCGTGCAGAACGGGAAAATCGCTCGATACCCCAACCGGATAGGAGCCGCGTGCGATGCGTAAGAACCTCCTCGCCAACATCCTCGACGCCCCGGTCGCCGAGCCGAGCGCCGATTTCGTCCGCCGGGGCGCTGCCCGCTCGATGACCCGCTCGATCGAGGAGATGGCCGAGAACACCCGGCGGATGGCCGACGGCGAGGCGGTCGTCGGCCTCGATACCGGCCTGATCGACGCCTCCTTCGTCCAGGACCGCATCGACCAGGACGACGAGGATTACGGGCGCCTGCGCGACGCGATCGCCGAGCACGGCCAGTCGACCCCGATCCTGGTCCGGCCCCACCCCGAGCGGGCCGGGCGGTTCATGATCGTCTACGGCCATCGCCGGGTGCGGGTGGCGCGCGAGCTCGGGCGCGAGGTCCGGGCCATCGTCAAGACGATCGAGGACATCGCCCACATCGTCGCGCAGGGGCAGGAGAACGCCGCGCGCGCCAACCTGTCCTTCATCGAGAAGGCCCTGTTCGCCCGCAAGCTCCTGGCGATGGGCCAGACCAAGGCGACGATCAAGGCGGCGCTCACCATCGACGACACGCTCCTGTCGCGGATGCTGTCGGTGGCCGAGACGGTGCCGGCGCCGGTGATCGACGCCCTCGGCGCCGCCAAGGGCATCGGCCGCGACCGCTGGGAGGAGCTGAAGAAGTTGGTGGCGATCCCGGCCAAGGCCGAGATCGCGGTCGCGGCGGTGCAGGCCCCCGATTTCCTGGACAAGGACGGGCCGGAGCGGTTCGGCCACCTCCTCGCGGCGATCAAGGCCGGGCGCAAGGCGCCGGCCCGCCGGTCACTCGAGCCGCAGACCTCGACCTGGACCGCGCCCGACCGCGCCGTCGAGGCGACCTGCCGGCGCTCGGGGAAGGGCTTCAGCCTCTCCCTGACGGCGAAGGATGCCGGAGAGTTCGGCACCTATCTTTCGTCCCACCTGGAAGAACTCTACCGGGCGTTCCGGGAGACGAAGCCCCCGAACCAGACAGGAGACTGACGAGCGACAGTCATGCGGCAGCCGGGCAATCCCGCCCGGCTGCGATCCATTTGAAGAGGTCACCGCAAAAGAAAAAGGCCCCCAGAACTTTCGTCCCGGAAGCCCTTCTCAGGTTTGGCGACTAGAGAATCGCACTTCCCGTCATGGCCGTCAAGAGTCGGACGCCGTTCTGGCGAGCGGATTTCCTTTGCCCGGTGACAGGCAAGGACGATGGCAGAACCGACGACGCCCCCCGGGCGGCGTGCGGCGACGCTCGGCCGGATGACGGCCTGGGCGAAGGCTCCCGCATGTCCGCATCGTAGACGCACGCGCCCACCCCGCGGGGCGGGCCGATGAGCACGGCTGCGACCTCCGCGCTGCTGCGCGACCGGCTGCTCGCCACGATCGGGCGGATCGCCGGCCCGGACTGGCGCCCGCGCCTCGATGCGCTCAACGCCGACGCGATCCAGGCCTACGGGGCCGGCGCGCTTCACGACCAGGACGCCGAGCAGGTGTTCCAGGCGGTCCAGGACCGGCGGGACCGGATGGCGGCCGCCGCCGGCCTGCACCGCGCCCGGGAGCGGGGCAGGGGAGGGGGCGGCCCCCTCGGCGCCTTCGCGTTCGACCGGCTCGCCGCGCTGTCGCCGGCCGAGGCGCGGCCCGCGCCGTCGCGACGCGACACCGCGACTCCCCGCCCGCGGGCGACGCTGGCCGAGCGTGCCGAGCGCCAGGCCCCCGCCCGGCGGCGCGCCTATCTCGGCCACCGCCTGCCCTGGCCCGCCACGATCAAGCAGGATTTCCACCCGGCCGAACTCGGCGCGATCGGCGTCATCGCCCGGGAGATTCGCGAGCATGGGGCTTGCGAACTCGCCCTCGGGACGATCGCTGCGCGGGCCCGGTGCTGCCGCCGCACCGTCCAGACGGCGATCCGCTGGGCGGCGCATCGCGGCTACCTCGCCATCGAGGAGCGGGCGAAGGGCACCCACGTCATCCGGATCGCCAGCGTGGCGATCCACCTCTGGGAGGCCGGCCCGCGCACTTCCGAACCTGAAAAATCGAAAGACAAAGAAGATCTTACCGTCCCTGCCAAGGTGGCAACCGGTTCCCGGCCCGTCGGCGGGGACGGCCCCGCCATCCCCGATGCGCCGCCGGCGGGGGACACTCCCGTGCCCGATCCGGATCGGCCGGCGGCGCCACCCGCGCGCCTCGGGGTCGCGATCGCGGCGTCGCGCGCCGCCCTGCCGGCACGCAGCGGGACGACCGGCGCGCGGAGCCCGGCGCGACCCGGCCCGTCTCCGATCCTGCGGCCGGGATGATGGGTCGCCCCGCCGATCGCGACTCCGGCAGCATCCGAAGGGAAGGACGGCGCGCCTTGACGCATTCGCGGCAGAGACCGGCCCGATCGACGGGCCCGCGCCGGTCACGCCGGCCTCTCGATCGTCTTGTAACAGTATAACATGGAGCATTTATGTGACAGGATGCGCTCTGGACCTGTCGCATCGCGCCCGGTGGATGCGCCGCGTCGGGGCGCCCGCAATGGTGGACTAAAGTTTGTTGCGCCGCACCGTTGCGGCCTTCATCAAATCGCAGCAGAGATCGGGCCATTCAGCGGGCGAGCCGGCCGACCCGCGGCCTCAAGGCAGTTTGCCGCGTTCTCACGCGAAGCATGATCCGGTTGGAGACACCATGAAGACGCGCGCGGCAGTTGCCTGGGAAGCCAAGAAGCCCCTCACCATCGAGACCATCGACCTCGAAGGGCCGAAGGCCGGCGAGGTCCTGGTCGAGGTGATGGCGACCGGCATCTGCCACACCGACGCCTACACCCTGTCGGGCCTCGATTCCGAGGGCAAGTTCCCGGCGATCCTCGGCCACGAGGGCGCCGGCATCGTGCGCGAGGTCGGGGCCGGCGTGACGACGCTGAAGCCCGGCGACCACGTCATCCCGCTCTACACGCCCGAGTGCCGCAACTGTAAGTCCTGCCTGTCGCAGCGCACCAACCTCTGCACCGCGATCCGCAGCACGCAGGGCCAGGGCGTGATGCCCGACGGCACCAGCCGCTTCCGCTGCGACTCGACCGGCGGCAGCCCGGGCGCGAACACCGTATACCACTACATGGGCTGCTCGACCTTCTCGAACTTCACCGTTCTGCCGGAGATCGCGCTCGCCAAGGTGCGCGAGGACGCCCCCTTCGACAAGATCTGCTACATCGGCTGCGGCGTCACCACCGGCCTCGGCGCGGTGATCTACACCGCCAAGGTGTGGCCGGGCGCCAACGTGGTGGTGTTCGGTCTCGGCGGCATCGGCCTCAACGTGATCCAGGGCGCCCGCATGGTCGGCGCCGACAAGATCGTCGGCGTCGACATCAACCCCGACAAGCGGGCGATGGCCGAGAAGTTCGGCATGACCCACTTCATCAACCCGAACGAGGTCGGCACCGACAAGGTCGTGCAGGCGATCCTCGACGTGACCGGCGGCGGCGCCGACTTCTCGTTCGACTGCACCGGCAACGTCCACGTGATGCGCCAGGCGCTCGAGTGCTGCCACCGCGGCTGGGGCGAGTCGATCGTCATCGGCGTGGCCGAGGCCGGCCGCGAGATCTCGACCCGTCCGTTCCAGCTCGTCACCGGCCGCGTCTGGAAGGGCTCGGCCTTCGGCGGCGCCCGCGGCCGCACCGACGTGCCGAAGATCGTCGACTGGTACATGGAGGGCAAGATCAACATCGACGATCTGATCACCCACACCATGCCGCTGGAAGACATCAACCACGGCTTCGACCTGATGCACGAGGGCAAGTCGATCCGCTCGGTAGTGGTGTTCTAAGATCCGACTGAGCCCGGCGGTGCGGGACGACGCACCGCCGGATCCGGAACAGGCGCGGGGATTCACGGCGACATGGAAACAGTCTCGAAGGCTCGCTCGCACGGCGGCATCCAGGGCGTGTACCGGCACGAGGCCGAGACGACGCGCTGCCCGATGACCTTCGCGGTCTACCTGCCGCCGCAGGCGGAAAGCCAAAAGGTCCCGGTGCTGTGGTACCTGTCGGGCCTGACCTGCACCCATGCCAACGTCATGGACAAGGGCGAGTACCGCCGCGCCGCCGCCCGGCACGGCATCGCCATCGTGGCGCCCGATACCAGCCCGCGCGGGCCGGACGTGCCGGACGAGCCCGACAACTGGCAGTTCGGCTGCGGCGCGGGCTTCTACGTCGACGCGACGCAGGCGCCGTTCGACCGCAATTACCGCATGTGGTCCTACGTCACCGAGGAGCTGCCCGCCCTCGTCGCCCGCGAATTCCCGGTCGACATGGAGCGCCAGGGCATCTTCGGGCACTCGATGGGTGGCCACGGCGCGCTCACCATCGCGCTCACCCACCCCGAGCGCTTCCGCTCGTGCAGCGCCTTCGCGCCGATCGTCCAGCCCTCGACCGCCGGCTGGTCGAAGCCCGCCCTCGCCAAATACCTCGGCGAGGACGAGGCCGCGTGGCGGCGCCACGACGCCACCGCGCTGATCGAGGACGGCCGCCGCTTCCCGGAATTCCTGGTCGACCAGGGCACGGCCGATTCCTTCCTCGACGAGGGCTTGCGCCCCTGGCTCCTGGAAGAGGCGTGCCAGAAGGCCGGCATCGGGCTGACCCTCAACATGCGCGAGGGCTACGACCACTCCTATTTCTTCATCTCGACCTTCATGGACGACCACATCGCCTGGGCGGCGGAGCGGCTGCGCTGATCGTCCGCCGTCCGGCCGGTCGGCCGGGCTGTCTCCACCCGCGAGTCATGCCGGGCTCCGCCGCGCGGTCCCGGGACGACGTCGAGGGCGGGATCGTCATGCGGTCGGCCGACCGAGCGCCCCTTTGATGAAGCGGGCCGCGTCGGCGAGGCGGCCGGAATCGATTCCGGTCGCGATGCCGAGGCGATCGAGGTCGGCGACCGCCGCCTCGGTGGCGACGTTGCCGGGGGCGTCCTTCGCGTAGGGGCAGCCGCCGAGGCCGCCGACGGCGGCGTCCACCACGCTCACCCCGAGATCGAGGCAGGCGCGGATGTTGGCGAGCGCCAGGCCGCCCGTGTCGTGGAAGTGCAGCGCGATCCGCTCCGGCGGGATCACCGCCGCCACGGCCGCGACGCAGGCCCGTGCCGTGTCCGGCGTCCCGGCCCCGATCGTGTCGCCGAGGGACACTTCGTAACAGCCGAGGTCGATCAGCCGGCGGGCCACCTGCGCCACGGTCTCCGGCGCCACCGGCCCCTCGGTCGGGCAGCCGAGCACGCAGGAGACGTAGCCCCGCAGCGGGATCCCGGCCGTGCGGGCCGCCTGCGCGACGGGGGCGAACCGCTCCAGGCTCCCGGCGATCGAGCAGTTGATGTTGGCGCGCGAGAACGCCTCGGAGGCCGAGGCGAAGACCGCGACCTCGCCGGCGCCGGCGGCTCTCGCCGCCTCGAACCCCTTGAGGTTCGGCACCAGCACGGCGTAGCGCCCGGCTGGATTCGGCGGCAGCCGGGCCATCAGCGCCGCGGTATCGGCCATCTGCGGCACCCACCGGGCCGAGACGAAGCTGCCGACCTCGATCGCGGTCAGGCCGGCGGCGAGCAGGCGCTCGACCAGCCCGAGCTTCACCGCGGTCGGCACGGTGACGGGCTCGTTCTGCAGGCCGTCGCGGGGGCCGACCTCGACGATCCGCACGCGGGCGGGGAGGGTCACGGCGCCTTCACCAGCGGGCAGCGGCCCTCGCTCAGCGGCCGGAACGCCTCGGCGGCGGGAATCGTCTGGACGAGCTTGTAATAGTCGAACGGCCCCTTCGATTCGGCCGGGCTCTTCACCTGGAACAGGTACATCGGGTGGATGTGCCGGCCGTCCTGGCGCACGCGGCCCTCGCCGAAGAGCGGGTCGTCGGTCGGCCCCTCCTTCATCCGCGCGACGACGCTGCGCCCGTCGGTGCTGCCGGCCGCGGCCGCGGCGCGCAGGTAGGCGAGCGCCCCGGCATAGACGCCGGCCTGGTTGGCGGTGGGCCGACGGCCCTTCATCTGGGCGGCGAAGCGGTCGGCGAAGGCGCGGGTGCCGGGATTGGCATCCCAGTAGAACCCTTCCGTCAGGTAGAGGCCTTGTGCGTCCTTGAGGCCGATCGCGTGCACGTCGGAGAGCTGCATCAGCAAGGCGGCGAGATCCTGGCCGCCGCCGGTGATGCCGAACTCCGTCGCCTGCTTGACCGAGTTGACCGTGTCGCCGACCGCGTTGGCGAGCGCGATCACCTGGGCGCGGCTGCCTTGCGCCTGGAGCAGGAACGACGAGAAATCCGCAGCCGCCGTCGGGTGGCGCACGGTCCCCACCACCGTGCCGCCCTCCTGCTTCACCACGCTCGCGGCATCGGCTTCCAGCGCGTGGCCGAAGGCGTAATCGGCGGTGAGGAAGAACCATTGCGTCTTGCCGGCGCGCACCAGCGCGAGCGCGGTGCCGTGGGCGAGCGCCCAGGTGTCGTAGGTCCAGTGCACGGTGTTGGCCGAGCATTTCGGCCCGGTCAGGTCCGAGGTGCCGGGGCCCGACGCGATGAAGGCGGCTTTCGAGTCGCGCACCACCTCCTGCACCGCGAGCGCCACCGAGGAGAACGGCACGTCGAGGATCGCGTCGACCCGGCCTTCCGCGATCCAGCGCCGGGCGGTGGCCGAGCCGATATCGGGCTTGTTCTGGTGGTCGGACTGGATCACCTCGACCTTGATCGCCGGCTGCTCCTTCCGAAAATCCTCGACCGCGAGGCGGGCGGCGACCACCGAGCCCTCGCCGGTGGAATCGGCGGCAAAGCCGCTCAGATCGGTGAGCACGCCGAGCGTCACGCTCGACACCTCGGCGCGGGCGGTGCCGGCGGCGGCGAGCAGGGCGGCGCCGGCGAGCAGGCGGGCGGCGAGGCGGGTGAGTGTCGGCATGATGGTCCTCCCGTTTCGGTGTTGATCGGCCGTTGGCTCGGCGGTCCTTCGGGTTGTTCTTGTGGGTGAGATCAGATCTGTTTCATCCCACCCGCCACCTCAGGATGAGGGAGCCGGCGGGATGGTCTTGCAGCGAGATGGCGCAGCCGCCCTCACCCCCCGCGCATCTCCCCCAACACCTCCTGCGCCACGTCGAGCCGCACCAGGCGCCGCTCGACCAGCACGCGTGCCACCGCCTCGATCTCGTCGCCGAGGGCACCCGCCATCATGGCGATGTTCTGGGCGTGCAGCGCCATGTGGCCCTTCTGGATGCCGGTGGTGGCGAGGGCCTTGAGGGCGGAGAAGTTCTGCGCGAGCCCGACCGCCGCGATGATCCGGGCCAGGCGCTCGGCGGTGGTCGCGCCGAGAATCTTCAGGCAGGCCTGGGCGGTCGGGTGGAGCTTCGTCGCCCCGCCGACGAGGCCGACGGCGAGCGGCAGCTCGATCGAGGCGCTGAGATCGCCCGACGCCGTGACCTCGTAGCGGGTCAGGCTGGTGTAGCGGCCCGAGCGTGCCGCGTAGGCATGGGCGCCGGCCTCGATCGCCCGCGTGTCGTTGCCGGTGGCGAGCACCACGGCGTCGATGCCGTTCATGATGCCCTTGTTGTGGGTCGCGGCGCGGTAGGGATCGGCCTCGGCGAGGTGGTAGGCGCTGACGATGCCGTCGCGCACCTCCGGCCCGCCGATGGCGTCGGTGCGCCAGACCGCATGGGCGCGAGCGAGACGCCGGTCGGCGAGGTTCGACAGGATGCGCAGGTAGACGCGTCCGCCGCTCCAGCCGGCGATGTGGGGGGCCACCGCCTCCGCCATGGTGTTGACGGCGTTCGCCCCCATGGCGTCGCGGGTGTCGACGATCAGGTGGGTCACCACCATCGGGCCGCCCAACGTGTCGAGCACCCGCACCTCGACGTCGCGCAGCCCCCCGCCGAGGCGCACCAGCACCGGGTCGCAGGCGTCGCAGAGCGCGCGCAACGCCTCGCGCTGCTCCAGGATGCGCAGGCGTGCCGCGAAAGGGTCGCTCACACCGACGACCTGGACCTGGGCGATCATCAGGTTGCCGGAGACCGAGGTGGTGAAGCCGTCCTCGTAGACCTGCCGCGCGGCGTTGCAGACCGCGGCGACCACCGAGGATTCCTCGGTCGCCATCGGGATCAGCACGTCCTCGCCGTCGATCTTCATGTTGGTGGCGATGCCGACCGGGACGTTCATCGTGCCGACGACGTTCTCGATCAGCCGGTCGGCGAGGTCGGGAGCGAGGTTGCCGAACTCGGCGAGGTGCGCGACCTCGGGACCTGAGAGTTCCGCGAAGGCGGCGACGAGGTCGAGACGCTCAGCCGGGGTCTTGGTGTGGAAGCCGGCGATGCGCGAGGTGCGGTTCGCCCGGGACGTGCTCTGCATGGGTGCTGCTGCCGATGATCGCCGGTTCGGGGGCTCTCGCGCAGCCCGGACGGAGGCGGCCCGCGCCTCGCGGCCGCCACGGCGTGTCTCTCCCCGTCCGAGCGCGTTAGAGCCTGCTCGTTGCCGTCACCGTACCCGTCCGTGCCCAGCCGGCAAGGAACGCTTTGCGCCTTTCCCGGAGTGACCGTACCCTCGCCGGCATGGATACGGTCGAGAGCCACGAGCCCCGCACCCGGGTCGAGCAGGTGGTCGCCGGGGTGGCGGAACGGATCGACCGCGGGCTCCTGCGCCCCGGCGAGCGGCTGCCCTCGATCCGGGCGGCGGCCCTGCGCTTCGCGGTGTCGAAGAACACGGTCGTCAACGCCTATGAGCGTCTCGTCGCCTCGGGTCGGGTCGAGAGCCGGCCGGGCTCGGGCTTCTACGTCGCGGCGCCGGCGAAGGCCGCGCGCCCGGTGCCGGATCCGGGGCCCGTCCCGGTCGCGGCGGTGGACAGCGTCTGGCTGCTGCGCGAGCAGCTCGACCGTCACTACGACGTGCGGGTCGGCGACGGGCGCCCGCCGCCGGACTGGATGGAGAGTCTGGAGGTCGGCCGCGCCCTGCGACCCTCCGCGGCGACGGCGAGCGAGAGCTACGGCAGCCCGGACGGATATCCGCCCTTGCGCCGGAGCCTGGCTTTGCGCCTCGCCGAGCGGGCGATCCACGCGGAGCCCGGCGGGGTGCTGCTCACCTCGGGCGCCAACCACGCCCTCGACCTCGTCATCCGCCAGTTCGTCGCGCCGGGCGAGCCGGTGCTGGTGGATTCTCCTGGCTACTACCCGCTCTTCGGCAAGCTGCGCCTCGCGAAGGCCCGCATCCTCGGCGTGCGGCGCAACCCGGACGGGCCGGACATCGCCCATCTCGACGAGGTGGCGCGGCGGAGCGGCGCGCGGCTGTTCTTCACCCAGTCGCTCGCCCACAACCCGACCGGCTGCTCGCTCACCCTGCCGGTCGGCCACCGGCTGCTGCAGCGCGCCGCCGCGCTCGACCTGCGCATCGTCGAGTGCGACCCCTTCGCCGACGTGCTGCCGGCCGCCCAGGCCCGGCTCGCCGCCCTCGATCAGCTCGAGCGCGTGATCTATGTCGGCACCTTCGCCAAGACCCTCTCGGCCAGCCTGCGCTGCGGCTACGTCGCGGCGCGCGCCGACGTCACGGCGGCGTTGCGCGACCTCAAGATGGTGACGAGCGTCAACAGCTCCGGCTTCGTCGAGCGGATCGTCCACGACCTGATCGAGAGCGGGCGCTACCGCCGCCACCTGCGCCGCCTCGGCGGCCGGATCGAGGCGGCGTCCCTGCAGGGGAGGGCGGTCCTCGCCGGTCTCGGGCTGCCGGTCTTCGGCGAGCCGCGGGGCGGGTACTACCTCTGGTGCGGTCTGCCGGAGGCGACCGACCTCGACGTCCTGTCGCGCCGGGCGGCGGCGCGCGGCATCCTGATCGCGCCGGGCGGGCTCTTCCTGCCCGAGGGACCGGCCGGGCCGCCGATGATGCGGGTCAACATCGCCCATGCGGGCGATCCGCGCTTCGCGCGGTTCATGCGGGAGGAAGTGGGGGGAGCGGCATGACCCCGAGAGACGTTACGCCCGGTGCTCCCTGCGATGCCGCGCCCCCTCGCGGAGGATTGCGGTGTTCCGGCTTGCCCTTACCCGACGACGGCCAAGGTCTCGATGAGCATCAGCGCTCCCAGAGCTGGTCGCGCTCGTCCTCGGTGAGGGGCGGCAGGCCGGGGCGGTCCGCTTTGGCGAGCGCGCGCAGCGCAGCGACACGCTCGCGCAGCGGGATCTCCTCCTCGGCGCGGCGGATCTCGTTGTGCAGCGCGAGCTTGATCGCGGCGGTGAGGTCGGGAGCGCCGCGCGTCCTCATCACGGCCTCGGCGAGGGCCTCGATCTCGCGATCGCGGATGCTGAGCATGATGCCTCCTGTCCGTTGCCGATATCTGTGGGTCCCTCCCGGCAACGTCCATCATACCGCGGCTCGGTGCCCGGCCAGCCCAAGCGTCGCAGAGGCGTCGCAGAGGCGAAGCGCGACCGGGCATCGACATCATCCCCGTTGACAACGCATCACGGCATCACCGCCAGGTAATGCGCCAACGCCTTGATGTCCTCGTCCGACAGCGAGCCCGCGACCTCGGTCATCGCGGCGCCGCCCGAACTCGGGCGGGTGTTCGCCCGGTAATCCGAGAGCGCCTTGGCGAGGTAGGCCTCGGGCAGGCGGGCGACGCGGGGGGCGGCCTGGATGCCGAGATAGGCGTCGCCGTGGCAGGCGGCGCAGCGGTGGCGGGTGGCGGAGGCCTCGCCGGCCTTGGTGAGATCGGCTTGCATGTCCGCCGGGGGCTTCGCGTCCGGGACCGGCAGGGAGGCGAAGTACTTGCCGAGCGCCCGGATGTCGTTGTCCGACAGACCCTCCGCCACGCCCTGCATGATCTCGTTCTTGCGCCGGCCGGAGCGGAAGAAGACCAATTGCAACTGGATGTAGTTGCTGGAATGCCCGGCGATCGGCGGCGCGCCCTCCGCCAGCGCCTCGCCGTGGCAGGACAGGCAGGCCTGCGCCACCTCGGGCGCCTCGGCGGCTCGGGCCCCAGCCGAGGCCGTGAGGGTGAGGGCGACGAGCGCGGCGCGGGCCGGCCCGGAGACACTCCGGGCCGGCTTGCGGGCGCGAGGGGGAACCCCGCTCACTTGGTGTAGGCGATGCGATAGATCGCACCGGCCCAGTCGTCGGCCACCAGCAGCGACCCGTCCGGCGCCACCAGGATGTCGGCCGGACGCCCCGTATAGTCGCGGTCGCCCTTGAGCCAGCCCGAGGCGAAGGTCTCCATCTTGGCGTTCTTGCCGTCCGGATCGACGATCACCCGCTCGATGCGCCCGCCCTGGTACTTGTGGCGGTTCCAGGAGCCGTGCTCGGCGATGAAGATGTTGTTTTTGTACTCGGCCGGGAAGGACGAGCCGGTGTAGAACTTCATGCCGAGCGGGGCCACGTGCGCCCCGAGCTTCGCCACCGGCGGCGTGAACTCGGCGCAGGTGCGGCCTTGAGCGAATTTCGGATCCGGCATGTCGCCCTGGTGGCAGTACGGATAGCCGAAATGCTCGACGACCTTCGAGATCATGTTGAGCTTGTCGCTCGGGACGTCGTCGCTCATCCAGTCGCGGGCGTTCTCGGTGAACCAGTAGCGGCCGGTGCGCGGGTCGATGTCGCCGCCGACGCTGTTGCGCACGCCGAGCGCCACGATCTCCGCCGCCCCGGTCTTCAGGTCGACGCGGCGCACCTGCGACACGCTGCTCGGCGGGTTACCGATGTTGAAGGGCGGGCCGAACGGCACGTAGACCCAGCCGTCCTTGTCGAAGGTCAGGTATTTCCAGCCATGCGGCACGTAGGATGGCATGTCGTCATAGACGACGACCGGCTCCGGCGGCTTGTCGAGATTGGCCTCGATGTTGTCGTAGCGATAGATCTTGTCGATCGCCACGACGTAGAGCGCGCCGTCGCGGTAAGCGAGGCCGGTGGGCATGTTGAGGCCCTTGAGGATCGTCTTGACGACCTTCTTGCCGCCCTGGTCGACGATGGCGTAGACGTTGGTCGCGCCGAACGAGCCGACGAACAGGGTGCCCTTGTCGCCGAGGGCCATCTGGCGCGCCTCGGGCACGCCGCTGGCAAAGACGCTGATCGTGAAGCCCGCCGGCAGCTTGACCGCCTTCAGGTTCTCCGCCAGCTCGTCCTCCGAGGCCGGGAGCGCCGGGTTGGCCGGCGGCGCGAGGCCCTTCTGCGCCGAGGTCTCGTCGCCCAGGAACCAGTCCGGCGGCGGGTTCTTCCAGAACGCCTTGCCGCTCGAATCGTACTGCTTGAGGCCCTGCGCGCCGGCAGCCCCGCCGGTCAGCCCCGCCGCCACCAGGGCGGCGGACATCCAGGCCGCGCGGCGCAGTCCGGTCCCGGGACGGGCTTTCTCGCTCGTCGTCATGTCGGCTTCCTCCCGATATTGTTCGCCCTTGTGGGCGTTCGTCTCGCGGCGCGCCGTGCGGGGCGACCTCGGTTCGCCCACTGTCGAATTGGACACGGACTTCCGTCAAGGGGAGGGGGCGATCGGCGCGCGCGCCGGTCACCCCCGGCGCTTGTCCCGGACCGCGTCCTTTGTGCGCACCAGGTTCGCCTCGGCGGACTTGATGTCGCGCTGCGCCACCAGGACGAAGATGGCGTCGAGGATGTTGAGCTGGGCGATCCGCGCCGCCGCGTTCTCGCCCAGCAGCGGCGAGCCGCGGGCGGTCGAGCACAGGACCACGTCGGCAGCCTCGGCGAGGGGGGAATGCGAGTAGTTGGTGATCGCGATCGTGCGGGCGCCGCGGCGCCGGGCGATCTGGAGCGCGTCCAGCGTCACCAGGGTGGCGCCGGTATGCGAGAAGCCGACCGCCACGTCCCGCGTGCCGAGCAGCGAGGCCGACATCGCCATCATGTGGGCGTCGTCGTAGACCGCGGCGTGAATGCCGATGCGCAGGAACTTGTGGGCGCCGTCGCGGGCGATCTGGGCCGAGCCGCCGACGCCGTAGAAGTCGCGCCGGCGCGCCTCCGCCAGGAAATCCGCCGCGCGCTCGAAGGCGGCGATGTCGGCGATGGCCAGCGTCTCCTCGAGCGCCTGGATCGAGGCCCGGAAGACCTTGCTGACGATCTCGGCGCCCGAATCGTCGGGGGAGAGTTCGTCGTGCATCTCTCCTTCCGAGACGCGCACGTAATCGGCGACGTTCTGGCGGAAGTCGCGGTAGCCCGAGAAGCCGAGCTTCTTGGCGATCTTGACCACCATGGCCTCGGAGACCCCGGCGGTCTCGGCCACGTCCTTGAGCGCCGTCTCGGTGCCGAAGTCGCGCCGCCCGAACACGCTGTCGACGACCTTGGCCTCGAGCGGCGTCAGGTTCGGCCGCATCATGCGGATCCGCGGCCCGACCGACTTCGGATCCATCACGTCGCTCATCGGGTCCGTCTCCTGCGAGGAACGCCTCACTGTAGTCCGGCAGGGCTTAAGACCGGGCAGCGCCCCGGGGGGCGCCGCCCGGAGCCTCAGACCACGCCCTTGCGCAGGATGAAGCAGCCATAAGGGCCGGGATCGGCGGTGCGCACGACCGCGAAGGCCTCGCGGGCGGCGGCGTAGAAGGCGAAGCGCTCCAGCGCCTCCACCGGAACCGGCCGGCCCTCGGCGCGGTCGACGACCTCCTGCATCCGCATGTGCGCGGGCATCAGCCGGTCGGGATCGCCCACCACCTGCATCCGCTTCACGGGCGCCGGCACGAAGGTGTCGAGCGGCATCACCGACAGGATGGCCTGCGCGGCACGGGGCAGATCGCAGCCGGCCATGTCGATCACCCGCCCGTGCACCGTGTGGCGGGCGATGCTGGCGGCCGGATGGTTGACGTCACAGACGAGCAGGTCGTCGCCGTGGCCCATCGCCATCAGCGTGCCCAGGAGCTCGGCCGACAGAGCCCGGTCCAGTCCCTTCAGCATGACGGTCCTTTCGCATCCACGGTCTGCCGCCCGGCGGGGCGGGGGAGCGGCGCGCGCAAGGTGGCGAGGAGCGGCCGCAGCTGGTCGCGCACCGCCCCGATCAGGCTGACGGCGAGCAGGATCCCGCCCCAGATCGCCAGGGTGAGGAACTGGCTGAAATCGAGCAGCACGCAGGCCGTCGAGATCAGCTGCAGCACGACCAGCGACAGGACGAGGCCGCCGACCCGCCCGAAGCCGCCGGTCGGCGAGATGCCGCCGAGCACGCAGGCGAGGATCGTGACGAGGAGGTAGCTCTCGCCGTAGGCCGCGTTGGCCGAGTTGAACCGCGCCATCATGACGAACCCGGCGGTGGCGGCGACCATCGAGGTCAGCATGTAGGTGCGCAGGAGCGCCGCCCGCGTGTCGATGCCGGAGAAGCGCACCGCCTGCTGATTCGAGCCCATCAGCGAGAGGATGGTGCCGAAGGGCGTGCGGGTGAGCAGGACGCCTAAGCCCAGCGCGACGAGCCCGAACAGCAGGAGCGGCATCGGCACGCCGCCCACCGCGCCGCTGCCGAGGAACAGGATGTCGGGCGGGAAATCCGACACGACGCTGCCGTGGGTGAGCCCGATCGCCAGCCCCTTGACCAGCGTCATGGTGCCCAGCGTCGCGAGGATCGGCGAGACGCGCAGGTAGCCGACCAGGGTTCCGTTGAGGAGGCCGACGGCTGCCGCCGTCGCGAGCCCGGCGAGCAGCGCGCCCGCCTCGATGGCGACGAGGAGCGCGCCGGACGCGCCCTCCGGCGCCGCCTTCAGCACCGCCGCCGCGGCGAGCGCCGCGAGGTTCGCGGTGGCGATGATCGACAAATCGAGCCCGCCGGAGAGCAGCGCCACCATCATGGCGAGCGACAGGAGCCCGAGTTCCGGCAGCTGGTAGGCCATCGAGCGCAGGCCCGCCGGCGCGAACAGCCGGTCGCCGATCAGCGGTGCGGCGGCGAGGCACAGGAGGGCAAGGAGGGCGAGGAGCCGCAGGTTGGTGCGGCCGACCGTTCGCAGGAGCAGGGCCGGCATCAGGCGAGACCCGGGGATTCGTGCCAGCGCCGGCGGGCGCGACCGGCCATGACGGCGACTGCCGCCACGATGACGAGGCCGGTGAAGAAGTCCGTCCAGTAGGAGGAGACGCCGAGCAGCGCGAGGCCGTTCTTCATGATGACCACGAGGGCGAGGCCGAGGATCGCGCCGAGCACCGAGCCGCTGCCGCCCTCGAGGCTCGCCCCGCCGAGCACCGCGGCGGCCACCACCTCGAGCTCGCGCCCGACGAGGGCGGTGGGCGACACCGACTGGGTGTATTGCGCCTGCACCAGCGAGGCGAGGCCGGCGACGAGGCCCATATAGCCGTAGACGAGCAGGTTGAGCCGGGTCGTGCCGAAACCGACGCGCCGGGCCGCCTCCGGGTTGCCGCCGAGGGCGAAGACCTGCCGGCCGAAATGCGTCCGGTTGAGCAGGAACCAGGCGACCAGGAAGGCGAGCACGAGCGCCCAGATCTGCAGGCTGACCGCGTAGACGTTGCCCTTCGCGTCGGACGTGACGAAGAGGTCGACCCCGTCGGCGAACCAGGGCGGCAGGGTGAAGATGTCCTGGCCCCGGGTGACGGTGAGCAGGATGCCGTAGATCACGCTCTGCGTGGCGATGGTGACGATGATGCTGGCGATGCCGAGCGTGCTCACCAGGGCGCCGTTGAGGAGGCCGAGGCTCAAGCCGATGCCGCCTGCGATGGCGACGATCTCGCCCCAGCCCGCCCCGGTGGCGTTGGCGACCGTCAGCGCCGCGTATTGCGCCACCGAAGCGACCGCCGCGAACGAGATGTCGATGCCGCCGGCGATCAGCACGATCAGCAGGCCCGAGACCAGGATGCCGTTGAACGCGGTCGCGTTCAGCATCTCGAGGATGTTCTGGATGCTGAGGAAGTTCGGCCGGAGCGCGGTCAGCACGACCACCATCGCCAGGATGACGAGCCCGAGCCAGAGTTCCTGCGGTGCGCGCCCTCGGCGCGGGCCCTTACGCATGCACCATCCTCCTCAGATCGGGCTCGGCGACGTGGTGCGCCATGACTTCGCCGGTCAGCCGGCCGTCCCGCATCACCAGGATGCGGTCGCAATGGTAGAGGACCTCCGGGATCTCGTCGGAGATCATGATGACCGCCAGCCCTTGCGCCGCCAGGTCCTTGACGAGCTGGTAGATGCCGTCCTTGCCGTGCAGGTCGACGCCGACCGTCGGGCTGTCGAGGATCAGGACCCGGGGCTTGGTGGCGAGCCACTTGGCGATCACCACCCGCTGCTGGTTGCCGCCCGACAGGGTCCGGACCGGATCGTCCGGCGTGCCGATCTTGATCGCGAGCCCGCGGATCCAGTCGCGGATCAGCCCGGCCTCGCGGCTGCGGCGCAGGAAGCCGACGCCGTTCGTCAGCGTGTCGAGCACCGGCAGGGTGATGTTGGCGCCGATCGACTGGTCGAGGACCAGCGACAGCGACAGGCGGTCCTCCGGCACGTAGGCGATGCCGCGCGCGATGGCGTCGCGGTTCGAGCGGAACGTCACCGGCTCGCCGTCGATCCGGATGGTGCCGGAATCCGGCGCGTTCATGCCGAAGAGCGAGAGCGCCAGCTCGGTGCGGCCGGCCCCGAGCAGCCCGGTCAGCCCGAGGATCTCGCCGGGATAGAGCGAGAAGCCGATCTCCTGGTACTCGCCCGTCTTGCACAGCCCCTCGACGCTCAGGACCGGGCGCGCGCGGGGAATCGTCCGCTCCTTGGTCTCGTAGGTGAAGGAGCGGCCGGACATCAGCACGGCGAGACGCTGCTCGGTCATGTCCTTGGCCTCAAAGGTGCCGAGCTTCACGCCGTCGCGGATCACCGTGACCCGCTCGGCGATCTCCAGCACCTCGTCGAAGCGGTGGCTGACGAACAGCACGCTGATGTCGCGGCGCTTCAGTTCGAGGGTCAGCGCCAGCAGCGCATCGACCTCGTGGCGGGTCAGCGACGCGGTCGGCTCGTCCATGATGACGAGCTTGGCGTCGGCCGCGATCGCCCGGCAGATCGCCACGAGCTGCCGGTTGGCGATCGACAGGTGCGCCACCCGCTCGTCGAGATCGAGCGCGACGCCGATGCGCCGCATCGCGGCTTCCGCGACCGCGCGCATCGTCTTGCGCTTCACCAGCCCGGTCAGGCCGCGATGCTGCGCGACCGCGATGTTCTCCGCCACCGTGAGGTTGGGAAACAGCGACAGGTCCTGGTAGATCACCTGGATGCCGAGCGCGCTGCTCTCCACCGGCGTGAGCCGCGTCTGCTCGCGGCCCTCGACCACCAGGCGGCCGCCGGGATCGGGGGGCTGCACGCCCGCGATGATCTTGATCATCGTGGACTTGCCCGAGCCGTTGCCGCCGACGAGGCAGTGGATCTCGCCGCGCGCGAGGTCGAAATCGAGATCCGACAGGGCCTGGACCCCGCCGAACCGCTTCGACACGCCCCGCATCTCCAGGAACATCATCGCTCGGGTCCGCAATCGGGAGGGAGGGGGCAGGGACTGGTCCACGTGCGCCGCATCTGATCGCATTTCATCCGGTGCAGGACGGCAGGGCCATGCGGTTTGTCCGGGCCCACGGCGCCTCGTCATACGATTTCCGACGGATCGCGTCGCAATGCGGAAATCGGCGTCGCCCCAGCGCCGCGCAGGCCGGTGATACGAAATCCGGAAGTCATCGTCCGGATTCGTATCAGCCTCCCCCTTTCCCGGATCTCCTTCCGCTTCGCTGCGGTCGTCCGGGAAAGGCGGAGGCTTATGAGGCAGCAATATGCTGCGCCTCAAGCCCTTCGAAACGTCTGCTTCGGCGACGTCTTGGACGAACCGGATTCCGGTTCGTCGGACCAGGCCCGGACCCTGCGCGGGATCAGAGCCCCTGCTTCACCAGATCGCCGACGGTATTCTTGTTGATCGTCAGCACGCGATCGACCTGGATCACCCGGTTCGCCTCGTCGACGGTCGCCGGTCCGAGCGTCGGGATCTCGGTCCCGGTCTTGATCGGCGTGCCGTCGAGCGCCATGCGGGCGACCGCGACCATGCCGTAGCCAGCATCCTTGGGGTTCCACAGGAAGCCCTCGCGGATCGCGCCGCCCATGATCAGGGCCTGCGCCTGGGCCGGGATCAGCGTGCCGACCACGGCGACCTTCTTCTCCAGGCGCCGCTGCCGGATCACGTTGCCGGCGCCGATCGGCCCGTTCGAGCCCATCGACAGGATGCCGCGCACCTCCGGGTAGGTCTGCAGCACCTGCTGGGTCACGCGGGTGGAATCGTCGATCAGGTCAGCGCCCGGGAAGCGGTCGGCCGCCATCTTCATCTTGGGATAATGCGCCTTCTGGTAGGCGATGGCGGCATCGGCCCACTGATTGTGGCCCGGCGTCGTCAGCGTGCCGACATAGACGACGTACTCGCCTTCCTCGCCCATCTCGCGGGCGAGGGCCTTCATCTGCATCTCGCCGTAGTTCTTGGGGCTGATCAGCTCCAGGTCCCAGGTCTTGCCGTCCTGGTTCTCGCCCTCCTGGGTGATGACCAGGATGCCGGCATCCCGCGCGCGCTTCACGGCCTGGGCCGTCACCTTCACGTCGAGCGGCACGAGGCCGATCACGTCGACCTTCTTGGCGATGAGGTCGTCGATGAGCTTGACCTGCTGGGCCGGATCGACCTGGGCCGGCCCGACCATCGTCGTGGTGATGTTGAACTGCTTGCCGGCGGCCTCAAGGCCCTGGTTGAGGATGTTGAACCACGGCACGCCGGCCGCCTTGACCACCGTCGCCATGGTCTTGGGGGCGGCCGCGAAAGCCGGGGCGGCGCCCCTGATCCCGCCGAAGGGGGCCGCGACCGCCAGGCCGCCGAGCATCTTCAACGTGGTGCGTCGATCCATGGTGCGTCCCCTCGACCCTTGGCGATCCGGCATTTGGCCGCCGCGTTATTTACTGCAACACTGGTATGCGTGAAGCCGAGGCCGAGTCAAGGCCATCCCCCAGCGGAACCGCGCGCGGCGAATCTCGCTGCGCCGCAGCATATAGAGAGGGGTGCCGGTCGGCAGGTTCCTGATTTGCACTTTACGGATTTACCAAAATCTGTGATGTAACGGCGAGACACAGGAGACTCGCCGGTGACATCCGCCCCCGTCCGCTTCGCGACGCGCCTGAATTCGTTCGCCTCGAAGCCCGACGCCTTCTGGCCCGCGGGCCACGGCAAGCCGAGCCCCCTGGAGATGGCGGCGCGCGCGGCGACCGCCCGCGGCCTCACCGACGTCGACCTGAACTTCCCCGATCACCTCGGCTCCGACCCGCGGGCGACCGGCAACGCGATCCGCGACCTGGGCCTGACGCTGAACGGCCTGGCGATGCGCTACTACTCGAACCCGGCCTTCAAGCTCGGCGCCTTCACCAACCCGGACCCGGCGGTGCGGCGCGAGGCGATCGACCTGACGAAGCGCGGCATCGACGCGGGCCGCGAGGCCGGCTGCTCCCTGATGACGCTCTGGCTCGGCCAGGACGGCTTCGACTACGCCTTCCAGGCCGATTACAGGAAGCTCTGGGCCGACGAGATCGACGGCATCCGCGAGGTCGCGCTGCACGATCCCGACTGCCTGGTCAGCATCGAGTACAAGCCGAACGAGCCGCGCGCCTACAGCCTGCTGCCCGACTGCGCCACGACCCTGCTGGCGCTTCGCGAGATCGACCTGCCGAATCTCGGCGTCACCCTCGATTTCGCCCACGTGCTCTACGCCGACGAGCAGCCGGCCTTCGCGGCGGCCCTGATCGCCCGGCACAGCCGCATCCTCGGCCTGCACCTCAACGACGGCTACGCCAAGCGCGACGACGGGCTGATGGTCGGCGCGGTGCACCCGATCCAGACGATCGAGCTCCTGCGCCAGGTCCGCAAGGACGGGTTTCACGGCCCGATCTACTTCGACACCTTCCCCGACCTGACCGGGCTCGACCCGGTGGCGGAGTGCGAGGCCAACATCGCCACCGTGACGGCGATGCTCGGCGTGGTCGAGACGCTCGAGGGCGACAACGAACTGAGCGCGGCCATCGCCCGCCAGGACCCGGTGACGAGCCAGAACCTGGTCCGCCGGGCGATGCTCGGGCGCTGATTCCGTCGCGAGAAGTCTTCGAGATCGTCTGACGCAACAGACCGGCCGCCCCCGTCGGCCGGCAGGAGGAAC
Organism: Methylobacterium sp. DB0501; assembly: GCF_011043735.1. Classification (GTDB taxonomy): domain Bacteria; phylum Pseudomonadota; class Alphaproteobacteria; order Rhizobiales; family Beijerinckiaceae; genus Methylobacterium; species Methylobacterium alsaeris. Next base: position 46,422 of record NZ_JAAKGV010000018.1, on the reverse strand, counting down.
GCCATGAAGTCGTTGCTGTTGTCCGGGTTCATGCTGCTTGCCGCGACGCTGGTGCAAGCGCAGGAGCTGAAGCCGCTCAACCCGGACAGCGAGCCGGACCGGATCGACTGGAGTCAGCTGGCCGCGAAGCTCGGCCCGCTGCCGAAGCCCGCATCCGGCACCCGCGCCGGCGCCGTCTCGAAGACGTTGACCAACGAGTATTGGCGCCTCCTCGGCGAGGGTTATCAGAGCTTCGCCAAGCCGCTGGGCGTGAAGGTCGCCTACCAGGCGGCGCAGAACGAGGGCGACCAGGTCGGCCAGCTGTCGATCGCCGAGACGATGATCGCGCAGGGGGTCAACGTGCTGCTGGTCTCGCCGCAGACCAACGCCAACCTCGAGCCGATCCTGGGCGAGGCGAAGACGGCCGGCATCCCGGTCGTCAACGTCAACGACGCGGTGATCCCGCAGGCGGCGCACTACGTCGGCAACGTGCAGCGCGACAACGGCGTGCGCGTCGCCCGCTGGTTCATCGCCAACCGGCCGAAGGGCGGCAAGCTCGCGGTCATCGAGGGGCAGGCCGGGGTCTACGCGGCGACCCAGCGCACCGCCGGCTTCAAGGCGACCCTCGCGGCGGAGGGAACTGCGTTCAAGGTCGTGGCCAGCGTGCCCGGCAACTGGGACCGCCAGCTCTCCTACGACGCCGCCACCACGATCCTGCAGCAGCACCCGGACCTCGTCGGCTTCTACTGCAACAACGACACGATGGCGCTCGGCGTCGTCGAGGCGGTGAAGAACGCCGGTCTCCTCGGCAAGGTCGCGGTGTTCGGCACCGACGGGATCAACGACGCCCACGCGTCGATCCGTGCCGGCGAGCTGACCGGCACCGTCGACAGCTTCCCGGTCCTGACCGGCGAGGTCGCCATGGAGGCGGCCCTGCGGGTTCTCGCCAAGGAGCCGGTCCCGCGGGTCGTCGCCACGCCGCAGGCCCTCGTCACCAAGGACAACATCGAGCGCTACAAGGGCAAGGGCGCCGACCTGCGGGCGGTGCTCGAGGAGGATGCCCGGTCGGGCAAGTGATACCAGGTGAAGTGATACCAAGTGAGACGACGTCCGGACGATCCCTTCCCGACGTCGTATGAGTCGAGCGGCTGCGCCGGTCTACGTGGCACGCACGCCGACATCTCCCTGCGTCATCCCGGCGCTCGCCGCAGGCAAGAACCCGGGATGACGCAGAGGTTGAAAAGTCTATCGGAGCGGATCGAACAAGCTTTGTCGGAACGGCATCGCCTACGATTCGCCAGTCTTCACGTCGCCCAAACGCGTCCACGGCTGCCCCCCAACCCGCGGTCCCGCCATGCCCCCCGCCGAGCCCCCGCGCCTGCACATCCACGGCCTCACCAAGCGCTTCCCGGGCGTGACCGCGCTTGCCGACATGACCCTGACCGTCCGACCGGGCGAGGTCCACGCGCTGCTCGGCGAGAACGGGGCGGGCAAGTCGACGCTGATGAAGATCCTGTCGGGCGTCCTGAAGGCCGACGAGGGCAGCATCGCGGTGGACGGGGAGGCGCTCACCCTGCGCTCGCCGCTGGCGGCGCGGCGCGCTGGGATCGCGATGATCCACCAGGAGCTGCAGCAGGTTCCCGAGCTGAGCGTGGCGCAGAACATGTTCCTGGGCCGGTCCCTGCGGCGGGCCGGGCTCTTCGTCGACCGCGCCCGGCAGGAGGCGCTCGCCGCCGAGGCCCTGGCGCCGCTCGACCCGTCGATCCGGCCGGAGGCGAAGGTCCGCAGCCTCACGGTGGCGCAGCGCCAGATCGTCGAGATCGCCCGGGCGCTCCTCGACAAGGCCCGGATCATCGCCATGGACGAGCCGACCTCGAGCCTGACGCCGAGCGAGTTCGAGCGCCTGGCCGCCGTCATCGCCGGCCTCGCGGCACGCGGCGTCTCGATCATCTACGTCTCGCACAAGATGGACGAGGTGTTCAAAACCTGCAGCCGCGCCACGATCATGCGCGATGGGCGCCGCGTCGGCGAGGTGGCGCTCGCCGGCACCACCGAGGGCGCGGTCGTCGCCATGATGGTCGGCCGCGAGCTGGCGGCGGCGGCGCACCGCTCGTCGGTGCGGCCGGAGACGGTCCTGTCGGTGCGCGGCCTGACCGCCGGCACCCGGGTCGTCGAGGCGAGCTTCGACCTGCGGCGCGGCGAGGTGCTGGGCATCGCCGGGCTGATCGGCGCCGGCCGCACCGAACTCCTGCGCCTCATCGCGGGCGCCGACCGCGCCGAGTCCGGCACGATCGCCGTGAATGGAAGGCCCCTCACGCGGCCGGGTCCCCGCGCGGCGATCGCGGCCGGGATCGGGCTCGTGCCCGAGGAGCGCAAGCGCGACGGCATCGTGCCCCAGCGCTCGATGGTCGCCAACCTGGCGCTGCCCTCGATGGCCCGGTTCGCGCCGCGCGGCCTCGTCCGCCGGCGGGCCTTGCGGGCCGAGGCGGCGCGGCTCCTCGCCGAGGTGAACCTGCGGCCGATGCAGATCGACCGGCCGATCCGCCTGTTCAGCGGCGGCAACCAGCAGAAGGGCATCATCGCCCGCTGGATCGCCGCCGGCAGCCAGATCCTGCTCTTCGACGAGCCGACCCGCGGCATCGACATCGGCGCCAAGGCGGAGATCTACGGGCTGATCGAGCGGCTGGCCGCCGAGGGGAAGTCGGTGATCGTCGTCTCCTCGGAGCTGCCCGAGCTGCTGCGCCTGTCCGACCGGGTGCTGGTGATGCGCCAGGGCCGCATCGCCGCGGAGCTCGGCCGCGACGCCCTCACCGAGCAGGCCATCGTCGCCCATGCGGTGCCGCAATCGGTCCCCCGGTCCGGGCGCGCCGCCTGACCGCCCGAACCTCACACGTCCCGCGCCGTCGAGGCCCCGTCATGTCCACCGTCACAGAGCCACCCCTCGCCGGCAACGCCGCCCCGTCGCCCGGCCCGGCCATGCGGCTGCGCGTCTCCGTCCGCGATTTCGGCACCCTCATCGGCCTCGTGCTGATCGTGCTGGTCTTCGCCGTCCTGGCGCCGGGCTTCCTGACCGAGCGCAACCTCCTCAACATCCTGCAGCAATCGAGCATCAACGCCTGCGTGGCGCTCGGCATGACGCTGGTGATCGTGTCGGGCGGCATCGACCTCTCGGTCGGACCGGTCGCGGCGCTCTCGGCGGTGCTGGCGGCGAGCCTGATGGTGGCCGGCGCGCCGCCCGGTCTCGCGATCCTGGCCGGGCTGGCGCTCGGCGCGGCGTGCGGCGCCGTCAACGGCGCGCTGATCTGCTTCGGCGGCCTGCAGCCCTTCATCGTCACGCTGGGCACGCTCAGCACCTACCGGGCCCTCGCCCTGATCGCCACGGACGGCAACCCGGTCTTCGGCGTGCCGCGGGACTTCCGGGCGATCGTGAACGGCAGCCTGTTCGGCGTGCCGGCGCCGGTGCTCGTGGTGCTGGTCGTCGCCATCCTGGCCGGGCTGATCCTGCGCCGCACGCCGTTCGGCGAGTACCTGCTGGCGGTGGGCGGCAACGAGGAGGCGGCCCACATCGCCGGTGTGCCGATCGCGCTCACCAAGATCGGCGCCTACATGCTGTCGGGCACGCTGGCGGCGCTCGCCGCGCTGATCCTGGTCGGCCGCCTCGGCGCCGCCGAGCCGATCCTCGGCAACTTGTGGGAGCTCGACGCCATCGCGGCGGCGGCGATCGGCGGGGCCTCGCTGATGGGCGGCAAGGGCAGCATCGTCGGTACGCTGCTGGGCGCGGTGATCCTCGGCGCCATGCGCAACGGCCTGACGCTGATGAACGTCCAGGCCTTCTACCAGCTGCTCGCCACCGGCCTCATCATCCTCTTCGCCATGCTGGTCGACCGGTTCGCACGGGGGCGCGCATGACCACCTCAGACAAGGACGGACAGGGCACGGCCGCCGAGATCGTCGTCGTCGGCAGCCTGCATTACGACATCACCGTCGACGCGCCGGACCGCCCCCGCAAGGGCGAGACGGTGACCGGCCGGGCGTGGGCCCCGGCCTTCGGCGGCAAGGGCGGCAACCAGGCGGCGGCGGCGCAGGCGCAGGGCGTGCCGACCGCCATGGTGGGGGCGGTCGGCGACGACGATTTCGGCCGCCGGCTGCTCGCCGGGCTCGACCGGGCGGGGGTCGACCGCGCCGCCGTGGCGATCCTGCCCGGGACCGGATCAGGGATGAGCGTGGCGATCTTCGACGACGACGGCGATTACGGCGCGGTGATCGTCTCGGGCGCCAACCTCGCGATCGCACCCGGCCAGATCCCGGACGCGCGCCTCGGGCAGGCCCGCGTGCTGATCCTCCAGAACGAGATCCCGGAAGCCGTCAACGCCACCGTCGCGGCCCGCGCCAAGGCCCTGGGGTTGACCACGATCCTCAACGCGGCGCCCGCCCGCCCGTTCGCCACCGACCTGCCCGACCACGTCGACATCCTGGTCGTCAACGCGATCGAGGCCGAGATGCTCGGCGGCGGCGCGGTCGCATCGCTGGCGGATGCCGCCACGGCCGCCGCCGCGCTCGGCGCCCGCTTCGGCCTCGCCGTGGTGACGGCCGGCGGCGACGGCGTCGCCATGGCGGGGCCCGGCGCCGACCCGGTGGCTCTGCCTGGCCTGCCGGTGACGGTCGTCAGCACCCACGGCGCCGGCGACATGTTCGTCGGCACCCTGGCCGGGCGCCTCGCCCGGGGCGAGCCGCCCGCGGATGCCCTGCGGGCCGCCAACGAGGCCGCGGCGCGCCTCGTCGCGACCCCCGCCGACGAGCGGGCGGCCCTCTGATGCAATGTCCGATCGATTGCTCGGCGATTGCTGCGCCATCGCGTTCGCCATGCGGAGGTCGGCTTCGCTCAATTGCCGCGCGGGCTGGCGATACGAAGTCCGGAAGGGATCTTCCGGACTTCGTATCACACCCGTGGGGTCGAACCGTCCCGAAAAGCTGGACGGTTCGACCCCGCGTCCCTACGGTGCCGCCCTCGAAGAACGGACGGGACGGGGAGTGCGGGACATGGCGGTGGGTTCGGTGACGTCGCGCTGGGCGGTGGGCGGGATGCTGGCGCTCGCGGCGACGCAGGCCCTCGCCGCGGGCGAGCCGTCGCGCCTCGATCAGGTCGTCGAGCGCAAGGTCCTCAACGTCTGCACGACCGGCGATTACCGCCCGTTCTCGTACCGCCCCGACGGCGCCAACGACTTCGTCGGGATCGACATCGATCTCGGCCGCTCGCTCGCCAAGTCGCTCGATGCGGAAGCCGTCTTCATCCAGACCAAGTGGTCGGACCTGCTCGCCGACTTCAAGGCGAAATGCGACATCGCGATGAGCGGGATCTCGGTGACGCTGCCGCGCCAGCGCGAGGCGTTCTTCAGCGAGATGTACCTGGTGAACGGCAAGGCGCCGATCGTGCGCTGCGACGACGTCGCCAAGTACCAGACGACGAAGGCCATCAACCAGCCCGCGACCCGCGTCGTCGTCAATCCCGGCGGCACGAACGAGAAGTTCGCCCGCGCCAACCTCGGCGACGCGCAGATCCGGCTCTTCCCGGACAACCGCGTCATCTGGCGCGAGATCGCGGAAGGCCGCGCCGACGTGATGGTCGCCGAATCCGTCGAGGTGAAGCTCCAGGAGAAGCTGCATCCGGGCCTGTGCGCGGTGAACCCCGACCAGCCGCTCCAGTACGGCGAGATGGGCTTCCTGCTGCCGCGCGGCGACGCGGCGTTCAAGGCCTATGTCGACCAGTGGCTGCACCTGACCAAGGCCTCGGGCGAATTCGCCCGGATCTTCGACGCCAACATGAAGTGAGGGCCGGGGGCCCCCGATCCGGGGGCCCCTTGCGCTATGGCCTGACATTGCCGATCTGCCTCCTCGGAACGATCCCGGAGAGCACCCCATGACCGATTCAGCCGACAGCGAGTCAGCCGGTTACGTGCCGCCCAAGGTCTGGACCTGGGACAAGGCGAGCGGCGGCCGTTTTGCCAGCATCAACCGTCCGGTCGCGGGGGCGACGCACGAGAAGCCGCTGCCCGTCGGCCGCCATCCGCTCCAGCTCTACTCCCTCGGCACGCCGAACGGGCAGAAGGTCACGATCCTGCTGGAGGAGCTGCTGGCCCTCGGCCATGCCGGCGCCGAGTACGATGCCTGGCTGATCCGCATCGGCGACGGCGACCAGTTCGGCTCGGGCTTCGTCGAGGCCAACCCGAATTCCAAGATCCCGGCCCTCGTCGACCGCAGCGGCGCGACGCCGGTCCGGGTCTTCGAATCGGGCGCGATCCTGACCTACCTCGCCGAGAAGTTCGGCGCCTTCCTGCCGACCGAGCCGGCCGCCCGCGCCGAGACCCTGTCCTGGCTGTTCTGGCAGATGGGCTCGGCCCCGTTCCTCGGCGGCGGCTTCGGCCATTTCTACCATTACGCGCCGGTGAAGCTCGAATACCCGATCAACCGCTACGCCATGGAGGTGAAGCGCCAGCTCGACGTGCTCGACCGCCGGCTCGCCGAGACCGAGTTCGTCGCGGGCGAGGCCTACACCATCGCCGACATGGCGATCTGGCCCTGGTACGGCGGCGTGGTGAAGGGCTGGCTCTACGAGGCGGCCGAGTTCCTGGCGGTCGAGGAGTACCGCAACGTCCGCCGCTGGGCCGACCAGATCCTCGCCCGGCCGGCGGTGCAGCGCGGGCGCAAGGTCAACCGCCTCACCGGCGATCCCGCCGACCAGCTCCACGAGCGCCACGACGCCGGCGACTTCGACACGAAGACGCAGGACAAGGCGGCGGCGGGGTAGGGCGGTTCGCCGCGTCAACCGTCCGTCGACGGAAGGGGCGGGGCGCGGATGTCCCCTCTCCCCGCCCGCGGGGAGGGATCCGCGCCCTTCATTTCCCCGGGATGACCGCGCCTCACACCTCCGGCAGCGCCAGCGCCTGGAACGCGTCGTAGGCTGCGATCACCGTGCGCGCCTGGGCCCGGATCCCGGCCGCGAGGGCGTCTCCCGCGATGGTCTCGTCCGGGTACTCGGTGATCAGCGTCAGCGGCACGCGGTGGCGGGCATCCTCGGCGATCAGGCACGGGATCCCGTTGACGATCCGCAGCGGTGGCAGGGGGGCGTGAAGGGCGCTGAGGGCGAGCTGCGCCCGCGTCAGCGCCATCAGCGCCGCGTCCTCGGCGAGCCGCGCCGTGACGGTGGTCGCCAGCGCCTCCGCGGCCTCGGCCCAGCCGCGCCAGTGGCGCAGGATCAGGAAGAAGCCGCGGGGCAGCGACCAGGTCTCGAAGCCTGACGGCAGGTAGCCCGAGAGCGGGCGGGTCCATTCATGGGCCGGGTAGCCGTGCAGGTTCACGTGCAGACGCGCGCCGCTGCACCGTTCCGCCGCGTGCCGCAGGGCGGTCTCGTGGAAGGGCGGGGCGATCCTGTATTCCAGGTCGTCGCCCAGCGCCGTGTAGCGCGCCGCATGGTGCATGTGGCGCGGGTTCTCCGCCGCGAGGCGGCGCTGGAGCGCCGCGCCGTCCGGGTTCTCCAGCGGCGAGATCGTGAAATGCGCACCGTCGCGGGCGGCCAGTTCCCGAGCCGCCGCCAGCGCCCCGGCGGGTCCGGTCACCTCGTTCGGATGCTGGCCGGAGCCGATCGTCACCGCGCGGTCGCTCCCCTCGACGTACCGGCCGAGGACCGGGCGACCCGAGCGCGCCGTCGCCGACAGCGCGGTGCCGCCGAGGGCGGCGAGGAGCGCCGGCAGGTCCTCCGCGGCCAGGATCCCGTCGGCGGCCGCCGGCAGCGCCTCGCCGGCTCGTGAGAGCGGGCGGGTCTCCACCGCGACGGCGATCGCACCGTCGCGGATCGCGATCTCGGGCACGATCTGGCCCGGCCGCAGGTGCCGGTCGCCCGGCGGGCGGCCGGTGCGGTGCTGGAAGTGCTCGAGGAGCGAGAAGTAGAGGTCCTCGTGCAGGGCCTCGGCCAGGCTGACCGCCTCCTCGCCGCAGGGCAGCGCCCGGTCGCGGGCCGGGATCCCGATCCGCACCGACAATTCCTCGAAGAACGGCTCCGCGTCGCCCCACGGGTGGTCGGCCACCGCCGCCATCGCCCGCGCGAAGGCGGCCTCGTAATCGGTCTCCAGACGCGCGCCGGTCTCCCCGTCGCCGAGCCAGCCGGTGGGCGAGAGGAGCACCCGGCCGAAGGCGTCGGCGTGGCGGCGGTTCGGGGCCGGGACGCGCAGGTCCCGGATCCCGCCCGCGCCGTCCGTCAGCCGGACCTCGTAGACCGGCAGGTCGGTCTCGCGGGGCTCTTGTGCGGTGAAGCGGAGCGGGACCGCGCCGACGAGGGCCGCCAGCGGATAGGCCTCGGTGAGGAAGCGCTGCGCCGCCGCCGCCGGATGCACCGGATAGGCGATTGCGATCCCGGCGACGCCGGCGAGGTCGATCTCCTCCAGGAAGGCGTGGAGCAGCGGCTTGTAGGCGCTGCGCAGCCGCGCCGCGACGCCCCGGGCGGCGAGCGTCCGCTCGGCCTCGCGCCGGCTCCCCGAATCCTCGAACAGCCACGCCTCGACCGTCGCGCCCGCGGGCCAGGGCCGGGCGAGGAGCGCGTCGAGGCTGCGCGGCAAGGTGACGTTGAGGAGGAGAGGCATGGCGAGGAGAGGGGCTGAGGGAGGGAAGGGGCCGGGCGGGGTCTCACACGCTTAAGCGACCGCACCTCTCCTGTCGCGCTCCGTCGCGAGGGCGTCCGTCGCGGGGCGCCGCCGATCCGCCCGCACCCCCGCCCTTGACAGGGGCGATCCATTTTGTGAGTTTGTCCGTACAAATAAGGGAGGATCCGATGCGCGAAGGCGGCACCCGCCACGTCACCCCGTTCGGCCGCTACCTGGAGGATTTCGCCATCGGCGACGTCTACGAGCACCGCCCGGGCCGCACCGTCACGGAGAGCGACAACATCAACTTCTCCCTGATGACGATGAATTTCCACCCGATGCATTGCGACCGGGCCTTCGCCGAGAAGAGCGAGTTCGGGAAGCCGCTGGTGAATTCCGGGCTCAGCCTCGCCATCGTGCTCGGCATGACGGTGGCCGACGTTAGCGGCAAGGCCATCGCCAATCTCGGCTGGCGCGAGATCAACCTCACCGGGCCGGTCTTCCCGGGCGACACGCTCTACGCCGAATCCGAGGTGCTGGAGACCCGCGAGTCGCGCTCCCGGCCGACGCAGGGAATCGTCACGGTCAAGACCCGGGCCTTCAAGCAGGACGGGACGCCGGTGATGGACTTCGTCCGCAGCGCCCTGGTGCCCAAGCGCGGCCACGGCGTCGGCGAGGGCTGAGACCGGCATCGGACCCGATAGGCCGATCAACGGCCGGGTCGCCCGAGGGAGGACGCAGCGTCATGGCTCAGACACCCATCGTGAATGCGGGAGCACGCCTCGACCGGCTCCCGATCGCCCGGTTCCACTGGCGCATCCTCGGGCTGATCGGCGCGGGCGCGGCGCTCGACGCCTTCGACATCTACCTCGCCGGCGGCGTCATCGCGGCGATGCTGCAGGAGGGGTTCTCGACGCCGAGCCAGAACGCCACCTTCGTGGCGGTCACCTTCGCGGGCATGCTCGGCGGCGCCGGCCTCGCCGGCTATGTCGGCGACCGCTACGGCCGGCGCGTCTCCTACCAGTTCAACCTCGGCCTGTTCGGGCTGGCCTCGCTGGCGGCGTGCTTCGCGCCCAACATCGAGATCCTGACCCTCTGCCGCTTCATCATGGGCATCGGGCTCGGGGCCGAGCTGGTGGTGGCGGCCGGCACGCTCTGCGAGTTCGTGCCGCCGGCCTATCGCGGCCGCTGGATCGCGATCCTCGGCATCCTGACCAATTCCGGTCTCTTCCTCGCCACCAGCATCGGCTACCTCGTCATCCCGACCCTCGGCTGGCGGGCGATGTTCGCCATCGCGGGCTTGGGGGCCCTGGCGATCTGGGTCATGCGCAAGCAGATGCCGGAATCGCCCCGCTGGCTCGAGGCGGTCGGCCGGCGCGAGGAGGCGGAACGCACGCTCCGGGCGATCGAGGCCGAGGTCGGCGCCGGCCGCGCCCTGCCGCCCGTGGCGACCGTGCGCAGCCTGGAAGCGCCGGCTGTGCCGTTCCACGCCCTGTTCCGCCCCGGCATGGCCGGGCGCACGGCGGCGGCGGCGCTGACCTGTATGGCGGTCAACGTCGCGGTCTACGGCTTCGTCGCCTGGCTGCCGACCTTCCTGGTCGGGCAGGGCATGAGCGTGGTGCGCTCGCTCGGCTTCACCACCCTGATGTCGCTCGGCAGCGTCGCCGGCGCCCTCGTCGGCATGGCGCTCGGCGACCGGGTCTCGCGCCAGCGCTCCCTCGTCGGCACCTGCCTCGCCATCCTGGCGCTCGGCTCGGTCTACGCCACGTTGCGCGAGCCGGTCGCCATCACGGTCGTGGGCTTCACCCTCGTCACCAGCATCTACACGCTCGTGACGCTCGGGCTCTACGCCTACATCCCGGAGCTGTTCCCGACCCATCTGCGCCTGCGCGGCACCGGCTTCGCCGGCATGTGCGGGCGCGCCACCTCGATCGCGACGCCGTTCCTGGTCGTCGCCTTGTTCGACCGCTTCGGCCTGCCCGGGGTGCTCGGCATGGTCGCCTGCATGCTGGTGCTGCTCTGCGCCGCGATCCTGTTGCTGCGGGTCGAGACCGGCGGCCTCTCCCTCGACGAGGCCGATGCCGAGCCCGCTGCCGCGCCGGCCCCCGCCGGCCTGCGCCGCCCCGCCTGACCTCGCCCGATACGGTCTCGGAGGATTCTTTCCGGGGACCGTATCGAAAGCCCGTGCGGCGCTTGAACGAAGCAGAAATCCGCATTGCGAAGCAATCATCCGGATTTCGTATGAGAAGGATTGTCGTCATGGACATGAAGACGCCCGCCGACCACCTCGACGAGGACGCCCTGATCCTCGATTCCGTCGACCGCTTCCTCGCCACCGAGGTGAAGCCCTACGTCCACGACCTCGAGGCGCGGGACGAGTACCCGGCCGACATGGTCGAGGCGATGAAGGAGCTCGGCCTGTTCGGCTGCCTGATCGAGCCCGAATACGGCGGGCTGGGCCTCTCGACCGCGGCCTACGCCAAGATCATCGAGCGCATGTCGGCGGTGTGGATGTCGATCAGCGGCATCGTCAACTCGCACCTCATCATGGCGATGGCGGTGCAGCGCTACGGGACGAAAAGCCAGAAGGAGGCCTACCTGCCGCGCTTCGCCACCGGCGAGCTGCGCGGCGGCATCGCGCTGACCGAGCCCGATTGCGGCACCGACCTGCAGGCGATCCGCACCACCGCCCGGCGCGACGGCGAGACCTACGTCGTCAACGGGACCAAGACCTGGATCACCAACAGCTATTACGGCAACACCTTCGCGCTGCTGGTGAAGACCGATCCGGCGGCGAGCCCCCGCCACAAGGGGATGAGCCTCCTCATCGCCGAGAAGGGCCCGGGATTCGAGGTCAGCCGCAAGCTGCCGAAGCTCGGCTACAAGGGCATCGATACCTGCGAGATCTCGTTCCAGGATTACCGCGTCCCCGTCGACCGGGTGGTCGGCGGCGCCGAGGGGCGGGGCCTGCAGCAGATCCTCGGCGGGCTGGAGCTCGGCCGCATCAACGTCGCGGCCCGCGGCGTCGGGGTCGCCCAGGCGGCGCTCAAGGAGGCGGTGGCCTACGCGCAGGTGCGCAAGACCTTCGGCAAGCCGATCTGCGAGCACCAGGCGATCCAGCTCAAGCTCGGCGAGATGGCGACCCGGGTCGAGGCGGCCCGGCTCCTGACCTATCGCGCCGCCGAGGCCTTCGACCGGGGCGAGCGCTGCGACATGGAGGCCGGCATGGCGAAGTACTTCGCCACCGAGGCCGCGGTCGAGAACGCCACCGAGGCGATGCGCATCCACGGCGCCTACGGCTACTCGAAGGAATACGGCGTCGAGCGGCTCTACCGCGACGCGCCGCTCCTGGTCATCGGCGAGGGCACCAACGAGATGCAGCGCATCATCATCGCCAAGCAGCTCGTCGAGAGGAACCCGGTCTGATGGACGCCCTGCACGACGATCTCGTGGTCGGGGCGGCGCAGGCGCTCCAGCCCGACCACGCGCCTGAGACCGGCGCGGCCGCAGCCGCCTCGCCGTCACCCGCACTGCCCCTCGCCGGCCTCAAGGTACTCTCGGTCGAGCAATACGGCGCCGGGCCGTTCGGGACCCAGCATCTCGCCGACCTCGGCGCCGAGATCGTCAAGATCGAGAACATGCAGGACGGCGGCGATATCGGCCGCCATGTCGGGCCGCACTTCCTGGAGCCGGGCGACAGCCACTTCTACGAGGCGTTCAACCGCAACAAGCGCTCGCTCGCCCTCGACCTCAAGGCGCCGGAGGGCCGGCAGGTGCTGCACGCCCTGGCGGCGGGGGCGGATGCGGTATTCAACAACCTGCGCGGCGACCTGCCGGCGAAGCTCGGCCTCGACCACGCCCATCTCGGCGCGGTCAACCCGGCCCTGGTCTGCGTCCACCTCTCGGCCTATGGCCGCACCGGCTCGCGGGCGGCCTGGCCCGGCTACGACTACCTGATGCAGGCGGAGGCCGGCTACCTCTCGGTCACCGGCGAGCCGGACGGCCCGCCGGCCCGGATGGGCCTGTCGATCATCGACCTGATGACCGGCACCACCGCCGCCATGGCGCTGCTCGCCGGCGTGGTCGAGGCGCGGCGCACGGGGCGCGGGCGCGACTACGACGTGAGCCTGTTCGACGTCGCGCTGCACAACCTCTGCTACGTGGGCTCGTGGTACCTCAACAAGGGCGTCGTCACGACCCGCGAGCCGCGCTCCAGCCACCCGTCGCTCACCCCGAGCCAGCTCTACCGGACCGGGGACGGCTGGATCTTCATCATGTGCCAGAAGGAGAAGTTCTTCCGGATCCTGGCCGAGCGCGTCGGGCATCCCGAATGGCTGGAGGATCCCGACTTCGCGACCTTCGCAGGCCGGCTCGCCAACCGGCCGCGGGTCAACGCCGCCATCGACGCGGCGCTCTCGGTGCGCACCACCGCCGAGTGGATGGCGCTCCTCGGCGGCGCGGTGCCGGTGGCGCCGGTCCACGACGTGCGCGAGGCGCTGGAGAACGGTTTCGTCCACGAGCAGGAGCGCGTCCTCGACTTCGCCCATCCCCGCCACGGCCCGATCCGCGGCATCGCCTCGCCGGTCCGGGCGGCGGGCGCCGCCCATCCGGTGAAGGCCGCGCCGGATCTCGGGCAGGATACCGATGCGGTGCTGGGGCGCGCGGGGTTCTCGGACGAGGCGATCCGGGGCTTGCGGGAGCGGGCCGTGGTGCGGTGAGAGGAACTGCCGCGGGCTCCGGACGATCACTGGACACGGCAGTGGTTCTGCCGCGCCTGACGGCTCGACGCTTCCTCGTAAGCCACGTCCTTTCCCGGACGACTGCAGCGTCAGCGCAAGGAGATCCGGGATACATTATAAAAATCCGCGAAGCGTCTTTTTGTCTGAGCGTTGCAGCATGCAGAGCCGGTTCGCGGCACTTCTTCCGCGGGATCCAGGGTCTCCTTCCACTCTGTTCCAGTCGTCCGGGAAAGCGGTTGTTCTTCGATGGAATGTCGGCCCGCCGACCCGCGCCTGCACGCCCATCCTCGACCCGCGGGGAGGTGACAGACTCGGCCGGCCTCATATGTGATGATCGCGACCTCACCCGCGGTCATCCCGCCCCCCTTGCCCCGGTCCCATGGCCCTCATCGCTCCGCAGCCCCGCTACCTGCAGCTCGCCCAGACCCTGATCAGCGAGATCGAATCGGGCCGGTACCCGGTCGGTGCCCTGATGCCGACCGAGTTCGCCCTGTGCGAGCAGTTCGGGGCGAGCCGCTTCACCGTGCGCGAGGCGATCAAGCGCCTCGTCGAGCTCGGCCTCGTCAGCCGCCAGGCCGGCGTCGGCACCCGGGTGCTGAGCGCGCAATCGCGCACCGCCTACCGGCAGGTGATGCACGGCCTCGACGACCTGCAGCAATACACCGCCGAAACGGTGCTGGAGATCCTCGACGTCGAGATGGCGCCGCTCGCCGAGGACATCGCGGCGCTCGCCCAGGCGCCGGCCGGCCAGTCCTGGCTCCACATGCGGGGCCTGCGCCACCGCGAGGGCGAGGCGGGTGCGCCGCTCTGCGTCACCGAGATCTACATCCACCCGGCCTTCCGCGCCGTACGCGACGTCGGCGGGCGCTCGACCGTGCCGGTCTATGTCCGCCTGGAGGAGCAGTTCGGCGAGAGCGTCGCCGAGGTGCAGCAGCAGATCCGCGCCGTCGTGCTGGCGCCCGACCAGGCGGAGCGCCTCGGCGCCGCACCCGGGGCGCCGGCCCTGTGGATCTGCCGGCTCTACCTCAACCGGCGGGCCGAGGTGATCGAGGTCGCGATCAGCGTCCACCCGGCCGAGCGATTCAGCTACTCGGCGGTGTTCCGGCGCGAGCGCGCGGGGACCCGCACCCGACTGGAGGATTCCGATGAGGCGTGAGCGCAGCTACCTGTTCTGTCCCGGCGACCGCCCGGAGCGCTTCGAGAAGGCGCTGGCGAGCGGCGCCGACCGGGTCGTGCTCGACCTCGAGGACGCGGTCCTGCCCGACGCCAAGGCGGCGGCGCGCGACACCCTGGCCGACTGGCTCGGCCGTGCCGCGCCGGGCGCCGCCATGGTGCGGGTCAACGCCACCGGCACCCCCTGGCACGCCGACGACGTCGCGGCGCTCGCCGGCCTGCCGGGCCTCGCCGGGCTGATGCTGCCGAAGGCGCAGGAGCCGGACCAGATCCGGTCCCTGCGGGCTGTCCTGGCGCCGCAGCGCAGCCTCGTCGCCCTGGTCGAGACGGTGCGGGGCATCGCGGGTCTCAGGGCACTTGCCGGCGCGGAGGGGCTCGACCGCCTCGCCTTCGGGTCGGTCGATTTCTGTACCGAGACCGGCATCCGCGGCCAGGGCCGCGAACTCGATTTCGTCCGCGGCCAGCTGGTGCTCGAATCGGTGCTGGCCGGACTCCAGGCTCCCGTCGAGGGCGTCACCGTCGAGGTGAAGCGGGAGGACGTGCTCGCCGAGGACGTGGCGCGGGCGCGCAGCTTCGGCTTCGGGGGCAAGCTCTGCATCCACCCGTCCCAGGTCGCGGCGGTGAATGCCGGCCTGTCGCCGAGCGAGGGCGAGATCGCCTGGGCCCGCCGTGTCGTCGCCGCCAGCGCCACCGGCCCCGGAGCGATCGTGGTCGACGGCAAGCTCGTCGACCGGCCGATCCTGCTCCAGGCCGAGGCGATCCTGGCTCAGGTGCCGGCTCAAGGGGCATGAGCACCAGGGCATGAGCACCAGGGGCATGAGCACCGCCCTCGACCTGATCGCCGAGGCCTTCGCGCCGCTCCCCGGCCGGCGCCTCCTCGATATCGGCTGCGGCGCCGGCGCGCTCGTTCGCGCCCTCACCGCCCGGGGCGCTCGCGTCGCGGGCCTCGATCCGTCGCAGGCGGCCCTGGTGCGGGCGCGGGCGAGCGTGCCCGGGGCCGACCTGCGCCTTGGCGCGGCCGAGACCCTGCCGTGGCCGGACGGCGCCTTCGACGGCGCGGTCTTCCTCAACTCCCTGCACCACGTCCCGGGAACCGGCATGGCAGCGGCCCTGCGCGAGGCCGCCCGGGTCACCGGCCCGGGCCGTGGGGTCGTGGTGGTCGAGCCCCTGGCCGAGGGCAGCTTCTTCCTGGCGATGCGCCGGGTCGAGGACGAGACCGCGATCCGCGCCGAGGCGGCGGCCGCCCTCGCGGCGTGCGTGGCCGAGGGCGTGGTCGCGATCGAGCGGGACACGGTGATCGACCGGGTCGAGACAGTCGCGGATCTCGACGCCTTCCTCGCCCGGGTCACCGCCGGCGATCCCGACCGCGAGGCCGCCGCCCGCGCGCATCGCGACGCCGTTGCGGCGGATTTTCGCGCGCAGGCAGAACGGGGGGAGGGGGGCTTCGTCCTGCGCCAGCCGCTGCGGGTGGTAATCCTGCGGGTCGCGGGCTGAGCGTCCAGCTCCGACGATCGTCGCGTTCGCGCGACGAGGGCGGGCATGCCGCTCTCCTCGCACGCGCCGTGCCGTCCGGGGAAACGGAGGGCGCGGGATCCCCTCTCCCATGTGGGCTGGCGCAGGCACGCGACGCGGCCGGACCTATGCGACTTGCTGGTTCGAGCGGATCGGACGGTCCCTGAACAACCAAGCGGGTGCCCCGGCCGTCGAGCCGGTCGATGAGCCCCGAGCCATAAGATTCCCCGATACCCTCCCCGCGAAATCCGTCTCGATCCCGGGCAGACCCTCGGCCAGGATACGCCCCAAGCAAGACAACCCGGGAGGAGCGCATGGCCCGCAGGACGCACGGGCGGCGGGACGCCGCCATCGAGGGCGGGCGGCGGGACGCCGTTATCGCGGACAGGCGGCGGGACGCCGCTTCCCGGCGGAGGCGCCCATGAGCCCCGTCGCCGACGGCCCCCTCGCCGGCATCCGGGTGCTCGACCTGTCGCGCCTCGTCGCCGGCAACATGCTGAGCCTGCAGCTCGCCGATTTCGGCGCCGACGTGATCAAGCTCGAGCCCGACCGCGGCGACCCGCTCCGCCACTGGCAGGAGAACGGCATCCCGGCCTGGTGGAAGGTCTACGGCCGCAACAAGCGCTCGATCCGTCTCGACCTGCGCGAGCCCGACGGCAAGGCCGGCTTGCGCCGGCTGGTGCCGACCGCCCAGGTGCTGATCGAGGGGTTCCGCCCCGGCGTGATGGAGGCGGCGGGCTTCGCCCCCGAGGCGCTGCTGGCGCTCAACCCGAAGCTCGTGATCGTGCGGGTCAGCGGCTTCGGCCAGACCGGCCCCTACGCCCAGCGCCCGGGTTTCGGCTCGCTGATCGAGGCGATGAGCGGCTTCGCCGCCAAGAACGGGTTTTCCGACAAGCCGCCGGCCCTGCCGAACCTGGCGCTGGCCGACATGGTGGCGGGCCTGTCCGGGGCCTTCGCGACGCTGGCGGCCCTGCGGGTCGCGGAAGGCCCGGACGGGGCCGGGCAGGTGGTGGACCTCTCGCTGCTCGAACCGCTCCACGCGACGCTCGGGCCCGACGCCGCGATCCACCGGCTCACCGGCCGCGTGCCCTCGCGGATCGGCAACCGGGTCAGCATCACGGCGCCCAGGAACGTCTACCGCACCCGCGACGGCGAGTGGCTGGCGCTCTCGGCCTCGACGCAAGCCATGGCCGCCCGGCTGTTCTCGGCCATCGGCCGGCCCGACATGATCGCCGATCCGCGCTTTGCCACCAATTCCGCCCGGCTCGACAATGTCGAGGAGGTCGACGCGATCGTCGGCGGCTTCATCGGCGCGCGGGATCTCGCCGACAACCTCGCGTATTTCGAGGCGGCGGAAGTGACCGTCGGCCCGGTCTACGATCCGGCGGGCTTCGCCGAGGACCCGCACGTGAAGGGCCGCGGCGTGCTGGTCGAGGTCGAGGATCCGGAGCACGGCCCGGTGCCGATGCACGCGCCGTTCCCCCGCCTGTCGCGCACGCCCGGGCGGATCCGCCGCCTCGCGCCCTCCCTCGGCCAGGACGAGGCCGACATCGCCGCCGAGTTCGACCGGAAGGAGATCTCGCGATGAGGCTGCGCTCCCTCCTGTTCGCCCCGGCCGATTCGGCCCGCAAGGTCGAGAAGGCCGTCGCCGCGGGCGCCGACGCCGTCATCCTCGACCTCGAGGACAGCGTCGCGCCCGCCGCCAAGGACGCGGCGCGCGGCCAAGCCGCCGCTGCCCTGCGCGACCGGCCGGATACGCTGATCGTGCGGATCAACCCCCGCGGCACCGCCTGGTACCTCGCCGACCTCGCGGCGATCGTGCCGGCGCGGCCCGCCGCGATCCTGCTGCCGAAATGCACCTCGCCCGCCGACCTGCTGATGCTGTCGGGCCAGCTCGACGTGCTGGAGGCGGCCGGCGGCGTGAAGGCCGGCTCGGTCGCGGTGCTGCTCCTCGCGACCGAGACCGCGGAATCCCTGAAGGATATGGACTATGCCGGCGTGTCGCCGCGCCTGCGCGCCCTCTGCTTCGGCGCCGAGGACCTGTCGGCCGATCTCGGCATCGTCCCGCGCCGCGCCGACGGCACCCTCGCGGCGCCGGTCGCCGCCGCCCGCGACCGGCTCCTGATCGCGGCGGCCGGTGCCGGCGTCGCGGCGATCGACACGCCGTTCCCCGATCCCCGCGACCCCGCCGGCCTCCGGGCCGAGACCGCTTCCGCCGCCGCCGACGGGTTCGCCGGCAAGCTCTGCATCCATCCCGGCCAACTGGCGGCGGTCACGGCCGCCTTCACCCCGACGCCGGAGCGCGTCGCCTGGGCCCGGGAGGTGGTGCGGCTGCTGGACGGCAGCGGGGCGGGGGTCGCGGTCCTCGACGGACGGATGATCGATATCGCCCACCTCAAGCTCGCGCGCCGCGTGCTCGCGACCGTGCCCGAGGGCCAGACGGGAGACCGCCCATGATGCGCTTTCCGAAGACCAGCCGCGCCGCCGTGGTGCGGGAATTCAAGGCGCCGGTCTGCATCGAGGAGGTGCCGGTGCCGCAGGAGCTGGAGCCCGGCACGATCCTCACCAAGATCGAGACCTGCTCGATCTGCGGCACCGACGTCCATCTCTGGCAGGGGTCGCTCGCCCTCAAGGTCGACCTGCCGGTGATCATCGGCCACGAGATGGTCGGCCGCATCGTCGCCATGGGGTCGGGCACCGACCGCGATTCGGTCGGCCAGCCGCTCCGGGTCGGCGACCGCATCACCTGGACCCACACGGCCTGCGGCCGGTGCTACTTCTGCACGGTCGCCCGGGAGCCGACCCTGTGCCAGTACAGCCGCAAATACATGTACGAGCGGATGGACGTCGCGCCCTACCTGCTCGGCGGCTTCTCGGAATACGGCTACGTCCTGCCGGATTCCAGCCGGGTGAAGGTGCCGGATGCGGTGCCGAACGAGCTCGCCAGCATGGCGAGCTGCGCCTTCCGCTCGGTGATGAACGCCTTCGACATGCTGGGCCGCATCGATCCGACCGACACCGTGGTGGTGCAGGGCGCCGGGCCCCTCGGGCTGCTGGCGACGGCTGTTGCCAAGATCTCGGGCGCCCGCCGGGTCGTCACCCTCGGCGCCCCGGCGCCGCGGCTGGCGCTCGCCCGCGATTTCGGTGCCGACGAGGTGCTGTCGATCGAGGAGACGAGCCAGCCTGAGCGCCTCGACCGGGTCCGGGCGCTCACCGACGGGCGCGGCGCCGACGTGGTGATGGAGTTCACCGGCCACCCGGCCGCCTTCGGCGAGGGCCTGGACCTCGCGCGGCGCGGCGCCGCTTACGTCGTCGTCGGCCAGCTCGGCCAGGGCACCACGACGATCACGCCCTCGACCATCGTGGCGAAGAACCTGCGGGTGCTCGGCTCGTTCTCCGGCCAGGCCAAGGCGTACTGGAAGGCGCTGCAATTCGTCGAGAAGCACCAGCACGAGGTGCCGTTCCACACGATGGTGACCAACCGCTACAGCCTCGATCAGGTCGATACGGCGCTGACCCGGATGAAGAACTTCGAGGAGATCAAGCCGATCATCGCGTTGTGATGTCGGATGATGGTGGCGGTAGGCCGGGTGACCGCCGCCATCGACAGCTCTCCACGTCATCCCGGGACCCGGCGCAGCCGGGAAGCTGGGATCCATAACCGCTGACGTCGAAGAAAAAGGCGAGGACCGTCCCGCTTCATCCGGGATCGTCAGTGGTTATGGATCCCAGGTTCCACTGCACGGCACCGGGATGACGATGGAACGTCACAGGAGACGTTTGCGAACACGATCGAATCAAGAAAACACCCAAGCGGCAAAGCCGCCAACCACACCACACCAGGAGGAACGATGTCGCGCGCCCCCCTCTCGCGCCGCGCCGTGATCGCCGGCACCCTCGGTGCCGGCCTGATCGGCTCGGCCCTGCCGTTGCGCACCGCCCGCGCCGCGGAGTTCGTGTTCAAGCTCGGCACCGACGTGCCCGACACCCACCCGATCAACATCCACGCCCGCAAGGCCGCGGACGCCATCCGCGAGCAGACCAATGGGCAGGTCGAGCTTCAGATCTTCTCCAACAACCAGCTCGGCGGCCAGAGCGACATGCTCTCGCAGCTCCGCTCCGGCGCGCTGGAATGCTTCGCGCTGTCGGGCGTCAATGTGCTCTCGACGATCATCCCGACCTCGTCGATCTACGGCCTCGGCTTCGCTTTTCCGGATTACGATGCGGTCTGGCGCGGCATGGACGGGCCGCTCGGCCAGCATCTGCGCGGCCAGATCGAGAAGGCCGGCTTCGTCGTCATGGAGAAGATCTGGGACAACGGCTTCCGGCAGATCACCAACAGCGTACGGCCGATCAAGGAGCCGAAGGATCTCCAGGGGCTCAAGATCCGGGTGCCGGTGAGCGCGCTGTGGACCTCGCTGTTCCGCTCGCTCGGGGCCGCGCCGACCAGCCTCAACTTCGCCGAGGTCTATTCCGCGCTCCAGACCAAGGTGGTCGACGGCCAGGAGAACCCGCCGGTCATCATCAACACCGCCAAGATCTACGAGGTGCAGAAATACTGCTCGGTGACGAACCACATGTGGGACGGCTGGTGGTTCCTGATCAACCGCCGCGCCTGGAACCAGCTGCCGCCGGAGACGAAGGAGATCTTCGCCCGGAACGTCAACGCCGCCTGCCTGGAGGAGCGCAAGGACGTCGCCCGGCTCAACGCCTCCCTGCGCGAGGAGCTGGCGGGCAAGGGGCTCGCCTTCAATGACGTGGACACCGCGCCGTTCAAGGAGGAACTGCGCAAGAGCGGCTTCTACGCCGAATGGCGCAAGAAGTTCGGCGACGAGGCGATGGGCCTGCTCGAGGCGGCGGCCGGCAAGCTCGGCTGACGCCGATCGACGGCGGGCGCGCGGTGGTCGACACTGGGCTCTTACAACGGGGAGGATCAGGATGAAGCTCGGACTCGACGGCAAGGTCGTGCTGGTCACCGGCGGCTCGAAGGGGATCGGGCTCGCCTGCGCCCGCGCCTTCCTGGACGAGGGGGCGACGGTGGGCATCGTCTCGCGCGCGCAAGGAAACCTCGACCGCGCCCGGGCCGAGCTTGGGCAAGGGGTGGCGGGCTACGCCGCCGACCTCGTCGATCCGGCCCAGGCCCTCGCCGCCCTCGACGCGCTGGAGGCTCGGCTCGGTCCCGTCGACGTGCTGGTCAACAGTGCCGGGGCGGCGCGCCGCGTGCCGCCCGACGAGCTGACCCCTGAGCGCTGGCGCGCCGCCTTCGATGCCAAGCTGTTCTCCTACGTCAACATGTTCGATCCCGTGGTGAAGCGGATGGCGGCGCGCGGCACCGGCGTGATCGTCAACGTGATCGGCAGCGGCGGCAAGGTCGCGGCGCCGACCCACATCGCCGGCGGCGCCGCCAACGCCGCCCTGATGCTGGCGACCGCCGGCCTCGCCCAGGCCTATGCCGGCCGGGGCGTGCGCGTCGTCGGCGTCAGCCCGGGCCTGACCCGCACCGACCGGGTCGCGGAGGGCATGCAGGCCGAGGCGGCGGTCCAGGGCATCGACGCGGCGCAGGCCCAGGCCCGGGCCGAGGCCGGCATCCCGCTCGGCCGCATGGCGGAGCCGGCGGAGATCGCTGCCGCGGTGGTGTTCCTGGCCTCGGCGCAGGCGAGCTACGTCACCGGCGTGACGCTGACGATGGACGGGGCGAAGGTGCCGGTCGTCATCTGATCCGCGACGGGCGAGGGTTCTCCTCTCCCTGCTGGCAGGGAGAGGAGAACCCTCGCCTCGTCCTTCCCCGAGGGGCGACGCCGTTCATGCATTGACGGCGGATCGGCGCCGACGCTACGGTCCTGCCGGGAATGCATGGCAGGTATGCTCCGAGCACGGCCCCCAAGAGGGCCCCAAGACACCCTCCGGCATCCCGCGCCCGACGACACGCTCGGGCGTCGCGAGGAAACGCCAATGGCCGGGGCCCGCCGAGGGTGGCCCGCCGGGAGGTCCCTATGAGCCCATGGAAGGCCGTCATCGCCGGTCTGCTCGGCGTGATGAGCGCCGCGCAGGCGCAGGCGCAGATCAAGACCAAGATCGGGGTGCTGAACGACCGGTCCGGCGTCTACGCCGACATCACCGGGGAAGGCTCGGCCGCCGCCGCCCGGATGGCGGTCGAGGACTTCAAGGCCCGCGAGAAGGGCATCGAGGTCACGGTCGTCGGCGCCGACCATCAGAACAAGCCCGATATCGGCGCCAACGTCGCCCGCACCTGGTACGACAAGGACGGCGTCGACGTGATCGTCGACGTGCCGACCTCGTCGGTGGCTCTCGCCGTCAATGAGATCACCCGGGAGAAGAACAAGATCCTGCTGGTTTCCGGCGGCGCGACCTCCGACCTGACCGGCAAGGCCTGCTCGCCCAACACCATCCACTGGACCTTCGATACCTACGCGCTCAGCCGCGGCACCGGCGGCGCGATGGTGCGGGCGGGCGGCGACACCTGGTTCTTCGTCACCGCCGACTACGCCTTCGGCCACGCGCTCGAGCGCGACACCGAGGCGGTGGTGATGCAATCCGGCGGCAAGGTGCTGGGCAAGGTGCGCCATCCCTTCCCGGGCCAGGACTTCTCGTCGTTCCTGATCCAGGCGCAAGCCTCGGGTGCCAAGGTGGTGGGGCTCGCCAATGCCGGCGGCGACACCATCAACGCGATCAAGCAGGCCAAGGAATTCGGCATCACGCAGGGCGGGCAGAAGCTCGCCGGCCTCCTC
Organism: Methylobacterium sp. DB0501; assembly: GCF_011043735.1. Lineage (GTDB taxonomy): Bacteria > Pseudomonadota > Alphaproteobacteria > Rhizobiales > Beijerinckiaceae > Methylobacterium > Methylobacterium alsaeris. Next base: position 23,637 of record NZ_JAAKGV010000018.1, on the reverse strand, counting down.
GTCTTCTCCAGCGACGTCCAGGCGATCGGGCTCGACGTGGCGCAGGGCCTCGTCCTGACGGAAGCGTATTACTCCGATCTCAACGACAAGACCCGGGACTTCGCCGAGCGCTTCGCCCGCGCCTATCAGGGCCGTCCCCCGACCTCGGTCCAGGCCGGGGTGTACTCGTCGGTGCTGCACTACCTCAAGGCGGTGCAGGCCGCCGGCACCAAGGAGGCCGGCGCGGTCCTCGCCAAGATGAAGGAGATGCCGACCGACGATCCCGTCTTCGGCCCCGGCAGCATCCGCGAGGACGGCCGCAAGCTGCACCCGATGTACCTGTTCCAGGTCAAGGCGCCGGCCGAATCGAAGAACCGCAACGACATCTACAAGCTGGTCGCCGCGATCCCGCCGGAGCAGGCGTTCCGGCCGCTCGCCGAGAGCAGCTGTCGCCTCGTCGCCCGTTCGCAGTAAGCTCGGCGCGAGCGTATCCCTCCGGGGCCGGCCGACGGCCCCGGAACCAGGACCGTCAAGCAAGAAACATCGGGAGGAGCCCCGCCATGGAAACCGAGACTCCGCAGGACGAGGCCGCCCGCGCCCGGCGCGACACGATCTCCGACGCCCTGCGCCGCGCGGCCCGGCGCCACCGCGAGCGCACCGCGCTGTCCTTCGCCGATAGACGCTGGAGCTTTTCCGGCCTCGACCGCGCCGTCGACCGCGTCGCCCACGGGCTGGTCGCGGCGGGGCTGAACCGCGGCGACCGGCTCGGGGCGCTGGGGCGCAACTCGGACGCCTACCTGATCCTGTGGCTCGCCTGCGCCCGCGCCGGCCTGATCCACGTGCCGATCAACTACGCACTGACCGGGCGCGAGCTGCGCTACATCGTCGAGCAATCGGGCGCCCGCGCGCTGATCGTCGACCCGGCGCTGGCCGGCAACGCCCGCGAGGCGCTGCAGGAGGGGCGCGGCCCGTGGTTCGGCACCCTGTTCGGCGGCAGCGACCTCGACGTGCTGAGCCTCGCCCGGGGCGAGGGCGAGGTCGCCCCGGTCGAGGTGCCGGTGGCGGAGGAGGACGTGGTCCAGCTCCTCTACACCTCGGGCACCACCGCGGCCCCGAAGGGCGCCATGATGACGAGCCGCGGACTGCTCGCCGAGTATCTCAGCTGCATCCTCGCCCTCGATTTCGGCCCCGGGGACCGGGCGCTCGCGGCGCTGCCGCTCTACCATACGGCGCAGATGCACGCCTTCACCATGCCCCAGCTGCTCGCGGGGGCCGAGACCGTGCTGATCGAGGCGCCCCACCCCGAGACCTGCCTGCGCCTGATCGAGGAGCACCGCCTGACCTCGTTCTTCGCGCCGCCGACGGTCTGGATCAGCCTCCTGCGCTCGCCCGATTTCGCCCGGCGCGACCTCACCTCCCTGCGCCACGTCTATTACGGCGCCTCGATCATGCCGGTGCCGGTGCTCGAGGAGCTGCGCGCCCGCCTGCCCGGGGCGCAGCCCTACAATTGCTACGGCCAGAGCGAGATCGCCCCGCTCGCCACCGTGCTGCGCCCCGAGGAGCACGATGCCCGCCCGGCCTCCTGCGGCCGCCCGGTCTTCAACGTCGAGACGCGGGTCGTCGACGATGCGATGCAGGACGTCGGCCCGGGCGAGCGCGGCGAGATCGTCCACCGCTCGGCCCAGTTGATGGCCGGCTACTGGGACAAGCCGGAGGAGACACGCGAGGCCTTCCGCGGCGGCTGGTTCCATTCGGGCGATGTCGGGATCATGGACGAGGAGGGCTTCATCACGGTCGTCGACCGGGTGAAGGACGTCATCAAGACCGGCGGGACGATCGTGGCGAGCCGCGAGGTCGAGGAGGTGCTGTTCACCCATCCGGGCGTCTCGGAGGTGGCGGTGATCGCCCTGCCGCACCCGAAATGGATCGAGGCCGTGGCCGCCGTGGTGGTGCTGCGCCCGGGCGCGGAGGCCGATGCCGACGCGCTGATCGCCCATTGCCGCACCGGGCTCGCGCCGTTCAAGGTGCCCAAGCGCATCCTGTTCCAGGACGACCTGCCGCGGAACACCGCGGGCAAGCTCCTCAAGCGCGAGCTGCGCACGCAGTACGCGGCGCTCGACTGGGCGGGGGAGGGGCCCCGGGGCGGGTGACGGGACCCGGCGGGTCCATCCCACCTCTGACCTCATCCTGAGGTGCGAACGAAGTGGGCCTCGAAGGAGGGCTCCAAGGAGCGCGGAGACCTCCTTCGCGCTCAAGCCATCCTCGATCGACTGACACCCCGGGATGAGGTCGTGAATGGGAGGGTAGGGGGCCTGGACCGGGCCCCGCCTCAGCCTTCCACCTGATCCAGATACGCCCCGTACCCCTCCGCCTCCATCCGCTCGCGCGGGACGAAGCGCAGCGAGGCCGAGTTGATGCAGTAGCGCAGGCCGCCGCGGTCGCGCGGGCCGTCCGGGAAGACGTGGCCGAGATGGCTGTCGCCGTGGGCGGAGCGGACCTCGGTGCGTACCATCCCGTGGCTGACGTCGCGCAGTTCCGCCACGTGGGCCGGCTCGATGGGCTTCGTAAAGCTCGGCCAGCCGCAGCCGGATTCGTACTTGTCGCTGGAGGCGAAGAGCGGCTCGCCCGAGACGACGTCGACGTAGATCCCCGGCGCCTTGTTCTCCAGGTACTCGCCGGTCCCGGGCCGCTCGGTGCCGTTCTGCTGGGTGACGCGGTACTGTTCGGGGGTGAGCCGGGCGATGGCGGCTTCGTCCTTCCGGTAGGTCGGCATCTCGGGTCTCCGATACGATCGTGGTCGGGACCCATATGGGGCCGGCGGGCGGCGGAGACGACCGCCCCCGCTCACGGCTTCGGCGGTGCGCCGGGATTGCCCTCGTGGCGGTCGCGGTGGGCGGCGGCGCGGGCCAGCAGCAGCAGGGTGACCGGCGTGGTGACGGTAAGGAACAGGCCGATCAGCGCGTCGCGCAGGACGAGGCGGCCCTCGATCAGCGACAGCAGCAGCATCGAGCCGCACAGGATGAGCGCCGTGCCGAGCGTCGCGCCGAGGGTCGGGGCGTGGACGCGCTCGTAGAAGGTCTTGAGGCGCACGAGGCCCAGCGCCCCGGTGAGCGAGAAGGCGGCGCCGGTCAGCACCAGCGCGACGACGAGCCAGGCGGCCCAGAGGGGCAGGTCGGCGCCGGTCACTGGATCACCTCGCCCTGCATCAGGAACTTGGCCAGCGCCACGGTGGCGGTGAAGCCGATCATGCCGATGATCAGGGCCGCCTCGAAATAGAGCCCGCTGCCGGTGCGCATGCCGTGGACCACGATCGTCAGCATGCCGTTCAGGTACAGCGTGTCGAGGCCGAGGATGCGGTCGTGGGCCCGCGGGCCGCGTAAGCAACGCCAGGCGGCGAGCGCCATCGCCAGGACCAGCGCCCCTTGCGCGAGGCCGAGACCCCAATCGAGAACCGCCGCGGCGCTCATGCGAAGATCTCCATCAGGGGCCGCTCGTAGCGGTCCTTCACCCGCCGGACCCACTCGTCCCCGTCGGTATAGTCGAGCACGTGCAGGAGCAGGTGCCCCGTATCGGAATCGTACTGCACCCAGAGCGTGCCGGGCGTCGCCGTGAGGATGACCGCCAGGACCGTGAGGCCGAACGGCTCGCGCAGGTCGAGGGGGATCGATACGAACCCCGTCCGCCGCTCGCCGCGTCGCAGGCCGAGGATGATCCGGGCGACGTCGATGTTGGATCGGACCATGTCGGCGAGGACGACGACCCCGAGCCGGGCGAGCGCGCCGGGCGCACGCACCCGGACGCTCTGCGGGCGCAGGGGCCGCATCGCGTGCGGAACCGCGAGGCCGACGGCCAGCGCCAGCAGGGCGCTCCCCGGCGTCGGCGGCGCGTTGAGGAGGAGCCAGGTCAGGGCCAGGGCGACCGACAGGACGGGATAGGGCAGGACCCGGCTCACCGCGCGCCTCCGTCGAGCACCGCCGCGATGTAGGCCTCGGGCGCCTTGAGCCACTGCATCGTCGCGTCGGCATAGGCCAGGGCCGGCCCGCCCCAGAGCGCCAGGGCGGCGCAGGCCGCCAGCAGGCCGCTGAGTGCCGTCAGCTCGGACAGGCGCAGGACCGGCGGGGGATCGTCGTTCGGCACCCACAGGTTGAGGATGCCGAGCCGCACCATCGGCATCAGGGTGAAGAGGCTCGACAGCGTGAGGCATGCGATCAGGCACCAGCCGGCGGCGGTGACCGTGCCGGCGGTGAGCCCGATGAAGATCGCGAGCTTGCCGACGAAGCCCGGCAGCGGCGGCACGCCGGCCAGCACCAGGGTGCAGAGGAGGAGGCCGACGCCGAGGATCGCGACCCCGGCGGGGATCGCCCGGCCGACCTCGGTCGCGTCGGCGTCGTCGAAGGGATCGCGGTACTCGTCGGCGAAGACCGGCTGCGCCGCCTCGACCGGGTCGCGGCCGCGCTGGAGGATCTCGGCCAGGAGGAACAGCGCGCCCGCCGCCAGCGTCGAGCCGACGAGGTAGTAGAGCGCGCCGGCGAGCGCCGCCTCGCTGCCGGTGCCGAGGACCGCCAGCACCGTGCCCGAGGAGATCATCACCGCGTAGCCGGCCGCCCGGGTGAGGTCGCGGGAGGCGAGGATCCCGACCGTGCCGAAGGCGATGGTGGCGAGCCCGGCGACCAGGATCGCGCCCTGCCCGAAGCCCGCCGACAGCCCGGCCCCGAACAGCAGCAGGCTCAGGCGCAGGACCACGTAGACGCCGACCTTCGAGAGGATCGCCAGGATCGCGGCGGCGGGCGCGCTCGCCGCCGCGTAGGTGGTCGGCAGCCAGAAGCCGAGCGGCCAGGCGCTGCACTTGATGAGGAAGGCGAGGCCGAGGATCGCGCAGCCGACCTCGAACAGGGCGAGTTCGCCGGCCCCGGGAGCGGCGAGGCGCCGGGCGAGGTCGGCCATGTTGAGCGTGCCCATTGTGCCGTAGACCAGGCTGACGCCGATCAGGAAGAACAGCGAGGCGACGAGGTTGACGGCGATGTAGCCCAGCCCCGCCCGGATCCGCGTCTCGCCCGAGCCGTGCAGCACCAGGCCGTAGGAGGCCGCCAGCATCACCTCGAAGAACACGAACAGGTTGAACAGGTCGCCGGTCAGGAAGGCGCCGTTGACGCCCATGAGCAGCAGCAGGAACAGGCCGTGGAAGCGCGGGCCCGCCCGCCCCCAGCGGGCGAAGGAGAAGACGAGCGCGCAGAGCCCGAGGAGGCCGGCGAGCGCCAGCATCATCGCCGACAGCCGGTCGGCGACGAGGACGATGCCGTAGGGCGCCGCCCAGTTGCCGACCCGGTAGACCTCCGGCGCGGCGCTCGTCCGTCCGACGAGGACGAGGGCGATGCCGACGAGCGCGAGCAAGGTGGCGAGGCTCAAGGCCTCCTTCAGCCGGCGCCGGCGGTCGTCGAGGAGGAACATCGCGCCCGCGACCGCGATCGGCAGCACGATCGGTAGCACGACGAGGTGGTCGGACCAGGCGACGGAGGGGGGCAGGGCCGGCGGGGTCATCGGCGGGGTCATGGCTGCGGCCGCCCCGGATGCGGCTCGCCGGGGCTCTGCTGGCCTGGATGCGGCTCGCGTCCGTCGACGTGGTCGCTGCCGGTGATGCCGCGGGCGGCGAGCAGGACCACCAGAAACAGGGCGGTGAGGGCGAAGCTGATCACCAGGGCGGTCAGCACCAGGGCCTGGGTCACTGGATCGTCGACGAAGACGCTGTCCTGCCCGATGCCGGTCCCCGCGCCGAGCACCGGCGGCGCGCCGACGGTGAGGCGGCCCATGGCGAAGATGAACAGGTTGACGGCGTAGCTCAGGAGCGACAGCCCGAGCGCGACCTGGAAGCTGCGCGGGCGCAGCATCAGCCACACCCCGGCGGCGGCCAGCACGCCGATGCCGAGGGACAGGACGAGTTCCATCAGGCGCGCTCCTCGCTGGCTTCCCGCTCGGCCTGTCCTTGCGCGACCCGGGTGCGGCGCAGGGACTGGTGGGCGAGGGCGACGAGCATCAGGGCGCTCGCGCCGACCACCAGGACCATGATGCCGAGGTCGAACACCAGGGCGCTCGCGACCGGGACCTTGCCGAGGATCGGGAATTTCCAGTAGGCGAAGTAGGCGGTGAGGAACGGCCGCCCGGCGAGCCAGGACCCGGCCCCGGCCAGCACCGCGACGAGGAGGCCGAGGCCGATCCAGGCGATCGGCTGGATGCGCAGGCGCTCCTCCACCCAGGCCGCACCCCAGGCCATGTATTGCAGCATGAAGGCGACGGTGAGCGCGATGCCGGCCGCGAAGCCCCCGCCCGGCAGGTCGTGCCCGCGCAGGAACAGGTGCAGGGCGAGCAGGATGATGAACGGGAACAGCCAGGTCGTCACGAGGCGGGGCACCAGCAGGGCGTCGGCCGTCGTGTGGCCCGGCTCGCGGCCCTCGCTGCTCCGGTCGTCGGCGTCGTGGCGGCGCTGCTGGGCCGGCCGCTCCAGGCTGTCGGGGGCGGGGCGGAAGCGGCGCAGGAGCGCGAACACCGTCAGCCCGACGATCCCGAGCACGGCAATCTCGCCCAGCGTGTCGAAGGCGCGGAAATCGACCAGCAGCACGTTGACGACGTTGCGCCCGCCGGCCTGCGGATAGGCCTCCTCCACGAACCAGCGGCCGATCCCGTCGACCGCCGGCCGGGTCATCACGGCATAGGCGATCGTCGCGAGGCCGAGGCCCGCGGCGAGGGCGATGACGAGGTCGGTGACGCGGCGCCGGCGCGCCCGCACCCGCTCCGAATCCGGGACCGGGATCGCCCGGTCGCGTTTGGGGAGCCAGCGCAGGCCGAGGAGCAGCATCGCCGTGGTGACGATCTCGACGAGGATCTGGGTCACCGCGAGGTCGGGCGCGGAGAGCCACAGGAAGGTGAGGCTGCTGACGAGGCCGGCCCCGCCGACCAGGATCACCGCCGACAGGCGGTGGTACTTCGCGCGCTCCGCCGCGCCGAGGGCGCAGGCGGCGCCGACCAGCCACATCAGGGCGAAGGCCGGATCGAAGGCGGTCGCCCGGCCCGGCGCGAGGAGGTCGAGCCCGCGCGCGACGCCGGCGGCGGCCGCCGCCGCGAGGGCGGCGAGGAACAGGATGCGCAGTTGCGGCTGCAGGTGCTCCGTGCCGAGCCTGGCCTCGAGCCAGCGGGCGCCCTTCACGAGGCCGGTCATCCCGCGCTCGAACAGCCAGCCGCCGTCGAGACGGTGCATCAGCCAGGGACCGCCGCGGGGATTGGTGTCGATCCGTGCTCCGAACACCCGGTAGAGCGCGACCCCGCCGGCGAGCGCCAGCACGCTCATGGCGAGCGGCGCGTTGAACCCGTGCCAGATCGCGAGGTCGTAGTCGGGCATCCGCTCGCCCAGGACGGCCCGGGCCGCACCTGCGAGCGCCGGCCCGATCGTCAGGTTCGGCACGAGGCCGATCGCGACGCACACGAGGACCAGGGCCTCGATCGGGATGCGCATCCAGCGCACCGGCTCGTGGGGAGCGTGCGGCAGGTCGCGGGCGGGCGGCCCGAAGAAGGTCTGGCGGATGAAGCGGAGGGAGTAGAGCACCGTGAAGGCGCTCGCCAGCGTCGCCAGCACCGGCAGGGCGAGGTTGAGCCAGTGCTCCCCGGTACTGTCCACGGCCTCGGCCAGGAACATCTCCTTCGACAGGAAGCCGTTGAGGAGCGGCACGCCGGCCATCGCGGCGGCGGCGACCATCGCCAGGGTGGCGGTGTAGGGCATGGCGTGCCACAGGCCGCTCAGGCGGCGCATGTCCCGCGTCCCGGTCTCGTGGTCGATGATGCCGGCGGCCATGAACAGCGAGGCCTTGAAGGTCGCGTGGTTCACGGTGTGGAAGATCGCCGCCACGACGGCGAGCGGCGAGTTGAGGCCGAGAAGCAGGGTGATCAGCCCGAGATGGCTGATGGTCGAGTAGGCGAGCAGGCCCTTGAGGTCGTGCTGGAAGATCGCGCTCCAGGACCCGACCAGCATCGTCGCCATGCCGGCGGTGCCGACGATCCAGTACCAGCTCTCGGTGCCGGCCAGGACCGGCCAGAACCGGATCATCAGGAAGATGCCGGCCTTCACCATCGTGGCCGAGTGCAGGTAGGCGCTGACCGGGGTCGGCGCCGCCATCGCCCGCGGCAGCCAGATGTGGAACGGCAGCTGCGCCGACTTGGTCAGCGCCCCGGCGAGCACCAGGACCAGGGCCGGCCCGTAGAGCGGGCTCTCGCGCACGACCGGGCCGGCGGCCAGCACCGCGTCGAGCTCGTAGCTGCCGGCGATGCGCCCGAGCAGCACCGCCCCGACGAGCAGGCACAGGCCGCCGGCGGCCGTGATGGTGAGCGCCATCCGGGCCCCGTCGCGGGCCGAGGCGTTGTCGGACCAGTAGCCGATCAGCAGGAACGACACGACGCTGGTCAGCTCCCAGAACACGACCAGCTGAATCAGGTTGCCGGACAGCACGATGCCGAGCATCGCGCCGACGAAGGCGAGGAGGTAGCAGTAGAGCCGCGGGATCGGATCGGCGGCGTCCATGTAGTAGCGGGCATAGAGCGCCACGAGGGCGCCGATCCCGAGCACCAGGACCGAGAAGATCCAGGCGAGCCCGTCGAGCCGCAGCACGAGGCGGATTCCGAGCGCCGGCAGCCAGTCGACGGCGAAGACCACCGGAGCGCCGGACGCGGCGAGGGGATAGAGCAGGCCGATGCAGGCGAGGCCCGTCACCGTGACGAAGCCGGCGAGGCCGGCGGCGGCGTTGCGCGCATGCCCAGGCAGGCAGATCGCGGCGGCGCTGCCGAGGAAGGGCAGGATCGCCGCGAGGACGAGGAGCAGTTCGGGCGCCATCGAAACGGGAACAAGGACCGGTTGGCGGGGGGCAGGCCGCACCCGCGCCGATGCACGGGATGCGCGCCGGGGACGGGATCGGGTCTGCGGGAGCGACGCACTCGGGCCGCGCGGATCGTTTCAAGGTAGGCCCGACGGGCGGGGCGACAAGGGAAAGGGGGGCCAGGGAAAGGGAGCAAGGGAACGCGAGGCAGGGGGACGCGAGGCGAGGGAACGCGAGGCGATCCGCCGGCCCGCCTCAGCTCGCCTGCGCGACCGGCCAGGGCCGGGGCCGCGCTTCGCGCACGCAGTCGCGTCCCGCCTCCTTGGCGGCGTAGAGCGCGAAATCCGCCTCCGGGAGCGCCGCCATCGCGCTGCCGTACCACGCGCAGGCGGCCACGCCGACCGAGACCGTGACCCTGTCGAGCCCCGCAATGCCGTCGAAAGCGGTCCCCGAGACCCGGTGGCGGATGGCTTCGGCGAAGGCCGGCCCGTCGAGCCCGCCCCGCCCGCCCGGACGCCCCCGGACGAGGCAGACGAACTCTTCACCCCCGAAGCGTCCGACCGTGTTGTCCGGACCCGCCTCCGCCGCGATGGCGGCGGCGACCGCCTTGATCACGGCATCGCCCGCCAGGTGGCCGAACCGGTCATTGATCGCCTTGAAGCGGTCGATGTCGATCATCACCACCGCCCGGATGGTCCGCGCCCCGGCGGGCCGGGCATCGTCCTCGGCGATCAGGTCGCCGAGGTGGCGCCGGTTGAAGACGCCCGTCAGGGGGTCGCTGATGACCAGCTGGCGCACGGTCTCGTTCATCCGGGCGAGGCCGGCGATCGCCAGGCCGCGCTCGTAATCGACCAGGAAGACGAAGACCGACAGGCAGACCACGAGGTAGATCATGCCGATGCTGGAGACGATCTGCAGGTCGGCGGGGTCGAAGGCACGCGGCACCATCCAGGCATGGCCCACGATTCCCAGCGACACCATCGCCACGACCGTGACCAGGGTCCAGGCCAGCCCGCAGGCGAGGCCGCCGAGCATGATCGCAAGCACCGGCACGGCGGCGAGCCACGCGCTTCCCGGCGACACGATGGTGCCGAAATAGACGACTTCGTAGGACTTGAATCCCAATAGAGCCGCGAGGAACAGTTCCCGCGCGAGCACGACGCTGCCGCTCCACCGGTGGATCAGCGGGGCGGCCATGAGGATGCCGCCGCAGACGACCAGGGCGGCGACGAGCGGCCACATCGCGTACCAGGCGAACAGGGCCAGGAAGCTCGGGACGGCGAGGCAGGCCAGGACGGACAGCCTGTGCAGGCGGTCGCCGGAAGTCGCGGCGGCGTTGAGCGCCTCCGCCTGAGGGGTGAGAAGCAGGCGAAGCAGCCGCCTCTTCAACGCCTGGACCATGTCGCCTCCTGCCGCGACATCCGAAGCGGCGTCCCGAGCCTGTCCCTGATAGTGGAAGAACGTTACGGAAATCGCAGCAGTGACGCGCGTGTTTTGATGTGATTGACGCTCGGTAAATGTGGCGCGGCGCGTCGCCGGAGGGCCGCGTCGCTCCGGGAGACGAGGCGATCCCGGCCGCGTTCAGCCCGTCACGGCTTCTCGCCGCAGCCAGTCGCGCACCGTCTCGGCGGCCTCGGACAGCCCGGAGGCGCGGGGATGGATCAGCCCGTAATGCGTGCCGTCCGGCACGAACCCGCACGGCGCCACGAGCCGGCCGAGCGCGACGTCGCCGCTCACGATGACCTCGGGCGCGAGCGCGACGCCGAGGCCGCCCAAAGCCGCCTCGGTCATCAGGAAGTGGTGGTCGAGGAGCCGCAGGCTCCGGGGCCGCGGGACCTGCGGGTGCGCGCCGAGCCAGTCGGGCCAGGCCTTCGGGCGGGTGCGGGAGCCCAGCGCCACGTAATCCCCGAGGGCGAAGCGCTCGCGCAGGCTCGGGCCCATCACCGGGCCGACCCGTTCGGGCATCAGCTCCCGCACCGCCCAGGCCGGGTCGAGGGCGAAGTCGAGCCGCCGGATCGCGAGGGTCACCCGCTCGCGGGTGAAATCGAGGCTGCCGCCCCCCGTCGACAGGTGGATCTCGATCTCGGGATGCCGGTCCTGGAAGGCCGAGAGGCGCGGGATCAGCCACCGCATCGCCAGCGAGCGTTCGCAGGACACAACGACGGGGCCGGATCCCGGCGCGGCGCGGATCGCCGACAGGCTGTCCTCGATCAGCGCGAAGGCCTTCGTGGTCGCCTCCGACAGGGCGGCCCCGTCCCGGGTCAGCCGCAGGCCCCGCCCGGCCGGCTCGAACAGCCGCAAGCCGAGATCCCCGGCGAGCTTGGCGACCCGCCGGCTGACGGCGCCGTGCGTCAGCGACAGCTCGCCCGCCGCCTGCCGCACGGAGCCGAGGCGCGCCACGGTCTCGAAGGCCCGCAGGTCGTCCAGCGAGGGCAGGTCCGAACGCTTCATCGGTGATCTCTCGTCACCGGATTACGTCAGACCCTCTCGCTCGTCCAGCGCGCTGCGGCCGGTATGGTGGGCCTCGACCCCGCCGCGAGGCCAAGGACGACCATGCCCCCTGCTCCCGAGTCCCGTCCTCCCCTCGCGGTCACCATGGGCGACCCGTCCGGCATCGGCCCGGAGATCGTCGTCCGCCTGTTCCTGCGGCGGCCCGACAGCAGGCGCTGGATCGTCGTCGGCGATCCGCTGGTGATGGCGGACGCGGTCCGGCGCCTCGATGCGAGGATGGGCCTGCGCCGGATCGACCACGTCGAGGAGGCCCGGTTCGAGCCCGGTCTCCTCGAGATCCTGCCGAGCTCCGATCTCGCGGTGCTGCCGCCGGTCGGGCAGGTCTCCGCCGCGAGCGGGCGCGCGGCCTACGCGGCGATCCTGGCGGCGATCGGGCTGGCGCGGAGCGGCCGGGTCGCCGGCATCGTCACGGCGCCGATCCACAAGGAGGCGCTGTCGGCCGCCGGCTTCGCCTATCCGGGCCATACCGAGATCCTGGCCGAGCACGCGGACGGCGCCCGCGTCGCCATGATGCTGGCCAACGACGAGATCCGCACCGTCCTGGTGACGATCCATTGCGCGCTGTCGGAGGCGATCCGCCGGGGCGACTTCGCGGCCCAGATGGCGGCGATCCGGCTCGCCCACGCGGCCGGCCTGTCCCTCGGCATCACCGCCCCGCGGGTGGCGGTGGCGGGTCTCAACCCGCATGCCGGCGAGGGCGGCCTGTTCGGCGACGAGGAGATCCGCATCATCCGCCCGGCGATCGAGGCGGCGCGGGCGGAGGGCATCGACGCCTCCGGGCCGTGGCCGGGCGACACCGTGTTCATGCAGGCGCGCCGGGGGCGGTTCGACGTCGTGGTGGCGCAGTACCACGACCAGGGCCTGATCCCGGTGAAGTATATGGGCCTGGAGAAGGGCGTGAACGTCACGCTCGGGCTGCCCTTCGTGCGCACCAGCCCCGATCACGGCACCGCCTTCGACATCGCCGGTCGGGGATTGGCCGATCCGTCGAGCCTCGAGACCGCCGTCGGCTATGCCGAGCGACTGATCGCCCGCCGCGCCGCGGCGTAAGGCGGCGCGTCCCCGGCCTTCGACCTTCACCTTTGACCCGGACCGATTTTCTGCGACGATCCGGCCGCGACAGCGCCGGACATGCGCGAGCGGGGAGCCGCCATCCATGACAGCGTTCGACTTCATCTTCATGCTGACCCGGAACGACCGCACGGTGGCGGAGGCCGCCGGCCACGTCGCGACGGCGCTGGATTCCGGGATCCGGCATATCGGCTTCAAGGATATCGGCCTGCCCTTCGAGGCCCTGGACGACCTTGCCCGGGCGATCCGGCGCGGCGGCGCGACGACCTACCTGGAGGTCGTCTCCCTCGACCGGGAGAGCGAGATCCGCTCGGTGAAGGCGGCGCTGGACCTCGGCGTCGACTACTTGCTCGGCGGCACCCACGTCGACGACGTCCTGCCGCTGCTGGCGGGGACCGGCATCCGCTACTATCCGTTCCCGGGCCGCATCGTCGGCCATCCGAGCCGGCTCGAAGGGACGCAGGGCGAGATCGTCGCCAGCGCCGTCGCGCTCGCCGGGCGCGAGGGCGTCGCGGGCCTCGACCTCCTCGCCTACCGCTCCTCCCTCGACGTGCCGTCGCTCATCGCCGCCGTCTGCGCGGCGGTGCCGAAGCCGGTCATCGTGGCGGGCTCGGTCGACAGCCCCGCCCAGGTACGGGCGATCCGGCAGGCCGGCGCCGCCGCCTTCACGATCGGCACCTCGGCCCTCGACGGCCGGTTCCCGGCGGCGGGCACGGCGCTCGACCTGCAGCTCCGGGCGATCGACCGGGCGGCGGCTTGATCAAGCCGTCCCGCCCTGTCCCGGACGACGGGAGCGGAGCGGGAGATCCGGGAACCGGCACAGGACGTCGCGAAGCGTCCGCCCGTCTGCAACGTCATGATACGACATCCGGAGGATCCCTTCCGGATGTCGTATCACCAGCCCGCGCGGCGCCCGAGCGAAGCCGATTTCCGCATCGCGCAGCAATCAGTCGGACATCGTGCGAGAGGCAGAGCCGCTTCGCGGCACGCCTCCCCTCGATCCCGGGCCCTCGCCTGCGGCGAGCCCCGGGGATGGCCCGGAGGGTGTCGGCTCGCGGCCTCCCCCGGCTCAGAACGCCGCCAGCGAATCCCGCACCGCCGCCACCAGATCCAGGGCGACCGGGGAGGGGCTACGCTGGGGCGGGAACACCGCCGCGAACTCGAACTCGATCCGCGGCACGAAGGGCCGCACCACCACGCCGCGGCCCTCGAATTCCCGCGCGGTGAAGGGATCGGAGATCGACACGCCGATCCCCGACGAGACCAGCCCGCAGATGATCTCCGACAGGGCGGTCTCGATCCGCAAGGTCCGCCGCACCCCGTCGCGGTGGAAGGCCTGGTCGACCAGGTGGCGCCCGGTCGAGCCGGCGGTGAGCGATACGAAGGTCTCGCCCTCGAAGTCCCGCGGCGCCAGCTCCGCCTTCTCCGCCAGCCGGTGGCCCTCCGGCAGCACCGCGACCCGGGCCACCGCCGGCAGGCGCTCGTTCGGCACGCCGGCATGGGCGATCGGCACCTCGGCGAAGCCGACGTCGCACTGGTTGTTCATCACCCAGTCGACCACCAGCGGCGAGATCACCCCGAACAGCGACAGGTTCAGGTTCGGGCGCTCCTTCAGGAAGTGCCCGGTCAGCCGCGGCAGGTAGCCGTTGGCGAGCGCCGGCAACGCCGCGACCCGCAGGAAGCCGGTGCGCCGGCCGCGGATCTCCTCGGCCGCCGCCCCGATCCGCTCGAGCCCGACGAAGGAGCGCTCGACCTCGGTGTAGAGTGCCATCGCGGCCGCATTCGGCACCAGGCCGGTGCCGCGCTTCTCGAACAGCGGCATGTTGAGCACCGCCTGGAGGTCGCGCAGCAGGCGGCTCGCCGCCGGCTGGGTCACCCCCATCAGGGCGGCGGCCTCGGTGACGCTGCCGGTCAGCATCGTGGCGCGGAAGGCCTCGACCTGCCGCAGGTTGATCCGTGCCATCGCTCCTCCCGTCCGGCGGTCCCCCGTTTCGAACCATAACATTTCGGCATGAACGCCGCGCCATTTCGCATTGGACGATCGTGGGCCGGCCCGGCACCTTTTGCCCAACGAGACGGCACGGCACATTCTTGTGCAGTGCCGCATGGCGCTCGTGAGAGGAGACAGGTCCTTGGTGAAGCAGCTCGGCCTCCTGACCGCCCTCGGCCTCACGGCCCTGGCGACCTCCCTCGCACCCGCGACGGCGCAGCAGAAGACCCTCTACGTCGCCGGGTATGGCGGCTCGTTCGAGAAGACGATCCGCACCGAGGTCATCCCGGCCTTCGAGAAGGCCAACGACGTCAAGGTCGAGTACGTCGCCGGCAATTCCACCGACACGCTCGCCAAGCTCCAGGCCCAGAAGGGCAACCAGCAGATCGACGTCGCCATCGTCGACGACGGCCCGATGTACCAGGCGATCCAGCTCGGCTTCTGCGATCGCGTCGAGGGCGTGCCGAGCGACCTCTACGACCTCGCCCGCTTCAAGGACGACCGGGCCGTGGCGACCGGCCTCGTCGCGACGGGCATCATGTACAACACCAAGGTCTTTTCGGAGAAGGGCTGGGCGCCGCCGACCTCCTGGAACGACCTCAAGGACCCGAAATACCGCCAGGCCCTCGTCATCCCGCCGATCAACAACACCTACGGGCTCAACCTGCTGGTGATGCTGGCGCGGATGAACGGCGGCAGCGAGAAGACCGTCGACGCCGCGTTCAAGATCGTCAAGTCCGAGATCAACCCGAACGTGCTCGCCTACGAGCCGTCCCCCGGCAAGATGACCGAGCTGTTCCAGTCCGGCCAGGCGGTGATCGCGGTCTGGGGCACCGGCCGGGTGCAGGGGCTCGCCAATACCGGCTTCCCGGTCGATTTCGTCTATCCGAAGGAGGGGGCGGTCGCGCTCCTCACCGCCGCCTGCCCGGTGGCGAAGCCCAAGGCCTCGCCGCTCGCCAACGCCTTCATCAAGGCGCTGCTCGACCCCAGGGTGCAGCTCACGATGCTCAAGGAATACGGCTACGGCCCGGTGCTGAAATCGGTCGAGGTGCCGCCCGAGATCGTCAAGATGGCCCCGGTCGGCGCCCGCGCCGCTTCGCTCGTCACGCCGGACTGGACCGTGGTGAACGAGAAGCGCGAGGAGTGGACGAAGCGGTGGAACCGGGAGGTGGAGCGGTGACGGGGCGAGCGGCCTCTCCCGGCGGCGCCCCGAGTTCCGCAAGCGTTGCCGCGTAATGGCAGGTCTCCTCCGCTTCCCGCGAGCGGGGAGAGGACCGCGACCATCGTGTGGTCGACGCGGCGAGGCGTCCGCCGAGAGGGAGGTGCCGGATTGTGGCTTCTTCCGGAAACATCCCCTCACCCTCGTCCTGGGGGCTTGCCGCATCCCTCGAACAGGGACGCAACTCTCTCCCCGCCCGCGGGGAGAGGAGGAATCCGCTCCTTCTTGTCCCGGACAGGCGGCCTTTTCCCGCGACCCCACGAGCCCCGGACCCGCGCATGATTCCCACGCCCCGCTCCGCCGTGCCGCTGCTCGAACTCGACCGCGTCGCCAAGACCTTCGGCGGCCACGTCGCGGTCGAGGATTTCACCCTCGCGGTCTCTCCGGGCGAGTTCATCTCGTTCCTCGGCCCCTCGGGCTGCGGCAAGACCACGACGCTGCAGATGATCGCCGGCTTCCTGGCCCCCTCCCGCGGGACGATCCGGCTCGAGGGCCGCGACCTGACGCAGGTCCACCCGTCGCGGCGCGGTCTCGGCATCGTCTTCCAGAGCTACGCGCTCTTTCCGCACATGACGGCGGCCGAGAACGTCGCCTTCGGTCTCGAGATGCAGCGGGTCTCGAGGGCTGAGCGCACCGAGCGGGTGCGCGCCGCCCTCGCGATGGTCGGGCTGTCCGGCTACGAGGACCGCCACCCGCGCCGGATGTCCGGCGGCCAGCAGCAGCGGGTGGCGCTCGCCCGCGCCCTCGTCATCCGCCCGAGCGTGCTGCTCCTCGACGAGCCGCTCTCGAACCTCGACGCCAAGCTGCGCGAGGAGATGCAGATCGAGCTGCGCCAGATCCAGCGCAATCTCGGCACCACCACGATCCTCGTCACCCACGACCAGACCGAGGCCCTGTCGCTCTCCGACCGGATCGTCGTGATGAGCAAGGGCCGCATCGAGCAGATCGGCACGCCGCAGGACACCTACGAGCGCCCGGCCTCGGCCTTCGTCGCCCAGTTCCTCGGCAAGACCAACGATTTCGCCGCCCGGGTCGAGGGCGCATCCCCGGCCCGGATCGTCGCCGGCGGCTGGAGCGCGCCGGCGCCGGTCGGCCTGCGCGGCCCGGTGACGATCAGCGTCCGCCCCGAGCGGATCGGATTCTCGGAAGAAGGCCTGCCGGGGCGGGTCGCCGCCCGGGTCTTCCAGGGCAATCACTGGCTGTTCCAGTGCGAGACCGAGTGCGGCCCGGCGATCGTGGTGCGGCCCAATGACGGTCTGGCCCAGCCCGGCGAGGGCGAGGCGGTGCGGCTCGCCTGGCGCCCGGAAGACATGAGCATCCGGGATATGGGCCTGCGGGCGGGAGCCGTCGCGTGAGCGCCGCCGCCACGACCACGCTGCCCGCCGCCGCCACGGCGACGCCGCCCGAGCCCCGCGCCAGCCGCGCGCCGCTCTGGCTGATCCTGCCGGCGCTCCTGCTCTTCGTCGGCATCGTCCTGGTGCCGCTGGCGATGACGGTGCTGCTGTCGTTCCACGATTGGGGCCAGTACAAAGGCATCGAGCCGGTCCTGGTCCTGAAGAACTGGCACGAGATCGCGACCGATCCGTATTACGCCGAGATGTTCGGGCGCACGCTGCGCATCGCGCTCGTCACCACGGTCGCGACCGCGCTGCTCGGCGCGCCGGAGGCCTACATCCTCAACCGGATGAGCGGGCGCTGGCGCGGGATCTTCCTGCTCCTGATCCTCGGGCCGCTCCTCATCTCGGTGGTGGCGCGCACGCTGGGCTGGGCCTTGCTGTTCGGCGGCGCGAACGGGCTCGCCAACAAGCTCCTGATGTCGCTCGGGCTGATCTCCTCGCCGCTGCCGTTCCTGTTTACCGAGACCGGCGTGGTGATCGCCCTCGTCCACGTGATGATGCCGTTCATGGTGCTGTCGGTCTGGGCGGCGCTTCAGCGCCTCGACCCGCAGGTCGAGCACGCGGCGATGTCGCTCGGCGCCGGTCCGCTCACCATCATCCGCCGCATCGTCCTGCCGCAGATCATGCCGGGCGTGCTGTCGGGCGCCATCATCGTGTTCTCGCTCTCGGCCAGCGCCTTCGCGACGCCGGCGATCATCGGCGGGCGCCGGCTCAAGGTCGCGGCGACGCTCGCCTACGACGAGTTCCTCAACACGCTGAACTGGCCGCTGGGCGCCGCGGTGGCGGTGCTGCTGCTGGCCGGCCTCGTGCTGATCGTCGTCGGCGCCAATGCGCTGGTCGAGCGTCGCTATGCGGAGGTCTCCCGATGAGCCGCAACGGCCCCCTGGCGCTCGCCTTCCACGGCCTGTTCGTGACCTTCATGCTGGCGCCGATCGTCGTCGTCTGCCTCGTCGCCTTCACGCCCGAGGGCTTCCTGTCGCTGCCGACGAACGGGTTCTCGCTGCGCTGGTTCAGGGCGATCGCCGACTACCCCGAATTCGTCCACGCCTTCTGGGTCAGCCTCGGGCTCGGCGCGCTGTCCTCGCTCGTCGCCCTCGTCTTCGCGGTGCCGGCGGCGCTCGCGCTGACCCGCTACGCGGTGCCGGGCCGCGGCGCCCTCCAGGCGCTGTTCCTGTCGCCGCTGATGATCCCGCACGTGGTGCTCGGCGTCGCCTTCCTGCGCTTCTTCACGGCGCTCGGCTTCGGCGGCACCTTCCTGGCGCTGCTCGCCGCCCACATCGTCGTGGTCTTCCCTTTCGCCTTCCGGCTGACGCTGGCGGCGGCGGCCGGGCTCGATCCGTCGGTGGAGCGGGCGGCGATCTCCCTCGGGGCCGGCGGGGTCACGCTGTTTCGCCGGGTGACGCTGCCGCTGATCCTGCCGGGGGTGGTGAGCGGCTGGGCGCTCGCCTTCATCCAGTCCTTCGACGACCTGACCATGACGGTCTTCCTCGCCGCGCCCGGCACCGAGACGCTGCCGGTGCGCATGTTCCTCTACATCCAGGACAACATCGATCCCCTGGTGACCTCGGTCTCGGCCTGCGTGATCGCCGTCACCATGGCGTTCCTCGTCGTCCTCGACCGCCTCTACGGCCTCGACCGCGTGCTCGCCGGCAAGGGCAGCCATTGAGGGTGGTCACTGACCGCGGCGCGTTAGGAGTTCACATGTCCAAGGACTACGACGTCGCCGTCATCGGCGGCGGCCTGCTCGGCTCGGCCATCGCCTGGGGCCTCGGCCGGCTCGGGCAGAGGACGGCCGTCCTCGACGAGGGCGACGTCACCAAGCGGGCCTCGCGGGCGAACTTCGCCCTCGTCTGGGTGCAGAGCAAGGGGCTCGGCATGCCGGCCTATACCGGCTGGACCGTGCGTGGGGCGCGAAGCTGGGCGAACCTCGCCACCGCCCTCCGGGCGCAGACCGGGGTGGACGTCGCGCTGCAGCAGAATGGCGGTTTCCACCTCACCCTCGGCGAGGACGAGTACGGCCGCCGCGCCGACCTCGTCACCCGCATGCACAACCAGACCGGCGCCGCCGACTACCGGATGGAGATGGTCTCGGCGTCAGAGGCCGGCCGGGTGCTGCCCGGCCTCGGCCCGGAGGTCTCCGGGGGCAGCTTCTGCCCCCTCGACGGCCACGTGAACTCGTTGCGCACCTACCGGGCGCTGCACGCCGGGCTGAAGGCCTTCGGCGTCGATTACCTGCCCGAGCGGCCGGTCTCCGGGATCACCCGCGAGGGGGGCGAGTTCCGGCTCGCGACGCCGTCGGGCGAGGTGCGGGCGGCCAAGGTCGTGCTCGCCGCCGGCAACGCCAACCAGACGCTCGCCCCGATGGTCGGCCTCTCGGCGCCGATGGGCCCGACGCGGGGCCAGATCGTCGTCACCGAGCGCACCGAGCCGTTCCTGCCCCATCCGCTCTCTACCCTGCGCCAGACCGACGAGGGCACGGTGATGATCGGCGACAGCAAGGAGGACGTGCTCGACGACCGGTCGATGCGCCAGGGCATCAACGCCGTCATGGCCGACCGGGCGCAGCGCACCTTCCCGCACCTCGCCCGGCTCAACGTGGTGCGCAGCTGGTCCGGCATCCGGGTGATGCCGCGGGACGGATTCCCGATCTACGACCAGTCCGACGCGCATCCCGGCGCCTTCGTGGCCTGCTGCCATTCGGGCGTGACGCTCGCCGCCAACCACGCCTTCGAGATCGCCCGCATGATCGCGGCAGGAAGCCTGGAGCCGGACCTGGTCGGCGCCTTCTCGGCCAAGCGGTTCGAGGCGACCGAGAGGCGGGCCGGCAGCGGGTATTACTGAGAGATTTTCCGACGGGAGACAGCCGGGGACCAGCCACGGTCCCACCCCGCAGGGTCATCCCGGGCTCCGCTGCGCGGCCCCGGACTGACGAGGAGGGTGACGGTCGCGTCGGACCCTCAGCCATCTTCGACTATCGAACGAGGCCCCCGGGCCCGGAGACGCCATGTTCAAGCGATCCGTCCACGACACCAGACCCATCGTCCGCATCCTCGTCGAGGGCGCGCCGGTCGAGGCGCGGGCCGGCGACACCGTGTCGGCGGCGCTTCTCGCCTCCGGCCGCGACGTGCGCCGGCTCACCGCCGTCAGCGGGGCGCCGCGGCTGCCCTACTGCATGATGGGGGTGTGCTTCGACTGCCTCGTCACCATCGACGGCGTCGGCAACCGCCAGGGCTGCCTCGTGCCGGTGGCGGACGGGATGCGGATCGAGATCCAGAAGGGCAAGCGGGAGATCGGCCGATGAACAATGCCCCGAAGCGCGACGCCTACGATGTCGCGGTGATCGGCGCCGGCCCGGCGGGCCTCGCCGCCGCCGCCACCGCCGCCAAGGCCGGCCTCACGGTCCTGCTCCTCGACGAGAATGCCGGCCCCGGCGGCCAGGTCTGGCGCGCCATCACCTCGACCCCGCTGGCGGACCGTACCCAGCTCGGACAGGATTTCTGGAGCGGCGAGGACCTCGTCCGGGACTTGCGCGAGAGCGGCGCCGAGGTGATCCACCGCGCCACGGTCTGGAGCCTGGACGCCGCGCTCGAGATCGGCGTCTCGGTCGGCGGCGGCTCGGCCTTCGTGTCGGCGCGCCGCGTGATCCTGGCGACCGGCGCTCTGGAGCGGCCGTTCCCGATTCCCGGCTGGACGCTGCCCGGCGTGATGACCGCGGGTGCCGCGCAGACCCTGCTCAAGTCCTCCGGCCTGGTGCCGGACGAGCCGACGGTGATCGCCGGGCAGGGACCGCTGCTCTGGCTCCTCTCGGCGCAGATCCTGCGCCTCGGCGGCCGCATCGACCGGATCCTCGACACCACCGAGCGCAAGAACATCCTCGGTGCCCTGCCGCACGCGCCCGCCTTCGCGACATCGCCGTATTTCCGAAAGGGCCTCGCCCTGATGCGCGAGGTGCGTGCCAAGGTGAAGGTGGTCTCCGGCGTCACCGCGCTCGAAGCGCGAGGGGAGGGGACGCTGTCGAGCGTCACCTACCGGGTGGGTGCCCGCGAGGAGACGCTGCCGGCCTCGCTGCTGCTGCTGCACCAGGGCGTGGTGCCGAACGTCAACCTGGCGATGGCGGCGGGCGTCGCGCATGCCTGGGACGAGGTCCAGCTCGCCTGGCTGCCGGTGCTGGGTAAGGACGGTGCGACCTCGGTCGAGGGGATCGCGGTGGCGGGCGACGGCGCCGGGATCGGCGGGGCGGAGGCTGCGGCTTTGCGCGGCCGCCTCGCGGCGCTCGCCGCCATCGAGGCCCTGGCGCCGGCGGCGCTCGCGACGCTCCCCTCCGTTGCCGGCGTGCGGGCCGCGCTCGTCCGGGCCGAGCGGGGCCGGCCGTTCCTCGACCTGCTGTTCCGGCCGTCCCGGCCGTTCCGCATCCCCGCCGACGACACCACCGTCTGCCGCTGCGAGGAGATCACCGCCCGCGACATCCGCGAGGCGGTCGCCATCGGGGCGACGGGGCCGAACCAGCTCAAGGCCTACCGGCGCACCGGCATGGGCCCGTGCCAGGGCCGGCTCTGCGGCCTCACCGTCACCGAGCTGATGGCCGAGGCGCGGGGGAAGACGCCGCAGGAGATCGGCTATTATCGCCTGCGCGCGCCGGTGAAGCCGATCGCGCTCGCCGAACTCGCCGCCCTGCCGAAGTCGAAGGCCGATACCGAGGCGGTGGTGCGCGGATGACGATCCTCGCCGACGCCATCGTGATCGGGGGTGGCATCCATGGCTGCTCGACTGCGCTCCATCTCTGCCGGGCCGGGCTGAAGCCCGTCCTGATCGAGAAGGATTATGCCGGCCGCCACGCCTCCGGGGTCAATGCCGGCGGGGTGCGCCAGCTCGCCCGCCACGTCGCCGAGATCCCGCTCTCGATCCGCTCGATGGACCTCTGGGAGCGGATCGGCGACCTCGTCGACGACGAGTGCGGCTTCGAGAGCCATGGCCAGGTGCTGGTCGCCGAGGATGACGGCGAACTCGCCGCCTGCGCCGAGCGGGTCGCGGACCTTCAGGGCCGCGGCTTCACCCACGAGGAGCTGATCGACGGGGCGGAGCTGCGCCGGCTGGTGCCGGCGGTGGCGGAGACCTGCCCCGGCGGTGTCGTCTCGCGTCGCGACGGCGCGGCCCAGCCGGCCCGCACGGTGGCGGCGTTCCGGCGCAAGGCGGAACAGCTCGGGGCGACCATTCGCGAGGGCGAGCCGGCTGGACACGTGCGCCGCGAGGACGGGCTGTGGCGGGTCGACGTCGGAGCCGACACCTACGCGGCCCCGGTCCTCGTCAACGCCGCCGGGGCCTGGGCCGGGCGCATCGCGGAATCCCTCGGCGAGCCGGTGCCGGTCGAGACCGTGGCGCCGATGCTGATGATCACATCGAAGGTGCCGCACTTCATCGATCCCGTGGTGATCCTGCGCGGCCGCAAGCTGTCGTTCAAGCAGTTCGGTAACGGCACGGTGCTGATCGGCGGCGGCCACCTCGCGGTGCCGGACCAGGATCGGGGCACCACGATCCTCGACTGGCGCCGCCTCGCCGAGAGCGCCCGTACGGTGTTCGAGCTGTTCCCGGTGATGCGCGAGGCCCAGATCCTGCGCGCCTGGGCCGGTATCGAGGCCAGGATGAAGGACGACCTGCCGGTCCTTGGGCCGAGCGCCCGGCATCCGGGCCTCTATCACCAGTTCGGCTTCTCGCTGCACGGCTTCCAGCTCGGGCCGGCGGCGGGCGCCGTCATGGCCGAACTCATCGTCGAGGGCGGCACCCAGACCCGGATCGGCGCGCTCGGCATCGAGCGCTTCCGGTCCTGATCCAAGGACGAGACCATGACCATCACCCGCCAGATCCGCACCCCGATCATGCACCGCGCCGTCGAGGCGAACGGCCTCGTCTTCGTCGGCGGCACCATCGCCGACGACACCTCGGTGCCGATGGGGGCCCAGACCGAGAACATCTTAGGGAAGATCGCCGGCTACCTGAAGGAGGCCGGGACGGATGCCTCGCGCATCGTCGCGGCGACGATCTTCGTGACCGACCTGTCGCACAAGAAGGAGATGGACGCCGCCTGGACGCGATTCTTCGGCGACGACCTGCCGGCTCGCGCCACCGTCGGCGTCGCCGATCTCGGCGGCGGCGCGCTCATCGAGGTCGTGGTGACGGCTGCCAAGTAGGGCGACGGCCGCCCGCCCGCGACCTCTGGATCCGGGCGTGTTGACAGGCGAGCCGGCTACCCTTAGACAGCCGCTCACCGACGGGGCGCCGAGACGAACGGCCCGCTCCGACGAACCTTCCCAGAGACGATGAAGCAAGGGCCGGGGCAACCCGGCGCTGCTTTCTGTTCTCGGAAGGTCGAGATCGGGCTTCGGGCCCGATCAGCTCTTTGACAAGTTCATACGAGAAAGAGAAGCGTGGACGGCGTCGTCCCTGCGGATCCTGCCTCTGGGTGGGATCGTGAGTAGGATGATGCTGGTCTGACGTTTCGGTGCTCACACGATTGGTGGAAACGCCGATCGGTCGTGAGCCTCCGTTTATGTTGTGATCAGCTTTGATCAGCTCTTCAACTTGAGAGTTTGATCCTGGCTCAGAGCGAACGCTGGCGGC